>JAXLSS010000001.1:0-347303 GCA_046330395.1 Thermoleophilia bacterium
GTGGTGGGGCTCGTCATCGCGGCCAGCGGCTTCAGCGGGCGCATGCTGGGGTACCTGGTGGCCATGGCCGTGCTGTCGCCGGGCCTTGTGGTGATGTGCGTTCTGGCCTGGCGCGACCTGCGGACTCCCCCGGACGGCTGGCGATGGTGGGGCCTGAGCACCTGGGCGGTATCGTCCGCAGCCGGTGCTGCGGTTGCGGCGCAGCATCCCGGCCTGGGCGTGCTGATCGCCGTGGTCATCGCATTCTTGGGTGGCTTGCGGCCGCTCGGCGCTGTCGGAGACACTGGAAAACAACCGCCTGGGGAAGGAGCCACATGAGACACGACGTCGGCGAGAAGGGCCGAACCGACCTGGATGCCCACGGCCTGGCGCCGCAGGGCACCGTGCACTGGAACCTGGCGGCACCGGCGCTCTACGAGCACGCGTTGGCCGCCGGTGACGGGCGCCTGGCCCAGGGCGGCCCCCTGGTGGTGTCCACGGGTCGTCACACCGGCCGGCAGCCCAAGGACAAGTTCGCGGTGCGCGAACCGGGCAGCGAGGGTCGCGTGTGGTGGGGCAGCGTCAACGTGCCCATCGAGCAGGGCAACGCCGACATCATCGGCGCCGACCTGCGGGCGCACCTGTCCGCGGCGCCCAACCTGTACGTGGTGGACTCGCGCGTGGGCGCGCACCCCGAGCACGGCATCAACGTGCGCGTGGTCACCGAGAGCGCCTGGCACGCCCTGTTCGCCCAGACGATGTTCATCGACATCGACCCGGCCACCCGCGCCGGGGTGGTACCCGACTCGCTCATCCTGCACGCGCCCAGCTTCGACGCGGACCCCGCCCGCCACGGCACCCGGGCCACCAACTTCGTCACGCTGGACCTCACCAAGCGCGAGGTCAACATCGGTGGCACCTACTACGCGGGCGAGATCAAGAAGTCGGCGTTCACCCTGATGAACGACCTGATGCCGCTGCAGGGCGTGCTGCCCATGCACTGCTCGGCCAACGTGGGTGCCGACGGGCACGTTGCCGTGTTCTTCGGCCTGTCCGGCACCGGCAAGACCACGCTGTCCACCGACAGCGAACGACCGCTGATCGGTGACGACGAGCACGGCTGGGCCGACGACGGCGTCTTCAACTTCGAGGGCGGCTGCTACGCCAAGGTGATCGGCCTCTCCGAGGCCGCCGAGCCCGAGATCTTCGCCACCACGCGCATGTTCGGCACGGTGCTGGAGAACGTGGTCATGGACGACGCCACCCGCGTGATGGACCTGGACGACGACTCGCTCACCGAGAACACGCGCGGTGCCTACCCGCTGACCTCCATCCCCAACGCCGTGCCCAGCGGCCGCGCCGGGCATCCCGCGGCGCTGGTGATGCTCACCGCGGACGCCTTCGGCGTGCTGCCCCCGGTGGCCAAGCTGACGCCGGAGGAGGCCATGCACTTCTTCCTGGCCGGCTACACCGCGCGCGTCGCCGGCACCGAGGTGGGCGTGAAGGAGCCGCAGGCCACGTTCTCCTCATGCTTCGGCGCGGTGTTCCTGCCGCAGCCGCCCACCGTGTACGGGGAGATGCTCAAGCAGCGGCTGGAGCGGTACGACGTGTCGGCCTTCCTGGTGAACACCGGCTGGACCGGCGGCCCGTACGGCGAGGGCCACCGCATGCCCATCAAGGCCACGCGGGCCATCATCCGCGCGGCCCTCAGCGGGGCGTTGGACGGCGCCCCGTCGCGCACCGACCCGAACTTCGGGTTCCAGGTGCCCACGCACATCGAGGGCGTGGAGGACGGCCTGCTGGACCCGCGCAGCACGTGGGCGGACCCGGCGGCCTATGACGCCCGGGCGGCGCAGCTGGCGAAGGACATCTCGGCGGCGGCGGCAAACCCGGAGGCCTGATCTCGGCCGTTTGCGTGGCCCAGCCGCAAGGCTGGGCCACCGCGCTTGCTCCCACTGGAGCCCTCGGAGAGCATGGCGAGATGAAGCTGAGCCTCACGCTCCCGCACACGGATGTGGCGTTCCTCGATGACTACGCCTCTCGGCACGGCATCGGCTCGCGATCGGAGGCAATCCGATATGCGGTCGGTGTGCTTCGGGCAACTGAGCTGGGGCCAGCCTATGTCGATGCGTGGGCCAGCTGGGATGCCGTGGAGGGACGCGACTGGGACGTCACGTCGCAGTCGGTTCGGGAACCTTGACGAGGTGGGCCCATCAGGCCGGCTGGTTGGTCTTCCGCGTTGCTGCCGCCTCGGCAGCCTCAACGATGGGACCCGCCAATGAGGCGGGTCCGCGCCTCATGTCGAAGTCTCCGCCGGCCAGGATGCCCGAGGGCCCCTGATTGGGGACGGTGCAGGGTGTGAGGCCCCCGAGCCACGGATGGCGAGGTGGAACCTGTGACCAGGCAGGCGCAAGCCGCGGTGGTGACGCTGAACTCGCCGGACCCGCCATCCGCATCGGAACCCTGCGAGGAAGACCCTGTAAAAAGCCTACTTCTTGTTGTAGTGCTTGTCGTCCCCCGGGCCCTTGCGGACCGCGTGCACCGGGTTGCCGGCCGCGTCCCACTGGTAGTAGCTGCAGGCCGGGCCCAGGCCCTTCTCGTAGGTCTCCACCCGGGGGTTGCGCCCGATGTCGCGGGCCGCGGCGCAGTGGCGCAGCAGGCTGGGGTCGTCGTTCTCGGGCCACACGATGATGAGGTGGGCGGCGGTGAGGTGGGTGGCCACGAACTCGCAGCCGCCGGCGGGGCAGGGCCACGGGTCGGTGCGCACGCAGAACCAGCCGCTGTAGTCCTCGCCGCTGTCGTCGGTCCAGAGCTCCTCGTCCTCGCCCAGGTCGGGCTCGATGACGATGGGGTCGTCCACGACCGTGGTGCCGGGGCGGGTGTCGGGTGCGTCGAACTCGGGCATCGCTGGTCTCCTCCTACTGGACGGGGGCGGACACGCCGTCGAGCCACACGGCCTCGCCGTCCGCGTAGATCGCCTGCTTCCAGATGGGCACGTGGCGTTTGATCTCGTCGATCAGGAACCGGCAGGCGGCGAACGCCTCCGGGCGGTGCCCGGCGGACACCGCGATGGCCACCGAGGGCTCCCCCACCGCGACCCGGCCCAGCCGGTGGGCCACGGCCACCGCCACGCCGTGGCGGGCGGCGTCGCCGGCGATGCGGGCGAGCTCGGCCTCGGCCATCTCCACGTAGGCGTCGTAGTCCAGGGCCACCACCTCGCGCAGCGCGGCCTCGCGGCGGGTGGTGCCCAGGAACACGGCGATGCCACCGTGGTCGGGGTGGGTGACGTGGGCCACCAGCTCGGTCACGTCCAGGGGTTCGCGGGTGAGGCGCACCAGGGGCGTCACGCTCAACCCCCCGACACGGGCAGCACCAGCGCCACCCGGTCGCCGTCGGCCACGTGGGTGCCCGGCTGCACCCACTGCTCGTTCACCGCGTACCGCAGGGCCGACGGCACCGGGATGGTGGACAGCGGCTCCGGCAGCAGCCCCCACACCGCGCCCACGGGGGTGCCAAGGGGCACGCGCAGGGTGATGCGCTCCACTCCCGCCGCCTGGCGCAGCGAGGCGAACAGCAGCACGGTCATCTCGATGTCGGCGGGCACGGGGACACCATAACCCAGGCCCGCCGCCCGCCCGGGCCCCCTCGCCCGGATGGCACACGACTCGCCGAACGGGCGCCCGTGCCCGCGCCGCACGGCGGTACAGTCGGATGCATGAGGCTGGGCAGGCGAGTTGCGCTGGGACTGATGGGCGCCGCCGCGGCGGCGGCCGTGGGCATCCCGCTGTGGGCCGACGCCGGACCCGGCCCGCCGCCACTGCTGCCCGACCTGGTGAGCGACCCGCCGGACAACGTGCACTTCGACACCTTCGACCGGGTGCAGGGGCACGCGGCGCTGCTGATCCGCTTCAACGGCTACGTGCACAACGCGGGGGCGGGCCCGCTGGACATCGAGGGCGACCCGCAGCTGGCCCCCGGTGCGCCGGGTGCGATGTCCCAGTACCTGTGGAACGGCACGGGCGCCCGCAACAGCGACGCCACCGGCAACCCGGGCGGCTGGTCGGCGGTGACCGACGTGGGGCCACCGGTGGTGAAGTTCGAGACCAGCGACACGCACAACCACTTCCACGTGCAGCGCGCCGCCGAGTACTCGCTGTGGGACGCCACCGAGACCGTGCGGGTGGCGCCGGGCAGCAAGGTGGGCTTCTGCCAGTACGACACCGAGCGGGTGGACCCCGCGGCGCCGGCCGTGGCGGTGTACGGCGACGCGGTGACCGGCACGTTCTGCCGCCAGAACCAGCCGGAGGCCACGCAGCTGCGCGAGGGCATCACCGACGGCTACCGCGACACCTACGACTTCACGCTGGACTACCAGTGGGTGGACGTGTCGGACGTGCAGCCGGGCGTGTACCACCTGGCCGCCCGCATGGACCCCGACAACGTGCTGAAGGAGTCGGACGAGACCAACAACGGGTACGCCTACAGCACCCCGGTGGTGGTGCCCGGGTATGTGGCGCGGGCGGTGGGTCCCGTCACCACCGCCTACCGCACGGCGGTTGCGGTGCCGCTGCAGGCCACGGCGTTCGCGACCGCTCCCGACCCGGATCCGGCGGTGCACGACTACGGCTCGGTGCTGGGCGACCGCACCTTCCGCATCGAGAGCCTGCCCGCCAACGGCGTGCTGAGGAACGCCGATGGCGCGGTGCTGCACGTTGGCAGCCTGCTGGTGGGGGCCACGCAGGTGACCTACCAGCCCGGCACGGGGGCCTCGGGCGCCGACGGGTTCACGTACTCGGCGCTCAACACGGGCGTCAACGGCACCCCCTACCCGCTGCACCCCGCCGTGGCCACGGCATCGGTGGTGGTGGGGGAGTCGGGCATCACCGTGGTGAGCCTCACCGGCGTGCCCCGGCAGATCACCACCGGCGCGCAGGTGCGCCTGGGGGCGACGGCGTCCGACGGCGGGGGGCTGGTGTGGAGCGCCACCGGCGCCAGGATCAGCTCCGGCGGGGTGCTCACCGCCCCCGATGCCGTCCCCGCCGGGGGGACCGTCTCGGTACGGGTGGCGGCGGCCGACGACCCGCGCGCCGTGCGCACCGCCACCATCCGCGTGGTGGCCCCCTCGGTGACCGGGCCTGTGCCCCAGGTGCCGCCGCCGCTTGGCCGCGCGGTGCTGTCCCGTCCCGGCCTGCTGGTGAACGGGCGCCGCGTCACCACCACGTACCGGGTGGGGGTCACCGGCACCCTGCGGGTGACGCTGCGCCACAACCGCCTGTCGCTGGGCACGTGCGCCAACCGGGCCCTGGCCGGTCAGACGGTGTCGTGCCGCTTCATCCTCCCCAGCCCGTACGACCCGGCCACGGTCACGGCCGAGGCGGTGCTGACGCGGGCCCACCGCCGCGTGGCCCGCACCGTGTCCACGCTGGGGCCGTCCAGCTTCCGGCGCGTCAGCGTGCGCCGGGCCGGGCGCCGCGTGCGGGCCGTGGTGACCCCCCAGCGCCCCGGGTTCGCCACGCTGATCCTCGCCGATCGAGGGGTGGTGGTGGGGCGCTGCGCGCAGCGGGTGCTGCCCGACGCCTCCCTGTCCTGCGAGCGGATCCTCCCCACCGGTGTGGGCGCCGATCCTGTGATGGCCAGCGTGGTCTTCCGTGATCCGCAGGGCCGCCTGGCGGTGCGTGATCTGATGCTCACAGTTCATTGAACGAAAGCAAACGGTCGGCCTAACCGTACGGAGGGTGCGCGGCGCGGTGCCGTCTCCGTATGGTGCCCCGCATGCTCAAACGTCGCCGCAAGCTCATCCTTTCGCTGACCGCCGCCGCAGCCGCCACGGCCGTCACCATCCCCCTGTGGGCGCAGGGTGCGTCCACCGCCAACCCCTCCGGGTACCTGCCCGACCTCGTCGCCGACTCCCAGTCCCAGCCCGACGGCTTCGTCTTCGCCCGGTACATCAAGCCGGATGGCTCGAGCTACGACGACGACAAGCTGCTGCTGCGGTTCAACGGCTACGTCCACAACGTGGGCGACGGGCCGGTGGACCTGCAGGGCAACCCGCAGCCCGGCAGCTCGGGCATGCACCAGTACCTGTCCACGGCGCCGGCCAGCGATCTGGCCGGCCGTACGTCCACGGTCACCCTCAACCCGGCGGGGTGGGTGAAGGTCACCGACCACACGCCGGTGGTGGTGTTCGACCACAGCGACACGCACAACCACTTCCACCTGCAGCACGCCGCCGAGTACGGGCTGTGGAACGACACCAAGACGGCCGAGGTGATGCCCGGCAGCAAGGTGGGCTTCTGCCTGTACGACGTCAAGGCCGACAACAACTTCGGCCTGGGTCCCGCGTCCGGTGTGTACACCGACGTCGCGGCGGGCCTCAACTTCTGTGACCAGGGCCAGTCCGGGGCCACCTCGCTGCGCGAGGGCATCTCCGAGGGCTACATGGACGAGTACTCGTCCGACCTGGACTACCAGTGGATCGACGTGTCCAACATGGCGCCCGGCAAGTACTACGTGGGCTGGCGCACCGACCCGGACAACGTCATCAAGGAGAAGGACGAGAACAACACCTGGGGCTACGCGGACACCGCCGTGGTGGTGCCCGGCTACCGGGCCACCCCGGTGACGTCCTCGGCCACGTTCCGTCAGGCCTCGGTGGCGGTGAACCTCACCAGCCTCCAGTTCAACCCCAACGTGCAGGTGGGCGTGCCCGCCGAGAGCCGTCCGGGCCCGGCCAACTACGCCGGCGTCGGCACACTGCGGTACCGCATCGAGTCGGTGCCAACCGGTGGCACGCTCAAGAACGGCGGCGCGGTGGTCACGGCCGGAACCGTCCTGCCCGCCGGGACGTCGCAGCTCACGTACGTGCCCAACAGCAACTTCTCGGGCACCGACACGTTCGCGTTCTCGGCCATGAACTTCCAGGGTGCGGTCCCCAGCAAGTACCCGCTGGCGCCCGCCCAGGCCACCGCCAGCATCAACGTGGGCGGCTCCGGCCTCATCGTGAACGTGGCCAACGTCCCCGGCCAGATGACCGTTGGCACGCAGGCGCAGTTCGCGGTGTCGGGTACCGGCACCAGCGGTGGCGTCACCTGGACGGTCAACGGCGTCCCGGGCGGCAACGCCGGCGTGGGCACCGTCACCGCGGGCGGTCTGTACACCGCCCCCGCCACGGTCCCGGCCGGCGGCAAGGTCACCGTGCAGGCCGTCTCCAACGCCGACATCGGCGCCAAGTCGGCCCCGGCCACGATCAGCATCGTGCCGGCCGGCGGCCAGCAGTCCATTCCGCAGATCACCGGCACGCTCAAGAAGCCGGGCATCCTCAACGGCAACAAGCACATCACCATCTCGGTGAGCCCGCCCTCGGCCGGCCACCTGGTGATCACGCTGCTGCACCGCGGCAAGACCGTGGGCAAGTGCGCCAGCGACGCCCTGGCCGGTCAGGCGGTGACCTGCAAGATCAACATGGCCAAGAACTACGACCTGGCCACCCTGAAGGTGCGCACCCAGTTCACCACGGCCTCGGGCACCGAGACCCACACCATGGTGGTGGGCACCAGCGCCTTCAGCCGCGTCAGCACCAAGCGCACCCACGGCCGCCTGGCCATCAGCGTCACGCCCAAGCGGCCCGGCCGCCTCAGCGTGCTGGTGACCAAGCGGGGCCACGTGGTGGCGCGCTGCTCCTCCCGCGTGCTCCTCGGACACAGCCTCACCTGCGTCCGTCGCATCGGGTCGGGCTCGGTGAGCGTGTCGGTGAGCCTCATCGACAACCAGGGACGCTCGGTGGTGCTGGACCGCCCCGTGTGATTCCCTCCTGAAGGTGACGTGCCGTGCCCGACAGGGAAGCCCCAGTCCCGCCAGGGCCCCTGACCCCGTTGTGAGGGGATGAGCGTGATGCGACCGCGGCGACGCGCTGATGTGCTCCGTCCGTGCTGGCGGCCGCGGCCGCGGCCGCGCTGCCTGCGGGCGCGATGGCCGGCGGCGGCGGGTACGACCTGCCCGACCTCGTCGGCGACGCACCGGACGGAGCCATCATGCAGCCCTACACCGGGGTGCTCCCCGGGGGCACGCAGCCGGTGAGTCGCCTCCTGATGCGCTTCAACGGCTACGTCCACAACGACGGGGCGGGTCCGCTGGACTTCCAGGGCGACCCCACCGGCGGCACGATGGCGCAATACGTGCAGCCCACCGGCGGGGGCCCGTTGGTGCAGTACCCCTCGCAGCCCGGCGACACCGCGCCCGCGTTCCTGTACGACACCGGTGACGGCCACAACCACTGGCACCTGCAGGCCGCCGACCAGTACTCGCTGTGGGACGACGCCCGTTCGGCCCCGGTGAAGGCCGGGTCCAAGACGGGCTTCTGCCTGTACGACATCGAGCACGTCGGCGCGCAGGGACCGGCGTCGGCGGTGTACGACGGCCCGCTCACGAACAGCTTCTGCGATCGCGGCGACCCGGCGGCCACCGGCCTGCACGAGGGGGTGTCGGCCGGCTGGCGCGACACGTACGACGCCGGCCTGGCCTACCAGTGGGTGGACGTGTCCGATGTGGCCCCGGGCAGGTACTGGCTGGCGTCCAAGCCCGACCCCGACAACGTGGTGCGCGAGTCGGACGAATCCAACAACGGCGTGGCCTTCTCGGCGCAGGAGGTCACGGTGCCCGGCTACGTCGCCACGGCCACCACCGCGTCCACGCTGGGCGGCCGCGTGGTGCGGCTGCCGCTGGCGGCCACCACGTACTCCGACCCGGCCTTCGGTGTCCCCGGGGCCATGCGGTACCGCATCACCGCCCTGCCGGCGACAGGGACGGTCACGGTGGCGGGCGCGCCCGTGGCGGCCGGCGACCTGCTGCCGGCGGGGGTGTCGGCGGTCACCTACGCCGCGCCCGCCGACTTCACGGGGGCGGCCACGGTGACACCTTCACCGCCGAGGACACCACCGTCCCGTATCCCACCGACGCCCAGGGCGACCCGCAGGCCGGTGCCGTGCAGGCCACGGCCACCGTCACCGTGGACTACCAGCTGGCCACAGTGGGCATCGGCGGCGCCCCGCGGTCGATCGCGCTGGGCGCCGTGGCGCAGCTGCGCTCGGTGGTGACCAACGCGGGCCCGGACGTGGTGTGGTCGGTCAACGGCGTGGCGGGTGGTGACGATACGGTGGGGCGCATCGACGCCGCGGGCCGGTACGTGGCCCCCGCGACGATCCCGCCGGGCGGCGTGGTGGTGATCCGCGCCACCAGCACCGAGGACCTCGGCGTGGACCGAGGTGCGGGTGCGCATCGGCAGCTCGCTGCCCACCGGGCCGGCGCCGTCCCCCGACGCGGGCCTGCAGCCCGGGCAGCTCATGAGCAGGCCCAGCGTGATGATCCGGGGGCGCACGCACATCGCCACCGTCCGCGTGGGCGTGAGCGGGCACGTGGTGATCACCGCCCAGGTGCGCGGCCGCCGCCTGGCGGGATGCGCCATCAGGGTCCTTGCAGGCCAGAGCGCCTCGTGCGCCATGACCCCGCGCACCACCTCGGGCGTGGTGGTGTGGGCGCACCTCCGGGCCGACGACGGCCGCCGTCGCGTCACCCGCGTGGCCCTGCCCGGCGGGTTCGGCACCGGCCCCCTGCACGTGCGCCGCGCCGGCACCCGGCTGAACGTGTCGGTGTCGGCGGAGCGCGCGGGGACGCTCACCGTGGAGGTGCGCACGGGCGACCGGCTGCGGGGCCGGTGCCGCGCCCGCGTCACCGTGGGTCAGGTGCTGCCGTGCACCGTGCGGGTGGGCCCGCGCCGCGCCGCCGGGGTCACGGTGACGGCCGTAGTACACCGCCGCGGCCGACGGCGTGCGCAGGGTCACGGTCCCGTGAGCACGCGTCCCCGCCGCAACCCGGCGGCTAGTGGTGGTGGTCGTCGCCCTTCTCCTGCATGGCCTTGGCCATGAGGATGATCGTGAGCACGGCGAGCGCCACCCACACGATGTACAGGAACCCGATTCCAACGAACATGCACGAACCTCCGGCGACCGGCACGGTGATGCGCACACAATAGGCCCTGCGGCGCGCCCCGTGTATCGGCGCGTTCGTCACTGCGATTGCGGGCCATCCGCAGCCGATTGCAGGCCGAAGTGCCGGTCACAGCGGGCGTTTTGGTAGCCTCGCCGCCGACACCGCCGTGTCCGGGACGCACGGGTCGGGTCCAGACTGCGAGGTGGCATGTCGGTTGAGGAGAAGCGCCAGCGGCTGCGCGACCTGCGCGCCGATGCCATCCACGCGGGCACCGAGAAGGCGGTGGAACGCCAGCACGCCCGCGGCAAGCTGACGGCGCGCGAGCGCATCGACCTGCTCCTGGACCCCGGCTCGTTCACCGAGCTGGACATGTTCACCCGCCACCGCTCCCACGGCTTCGGGCTGGAGGACAACCGCCCGTGGGGCGACGGGGTGGTCACCGGCCACGGCACCATCGAGGGCCGCCGCGTGTACGTGTTCAGCCAGGACTTCACGGTGTTCGGCGGCAGCCTGGGCGAGGTGTTCGCCGAGAAGATCTGCAAGGTCATGGACCTGGCGGTGAAGATGGGCTGCCCGCTGATCGGCATCAACGACTCCGGTGGCGCCCGCATCCAGGAGGGGGTGGTGTCGCTGGCCGGCTACGCCGACATCTTCTACCGCAACGTCCGCGCCAGCGGGGTGATCCCCCAGATCTCGGTGATCATGGGGCCCTGCGCCGGCGGTGCGGTGTACAGCCCCGCCATCACCGACTTCATCTTCATGGTGCGCGAGACCAGCCACATGTTCATCACCGGGCCGGAGGTGATCAAGACGGTCACCGGTGAGGAGGTCACCATGGAGGCGCTGGGTGGCGCGCAGGCCCACGCCACCAAGTCCGGGGTGTGCCAGTTCGCGTTCGACAGCGAGCAGCAGTGCCTCGCCATGGTGCGGGAGCTGATGTCGTACATCCCGCAGAACAACCTGGAGCTGCCGCCGGGCTTCGACTGCGACGACCCGGTGGACCGCCAGGCCCCCGAGCTGGCCACCATCATCCCCGACAACCCCAGCAAGCCCTACGACGTCAAGCGCATCATCGAGCTGGTGGCCGACGACGGCGAGTTCTACGAGGTGGCCGCCCTCTACGCCCAGAACATCGTGGTGGGCTTCGCGCGCCTCAACGGGCACAGCGTAGGGGTGGTGGGCAACCAGCCCAAGTCGATGGCGGGCGTGCTGGACATCGACGCCTCGGTGAAGGCGGCCCGCTTCATCCGCTTCTGCGACGCCTTCAACATCCCGGTGATCAGCTTCGTGGACGTCCCCGGGTTCCTGCCCGGCACCAGCCAGGAGTACGGCGGCATCATCCTGCACGGCGCCAAGCTGCTGTACGCCTACGCCGAGGCCACCGTGCCGAAGATCACCGTCATCACCCGCAAGGCCTACGGCGGCGCCTACGACGTGATGAGCAGCAAGCACCTGGGCGCCGACTTCAACGCCGCCTGGCCCACGGCGGAGATCGCGGTGATGGGGCCGGACGGCGCCGTCAACATCGTGTTCCGGCGCGAGCTGGAGGCCGCGGTGGAACGGGGCGAGGACGCCGCGGCGCGCCGCGCCGAGCTGGTGGAGGAGTACAAGGAGCGCTTCGCCAACCCGTACATCGCCGCCGAGCGCGGGTACGTTGACGACGTCATCGAGCCGGAGGAGACCAGGCCCTGGCTCATCCGGGCGCTGGAGGCGTGCCTCACCAAGCGGGAGGCGGCCCCGCAGCGCAAGCACGGCAACATCCCGCTATGAGGCTCACCATCGAGGGTTCGCCGCCACCCGAGGCGGCGGCCGCCATCGCGGCGGCGGTGGAGGCCCTGATGGGCGGGGGCGAGCCCGACACCCCGGCCGGCGTGCCCGCGTGGCGGCTGGCGGGGCTGCGGGAGGGCGTGGCCACCCCACTCCAGGCCCGTGACCTGGCGGCGGCACGGCACTGACGGCACAGGCAAAAGGAGCAGGGCGGATGTTCAGCAAGGTGCTGGTGGCCAACCGGGGCGAGATCGCCATCCGCGTGTTCCGCACGCTGCGGGAGATGGGCATCGCCTCCGTGGCCGTGTACAGCGAGGTCGACCGCGACGCGCTGTTCGTGCAGCACGCCGATGAGGCGTACCTCATCGGCCCCGGCCCCGCCACCGAGAGCTACCTGAAGGCCGACGTGGTGATCGACGTGGCCCGCCGCAGCGGCGCCGAGGCGATCCACCCCGGCTACGGCTTCCTGGCCGAGAACGCCGGGTTCGCCCGCGCGTGCGCGGAGGCCGGCATCGTGTTCATCGGCCCGCCCGCCGAGGCCATCGACGCCATGGGCTCCAAGATCGGCGCGCGCGCCCTCATGAAGGACGCCGGCGTGCCCATCGTGCCCGGGGTCACCGACGCGGTGGACACCGTGGACGCCGCGCACGCCATCGCGCAGGAGATCGGCTACCCCATCGCCGTCAAGGCCGCGGCCGGCGGCGGTGGCAAGGGCTTCCGCGTGGCGATGCGGCCCAACGACCTGGAGGACGCCTTCGAGGGGTCGCGCCGCGAATCGGAGAAGTTCTTCGCCGACTCGGTGGTGTACCTGGAGCGGTACCTGCCCGAGCCCCGCCACGTGGAGATCCAGATCCTGGCCGACACCCACGGCAACTGCGTGTGGCTGGGCGAACGCGACTGCTCGGTGCAGCGCCGTCACCAGAAGCTGATCGAGGAGACCCCCAGCCCCGTGGTGTCCGACGACCTGCGCCGCCGCATGGGCGAGGCGTCGGTGCGCGCCGCCCGCGCGGTGGGCTACACCTCGGCCGGCACGCTGGAGTACCTGGTGAGCGGTGAGGAGTTCTTCTTCCTGGAGATGAACACCCGCATCCAGGTGGAGCACACCATCACCGAGATGGTCACCGGCGTGGACCTGGTTCGCGAGCAGGTGCGCGTGGCCGCCGGGGAGGCCCTCAGCATCACCCAGGACACGGTGGCCCCGCGCGGCCACGCCTTCGAGTGCCGCATCAACGCCGAGGACGCCTCCAAGCGGTTCCTGCCCGCGCCCGCGGCCATCACGGCCTACCGCGAGCCCTCGGGCCCCGGCATCCGGGTGGACTCCGGGGTGCGCGCCGGGTCGGTGGTGGCCGAGATCTACGACCCCATGGTGGCCAAGCTGATCGTGTGGGACGTCGATCGCGAGTCGGCGCGCCGCCGCATGCTGCGGGCCCTCGACGAGTACGTGGTGGAGGGCCCCGCCACGCTCATCCCGTTCCACAGCTGGCTGCTGCAGCACCCCGACTTCATCGCCGGCGGCGCATGCCACGCCGAGCTGGCGCGCCTGGCCGACACCCCCACGCCCATCCCGGGTCCGGAGACCCCGGGCGTGTCGGTGCCCGGCGACGTCGCCGATGAGGCGGAGCCCACCGTGACCCGCAGCCTCACCGCCGAGGTGGACGGCCGCAGGTTCAGCGTGCGGCTGCACATCCCGGAGAGCCAGGCCGCACCCGCGGGCGGCGGCGGCCGTGCCCGCAGGAAGCCCTCGGGGCGGGCCGCGGAGGTGGCGACGCACCACGCCGGCGCCGCACCCGAGAACGTGGTCACCCCCATGCAGGGCACGGTGCTGCGCGTGCTGGTCACCGAGGGCCAGGAGGTGGCCGCGGGCGACGTCCTCTGCATCGTGGAGGCCATGAAGATGGAGAACGAGGTGGTGGCCCACCAGCCCGGCACCGTCCACAAGCTCTCGGTGAGCGAGGGCGATTCGGTGCAGGCGGATCAGGTCATCGCGATCGTCTCGTAGGCCTCAGACACCGCGTTTTAGAGGGTTGCCCTCGCAGGGTTCCGTTCAGGATGGCGGGTCCGGCGAGTTGATCGTCACCACCGCGGCTTGCGCCTGCCTGGTCACAGGTTGCACCTCGCCATCCGTGGCTCGGGGGACTCACACCCTGCACCATCCCCAATCAGGGGCGCAGCCGCACCCTGGCCAGGCGGAGACGGCGACATATGTCGCGGAACCGGCCTTCGGCCGGTTCCAATACGTCAGATCATCCACCGCCCTTTCAGGGCGTTGGGGGAATCCGTATCGGACCACCCGTCTGGGAGACCGTGTTCGTGTTGATGTCACGCACGGACAGCTTCCACCGGTACATGCCGGGGTCCATCCCCAGCGCCCCGATGGGCTTGCTGAAGCTGTAGCGCACGGGGCGGTTGCGGGCGGTGACGCGGCGGGTCTCCAGGTGGCGGGTCACCGTGCCCTTCCGGCCGAGGCGCAGGATCACCCAGAAGTCGCCGTAGTCCACGTCGTCGCATGAACGCACCCACCAGTACAGCCGCTGGTTCTGCACCCACACCGTGGCCGCCAGGAGGGCGGGCTTGTCGGCCTTGCCGTTGAAGGCGGAGGGGCACCCGCCGGGGGTGGTCTGGCCGTCCGCCGAGGTGGTGGTGCCGGTGCCAGCGCGCGTCCCGTCCGCCGCGGCACGGTGGCCACCGCCCCCCACGGACATCACAAGGATGAGGGCGGCTGCGGCGGCGGTGAGCACGGCCAGCAGCGCCAGCCAGGCCGTGGTCTCCTGCTCGACGCCATGGGCCGGGGCCGTGCCGGTGAGGGCCTCCATGCGGGTGTCGTGGGCCCGTTCCTCCAGCGCGGCCACCCGGGCGGCCGTGCTGGGCCACACGAAGTCGCGGATGGCGCGGGAGGCCGGGGGCATCAGCAGCATCACCTGGAGCGGTGCCCAGCGACCGCCGCGTGGCACGCCGTCATCCAGCATCTGCAGGGCCCGCGCCACCGCGCCGGGATCCCCGGTGCGCGCCACGGCGGCCTCGTCGGCGGCGGGTTCGCGCGCGTGGATCAGCAGCACCACCGCCGCCACCGCAACCACCAGGCCGAACAGGCTCCACATCACCGCCCCGGCGCCGGAGGTGAGGCGCGCCAGCAGCACCACGACGGCCGCGATGGGGAGGGGCCAGCCCACCGCGTCCAGCACCGCCAGGGGCGGTCGCTCGCGTGACAGTTCACGCGCGATGATGGCCTCCTGGGCCCCGGCGTCCTCGGTGGCCGCCATCAGGCCCTCGCTCAGCACCAGCCGTGGCGATCCCGGCCAGCCCGCCTCGAAGGCCATCATCCCCGTGGCGGTGGGTGCGTGCAGCAGCCGGGGCGGGGTCACCACCGGCGACCGCCGGCTCATGACGGCCACGGTGCGGTGCAGCGCCTCGTTGAGGTGCTCCGGCACCACCACCGCCCCGATGAGCCGGGGCGCGAGGGCGCTGCGCAGCACCGGCCCGGACAGCATGAACAGCGTCACCAGCAGGCCCAGCCACCATGCGGTGCGCCACGCGGTGGTGAGCACCACCAGCGCGGCCAGCAGCACCAGCGCCGCGGCCACGACCGCGCGCCGATCGGGATTCGCCAGGCTGCTCCGGGGCGAATGATCGGTGCCGTGCTGCTGCTCCATACGCCACACGGTTTCGACGGTCTGCCACCGTGCCCTTCCCGGGTGCCGCTCGCGTTTCGCGGTGCGGCTGCCTATGGTTCGCGGCCGTGACCGCCCGACCCCGCCTGGTGTTCCTCGTCATCGCGGTGGTCGCCGTGGTCGTGGCCGGGGCGGCATGGCTGCTGTTGCGCGGTGGCGGGCCGCACGACGCCCCCGCGGTGACCGGCCCCACGCCCACCACCGCGGCGCAGGTGCCGTACGACCCCGAGGCGCCCATCAACCAGCCCGTCCCGGCGGACGCCGCCGCCGACCCGCGCAGCGCGGCCATCGTGGCCCGGCTGGTGAGCAACATCCAGGCGGGGGGCCTGATCATCGCCGCCGGCGACGAAACCCCGCCGGTGTACGTGGTGCACAGCACCGACCCCTTCCTCAGCCTGCACGTCGACGGCAAACCCCAGCGGTTCCGCGTGCCCGCCGCGGCCGTCACCGGCAGCGGTGCGGACGCCCCCCTGATGCTGCTCGACCCGGACCACCCCGACCTGGGGCGCGACGTGGAGCTGCGCATGTTCAAGGCGCACATCGATCGCGCCAACGGCGTGCTGTACGGGGATGGGGCCAGCCTGGGCCACTACAACAACGACGGCCGGCGCCTCAACCCGGACGGCAGCCGGTCGGTGGGCGTGCCCTTCCTCGGGCACGGCACCGGCAGCGGGCTGTCGATGCTGGCCGGCCTGGTGCGGTCCGAGGAGGTGCGCGCCGGCGCCATCCACCACGCGCTGCGGTTCGCCTATTCGGCGCCGGACTTCACCAACGCCTTCCGGTCACCCGCGGTGCACACCGACCAGCCCAAGGGCGGGGTCACCCGCGACCCGGCGTCGGCCATGGACATGGGGATGCGCCTGCGGCTGGACCCGGCAGTGGACTGTTCCACGCGCACCGTGCCGCACCATTCGGACACCTCGGGCCCCACCCGGTTCCTGCGGGTGGTGTGCCGGGCACTGCAGCGCTACGGGATGGTGGCGCTGGACGGGTCCACCGACGGCCACGTGCTGCTGGAGATGGAGGGTGACGCCACCGCCCACTGGGGCACCGTGATCGGCCCCACGTACTACGGCGGCTGGGGCTACACCCTGCGCCCCAAGGGCGTGCGCGACGGTCTGGGCCGCGGCGACAGCTCGGGCATCCCGTGGGACCGCATGCAGGTGGTTGCCGGGTCCTGACCCTGCCCGGATGGACGGGTCCGACCGTGGGGAAAACTGTGCCAACGGGCGACCAGCCCGCGACGGGGTGTGCGGTACTCTCGCCAGACGGATGGACCCACAACAGGGGCGGTGGACGTGCCGAAGGGCCTGATCAGGTTGGTGAGTGTCGCGGTCGGGGTGATCGCATTGCTGGCGGGCATCATCGCCGTCACCCAGCGCAGCACCCAGTACACGGCCAGCGCCTCGGTGATCCTCAACCCCACCTCCAAGAACTCGGCGGAGGACGTCGGCGCCATCGACACCCTCAGCCGCGACCTGGCCCAGAACACGGTGGCGCAGGCCCTGGCCGGTGACACCAACCTGCGCAAGGCCTTCGGCGTGGCCGGCATCACCTCCCAGGAGGCCTCGCAGGTGTCGGTGGACACCAGCGTCGTCGCCAGCACCTCCAAGATCTACGTCAACGCGCACTCCTCCGACGCGCGGCTGGCGGAGCGCGCGGCCAACGCCGTTGCGGCGTCCACGCCCGACCTCTCGGGCTTCCTCACGCCGTACGAGCTGAAGGTCACCGACGACGCCCAGGGCACCGCCGCGCAGTCCGGTGCCGGCACCGGCACCCTGCTCGTCCTGGCACTCCTCCTGGCCGTGGGACTCGGCCTGCTCACCTTCGCGGTGCTCAGCCGCCTGGCCCGCGACGGGCGCCTTGACGGCCTGTTCGCCATGGTCAGCGGCCAGCGCGCGCAGTGACCACCGAAGTCCTGCAGCCGGGGCGCCCCTCGCGGCGCCTCATCATGCTGGCGGGTGCGCTGGGCCTGCTGGCCGTGCTCATCGCGTACGGGATGATGAGCGTGGCCGCGGGCAAGGCCACGCCCGTGAGCGCCCTGGCGGTGATCGTGGCGCCGGCGTTCCTGGTGGTGGCGCTCGCACGTCCCGAGGTGGCGGGTCTCGCCATCCCCGGGCTCGTGTTCAGCAACGCGGGCCTGGTGCTGAACGAGAGCCACGGCATCCCCAACGTCACCCGCTTCACCATGCTGCTCACGCTGGTGCTGTTCCTGGTGGCCACCAAATGGCGCTCGCGGGTGCTGGTGGTGACCCCGGTGCTGTGGGCCGGGTTCGTGTTCGTGGCCATCCGCGTGATCAGCGCCGCCCAGGCGCCCGGCGCCACCCCCAACACCGTTGCCACCAACTACGCGTACGGCCTGGGGATCGTGGTGGTGGTGACCGCGGTGTGCTCGGTGCCCCTGTTCTTCCGCACCGCCGGCCTGGTGGTGGTGGCCAGCGCCGCGCTGGTGTCGGTCGGCACGGTGGCCCGCCGCAACGGCGTGGGCGGCACCTGGGGCGGGTTCGCCGGTGACACGCCGGTGACCAGTGAGATCGCCATGATCGAGAACCGCGGCGGGGTCACCATCGACCTGGCCTCCCGCGTGGCCGGCCCGGTGGCCGACCCCAACTTCTGGGCCCAGGCGCTGGTGTTCGCGTTCCCCGTCTCCCTGTGGGCCCTGCGCCACCGCTCGGGCTGGGCCTCGCGTGCCCTGGCCGTGGCGTCGGTGGTGGCCATCGTCACCAGCCTCATGTACACGCAGTCGCGTGGCGGTGCCATCGCCGCCACCATCGGGCTGTGCGTGTGGATGTGGTTCGAGGGCGGCCGGCTGCGCAAGGCGGTGTGGCTGGTCCCCATCGCCGCGGTGGTGGCCCTGGCGTCGTCCAGTTCCGCCTCGCGCTTCACCGACCTGCAGGGCCTGTTCAACCCGAAGACGGCCGCCGACGGGTCCATCACCGGCCGGCTGTCCGAGAACCTGGCCGCCCTCCAGATGTGGCAGGACCGCCCCGTGCTGGGCGTGGGCGCCGACCAGTACCCCATCAACTACTCGCGCTACGCGCAGAAGATCGGCCTGGACTCGCGCGTGGGCCGGTTCGCGCACAACAGCTACCTCCAGATGGCGGCCGAGTCGGGCACCCTGGGCCTGGGCGCCTTCCTGGGGATGCTGATCACCGGTTTCGTCACCGCCCGGAGAGCCCGCGCGCGGCTGCTGTACGCCGGCCTGCACCGTGAGGCCGGTTTGGTGACCGCCGTGATGGCGGGCGGCATCGGGTTCGCGGTGGCGGCCGTGTTCCTCCACCAGGCGTGGCCCGACTACCTGTGGCTGATCCTGGCAATGATCGGCGGCGCCTGGCTGATGGGCCGTCGCGGCGTGGACTCGCTCGACGAGAGGATGGCGTGATGATGAGGAAGGGTCTGTTCTGGGGCTCCGCCGGGCTGTCCGCCTGGGTGCTGGCCGGGTACCCGGCCACCCTGGCGGCCCTGCCCCGCCGGCCGTGGGCCGCCGACGACACCCACACCCCGCCGGTCACCATCATCGTGGCCGCCTTCCGCGAGCGGGAGATGCTGGCCACCAAGCTCCGCGCCTTCCACGACCTGGACTACCCGGCCGATCTGCTGCAGGTGCTGGTGATGGTGGACGAGGACCAGGAGACGGCCCGCATGGCCGCCGAGGCCTACCCGCCCGCCCGCGTGCTGTTCCAGGCCGAGCGCGGCGGCAAGCCGGCCGCCCTGAACCGCGGCCTGGAGCTGGCCACCGGCGACGTCGTGGTGATGACGGACGCCAACAACGTCCTGGCGCCGGGCAGCGTGCGCGCCGCCGTGCGGCATTTCGCCGACCCGGAGGTCACCATCGTGGCGGGCAAGCGCGGTGAGCGCGGGTCCACCTACGACGCCTACGAGGACCTCATCCGCCGCCTGGAGACCCGCACCGGCTGCGTGGCCGGCATCTTCGGCGAGTTCGTGGCCATCCGCCGCCTGGACTGCCCGGAGTTCCCCACCGATGCCGTCACCGACGACCTGTGGCTGCTGTGCACCATGATGCGCAAGGGCGGCCGCTCCATCTACGAGCCCCAGGCGGCCTCCAGCGAGGCCGAGGTGCCCAACGCCGCAGAGGTTGCCCGCCGGTCGCGCATGGCCGCGGGCCGTTTCATGATGGCCAAGGAGTTGAAGGGCCTGCCGCCCTCGTTCCTGTGGCGCGTCATCAGCCACAAGTACGGCCGCCTCACCCTGCCGTTCCTGCTGCCGGTGGCGTTCGTGACGGCGCTGAGCCTGGCCGGGCGTGGCCGCACGTACCGCCTGGCGGCGCTGGCGCAGCTGGCGATGTACGGCCCCGGCCTGCTGCGGCTGGCGGGGCACACGCCCCCCGGGCCGGCCGGCAAGCTCTCGCGGGCCAGCTCGCAGTTCATCCTGGGCAACTACGCCGTGGGTCGCGGCGTGGTGCGCGGCCTGCGCAAGGCCCAGTCCATCCGCTGGGACCCGGTGAGGTAGCCGCCGCGTGAGTGAGCACCGGTCACTGGGGGCGCGTGCCGCCCGGGCCCTGATCTGGCAGTACGGATCCACCTTCGGCGGGCGCCTCATGAGCCTGGCCGTGGTGGCCATCCTTGCGCGCCTGCTGTCGCCCAACGACTTCGGCCTGGTGGCGCTGGCCACCATGTTCACGGCGCTGCTGGACGTGGTGCGCGACCTGGGGCTGGGTCAGGCGCTGGTCATCGCCAAGCACGAGGACGACGACGCGGTGGCCAACACCGTGTTCCGCTGGGGCATGCTGATCGGCTTCTGCATCTGGGGCCTCACCATCGCCATCTCGCCGCTGGTGGCCGCCTTCTTCCACAAGCCGGCCGTGACGCCCATCCTCATCGTGCTGGGCACGGTGTTCCCCCTGCGGGCCCTGTCGCTCACCCACTACTCCATCGCCCAGAAGCAGCTGGACTTCCGCAGCCGCACCATCGCCGAGCTGATCAACACCGGCGGGCGCGGCGTGGTGGGCGTGGCCCTGGCCTTCATGGGCTTCGGGGCCTGGTCGCTGGTGCTGTCGTTCGTGGCGGGCACCGCCATGTTCACCGTGGCCCTGTGGGTGCTGGTGAAGTGGCGGCCGCGGTGGCACGCCGCCACGGTGCCGGTGAAGAGCCTCCTGATGTTCGGCGGGGTGCTCACGATGGTGGACATCCTCGCCGCGGTGCTCTACTCGGTGGACGTCTTCGTGATCGGCAAGATGATCGGCCAGGAGCAGCTGGGCCTCTACAGCATGGCCACGCGCCTGCCCGAGCTGGTGGTGCTGAACCTGTCGATGTCACTGGGCCTGGTGTTGTTCCCCGCGTTCGCGGGGCTGCGCGTGAACGAGCTCAGCGGGGCGTTCCTGAAGGCCCTGCGGTTCACCATGTTCCTGTCGCTGCCGCTGGCCGTGGGCCTGGTGACGCTGGCCACCCCGGTCACCGAGCTGCTGTTCGGCCACAAGTGGCTGGCTCCTGTGGACTCCATGCGCGTGCTGTGGTGGGCCAAGCACGTTCTTCTACGCCATCGGGATCCCGGCCAAGACGGGTGTACAAGGCCATCGGGCGCGCCAAGCTGCTGCTGTACCTGGCCATCCCCCAGGTGGCGCTGGTGATCGTCCATCCCGGCCGCCCGCTACGGGATCGTGGGTGTGGCCTCGGTGGTCGCCGGGGTGACCGCGCTGTTCTTCGTGATCGGCCTGATCATCGTGCCCTACATGATCCCGGTGCGGTACGCCGACCTGTGGGCCGCCTGCCGCGCGTCGGTGACCGCGTCGGCGGCGACGGCCGCCGTGCTGTACCTGATCGCCCGGTTCGTCACGGTTCCCGGCCTGGCGGTGGCCCTGGGCATCGCGGTGGGCGGGTGGTCTACCTGGGCGTCCTCTGGATGCTGGACGCCGAGCAGCTGCGGTATGTGCTGCGCAAGGTGGCCCCGGGACGGTTCTCCGACGAGGCGAAGCCCGCTCAGGGCGCCGAGGTGGCGGCCCCGTAGACCTCGAGCGTGCGGTCGGCCAGTCGCTCGACGCTGTAGCGGCTGGTGACGTCGTCGCGCAGGGCGGTCCTCATCGCGGCGCGCGCTCCCGGGTTGGCGGCCATCCAGCGCAGCCCGTCGGCCAGCGCGCGGCGGGGTCTGGAGGGCGGCACCACCAGGCCCGTGCGCTGGTCCTTCACCACCTGGGGCACCTCGCCCACGGCGGTCACCAGCACGGGGCGGACGCCGCGGCCGCCTCCAGCAGGGCGAACGGCAGGCCCTCCGACAGCGACGGCTGGCAGAACACGTCCAGCCGCGGCAGCACGCGCTCCACGTCGCGGCGGAAGCCGCTGAACACCACGGCATCGTCCAGGTCCAACTGGTGACGGTGGTCTGCTCCAGCTCCTTTCGCGCGCGCGTCCCTCGCCCACCATCACCACGCGCGTCCACGCCGGTCGGCGCGCACGCGGCCACGGCGTCCAGCAGGTCGGGAGGCCCTTCACCGGCTCCAGCCGGCCCACGGTGCCCACCACCATCGCCGCGTCGGGCCAGTGCGGGCCGGGATGGTGTTCTCGTCGGGTGCCGCGGAGGCGGTGCGGGGGATGGCGTTGGGGATCACGGCCACCCGGTCCGGCGGCACCCTGATGTCGTGGAGGTACTCGGCGGTGGCGTCGGACACGGCGATGAAATGCGCTCCTGCGCGACGGGCGGCGCGCAGCACACCCTCGTACCCGTGCCCGCTGCGCACCGTTCCGGTGCCGCTCGTGCCGGTACTGGCCGTGGGCGGTCATCACCAGCCCGGGTGCAGGGTGACCCCCGCGGCCAGCAGCCCCCACCACTGCGACTGGGGGTTGTGGCAGTCCACCACGTCGTAGCGTCGCGCAGCAGCTCGGCGATGGCGTGGCCCGTCCGGGGATCGCCCCGGCCGGTGCGCACCCCGCCACGTGGTGCACGCGCTCGGCCACCAGGCGTTCCTGCAGGCCACTGCCCAGGATGCACACCACGGTGGTGGGCAGGCGCTGCGACTGTGCGGCCGCCAGCTGCGCCACGCGCACGTCGGCACCGCCGTAGCGCTTGGACAACGCCACGTGCAGCACCCCGCGAGGGGCGTCGTCGCCGTTTCTGGATATGCGCTGCACCAGCAAAGGGTCATCCGGGGCACCGGAGGACCCCGGCTGGCGTGTCCCGGGCGATGTAGCATCGCTACCTACCCGGTCAAGCAATCAATTATCGGGTGGAGGCCGAACCCGGCGCCGTCAAGTTTTCCCGATCGGGCGTCGATTTCGTGGATGCACCACCGTGGCCCCGATGGCCGAGGTGGTGGCGGCAGGCCGGGCGGAACGCCGCTGTGCCCAAACGCGGGTGGCCCGGTGAAACATCTCGGGAAGGACCCTGACCGTGCCCTCGACGCCTCTGCGTCACCCCTGCCGTGCCCGTCGCACGGCGCTGCTGGCCCTGCTCATCGCGGGGCCGCCGTGCCTGCCTCCCAGGCGGCGCTCCCGGCGGGTTCGCTCACCGCCAACCCCTCCTTCGAGACCGGGACCGCCGGTTGGATGGGCTACCAACTCGCTGCAGCGTGGCCGCCGCCGACGCGCCGGACGGTGCGTACGCGGCCAAGGTCACCTACACCGGCGGTGGGTACTTCACCATCGACGACGAACCCAACACCGTCACCTCCCTGGTGGCGGGCGCCACCTACGGCGGACAGGCCTGGTGAAGTCGGGGTCGCCACCGCCACCGGCAAGGCCGTCTACCTGCGCATCCGCGAGCGCAGCGCCACCGGTGCGGTGGTGAAGTGATGGTCGTCGCCGGCCGTCAAGCTCGGCGCCGCGTACACCCGGATGTCCGTGTCGGCCGTGGCGGTCAAGTCCGGCGACCAGGTGGACATCCGCGTCAGCGAGAACCCGGCGGCCACCGGTGACGCCTTCTACGTGGGACGCCCTACCCTGACGCCTGGGGCCGCGGCAACCCCGCCGCCGCCCTCGTCGGCCGGCCGACGCGACCCTGCCCACGGTGGGGCCTCACTGCGCCGGCCGCAGGGCGCCGTGCTGCAGGGGGCCGCGCCCGTCACCGCAACCGCGTCCGACGACGTGGGCGTGACCGGGTGGAGTTCTCGGCTTCGTCAACGGCCAGCCGCGGTGGACCGAGCGCACGCCGTACAAGCTGGGCACCGCCGGCCTGGGACACCACCGCGGACCCCAACGGCACCTACACCGTCGAGGCGCGCGCCTTCGACGCGGCCCTACAACGCCACCAGCGCCTGCACCGTCACCATCGACAACCCGCCCCCGCCGCCCCCGCCCTCCGCCGGGGCATCGGGCGCCGCCGAGCAGTACCTGCTCAGCGACATCGGCCTTCAACCAGGAGACCTCGCCGCATGCGCGTCGGACGTGCGCAGCGACGCGGTGATCTCGCAGCTGGTGGAGAACATGCACCTCTCCAAGGCCACGCTGTCGGACCAGCTCGACGTTCCACCGTCTACGTCGCCCGCTCCACCGACCCTGGTACACCACCACGGTGGGTGGCCGGTCGGTGCGGTTCCGCGTCCCCGACGACGCGGTGATCGGCGGAGGCGTGGACGTGCGCCCATGGTCATCCAGGACCCCAACCACCCCGACTTCGGCGCATCCACCGAGCTGCGGCCGTGGCAGGGCAGCATCAACCGCACCAGCCACACGCTCACCTCGAACGGCCCTGGGCTGTTCCACTACAACAACGATGGCGCCTGTTCGGCGGCGTCGCCAGCCCGGCCAGCCCTTCCTGGGCTGGGGCACCGGTTCGGGCCTGGACATCACCACCGGGCTCATCCGTCCGGACGAGGTTCGCGCGGGCGAGATCCGGCATGCCATCGTTCTCGGTGTACAGCAACCGCGACTCCTCAACACGTTCCGCGCACCGGCGACGCGCACCGACCAGCCCAACGGGACCACCACGCGCAACCCGGCGACGGCGATGGAGATGGGCATGCGTCTGCAGCTGGACTCCCACCGTGGACTGCAGCACGCGCACGGTGCCGGGAGTGTCGGCCACCGCACCCGAGACACGCTTCCTGCGCATGATCCGCGGCGCTGCAGCGGTACGGGATGATCGTGATCGACGGCACGTCGGACCGCGGTCTGGGTGATGATGATGGAGAACAACGCCACCGCGGGCTGGGGCGCCATCGTGGGCTCCGAGCGGCTCGTACTCCCAGGTCATCCGCGACCAGACCACGCCCGGCGACGGCCTGGCCCGCGGTGACGCCAGCTCGGGCATCCCGTGGAACCGCATGCGGGTGCTTTCCACCAGCACCTTCAAGTAGCGCGAACACCCATCCCCCCATCGGGGCGCATCCGCACACCGGCCTCTGGAGGCCGGTGTCGGCTGTTTGCGCGGCGTTGCGGACGTCAACGGGTGGGGGTCCAGTGCGCCCGTACCATCGTCATCCGAACGGGGAGGGGCCGGAACCCCCCGTCCGATGGTCGCCGACCCTGGACGCGGTCGAGATGATGCCCCCGGAAGCCAGATCCTCAAGGAAAAGGGGGCGCGGGTGCCAAGACGGCGTCGCATCAACCTCACTCGTGGGATCGTCGGAAGCTCGGCGATTCTTGCAATCGGTGGCCTCGTGGCCGCCTCGTCCGCGATGGCCGTTGCACCGGCCCCGCTGCCGAACAGCGACTCGGTCACCTCGACCTTCTCGAGCGCGGCCAACGTGAACCTCACCGTCCCCGACGCCAGCACCACCGGGCCGGGCGCCACGGTGAGCAACACCATCACGGTGTCGGGTATCCGAACTCCGTCCGCTGGATGGACGCCTACCTCTCGCTCGGCCCCCTCGCCTCCGACACCACGGGCACGCACGCCTCGTGGGGACATGGAGGTCACGCTGAGCCACACCGCCACCGGCGGCGCCACGCGCGCAATCACGCTGGTGGGCGCGGACCCCAACCCGTTCGGTGGCCGTGACTCACCGGACGCCCTGTCCGACACCCTCTTCGAGGACAACGGCGACACCATCATTCCAACGTGTCGCTGGCAACAATCTCCAGCTGCCCGCCATCCAGCACCCCGTGCCGGAGGGCAAGCTGGCCGCGTTCACGGGCATGCAACGGCACCTGGACCCTGTCGGTGCGCGACATGCGCAACATCGACCAGATGCAGCTGAACCGCTGGCACCTGGACATCGCGGCGCAGATGGTGACCGCGGACCACACCCCGCAGGCCACCCAGACGACCTACCACGGCACCAGTGGCCTCATCACCAACGCCACGCCGTTCGTGCCCGCCAACTCCGGGGAACCCGGCCGCCATGCCGCCCGTTCCGCCGACTCCGGCGGTGCCGTCGGTCCCCAAGACCACCGAGTTCACGGCGACCGTTCCCACGTCGGGCACCATCAGCAACGTCCAGGTGCACATGAACGTCAACGCGCCGGACTTCGTGGACCACGAGTTCACCCTCATCTCCCCGAAGGGCACGGTCATCCCGCTGGTCAACTCGGGGGGCAACTTCTTCCCGATCTGGGACGGCAAGATGTACGGCGGCGTCATGGCCGACACCGTGTGGAACGACGCGGCCGCCACTCCGTTCAGCCGCGCGCCGTTCTCCCCGGGAATCAACCAGTCCGCGCTGGCTCCCGAGGGGGCGCTCGCCGCGCTGACCGGCCAGGACGCCAAGGGCACCTGGAAGCTGCAGGTGGTGGACCTCTCCAACACCGGTGAGGGCCAGTCCACGCTGAACAGCTGGGACCTGATCGTCACCACCAGCACGGGCTTCGCCTCGCCGTACACCGGCCCCATCACCGCGCCCAACCCGGGTGGCGGCGGCGGTGGCGGTGGCACCACGGTGACCATCTCCAGCGAGACCCAGTGCGCCGCGGTGCCGCGGATCAGCTCGGCCAAGTCCATCAAGGCCAAGGCCAGCTCCGCCTCGTTCAACGCCATCCAGCAGGCCGTGGCCACCGCCGCCAAGCGCGGCGCCGCCATCGACGCCTGGCTGAAGGCGGGCATCGCCACCGGCGACCTCTGCGGTGGCGCCATCGGGCAGAAGGACCTGTCGGTCGCCTCCGGCGCCGGCACCTCGCTGCAGGCCATCGACGCGGCCAGCCCGCGGGCGATCGCCGCACCCACGGCCACCCTCGGCAAGAAGCGCGTCGTGGTGACCCTGGCAAAGGCCAAGGCCCTGCAGGCAAGCTCCGTCGCCGCCCTCAAGCGTGCGAAGGCGCTGGACGCCCGCATCAACGGCAACCTCACCGGCGGTGACCTGCTGGACGGTGCCATCACCACCAGCAAGCTCAACCGCGGTCTGGTGGTCACCGGCACGACCGGCGCATCCGCCGGCCGGTCGGTCACCAACACGGGTGCCATCAAGGTGAAGGCGCTCAAGAAGAACGCTTCGGTGGTGCAGGTGCTCGCGTCCGCCGCTGCCAACCAGCAGCAGGCGAACGTGATCCTCACCCGGCTGCGCGCAACGCTGCAGACCGGCCTCACCGGCGCGAACTTCAAGGACGGCTCCATCGGCGTCGCGAAGGTGAAGTAACACCGCGCACACGCGGTGCAGCAGTACGGCCCGGCGGGCGGCGCTGAGCCGCCCGCCGCGGCGTTCCACCCCCGCAGTGGTAAGAGGTCACCATCACCAGCTCGTCTACACACGCGGCGCCGCATGCTGCTGCCCGTCCACGGGTCGTGGAGCTCATCGACCATCTGGGCTGGGGCGGGGCGGAGCGGCTGCTGCTGCAGTACCTGCCCTACCTGCGCGACAGCGGCTTCGACGTCCGTGTGTGCGCGCTGGGCGAGCGCGAGGGCAACCCGGTGGCCGACGAGATCCGCGCGCTCGGGTTCCCCGTGGACCGGGTGGAGGTGGCCAAGGTGCGTGACGCCACGGCCATCCCCCGCATCCGGCGCTACCTGCGCGCCATCGGGGCTGACCTGGTGCACAGCCACAGCCGGAGTTCGCGGACGGCCTCGGCACCGTGGCCGCCCGCCTGGCGGGCGTGCCCACCCTGTCCACGCTGCACACCATGAGCGACACGCCGCCCCGGCTCACGCGCCTACTGGCGCAACCGCCTCAGCGACGAGCTGCTGGGACGCCTGTCCGGCGCCGTCATCTGCGTGTCCGACGGGGCGAGTTCTACCTGCAGCGCGGCCGGTACCCGGAGCGGGTGCTGCACACCCTGCGCAATGGCATCGACCTGTCCGCCTATCCGGGCGACGCGGAGCGGGGTCGGAGCGTGCTGCGCCAGGCCGGCTGCGCCCGACGACGCGACCGTGCTGGTGTCGGTGGCGGTGCTTCGCGCCCCCAAGGGGCTGGACCGCGCGATCGCCGCGGTGGCGCAGCGCTCGCGCCGTCGCACCCCGACCTGCACTACGTCATCGTGGGCGACGGCGAGCACCGCGACGCTGCGGCAGGCCGTCACCACGCATGGGGTGGTCGACCGGGTGCACTTCACCGGCGCGCGCACCGACGTCCCCGACATCCCGGCGGCCTGCGACGTGTTCGTGCATCCCACGCCGGAGGACGCGCCGCCCACCTGCCAACAGGCGCGGCGGGACTGCCGTTGATCGCAAGCCGGGTGGGTGGAGTGCCCGAGATGGTGTTGGATGGCCGCAACGGCTCACTGATCCCCCCCGACGACGTTCCCGCGCTGGTGGCCGCCCTGGAACGACTGCTCAGCGACCCGCTGGAGGCGAATCGCATGGCACAGCAGGCACGCGCCGTGGCGCACGAGCGCTTCGACATCGCCACGCAGGCCGGGAGCTGGCCCGCATGTACCGCGAGCGGATCGGGGCGGCCGCATGAGGATCACCGTCGTGGAGCCCCGTGACTCCGGGGGGATGATCCACTACGCCTACCACCTGTGCACCGCGCTGTCGCAGGCCGGCGCGCGCGTGACGCTGCTCACCGGCCCCGACTACGAGCTCACCGACCACCCCCACAACTTCCGGGTGCTGCGCACCTGGCGTCCGGCGGCGCCGCAGCGCTCTGCGCGCATGACGCCGGCGCGGGGACGGGCGGGTCGCCTGGTGCGCAAGGCGCGGCGCCTCTACCGGCTGGGACGGGCGCTCATGCGGATGGTGGCCGAGTGGCGCAAGCACATCGGGCGCATCGATGACGACCGCCCGGACTGGGTGCTGTTCGGCAGCATCGAGTACTTCTTCGAGGCGCCGTTCCTGGCGCAGATGCGCAAGCGTGGGATCCGGCTGGCGTCCATCGTGCACGAGCCCGAGGCGCGCGACGGGCGCCGCACCTTCATCCGGCGCGTCGACCAGCACATGTTCCGGCACGTCTACGCGCAGTTCGCGGCGCTGTTCGTGCACAACGAGGCCAACCGCCGCCTGCTGGAGCTGCACCCCAACACTCTCGAGTTGCGCCTGGTGCACGTCATCGAGCACGGCAACAACCTGTTGTTGCCGCCTCGGCGGTGCCGTGGCCGTGGATCTGCGTGCCCGTCAGCGGGTTCCCCGAGGACGCTCCGGTGGTGGTGTTCTTCGGCACGCTGCTGCCCAGCAAGGACATCCCCGACTTCATCGAGGCGTTCGCGCTGGTGCACGCCCGCCACCCCGAGGCGCGGTTGCTCATCGCCGGGTACGCCTACAAGCACGTCGACCCCAACGACTACGTGGCGCAGGCCGAGGCCCTGGGCCCGTCGCACCGCGTGGTGGTGGCCCCGGCTACGTCCCGCTGGAGGAGGTCGAGTCGCTGATGGGCCTGGCCGAGGTGGCCGTGTTCCCGTACGCAGCGCCACCCAGAGCGGCGCCCTGCAGGTGGCGTACGCCTTCGGCCGACCGACTCCGTCATCGCCACCCGCGTCGGGGGCCTGCCCGAGGTGGGTGGAGGAGGGGCGATCGGGCCTGGTGGTGCCGCCTCAGGACCTGCCCGCGTTGGCGCTGGCCATCAACCGCATGCTCGACGACCCCGAGGAGGCGGCGCGGATGGGGCGGCATGCCAAGCACCTGTCCGACACCAAGCACTCCTGGTCACACGTCGCCGCCACCATCCTCGCCGCGTTCAGCGGCGGTGCCGTGACGGCGCCGAGCGGCGCGAACCACCCCACGTACCCGCCCGCGCACCCCGGGGCCGTCGGTGGGCAGCCGCAGGGCCAGGGTGCGGGCCCAGACCATTCCCGCAACGGCCAGCCCCTCCGGGCGTCCACGGCGGGTGAGGATGAGGCGTCGACCGGCGCACGCGGGTGGCGAACCTGAGCTTGTAGTCGCTGGTGCCCCGGCCCAGGTCGATGTCGGTGACGCCGTCGTCCAGGCCTGCCCGCATGGCGTGGGCGAAGATGGTGATGCCCACGCCCAGCCGGGACCACTCGGGGTCGAACCCGCCCTGATAGTGGGTCTGGCGGTCACCCAGCCGCCACGCGAGTCCCGCCGCCACGGGCTCTACCGATGTGCTGCACCCACAACCGCAGCCAGCCGCGATGCCGTGCGCAGTCCACGCAGAACCCGGGTCAGCAGATCGCGCGCCTGCATGTCCTTGAGGCTGGAACCCCCATGCCGTCCCAGCGCATGTCGTGCAGCGTGAACATGGTGTCCATGGCGGCGCGGACCTTCTGGGGGTCGTCCACCAGGGTGAACGCGCAGCCGGGCTGCTCTTCGTTGCGCCGCATGATGCGGCGGGGTCTCCCGCAGGGTTGGTGCGCTTCATGCCGGCAAGGACCCCGTCCCAGCCGTCACGCGCACCGGGGATGGCCGGGCCGCTCGATGTCGCCGCGGTCGGCCACGTGGCAGTCGGCGGCCGCCGCCAGGGCCTCGGCCCAGGGCGCGCCCCTCCTCCGCCCCGAACAGCAGGATGGCCCGCCAGGGCGGGCGCGGTCGCCAGCGCATAGCCGACTGCCACCGCCACGGCGTTGGCCTACACGTCCTGGGCGGTCATCAGCGTGAAGGTGTCGCCCAGGTGGTCGCCCGGGAACTGCAGCACCGGAGCGCCCGCCACCCGGGCCTCCACCAGGGGCAGCACGCCGACGGTGCGTTCCCCGTCGTGCACATGCACCACCGCGGGGCGGGGTGCCGGGGTCGATGCGCAGCGTCTGCTCGAACCATTCGGGGGTGTTGAAGGGTGACCCGCTGCGCACGGCCATCTCGCGCCAGGCGTCCGCGATGGCCCGCGCGTCCTGCAGGGTGTACAGCAGCTCCGCGCTGATGCCGGTGGGTCTCACGCCGCCGCCCGCCGGGACCGGACCCGTGCGCGCACGCGCTTGGCCAACGGACGTGCACGCCAGGCCGCCGTGAACCCGCCCTGCACCAGGCGGCCCACCGGGCCACCGGTGCACAGCACCACCTCCGCGTAGCCGCGCTGGGCGTTGGCCCACACCTGCTTGAACCCGGCTTGGGATCCGGCGAAGTCGAAGCGGCGCAGCCCCTCGCGGAACGCCGACTCCACCTGGTGGGCCAGCAGCACCCGGCCGGGCGAGGCCGCGGAATGGGCCTCGTCGTAGCCGATCTTGAGTGAGTACCGCACCCCGTGCGCCACGAGGTCGAATGCGAATGCGACGGCCAGCTCGCCGGCCATCAGCAGATCCAGCCGAAGCCAGCCCCTGTCCGCCGCCCACCTGGCCAGCCCCTCGTAGAACGCGCGACCCACCGGGTCCTGCACCAGCGCGGTGCCGCCGCGGCCCTTCCATCCGGATGCCTCGATGCGGAACACCTCCGCCATGGCGTCGCCGAGCTGGTCGGGCCGTCGCACCGTCTCCACGCGGACGGGGCCGGCCTGCTCGAGGCGGGCGCGGGCCCGTCTGAGGTTGCGCTTCTGGGGGACGCCGGCCCAGTAGGCCTCCCAGTCGCCGTCGATCTCCACCAGCGGCTGGGTGTCGATCGGGCGCTCCAAGAGCGGCAGCCCGTCGAGGGCCGCCGCGTCGCGCAGGGCCGCCATGGCCGCCTCGTCGCTGGGCACCGGGCGCAGCACCACGGCACCCGGAAGCCGACGGCCCAGCGTCAGCACGGCCGCGGTCGCGGCCTCCGGGTCGGTGGCCGGCACACCCCACTCCTCGGCCTCGTGCATGCCCGTCCACACGCCGGTGCGCGTGGCCACCACGGGGGCCACCGCCACCAGCCTGCCGCCGTCATGCACGGTGGCCACGCGCATGCGTTCGGGCGCAGCGTGCGCGGACAACCAGGCGCGCGCGTACCCGGGGTGCAGGGACGGGGGTGCTCCACCTCCTCGGCGAGGGCGGCCCATTCGACTCCACCTCCGCGAGTGGCTGGAGGCACCCGACCCGCGCCACTACCCGAGGGCCTCCTTCACCAGCTGGGCCACCTCGGTGGGGTTGGTGCCCACCCGCACGCCCTTGGCCTCCAGAGCGTCCTTCTTGCCCTGGGCGGTGCCGGAGCTGCCGGTGATGATGGCCCCCGCATGGCCCATCTGCTTGCCGGGCGGCGCCTGGAAGCCCGCGATGTACGACACCACCGGGGTCGTCATGTTGGCGGCGATGTACTCGGCGGCCTTCTCCTCCTCGTTGCCGCCGATCTCGCCCACCATCACCACCAGGTCGGTCTCCGGGTCCTGCTCGAACCGCGACAGGATGTCGATGAACGAGGACCCCACGATGGGGTCGCCGCCGATGCCCACCACGGTGCTCTGGCCGATGCCCAGCATCGCCAGCTCCTTGCTGATCTGGTAGGTCAGCGTGCCGGAGCGGGACACCAGCCCGACGCGTCCCGGGTTGAACACCTGGGTGGGCATGATGCCCACGGTGGCCTTGCCGGGGCTGATGATGCCCGGGCAGTTGGGGCCGATCAGCACCTGGTTCCCGCGCTTGAGGTGCGTGTAGGCGCGCAGCATGTCGTGCGCCGGGATGCCCTCCGTGACGCAGATCACCAGGTCCACGCCGCTCTCCAGCGCCTCGTACAGGGCGTCGGTGGCGAACCGCGGCGGCACGAACACCATGGCGGTGTTGGCGCCCGTGGTCTCCACGGCGTCGCGCACCGTGTTGAACACCGGGATGCCCTCGACGTCCTGCCCGGCCTTGCCGGGGGTGACGCCGGCCACCACGTTGGTGCCGTACGCCTTGTTGCGGGTGGCGTGGAACGTGCCCTCGCGGCCGGTGATGCCCTGCACCACCAGCTTGGTGTTGCCGTCAACCAGAATCGCCACGCCCTATGCCCCCTTCGCCAGTTCCACGGCGCGCTGGGCCGCCGACAGCATGGTCTGTTCCACCACCACGTTCTGTGGTGCCTGCTCGGCGATGATCCGCCGGCCCTCCTCCTCGTTGGTGCCGTCCAGGCGCACCACGATGGGCAGCGTCGCCTTGGTGCGCTCCACCGCGGTGAGGAGGCCCTTGGCCACCTCGTCGCACCGGGTGATGCCGCCGAAGATGTTGATCAGCAGCGACTTCACCTTGGTGTCGCTGAGCAGCACCTCCAGCGCGGTCACCACCTCGTCGGCCTGCGAGCCACCGCCGGCGTCCAGGAAGTTGGCGGGCCGGCCACCGGCCAGGGCCACCACGTCGAGGGTGCTCATCACCAGCCCGGCGCCGTTGCCCAGGATGCCCACGTCGCCGTCGAGCTTGACGTACGTGACGCCCCGCTCGTTGGCCATGCGCTCCTGCTCGTCGTTGGTGACCGACTGGCGCAGGGCGGCCAGGTCGGGGTGCCGGTACAGGGAGTTGTTGTCGATGGTGACCTTGGCGTCCAGGGCCACCACGTCGCCGCTCTTGGTCCAGATCAGCGGGTTGATCTCCATCAGCATGGCGTCGAGGTCGATGAAGGCCTCGTACAGCTGCTGCAGGATGGCCACCACGCCGCGCTGGGCGCCCTCGTCGATCCCGGCCTTGTACACCAGCCAGCGCGCGTGGTGCGCCTGGAAGCCGGTGAGCGGATCGACGTGCACGCGGGCCAGGGCCTCGGGCGTGCTGTGCGCGACCTCTTCGATGTCCATGCCGCCCACCGCCGACAGCATGACCAGGGGCTTCTTCTCGCCGCGATCGAACGTGATGGAGGCGTAGTACTCCTTGACGATCTCGGATGCCGCCTCGATCCACACGGTGTGCACCGTGTGCCCGCGGATGTCCATGCCCAGGATGGCCTTGGCGTGCGCCTCGGCCTCCTCGGGCGTGTCGGCCAGCTTGATGCCGCCCGCCTTGCCCCGGCCACCGATCTGCACCTGCGCCTTCACGACGACCTTGCCGCCGATGCGCTCGGCCGCGGCCCGTGCGGCCTCGGGGGTGTCGGCGACCTCGCCACTGGGTACGGGGATGCCGTGGCGGGCGAACAGCTGCTTGCCCTGATACTCGAACAGGTCCAAAGTGGATGCCCCTGTGTAGGTGATGAGCAACCGCGCCGCGGCCGCGACGCCACAGGCGATCCTACCGCTCGATCGCGTAGACGAACGGCTCCTATACCCATGGACGTTGGCAGGGATGAACGCCCCGGGATAGGGTCGCGTTCCTCATCGTCCACACCCAGCCCCACGAGGAGAGATCTGTGCCCGCTCTCACGTGTCGGCGCGTCGCCTCAGGTGTCGCGCTCGCGGCGGCATTCACCGCCCCGCTGCTGACCACCTCAGCAATCGCGGCCCCACCAACCGACGTCCCCTTCTCGGCGGCCAGCCCGTTCAACCAGCTGGTCCCGCCCAACCCGCCGATCGCGGCGAACTCGGGCAACCTCAACAGTGCGCTGGGCATGCAGTACTCCAGCTGGACGCCATCGGTGTTCACCTCCAGCCCCAGCGACCCGCTGGTGACCATCCGCCTCACGGCCGGATGGGGTCCCAACGCGCTCAACGGGCTCAAGGTGCACGTCGATTCCCGCGCGCACCCCTCGTCCGACTCCGACGGCCACGTCACCATCGTGGTACCGGACCAGGACCTGGTGGTGAGCCTGTACCAGGCGCGCCCCATCTCCGGGGGCGTGCTGTCGGCCACGTGGGGCGGCATGGCCCACCTGTCCGGCACCGGGTCCAACATGGCGAACTCGCCGGGTGGACGGGAGTCGGGCATTTCCCAGCTGGCGGGGCTCATCACCCCGGATGACGTGCGCCGGGGACTGGCCGAGGGCGCCAACGGCGATCTTGGCCACGCGCTGTCGCTGGTGCACCACACGGTGAGCAACCAGGCGTTCGTGGCCCCCGCCATCTCGCCGGGAGGCCTGTTCAGCCGGTCGGACGCCCTGCTGATGGGGCAACGTGTGTTCCTGGACCCCACGGTCAACGTGGCCTCCCTGCCGTGCAAGGGCACCGCGCAGGCGCAGGCGTTCTGCCGGCTGGTGGCCCACACGCTGCAGCGCTACGGAGCCATCACGGTCACCAACTCCAGCAACTTCACGGGGCTGCAGATGGTGAGCCCCAACAGCTACACGGCCATCGGGCAGGCAAACCCGTGGCCGGGGCTGGTGGGCCCGGACAACAGCGGGTTCTACAACGCCGTCACGTCCGCCATCCCGCTGCAGAAACTGCACCCCATGGCCGGGCAGGGGATCCCGCAGCAGAGCCACTCCTCCGGAAGCGGGTCGACCGGATCGGGTTCCGGGTCCGGCGGCGGGAGCGGTTCGGGTGGCGGCGCAGGCCAGGCCCCGGCCCAGCCGGCCACGGGCACCCAGCCGGTGCCCGTGGTGGGCGGCGTCACCGTCACGCGGCGCATCCAGTTCGTCAACGGCGTGCTGTACACGCGCGTCCAGTTCGTGGCCACCAAGCGCGTCAACGTGCGCGTGCGGTTCCGCATCCAGCGCCCCGACGGCCTGGGTCCGCGGCGGCGGCTGGTCGCCGTTCGGCGCCTGTTCCCCGGCACCACCACGGTGCTCACCATGAAGCTGTCGGGTGAGGGGTCTCCCAAGGCCGACCTGGCGATCTGGCTGATGCGCTCGGGTACCGACGTGCAGCTGCTGGACCAGACGGTGACCCTCAAGAAGTGACCGTCGCGGGCGGTGCGGGTGGCTCGTCACCGCCCGCATCGCCGCCCGGTGCCGTCGATTCGGATCAGTCCGGCGGTGTGGTGCTCCACGGCCACAGCGGCACGTGTGCCTCCCGCGGTGGGGTGAAGCCGGGCCTGGAGTTGCGCAGCGCCACGCCGGTGCCCCACTCGATGTACTCGCGGAACGTGCGCCGGAACCGCGCGTCCGCCGGGAGGCCCGCCTCGTCGAGGGTGCCCAGGAGCAACTCGATCCACCGGCGCCGCTGTTCCTCGCCGATGTCCCGGTTGATGTGGGCCAGGACCATCGTCGGGTACCCGCCCCGCGTGCGCGTGTAGGCGGGTGGGCCGCCGAAGACCTCACCCAGCCACAGCGCCACGCGCTCTGGGTGATCGGCCGCCATCCCGCGGAACAACGGCTCCAGCAGTGGGTCCGTGACGACCTTGGCATAGAACAGGTGGGTGAGCCTGCGAAACGCGTCCGCGCCGCCGGCGTGCGCGTAGATGGACGAATCGTCCGGCGGGGCCGGCCGGTCCACCCGCTCGTGGTGGCTCATCTCCTGGATGTCACCGACGAAGGGCGCCACCGCCTCGTGGAAGCCGCGGAAGCCGGGGCTCGTCCGGAACCCCTGCAGGTGGCCCTCCATCGAGTCCCCTCGATCCGGACCGTGTATCGGTCCGGATGCTCGACGCCGCGCACCACCTCCCATGCGAGGCAGTGCTCGTCGGCGTCCAGCACCGAGCCGGCGCGGTGGTAGGCGGCCTCGAACGCGTCACCGCGCTGTGTGGGGATCGTGTAGCGGATGTACTCGACGATCATGGCCCCTCCGGACGTCCGGGCATTTACGGTACAGTACCGTATTGCATTCCGTCGCCTCCACACCGACACCCCGTGGCCGGCCCCGCGATGCCGCCATCGACCGCTCGGCCCTCGCGGCGGCGCGGCGGCTGCTGGGGGAACGCGGGGTGGGAGGGCTGACCATCGACGAGGTCGCCCGCGCCGCCGGCACCACCCGGCAGGCCGTCTACCGGCGGTGGCCCACCAAGCGGGCACTCGCCGCCGCGGCGCTGGCGAGCATGGAGGACGACGGCCCGGCGGCCGCGCCGGTGGAGCCGCTTGCCGCGCTCATCGCCGAGCTCGAGGACTTCCGCGCCGCCGTGAGCAGGCCAGGGCGCCTCTCACTGGTGGGCACGATGCTCCAGACGGCCACCGATGAGGCACTGCGGGCGCGGTATCAGCAGCGCGTCATCCGCCCACGGCGCCGCCGGCTGCGTGACATCCTGGAGCGGGCGGTGCGCGAGGGGGCACTCCCGGCCGACGGCGACCTTGAGGTTGCCGTCACCATGCTGACGGGCTCGTGGTACGCCCGTTGCCTCGCCGGAGACGACGAGCCGTCCGACTGGGCGCGACGGGCGGCCCTGCTGGTGTGGGCCTCACTGGGTGGGGTGGACCACCCGGGCGAAGCGGTCAGCCCACCGCCGTGGGGTTGACGATGAGGTAGGCGAGCACGGCCGCCGCCAGGGCGGCGCCCACCACGAACATGGCCGCGATGGCCACGCCCATGTGGCGCCGGTCCAGCGTCACCACACCACCGCCGATGTCGCGCGGGGTCCACCGCCGGCCGCCGCTGCGGCGCAGGTAGGCCCATGCCGCGGAGCCCATGGCGATGAGCACCGCGAACAGTCCCAGGATGGGCATCATCACGGAGCCGCCGCCGGCGCGGGTGGACTGCGATGGCGGCTTCGGCGGCAGGGGGAGGGGGATGGACTTGACCAGCCCGGGCACCTCGGCCGACACGCCGGCGATGGCGGTGACCGTGTCGCCGCGCACGGAGGCGAGCCGCTGGTTGAGCTCACGCTGCTTGATGAGGCGCGCCCTCGCCGCGGCACGGCGCGCCGCCGCGGCACGCTGCTGCTGGGCGGCGATCTGTGCTGCCGTCGGCCCCGTCTGGGTGGGCGTGGACGACTGCGTGCCCGACGAACCGGACGAGCTCGAGGAGCTGGATGAGGAGGAGCCGGAGGAACCGGACGAGCCGGACGACCGCGGCGTGGAGGGGGTGGACGGCCGCGACGGCGTGGACGAGTGGGTGGGCGTCTTCGGGGCGTCGGGCGTGGGGGGCAGCTCGGGGCCGCCCAGCTGTGCCGCGGCCACCGCGGTGGACGCGCACATCACCACCAGCGCCAGCAGAAGGATCCGGCGAATCATGGTGCTCATGGTACCGCCACCGGGGCGGAATCCGCGCCACCCGTTGGTGGGGGACCGGCGGGGCGGGCGCGCCCGGCAAGACGGCGGCGCGCGACCCGCACACCGCGCGCCCCCAGTGCGGACGACCAGGCCAGCACGCTGGTGCCGCGCTCGGGCATCACCACCAGACGGCGCAGCTCCAGTGGGGGTGTGGCGGGCGTGTTGAAGCCCACCCGGGTGGTGACGGCGCTGGTGAACCCGGCGGCCCGCGCGGCGTCCACGGTGGCCGGTGAGTAGTCGCTGCTGGTGCCGTTGGGGTAGGCCAGCGCCAGGACGGGCCGCTGCAGCAACCCCTCCAGGTGTGACCGCGAACCGGCCAGGTCGGCCGCCTGCTCCTGCGGGGTCTCCTGCGAGAGGATCGCGTGCCAGCTGGAATGCGAGCCCACGTGGAATCCGGCGTCCGCCAGCCCGCGGGCACCCGCGGCGTCCACGTACAGCCCGCCGAAGTCCGGCTGCGGGCCGGGGCGCAGCTGCGTGATGAGCTCGTCCAGCTGGGTCTCCCGCTCCGCCCGGTCCACCCGCTTCATCGACCGTGCCACCTCCCGGGCGAAGGCGCCGCGGCCCGCGCCTGAGCGCAGCACCACGGTGCGGCCCTCCCAGGTGAGCGTGTCGGCGCTGCCGCAGCGGAGGGCCCACGCCACCACCTCCCACCAGGGCCGCACGCTGCGGTCGATGAGCCCCGGCACCAGGTAGAAGGTGGCCGGCAGCCGCCGCCGCCGCAGCTCGTCCGCCGCCAGATCCAGGTTGTCGCGGTACCCGTCGTCGAACGTGATGGCCACGGCCCGCGCCGGCAGCCGCTCGCCGGCGGCCAGTGCCTGCAGGCTCTCCTCCAGGCGCACCACGTTGGCGCGGGCCGTCAGCCAGTCCAGCTGGTCGCGGAAGCCGCGCAGGCCGGCGCCGGGTGCGCTGGGGAAGGCCCAGGTTCCCTCGACGTTGTGGTAGCTGAGGATCGTCAGTCGCGACATCGCCGACCCCATGTTCGCCCGCCGCGACCGCGGCGGTCGAGACCTATCGGCCCGAGCGTTTGAAGGAGCAGGCGATGGTGCCGAACATGATCCGCAGGTCGCCGATGAGCGACCGGTTGCGGATGTAGTGCACGTCCAGCCGAAGGCGCTCGTCGAACGAGGTCTCCTCCACCGACCGCTTCACCTGCCAGTGGCCGGTGACGCCGGGCTTGGCGTCGAGGCGTTCGGTGTGCCAGATGGAGTAGGTGCTGGCCTCGTAGGACGTGGGCCGCGGGCCCACCAGGCTCATGTCGCCGCGCAGCACGTTCACCAGCTGCGGGATCTCGTCCAGGTACGTGGCGCGCATGAACCGGCCCACGGGCGTGACCCGGGGGTCGTTGTCCAGCTTGAAGTCGGGCCATGCCACCGTGGAGAGGTGCCGCAGCTCCTCGCGCATGAGGTGGGCGTTGGGGTGCATGCTGCGGAACTTGAACATCTTGAACCGCCGCCCGTGGAACCCGGTGCGCTCCTGGCGGAACAGCACGGGGCCGCCGTCGTGCAGCTTGATGCCGACGGCCAGCGCCGCGGCGATGGGCAGCGACACCACCAGCAGCGCGCTGGCAAGTGCCACGTCCACCGAACGCTTGGCCACGGCGTAGGCGCGGGAGGGTGAGGGGCTGGTCTGAGCCGCCTCGGCCAGCATGGCGCGGCGCCGCAGCACGTCCGTGAGCTCGAAGGTGGAGTCCTCGACGGTGCGCGTGATGGTGGGAACCGGGCGGTCCGTGCGCGGTTTCGTCGCGGCGATCCAGCCGGACAGGCTGCCGGTGGTCACGCGGCCTCCGTGGCGGCGATGCCGATGCCGCAGCGCTCCAGCGCCACGTCCACCAGGTTGGCCAGGGTCAGCGCGTCGTCGGGGAATGCCGCGCCGCCCACCGTGGCGCCCACGGGGAGGGCCGCGCGGACACGCCGGAGGGCGCCCGCCAGGTCGGTGCCGTCGGTCTCTGGCATCAGGGCCACGACGGCGCCGCGGCGCACGTCGACGGTGACCATGTCCGAGAAGCGCAGGCGCAGGTCGCCGTCGTCCGGCAGCTGGTCGGCGGCCAGGGCCATCACCGCGATCGGCCGTTCGTAGCGGCGGGCGCGGGCGAACTCATAGGACATGAGGTGGTCGGGATCCGGGATCACCGGCAGGCCGAAGATGGTGTCGCCGGCCCCTGCGTTCTGTCGACCACGCTGTTTGAAAGGTCCCATCTGGATGTTGCCCCGTTCGTCATGAGTGCGACGCCCGCGTCGTCTTCCCTGACGGACGCTCGGGGCCATACAACCAAGCGCCCCCACGAGGGACCATCACCCGAACGTCTAGTCCGCCCCGCTTCACCGGAGGGGTTGATCCTTGGACGTTGGGGTGGCGGCGGCGCGCCCGGGAACCTCGCGGCGGGTTACCCCGCCCGGGTGGCGGTGAAACTGGACCGCCCCGGGAAGCCGGGGGAGGCGATGCGCAGGCGGCCGGTGGCGGTCCAGCGGCCGCGCACCAGCGCCACCCGCCCCGTGTAGGTCACGGCCAGGCGCCGGTTGCCGTGCGGGCCCACCCGACGGGTGGCGGTGAACACGAAGGTGTGGCGCGCGGGGCGCCAGGTGAAGGGCACCCAGCCGCCGTGCCCGAAGCGGGCGATGAGTCCACGCCCGTGCCCGCGCGCGCGCACGTGAAGGTCGTGCGGGTTGCGGGGGGTGGCCAGGGCCTCGTCGTTGTCGCTCCACCGCCACGTGCCCACCGGCGTGACGGCGGCCCTGCGGTGCGTCGCGCCCGCCGCGGTGGCCCCGCCCAGGGCGAAGGGCACCATCAGCAGGGCGGCCACCAGGGGGCGGAACGGGCGAGAGGTCATCACCATCGTCAGTCGGCACCTCGGCGGGCCGACTCAAGCGGCTAGGATGTGGTCATGACCGATCGCCCGCTCGACGAACGCATCATGGAGGTGGTGGCCCGCTACGGCCGGCCCATCACCGCATCCGCCATCACCGTTTCCCTGGGTGGGGTGGCCGGCGGCGTGCTGGGGGAGAACCCCGGACCCGACGTGGCGGTGGCGCTGCAGCAGCTGCGTGCCTCCGGGGCCCTGGAGGTGCTGCCCTCCTGCCCGGTGTGCGGAACGGTGGGCGAGGTGTGGGTGCGCCCCGGGGACATTCCCAGCGAGCGCTCACCCGTGGTGGGCCCCGACCTGCGGGAGACCGCCGACACCCTGGGACCGCTCATCGCCGAGGGCGAGATCGAGGTGGGGGAGCGGGTGGAGGTCATCGAGGGCGAGTGCTGCGTGCGGGCGTCGCGCCCGTGGCGCCCCACCCCGCCCCCGGCCTGACCCCCGGCGTCATCGGGGTTCGTCCGCGGCGGTGCCGCGGGTTCCGCGGGTAGGTCGCGTCTATACCTCCGCAACCGGACTCCTGTCCCGGTGGGGGGTGCAGGGGGCCGGCCCCGGGACGTACCTTGCCCTCGGCATCGAGTTCACCGCATGCGCCACCGGCCCGGATGCCGGTTGACCACACGCGCGGCGGTCTTCATGACGGAGGTTGTTGTGGCTGAAGAACTGACCAGGCGTGACGGTCAGAGGATCGTGGTGACCGGTGGCCTCGGCTTCATCGGCTCCTTTGTGGCGGAGAGCCTCGCGGACCGCGGCGCGCACGTCACCGTCGTCGACTCGTGCGTGTCGTCCGTGATCGAGCCCGACGACCTCAAGGTCGCCGAGGGCCAGGCGGCGTTCGAGCTGATGGGCGTGGAGGAGTACATCGCCAAGACCCCGTCGCTCGACGAGTTCGACATGGTGGTGCACTGCGCCAGCTACGTCGGCCCCGCCAGCATCCTCAAGTACTCGGGCCAGCTGGGCCCGGCCATCGTGGCCGCCACCTCGGCCCTCATCGAGAAGTGCATCGCCGCGGACATCCCGCTGGTCAACTTCTCGTCCGCCGAGATCTACGGCAAGAGCGGCATCCTGCGCGAGGACGGGGACATCCGCGTTCCCCCGTACTACAACCCGCGCATCGAGTACGCCCTGGGCAAGCTCACCGCCGAGTCGATGGTGATCAACAGCCAGCACCGCGGCCTGCGGTCGGCCACCATCCGGCCGTTCAACGTGGCCGGCCCGCGCCAGTCGCGGTACGGCGGGTTCGTGATGCCCACGTTCGTGCAGCAGGCCATCGCCGGCCGGCCCATGACCGTGTTCCACACCGGCAAGCAGCGCCGTGCGTTCCTTTCGGTGACCGACCTGTGCCGGTTCATCAACGACCACCTCACGCCCGAGGCGTTCGACAACCCGCGCGTCTACAACTGCGGCAACCCGTACAACGCCACCGAGGTGTGGGAGCTGGCGGAGCGCATCAAGGACAAGACGGGTTCGGAGAGCGAGATCGTGTTCGCCGACTCCAAGGCCATCTACGGCCCGCAGTACGACGAGGCCGAGAGCTTCGAGAAGCTGCCGGAGCTGAAGAACGCGAAGGACCTGGGCTGGGAGCCGCAGGTCACCCTGGACGAGCTCATCGTCGAGACCATCGAGTACTACACCGAGAACGCCGACATGCGTGGTGCGAATGCTCGACTCTAAGGGGATCCGGTCGATCCTGGTCGTCGCGCCTCACGCCGACGACGAAGTTCTGGGTGCGGGTGGCCTCATGATGAAGGCCGCCCGCCAGGGTGCCAAGGTCCACACCATCTTCATGGCGGTGGATGCCCTCAAGCACTGGGGGCTGGACGAGCGCACGACCCTGGACGGACGCATCAAGGAGATCGATGATGTGGCCGCTCGCCTGCAGTTCTCGTACGAGATCTTCTACGAGGGCAAGGACCTGATCGAGCAGCTCGACACCGTGAGCCAGCGGGAGATGGTGAACCTCTTCGAGGACGCCTACAACCGGCACCAGCCGGACCTGCTGCTGCTGCCGCACGGCGAGGACTTCGATCAGGACCACCGGTTCACGTACCGAGCGGCGTTCGCCGCGGCGCGGCCCATCCCGCAGAGCCTCAACAAGTTCTTCCCGAAGAACATCTGGACCTACGAGATCCCCAAGATCATCTGGTCGGACGCGCCGTTCAAGCCCCACATGTACGTGGACATCACCGACTCCATCGACGACAAGATCGACGGCGTCAAGCTGTACCCCAGCCAGTTGCGCGAGGAGCCGCACATCCGGTCTCCTGAGAACGTGCGCGCCCTGGCGTACCTCCGTGGAAGCGAGATCGGCGTGGACTACGCCGAGGCCTTCCACGTGCTGCGGAGCGTGCTGGACTAAACGGTCGTGTGGCGCCGGCCCCCCGGAGGGGTCGGCGCACCGCCCTCCTCGGAGCCACGGATGAGCGACAGGCGCATCGTCAGCACACTGGACTACCCCACCCGGGAGGCCTGGACCTCGCGGGTCATGGTGGTGCGCCCGGGATCGGGTGGCGCCGTCAAGCAACGCCTGGGCATGGTGGGGGCCATGTTGCGCGCCGCCCGCCCCGGCCGCGTGCTGGTGGTGGACGGCTCCATGGGCATCCACGCGGGGAACCCCGACCTGCTGGTGGCCGCGCTGCTGGGCCTGCTGCCCCGGAGGTTCCGCCCGGCCATGGTGATGGCGGAGGCCAACTGGAAGCCGGCCACCGGCTGGCAGAAGCGGCTGCGCAAGGCGGGCATGCGCGCCATCTCGCGGGGCATCGACGTGTTCTGCGTGGTGTCGCGCCACGAGGAGGGCCTGTTCCGCCAGACGTGGGGCCTCGACCCCCGGTGCCGCATCGTCTACACGCCCTTCTACTGGACGCTGGACGAGAGCGAACTCGCCGTGCCGGTGAAGGAGGGGCGCATCGTGTTCGCCGGCGGCAACCCGCTGCGCGACTACGCCACCCTCATCGAGGCCGTGCGTGACCTGGACGTGCCGGTGGTGCTGGCCACCAGCCGGCCGGACGTGGTGAACCGCACCGACCTGCCGGCCAACGTCACCGCCGGGCGCATCACGCACCAGGAGTTCGTGGAGCGCATGCGCGAGGCCGCCGTGGTGGTGGTGTCCCTCATGGCGGGCACCGAGCGCAGCGGCGGCGAGCAGACCTACCTCAACGCCATGGCCATGGGCAAGCTCGTGGTGGTGTCGGACTCCCCCGGCGTGCGCGACTACGTCACCGACGGGGAGACGGGCATCATCGTGCCGCCCGGGGACGTCGCCGCGATGCGTGCCGCGCTCGCGCGCGCGCTGGACCCGGCCAACGCGGCCGAGGTGTCGCGCATGGTGGAGGCGGCGAAGACCAGGGCCGCCGAGTTCACCCCCCAGCGGTGGGTGGACGCCCTGTTGGACGTTGCCGACTCGCTGCTGCCGGAGCGCCCGACAACCGCATAGCGATTGCGGTTACGGCGGTTCCGGCGCCCCGCTGGCATCGCTTTGATGGTTCTGGCGGCCTGATTCCCGATTTGCTTGACGCCCCAAGGGTCGTCGTGTGGGATGCCGCCCGTGCCCCGTCGCCGCCCGACCATCGTCGGTGCGGCAGTGTTGGTCGCGTGCTTGAACGCGGCCGGCGCCGCCGTCGCCGCCGACTCGCCGACACAGGACCCGCAGCCCCAGGTTTCCGGGGCCGCCATGCAGACCCTCGTCGGACCGCCCAACGAGCAGACCTCGTGGACGGCCACGGTGCTGCTTCCCACCGCGGGACGGGCCGCGCCGCGTGCCAACGCGCACGTCAAGGCGCACCTCATGCATTTCAGCGCGTACTCGCGCGGGCCCAACACCCTGATGGTCACCAACGCCACCACCGACGCGGCGGGCCAGCAGTGGGTGCAGGTGCAGCTCCCCACCCGTCCCAACCTCAGCACCGCCTGGCTGCCCGGCTCCGCCGTGCGCCTCGCGCAGCTGCACACGCATCTGCGCGTGCGGCTGGCGCACCGGTCGGTGGACGTGGTGCAGGACGGCGTCACGGTCTCGCATTTCCGCGCGGCCGTCGGCACCGGCGGCACGCCGACCCCCGTGGGTCGCTTCGCCGTGCAGGACCCGGTGCACTCCAGCCCGGACCAGCGCAGCTACCTGGGTCCGTACATCATCACCCTCACCGCCTACTCCCCCGTGCTCCGCACGTTCATGGGCGGTCCCGGGCTCATCGCCATCCACGGCACCAGCGCCCCGCAGCTGCTGGGCCAGGCCGTCAGCCACGGCTGCGTCCGGGTGTCGAACGGCTCCGTCTCCAAGCTGTGGCGCGTCGTGACACCGGGCATGCCCGTGGAGATCACCCGCTCCTGACCTAGCGGCTCCGCCCCGGGGGTCCGGTGGGGTTCTGGCGCTCGAAAACTCAGCTGCTGTGGCCGACGACGCCGCACGCTGCCGTGAGCGCCCCCACCGTCACTCTTCATGAGATTCTCGGCCGCAGGTCGAGGTCCGGGGAACGGTCGTTGCGAGCGCAGAAACCCCCCGTTCGGCGAGCGTGTGCCCCAAGGGACCCGCGATACGCTGGATTCACGCGATGAAGGTGCCCCGCGTGAAACGACCATGCGCCGCTTTGGGCGGCGTCCTGCTGCTCGCCGTGTTCCCCACCGCGATGAGCACGGCGGCGACTGGAACCGCACCACCTACGTTTTCCATGGTACCAGCCGCGAATGCGGCGGGATGGGCCCCATCCGCCGTCACGGTCACGGTGAACTGCCCGCCCGGCCTCACAGCAGAACCGGCCACAATGGGGCCGTTTGGGGAGTCCGCCGCCCCGGTAACGACCCCTCCGGCTTCGTGTGTGAACAACGGCGCGGGAGGCGTTGTCGGCACCGATAGCGCCGTCGTCCCGCCGGTCGACGCGACGGCTCCCACCATCTCCGTGGCGCTCTCCGGCGGCACCGCGGGCGCCAACGGGTGGTACATCAGCCCGCCCGTCGCCACCTACACCTGCGCCGATGCGCTGTCGGGCGTGGCCAGCTGCCCGGCGCCCGACAAGCTGGGTGACGGCGCGGGCGGGCCGCCACGCACCGCAACGGACGTTGCGGGTCACCCCTCCGCGGCGGTCCGCGCGGTTGCCAACGTCGACACCACGGCTCCGCCGGCGCCCAGCATCGGCATCCCGCAGAACGGCGGGGCGTACGAGGTGGGGCAGGCCTACACCCTGCAGTTCGGCTGCCCTCCCGATTCCGTGTCCGGCCTCGCGGCGTGCACCGCCCAGTACGGCGGGGGTGCCGCCGTGGGCAACGGCGCACCCCTCGATGTCGGCGAGCCGGGCAACGTGGGCAGCCTGGGCAACCGCACCGTCACCGTCACCAACGTCAATGGGGCCGGACTCACCAGCACCCGTTCGGTGACGTACCGGGTGGTCGACACCAAGGCCCCGTCGCAGCCCGTGCTGGCCAGCCCCGCCCCCGACGCGGTGACGCCGTCGCGGCAGCCCACGTTCCGGTGGGCGCCCAGCACCGACGGCGGCACCGGGGTGCTGGAGTACCACATCAACGTGGGCGGCAAGACCTACGTGCTGCCCGCATCGGCCGCCCAGCAGGCAGGGTTCCAGATCCCGGACGTGCTGGTGGACGGCACCTATGAGTGGCAGGTGTTCGCCTTCGACAACGCCGGCAACTCCAGCGCCTCGCCCAAGCGGCGCTTCCGCGTGGACCCCACCGCCGCCGGCGCGCCGGTGATCACCGCGGGGCCCATGAACGGCGCCGCCACGTCCTCGCGCACGCCCACCTTCAACTTCACCGGCACCCCCGGCAGCACGTTCACGTGGCGCACCCTCACGGCGGACGACACCGACGTGCCCGGCGGCGGCGGCAGCGGGCAGCCGCCGGTGACGCTGCCCAGCCTGACCGACGGCACCTACACCTTCTCGGTCACGCAGACCTCGCCTCAGGGGCAGGTGAGCGAGCCCGTGGTGGCGCTGTTCCACATCGACACGGTCCCGCCCGGCGCCCCGCGCATCACCGCGGCGCCCACCGTGACCGGCGACACCCGGCCCTCCTTCGCGTGGACCGCCCCCGAGCCCGGTGGCAGCTACACCTGGGAGGTGCTCAACGCCACGGGCGGTGTGGTGATGGGGCCCGGCACCACGGCCGACACCTCGGTGCGCCTGCCGAGCGCCCTGGCCTTCGGGGCCTTCCAATTCCACGTGCGCCAGACCGACCCCGCCGGCAACCCCGGGGCCTGGAGCTCGCCGGCGGCGTTCACCGTGCTGGGCACCTCGCCCAGCACCGGCAGCGCGCAGCGGGGTCACGAGACGGGCCAGACCCGGCCGAAGGTGCGCCATGCCAAGTTCCTGCTCCCCGCCCCGGGGGCGCAGGTCAACGCGAAGTCCCTCAAGCTCAAATGGAAGCGCGTGGCCGGGGCCTCGCTGTACAACGTTCAGGTGTTCCGGCTGAACGGCATGAAGTACACCAAGGTGTTCAGCGCCTTCCCGCGCACCCTCTCGGTGAAGGTGCCGCCCAAGAAGCTGCGTCCGGGACAGCGGTACGCCTGGCGGGTGTGGCCGTTCATGGCGCGTCTCGGCAAGTACACGCCCCAGCCCTTCGGCATCAGCTGGTTCGACACCAGGCGCGCCACGGCCCGCTGAGCGCCCGACCGGCCGCGCGGGGGGATGGCCCCGCCGGGCGTCATCTCCCCCGAGGGTCCAGCGCACGACCCCCCGGACGGGAGGTCCGCCGGGGGCACCCGTACCTCTAGATTCCCCACATGCCGATTCGTGCCCACGCCCGCCCACGGCGACGTCGCGTCGTCATCGTCAGCACAGGGGCACTCCTGCTGACAAGCGCCGCCGTCGCCAGCGCCGCTCCGACAATCACCAGCGGCCCGGGCGTGGGGTCGGCCACCAATGATCCGAGCCCGACGTTTAAGTGGAACCCGGGTTTGGGCAGCACTGGGGACGGGACCTTCGCGTGGGACATCGATGGTGGGGGGTTCACCATCTTCGCCCCACTCCAGCAGACGACGCTGGGACCCCTCCCGGACGGCTTGCACACGTTCACCGTCAGGGAGAACGGCGACTCCGGTGACACCGCCGTCAACTTCACGGTGGACACAATCAAGCCGACGCTCACGTCGACGCTGGCCCCTGCGCCCAACCTTGCGGGTTGGAACACTGGGAGCGTCGTCGTCACCTGGAATTGCACCGACGCTGGGTCGGGCGTTGCGAGCTTCAGCTCGCCGGCCACCCTGGCTGCCACCGGCACCGCGAACGGCACGTGCACGGACAAGGCCGGCAACGTGCAGACCAGTTCAACTGCGGTCAAGATCGACGGAGTCGCGCCCGTCTACACCCTCGCCGTCGCTCCGCCTGCGCCCGGAGGCAAGGACATCGCTGGCAACGCGACCGGCTGGTACGTGAGCGGAACGCCCACCGCGAACTACACGTGCACTGACGCGGGATCCGGACTGGCGCCGTCGGCCTGCCCGGCCGACTTTCAGCTCGCCGCTGACGGCATTCACACCGAGACGCCACCAGGCCCGGTCGCCGACATCGCGGGCAACACCACGGCCGCTCCTCCGGCCGTGACCATCAAGCGTGACGCCACGGCGCCGTCGAAGCCTGGCCTTAGCACCATCGGACCGGTCACCAACCAGCTGCGCCCGCCCTTCCAGTGGACCAACTCCACCGACGCCACGTCCGGCGTGGCCGGCTACGAGCTGGTGGTGAAGTCCGGCGGCAGCACCAAGTACGACTCCGCCACCGACCCCGCCTTCGCGGGTTCGGGCAAGCTCATCCCGGTCTCGGGCGGGTCACAGGTGTCCGCGCAGCTGCCGGCCGACCTCAACGACGGTGGCTCCTACACCTGGACCGTCAAGGCGTTCGACGCGGCGGGCAACTCCAACACGTCCAGCCAGGGCGCGTTCAGCATCGACACCAGCACGCCCAACGCGCCCAGCATCACGGCGGGGCCCGTGGACGGCGGTGCCACCAACAGCACCAAGCCCGCGTGGACGTTCGCGGGCCTGCCCGGCGCGCAGTTCAAGTGGCAGCTCAAGACCCAGGCCGGCGTGGTGATCACCCCGTTCGCCGCCTACAGCGCCACCACCAGCTTCACGCCGGCCGCCGCGCTGGTCGACGGGACGTACCTGTTCGAGGTGCAGCAGCAGGCGCCCAACGGCAAGGAGAGCGCCCTCACCTCGGCCATCTTCGCCGTGGACACCGTGGCGCCCGGCCAGCCGGTCATCACCTCCAGCCCAGGGGCCAACGCGACCTCCCAGCCCACCTTCTCGTGGCGGGCGGCGGAGCCGGGCGGCAGCTTCAATTGGCAGATCACCGGCATCGGCGGGGCTCGCGTGCAGGGGCCGCTGGACACCACGTCCACCACCCTGCAGGTGCCGGCCGCCCTCGCCAACGGCAGCTACGTGTTCCAGGTGCGCCAGCGCGACCACGCGGGCAACCTCAGCGAGTGGAGCTTCCCCGAGCCGTTCACCGTGACCGGAGGATCATCCGGCGGCGGGAACAACGGCGGCGACGGCGGCGGCACGGTCACCAAGTACCGTCCCGGCACGCGCAACGCATCGCTGATGTACCCCAAGGTGGGCGCCGTGCTGAACCCCACCAAGGTCCTCCTGCGGTGGAAGCGCACCCCCGGGGCCACGCTGTACAACGTGCAGGTCTTCATCCTCAGCTCCACCGGTGGCACCACCGTGAAGAAGGTGCACTACGCCTTCCCGCACGGCCTCAGCTACCGGGTGCCCAAGCGCATCCTCAAGCCGGGGCAGCGCTACGTGTGGCGTGTGTGGCCGTACCTGGGCCGCGTGAAGCGGTACACGAAGAACCCGTTCGGCATCAGCTGGTTCGACACCAAGACCGGCTGATCCCGGGCGCGGGGCACCGACCGTCGGCATCGAGCCCGCACGGGGCTCATGGGCTGAGCCGCCCCGTGGGTCTCACCCGTTGCCGAGAATCACGTAGCCCATCCCGCCGCCCCCATTTATGCCGAAGTTGGGCAGGGTGGTGGTGCACGTGCCCTCACTCGCCACCGCGATGAGCTGCAGTCGGTAGGTCCCGGGCTGGGCGACGAAGGTGCCGCTGGTGAACTCGGGATCAGGCCCCGAGAGCATCACGGTCGACACCGACAGCGGCATCGCCTTGTCGGCGGGCACGGCGCCGTCGTCGAAGTCCCACGCCACGGTGGAGACCGCCAGCGTCTGCGTGTCGGCCGCGTCACGCAGACGCAACCAAAGCCCATATGTGGTGGTGGGGGCGCCGTTGTCCAGCATCGCGCCGTTGCCGAAGGCAAGGATTCGGGAGGTCCGTGTCACGGTGATGGTCTGCTGCCCCATCACGTTCTCGGTGCCGCACGGCACGGACTTCTTGTTGGGCACCAGGATGCTCTCGCCGAAGCTCGGTCCGGCGGGGCCCGCCGGACCCGTGTCGCCCTTCGGCCCCTGCGGCCCCTGCGGGCCGCCCGCGGAGGCTGTGCCCGCCGTCCTGCCCAGCACCCCGGGGGCGAACAGGTTCGCCCGCAGCGAGCCCGCCCGGATGTCGCGCGCCTGCAGGCTGTGATCCCGGATGTCACTTCCGGTGATCGAACCATCCTGGATCTGGGCCCCGGTGATCTTGACGGCGGCGTACGACGTGCCGCCGAGCGCGACGAAGAGCGCCAGGTAGGCGACGAGGTTGCGTTGGATGTGGCTGCCGGCGTGGCGCAGCATCGGGCCTCCCGGTGGTGTGGTGAGAGGCCGACCCTCCCCCAGACAGAGGATCCGGAGCAACCGATCCGGGAAGCCGAAGTGCGCGCGTGCGGGACATTTGACCGACCCGCGGATCGCTAAGCTGGGCCACGTGTCTGATGCCATCTCATTCGCCCGGGGAGCACCGTGCCCCGAGGCACTCTCAGGCGATCTGATCGCCAACTGCACGGCCGAGGCGCTTCGCGCCGACGCCACCCGCATCCTGTCCTACGGGACCGGCAACGGGTATCCACCCCTGCGTGAAGCCCTCGCGGCCGAGCACGGTGTCGGAGCCGACCAGGTGTTCATCACCAACGGCTCCCTGCAGGGGTTCGTGTTCATGCTGCAGGCCATGCTGCAGCCCGGCGACCTGGTCGCCGTGGAGGCCCCCACCTACGACCGCGCGCTGCTGCAGCTCAACCTGCACGGCATGCAGATCCTGCCCATCCCCATGGGCGAGGACGGCCTGGAGGTGGACGCGCTGGCCGAGGCCTGCGCCGCCGGCCGCGTACCGAAGCTGCTGTACACCATCACCAACTTCCAGAACCCGTCGGGTGCCACGCTGTCCGCGGCCAAGCGCACGGCGCTGCTGGAGCTGGCCGACAGGTACGGCTTCCTCATCCTGGAGGACGACCCGTACGGCAAGCTGCGGTTCGAGGGTGAGCCGCTGCCCGGGCTGTTCGAGATGAACCCCGGTGGCAACACCATGTTCACCAGCTCGTTCTCCAAGACGGTGGCGCCCGGGCTGCGGGTGGGCTACATCATCGCGAAGGCCGCGCAGGCCAAGGCCCTGGCCGACCAGGCCGGCAAGACCTACATCTCGCCGTCCCTGCTGGCCGAGGCCGCCATCCACCGCCTGGTGGCCGACGGCGGGCTGCCGGCCAACATCGCCAAGGTCACGGCGCTCATGAAGGAGCGTCGCGACGCCATGGCGGCGGGCCTGGTGCACATGCCCGAGGGCACCCGCTGCACCCCGCCCATGGGTGGGTTCTTCATGTGGATGGAGCTGCCCGAGCCCCTGTCGGCCGACGCGCTGTTCCAGCCCGCGGTGGACGCCGGCATCACGTACGTGAAGGGCACCGACTGCTTCCTCACCGGCGGCGAGCGCACCCTGCGGCTCGCGTACAGCGGTGTGTCCCCCGCGCAGATCAGCGAGGGCATGGAGCGGCTGGGCGCCGTGTTCGCGGCGGCCCTCAAGTAGCAGCGTGTGCGGGTGGCGGCGGGCGACCGCCGCCACCCACACACGTGCCGTCAGGTCCTGTCGAGGGCCGCCAGGCGTTCGTTCACCCACGACACCCATCGTGGATGGAGGGTGTCGCGTGCGTGTGACACCAGGGTGAGGGCGTCCCGGTCGCGTGCGCCGTCCACACGGGCGTGCGCCATGGCGGTGACGGTGACCTCCGGGTCGGGCCCGCGCGCGATGCGCGTGACCTCGTCGCCGGCGCGCACCGCGCCCGTGCGGAGCACGCGGGCGTAGAAGCCCAGGCGCCCGGCCTTCATGAAGCGGTCGGGGAAGGTGTCGTCGCGCATCCACGCCCCCAGCGTGGCGCACGGCAGACGCGGCACGGTCACCTCCAGCTCCACCCCGCCCACCGTGAACCGGTCACCGCAGGCCACCTCCCCGTCGCGCAGGCCCGTCACCGTGAGGTTCTCGCCGAAGAGGCCGTCGGGCAGCGGCCGGCCCAGCTGACCCTCCCACCAGTCGTAGTCGTCACGGCTGTACAGGTACACCGCCATGTGCGGGCCGCCGTGGACATCGCGGTTGCCCTGCCCGTCGCCGGCCAGTCCCTCCGCGCCGACCTCCACCCGGCCCTCCACCGGCACCTTGCGGATGCCCGTTCGCAGCGACCGGTCACCCCGGATGATGGACGCCACCGGGCCGACGTTCACCGACACCACGCGCTCGCTCACCGCGCCACCCCCTTGTCTGACGGCTGCGATGCTGCCGCCCGTGGAGCTTCAGTCCACCATCATGCCAACGGGGCCGTACGCGCTGCTGCGCTCGGCGGCCACGGGGGCCTGCCCCACCCGCCGCATCGCCGGCGGGGTGCTTCACCTGGCACTGGACACCGCCCAGGGTGCGGCCTCGGCCCGTGTGGCCCAGCGGGCCGACGGCGCCCTGCTGGTGCACCTGGATGCGCCGGATCCCGAATCGGCGATGCCGGTGCTGCGGGCCACCCTGGCCGTGGACGTGGACCTGCGGCCCTTCACCGCCATGGTGGCCGACGACCCGGTGCTGGGGCCGCGCACCCGGCGCCACCGGGGCATGCGGCCGCTGCCCCTGATGTCGCCCTCCCACGCGCTGCTGCGCGGCATCGCGGGCCAGTTGGTGCAGCAGCGCGATGCCCGCCGCATGGAGTTCGCCGGGGTGCGCGCCGTGGGCCGGCCGGTGGGTGCGCTGTGGGCGCCCCTGCGTCGCGACGAGCTGCGGGCGGTGCCGGTGCCGGTGCTGCAGCGTGCGGGCATGGCCGAGCGCCGTGCCGTGCTGGTGCGCCGGGCCGCCGCGGCGCTGGACCTGGACGGCCTGCACCGTCTGCCCACGGACGAGGTGGTGCGCCGGTTGTGTGCGCACCCCGGCATCGGGCCGTGGACCGCCGGCGTGGTGTGCACCCTCGGACTCGGGCGCCTCGACCACGGACTGGTGGGCGACCTCGGCCTGGTGCGCATGATGGCGCTGCGCGAGGGGCGGGTGGTGGAGGCCGAGGAGACGGCGTCCCTGCTGGAGCCGTGGGCGCCGTACCAGGCCCTGGCCAGTGCGTACCTGCTGTACGGCGGCGTGGGCGGAAAACTGCCGGCGTCGCCGATTACGGTGGCGCGCTTCGCGCGCCGCGGTCCACGGGGTTGACCTCGCAGGGATCCGCTGCGGACGGGTGGGTTCGGCGAGTGGTCCGTCACCACCGCGCCCTCACGGGCTGCCCGGACACAGGTCGAACCTCGCCGTCCGTGGCTCGGGGGACTCACACCTGCACCATCCCCAATTGGGGGCCTCGGGCACCCTGGTGGGCGGAGACTTCGACATGAGGCGATGGACGCGCCGTATTGGCGCGTCCCCATGTTGAGGCTGCCGGGTTGGCAGCGCTCCCAAGAAGAGCTGCTGACGGCCCGGCCGGCGGCCCCAGGCCGCCGTCGACCTTCTTCAGCCCGAGAGTCGGCGCATCCCAGCCGGGTCAGAGGACGATGCCGTCGAGCCGGCGGATGTAGCGCACCGAGGGGACGCTCAGGCGGGGGGACGTCCAGGGGCGCTCGCCGCCGTCCCAGTGCCAGCCGCGCGCCTCGTAGAAGGCGCGGGCGCGGGCGTTTCCGCGCAGCACCCACAGCTCGGCGGTGCCGCACTCCATCCTGGCCAGGAACGCCTCCGCCTCCTCCAGCAGGGCGCCGCCGACGCCCCCGCGCCACCGCCCCGGGGCCACGTACAGCGCCTCCACCTCGCCCTCGCTGATCGGGGCGGGGGCAACCTTCTCCTCCGGGTGGTCCGTGCACACGCAGAAGCCCACCACCTGGCCGTCCGGGGCGTGGGCCACGGTGACGTGGCGGTCACCGGCCAGCAGCGTGCCGCGCCATCGCTCGGCGGTGTCGGGCACGTGCAGGTGGTCCAGCACCGTCTGGCGGATCAGGCCGCGATACCCCGTGCGCCACGAGGCCACGTGCACGCGCGCGATGCCGGGGGCGTCGTGCAACCCCGCGGCGCTCAGGCGGACGGTCGACTGCATCCGCGTACGCTATCCGGGTCCGAGGGGAGGGGGGACGAATGCGTGCGACGTTGCTTCAGTCAGTGTTTCCACAGGACACCAACTCGCTGGGAACCCTGTTCGCCGGCACCCTGGTGGGCTGGATGGACAAGGCCGCGGCCTACGCGGCCATGCGCCGGGTGCGTGGCGGTGCGGTGACCGCGGCCATGGAGGCCATCCAGTTCCGCACGCCGCTGCGCCTGGGTGACCTGGTGGAGGTGGATGCCCTGGTGGTGTCGGTGGGGCGCACCAGCATGCGGGTGCAGGTGGACGTCTGGCGCGAACGGCTGGCGGACGACGGGCGCGAGCTGTGCGTGCAGGGCCACTTCACCATGGTGGCCGTGGACGCCGACGGCCGGCCGGTACCGGTGCCCCCGCGACCGGCGGACCCCGCCACCTGAGGGTCAGGAGCCAGGCGTCAAAGGCGTGATCGCCTCCAGGTCGCCGGGGCGGGGGACGCTCCACTCGGCGGCCAGGTCGAAGCGGTCGGCCGCCGACTGCAGCCTGCCACCGGTGAGGAACTCGAAGCGGTCGGGGGTGAGGAACGCCGGGTGCGGGTGCCCGCAGGCCCTGGACAGTCGCAGCAGCTCGGCTCGCAGGGCGCTGACGTAGCCGGCCAGCCGCACGGACTTCAGCGCCGGGTCAAGGCCGTGCTGCAGCCAGGCCGACTGGGTGGCCACCCCGGTGGGGCAGCGGTCGGTGTGGCAGCGCTGGGCCTGGATGCAGCCGATGGCCATCATGGCCTCGCGGCCCACGTTCACCATGTCCGCGCCCATCCCGAACGCCAGCAGGGCGGTGTCGGGGAAGCCCAGCTTGCCGGAGCCGATGAACACCACGTCCCGCTGCAGGCCGCGCTCGGCGAAGATCCGGAACACGCTGGCGTGGGCCTGCGCGTACAGCAGCGCCACGTGGTCGGCGAACACCAGGGGCGCCGCTCCCGTGCCGCCCTCCCCGCCGTCGATGGTGATGAAGTCCACGCCGCGGTCGCCCGCGGCCATCAGGTCGGCCAGGCGCCGCCAGAAGCCCAGCTCGCCCACCGCGGCCTTGATGCCCACCGGCAGGCCGGTGGCCTCGGCGATGCGCTCCACCGCGTCCAGCAGCTGGTCCTCGTCGGCGAACAGGCTGTGCCGCGTGGGGCTGTGGCAGTCCACGCCCACCGGCACCCCGCGCGCCGCGGCGATGGCCGGCGTGACCTTGGCGCCCGGCAGCAGCCCGCCCACACCGGGCTTGGCCCCCTGGCTGAGCTTGATCTCGATGGCCCGCACCGGGTGCCGGGCGCACACCTCCACCAGACGCTCCAGGCTGAACCGCCCGTCGGCGTCACGGCAGCCGAAGTACGCCGTGCCCATCTGGAACACCAGCTCGCCGCCCTGGGCGTGGTGCACCGAGATGCCGCCCTCACCCGTGTTGTGCAGGCAGCCGGCGATGCGCGCACCGGCGTTGAGCGAGTGGATGGCGTTGCCGGACAGCGCCCCGAAGCTCATGCCCGACACGTTCACCACCGAGGCCGGCCGGAACGCCTCGCGCCGGCCGCGCGGGCCGCCCAGCACCTTGGCGCACGGCAGCGGCCAGCCGGTGGCGTCGCCCTGCGGGGGATCCGGCCACGGGAAGGCGGCGTGCCGGATGAGCAGGTACCCGGGCGTGCGGTCCACGTCGTTGTCGGTGCCGAAACCGAAGTACGTGTTCTCGTGCTTGGACGACGCGTACACCCACCGGCGCTGGTTGCGGCTGAACGGCCGCTCCTCGTCGTTGCCGGTGACGATGTACTGGCGCAGCTCCGGGCCCACGGCCTCCAGCCAGTACCGGAAATGCCCGATCACCGGGAAGTTTCGCAGGATGGCGTGCCGGCGCTGCAGCAGGTCGTGCGCCACGACGGCCCCCAGCAGGCCCAACACCACCAGCGCCACGATCACCCAGGTCCACATCGCCGCCGACCGTCCCCGTTCTCCGTGTCCCCGCCGCGGCGCGCGGCGCGGCCGTGCGAATGGTGGCGCGGCACGGGCCTCCGGGCAAATCCCGTCCACGCGGGCCGCGGGTGGCACCCTCCAGGCCGGTGCCACGGCGGCCGATGAGTGGGGTGGTTTTCCGCACTCCGAGGACGGCGCATGCACATCTTCCCCCACCGTGGCGTGTACCTGGTCGATGAGGTCGACCGGCGCGGCGTGGCGGGTCTGGCGGTGACCGGCGGGGCCGTGCTGTCGCTGGCGCTTGCCGCGCGGATGGGGCCGGACCACCCCAGCGTGCACGGCGTGCTCATCGGCACCGTGGTGGCCGGGCTGGTGGCCGCGGCGGTGGACGGCGATTCGCTGCGCACCCGGCTGGACCGCGTGGCCACCGACCCCGATCCCGATCGCCGGCTGGACCCGCCCTGGCGCGGCCAGACGGTGCAGTTCATCCTGCTGGGCCTGCTGCTGGCCGCCCTGCCCTGGATGGGTTTCGCCTTCATCGCGGGCCCGCAGGCCGTGCTGGGCATCCTCTTCGGCGACCAGATCACCGCCCAGGTGGCCGCATGGTTGCTGGGGATCGGCCTGGCGCTGCTGGTCAACACCGTGCTGCTGGCCCGCTGGCAGGAGGTGCGCGGCGTGCGGCTGGTGGCCGTGGACCGCGACCACCTGTGGCGGCGGCCCGCGGCCTGACCGGGCCCGGAACGCAACGCGCCCCGGCTCCGCGTGTGCGGGAGCCGGGGCGCGAGGTCACATCGCGGTGAGGCGAGCGGCTTAGAGCAGCTCGTTCACCGTGTCGCGCTCCTCCACCAGCTCGGCGTTGGAGGCCTGGATCTTCCCCTGGGCGAAGTCGTCGTGGACGATGCCCTTCTGCACCTCGAACTTGCCGGAGGCCACGGTCTTCACCGGCACCGAGGCCCACACGCCGTCGGCGAACCCGTAGGTGCCGTCGCTCACCACGGCGATGCTGTGCACGTCATCGCTCGGGGTGTTGAGCGAGCGCACGTGGTCGATCAGCGCGTTCGCGGCGGACATGGCCGAGGACAGGCCGCGGGCGGCGATGATCTCGGCGCCGCGCTTGCCCACCTTGGGCAGGAACTCGTTCTCGAGCCAGGCCTGGTCGGTGATGACCTCGGTGGCCGGCTTGCCGCCGATGGTGGCGTGCTTGAAGTCGGCGAACATCGTGGGCGAGTGGTTGCCGTAGATGATGATGTCGTCGACCTGGGTCACCGGCACGCCGGCCTTGTGCGCCAGCTGGCTGGCGGCACGGTTCTGGTCCAGACGGGTCATGGCGCTGATGGCCGTGGCCGGGATCCGCTTGAAGCGGCTGGCCGCGATCATGGCGTTGGTGTTGCAGGGGTTCCCCACCACCACGGCGGTGACGCCCGCGGAGGCGACCTCGTCGATGACGTTGCCCTGCTCGATGAAGATCCGCCCGTTGTCCTTCAGCAGGTCGGCGCGCTCCATGCCCGGACCGCGCGGCTTCGACCCCACCAGCAGAATCCAGTCGGCGTCCCCGAACGCCTCGCGGGGGTCACCGGTGCAGGTGACCTTGGTGAGCAGCGGGAAGGCGCAGTCGTCCAGCTCCATCGCGACGCCCTGCAGCGCCTTCTGCACCTGCTCCACCGGGATCTCCAGGAGGCGAAGGTCGATCTCCTGGTCCTTCCCGAACATCTCGCCGGCGGCGATACGCGGCAGCAGCGCGTAGCCGATCTGGCCGGCGGCACCGGTTACGGCAACTCGAATGGCCACTAAGCTCCCATCTCATCGATGATGGCGTCCGCGACCTCCGACGTGCCGACCGCCGTGGGGTCGTCACGGTGCGGCTTCATGTCGTAGGTGACGCGCTCGCCCTTCCGGATGACCTCGGCGATGGCGTGCTCCATCTTGTCCGCGGCCTCGTTCTCCTTGAGGTACTTCAACATCATGACCCCGGACAGCATCATGGCCATCGGGTTCACCTTGTTGAGGCCAGCGTACTTCGGGGCCGAGCCGTGGGTGGGCTCGAACAGCGCGGCGTTCGTCCCGATGTTGGCGCCCGGGGCGACCCCGAGGCCACCCACCAGGCCGGCGCCCAGGTCGCTCAGCACGTCGCCGTAGAGGTTGGGGAGCACGATCACGTCATACAGCTCGGGCTTCTGCACCAGCTGCATGCACATGTTGTCGACGATGCGCTCCTCGAACTCGATGTCCGGGTTGGCCTTCGCCACCTCGGTGGCCACGGCGAGGAAGAGCCCGTCGGTGTGCTTCATGATGTTGGCCTTGTGCACCGCGGTGACCTTCTTGCGGCCGTTCTCGCGGGCATAGTCGAAGGCGTACTGCACGATGCGCTTTGAACCCTCGACCGAGATGGGCTTGATGGAGATGCCGGTCTCGTCGCCGAAGTGGGCGTCCGGGTTGGTCTCCTTGAGGAACTCCAGCAGGCGGGCGGTCTCCGGCTTGCCGTGCTCGTACTCGATGCCGGCGTACAGGTCCTCGGTGTTCTCGCGCACGAATACGAGGTCGATGTCGCTGTACTTGGTGCGTACACCCTCGTAGGTCTTGCAGGGGCGAAGACAGGCGTACAGGTTGCAGATCTTCCGCAACGCCACGTTGACGCTTCGGAACCCGGTGCCAACGGGGGTGGTGATCGGACCCTTGATGCCGATCTTGTTCGTCAGGATCGACTGGATGGTGGCGTCGGGCAGCGGGGTGCCGGCCTCTTTCATGATGTCGACGCCAGCGTGCTGGACGTCCCAGTCGAAATCGACGCCGGTCGCGTCCAGGACGCGCTTGGTCGCCTCGGCGATCTCCGGACCCGTGCCGTCGCCGGGGATGAACGTGACGCGGTAAGCCACTGAATTCCGTCCTTCTGGTGGCGAGTTTGGTTCGCTACCGGGTCGTCAGGGCACCGCAAATGGGCCGGACCCGGCCGCTTGGACGGCGCGAGTATACCCGCACCGCCCCGCTGGGCAGGCGGAAAGGCGGTGTGGCGGTTGCATCGCCGGAACCCGTCGGCGATGCCCACCACGGGTCGTTTCCGGGTCGTATGTCCCGGTGAGCGCTGCGAGCCGTGCGGTAGATTTCGCTGTCGGCAGAACGTCCATTTCCACAACAAAAAGGACGCGGGGGGCGGAAGCTTGCACACCCATGACGTCGTCGTCGTCGGGGCTGGCCTGGCGGGGATGCGGGCGGCGATCGCCGCGCACGAGGCCGGCGTTGACGTCGCCCTCGTGACGAAGGTGCACCCGGTGCGCAGTCACTCGGGCGCCGCGCAGGGCGGTATCAACGCCGCGCTGGGCAACGCCACCGAGGACAGCACCGACAACCACACCTTCGACACCGTGAAGGGCTCGGACTACCTCGGCGACCAGGACGCCATCGAGATCCTCTGTAGTGACGCTCCCGGCGAGATCATCCAGCTGGAGCACTGGGGCGCCGTGTTCTCGCGCCACGAGACCACCGGCAAGATCGCCCAGCGGCCGTTCGGCGGCGCCGGGTTCCCGCGCACCTGCTTCGCCGCGGACCTCACCGGTCTGGTGATCCTGCACACGCTCTACACCGTGTGCGTGAAGTACGACATTCCGACCTACGAGGAGTACTTCGTCACGGAGCTCATCCCCGACGACCACGGGGGATGCTGCGGGGTGGTGGCCTACGACATGGTGCACGGCACCGTCGAGACCATCGGCGCCAAGTCCGTGGTGCTGGCCACCGGCGGGGCCGGCCGCGTGTACCGCCCCTCCACCAACGCCCACAGCTCCACCGGCGACGCCATGAGCCTGGCCCTCCGGGCCGGCGTGCCGCTGAAGGACATGGAGTTCATGCAGTTCCACCCCACCACGCTGTCCCCGTCCGGCGTGCTGGTCACCGAGGGCGCCCGCGGTGAGGGCGGCATCCTGCTCAACAGCGCCGGCGAGCGCTTCATGAGCAAGTACGCCCCCAACAAGCTGGAGCTGGCCTCCCGCGACGTGGTGTCGCGCGCCGAGGCCACCGAGATCAACGAGGGCCGCGGTGTGAACGGGTGTGTCCTCCTGGACCTCACCCACCTCGGCAAGGACAAGATCATGGAGCGGCTCCCCCAGATCCGGGAGCTGGCCATGGCGTTCGCGGGCGTGGACCCCATCGAGGGCCCCATCCCGATCAAGCCGGGCGCGCACTACCACATGGGTGGTGTGCACGTGGACAGCTGGGGCGCCGCCCCGCACATGCCGGGCCTGTTCGCCGCCGGCGAGTGCGCCTGCGTGTCGGTGCACGGTGCCAACCGCCTCGGCGGCAACTCGCTGCTGGAGGCCGTGGTGTTCGGTGCCCGCACCGGCAAGGCCGCGGCCGGCTACGCGCAGGAGGTCAACGGCAAGGGCGTGCAGGCCAGCCCCGCGCACGCCGCCGCCTACGAGGCCAAGCTGCGTGAGCTGCTCGACCGCCAGAACGGCCCCAAGCAGCACGAGATCCGCGATGAGCTGGCCGACGTCATGCAGGAGAAGGTGGGCGTGTTCCGCAACGGCGCCGACCTGGCCGAGGCCAAGCGCGTCGTCGATGGGCTCCGCGAGAAGTTCAAGGGCGTCGTGGTGGACGACAAGGGCCGCACGTTCAACCAGTCGCTGGTGCACACCATCGAGACCGGGTACCTGCTGGACCTGGCCGACTGCATGGTGACCGGCGCGGTCACCCGCACCGAGAGCCGCGGCGCGCACTCGCGCACCGACTTCCCGGACCGGGACGACGAGAACTGGATGAAGCACACGCTGTCGTACCTTGAGGACGACGAGATCCGCCTCGACTACTCCGAGGTCACGTTCACCAAGTTCGAAGCCCAGGTGAGGACCTACTGATGCCCGAGACCCAGTTCGACATCTTCCGGTACCAGCCCGACACCGGGCCGGAGCCCTACCGGCAGGCCTTCACCCTCAAGCACGAGGGCGAGATCACGCTGCTGGACGCCCTGCTGGACCTGCAGAACGAGCAGGACGGCACGCTGGCGGTGCGGTATTCATGCCGCTCGGCCATCTGCGGCTCCTGTGCCTGCAAGGCGGACGGCAAGACCGTGCTGGCGTGCATGAGCCAGGTCGAGGAGCTCAAGCGGGACAACGGTGGGCGGCCCATCAAGGTGGACCCCATCGGGAACTTCAAGCCCATCAAGGACCTCATCGTGGACATGGACCCGTTCTGGGCCAAGTTCAAGTCGGTGAAGCCCTACCTGGTGCCCGATGGTCCCGCGCCGGAGAAGGAGCGCATCGTCTCAAAGGAGGCGATGCAGAAGATCTACAACGAGAGCAAGTGCATCCTGTGCGCGGCCTGCTACTCGGAGTGCAACTCGCTGGCGGCCGACTCGGAGTTCGTGGGTCCCGCGGCGCTGGCCTGGGGCTTCCGCTTCGCGGCCGACGAGCGCGACGGGCAGCGCAAGGCCCGCGCCAAGCTGTACTCCGGTGAGCACGGCGTGTGGGACTGCACACGCTGCATGTACTGCAACGAGCGGTGCCCCAAGGGCGTGGACCCGCGCGACGCCATCGAGAAGCTCGGCGGCATCGCGTTCAACGAGGGGATCAGCTGGGCGGACGCGGGTGCCCGCCACGCCAAGGCGTTCCTCATCTCCATGCGCACCGGCGGCAAGCTCAACGAGACGCTCCTGGTGCCGTTCACCAACCCGATCAAGTCCCAGCTGGACGTGCCGTTCGCGCTGCGGATGCTGAGCAAGGGCAAGGCGCCGTCCCCCATCCCGCACAAGGTGAAGGGGCTCAACGAGGTGAAGGCGTTGATGAAGAACGTCAAGGAGACGATCTAAGTGGCCCAGCGGTTCGCCTACTACCCAGGGTGCGTGGCCGAGTTCAGCTCGAAGGAGCTGAACCGCACCACCAAGGCCCTCGCGCCCATGCTCGACATCGAGCTGCTGCCCATGCCCGCGGCCACGTGTTGCGGCGCGGGTGACATCGCCGAGGCCAAGCCCAACCTGTACCTCACGCTCAACGTGCGCATCCTCTCGCAGGCCGAGGAGATGGGCGCGGACATCATGACCATCTGCAACGTCTGCACGCTCAACCTGCGGCGCGCCAACAAGCTGGTCAAGGACGACCCGCGGCTGCTGGAGAGCGTCAACGAGGAGCTGGTCAAGGCCGGCGCCCGCCCGTACCAGGGCACCCGGGAGGTCACGCACCTCCTGTGGTACCTGGCCACCGAGGAGGGTCTGTCCCTGCTGGAGAAACAGGGTCCCCGCGGCCTCAACGGCCTGCGGGTGGCGCCGTACTACGGCTGCCAGCTGCTGCGGCCCTCATCGGTGATGGGCTTCGAGGACCCCGACCAGCCCCAGTCGCTTGAGCGGCTCATCCGGGCACTCGGCGGCGAGGTGGCCGACTACGAGGCCAAGAGCAAGTGCTGCGGCTTCCCGATCCTGCTGGCCCGTGAGGCGGTGGCGCTGAAGGAGTCGCACGTGGCGCTGTCCCAGGCCCGGGACGCCGGTGCGGAGTGCATGGTCACCCCGTGCCCGCTGTGCCACCTGGCCATGGACGCCTACCAGCGCAAGGCCGAGGCGGCCAACGCCACCGAGTACAACATGCCGGTGCTGCACCTGCCGCAGCTCATCGGCATGGCGTTGGGCCTGGACCTCAGCATCATGGAGTTCAAGCGCCACATGGTGCCCGTGGACGGCGTGCTGTCCTCGGTGTACGGCCAGCCGGACTTCCAGCCGGCCGTCTGACCCGCGGTGTCGCGGTGGGGGCGCTTCGCGCGCTCCCACCGCTGACCCCACCCTCCGCGTGGCAAGATGCCGCGCATGAGCCGTGTCACCCCATTGACCGGCGCCGTTCGTGACGAGCTGCCGGCCTGCTGCCGCGACTGCGTGTTCTGGCAGCGGCTGCGCGGCGCGGTGGACCCCCCCGCCAAGCGTCGGTGGGTGCGCGACACCGAGGCCACCTTCGGGCCCTGGGGACGCGCGGTGCACCTGGGTCCCGGTGTGCACGGGTTCATCCAGTACGGCCCCAGCGCCGCGTTCCCGCGGGCGCACCTGCTGCCCTGCGGGCCGCCGCACCGCCAGGGTGCCCTCATCACCTGCGCCCACCTGGCCGGCGACGATCGCCCGGGCACCTGCGAGCGTCTGCTGCTGGAGGCCCTCGCCGACCTGAAGGCCCGGGACCTTCCCTGCGTGGACGTGTTCACGGTGCGTGCGCCCGACGACATGCCCATCTCCGAGCGCTTCTTCCCCCACCAGACCCTGTTCGACCGCACGTTCATGCAACGCTTCGGGTTCCAGGAGGTGCGCTCCTCCGGTCCCGTGGCCCTGATGCGTCTGGAACTGGCCGGCCTCATCCCCGGTCGCATCCCCGCGCGTGTGCACCGCCTGCTGGAGCGCCTGCGCACCGCCAACCTGGCCACGGACCCGGGCACGGCGTGACGCGCGTGCGCGTGCTGTGCGCGGTGCTGGTGGCGTGCCTGCTGGGCATCGCGGGTCCTGCGCTGGGACAGCCCGGCGTCACCGCGACGGTGCAGGGCCTGCGGGACGTGGACGTGTATGTGGCGCCGTCCCTGCGCGACAGCCTGGCGGTGGGTGACATCGACCGGCTCCTCGCGCAGGTGGACAAGCTGGGCGACGAGCAGGACGGCGTCAAACTGGCGCTGGTGGCCGACACCGACGGGCTGGACCCCTTCGAGTTCGCCGCCCGCGTGCGCACCGGCACGGGGTTCACGGGCACCGTCGTGACCACCACGCCCGCGGGCCCCACGGGTGCCGCCGGCCCACGCACCCCCCAGTCCATCCACACATCCCTCACCGCGGGGCGGGTGGACGCCGTCACCAACCCCGTGGACCGGCTGCTGGCCGCCGCGCCGCTGGCGGTGCCGGCACCCGCCCCGTCACGTCACGGCACCGCGTGGCGTGAGCTGGCGGTGCTGATCGGGCTCACCCTGCTGGGCGGGGCGTGGGCCATCGCCTGGGGGCTGCGACGGGAGCAGCGGCGCACGCGCACCAACGTGGCCGACCGGCGCGCCGGGCTGCGGGTGCGGTTGGACGCCCTCCGCGCCCAGGCGTCCGCGGTGCACGCCGGCACGGCCCCGCCGGACCCGGTGCTGGCCGCGCTGGAGGACCTGGGCGACGCCCACACCCGGGGCCTCGCCGCCGCCGGCCTGGAGCGGGCCACCGACATGGACGAGGCCGAACAGCACCTGGCACGGGGCGTGGACGCGCTGCACCGCGCCCGGGAACTGGCCGACCTGCCGCCGCTGCGCAACGGCCTCTACCAGGGCCTGTGCTCGGTCGACCCGGGCCACGGCGTGGCCACGGCGCTGGCCCGCCTCCCCGGCCGCAGCCTGCCGGCCCCGGTGTGCGCCGCCTGTCAGGCCCGGGTGGAGGAGGGTGACCCCCCGGCGCGCCGTTTGGTCCCAGTGCACGGGAGGCCGGTGCCGTTCGATGAGGCGTCGTAGTAGAAGGCTTCTTACAGAGTTGCCTTCTGACCCGAACGCGGCGTATGGCGGGTTCGGATCGCGGGTCTTTACCACAGCGCCCTTGCGGGCTGCGCGGATCTGAGTTGAACCTCCCCGTCCGTGGCTCGGGGGGACTCACACCCTGCGCCGTCCCCAATTCTGGGGGCCTCGGGCAACCGGGTTGGCGGAGACTTCGACATGGGGCGTGAGATCCGCGGGACGCGGATCTCGGTGGTCAGAAGGTGGCTTCTTCCGAAGTTGCCCTCTGACGCCAACGCGGCGTATGGCGGGTTCGGATCGTGTGGCGCTACCCCCGCGCCCTGTGGGCTGCGCGGATCTGAGTCGGACCTCGCGGCTCGGGGCTCACACCCTGCGCCGTCCCCAATTGTGGGGGTCTCGGGCGCTCTGGGTGGCGGGGGCCTCGGGCGTCCTGGGTGGCGGAGACTTCGAGATGAGGCGTCGGGACCCGCCGTCAGCGGGTCCCGACGTCAATAGAACAAAAGCTAGAGCCAGCCGTTTGTCACGAGCGATTCCGCGATCTGGACGGCGTTGGTGGCCGCTCCCTTTCGCAGGTTGTCGCTGCTGAGCCACAGGGCCAGGCCCTTCGGGTGGGAGGCGTCCTCGCGGATGCGGCCCACAAGCACCTCGTCCCGGCCTGAGGCCAGGCGCGGCAGGGGGTAGACCCCCGCACCGGGCTCGTCCATCACCACCACGCCGGGCGCGCCCATCAGCAGCTCGCGTGCCTGCTGGGCGGTGATCTTGTCGGTGGTCTCGATCTGCACCGACTCGGAATGCCCGTTGAACACGGGCACCCGCACGCAGGTGGCCGACACCCGCAGGTTCGGCAGCTCCAGCATCTTCTTGGTCTCGGCGATGACCTTGCTCTCCTCGTCGGAGTAGCCGGTGTCGTCGAAGGTGCCGATGTGGGGCAGCGCATTGAACGCGATGGGGTGGGGGTACACCGACGGTGCGGGCTCGTCGCCGGCCAGGTGGCCCTGGGCCTGCGCGCGCAGCTCGGCGATGGCCGCCGCACCCGTCCCGCTCACCGCCTGGAAGCTGGTGACGATGACCCGCTCCAGGCCCACCGCGTCGGCGATGGGCTTCAGCGCCACCACCAGCGGCGCGGCCACGCAGTTGGGGTTGGCGATGATGCCGGAGTGGGTGGGGATGGCGTGCTCGTTGACCTCCGGCACCACCAGCGGCACGTCCTCGCGCATCCGGAAGAACGAGGAGTTGTCCACCACCACGGCGCCGGCCTCCACCGCGGCGGGGGCGAAGTCACGGCTGCGCGCTCCGCCGGCCGAGAACAGCGCCACCTGGATGCCCTCGAAGCTCTGCTCGGTGAGGGTCTGCACCGTGAACGGCTTGCCCAGGTACTCCACCGTGGTGCCGGCGCTGCGCTCGCTGGCCAGCGGCCGCAGCTCGCTCACCGGGAAGCCGCGCTCCTCAAGGACGCGCAGCATGGTGCTGCCCACGGCGCCCGTGGCGCCCACCACCGCGACGTTAAACATTGCTCCTCCGGGCGGCCTCGGAGGCCAGGTCGAAGGCGTCGTGCAGGGCGCGCACCGCGCGCTCCACGTCGCGCCGGTTGATGACGGCGGTGATGCGGATGGTGGAGGTGTCGATCATCTGCATGTTGATGTCGCGCTCCGCCAACACGCGGAACATCTTGGCGGCGACGCCCGGGTTGGACTTCATGCCGGCGCCCACCAGGGTGACCTTGCCGATCTGGTCGTCGGTGGTGATGCCGTCGAACTCGATGTTGCCGCGCACCGACTCCACGGCCTCCTTCGCGCGCCCCAGCTCGGCCAGCGGCACCGTGAACGACAGGTCCGCCCGGCCGTCCACACCCACGTTCTGGATGATGGTGTCCACGTTGATCAGCGCGTCGGCCAGGGCCGTGAACAGTGTGGCGGCGACGCCCGGCTGGTCGCGCACGCCGGTGATCGTGATCTTGGCCTCGTCGCTCTGGTGCGCGATGCCGGACACGATGGCCTGCTCCATGTCGGGTGTCTCCTTGATGATCCAGGTTCCCTCATCCGAGAGGAACGATGAGCGGACGTGCAGCGGCACGTCGTAGTTGCGGGCGAACTCCACGCTGCGCAGCGCCAGCACCTTGGAGCCCATGGCCGCCATCTCCAGCATCTCCTCGTGGGTGACGCGGGGCAGCTTCACCGCGTCGGGCACGATGCGGGGGTCGGCGGTGAACACGCCGGTCACGTCCGTGTAGATCTCGCACACCTCGGCACCCAGGGCCGCCGCCAGCGCCACCGCGGTGGTGTCGCTGCCGCCCCGGCCGAGCGTGGTGACGTTGCGGTCCTCCATGGACATGCCCTGGAAGCCGGCCACCAGCACGATGTTGCCCTGCCCGATCGACTCGGTCAGCCGGTCACCGCGGATCTCCACGATGCGGGCCTTGGTGTGGGCGCTGTCGGTGAGGATCCCGGCCTGCGAGCCGGTGAACGACTCGGCCCGGTGGCCCAGGTCGTGCAGCGCCATCGCCATCAGCGCGCAGGAGATGCGCTCGCCGGTGGACAGCAGCATGTCCATCTCGCGGGCGTCCGGTCGGTCGCTGATCTCGTACGCCAATGCCACCAGGCCGTCGGTGGTCTTGCCTCGGGCGGAGACGACCGCCACCACGTCGTCGCCGGATTCCTTCGCTTCGGCGATCCGACGCGAGACGTTGCGGATCTTCTCCGCGTCCGCGACGGAGCTCCCGCCGAACTTCATCACTCGAAGTCCGATTGCCGTCTCCCCTCGTGGTTGTGGTCGGGCCAACCGGCGATTGTAGCGGGCGGAAAACCCACAGGCCTCGGACAGAAGACTTTGTCCACGGGGCCAAAGCGATGCTCGTGCACCCCTCCCTACCGTGAAACGCACACCGCACTCCCGAGGGGACACGTCGATGCACGCGCTGTTCGAGGATTACCGCGTGGCGGGGTTCTTCGATGAGATGTTCGAGGACCCGGAGACGCCGCGCAGCACCTACGCCGAGCTGTACGCCGGCCTTCGCGGGCTGGCGCCCGAGGCCTTCGGGCGCAAGTCGGAGCTGGTGGACGCCTGCTACCTCACCGAGGGCATCACCTTCGCCCATCACGGCAAGGAGCACGCGTTCCCGTTCGACCTGCTGCCGCGGCTGGTGTCGGCGTCCGACTGGGCCGCGCTGGACATGGGGCTGCGCCAGCGCGTGCGCGCCCTCGACGCGTTCCTGGCCGACGTGTACGGCCCCAGGCGGTGCGTGCAGGACGGGGTGGTGCCCAACCGGCTGCTGATGTCGTGCAACGGGTACCTGCGCGAGATGGTGGGCGTGACGCCCCCGCACGGGCGGTGGGTGCAGTTCGCGGGCATCGACATGGTGCGCGACGGCGCGGGCGACTGGCGGGTGCTGGAGGACAACCTGCGCACGCCCTCCGGGCTGTCCTACGTGGTGCAGAACCGGGCGTTCATGCGCCGCGTGTTCCCCGAGGCGTTCCGCGGCCACCGGGTGCGCGAGGTGGACCAGGCGCCCCTGCAGCTGCGCGAGGCGCTGGAGTTCGCCGCGCCCGAGGGCGTCACCGAGCCGCGGATCGTGGTGCTCACCCCCGGGTCGCTCAACAGCGCCTACTACGAGCACACGTTCCTGGCCCGCCAGATGGGCGTGCCGCTGGTGGAGGGCCGTGACCTGCTGGTGCGCGACCGGCGCGTGTACGTCAAGACCACCACCGGGTACGACCGGGTGGACGTGATCTACCGGCGCATCGACGACTGGTTCCTCGACCCCGTGGTGCTGCGCCCCGACTCGCTGCTGGGCGTGCCGGGGCTGATGGGCGCCTACCGGGCCGGCAACGTGGGCATCTGCAACGCCCCCGGCACCGGCATCGCCGACGACAAGGCCGTGTACGCCTACGTGCCCGGCCTCATCCGGTACTTCCTGGGCGAGGAGCCCATCCTGCAGCAGGTGCCCACCTACCTGCTGGAACGCGACGCCGACCGCGAGCACGTGCTGGCCAACCTCGACCGCCTGGTGGTGAAGGCGGTGGACGGCGCCGGCGGCTACGGCATCCTCATCGGGCCGCACGCCACGCCCGATGAGCGCCGGGTGTTCGCGCGGCGCATCCAGCTGAACCCCCGGGCCTACATCGCCCAGGACACCATCTCCCTGTCGCGGGCCCCGGTGTTCCTGGACAACCGCTTCCAGGGCCGGCACATCGACCTGCGCCCCTTCATCACCTACGGGGCCGAGCCGCACGTGGTGGCCGGCGGGCTCACGCGCGTGGCGCTGCGCGACGGGTCGCTGGTGGTGAACTCCTCCCAGGGCGGCGGCAGCAAGGACACCTGGGTGCTGGCCCGATGACCATGCTGGCCCGCGTCGCCGAGTCGCTGTACTGGATGGCCCGCGCCCTGGAGCGCGCCGACACCTACACCCGCCTGCTGGAGGTGAGCCACGCCATGACCCGGGAGGGCGGTGGCCTGGACGGTGGCGGCCGCGTGTCGGTGTGGGAGCCGCTGGTGGACATCACCGGCGACCTCGACGCCTTCCTGGCCGCCCACCATGCCGCCGACGAACGGTCGGTGCCCTGGTTCCTCACCTTCGCCGCCGGCAACCCCAACAGCGTGATGTCGTGCATCAGGCGTGCCCGCCAGAACGCCCACGGCATCCGCGAGCTGCTGCCGCCCGAGGTGTGGGAGGCGCTCAACAGCCTGTACCTGGACCTGTCGGCGTGGCCGCCCGGCCGGCTCACGCGGGAGGGGGTGTACCCGTTCGCGCGCCAGGTGCGCTCGGCGTCGGCCCTGGTGCAGGGTCTCATCGACGGCGGCATGCGCCACGACGCGGCCTGGCAGTTCCTGCGCCTGGGCCGGTACGTGGAGCGGGCCGAGAAGACGGCGCGCCTGCTGGAGGTGAAGTTCCACATCCTCAGCCCGCGCAACCCGGCGCTGATCGCGCCGTCCGAGCTGCACCAGTGGCGCAGCGTGCTCAGCTGCGTGGGCGCCGACGAGGCGTACCTGCGCATGGACAACGGGGTGGGGTCACCCCAGGACGTGGCGCGCTTCCTGGTGGTGGACGCCCGGTTCCCCCGCTCGGTGGCCTTCAGCCTGGAGCGGGTGGCAGACGGGGTGGCGATGCTGGTGGACGAGGGCGTGATGCGCGCCGAGGACGCGCCCACCGCGCTCATCCAGCGCGCCCTGACGGAGCTCTCCGACGCCACCCCCGCGCTGTGGAACGGGGCGCTCGCCTCATCGCTTGACCGTGTGCAGCGCCGCTGCAACGAGATCGACGCCGCCATCGGCGCCACGTGTTTCGCCTACCCCGGGGGCGAGGAAGGGAGTCGGCAGCGTGCTCAGGCTGCTCGCCAAGCACAGAACTGAGATGCACTACGCGGGCGAGGCCCGCGACAGCATCAACGAGATCCGCCTGTGCCCGCGCTCCAACGGCCGCCAGCGGGTGGAGCTGTGCCACGTGGAGGTGGAGCCCCACGTGGGCGTGCACCATCACCTGGACGCCTTCGGCAACGACGTGGCCTGGTTCCAGATCGACCAGCCGCACACCGAGCTGGTGGTGGAGACCACGGCGGTGGTGCTGGTGACGCCGCACCCACCCCACCCGGACACGGTGCCCTGGGAGGCGTTGCGGGCCCCGGAGGTGCGGGACGGTTTCGCCGAGTTCCTGTCCGAATCCGAGCTGGTGCACTGGCCGCATTCGGTGGACTACTTCGCCCAGGGGCTGGAGCTGGACGGCATCGAGGACGTGGCCCGGTGGCTGCGGGCCCTGGAGCGGGCCGTCAACGACAACATCCGCTACGAGCGCGGCAGCACCGGCGTGGACACCACGGTGGAGCACCTGCTCCAGGTGCGCCGCGGCGTGTGCCAGGACATGGCCCACCTGTTCCTGGCCCTGTGCCGGCGCAAGGGCGTGCCGGCGCGGTACGTCAGCGGGTGGCTGTTCCAGCCGGGTCGCGACGAGCCCGGGGAGAGCCACGCGTGGTGCGACGCCTGGGTGCCCGGGGCGGGGTGGATGGAGTTCGACCCCACCCACCCGGAGCCCAACATGGATCACTACATCCGCATCGGGGTGGGGCGGGACTACATGGATGTGCCGCCGTTCCGGGGCACCTACGTGGGGGCGGCCACCGAGCGCATGGCCGTGCACGTCACCGTGGAGGAGCTGCCGCTGTCCGACGCCGCCTGACCCCCGCGTCCGGGTGGTGCTCAAGCCGCGGGCGATCCCGGTCGACATCAAGGGTGTCCATGCGTCGCCGACTTCCCCACACGCTCGATGTCGCGATCGTGCTGGTCGCCAGCGCCATCCCGCCCGTGTACGCCTTCATGCTGTTCGGCCGCTTCTCGGTGGACATCTCGCCGATCTGGCATGTCGGGCTGGTGGCGGCCGGTCTGCTGGGCGTCACCGCCGAGCGCCGGGGTGACGCGCGCAGCGCCGCCATCGGCGGGGCCCTGGCCGTGATGGCCGCCCTGCTGCTGGTGGACGCCGCGGGCACGCCCGGGTTCATCGCCCGCATGGACGCGGGACCCACCCTTGCCGGCACCCTGGTGTTGCCGGTGGGCGGGGTCCTGCTGGTGCTGGCCGCACACCCCGCGCTGCGCGGACCCCGCTACGTGTCCACGGTGATCCTGGGCACCATGGGCGTGCTGGCGCTCATCGCCGCCCTGCTGGTGCGCGGCCTCGGCCCCACCGGCGGTGTGCCGGCCCCCTCGCCCGTGGGCGGGCTGGGGCTGGGCGCGGTGGGGGTGGGCCTGGCCTCGTTCTGCCTGCTGGCCACCCGGGCGGCGGGCACCTACCTGATGACCCACCGGCACCGGGACCTGGCGGTGGGCGTGGGGCTGGTGTGGCTGGGCGCCGCCCAGGCCATGCGCGGCGCCTACCCCATGGGCAGCGTGGGGTTCTGGGTGCTGGACGCCCTGGTGCTGGCGGGTCTCACCGCCGTGTCGGTGCCGGTGGCCCTGGACCTGGCCTCCGCCATGCCGTCGCGCCCGCTGGGCGGCGACCTGCGCGCCGCGGAGCTGGTGCACCAGCAGGAGGAGTTCCTGGGCGTGCAGGTGCGGGCGCTGATGGCCTCGCTGGTGCGCAAGGACCTGTCCACCGAGGAGCACACCCGCCGCGTCGCGGTGCTGGCGGTGCTGATCGGCGAGGCGCTGGGTCTGGGTGCGGCCAACCTGCGGGTGCTGGCCACCGCCGGGTTGCTGCACGACATCGGCAAGCTGCGGGTGCCGGACAGCATCCTAAAAAAACCGGGCCGGCTCACCGACGCCGAGTACGCCGTCATCCGTCGGCACCCCGTGTGGGGCGACGAGCTGCTGGCCGAGCTGGACGGGTTCTCGCCCGCGCTGCGCAGCGCGGTGCGCCAGCACCACGAGCGCCTCGACGGCACGGGCTACCCCGACGGCCTGGCCGGCGACTCGCTCACCACCTACTCCCGCATCGTCACGGTGGCCGACGTGTTCGACGCGCTCACCTCGCCGCGGGTGTACCGGGACGCCTGGTCACCCGAACGCGCCCTTGCGGAGATGGCGCCGGGCATGGGCAGCGAGTACTGCCCCGTCGCGTTCGCGGCCCTTGAGGAGGTGGTGCAGTCCGGGCTGGTGCCGGCCGCGCACGGACCGGGACCCGCCAGGGACGACCGGGCGGACGCCTGGCTGCGCGCCCACGGGCTCGGCGCCGACCTGGATGGGCCGGGCCTGCAGGGGGGCTGGCGGCCTGATCCGCCAGGGCGCCGAGGCGCCCACCGGGGTCGCGCAACCCCGCTCGGGGGCGGCATGCGCCGCGGACCACTACCTTCCAGGTCATGGCGGCTGCCCACAGCCCCAGGATCATCCCGGAGGCGCTTCCGGACCCTTTTCTGCGCGCGGCCATCCGCGCGTTGGTGCGCACGCGCCGTGGCACGCTGCGCCTGCGCGGGAACGCCATCGAGGCCGCCCTGCTGGCGGAGATGGCCACCGCGCCCATCGCCCTGGTGCCGGACGCGGCCAACCGGCAGCACTACGAGGTGCCCGATGAGCTGTTCCGGCTCATGCTGGGCCCGCGGCTCAAGTACAGCTCCTGCTGGTGGGCGCCGGAGGTGGCCGACCTGGCGGGGGCCGAGGACGCCATGCTGGAGCTCACGTGCGCGCGGGCGGGCCTGGCCGACGGCATGCGCATCCTGGAGCTGGGCTGCGGCTGGGGGTCGCTGACCCTGTGGATGGCGCAGCGGTACCCCGGCGCCCGCATCACCGCCGTGTCCAACTCGGCCTCCCAGCGCGAGTTCATCGAGCGGGCCTGCCGCGACCGCGGCCTGGGCAACGTCACCGTGCACACCGGGAACGTGGCGGAGGTTGATCCGGGCGGCCCGTTCGACCGAATCGTGTCGGTGGAGATGTTCGAGCACATGCGCAACTGGTCGGCGCTGCTGACGCGGATGGCCGGGTGGCTGGCGCCGGGCGGGGAGGTGTTCCTGCACGTGTTCTGCCACCACCGGTGGGCGTACCCGTTCCGCACCGACCGCCCCGGGGCGTGGATGGCGCGCACGTTCTTCACGGGCGGCCTGATGCCCGCCTTCGACCTGCCGCGGCGCATCCCGTCGCCGTTCGCCGTCACCCGGGCCTGGGCGGTGGACGGCCGCCACTACGCGCGCACCGCCGACGCGTGGCGGCGCAACCTGGAGGCCAACCGCGATGCCGCGCTGGAAGTGCTTGCGTGGCACCACGGCCGGCTCGGCGCCGAGCGGGCCTACCACCGGTGGCGCGTGTTCCACATGGCCTGCCAGGAGCTGTTCGGCGCGGGTGACGGCCGGGTGTGGCACGTGGGGCACTACCGGCTGGCGCCCACCGGGGTGGCGGCGTGACCGCCGGCCTGGTGGCAGGGCTGGTGGCCGCGGTGCTGCTGTTCGCGGCCTGCTGGGCGGCCAGCCTGCCCCGCGACGACGTCAGCATCGTGGACGTGCTGTGGGGTCCCGCGTTCGCGGTGGTGGGCCTGGTGTACGCCGCGGTGGCCGGCGCCGGCGGCGTGCGCGCCTGGCTGGCGCCGGTGCTGGTGTGCATCTGGGGCATCCGGCTGGGTGTGCACCTGGGCCTGCGCAAACGCGGCCAGCCGGAGGACCACCGTTACGCGGCCATGCGCGAGCGGCGTCCCGAGACCTTCCGGTGGCGGTCGCTGCCCACGGTGTTCATGTTGCAGGCCGCCATCGTGTGGGTGGTGTCGTGGCCCCTGCTGGTGGCCGTGCACGACCGGCACCCGGCGGCCATGACCGCGCTGGACTGGGCGGGCGTGCTGCTGTTCGCCGTGGGCCTGGCCTTCGAGGCGGTGGGCGACCTGCAGCTGACCCGCTTCCGCGGCGACCCGTCAAACCGCGGCGGGGTGATGGACCGCGGCCTGTGGCGGTATACGCGCCACCCCAACTACTTCGGCGACGCGCTGGTGTGGTGGGGGCTCACCCTCATCGCGCTGGGGGGCGGGTGGCACCTGTGGGTGCTGGTGTCTCCCGTCGTGATGAGCGCCCTGCTGATGCGCTTCTCGGGCGTGGGGATGCTGGAACGGCACATGTCGCAGCGGCCCGGCTACCGGGAGTACATGCGGCGCACCAACGCGTTCTTCCCCGGCCCCCCGCGCCGCGCCGCATGACCGTGGTGCAACTGGCCACCGGCGCGCAGGCCCGCCTGACCGGGCCGGAGGGCGGCACCACGGTGGTGTGCCTCAACGGGGGCACGGCCCGCCCCCTGCCCGGCACCTGGGGGGCGTCGGTGGCGTGGCTGGTGGGCCACCTGGCACCGCGGCTGCCCGGCCACCGGTTCGTGGAGGTGCGCTACCGCACCCGGTCGTGGCGCAACCTGGAGCCGTGCGTGGCCGACGCGCTGGCTGCCGTGGAGACGTTCGGGGGCTCGGGACCGGTGACCCTGCTGGGCTACTCCATGGGCGGCGCGGTGGCCGTGGCCGCCGCCCTGCGCCAGCCGCGCGTGGACCAGATCGTGGGCCTGGCCCCCTGGATCCCCGATCGCATGGACCTGTCGGGCCTGCGCGGCCGCCGCCTGGACGTGTTCCACGGCACGCTGGACGGCTGGCTGCCGGGCATCCCGGGTGTGAGCCCCCGCAACTCACAGGACGGCGTGCGGCGGGCGGCGGCCGCGGGTGCGCTGGCACGCCACACGATGCTGCCCGGCGCGATGCACGCGGTGGCCTTCACCCTGCCGTGGGGCGGGCTGATGCCGGCGCCCCGGGCCCGCGCGTGGCTGCGCGCGGTGGAGGGCGCCCTCAGCGCCCCTGGCCGGGGGCGAGACGGCGCCGGGCGCGCCGCTCCGGCGTGGGGGTCTTGAGGCTCCACACCCAGCCCGCACGGGCCATGGCGCGGATCACCATCCCCGACACGTCCAGCTGGCGACGGTCCATGCCGTGGATGGCGGCGCCGGGGAACGCGTGGTGGTTGTTGTGCCATGCCTCCCCGAAGGTGGGCAGCGCCAGCCAGGCCACGTTGCGGCTCTCGTCCGCGCTGTCGTAGCTGCGGCGGCCGAACATGTGGCAGATGGAGTTGATGCTCCACGTGGCGTGCTGGAACAGGAAGATGCGCACCAGCCCGCCCCACACCATGGCCTCCACGGCCCGGTCCATGCTGCCCGAGGCCAGCCAGCCGATGCCGAACGGGATCCCCAGGCTCAGCACCACCCACAGGAAGTAGAGGCGGTCGAGCCGCCGGATCAGCGGGTTGTCATACAGGTCGCGCCCGTACACGCGGCCGCGCTCCATGCCCTTGGTGCGGAACAGCCAGCCCATGTGGGCGTGGACGAACCCGCGCACCACCCCGGCGGTCCCGCCCCCGTGGCCGTGGGGGGTGTGCGGGTCGTCCGGGGTGTCGGACATGGCGTGGTGGCGGCGGTGGTCGGTGACCCACTGGGTCACCGGGCCCTGCAGGGTCATCGACCCCAGGATGGCCAGCGCCGCGGTGACCGTGCGGTTGGCGCGGAAGCTGCGGTGCGAGAACAGCCGGTGGTAGCCCACCGTGATGCCCAGCCCGGTGGGGATGTACATGCCCACCAGCACCGCGGCGTCGAGCCAGCCGAACCGCCCGCCCCACAGCCACACCATGGCGACCGCCACGCCCACCAGCGGGGCCGTCACCCCCACCAGCGTCACGACACGGCTGAGGTTGCCGGTGTGTTCGCGGCGGGTGCCCACGGCGGTGCGGCGGGCGGCGGGGGCGTCGGTGGTCATGCATGTTCCTCGGGTCGGTGGATCACCAGTTGGCGGTCGTGGATGTTGCCGCATGCGAAGGCCGCCTCGCAGGAGGCCAGATAGAAGCGCCAGGCGCGGATGAACTCCTCGTCGAACCCCATGGCGCGCACGTCGGGCAGGCGGTCCTCGAACCGCTCGCGCCACATCCGCAGCGTCGCGGCGTAGTGCGGCGCGATGTCCACCTGCTCGCGCACCCGCAGCCGCGTGGGCGCCATCGCCGCCGTCATGGCCGCCAGCGACGGGCAGGCGGCGCCGGGGAAGATGTACTCGCTGATCCAGTCGCGGCTGCGCCGGTACCGCTCGTACCGGTGGTCCGGGATGGAGATGGCCTGCACGAAGGCCCGCCCGCCGGGCGCCAGCAGCCGGTCCATGGTGGCGAAGTAGGTGGGCAGCTGGGCGTGCCCGACGGCCTCGATCATCTCGATGCTGACCCAGGCGTCGAATGCCCCGTCCAGCGTGCGGTAGTCCTGCAGGCGGATGTCGATGCGTTCCGCCGCGTCCGAGGCCGCGGCCCGCGCGGTGGCCACCGCGTGCTGGTCGGTGGACAGGGTCACGCCGGTCACGTGCACGCCCCGCTCCTCCGCCGCCAGCCGGGCGAATCCACCCCAGCCGCAGCCCACCTCCAGCACCCGGCCGCCGGGCCGCAGGTCGAGCCGGTCGCAGATGCCGCGCAGCTTGTGCAGCTGGGCATCGCCCAGGGTCTGCCCGGCGTGCTCGAACACCGCAGACGAGTAGCTGAGGGTTTCCTCGTCCAGGAACAGGGCGTACAGGTCGTTGCCGAGGTCGTAGTGGTACTCGATGTGCTCGCGGGCGCGCGCCAGGCTGACGGCCTCGGGCAGCCGGGGCCGCAACCGCCGCAGGGAGGTGCCGGCACGCCCCAGGGGATGCCGGTTGAGGTCGCGGGCGCGCGTCAGCATGGCCCGCACGGCGCCTGCCAGGTCGTCGGCGTCCCAGTCGCCCGCCACGTAGGCCTCGCCCACGCCGGTGGTGCCGCGCCGTGCCACCCGGCGGTACACCTCGCGCCCGTGGATGCGCAGGGTCACCGGCGGCACCGCCCCGGCCCCCGGGGTGATGTCGCGGCGCCCGTCGGGGTGCAGCACCGCCAGCGTGCCCTCGCCGGGCCGGCGCAGCACAAGCCCCGCCGCCGCGCGCACCGCCGGTGTCAGGGGCGACCGGCGCGCGGGCGGGGGCGGCCGCAGGCCCGGCCGCGTTCCCGGGGGCGGGGCCGGTGCCGTGAGCGTGCCGGTGCCCACGCGGAACGCGGGCTTGCGGTGGAACCGGGCACCCCGCGCGCGCAGCCGCAGCGCCTCGGTGTGGATCAGCGCCATCACGCGCGCCGGCATAGCGGGGTGGCGGGCCAGCGCGCGCAGGGCGGCCGCCGAGGACAGGCTCTCCACCCGCCGCCCCGTCCAGGTGGAGTGGAACGCGCGGCGGCCGTCCCGCTCCAGGCTGATGGCGGCCGCGAACCGCGGGCCGGGTTCACCCAGGCGGAACACGTACCGATGGTCCATGCCCAGGAACGGCGACACGTGCATGGCCTTGTCGGCCACGAAGGTGTGGGTGCCGGTGGTGGCGCCGTCCACGGGAAACACGTACGGGTGGCGTTCACCGAACGTGTTGGACACCTCGGCGATCACGCCGGTGAGCGCACCGCGGTGGTACCAGTACACCAGGCTGATGGGGTTGAACACGTACCCGAGCTGGCGCAGGTGGGTCACCAGCACCCCCTCGCCATCGTCGTCCATGCCGTGCTCGCGCAGCAGCGCCCGGTAGTTGTGGGACAGCGTCGCCCGCGGGTCGCCCATGTGGTCGCGACTGCGCAGCCCCAGCAGGCCCGGTCGCTCCACGCCCACGGGCCACACGCTGCGGGCGATGTGGTCCACCTCGTCCAGGTGGATGGCGAAGAAGCTCACCGCGTGGGTGAAGCGGTGCTCCGGCGCCCCCAGGCGGTGGTGCATCACCAGCCCCTCGTACACGCCCGACCTCACAGGGCCTCCCGCACCATGCGCGCGGCCTCCTGCCCTGCGCGCAGGCCGTCCTCGTGGAATCCGTGGCCGTGGTAGGCGCCCGCGAACCACGTGCGGCCGGTGCCCTGCAGCCGCGGCAGCTCGCGCTGCGCCTCCAGGCTGGTGAACGTGTACCGGGGGTGGGCGTAGGGGATGGTGGTGATGACCCGCGCGGGGTCGATGTCGGCGCCGCGGTTCAGCGTGACCATGTACTCCACGGGCGTCTCCAGTCGCTGCAGGCGGTTGAGCGAGTAGGTCAGCGTGGGGGCGTCGTCGGGCGCCGCGCAGTCGGCCAGCTGATAGTTCCACGCGGCACGGCAGGCCCGGCGACGGGGCAGCAGGGCGGTGTCGGTGTGCAGCACCGCCTCGCTGTGGGTGTACGGCAGGGCGCTCAGCACCCGCGTCTCGTCGGGTGTGGGGGCGTCCAGCATCGCGAGGGCCGCATCGGGGTGCGTGGCGATGACGGCGGCGTCGGCCGTCAGCACCCGCCCGTCGTGCAGGTGCACCCGCACCCCCTGGCCGGTCCGCTCGAGACGCCGCACGCCCACGCCGCGGTGCACGCCGGTGCCCAGCCCCGCGGCGATGGCCTGCACGTAGCGGGTGCTGCCACCGGCCACGGTGCGCCACCGGTGGCGCCGGAAGCCCAGCATGCCGTGGTTGCGGTAGAAGCCCAGCGCGTACCCCATGGGGAACTCGCGCACCCGGCCGGGCGCCGTGGACCAGATGGCCGCCGTGAGCGGCACCAGGTAGTGGTCGCGGAAGGCCGATGTGTGGCGGAACGCGGCCACGTAGTCGTCCAGGGTCATGCGCGCCACGCCCGGGTCGTCGGCGTGGTGGGGACTGCGGCGCAGGAACCCGATCAGCTCCGTCATCAGGCGGCGCAGGCGCGGGTCGGTGACCACCGCGGGCTGCCGCCACAGGCGCGTCCCCGCGTACTCGATGCCGCAGGCCCGGCAGCTCACCGAGAAGCTCATCCGCGTGTCCCGGCACGCCACGCCCAGGTCGTCGAACAGGCGCACCAGCCGGGGGTAGGTCACCGGGTTGTGCACGAGGAAGCCGGTGTCCAGGCCCACCTCGCCCAGGTGCGGGTCGCGGTGGGCGATCGTGTGGGCGTGGCCGCCCAGGCGCTGGTCGCGCTCCACCAGGGTCACGTGGTGATCCGGGGCCAGCGCGTGCGCGGCCCCCAGGCCGGCGATGCCGGATCCGATCACGACGACGTGGGGTCGGTGCGACCGGCTCACCCGGCGAGGCTCAGCGGTCTCGTCCATTCACCAGCTTCATACGTTCCCGATCGCGATCGGATCAAACGGCGTGGTCAGCTTGACAAGCTAAGGCTAATAGCTTAGCTTTGAGGCATGACGACTGAGACGAAGTTCCTCACCCGCCCCGACGGCCGCATCGCCTACGACGTGACCGGCGCGGGGCCCCTGGTGGTGTGCGTGCCCGGCATGGGCGTCCCGCGCACCACCTTCCGCGAGTTCGCCGACGCGCTGGCGAAGGCGGGCAACCGCGTGGCCACCATGGACATCCGCGGGCACGGCGACAGCGACACCACCTTCCATGCGTACGACGACCCGGCGGCGGGCGCGGACGCGCTGGCGCTGATCGAGGCGCTGGGGGAGCCGGCGGCGATCGTGGGTAACAGCATGGGGGCGGCCGCCGGCGTGTGGGCGGCCACGCAGCGCCCGGACCTGGTGCGCGGTCTGGTGCTGGTGGGCCCGTTCGTGCGCGATCCCCACACGGGTGCCAAGGCGGCGTTGATGGGCGCGATGTTCCGCGCCATGCTCGCCCGTCCGTGGGGTCCGGCGGTGTGGCGCGGGTATCTGTCCAAGCTGTTCCCCGGGCGTCGCGAGGCCGACTTCCAGCGGTTCCGCGAGCGCGTGGTGGACGCCCTCCGGGCACCGGGCCGCTGGCGCGCCTTCTGCGCCACGGCGCGCACCTCACACGCCGGCATCGCGCCGCTGGTGGCGCGGGTCACCGCGCCCACGCTGGTCGTGATGGGCACCGCCGATCCCGACTTCCCGGATCCCGCGGCCGAGGCCCGTTGGGTGGCCGACACGCTGCACGGGCGGGTGGAGATGATCGAAGCGGCGGGGCACTATCCCCACGTGGAGTTCCCGGAGCGCACCGTGCCCGCCGTGGCGGCCTTCCTCGGCGAGCACTAGGGTGCCGCGCGCCGGATTGTCACGCGCCGCGGTGGTGGACCTGGGCGGCGAGATCGCCGACCGGGTGGGCCTGGAGCGCCTCACCATGGCCGCGGTGGCCGAACAGGCGGGGGTGCGCCTGCCGAGCCTCTACAAGCACGTGCGCGGTCTGGACGACCTGCACGTGGGCATCGCCACCGCCGCCCTGCACCAGCTGGCGGGGACGCTGCGCAGCGCGCTTGACGGCGTGTCGCCGGAGGACGCCCTGCCCGCGCTGGCGGGGGCCTATCGCGCGTTCGCCCAGCGGCATCCCGCCCGGTACGCGGCCACGCTGCGGGCGCCCGACCCGGACGACCACGACCACGTGGCCGCCGCCCAGGAGGTGTTCGCCCTAGTGGCCGGCGTGCTGTCCGCATCCGGGTTGGAGGGTGAGCGCGCCGTGCATGCCATCCGCATCGTACGGGCGGCGCTGCACGGGTTCGTCGCCCTGGACGCCGCGGGCGGGTTCCGGCTGCCCCAGGACCTGGACCGCACCTACGCGCTGATGGTGGAGATGCTGCGGCGCGGCATCTCCGAGCTGCCCTAGGTCAGCTCCCTGCGCCCCAGGAGCGCCCGGCCCAGGGTGAGCTCGTCGGCGTGCTCCAGGTCGGCGCCCACGGGCAGGCCGCTGGCCAGGCGGGTGATGCGCACGCGGCCGCGCAGGCGGTCGGCCAGGTACAGCGCGGTGGCCTCCCCGGTCATGGTGGGGTTGGTGGCCACCACCAGCTCGGCCACCCCCTCATCGGCGATGCGCCGTTCCAGCTCGTCGATGCGCAGGTCGTCGGGATCCACCCCGTCGATGGGCGACAGCGCCCCGCCCAGCACGTGGTAGGTGCCCCGGTACTCGTGGGTGCGTTCGATGGGGAGGATGGCCGAGGGCTCCTCCACCACGCACAGGAGGGTGGGATCCCGGCGCGGGTCGGCGCAGATGGGGCACAGCTCGCCCTCGGCGAACGAATGGCACCGGCTGCACGGGCGCAGCCGCTCGGCCATCTGCACCAGGGCCTCGGCCAGCGCCACCGGGCGCTCCCTGGGGCCCTTCAGCAGGTGGAAGGCCAGCCGCTGCGCGCTGCGCGGGCCGATGCCCGGCAGCCGCGACAGCTCCGCGATGAGGCGCTCGAGGGACGGGGTGAGGATGGGGGCCCTTAGAGGCCGGGGATGCCCAGGCCCGACAGGCCGCCCGTGATGGCCCCGATGCGCCGCTGCGCCAGGTCCTGCGCCTGCCGCATGGCCTCGTTGACGGCGGCCACCACGGTGTCCTCCAGCATCTCCACGTCCTCGGGGTCCACCACCTTCGGGTCGATGGTGACCGACTTCAGCTCCAGCCCCCCGCTCACCACGGCGGTCACCGCACCGCCGCCGGCGGTGGCCGACACCGTCTCCTCCTGCAGCTCCTCCTGCACCCGGGCCATGTCGGCCTGCATCTTCTGCATCTGCTTCATCATCTTCTGCGGGTTGATGCCCATGCGGGTGAGCTCCTTATTCCTCGGTGGCGTCGAACGTGCTGATGATGGCCTGGCGCAGCGCGTCCAGGTCGGGTGCGCCGGGCGAGCCGGCCGGGGCCCCGGCGGGCGCCGCGGCGGGCGGCGGCGGGGCGGCGGCGGCCACGGTGCGCACCTCCACCCGCACGCGCTGGCCCAGGGTGCGGCCCAGCTGCGCCTCCAGGGGCTCGCGATGCTCCGGCCGCGCCAGCATCTTCGCCCCGAACTCGTTGCCCACGCCCAGCGTCACCACATCGGCGGCCACGTCCACCACGGTGGCGTGCTCCACGAAGGCGTGGATGGGCGGGTGCTCGGCCTTCAGCTGGTTGAGCACGCCCGGCCACAACCGCCCGACGTGGGCGGTGTCCAGCACCACCGGCGCGGGTGGTGGCGCCGGGGGCTCGGGCGCCGCGGGGGCCACCGGCTCCGCCGGTGCGGGCTCGTTTCCATCACGGGGCTCGGCCGGTGTGTCGGCCGGCTTCGGGCGCGGGAGTGGCGGCCGGAGGGGTGGGTGCGGGGGCGGGTGCCGCCGCCGGCGGCGCCACGGCGGCCGTGCCGCGGGCGGGATGCCGTGCTCCAGTGTCCACCCGGCCCATCAGGGCCGTGAGGTTGGGATCGAGTGCGGGGCGCGCCAGCTTGGCGGCCACCAGCTCCAGCTGCAGGCGGGGGTCGGCGCCGCCGTGGCGGATGCGCAGCTGCGCGTCGGCCAGCATGTCGAGGGCCCGCACCACCTGTGCGGGGGCCAGGCGGTTGGCCTGGGATGCCAGCCGGGTGAGTTCCTCGGCGGCGAACGCCCACTCGTCGCGGGCACCGGCGCCCTGCTGCAGCAGGCACACGTAGCGCAGCTGGGTCACCAGGCCGCGCAGCAGCTGCTCGGGGTCGCTGCCCGAGTCCAGCACGTCCTCCAGCAGCGCGAAGGCCCCGGCCGCGTCGCCGCCGGCGATGAGGTCCACCAGCTCGAACAACGATTCGCGCGCAACGGTGCCCAGCAGTCCAAGCACCTGGTCCAGCTCCACGCGCCCGTCGGAGTAGGCCGCGATCTGGTCGAGCAGGCCCAGGGCGTCGCGGTAGCTGCCGTCGGCCGCGCGGGCCAGGGCGTCCAGCGCCGACTCGCTGGTCTCGATGCTCTCCGCCCGTGCCACGCGGTCGAGCACCTTCACCAGCCCCGCGATGCCAGGCTTGCGCAGCACGAAGTGCTGCACCCGGCTGCGGATGGTGGGCAGGATGTCCCACGGGTGGGTGGTGCACAGGATCACCACCAGGTGCGGCGGCGGCTCCTCCAGGGTCTTCAGCAGGGCGCTGGCGGCGCCCTCCTGGATCTGGTGGGCCTCGTCCATGATGGTGACGCGGTAGCGGGCCGCCACCGGGGCGTAGCGCACGGTCTCCAGCCAGTCGCGCATCTCGTCGATGCGGCGGGCGCTGGAGGCGGCGTCCACCTCCACCACGTCCAGCCAGTCATCGTGGCCGGTGCGCCGGCACGAGTCGCAGTGCATGCAGGGGGTGGGCGTGGGTCCCGGGGACGACTGGCAGTTGAGGCACCGCGCCAGGATGCGCGCGGTGGTGGTCTTGCCGGTGCCGCGCGGGCCGCTGAACAGGTAGCCGCGCGCCGGCCTGCCGGAGCGGAGGGCGTTGCCCAGCGCCTGCGCCACATGCTCCTGCCCCACCATGTCCTCGAACCTCAGGGGACGATGGCGGTTGTACAGGCTGGCGCCGGGTTCGGGTGCTGGTGTGCTGCTCACGTCGTGAAGGAAAGTGACCGTGCACCCGCCGTCGAAACTCGATCTGAAGCGGAGCTCCTGCCGCCAGCTCCGGCCAGGTGACCCCACTGCGCTTGGGCGGATCCGCTTAAGGCTGCTTCCTTCCGGACCTGACCTGATTCACGGTCGCCCATCGAATGGGACCTCGCCATCAACACCGCATTGCACGAGCCCGATCCCTCAGGATCTGCCCCTCGGGCGGGAATTGTGCCCCGCTGAAGCGGATTTCGGGTAGAGGGCACCGCTAGCTCCCCGCCTAGCACGGTCACCGCAAGAGCCTAGTGGACGGTGACCCGCCGTGCGAGGCGGCGGGTGAGGGCTATGAGCGGCGGCGGCGCCACATGCGGGGGGCCACCGACTCCCCGCGGCGCTGGGCGGTCTGAGCTCCGAAGAACGCCGCCACACCGCCGCCCAGCATGGCGGTGGTGATGACCAGGTACGCCAGCCACACGGCGCCCGTCTTCTGGCCCAGCAGCGTGGTGATGACCCAGATCACCACACCCCACACCGCTCCCACCGCCAGGCCGCCGCCCACGATGGCGATGCGGTTGACGGGGCGCTTCTTGCGGCCGCGCTGGGCGGGTTTGGCGTCGCTCACCGGTGACCCTGTGATGGGGATCGGGACAGCGGTGACCCTACAGATCCTCCCGGCCGTGGCCGCGGGGTCGGCGCGTGCGCGCCACCAGCGCGTGCGCCAGGGCGTCGCGCACATCCCGCTCCCGGGCCGCCTCCAGCTGCACCAGCACCGCGGGGAAGCCGTCGAAGTGGGGGATGGTGAAGAAGCCGGCGGGCGCCTCGGCCAGGAGCGCCTCCTTGGCCGTCAGGTCGGCCACGGCCACCGCCAGGATCGGGCCGGTGGGCACGGGCGCGTCGCCGAACCGGCGCACATCGGCCTTGGTGAACGGGCGCTCCCAGGCGATGGCGCTGCCGGCCACCATCCAGGTGCGGTTGCCCCAGCGCTTCCCCTCGGTGACGTCGGGGTGCGACAGGACGATCCGCGCGACGTCGTCGATGCTCAACATCACGGCCTCGGGAGCAAAGGTGGGTTCTACACTCACAAGAATGAGGACCGTGGTCGAGGCCCGTGGGTTACGCAAGCGGTTCGGGTCGTTCTGGGCGCTGGACGGACTGGACCTGGAGGTGCGGGAGGGCGAGGTGCACGGCTTCCTCGGCCCCAACGGCTCGGGCAAGTCCACGACCATCCGGGCCCTGCTGGGACAGCTGCGGCTGGATGGCGGCTCGGCGCGCATCTTCGGCCTGGACTGCTGGGACGACGCCATGGCCGTGCACCGCCGGCTGGCCTACGTGCCGGGGGAGGTCAGACTGTGGCCATCCCTCACCGGCGGTGAGTGCATCGACACGCTGCTGCGGTTCCAGGGCACCCACGACCGGGCCCGCCGGGATGAACTGGTGCGGCGGTTCGACCTGGACCCCACCAAGCGGGCGCGCACCTACTCCAAGGGCAACCGCCAGAAGGTGGCGCTCATCGCCGCCCTGGCCGCCCATGCCGACCTGCTGCTGCTGGATGAGCCCACCTCGGGGCTGGACCCGTTGATGGAGTCCACGTCCCAGCGCACGGTGCGTGAGCTCACCGCGGAGGGGTGCACGGTGCTGCTGTCCAGCCACCAGCTGGCCGAGGTGGAGGCGCTGTGCGACCGGGTGTCCATCATCCGGGCGGGGCGCACCATCGACACCGGCTCGCTGGACGACCTGCGCACCCAGGCGCAGAACACCGTGCGGGTCACCACCGCGGCACCGCCGCCGGCGCTGGACGGCATGACCGTGCTGGACGCCCAGCCCGTGCCCGACGGCGGGGTGCGCACCTCGGCCCGCGTGGGCGCGGCCGCGCTGCCCGGCGTGGTGCGTGCGTTGCTGGACGCCGGCGGTACCGGACTGGTGGTGGAGCCGCCCAGCCTGGACGAGCTGTTCATGCAGCACTACCGGGAGCCGTGATGCGGGCGGCGGCCGGCGGCTGGGTCGCGCTGGTGCGCCTGAGCCTGCGCACCGCGCGGCTGCGGTTGGTGCTGTGGCCGGTCGGCATCGCGGTGCTGGTGGGGGCCACCGCGTCCAGCATGACCACCATCGCGGCGTCCGCGGCGCAGCGTGCCGCCTACGCCACCGCCGCCCTGTCCACCGCCGGGCTGGCCTTCAACGGGCGCGGCTACGGGCTGGACACCGTGGGCGGCATCACGGCCAACAAGCTGTCGTTCCTGGTGACGCTGCTGCTGCCGCTGGTGGCGGTGCACCTGGCCGTGCACCTCACCCGCCGTCAGGAGGCGGACGGCCTGGTGGAGCTGGTCACGGCGCGCGCGGTGGGGCGGCTGGCGCCGCTGGCGGCCGCGGTGGTGGTGATGTGCGGGGTGGTGCTGCTCGCCGGTGCCGGCTCGGCGGTGGGGCTGGTGGTGGCGGGACTGCCGGCCGGTGGGTCCACCTGGTACGCCGCGGGGCTGATGGGCACCATGGCGATGGGGGCCGGGCTGGGGTTCTGCGCGGCGCAGGTCGCCCGCGACGGCCGCGGCGCGCAGGAGTTGGGCGTGGCGGTGCTGGGCGCCCTGTTCCTGGTGCGGGCCCTGGTGGACGTGCGCGACTGGCCGGCCACGTGGCTCACCCCCGGCGGGTGGCTCAACGAGGTGCGTGCCTTCGGCGATGCACGGTGGTGGCCGCTGGTGGCCCTGCTGGGCTGCGGGGTGGTGCTGACCGGTGCCGCGGTGGTGCTGAACGCCCGTCGCGACCTGGGCGCCGGCCTCATCAGCCCGTCGGCGGGGGCGCCCGCCGCCGGTGCGCGGCTGGCGACGCCGCTGGGGCTGATGGTGCGCCTCACACGGGGCTCCGCGCTGGGATGGGCCATCGGCGCGGCCGTGTGGGGGTTCACGGTGGGCGTGCTCTCGCACCAGGTGGGCGGACTGTTCCGCGCCAACCCCGACCTGGCCGCGCGCCTGGGTCCGCTGGGCGCGAGGGTGGAGCTGGTGATGGCCGCCGTGGGCGCGTCCTACCTGGGCCTGGTGGCATCGGCGCTGCTGGCCTTGGAGCTGTCGCGCGTGGCCACCGAGGAACTGCAGGGACGCACCGGCGTGGTGCTGGCCACCGCGGTGGGCCGGCGCGCCGTGTGGTTCAGGTGGCTGTGCGTGGCGGTGGTGTGGGTGCTGCTGCTGCAGGTGGTGTCGGGGCTGGCGCTGGGCATCGGCGTGGCCGTGGGCGGCGGGAGCGCCTCCGACGCCTTCTCCGGCCCCGGATGGGTGCTGGCCTTCGCCCCGGCGGTGCTGGTGCTGGGCGCGGTGTCGGCCTGCGTGGTCGCCGTGGCCCCGCGCCCCGGCATCGCGGCGGCGTGGGGGCTGTTCGGGGCGGTCATCGTGATCGCCGTGCTCGGCGAGGTGCTGGACCTGCCCTGGTGGATCAGCGGGTTGTCGCCCTTCAAGCACGTGGGCGCGGTGCCCGCAGAATCGGTGCAGTGGGCGTGGCTCGGCGGCATGCTTGCGGTTGCCGGTATTCTCGGCGGCGTGTCCGGACTGCTGTTCTCCCGACGGGACCTCACCGCGTGAGGAAGGGCGTGGCGGCGCTCGCGCTCGGCGCGGCCGTCGTGCTGGCCGGATGCGGTGGCGGCGGGAACCACCCGCACTGGCAGCCCACCAACGGCATCGAGCACATGCGTTCCGTACGGACGGGGCTGTCGCCCGGGACGGGGGAGGACTGGGAGTACCGCCCCCTCGACGGCTGCTGGCGTATGCGCAGCATCGTCTACCGGCACGGTCACGCGGTGCCGCAGTATGTGTCCACGGTGGTGCGGGGCGCGGATGGCCGGTTGTCGCGACGCATGTGGATGGACGGGAGCTGGATGCCGGACTCGACCGCCCCCCAATCGAATCCCTGCGTCCCGCTGCAGACCATCACAGAGCTCCAGCTGGTGCGCCTCTGGGCCCAGAACTACACGCCCGTCTCGACGGCCACCGTGGCGGGGAGGGCGCTGCAGACCTTCCACATCTCACTCGCCGACGCGGCGCTCGGCATCGCGGACCCTGCGCGGGGCGAGCGCGCGGCCACGGTGGTGAGCCGGCCACCCGGGCGTCCGGCGGTGCTGCTGTACGACCCGGCCCGGCGGGTGCCGGTGCGGTTGACCGTGCCGGCGGTCACCGTGCGGATTGGGACGCAGAGGGACACGGTCGGGGCGAGCGTGACGCGCTTCACCCTGGTCGAGGAGATCCCCGCCACCACAGCCAACCTCAAGGTGTTCGACCGGCCCTGATCGGATTCGTCCGTCCAGGAGGTGAGTTCCCTCTATGCGGGTGACCCGTGCGCGCTGTGCGGTCGATACCCCACGTGCCCACCGTCCCCACCCACGGGAGGTCCCCACCCATGAACCCGCGCACCCGGCTCCTTTCTGCGCTTTCACTGACAGCACTGGCGGTCACCGCACCCGCCGTCTCGGCCGGCGTCATCCCTCAGGCCGTTCACGCGGTGGGCTGCACCGGACAGGTGCTGACGCCGGCGTTGCTGCCGTTCGGCGACATCAACCTGTACACCCTCGCGCCGCAGGGTGGGTTCGAGGGGCGCACCGACGGCTGGACCGTCCGGGGCGCCGCCCGGGTGGTGGCGGACCCCGGCTACCCGCGCGGCCCCGTCATCGACACCACCTCCATGGAGCTGGCGCCCGGCGCCACGGCCGTGAGCCCGCCCATCTGTGCCAGCGCCATCACGCCCACCTTCCGGGTGTTCCTGAAGGCGCTGTCCGCGGGAGCCGGCGCGGCCACCATCGACGTCAGCTACCCGTCCGCCACGGGCGCCACCGAGCACGACGTCATCTCGGTGGCCGCCGGATCGGGCGCGTGGGCGCTGTCTCCGATCCTGCGCGTGGACACCCGCAAGATCGCCGTGGACAGGCTGGGCTGGGGACGCATCCGCATCGCCGTCACCGCACCGTCCAACAGCGCCCTGCGTCTGGACGACCTGTTCGTGGATCCGAAGATGCGCTGAGCGCGCGGTGCGGCCGGGGCCGCGTGCGGGGGGAATCCGCCGCGGCCCGCCGCCTCGATGCTCAGCCGTCGCCGAGTGATGCCTTCGCGCGCGCCTTGCGCGCCGCCCCCGCCTCGGTGGTCTCGCCCTCGGTGATGCGGATGCCGTCCGCCGACTCCAGGTGCGCGCGCACGAACCACAGGTACTTCTCCAGGTCGTGCAGCTGCCCGATGATCATGTCCTGGCTCACCATGTCCAGCGAGTCCAGGCTCTCCATCACCTGGCGGTGGCTGGCGATGACGCCCTGGTACACAAGGTCCAGCGCGCCGAGGTGGGCGATGGCCGTGGCCCGTCGCAGGTCGTAGTCATCCCAGCCGCGGGCGGCCACGAGCGCGCCCGGCGTGCCAATCGGCGACCCGCCCAGCGCGGAGATGCGCTCGGCCGTGTCATCGATCATCTCCAGCACCCCGGCGTGCTGGGGGTCGAGCATCTCGTGCACCCCGATGAACGTGGGGCCCACCACGTTCCAGTGGATGTGCTTCAGCGTCAGCGCGAGGTCGGTGAGGGCCACCAGCCGGCCCTGCAGCATGTCGACGATGGCCTGGCTGTCCTTCTCGGTGATGGCCGGCAGCGGCGTGCCGACCTTGGACTTCCCGTTCCGTGTGGGCATTGACTGCCTCCAGATCGCGTGAGTACCACCGGGGACGTGGCCCCGCGACCTGTTCATTCCACGGATGGCGGACTCGCAATCACGGTGAGCTCATGGGGACCTGACGGTGAACGGCAGGCACGGCACGTCCGCGCCGCGCCACCGCTCCTCCTCAGGGCGCCTCCAATACGCACCCGGGGTTGCGCGTCAGCGTCTGGTGAACACGAGGTGCACCACGCCGCTGGGGGACGGCACGGCCTCGATGGCGAAGCGGTCCTCGAGACCCTCCAGGCCGTCCCATAGGCGCACGCCGCGCCCCAGCACGATGGGCACCAGCACGATGTGCATGTAGTCGACCAGGTCGGCGGCCAGGAAATCGCGCACCGTGGAGGGCCCGCCGCCGATGCGCACGTCGCGGTCGCCAGCCGCCTCGCGCGCCGCGGCGAGCGCATCCGCCGGGCTCGCGTCGAGGAAGTGGAAGGTGGTGCCGCCCTCCATGGGGATGGACGGACGCGTGTGGTGGGTCAGCACGAACGCGGGCGTGTGGAACGGCGGGTCGTCGCCCCACCAGCCCTTCCAGGACTCGTCCTCCCAGGGGCCGCGCTGGGGGCCGAACTTGTTGCGGCCCATGATCTCCGCGCCCACGCCCTCGTTCCACTGCCGGGCGAAGGCCTCGTCAACGCCGAGGCTCCCGCCCTCGGTTCCGAACATGGTCTTGAAGGTGCGTGTCTCGAACGCCCACGACATCAGCCGTGTCCCGGCATGGCCGAACGGCGCCTCCAGCGTCTGGCCCTCGCCGGTGGAGTAGCCGTCCAGTGACACCGTGAAGTTCTCGACCCGCACCTTTGACATGCCGCCTCCATCCCGAGTGATTGCAAAGTGAGATCACTTTGGCCGGGCGATCCTCGCACGGGGACGCGGGCGGGCACAATGGGGGGTGTGCGCGGCGAACCCCGCTCTGGGTGCCCCATCAACGCCGGCCTGGAGGCGCTGGGAGACCCGTGGTCGCTGCTGGTGCTGCGCGACATCGTGTTCGGCAACCGGCGGTACTTCCGAGACCTGCTGGGCCGCTCGGAGGAGGGTATCGCGTCCAACACCCTCAGCAGCCGCCTGAAGCGGCTGGTGGCCGCCGGGCTGCTCACCCGCGGCGAGGCGGCGCGAGGGCAGCGCGCCAGGTACAGCCTCACCGAAGCCGGCATCCAGACCGTGCCCATCATGGTGGCCCTGGGCAACTGGGGACTGGCGCACCGCACCGGCTCGGAGGAACTGCGCATCCGCGCCGAGCTGCTGCGGGACGGCGGCCCGGAATTGTTCGAGCAGCTCATGGACGAGTTGCGCGAGGAGCACCTCGGGATCCCCCGGCCCCACCCGGACGCACCGTCCGCGGCCCATCTGCTGGAGGCGGCGTATCGGAGCCGCGTGGAGCGGAGCGGCCCCAATCAGGCGGGTGAGCCGTGATACGGGTTCGGCCACCACGCGCCGGGATCCGCCGGCTCGAGGGGGGTCGTCCGCGCGACTCCTAGGTCGATTCACAGGCGATGCCGTCGCCGTCGGCGTCCAGGTGGTCGACGTCGACACCCACGACGCGGAAGTCCCGCGCGCTGATGTCCCCACAATTCACATCGTGGTTCAGCGGAAGGCAGGCTCCGGAGTAGTTCGGATTGCACCGAGTCGACGTCGTCGGGCCTGTCGAACCGCCACCGGCGGATGCCCGCGGTGGAAGCGTGATCACGCCCTCCCGGGCGATCTTGAAGCCATTTCCCGTCCGACCGTCAAGACACGTGACCCCCGACTCTGCGGAGACGCACCGGAAACCGAATCCCCGGGTGGAGAAGCCGTAGCGAAGTGTGCGGGCCTGATTCAGCGGTCCAAGCGAGCCGAAGCCGACGGCTCTGCCGCGCTTCCCTGCCTGGACCAACGCGCCCCGGCGCGGGTTGAGCGTCACGCACGCGGCGCTGGGTGCGCCGGTGTCCGATGGGCCGAGGACACATCTGATGTTGCCCGTCGGGCTCTGGAACTCAACGGGCGGAGGTGCCGGCGCTGCCGCGGCCGTGGCGATGATCCAGATCGGCCCCGCGAGGCATGTGCCGAGGGCTGCTCCCAGGAGCGCGGGTCGCACAGCGACGTCCTCCAAGTGTGGTGGTTTCCGAGGGTTTGCGGCCCCGGACGTCCCGACCGAGTGGTCAGCTGGGCGGAGCGGCAACGCTACGACCCGGGCGGAACTCACGAAACTGATCGTCTGAACAGGCGGCGCGGTGCGTTCGCCGTGGGAGGCACGCACCGCCGCCGTCGTGTCCTCGATTCAGGCCCTCATTCGGGCTGGTATCACCCTGCGCTGCGGAGATTCGCCACGGATCGGGCGACGGCCGCTATCCATGAACGCGCCCGGACGCACCGGCCGATGGGGTGGTCTTCTTCTTCAGCCCATTCCGACTCCCCGGGGACCCCGGGGTGGGGTCTCCCAGGTGCTCCGCACGCCGTCCCGGGAAGATTGCTCCGGGGGTCGGTGCGTGGTCAGAGTTGCGGGATCAACACACCCGCGCTGAGCAGGACCAGGGCCGCAGCGGATGCCCGCAACGCGCCGTCCAGTGGTGTGGCGAGCACCGCGATGTCGAGCTCACGCGAGCTGCCGTCGGTGAGCTCCTGCGTTCCGGTCAGCGACACGGTGCGCCGTCGCAGCTCGCGCACCGGGGAGCTCAGCCGCCGCTGCGCCACGCTCAGCCCGAAGCACCCCGCCGCGACCAGCAGTCCCTGGACGCGCAGCTGCTGGGCGTTGATCCAGTAGCTGGTGAGTGCCGGGAAGGCACCCCAGGACAGGGCGAACCAGAGGTCGGTGTGGAAGCGGCCGCCGAACAGCTCGAGGTTGTAGGCCACCAGGATGAACGCGCCCGCGACCACGAAGGGCACCAGGCCGGCCGACACCGTGATGGCGCCCGCCACGCCGATGCCCACCGCACCGACCAGCCCGGCCACCGCGAGCGCCACCAGCACGCCGTCCGAGAGCCGCGTCGCGAGCGGCCGGCCCGCCAGCTCGTCGAGCGCGTGGGCGCTGACGCCCACCCCGAGGAAGAACGCCAGCATGGTCGCCACCAGGCGATCGTGGTGCACGGTGGGCGCCGCCGCGGCACCGAAGGCCACGTAGCTCAGGTGCCACGCGGTGTACGGCGGGTGCAGCAGGGTGACCAGGTCGCGCCAGCCGCCAGGCCGCAGCGCATAGAAGGCGGGGCGGTCGAGCGCCCGGCGTTCAGCTGTCATCGCGGGTGCCCCACATCACCACGCCGCCGCCCAGGCTCATCGGCCGCACCTGAACGTCGGCAATCCCGGCCTGAGTCCACAGCTCCGCGAGATCGGACAGCGAGCGGTCCGCGTAGAACGCGGGGATGCTCCGCGCCAGGAACGTGCCGGTGTCGCCCCACTCGCGTGACACCAGTCGCCCCAGCGCCGGGAGGCCCACGCGCGTGTACGCCGTCCACAGCGCGCGCCACACCGGAGCGGAGGGGACCCCGAACTCGAGCGAGGCGATCCGGCCGCCCGGGCGCACAACCCGCGCCAGCTCCCGCAGCGTGGTGGCGGGGTCGTCCACGTAGCGCAGCAGGTACGTGAACGTGAGGTGGTCGAACGCGCCATCGGGGAACGGCAGATGCTCAGCCTCGCCGGTCACCAGCGACACGCGTGACCGCAGAAGTGGGTCGGCCGCCACGCGGGCCCGTGCCCGCTCCAGCATCGCCTCGCTCTGATCGAGGGCCACCACCGTGCACCCGTACCGGCGCACCAGGGCGGCCGCCACCATCCCCGTCCCCGTCGCCACGTCCAGCACCCGGTCCCCCGGGCCGGCCCGTACCGCCGCCACCATTGCGCGCCGCCAGCGGGGGTCCTGCCCGAAGCTCAGCGCAGCGCCGGCACGGTCGTAGTGCTGTGCCAGCCCGGAGAACAGCTGCACCGCATGGCGCTTGCGCTCCCCGGCGTCGCCGATGGCCTCCTCGCTCATCGGCCGAGCATGGCCGCAGGGCTCGCCCTCAAGCAAGCGAGTACGGCCGGTCTGCGGGCAGAACAAGAAAAGCCCTGCACTTGCAGGGCTTCGGTCCGGATGGGCAGTACTGGGATTGAACCAGTGACCTCTCGCGTGTGAGGCGAGCGCTCTCCCGCTGAGCTAACTGCCCGGGGACGGGGAGGATACCAACCGTCCGGTGGCGGCGGAAGCACGGTCATCCCGCGGCTCCCGTCGTCCCCACCCCGACACCGGGACCGCACCGCCCCTCATGCGGGAGTCCACCCGGGTGGCGGACGCTCCCATCAGGTAAAGCGTACGCGAGAGGACCGCCATGCCGCGACTTCACGCTCCCCAGATGGTCACCAACAGCCGGATGCTCTATTTCACCTGGATCCCCGCCGACCCCGAGGCCGTGCGGGCCATGGTCCCGCCGGAGCTGGACGTGGCCGACAACGCACAATGCTTCATCAACCAGTACGTGGTCGATTCCCGCGAGCAGACCTCGGGCTTCGAGGCGTACTCGCTCACCTACGCGGGGGCGGACCTGAAGGGGCAGCACACCCCGGACGGTCTGGTGCCGGGCCGCTGGTGGACCCACTACTTCAACTCCAACGAGGAGATGCGGAGCTACGCCTCGGCCCGCGGCGTGCCGGCCAGCCCGGGTGAGACCACCCTGGAGATCAGCGACGGCGTCCTCACCGCCACCACCTCGGCCGACGGTGTGCCGGTGATGCGCACCACCGTGCGTGTGGGCGCGGACGTCGCAATGGTCGGCAACGGCCAGCTGCGGTACATCACGCGCGTGCAGGACGAGCTGGTGGCCGGCCTGTATCCGTTCATCGCCGGCCTGGTGCAGCCCTGGGAGGTGTTGAGCTTCGAGTTCCTCGAGCCCGAGCACCCGGTGTACGCGTTGCGGCCCGCGGACCCGCTGCAGGTGACCTGGGGCTTCTACTCGCCCAACGCGTCCTTCTGTTACCCGGGTGGCGAGGGGCCGCTCGACGGGTAGCGCACACGGCCGGTCCCCCCCGCGGGAAGCCGCCACGCGGACCCGTCGGGGGAGGCCGGGCACGGAGAGGGAGGGATTTGAACCCTCGAGGCGGGGGTTGCCCACCTACGCGATTTCCAGTCGCGCTCCTTCGGCCGCTCGGACACCTCTCCAGAGCGCCGGGGATGTTAGCGCGCCGCGCATTCGGTGGCGGTCGCGGAAGCGCTTGGGCGCCGTGCTAGCGTCTGCCGCGGAGGGGTGGCAGAGCGGTCGAATGCGGCGGTCTCGAAAACCGTTTCGGGCGGTTCCGTCCGACGAGGGTTCAAATCCCTCCTCCTCCGCTTCCGGGCCCGGGAAACGCGATGTCCATCGCATTCCCGGGCCCGCCTGGTTGGGTCAACTGACTGCGCTCGAGTCCGCCCAAGACCGCTAGAAACCGCCCCTCGCGTCAGTTGACTGACGCGAGAATTGACGCGAGGGACGCGTTGCCTGATGACCCTTCTGGCGCTGTCGCGACGGCCGACGACTGACGACTGTGGGGCCTGCGGACCTAGCCGGACACGCTCCACGCCACGTCCGCGAAGATCAGATCCACCTTGGTGCATCTTGTGCGCAAGAACTTCCACGGGGATGTCTGGCTGCTACTCCCAGGGTGGGTGCAGGACGCTCACGGTGCCGTCTCGGCGGACCGTGAGGATGAAGGGTGGTTCCAAGCGGGCGAGCTGGGTGGTGATGGCTGTCGTGGCCTCTTGGAGGGCGGCCGCGGTGTGGTCTGCGGTCAGCTGGGCGGAGGCGGAGACGAACACGGCCCCGACGCGGTGTTCCCGCAGCGCGGCGCGCTCGGCGCCGCGGAGGCGGATGCGGCGGTCCTGGGTGACGAACACCCAGCCGCGGGCCGCGACGGCTGCAAGGAGGTCCTCGTCTTCTGTCTCTTGCGGGAAGTGGTCGTCGTGGATTTCCACCTCCCAGCCGGCCGCGGCGAGGAGCCTGGGCACCCTGCGTCCCAGATTCCGGTCAAAGAAGAACCGGGGAGGGGCTATGCCGCCCGTGCCAGCGGCTGCTGCAGTGCCCACTCGTACCGAAGCGCCTGCTCGACCTCGAACGGTTCAAGCCCGAAGTCCGCGGCGATCTCCGGGACGTGCTCGCGCGCGAGGAAGCGCTGCAGCAGGATCTCCGTCCGGACCCCCCGCACCGCGGGCAGTCCGAAGTCGACTCGAGGATTCAGGCGCACCACGTTCTCGCCCTCTGGGGGTCGCCACGCCGACGCGACGCCGCTCTGCCAGTCGATCGTTTCCAGGTATTGCTCGATCGCCGGGGCCAGCGCCCGCTGGCCACCTTGGGTCAAGGTTGTAAACGAGGCCCCACGCGTGTCGCTGGCATCGGCGAGTGCGAACAGGTCCCGCCCGCCGATCCAGACCCGTTGACGGGAAAACGGATGCGCACCGAACTCCGCCGAGGCAATCTGATGGGCTGTGCGGATGCGCTGCAGCGAGATTCCCCGGCGCCGCCACGCGCCGATGAGCGCCGCCTCAATCAGGTTCTCGAAAGACAGAAGCAATTGGCCGAGCTGACGCTCCTCGGGCAGCTCCAACAAGGGCGGGTACACGTGGTCTGCAACCCGGTAGCCCTCCGCCCAGTTCCTGAGCGTCGTCGCGGCCACCCGCGCATATCTCGCCGCCTCCGAGAGCGGATAGATCGGGCGGGACTCCGGTGCGGGGCGATCAGCCATTCGCCGAGTTTAGTGGCGCCTGCCGTCGGCTGCGTTCACCACGTGCCTACCTGGGCGCGAGGGGGCTCGCCTCGTGTGGCCCGAGGCGAGGCGGCTGCGTGCCGAACGTTCTTCATGGGGATGGTCGCAACGTCACCCGTGTCGTAGCGGCTCTGGTAGACAGCGCGTATGGCCGTGCCCTCCGTGTTGCTTCTCGATGCCGAGCAACAGCGCACCCACATGAGGCTTCGTCGCGTGCTCGGTGAGGAGCAGGCGGCCTTCTTCCTCGATGCATGCCTGCTGATGGAGACCGAGCACGGGTTCACCTCTACGAGCCACCTGGTTGGGCACCTGCTGCGCGAGATCGATGGCGGCCTTCTCGAGGTGGTGAGGTCGCTAGCGCCCGGGCGGGACTGGCCGAAGAAGGGCAGCAAGGGGTCACACCGCGCGACGATCGTCTGCGCCTGTGTTGCGCTTGGGCTGGGATCCGATGTGCCGGACCGGTGGTCGTTGGTGGTCGCTGGGCAGCAGAAGGTTGCCCACCGGCATTCGCGGGGTGGTCCTCGGCCCGTCGATGAGGCGCTTCGAGAGCGCTGGCGGGAGGCCCAGCTGTTGTTCGCTCAGGTTACGGACCGGCTTGAGGCGCGGATCGGTCTGTCGCTCGCCGCGGCTGAGCGGATCGCCTCCGGGGCGCCGGACATGACCGTCTTTCATCGCGACCTTCCTCATTCGCAGGTGGCCTTGGATCGCTTCTTTGAGTTCGCTGGGCCGGAGTGGCTGGATCCGCTTCTCGCCGGTGGGGCGTTTCGAAGTCCGCCGCCGCTCGTGGTGAGCTCGGACGGGGCGGTGCGGTTTGTCCGCTGGCCGCCGGGCGCGTACCTGATTCGAATGGCGGGCGCGAGGCCGGCGGCAATCCTCGATGTGGCCGTCGGTCTCGAAACCGACAACCCCGAGGCTCACGAATCCATCGTTGACGCCGCCATGGCCATGGATGCGGAGCTTGCCGCCAAGCTCGTCCCGCGCGTACGGCACTGGTTGCAGAGCCCTGTTCAGTGGGCGCTCCCTTGGAAGGCCGCCAGCATGGCGGAGTACTTGGTCGCGAACGAGCAGATCGAGGCGGGACTCGTGCTTGCCGGGTCCGTGGTCGAGGCCCTTGGCTTGCACCGCGGCAGCCAACTGGCCCCCGAGATGGTCCGCCGATTCACCGTCGAATTGTTTCCGGCGGCGGGCGTCGCCGGCGTGGCCATGCTCGGACGACTCCTCGCACAGGGGCTTGAATCCGAGGGCCGAGGCTCGGAGGACTTCTCGTATATCTGGCGGCCCCAGCTTGGGGTGGAACAACGCCAGGATGTGGTGGGGTCCCTGGTCACCGCCGTGCGCACCGCGGCCCGAACCGTGGTCGATCACGCTCCTGTGTGCCTGGACGAGATGCTTGAGGTGCTCGACAACCACGAGCTGGCGGTGTTCCGGCGTTTCGGAATTGATCTGCTGGTGTCGCAGCCCTTCGGTAAGCGCACCCAGCAGCGATTGCTGAGCTACGGCCTGATGGCGAGCCCCGACACACAGGCCGAGTACGCGGAGCTCCTCAGGGCGCATTCCGCCGCGCTGAGCGAAGCGGATCGCCGCGCGATTGAGCGGTTCATCGAGAGCGGCCCCGACCAGGATGGCGGCACCGATGACGTGGATGAGCGATGGCGGCTGAGCTGGCTGGCGGTTGTGCCGTGGCCGCTTTCCGAGGTCATGCAGCAGCGGTTCGAGGCGCTGCGTGAGCGATTCGGTGACCCGGGGCCCCTTCGTAAGACCGTCGTCGTCTCCGGTGCCGGATGGCCAGAGGGCGCGCATTCCGGGGCCGAGGATCTTGCCGCGCTGAGTCCTGAGGAGGTCGTGGACTGGCTGGCGTCCCATCAGGTTGAGGGTGGACCAGAGGGGCTGAGCCACGAGTCCCTTGTTCGCGAGGTGGTCGCAGCGCGAGCCCTTGAGTTCTCCCTTGTCGCGCAGGCTTTCGTGAATCTGCACCCCGCGCACGCCAGGGCGCTGGCCTGCGGCCTCCAGCAGGCCCTCCGGAACGGGGATCCGATCGAATGGGCACCGGTGGTCGAGTTCGTGCTTGCTGTGCTGCAACAACCCCGAGGCCACGCTGACCCGTGGGTCGGCCCAATCCCTGAGCATGGCGCATGGCTCGCGGTCTGGATGACCATCCTCAATCTCCTGATCGACGCACTCGGAGCCGAGAACCCGATCCCTCAGGAGGAACGAGATCGGGTGTGGGCGGCAATCGAACGGCTCGCCCAAGACGAGAACCCCACGCCCGCCGACGAGCGAGCAGTCCTCGACGCAGCCAGGGACCCCCTGACGCTTGCCATGAACACGGTTCGCGGGAAGGCGATCCAGGCGACGATGGGGTACATCCGCCGCTTCGGACCGGAAGATGGTGGAATTCCCGCCGAAGCAGCGGCCCTGCTTGAGCGCCATCTCGACCTCGACAACGATCAGAGTGTCGCGGTCAGATCCATCTATGGGTGGCATCTGCCGTTGCTGGCGCACCAGGACCGCGAGTGGGTCTCGACCAACCTCTCCCGAATCCTTCCAAGCGACGATGAGCTCCGATGGCGAGCAGCCTGGGCTGCCTATGTCACTTACCACCCGCCGTACTCATGGTGCTTCTCCCTGCTCGAGCGACACTACGCGCATGCCATCGAACATCTCTCGGACGACCCGGACCTCGAGGACCCCGACGGGCCCGGCACGGGCCTGCTGCGGCACCTCGCCGCCGCGGCCCGAGCCGGCCTGGTCCACCTGGAGGACCCCGAGGGCCTGCTCGCACTGCTTTACGCTCGGGCCTCCCTCACCCAGCGCGCGCTGCTGATCCGCGCGATCGGGCACGGCCTGGGGGCGCAGCCGCCCCCCGCCGAAGAGGAATGCGCGCGAGCCATGGCGATCTTCGACGCCAGACTCGCAGTCGTCGAAGCATCCGCCCAGCTCGATGACCGGGCTGAGCTTGCCGGCTTCGCGGTCTGGTTCGCCTGCGGCGCACTTGGCCGGGACTGGGCGTTAGCACGTCTGCTCGACGTGCTTCGACTCGACGTCAAAGTCGACCAGGATAGAGGTGTCGCCTCCCAACTTGCCGAGGATTGCAGCAGCCGACCGGTCGAGTGTCTCGACGCGCTCGAGCTACTGATCGACCGTGGTTCGGACGAGTGGTTCGTCCCCGGCGCGAGCGACCTCATTCCGGCGATCCTGACCAAAACACTCCCCAACCCGGCATGCGCCGCCCGCGTTCGCGAGATCGCCAGCAGACTCGTCGCCCGCGGCCACGCGGCCGACTACAAGCGGTTCCTGGCCTGAGCGAGAAGGGCTCATCCCGAGCCCGGCACCCGCTACCACCAGCACCCGCCGAGCTCAATCCGGTGCCGAACTCGAGCCCTCACGACCGGCTGATTCACCGAACCACTAGGAACCCATCGCTGCGCTGTCCGGGGCGCATCCCATACGGGCGTTGTGTCCGGGCCCATCAACACCTGCCGTGGATCGCAGGAGACTGCTCGACAGGCCAACCACCTGCCGTCACCCAGGCGAAATTCCGTTTCCAGCCAGCACCACCGGCTAAAGCTCGCAACGAGTGCGGCGCGGTTCGGCTCAGTGACGAGCAGGTTCTGATTGCAGTGAGTTGGCGGCCTCGAGTCGCGCACAAGATGCACCGCGGTGCGCTGGGCGCTTCGACCGAGTGCGGGGACTTCTCTAGCGGTGTCGAAGGACTGTGAGCGTGAAGTTGCCGGTGGGATTGCTTGATGGGGTGATCACGGCGGCTTCCTGACCCTTGGCATCGGGGACGACCCGGGTGATGGACCCGACGTTGAGGCCTCGCGGGATGCGGGAGGCTCCGCCGTTGACGGTGATCCCGGCCGTCACGACGGTTTGGTTCGGCTGAACGGCCTGCCCGGCCGGGATCCCACTGATCCGGAACTCCCCCGTCGCGGTGACCGTGAGCGATCGTTGCAGGCCACCGCTGCCCGCCACCTCCACCATCAGGCCGGTACGCCCCGACCGCAGCAGCGTCACCTCGGAGCTGCTCGCGGTCATGCTGGTCACGAGGCCGACCATCGTGGTGGGCGGGGTACCCTCCATCACGGGGAAGCCGAGTTGCACGCCGTCGCGGTACCCCCGGTTGATCGTGACCTGGGCCATCCGTGGATCCGCACTCACCTTGATCACCTTCGACCGAACCATCGCGTAGGCGCTCAGGTCGGCGGCAATTGTCCCCGCGGGGACCTTCATGGGCGTCGACCGGAAGTCACCGCGTTTGCGGAGTTCGGCCACGAAGCGCCTGGCCAGCGCGAGCTGCTCGCCCGTGGTGACCGTGGCCCCGGTGGACGGCGCGAAGTGGCCGACCCACACGGAGATCCCGTCACCGCTGACGAAGTAGACAGATCTCATCGTGCCGTCCTGGGATCCGAGCCAGAACTCTCCGCCGGTGGTCCGGGTACTCGGGAAGCCCAGCTCCCAGCGCGCGAAGCCGGAATTCCAGTCGAGTTCCCAGCCCTCCTTGCGGTTGTTGCGGAGGCTCACCTCGTCGGTCCCGATAAGAAGGCCGTCCACGCGCCGGCGGCGCGCCTGAACCCACTTAACGGGGGCACCGACCGCGGCGGCGGCCGCCTGGGCGACGCGGGAGCGATCGGGGTAGAGCCACCAGTGGCCCGGGCGATTCGGCGCCTCTGCCCGTGTCGGCTTCGGAAGGTGATGGCGGCCGAGGGTTCCCCCGCGGTTCTCGGGTTGGGTCCGGCCGCCCCCAGGCAGGATGACGAACAGGAAGGTCACAGCCGCCGCAAACAGCAGACCGGTCCCGACAAGTCCACCCACCCGGCGATGGCGCTCCCGGGCCCGGGCCCGGGCGAGCTGGGCCACGGCGACACGGCGCGTCTCCGCGACCCGCGCTGCGTCCATGCTCGGGCCGGGTTGGCTCATCAGCGCGGTCAGTGCCTGTTCCAGCTCAGTGTTCATGGGGGACTCCCTCCAGGGCGCCGCGCAAATCGGTCATGGCGCGCGACAGTCGGGACTTGGCGGTGCCGAGGGGCACCTCCATGACCTCCGCGATCTCCTGCAGCGACAACCCCAGCGCGAAGCGCAGCGCTACCACCTCACGTCGCTCCGGTGGGAGCCCGGCGACTGCTCGCCACAGGGCCCCACTCCCCGACGGCGGGTCGACCGGTGGGGCGACGGTGTCCGGGTCAAGCCCGACCAGGCGGCGGTTATCGCGCAGGCTGTTGCGCGCGCGGTTGAGCACGATCCGCCGCAGCCACACAAGAAACGGCCGCCGACCATCAAACCGCGGCAACTGCGCGAAGGCGCTGATGATCGCCTCTTGGGCGACGTCCTCGGCGAACGCGGTGAACCCCAGCACCCCACGCGCCATCCGCAGCGCGTCGGGCCATGCCAGATCAAACAACGTGGCGCCCGCCGCATCAGAGCCCGCCCGGGCCTGCCGCACCAGATCAGCGTGGGGATCGGTCATCTCAACTGATCAACCCGCAACCGCCTCCAAAGGTTCCCGCACCCGGCCGGCGATGAGTTCACCAAGCCTTCGCGAACGCTACCCCCGCATTTGCGCCGTTTCACAGTTCTTGTCTGTGTGCCGGCACAACAGCGAGGCAAACGGGGAACGGGATGTTGACCGCGGCGCGTCTGCGGCCGGATGGCGCTGCCCGCACCTACTACGAACGCACCGTCGCCACCGACCGGGAGGCCTACTACTCGGGTGAGGGGGAGGCCCGCGGGGAATGGGCCGGCACCGGTGCCCAAGAGCTGGCGCTGGTTGGCGAGGTCCGCGATGGCGAGCTGTCGGATCTGCTCGACGGCCGGCACCCGCTCAGCGGGGAGGTGCTGCGCCGGGCGGTCTCCGAGCGCACGGTCACCCGCGAGGGGATCGACGCCGACACAGGACAGCGCACGAGTGAGCAGGTGGTGCTGCGGCCGGTGGTGGGGTTTGACCTAACCTTTGAGGCGCCCAAGTCGGTGAGCCTGCTGCACGCCCTCGGTGATGAGCGGATCCGTGGTGAGGTCGGTGAGGCGCACAGGGCGGCCTGGCAGGACGCCCTCCAGGTGCTCGAGCGCTACGCCGCGGTGGTGCGGAGCGGGCCCCAGGGCGTGGTGCGTGAACGCGCCGGCCTGGTGGCGGCGGGATTCGCGCACCGCACCAACCGCGACGGGGACCCGCACCTGCACACCCACGTGGTGGTCGCCAACCTGGGGCGCACCGGGGACGGGAAGTACCGGGCCCTGGACGGCAGGTTGCTGCTTGCCGATTGGCGCACCGCCGCCGGGCATGTCTACCAAGCCCGCCTCCAAGGGTGAGCTCACTCAGCGGTTGGGGGTGGAGTGGGGGCCGGTGCGCGCGGGGCAGGCGGATCTGGCTGGGGTGCCGCGCGGGGTGATCGAGGAGTTCAGCCGCCGTCGCGCGATTGTGCTGGAGGAGGCCCGCGCCCGCGGGTGGACACACTGCGGCGAAGCGCATCGCCCAAGTCGTCACCCGACCGGTCAAACGCGCCCTTGATCTCACCGTCGCGCGTGAGCGGTGGCGTGCGCGGGCCGCCGAGCACGGCCTGGACCGCGCCCACCTGCGCGCACTCCACGCGCACCCGCCACCGACCGTCCCGCACCCGCGCGAGGTCCACAGGCCGTGCTCGGGGAGTCGGGAGTGGTGCGCGCAGGCGTCGCGACCACGACGGCTGACCTGCTTCGCGCCGTGTGCGACCAGCACCACGAGGGCCACCGCCGACCGGCTGATCAAACTCGTGGAGGGACTCGCGTGACCCCGGCTGGTGCGCGTGCCCGCGCAGGCCCTCGGCGCACCCGCACGGGTTCATCCGGTGGAGCTCGTGCGCGTCGAGGGAACACGCCCTGCGGATCGCCCGGGCAGGGCAGGGCCAGCAGGTGGCCCGCGCGCACCCGCGCGAGCTCACGCGAGCCCTCACGCACACCCACGTTCACCTCACCCCCGAACAGATCCATGCGGCCACGCTGGTCGCGCGCGCCGACAGGCAAGGTGGCGTGTGTCATCGGGCACGCGGGCACCTGCGCAAGACCACCGCCCTCGCGGCGGCCTGCGCGGCCCTGCGCGGGTCCGGGATCCCCGTCCGCGCAGCCGCACCCGCTCCGCGCAAGCGGCCCGAGTGCTCGCGGAGGCCACCGGGGTGCGGGCGACCACTCTTCATGCACTCCTCGCGGACCTGCGCGAACCCGCGCGAACTCCCGCACACGGGTGCGTGATCATCGACGAGGCCTCCATGGCCGACACCCACACCCTCACCGCCGCGATCGATGGGGTCACGCGCGCCGGTGGGCGTGTCGTGTTGGTCGGTGACCCCGCCCAGTTGCCCGCGGTCGGACCCGGCGGCCTGTTCGCAGCCCTCACCCACGAGGTGCGCACCGCGAGTTGGTCGGCAACCGCCGCCAAGCCGCCGAATGGGAACACCGCCCTCCACGACCTCCGCGCCGGGAACGCCCAACGCGCTCTGGCCGCCTACGCCGAACACGGGCGCATCACCACCACGCGCACGCCCGAGCACACCTCTGGGCGCATGGTTGAGGACTGGTGGGCCACCTCGCGCCGGGACGGCCTGGACCAAGTGGTGATGCTCGCCCACCGCAACCGCGACGTCGACGCCCTCAACCAGCAGGCCCGCGAACGCATGCGCGCCGAGCAGCGGCTCGGCGCCGAGCGGATCTACGAGGTACCTCGCTCGCGGTCGGCGACCGGGTGGTCTGCAAACACAACGACTACGAGCTTGGAGCCCGCAACGGCACCCGAGGCACGATCGACCACCTCACCACCGCGGGCGTCGTGGTTCGCACCGACGCCGGTGAGCGTCTCCGAGCTCCCGCCGACTACGCCGCCCGGCATGTCCGCCACGGCTACGCCCTCACCGTCCACGCCGCCCAAGGCGCCACTGTCGACCACGCCTTCGTGCTGGCCAGTGACCAACGCCAACTCGCCGAATGGGGCTACGTCGCCCTCACCCGCGCCCGCCACGGCACGCGGATCTACCTCACCGAACCCACGCAGGAACCGGCGATCGCCCTCGACCCCGGCACACGCGGCGGCCTCGACGAACTGGCGCGCGCCATGGGCCGCCCCACCGCCGAACCGCTCGCCACCCACCAACTCACCGACGCTCAGGCACACCGGGACTCGCTGAGCACCGAAGCCCGATGGATCCGAAGCGCCCTCGCCGCCGACGAGCAAGCCCGGCACCACCGCGACCCGCTGCGCGAACTTCACGCCCAACGCGAGCGGCTCACCGCCGCACGGCAGACCACACGCCCACTCAGCAGGGCCCGCCGCGACCTCACCCACCAGATCCGCGAGGTCGAGCAACGCATCACCCACACGGCCCCGACGCCGCCACCGCGACGCCCCGAGCCCCCGCGACCCGAACTGGCGGAGCTGACCACCGACCAGCTGCGCACCCGCCTCAACGAGATCAACGAGCTCCTACACCCGGCGTCGCAGCTCACGCACGGGCGAAGCCCTGAACGGGAACTGGCGGGACCAGAGATGGAACTCGGGCTCGAGCTCGGGCCGTGATGTCCCTGGAAGGCTCGCGCCCGGCCAGTTCGACGGGAAACACACAACAGCTGCGACTCTCGCTGACCTCGCGCCAGGCGAGCGACACCCGCCAAACCGGGCGCACGGCTCCCCGGCTCGCGCTCACTCCGACTGAGGCCGCGGAGGCCCTTGGCGTCAGCAGGGACACGCTGGAGCGGTACATCCTCCCGGAGCTCCGCGTCACGCGGCGCGGTCGGCGCATCCTCATCTCTGTCAAGGAACTGGAACGCTGGCTGGACGCGAGCGCAACGGCTCTGGTTGAGTGGCCTCGTGGCTGAGGGAATCCGCAAGCGCATCGGACGCAACGGCACCGCCACGTACGAGGCGAGCGTTTGGATCGCCACCGAGAAGCGCCGCCTCCGCAAGACCTTCCCGACGCAAGCCGCAGCGAAGGTGTGGCGCACAGCCGCACTCCGGGCAGTGCGGGAGCACCGCCTGCGTGGACCCTCCGGGATCACGTTTCGCGAGGCGGCAGAGGCCTGGCTTCACGACGCACGAGAAGGCATCGCCACCACGCGGAGCGGGACCACCTACAAGCCAGGGGTCATCCTCAGCTACGAGCAGGCCCTCCAGCTGCGTGCGCTTCCCCTGATCGGCGGCGCCCGGCTCGAGGACGTTACGCGCGTGAGCTTGCAACGCGCCGTCGACGGGTGGGCAGCGCAGGGGCTCAGCGGATCCACCATCCGGAATGCCCTCATGCCGGTGCGCGTCGTGTTCAGGCGCGCCGTCCGCCGTGGCGTCGTCGCGGTCAACCCGTGTGACGGGCTCGAGCTGCCACCGCCCTCACCCCGGCGGGAGCGCATCGCTAGCCCGGCCGAAGCCGCGCGCCTGCTCGCGGTCCTCACGCCCCGAGATCGCGCCCTCTGGTCGATCGCGGTCTACGCGGGCCTCCGCGCAGGTGAGATCGCGGCGCTCCGATGGGGCGACATCGACCTCGCGGGTGGGCGCATCCGCGTCATTCGCTCGTGGGACCCCAAGACAGGAAACGTCGTCGCACCGAAGTCGAAGTCCGCGGTCCGCTCGGTGCCCATCGCGGGGGTGCTGCGAGACGAGTTGCTCGACTGGCGGGTGGCGCACCCTGCGGACCGGGACGCCTTGCTGTTCAGCCGCCCGGACGGCCGCCCGCTGCGCCACGAAGGCGTCCTGCGCCGCGCCCGCACCGCGTGGAAAAACGCCGGACTGACACCACTCGGCCTCCACGAGGCGCGCCACACCGCCGTCTCGGTCTGGCTGGCGGCCGGCATCAACATCCGCGCGGTAAGCACCTACGCCGGTCACGCGTCCGTCGCGTTCACGCTCGACCGCTACGGCCATCTGCTCCCGGACGACCAGGACCGTGCGGTCCAACTACTTGACGCCTACATCGAGCAATCAACGGCGGGCCGCTGAACGGGCCGGACGGTGCTCGTCGCCACGGTTCGCTGACCACACGGTTAGGGCGACACCTCGACGCCGTAGGTGCCCGCGAGGCGTCCTTTGACGGTGAGGCGCCAGGTCACGAGGGCGACACCGGAGCCCAGCTGATCGACGCGGGTCTCAGCGATGCCACCGCCGTCGGTCTGGAGGTGTTCCTGGGTCGACTGGGTCGTGCCGGTCAGGGGGATTGTGGCGATGGTCATTCTGGTGGTTCCCGGTCTGGCTGCGGCTCGTGTTGGTGAGGTCGCCCATGCGGCTGTGACGGTGCCGTCGTCTGCGAGGGTGAGGCCGGCTCCCCAGAGGTGAGATGTTCGGGACCGGATTGCCGGATTCGGGGCGGGCGGCGCCTTCCGCGCCTGGGGGGCGGAGGCCTGGTCGAGCACCTGGGGTGTGCCGAGTTGGCCGTCGGGGGTGATGCGGACGAGTGCGAGGTCGGCGGGGGCGTTGCCGGCGGTCCAGCGTGGCACGAGCACGGCGGCTGACCCGTCGGTTGCGGTCGCCAGCTGTGGGGTGTTCGGGGACTGGTCCTGGCCGATCCGGATCGCGCCGAGTTGAGTGAACGATCCGTCTGGCCCGAGGGTCGCGACGTGCAGGTTCTCGGTGCCGTTCTCCAGTGCGGTCCATGCGATGAGCGTGCGACCACCGGCGAGTGGTTTCGCGTCGGCGAGCGCCACGACGCGCCCTGTGGTCGGGAGTGTTCGCGTTGCCTGCCACCCTCCGCCCTCGCTCCACCGTGCGGCATGGAGGGTCGAGTGGAACTGGCGGCCGGCTGTCTCGTCGCGCTGCCAAACGACGGTCCCTGAGTCGCTGTGAGGGACAAGGATTGTTTGGGCGGGAAGACGGGGTGTGGTGGTGCGCTCAAGGAGGTGCGCAGGCGTCCAGGTGCCGTCGGCCCGATGGACGGTTGCGGTGACCTGCGCAGGCACCTGGCCGATCTCCGGGTCCCAGACGCTGATCGCATCGCCGTGGCCGGTGACGCCGATCTCAAATGGGGCCAGACCGGTGCGGCCGACGGGCGGGATCGAGGTTGGTCTTGGCCAGGTGCCGTGGGGATTGCGGGTGGTGATCTGGGATGCGGTGGTGCTGAGATGACGCGCCACCCAGCCGACGGTCGGCCTACCTGAGTCATCCAGCCCGAGGCTGACGCCCATGGCTTGGAATCCCGGTGCGGCGACCAACGTTGGGTTGCTCCATTGGCTGGGACCGGTCCGACTGCGTAACGTCAGGGTCGCCGCGCCGGTGTCGGGGGTGGCGACGATCGCCGCGTGGCCATCGCGTGCCGCGACAACACCGTAGTTGGCGCCCGCGGGGGTGAGCCGGATGATGGCCCCGACGTGCGGCCCGCTGTCGCCTCCGCCGCAACCGGCGAACATGGCGGCGCTCACGCCGATCACAGGGAGGAAGGTGCGCGCGGTCACGGTGTCTCCGGGGATCGGGTGTAGGCGACGATCTGGTCACCCCAGGCGTTGCTCGGGCTGCGACGGCCACGATGGTGCCGTCCCGGCCTGCGGCGATCCGGGAGCGGCCGAAGATCCAGAAGCCGGCGGTGGTGCTCACCGTCGCGCGGCTCGGTATCGCGCTTCCCGTACGCCACGTGATCGCCGTGATCCCCAGGTTCTCCGATGGCATCGCGATCACACGTCCAGACCCGTCGGTCGTGATCGGCGTGCTCTCCGGGACTGAAGGGTGACGCTTCCCTGTGTGATCTTCCCGAGATCTCGGGCAGGCCCGCTGAGCGGCAGGAGCGCGCTGTGGGTTGTGCCCTTTGGCCCCCCGGAGAAGTTGCCCGGTGCCTGCCCCCAAACGGTCAGGGCCGTGCCATCCCCGGTGGTCACGATGCCTTGGGCACCGACGTTGCCGTTGCTCGTGGCGACCAGCGTCGATGGAACCGACCAGACCCCGTTGTCGAGCACCGCCCAACGCAGACCCTGATGGCCGCTGATCGGGGCGTTCCACACGGCCCACGCCCTGCCGCGCCGGTCGATGGTGATCACCGGGGTATCGCCGTTGAACGTCGCGGGCCGATCGAGCTCCACGGGAGCGGCCCACCGCTCCGCCGTCCCCGTTGAGGCCATCACCACCGTCGTCGGGGTCGCAGTCGGACCCACGGCATGCCAGATCACCGCACGATGACCGTCGCGTTCAACACTGAGGCTCAGGCGCCACGGCGCGGCACCATTGGTGGCGCTCATCCGCACCGGCGCGCCCCAGCGACCCTGCGAATCGGTGCTCGCGACCCACAGTGCGTTGAGTTGTGCCCAGGCAACCGACACCTGCCCATTCGCATCTGCCCCGGCAGACAGCTGCTGCATGTCCCCTTGGCGGGGGGTCGGCTGGGACACCGTGCGAACCGGTCCGAGTGCCCCGCTGGCAAGGTCGATGCTCCGGGCGGCGATGAGGTACCGCACCCCGACCTTGCGGCGCACCTGCCCGAATCTGCTGCCGTCGGGGCCAATCAACGGAAGCACCGCCCACCGCCCGCCGCGCCGCTCGCGCCACATGACCTGGCCTCGGCCGCCCGGCGCGATCGCCACGACGGGGTCCGTCGCGCGTTCGGCAACGCTCACGACCCGCACCGGTGCCCACGTGCCGGCAGCTGACCGGATCCGGGTCTCGATCCGGCCGGCGCGCTCCCACGCGGCCACGGCGCGCCCGTGGTCATCGACTCCGACGACCGGCTCCGCATACTCGTTGACGATCTGCACCGACAGCGGTTCGGCGCGAGACCACACTCCCTGCGCCTGATCGAGGACGCGCACCTTGTTTGTGCCGGATGATCGCAGCGCCACGACCGCCGTTCCCAGGGCGGTGCCCGCAACCAGCACCGCACCGACGAACAGCGCGACGCCGCGGCGACGGCCCCCGCCCCAGGCACGCGGGCCTCGGGCGCGCGTCTCTCGGACACCGAGTCGCTCGGCGAGTCGCTGTCGCGTGCCATCCGGTGGCGTCAAGTCCGGTCGCGCCTCCAGCAGGAGCCGCTCCAAGTCAGCGTGCATCGGTCACCCCCAGCTGCACCCGCAGCTCCTCAAGCGCCCGGCTCAGCCGCGACTTTGCTGTTCCGGCAGGGACGCCGAGCATCTCCGCCGCCTCGGTGAGCGTGAGATCCAGCCAATAGACCAGCACCACGATCGCCCGCCGCTCCGGGTCAAGCGCCTCGACCGCCCGCCGCAGCGCCGGCTCCGGGGTCAACACGGGAACGTCCGAGATCAGGTCATCCGGCAAAGGGTCGTACGGACGCGCCCGCCGGGAGAGGTCGATCGCGCGGTTCGTCGCGATGCGCAGCAACCACGTCCGGACCCCGCTTCTGCCCTCAAACGCCGCGAGGCCCCCGAACGCGCGCTCAAACACATCCTGAGTCAGGTCGTCTGCGGCCTCAGGGGTCCCCGAGAGGGCCCGGGCGCGACGCCACACCGCCTCCCAATGTCGACCGAAGAGCTCAGCCCGCGCCTCCCGAGAGCCCCGCTGCGCTCTGGAGACCAGCTCAGCCTCAGACGCTGTGGTTGGGCTTTCCCTCACACCGATCTAGACGCAGCAGGGTGTCGCTCGGTTCCCGGCGGGGCCGGTCGAGTCCTTCGGTCAGAGGTGAACACTCCCCACTTGCCCCGGCGCGTCAGCGGATGAGGAGAGCGACGACCGCTACGAGCACGCCCAGCGCACTGCCGACAGAACCCAACGTGTCGATGCACTGGCGCGGCGATCCGAACAACCCCACCGTGTTGGCCTGCCACCAAGCCGTGAACCGTCGGCCTGGCGCCGGCTTCCAGGAGAACAGCAGCGCGCGCAGCTTCTGCCGCTTGTGCTGCTGGAGATGGCACGCGCCAAGCAAGCCGCGCGCGTTGTTCCGGCACGCCTGACCGGTGCGATTCGTGGCCCGGCAATCAGCAGGGCTGATCAGAAGGAAGTACGCGCCCCCAATCAGGCAGATGCCGAGCACAACAAGCCAGGGCAGCCAGAAGAAGCCCAGCACCAGCGCCGCAGCCACCAAGGCAAGTAGTCCGACCGCTGCCACACGAAAAGGCTACGGGACGCAATCACATGGTTGCACGCGTTACAGGCGATTTGGCCACCTTCGGCTCCGACGGCACCCGCCCGCGGGCAGCCTGAGGCGGATCAACTCCCGAGAACGGTTGGGAGGTTCGGTGTGGCGACGGCGCATTGACGCGAAAACTGACGCGCAGGCCTTGGCTGGTGCCCAAAATCGCCTTGTCCATCGCAATCCGCTTCCGGGGCCTCATCGTCTCGAAAACCGTTTCGGGCGGTTCCGTCCGACGAGGGTTCAAATCCCTCCTCCTCCGCTTCCGGGCCCGGGACCGCGATGTCATCGTATTCCCGGGTCTTCGCATTTCCCTTCACGGAAGAGGCCGGCGACCTCGCGCGCTCGCTTGATGCCTTTCCTGGAGTTCTCCTGGCCGTCGGTGAGGGGGTGGCTGCTTCAGCGGGGTCACCTGGCCGAGCCGACAACCTCGAATGGGCGAATCGGTTTTGCCGGGTGGCGCGGGCGATCGAGGGCGTCGCCGGAAGGCCGGCCGAGCTCTCTCTCATGTACCTCCGGCCGAGGCTGTGCGCCACCGAGGGCCGTGATGCCGCACGTCCCCGGAGCTCGCCTGCATTCCGGCGTTTGTCAGGAATTGACAGCCGGGAGGGCACGCTCGTCGGCATCCAGTGGCGTCGAAGTCGCGGAGCAGGAATGAAACCCTGCACGCGTCGTGGGCCGGAATGCCCGGTAGACCGCTGGACCAATGTGACCGACGGTCCGCAGGGACCCGCCGCGACCCGTGCGTTTCGCGCAGTGATCAGTGCGTGAAACGCAATGAAGGCACGGTCCCAGGGCGCTCCCGCTGTTCCGCTGGTGCCAGACCGCATCTCGCCGGCAGTGCCTGTATCCACCGCCGTGCACGTAACCTCACCCGCCCCGAGGTCGCCCGCCGGCACATGAGCTCCGCTCACCCCCCGCGCAGCAGGCGCAGGGCGTTGCCGGCCAGCTGACGCCGCACCTCCTCGGCACCCAGGCCGGCCTCCACCAGCATGGGTCGCACCACGTTGGGGATGTGGCCGAAACCCGGCCCCCCGAACCGCATCAGCTGGGTCTTGGTGCAGATGTCGTGGGAGTGCACCAGCCGGTCCCCCAGGTCGGCCTCCACCAGCGCCAGGGTCGCGCCGAGCCGCTCCGCGTCGGTGGGCATCCGCACCGCGCCGTACTGGAATTCGTCGCCCCACAGGTCGAAAGCGATCACCGCGCCTCGGGCCATCAGCGAGCGGTGGTAGTCCAGGCCGTCCGGGACGTGCGGGTCGAGGTGGCACAGCACGGTGCGGGTGAGGTCGCCGCCGGCGGCCTCCACGATGTCCAGCGCCTCGTGGCCCCGCCGGGCCCACGGGTGCAGGTGCACGTACAGGGGCAGTCCGGTGGCGGCCTGGGCCATCGCGGCGCCCGCCAGCGCCGCGCGCTCGGCGGGGTGGATGGGATCACCGGTGCCGATCTCCCCGATCACCGCGGGCCGCGGGGCGGGGCCCAGCACGGCGGCCAGAATGGCGTCGCGGTACCACTCCGCCGGTGCATCCGGTGGGTCGCCGGGGCGGGACTCGATGATGTACGGACCGCAGCCCATCACCACGTCCACCCCGGCGGACCGCGAGATCTCGGCCATCCCGGACGGGTCGCGGCCCACGGAGTCCGGCGTCACGTCCACCACCAGCACCCCGTGGGGCGCGAGCACGCGCAGTTCGTGGGCCACGTCATCCCGGTCGTCAAGCACCAGGTTGTCGCGGCAGGCGAACGGGTTGGTGCGCACCGCCTCCAGGTTGCCGGCGCCCACCCGCTCGTGGGCCAGGTGCCGGGTGGGCGCATGGGAGGTGTCGTGCCAGCACCGGATGTCGATGAGCAGGTGCTCGTGCGCCAGCACCACCTCGTAGTCGTCGGCGAGGGGACGGCCATCAACCAGCAGGGGGTGCGACCTGTCGTGGGCCATCCGGGATCTCCGTGGGTGGGCCGTCGAACGCCGCCCGACGCTACAGCCGCGGCGGCCCCGGCGGGGTGGATGTTCCGCGGCCCGGATGGCAGGGTGGGGCCGTGCCCCGCTTCGCCCGCATCCTCGTTGCGGCCGTGCTGCTGGTCGTCGCCGCGGCCCAGTATGCGGCCGGTGCACCCCGCGACCCCCGCTTGGCGGCGGTTCGCACCTTCGCGTTCGGCATCGGTGACGGCGCGCTCTCGGGTGATGTCGCGACCCGCTTCCGGGACTACGACCTGGTGGTGGTGGACGGGGAGGGCGTCACCGCGGCCCAGGTGCGCCGCCTGCGGCGCGGCGGCCGCATCGTGCTGGGCTACCTCTCGGTGGGCACCATCGAGAACTACCGCTCCTGGTACCCGCGGGCGAAGGCGTACGCCCTGGACCCGGACGCGGACTGGCCGGGGGAGTGGTTCGCCGACACCTCCAAGGCCGGGTACCGCACCCTCATCGCCGGGAGCGTCGCCCCCATGATCCTGCGCAAGGGCCTGGACGGGCTGTTCCTGGACAACGTGGACATGGTGGAACAGCACCGCGCCCAGCGCGCGGGCATGTTCCGCCTGGTGCGGATGCTGCGCGCGCGCCTGGACGCCGGGCGCCACCGGTACCTGTTCGCACAGAACGGGGAGGACGTCATCGGCCCCATCGTGCGGTCGCTGGACGGATGGAACCGTGAGGACGTCACCACCGCGTACGACTTCGGTGCCCAGCGATACGCCCCGGCCACCGCGGACGCCCAGGCCGCGGCGCTGGCGGCCCTGCGGCGCATGAGCCGTCGCGGCCTGCTGGTGACGGCCACCGACTACACGGCCAACGGCGACACGGGGGCGTTCCAGGAGGCCGTGAGCGCAGCGTGCGCGGCGGGCGCCCTGCCCTTCGTCAGCGACATCGGGCTGCGGCGCATCCCGGCGACGGCGCCGAGGTGCCCGTCCGGCTGAGCAGGCGTCGGCCGCTCACGTGCCGTTGAGGAAGGCCTCCATCCGGTGGGCCTCGGCGTCCACCGCGGCGGCCTCACCTCGACGCAACGGTCGCAACGGCTCCACGGAGACCGAGGCGCCCGCACGCGGTCCGGGTTTGGTCCACCGCCAGGTTGCCGCCACGGCCGTCCACCAGCACGAAGCGTGTGGCGTCCACGCTGAGCGCCCGGTAGGCGGGATCGATCACGCGGCCGCGGTGCCGGTAGGCCAGCACCGTGTTGTCGAACGCCGGGCGGGAACTGCACGGGTGCAGGTGTGTCGGGTCGGGCAGCACCCCGTCGTCGGTGTCGAGCAGCTCGCGTCCGGCCTCGTCGCGGAAGGTGCGCAGGCGTGGGCGCAGCCGCTCCAGCGGCTCGCGGAGGCCACTCAGCCCCGACCAGGCCCGGATGTCGGCGGCCGTCGCCGGGCCGAACGCCCGCAGGTACCGCAGCACCAGCTCCTTCGGGCCCAGCGGTGGCCCGGCCGGGGGACCCAGCCAGGCGTCCAAAATGGTGAGGCTGGGCTGCGGCTGGGGCCGCCCCCACACCCCGCGGGGTGGCACCTGCAGCAGGGGCACCAGCACGGCCACGGCCTGCGCCAGCGCGTCACGCGACGCGGCGGGCCAGCGCTGCTGCAGCTCCGCCGTCACGTCCGGCAGCCGGCGCGGACCTTCGGTGAACAGGGGCATGGCGGCGGCGGTGAGCGCCTCGGGTTCGATGCCGGCCAGGCGCCCGCGCAGCACCCCCAGCGCCCGGTCCACCAGCATGCCGTGGTGCACCGGCCGCAGCGCATGGGCGTCGGCGGCGCTCACCAGGTGCACCGTGCGCCGCATCAGCAGCAGCCGCGCCACCGCGCGGTCCTCCATGGCGGCGGCCAGGGACCCGTTGGTGAACGCCTCCACCCGCGACCACAGGCCGATGTACGGCTCCAGCGGCTCCTGCGCCTGCAGTCCCACCACCCGTTCCAGGGCCGCCGGCACCGAGAGGGCTTCACGGTGCAGCAGCATCTGGCGGGCCAGCGTGGCGCGGTTGAGCGCACGGTCGGTGAGGACCGGCGGACGGCCGCGGGTCATCGTCCCCCGGGCGCGGCTGGCGCGGTGGCGTTGTCTGACATCGCCCGACACTACCGCCGGGGGCGATGCCCGCCGGGTGTGGGGTCGCGCCACCTTGGGTGCCTAGTCCGTCCTGCGAGATGCGCTCCACACTCGCCACAACGCCGGCGGGCCCCCACGGCGGGGCCCCATGCCAACCGTTGATGGAGAGAGACATGCGCCCCACCGATCCGCCCCCCGACCCCGATCAGGCCCCAAAGGCCGATCAGCCCACCGAGGCCGAGAGCCGCCCCGACGTCGACTGGACGCAGCAGCCCGATGGCGGCCTCGCCGAGTTCCTGGCCGCGCGGAAGCGCTTCATGGAGGCCCGGCGCCGGGAGTCCGAGCTGTACTGCCTCGAAAAGGCCTGGCTCGAGCCCGCGGCGCAACGCACCGCCTAGAGGACCGCGCCCCGGTTCAGGCCACCCCTGAACCGGGGCCCGCGGGCTTCGGCAGGTGCGCCTTCATGCCCCCGAAGCGGCGTCCGGTCTCGCCTCCCGGTCCACGGGAACGTCGCGCGTCCGACGGGCCCACCAGCGCGTCGATCTGCCGTTGCCAGACCACCGCACGCGCGGCGCCGGCCTGCATGAAGCTCTCACGCTGACCGGCGGCCATGGCCAGCTTGGGGTGATCCGGTGACACGCCCAGTCGCAACTCGGCGGGGGCGTGGTCGTCATCGATGCTGCGCCGCAGGCCCAGGGCGGCGCCGGAGGTGCGGCCCAGGCGGCTGAACTCCAGGCCGTTCGGCCCGCGGTAGGCCTGCCACCACTGCCCGCGGATGGGCTCGAACCACGCCATGTACCCGCCCAGGATGGGGTCGCGGGGACGCGTGGCGGCGCCCGTGAAGCTGTAGGTGGCGCCGGGCACCGGTGCCGGGTGCGACCAGAACGCGGGCGTGACGAAGTCGGACACCAGCACACCGTTCACCACGTAGGCCGCCTCCGTGGTGTTCACGGGGTCGGCCACCTCCAGCAGGTGCTCCACCACGCCCTGGCCCCGCATGAGCGAGCCGCCCTGCACCAGGCGGTTGCCATACGGGTCGGCCAGCATCTCCAGCATCTCGTGGCTGGCCGCCAGCGACCACACGTTGGTGTGCTGCACCAGTGCCGTGGGCTGGCCGTGGTCGTCCAGGTGCAGGCCGATCACGCCCGGGCGCTGCAGGTCGTCGCGCACCACGATGGGCCAGTACCCCGTGGGCACGTCACGAAGTTGCGCGAACGGCTGCACCGTGCCGTCGATGCCCCAGTGGGGGCCGAAGTCGCGGGTGAGCTGCCGCTGCAGGGCCCCCGCCACGGCCAGCAGTTCGTCGTGGCTGATGCGCGTGGTCTGTGAAACCAGGGCGAGGTGGACGGTCAGCATTCCACGGGCTCCCTTCGCGCGGACGTGTCGGTGATGGCCGGCGCGGCCGCCGGGCAGGACATCTCGAGGGGTGACGGCACGGTGGGGTCGGCCAGCCGCAGGTATGTGAGGCCGATTCCCGCCAGGCCGGCGAGGAGGCCGGGGGTCTCCCGGCCCGCGCCGCACGGCCAGCCCGGGCACGGCAGCGTCCGCGCGGACTCCTCGGCCACCCACTCCGCCAGGCCGCGCAGGTGGGCCAGGTCGGCCCGCCGCCGCGCCATGGTGAGCATGCAGTCGGCGATTCCAAGCAGGCCGTGGCACAGGGATGCGTCGGGGTGGCGCGCGGCCACATGCTCCCGGGCGCCCCGCACCAGCGGTTCCAGCCACAGGGCGTCCGGCAGCCCGCACATCGCCAGCCCCGCGGCGCCGCGGCACCAGCCCACCTCGCCGGCCGGGCCGAGGTGAGCGACCCGGTCGCGCATGCCCTGGGCGCGCAGCGTGAGTCCCGGGTCGTCCAGGTACGCGCCCGCGGCCTGGAGGGCGCACGCCACACCGGCCAGGCCGTGCGCGGCGCCCGCCTGGCGATCGGTGGCGATCGGCTCGGGTGCGGCACCCGTAGGCTCGCCGCGAGGGCCTCGATGCGCGCCGCTGTCGGGAACTCCTGTCCCGGGCGAGGGCCATCAGCGCCAGCCCAGGGCGCCCGCCCGGCCCTCCATCAGGTCATCCGCCCGCGGCACCGAACTCCTCCGCCAGGTGCGCGGCCGTCTCCAGGTCCTCGGGGGCGCCGGTCAGCCTCCCCACCGCGGCCGCCGCCACGGCGATGCCCGCCCAGCCGGCGAACAGCCCCCCGCGGTCAGCCACTGGGATGTCCCGGCACCCGGCCACGCTCTGCCTCATGGCGCCCTGGGCCGTTCGCCGCAAGGCCGCGTCGCCTTGGGCGCGCCACAACTCGGCCAGGAACCACGCCACGCCCGCGGTGCCGGCGTGCCAGCTGGGCTCCAGGTCGCGTGTGACGAAGCCACTGCGCTCCCGCGCATCGGGGTGTGGTGCGATCCAGGTGCAGCGCCCGCCGTCCCATCGGGCCTCGTCCACCAGGCGCCGCCCGATGTGCGCCGCCACGTCGGGGAACTCCACGGTGACGCGCGCGCCCCGCCGCTTGGGGTGGGGCGCGGGCAGGAGCGGGTCGTCGCCGCCCCCCGGGCCCAGGTGGGGCCGGTCCGGGTCGAGTCCGGCCAAGGCCAGTCGTGCCCGCACCGCCTCCAGGCGCTCATCCGCACCGGCCGCCCCCGCCAGGAACCCGTCCCACAGACCGCCGGCCACCAGCGCGCAACGGGTGGCGCCGAAGCTGCGGCCGTCATCCGGGTCCTCGGCGAATCCCAGCCCGGGCGCAAGGCGCAGGGTGGAAAGTGCCGGCACCACCGGGTGCATGGCGCCGAACCGCCGCAGCAGCAGGGCGGCGGCCCGAACCACCACCTCGCGATCCGCCCGCGCCGTGGTGAGCACGCCGCCGTCCGCGCGGCCGTAGATGTCGGGGTCGGCCAGCACCTTCAGGTGGAAGGCCGCGTCCACGGCGTTGAGCCGCTCGCACACGTCGGTCACGAACGCCACCGCCGCATCGGGGCGCAGATGCCAGTACCAGCGGTCGCGCGGTCCGGTCATGGCCGGGGCGCCCGCCACGCCGAGGACGGTGTGGAAGCCGAACGAGCGCATGGGCAGGTCCACCGCCGTGCGCAGGGCGCAGATGCCGTCGTCGCCGCGGACCACCTCATCCGGGTCGGCCCACACGCGGATGCCGTCGCGTTCCAGCACCAGTTGCCCGTTCTCGTCGCCCACCGGTCGCCAGCCGCGGTCGAGACGACGCTGCTCCCGCAGGGCCCGCGCGATGGTGACCGGCAGCTCACACAGCCACGGCTGGGGCCGCGCGTGCACGTCCGGTGCGTGCAGCCGGGCCCCGGTGAGGTAGAAGCGCTCGTACAGGCGCTGGACCAGGTTGGCCACCAGGCCGTCGCCCCGCACATCGGCATCCCGCGGCCCGTTGATGGCCTCGCCACGCCACACGTAGGAGCCCGGCCCCCGGATGTCCACGGCGCCCGCGGCCATGCGCAGCTGGCGGCCGGCGGTGCTCACACCAGGTCCAGTCCCAGCAGGGCGGTGGCGGCCACATCGGGCTGGGCCATCACGTTTGCGGCCACCTGCGCATACCGGATGGCCACCACGTCGGGCCGGTCACCCCACCCGGCCCGGCCGAAGGCCAGCTGCACCAGGCGCGCGCCCACCAGCGCCGCCAGGCGGGCCGGCGAGGCCTGAGCGTCCCGCCGTTTCGACCACGCCGCCACCAGCGCGCGGTTGGCGGCGTGCGTGTCGTCGCACCTCAGGGAGCCGTTCGTGTCCACCGCGTCCAGCCACACGCCGAGGTGGCAGGCCAGGGCGCAGGCCACATCCCACGCCGGGTCACCCATGCCCGCCTGGTCCCAGTCGAGCAGACGCAGCGGCGCCCCATCCCGTCCCGGCACGATGTGGTGCGCGGCCACATCGCCGTGGATGAGGGCGCATGCGTCCCAGCCCTCACGCAGGCCGTCCAGGGTGACGCAGGTGAGATCCGAGCCCTGCAGCACCCGCAGCATCTCCAGCTCCCCGCCGGTCATCGCCCTGAGATCGGTGGGGGTGGGCCGGTGCACCGTGAAGGGCCGCGGCAGGGGCGCGAGGTCGTCGGCGGCCAGCCCGTGGAGCGCGCCGAGCGCCGCCCCGAGCACGGATGCCGTGCCCGGATCGAGCAACGCCGCGGGATCCTCGGCGCCGGTGGCCCCGCCGACCCACTCCACCCGCAGCGTCCGTGACGACGGGTCGTGCCCGAGAACCCGCGGTGCCAGGCCCGGCAGGTGACGCTGCACGATCGCCAGCACCCGGACCTCGCGTGTGAGGGCCGCAGGCTCCCCGCCGGGGGGCGTCCGTTTGTGGCAGCTGCGCGCATCCCCGTCGCGCACCATCATCACGTGATGGCGGGCGGCGAGGTGGCGGACCTCAACCGAGGTGCTCACGGCCCGCTCGGCCTATGGACAGTGGTAGTTCGCGCCGGTGCCCGACGACTTCGGCGGCCCGCCGTCGTAGGCCTGCTCGGGCCACACGGGAACCCCGGTGGAGGCCGAGGCGAGGTACTCCTCTAAGAGCTGTCCCCGCACGAACTGCTGGTCGGTGTCGATGTCCCTCGTCGTGATGCGCGTGTACGTCCCCGACTTCTTGAGGAAGACCGTGGCAACCACGTCGTACAGGTCTTCCTCGGGTTTCTGAGGGACGGGCCGGACCGGGTCCAGTTGGACGTGGAGGACGTCAGCCGTCTTGAACTCAACGTAGGTGTCCAGTGTCACATTCAGGTAGATGCGCCGACCATTAGTGGGGTACTTCTTGGGATCGAGGTATCCACGAAGAGCAATCCAGCCCTTTCCGGCCGCGCCGCCGAGGTTTGTCACGAGCGAGGAGGCCGCCGCCTCCAGCCGGTCTTCAACGTTGCCCATGTTCGTCTCCTCCTGATGTTCGTCTGTCAGCCGCCGGACAAGTACGTGCTCTGCTCGGGAGCACTGAACTCGCGGCTCACGTGCTGCCGTGCCAGCCGTTCAGTGTCCGCAACGGATGTGCACACGTCGCACCGCGTGAGGTGCACGACGTTCTGGTCGTCGCCGTACGCGATCTCGCCATCACGCCCGACGAAGGCCACCGACAGGTCGTGGGCCACGCCGCTCGCGATGTCGAGGACCTTTCGGCCGTCGTGCCAGTCCCAGACCACCAATCCCGCGTCGCCAGCGGTCGCCAGGAATCGACCCGAGGGTGAGAAGGCGATTGCTCGGACGACGTTTGTGGGCTCCGAGAGTGAAACGACCGAAGCGCCCGTCTGGGCGTTCCAGACCACCAACGACCCCCCGGCGCTCCCCGCGACGAATCGTCCGTCTGCAGAAAACGCCAGGGCGTTGACGGTGGAAGCCAGCTTCGCCGTCCACGCCTGGGCCCTCGAGGGTTCTGCCCACGCGGTCACGGATCCAGCGAGGTCTCCGGCGACCGTCAGCCCGCGCGACCTTGCGACCGCGGTGGCCTGAGCACTTGGGGCGCCGAGCCTGGTCACATGATCGGGCACGGCAAGCTGGACCTCGTACACGCCGCCGCCCCCGTTGGCTGCAACCAGCCAGTGAGCACTTGGGTCCAGGGCGAGCCCGTTGATGGATCTGCGTGCGAGGCTGGTGATTGCCCGTTGTGGCGCCGCGGCGGTCGAGATCACCACGTCCCCCGAATCACTGCCGACGGCCAGGACGTCACCTGACGGGGACACCGCGGCCGAGTAACCGTACGGCGCGTTGTCGATGGTCAGGGTTGACCGGAAGGCTCCGCCTGGTGCCCATTCCTTCAGAGCCCCCGCCGCGGTGACCACCCCCACACGTCCGTTCGCCAGGGCCGTCACCGCGCCGGAGTAGGCAGGCCCGTCAGGGACCGTGATCGTGGGCGCCCACGCGCTCACGGCGTCCCATATGCGCACCGAGCTGTCGTTGCCCAGGCTCGCCAGGCGGCCGTCACTCAGCAGACGCATCCGCGACACGGGGCCGACGTGGCCCGAGATGGTGCCGGCCGGTTCGAGTTCCGGAAGCGTCCACAGCCGGACGACCCCGTCGCCGCCGCCGGTCATCAGACGATGCCCGTCCCCGCTGAGGGTGAAGAAGTTGACCCCATACGGCAGAGGCCGCCGCACCAGCAGGTGGAGCGACGCCCCATCGACCCGCCACAGCGACACGCCGTTGTCCTCCGCGACCACGACGAGCTTCCCGCCCGGCAGCGCCTGGAGTCCGTACTGCATGTGCGTGAGGTGCACGCTGAAGACCTGGCGCCCGTTGCGCCACAGCGCGACGTTGCTCTGGAGGTCCTGCGTCACCACACCGCCGGCAATCGGTGCCACACGGCCGAACCCACCTAGCGTTTTGGCGTCCGGCTGCCGGACGAGCGCGCGCGATCCTCCTCCGGGGGACCACCGCCGGATCACCCCGTCCTGACCCGCGGTGAGGATCGCGTCGGTGCCCGGCACCGGCACCAGGTCGTACAGCGCCCCGGAGACCCGGCCCAGCAGGCGCGGGTTTCCGGTGAGGGGGTCGCCCGCCACCAGCCTGCCGTCGTCCCCGCCGGTCACCAGCACACCCGCAGCGGTGGATGCGGCGGCGTGGACGCTCTTCGCCGGCCAGGCGACCTTGGTGATCTTCGCGCCCGTCGGGTCTGCCGCCGGATCCCAGACGTCCACGGTGCCGTCGGGCGCCACCAGCGCGAGCTTGCCGCCGGAGAGGGCGGCGATGTCCGTGTCCTGCCCCGGTGCACGGTGCACCTCGGCGCGCACGTACGACTGCTGGGTGGCGTTCGACAGCGCCGCCAGGGCGTCGTTGGTGGGGTCCGCGGCCACGGCTCGCTGGGCCAGCAGCACGGCGAGTTCGGGGTCGGCGCCGAGCTGCAGGCGGCTGGCGTTCGCCAGGGCCTGCGACTGCGCGCGCTGGCGCTGGTCCACCGCGTTGCCGCGCTGCCACAGGGCCACACCGGCGAGCGCGCCGACGGCCACCAGCCCGGCACCCAGGCCACCAACGGCCACCCGCAGGCGCCGTCGCCGGGCGGCCTGCTCGCGATCGGCGAGGTCGGTTCCGGCCGCCAGGAACGCCCGCTCGGTGTCGTTGAGGTGGGTGTGCGGCTGTTCGCGCCACAGGCCCAAGCGGGCGCCGCGGTACAGCAGCGCCTCGTCGCGATCGGCGCCATCCCATTCGGTGGCGGCATCCGAGAGCTGCCGGTGCAGCCGCAGCCGCTCGCGGTCGCCGTCGATCCAGCGCCGCAGCGTGGGCCAGGCGCGGATGAGTGCCTCGTGCGCGATCTCGGCGAGGGGCTGCCCGCTGGCGGCGTCGGATCCGGCGGTGACCAGGCGGGCGGCCACGAGGGTGTTCACAGCGCGTTCCACCTGCGGCAGGTCATCCTCACCAGAGGTGAGGTCGCGCAGGGCCACGCGCCGCCGCGTGTCCTCCGTGCCCTCGCCGGGCTGCACCAGGCGCAGCAGGACACGCCGGGCGGTGGCCTGCTCGGACGGTGTGAGCGCCTCGAACGCCTCGTCCGCCCGGCGTGCCAGGGCGCCGTCCACGCCCCCGCATTCCGAGTAGGCCTCGAGCGTGAGCCGGTTGCCCCGCCGGCGCCGCCACAGCTCCAGCAACAGGTACTGCAGCAGCGGAAGGCCACCGGGCCCGCCGGTGACGTCCTCCAGCACCACCTGTGACAGCCCGGGTTCCAGCTCCAGGCCACATCGCGCCGCCGGCTCCTCCACCGCCCGGCGCAGGTCCGCGGCGGCCATGGCACCCACCAGGTGCTGCCGGTCGGCAACCAGCGCGCGCAGCTCCTCGTGCTCGGCCAGCCGCGGGTAGAAGTCGGCCCGCAGGGTCACCACCACGGTGGTGCGGCCGTCGGGGATGGTGGCCGCGAACCGCAGCGCGTCCAGGAAGGCGGTGCGCTCCCGTGCGTCCGCGCACAGAGTGAAGGCCTCCTCCAGCTGGTCCACCACCAGCAGCACGCCGTCCCCGTCGGAGGTGCGGGCGGCGAAAAGCGCGGTGGTGATGTCGCCGCCGTCCCCGCCTGCGAGGTCGTCCACGGCCGCGGTGAGGGCGGCCATCGGGTGCGCCCCGGGCGTCAGCATCGCCACCCGCCACGACGCGGAGCCCGGCAGGGCTCCGCTGCGCACCGCGGGGACGAGGCCGGCGCGCACCAGCGAGCTCTTGCCGTGACCGGACGGGGCGACGACGGCCAGGAAACGGCCGTCGCGCAACAGGTCCAGCAGGCGCGCCACGTCCCGCTCGCGCCCCACGAACAGTTCGGCGTCGGCCTCCTGGAACGTGTCCAGTCCCCGGTACGGGCACGCACCCTCCGACCCCGGCACCGCGGCCACCGGGCGTCCTCCCCGCACCGCCCAGCTGAGCCTGCGCGCCGACTCCGCGTCCACGCCCGGGCGCAGGTCCACCCAGGGCCAGGATGCGGTGAAGGCGAGGCCGGGGTCGTGGGCGTCGGGGGCTCCGGGCAGCAGCACCAGGATCGGACGGAAGCCGGGGTCGGCTCCGGCGCGCCCGTCCACCGCGGCCAGGGCGTCACGCGCCCATGGGCCGAGCCCGCTCCCGTCGACGAGCACAGCGCACGCGCTGGCCATCTGCACCTGCTGATGCGCGCCCGCGTCCGCCCCGGGGCCGGCGACATCCAGCCCCTGCTCCCCCAGGAGGGCGGCGACGTGTGCGCGCTGCGCCTCGATGCCGGGAGCGCCGATCAGCACCACGTCGTGCCGCAGCCCCAGCAGGGCCTCGGCCAGCGCGCCGGCGGTGGCGAACCGGTCCCTTGGGTCCTTTGCCAGGGCCCGCGTGATGACATCGTCGAACCCCGTGGGGATGCCGGCGGCCACGCTGCTCACCCGTGGGGGGTCGGCGTGGAGGTGGGCCTGCAGCAGCGCGTCACCCTGCAGGTCGGCGAAGGGCGGGCGCCCGGTGAGGGCGTGGAACGCCACGCACCCCAGGGCGTACACGTCGGTGCGTGCGTCCAGGACGCCGCCGGTGATCTGCTCGGGTGCGAGGTAGGCGGCCGTGCCGGCCCCGCGCCCGGCCTGTGCCGCGACGCCGGTGATGGGGACGCTCACGCCGAAGTCGCTCAGGTAGGCGTGCTCCTGGCCGCCGGCATCGGACAGCAGCACGTTGGCGGGCTTGACGTCCCGGTGCACGATGCCCTGTACGTGGGCGGCGTCCAGGGCCGCGGCCACCTGGCCCACGATGCGCGCGAGCCGGGCCGGTGGCAGCCGGCCCAGCCGTGCGATCTCCGTGCGCAGGTCCGTGCCCCGCACGTAGCGCATCGCGATGAACAGCCAGCCGTGGTCCTCGCCGGCGCGCAGCACCGGCAAAACGTTGGGATGCTCCAGACGGGCGGCCGTCTCGGCCTCCCGCATGAACAGCTCGCGGAACGCCGGATCGCCGGCCAGTTCGGGGGCGATGAGCTTGACGGCCACGTCGCGGCCCGGCCACGACTCGCGCGCCCGGTACACCACGCCCATTCCCCCGGATCCCGCCACCTCCTGCAGGAGGTACCCGCCGATCCGGTCCCCCGGCGCGACGAACTCACCCGGGGGTCGCGCACCTGCTGCATCGTCGCCACCCGCCGCGTGTGCGGTGCCGACTGTCAGATCGTCCATGAAAGCGCTCGGGGATAGCACCGCTGGGCACGACGGGGCGAGCGTAATATGGATGCCGTCGCGGCGGCATCCCACGAAAGTCATCATTTTCGTGGGTGAGTGTGACCGGGTCCCCAGCCAGGGCAGGCCTTGCCATGACCAGCGCGTGCGCAAACGACCATGAGTGAGACCGTGGACCACCTCGCGCTGGTGCGCGCCGTCCACTCGGGAGGCCAGTTCCTGGTGCTGCGCGACGGCGCCCAGCACCAGCGGATCGTGCCCCTGCAGGCCGACCACGGGCGCTACACCGTTGGGCGCCGGTCGGAGTGCGATGTCCACATCGACTGGGACCCGCAGGTGTCGCGAGTGCATTGCGAGTTGCTGGCCGTCGGCGGGCGCTGGGCCGTGACCGACGACGGGCTGTCCACCAACGGCACCTTCGTCAACCGCGAGCGCATCGTGGGGCGCCGGCTGCTGGTGGACCTCGACCTCATCCGCGTGGGCAGCACCCAGATGCTGTTCCGCGCGCCCCCGCGCGACGGGACGGAGCGTCCCACCGTGCCCGGGGCGTTCGAGCCGCCGCTGCGGCTCACCGATTCGCAGAAGGGCATCCTGGTGGCCCTCTGCAGGCCCGTCATGACCCACCGTGACCCCGCGGTGCCCGCCACCAACGATGAGATCGCCACCGAGGTGGGCCTGTCCGTGGATGCCGTCAAGTCCCACCTGCGAACCCTGTTCACCAAGTTCGCCGTGCCCGCCGACCTCGGGCAGAACCGCAAACGCGCCCGCCTTGTGGAGCTCACCATCGCGCGCGGCGCGGTGTCGCCGGGGGACTACGCGGCCCCCCGCTGACCCGCCCTCGTTGCCCGCTGCACCCACGTCGCCTCCGGGCGTGCGCGCCGGTGCCGTGGTGGCATCGCGCGTCGCGCCACCAGCCTGCGAGGCACCGGCCCGGGGGCACCACCACCCCAAGGTGGCGTGGGCCGCCACCTTGACGGTTGACGTCGCAGCGATTCTCTGATCAAAGTCAGACGATGCAGCCGATGGTGGCGCAGGTGAGGCGTTTCAACCGCTTGGTCACACGCCGCGTGGGGGCCCTTGACGATCGCTATCTGGCCCGCGGACGGCCGCTCGGTCAGGCGCGCCTGCTGTGGGAGGTGGGGCCGGACGGCGAGGAGGTGCGCAGGCTTCGTGCACGGCTGGGTTTGGATGCCGCGCAGCTGAGCCGTCAGTTGCGCGCCCTGGAGTCGGACGGGCTGGTGCACGTGGGGCGCGGAGACGCGGACGGGCGGGTCAGCGTGGTGCGGCTCACCGCGGCGGGCGCGGTGGAGCGGCAGGTGCTGGACGACCTGTCCGACGACCTGGCGCGATCGATCCTGGAGCCCCTCGAGCCCGCCCAGCGCGAGCGCCTGGTGGCGGCGATGGGGGAGGTGGAGCGCCTGCTGATGGCCTCCGCGGTGACCCTGCGGGTGGTCGATCCGGAAAGCCCGGACGCGCGGCAATGCGTGCGCGCCTACATGGCCGAACTCGACCGGCGCTCACCGGTGCCGTACGACCCGGGGGCCGGTGTGTCGGCCCGTCCGGACGAGTTCCGGGCCCCGCTGGGGGCCTTCGTGGTGGGCACCCTGGGTCACGAGGCGGTGTGCTGCGGGGCCGTCAAGCACGTGCCGGGATGCCCGGCCGAGGTGAAACGGATGTGGGTGTCCGACGCGGTGCGCGGGCTGGGCGTCGGGCGGCGGCTGCTGCGGCACCTCGAACGCCTGGCGGCTGCCGCGGGTGCCACCGCGGTGCGGCTGGAGACCAACCGGACCCTTGTGGAGGCCATCGGTTTGTACCGGTCGGAGGGATACAGCGAGGTGCCCGCCTTCAACGACGAGCCCTTCGCCCACCACTGGTTTCAGAAGCAGCTGACCGGTGCCGGCGGCTGAACACTCCCCATCCCCACGACAGGACGGAGGCTGGACGCCGACTCGCGGTGCGATGTATTTCGCCTGATGCTCGGATGTCGTTCCGTAACGATTCATGTCTTCTGATCTCATCGAACCGCAGCGGAGAGGACCGAGATGAGCGCAATGCGTCTGGCGGTGAGCGTGGCCCTGATGCTGGGAGCGCTGGGCGCGGGGTCGGCCGCCGCCGCCCCGTGGTCGCCGCCCGTGCGGGTGTCCACCTCGGATGACGAGGCCATCGACACCACGCCCGTGGTGCTGGGTGTGGGTGCGTTGCCCGGTGGCGGCACCACGGTGGCCCTCCAGGGCGGCCTGGGCGTGCGCGTGGGGCTGTTGGGGGCGGGGGGAACAAAGACGGGCGACCCCGTCACCGTGGACGGCTCCCAGTACGGGGCCGCCGCGGCGGTGAGCAACGTCAACGGCGTGTCGTTGTTCCTGTACGGGCACCCGGATGGCGGCGTGTTCGCCGCGTTCCGCCGCCAGGACGGCAGCGTGCAGGCGTTCCCCACCCCCATCGTCGCCACGAGCGCCAACGAGTCCGTGATGGCCGTGGCGGGTGCCATCGACGCGCACGCGAACGCCCTGGCGCTGGTCTCGGTGGTGAAGGAGGACGCGCATGAGCACGTCATCGGCGGCCGCGTGCAGCTGGTGCGCTTCCGCGTGGGTCCGGGGTGGAGCGCGCCCGTCACCCTGGTCTCGTCGGTGGAACCCGCCATGGGGCAGATGGACGTCACCCTCAACGACTTCGGCCAGGGCAGCGTCGCGTGGCTGGCGCACCGTGCGGGCAAGCGCGTGGTGGTGCAGACGGCCCGCGTCACGCTGAGCCCCGGTCCCGTGCACGTGCGCAGCACCGCCGCGCTGCGCGGGGACCCGTGCGCGCTGAACCTGGCGGCCGGCCAGACCGGCGCACCGCTGGTGGCGTGGAGCGTCACCTCCAGCAGCTGCTACGGCGGGGCCACCGTGTGGGCCGCGCGGATGGCGGCGTCCGGGGCGTTGGGGTCCCAGACGAACCTGGGACCGGCCTACGGCCCGTTGTCGGCGGGCAGCGACGCCGTGGGCAACGCCACGGTGGGCTGGCTCGACCCCAAGGGCCGCGTCAAGCTGCACCAGGCGCCGGCCGGTGCCGCTTCGGGCACGCAGACCACCCTGTGGCAGCCGAGCCGCCGGAAGGGGCAGACCGGGGCATCGCAGCTCCGGGTGGCCGTGGACGGCGTGGGCGACACGGTGGTGGGCTGGAGCCCCGAGGTGAACGACGGTGAGTTCACCAGGGTGGTCGCCGCGGTGCGGCCCGCGGGGGGTCGCTTCGGATCGGTCGAACCCGTGGGTGACGGGGGCGACTCGCGCAGCTCCGGGCCGTTGCAGCTGACCATCGGGCCCGACGGCATCACGCGGGCGGCCTGGACCGAGGGTGCCGGCAACTGCTGCGGTTCCGTGGAGGCCGGCGTGCGCAAGCCGCTGCCGCGCGTCACCGCATCCTCCCTCGTGATCGCGGGGTCGGGCGCCGCCGCCAGGGCGTCGTTCCGGCTGTCGGCCGCCGGGGTGGTGCAGGTGACCCTCACCGGCGACGGCGCCATCCCGCATGGCACCGCCGTGCTGGTGCGTGGGCACGCCGGCCGCAACGCGCTGCGCCTGGGGCCGGTGGTGAAGGGGCTGCCGGCGGGCACCTACCACGTGGTGGTGGGGCCCGCCTCCGGTGGCCTGTACGCCACCCAGCCCACCGCGACGCTGGTGGTGGGCGGGTAGACGCGCGGGCGCCCGGCCGGGGGCACCCAGCGGTGCCGGCCGGCCGGGCGCGCCGTGTGGCGCGCGGGTGGAGGGGGTATGCCCTCCACGATGACGTGGCTCTCCGATGCGCTCCGCTTCGCCGCCGGCATGGGGTGGGAGATCCTGTGGGCGCTCATCCTGGGGTTCGCCCTCTCCGGGGCGGTGCAGGCGGTGGTGGGCAAGGAGCAGATGCGCCGCCTGCTGCCCGATGACTCCCTGCGGCCCATGGCCACCGCCGTGGGCCTGGGCGCGGCCTCGTCGTCCTGCTCGTACGCCGCCGTCGCCCTGGCGCGGTCGCTGTTCCGCAAGGGCGCGGACTTCACCGCGTCGATGGCGTTCCAGTTCGCATCCACCAACCTGGTGTTCGAGCTGGGGATCATCATGTGGGTGGTGCTGGGGTGGGAGTTCGCGGCGGGCGAGTTCCTGGGCGGCCCGCTGATGATCCTGATCATGTGGATGCTGTTCCGGCGGTTCCTCACACCGTCGCTGGTGGACGCGGCGCGGCGCAACGCCGAACGCGGCCGGCTGGGGCGCATGGAGGGCCACGCCGACATGGACATGTCCGCCCACGGCACCAGCCTGCGGCGACGGCTGGTGTCGCCATCCGGGTTCACCTCGGTGTCGCACCACTTCGTCATGGACTGGGCGGCGGTGTGGGTGGACATCTTGGTGGGGTTGCTCATCGCGGGGGCGCTGGCGGCCTGGGTGCCCGACGGCTTCTGGCAGGGCCTGTTCCTGGAGCACCACGGCGGGCTGGCGCGGCTGTGGGGGCCGGTGGTGGGGCCCCTGGTGGCCGTGCTGTCGTTCGTGTGCTCCATCGGCAACGTGCCGCTGGCGGCGGTGCTGTGGAACGGCGGCATCAGCTTCGGCGGGGTCCTGTCGTTCATCTTCGCCGACCTGCTGGTGCTGCCGGTCATCGACATCTACCGCAGGTACTACGGGTGGCGGGTCACCGGCTTCCTGACGATCACCTTCTTCGCGTCCATGGTGCTGGCCGGCTGGGTCACCGACCTGGTCTTCGAGGCACTGGGATGGGTGCCCACCGCGCGCGCGGCGAAGGTGGAGATGGCCCACATCACCTGGAACTACACGACGGTGCTCAACATCGCGTTCCTGGCGCTGGCGGCGGTGTTGGTGGTGCGGTTCGTCCGCACGGGGGGCGTCCCGATGCTCCGCATGATGGGGAAGCCCATGCAGCACGACCACACCGTGGACGGGCGCACCTCCCTGCGCTGAGGGCCGTCCGGACGCCAAGGCTCCCGTGTGGCTTTCCCGTGTGCGTCCTGCCACCCCCACCCGATGCGATTTCTCCCGCATGCGGCGAAAATCGTGGTGTGACCGCCGTGATCGAAACCCAGGAGCTCACGAAGTCCTACGGGTCCGAGCGCGGCATCGAGGCGGTGTCCCTGGAGGTGCGGCCCGGCGAGGTGTTCGGCTTCCTGGGATCCAACGGGGCCGGCAAGACCACCACCATCCGCGTGCTGCTCGACCTGCTGCACCCCACCGGGGGCCGGGCCCTGTTGTTCGGCCTCGACAGCCGCAGGGACAGCGTGGCCATCCGGGCGCGGCTGGGGAACCTGCCCGGCGACTTCGCGTACGACGAGCGGCTCACGGGCCGCGAGCTGCTGGAGTTCTTCGCCGCGCTGCGCGGGATGCGGGACCTGGGTCAGGCGCCGGCGCTGGCGGAGCGGTTCGAGGCCAACCTGGACCGCCCGCTGGGGCATCTGTCCCGGGGTAACCGGCAGAAGATCGGGTTGATCCAGGCCCTGTTCCACGGCCCCGAACTGCTCATCCTGGATGAGCCCACCAGCGGCCTGGACCCGTTGATGCAGGAGCAGTTCCTGGAGGTGATCGGCGAGCAGCGGGACAGCGGCGTGACGGTGTTCCTGTCATCCCACGAGCTGCGCGAGGTGCAGCGCGTGTGCGACCGGGTGGGCATCATCCGCGCCGGCCGCCTGGTGGACGTGGAGCCGGTTGCCCAGCTTCGCCACCGCACCATGCACCGCGTGGAGCTGGTGTTCGCCAACCCGGTGGGGCCGGAGGAGCTCGCGGCGCTCCCCGGCGTGAGGGACCTCACGGTCACCGACGGCCGGATGGCGTTCCGCGTGGAGGGGGCGCTGGATCCCGTCATCAAGGCCGCGGCACGGCACACGGTGCGCGACGTGGAGATCGTGGAGCCGGGCCTGGAGGAGGTCTTCCTCGGCTTCTACCAGCACGGGGAGGGCTGATGGGCACCGCCACCACACCGGCCGGCGTCGCGGCCGCGGCGACCCTCGCCCGGCCCCCCGGGGCCGCGGCCGGCCTGCGCGCGCTGGTGTGGCGTGGTCTGCGCGACCACCGCCTGACACCCCTCACCTGGGGCGGCTCGCTGGGTGCGCTGTGCGCGCTGATGGCGGCGATGTACCCCTCGATGAGCGACGCCATCGACCGCATCATGCGCGAGTACCCCAGGAACCTGCTGAAGGCCTTCGGGGTGGCCACCATCGACTCGTTCGAGTCATGGCTGCACGCGGAGATGTTCAGCATCATCGTGCCCATCGCCGTGGCGTTCCTGGCCGCCCGCGCGGCCACCCGGTGGCTGGTGGAGGCCGAACAGCGCGGCCACCTGGACACGCTGCTCGCCACCCCGCTGGCCCGTCCCGTCCTGGTGGCGGGGGCGTTCATCACCACCGCGCTGGTACTGGTGGAGGTGCTGGCGGTGGTGGGTGCGCTCACCTACTTGGTGGCCGTCATCGCCGGGGCCCACCCCACCCTCAGCGTGCTGCTGGCAGGCCTGGTCGGGGTGTTCGCCCTGTCACTGTTCTTCGCCGGCGTGGCCGTGCTGGCGGCGGGGTTCCTGCACAACGCCGGGGCGGTCACCGGCGTCGCCGCGATGCTGCTGGGACTGATGTACACACTCAACTTCGTCGCCCGCACCGTCCCCAGCGTGTCGGGACTGCGGTGGGCCTCCGCGTTCCACTACTACGGGTCGCCCATGATCGACGGCCTGGATCTTGTCCCCACCCTCGGTCTGGTGCTGGTGGGGCTGGCCATGGCGGCCGTGGGGGCCGTGCTGTTCACGCGGCGGGACGTGCTGTCCCGCTGAGCGCGCGGGTCAGAATGGGCGCCTGCGCCTCACGGTGCATGGGCGAACGCCGTCTCGACCTTCACCCACTTGAGGAGTCGCTCGCCGAAGGCGTGCATGTCGTCCTCGGTGGTGAACCCCGTGGCCGAGCACGAGAAGGCGAAGCCGCCCGTGCCGCCCGGTGTCGGCGGGTCAGCGCTGAGACTCACGGAATCGCTCCAGATCTGCGGAGTTGCCGCGGTGACCTTCCCCGGCTTGTGGATCCCGACCTTGGCGATGTGCTCCGTTGGGGCCGGGGTGATGTCACCGGCGAACATGCGCTTCATCCTGACGCTCACACGTAGGTGGTCGAGCATGGGGCGCAGCAGGTGGACCGATCCGGGGACCACCAGCCCCTGGCTCAGGCAGGCGAACAGCAGCGCGAACGACGCGCTGCTGCCGGCCTGCGTCGAGGCCCCCATCTCATTCCCGCGCGGTGGCTGGGGTACCACCGGAACCGAGACGGGGCTGATGAGGCGCCTTGCGCGCTTGTCCGGAGCGGCGTACCAGCCCCCCAGGTGCAGCCCCGTCCGGGACCTGGGATCGAACAGCCCCAGCTGCGCCATGCACGTCATGAGGTAGGGCACACCCAGCGTGGTGACACAGGCCGTCGCCGCCCAGTTGTTGCTCCAGCGCAGTGCGAGGTGCAGCACGTCGTGGAACGGGAGCGCGCCCAGCAGCTCGTAGCGCTCGGTATTCGTGGTGCCCTTCGCGTCCAGCTGGTCGTCCAGTTCATCCAGCCGGTCGATGTACTCCTCGGTGTAGTCGCCGGCAAGGCGCCTGCGGGTGCCGGCCTCGAGTTCGAGATCCGCGGGCAGACCCGTCTCGTCGAAACGCGGATCCAGGATGCGCTGGTAGTCGGGAAGCTGGGAGGCCTTGAGTCGCCCGAGTCTGCTCACCAGCGGACTGGGGGACGCGGTCCAGTGGCTGAGCAGGCCGCGCCAGGCCTCAGCGCGTGTGCGTGGACCGGTCAGATCGGCGCTGGCCCGGATGTCCTCGCGCAGCTGGAATGCCGCCACCCCGAGCGGCATCTTGGCCATGCTCGCCACGTAGCGCTCGTCCTGCGCGTGCCAGCCCGCGGATCGCGGGGGGCCTGCCCCCGCCAGGTCGATCACCGCCAGTGACCGCGGCCGCCGCGCCTGCTCGACGGTGCGGATCAGATCGGCCAGCGATCGCTCCATCGAGGCGTCGCGTGCGGCTCCAAGCCGCCGCTGCAGGGACGCATCCTTCGGGGCGACGAACGACGCGGTCTGCGGGAGCCGGTCGTCGGCCATCGCCCTACGGGGCCGGCAGCGGCGTGCTGCTCCCGATCAGGTACTTCAGAGCGGTGGGCACGCGGTACTCCCACGGTGTGCCGACGGGTGTCGCACCCTCCCGGTCATCCTGCTGGTGGCGGATCTCCTCGTCCACCGGAACGAACAGCGGGTCGCCGATGGCCGGGGCGTCGCCCCCGAACCACGGCAGGCCCGTGGCCAGGAAGTACAGGCACGCGGTCTCGAACCTTGGGGTGGCCGGCACCAGCACACGCGCCACCCCGGACCGCAGGAACGTGGTGAACACACCGTCGGCTTCGCTGCGGCGCGCCAGCGTCTCCAGCATGCGCTGGGAGGTCACCCAGTAGCCCGGGTAGAGCACGAAGCTCAGGTTGGTCCAGTCGAACGCCTGCTCGACGAATTGGCAGAGGGTCGCCTGGTGGAAGTCGACGGCTGAAACGCGTTCGTAGAAGTTGCGCGTGGAGATCGCGAAGCCCGCGGTGGCGTTCGCGGCGCCGGGATTGGTGACCGTGAACGCCGGCCACTCCTGCACCACCGTGCTCTGGGCGTCGGCGTCATCGACGGTCAGGCCGAGGTCCGACAACAGGGTGGCCACGATGCGCTTGCGCAGCGCGTCGAGCACGAGCTGGCGATTCTCGAGCTCCGAGGCCCCCGCGAGCAGGTCGTTCACGACGGTCGCCCTGAGCCGCCTCACCTCGTCGTCGTAACTGGCCTTGGCCTGATCGTAGGCGGCCTGCCGCGCCTGGTTACGCTGGTCGATGGGGCGCCGGAACTCGGTGAGCACCTTCCGGTACACGTCGGCGCGCCACCGCGCCAGCTGCGCGTCGGAGCACCGGAGATGGAGGTAGACCACGAGGTCGACGTTGTCCGCGTCGCTGAACTCGAACGTGAGCGTGGTGGCGTCGCCCCGCAGCGTGGTGGGCTCTGATGGGTTGAAGGTGCTGTTGTAAACGAACTTGTTCGAGGTGTCCGGACCGGGAAGGTCGAACATCAGGCGTCCGTCGATGCGCACCGCGACGCTGTTCCGGTCCACCCCGGCGGGCGAGAGGTCCGACGTCTTGAAGATGGCGCTGCCGTACAACCTGACGCCCACCACGTCATAGCCCTCGAACTTGTGCGCACACTGGAACGAGAAACTGGTGAACTGGTCGTGGTCGCCCTTGGTCTCGAACTTGAATCGGCCGGACCCGTCATTGGGGGACAGCGTGATCCACACGTCCTGCGGGGGATAGGCCACCCCGGAGAGGTCGTAGGTCTGGCAAAGGTCACGGAACCGCGGCTCATCGATGGCCGCGGCCGCGAACCCGATGCTGGTGCTCTCGAGCGCCAACGCGGCGGGAGGTGCCGGCAGCTGGACGTCAAGGTCATGGGCGCGCAGCAGGTCATCCACCAGGCCCAGGGCCGGCTCGCGCACCAGGGTCTCGAACAGCAGCCGCTTGCCGTAGTTGTAAACCTGACCCCGGTAACGGCGCGTGAGCCACGCGTAGATCGCGCTCTTGTGGCCGTTGGTGCTCTTGCGCTGGTGGAACTCCGTGCGCTCGTGCTCGATGGTCTGCGTGATGCGCCGGTGCGTTGCGACGGTGCGCTCCACGCGTGACACGGCCTTGGCGACCACCTCCCGCGCGAACTCACTGCCGGACCGGCTCGTCGAGGTGCTGTCGGTCGTGTAGCCGAGCGAGCCGCTGGTGGAGACGGTCACGGGCTTCTGGTCGTACTGCACCGACACCGAGGCGTTGACCGCGAGTGCGCTCTTGTTGATGTTCTCAGCCTCGGTCTTGACCGAGAACCGGTTGGACTCCTGGGTGTCCGATTCGGTGGCCTCGGTCGAGGTGATGTCCTGGCCGAACACGTCTTCGGACCGCTCCAGATCGCGCAACGTCAGCCGCACGGTGCTGCCGTCCGGGGTGTTCTCGATGTCCGCGATGTCGGTGGCCTCGTAGCCGATCAGTTCTGCCCGGACGATGTTGAGGTCGCCGATCCCAATGGGTCGCAGTGCGGGGAGGGCGCTCAGGAACCGCCACAGCTGGACCGCGACGGGATGCACCGACGGCGGCACGGCCAGCACGGCCCGCGCATCCTCGATGGTTTGCACGACCGGCCAGCCGGCGAGGTCTTCGACCTGGTCCCACGCGGCCAGGGCCGGGCCGATGACGGCGTCCGTTTCCAGCACATGGCGTTCCAGCGCCGAGGCGGTTCCTCCGCGCACCGCGCGATACACCCCGTCGATGGCCAGCACCAACATCAGGTACAGCAGCCTCAGCACCTCCACGATCCGGGCGGGATCCGTCGACTGCCAGTGGTTCAGTACCACGAGGGTGAGGAACGCCTCGAACAGGGCGCCGCGCGCCTTATCGGCGGGCGCCCGGCCCCGTGGGCCCCCCACGGTGTAGGCCAATAGCGACTTGCCGAGGTGGCGTTCGAATTCCCCCACCAGGTTGGCCACCGCCTGCTGGTTGGCGGTGCGGGTGGCCGCGGCGATCTGCGTGGGTGTGGGGTTCGGCCCGGCGTCCACCACCAACGGTGTGTCCAGCCAGTCCGTCAGGGTGTCGAGACATCGCTCCAGAGCTCGCCACTCGGTGATGCCCAGGGTGCTCGGGTCGTCCGGCAGAAGGCGCCAGCGGCCCTCCCCATCCGCGATGCAATGCGCGCGGCCGGGGTCGCCCCAGTAGTACCCGTCGGCGTCCGCGCACCATGTGGCGACCGTCAACGCGGCGGTCAGCTGTGCCTTCAGCTCGTCGCGGTGTCCATCGAGATCGGGGTCGTTCCCGATGCACAGGACGTGCTCAACCACGGCTCGCCCGGTCTCGGTGCGCTGCAACCCATCCAGCGTGCCGATGTGCGTGGCGTACGGCCGGCCGTCCCACACCACCGCGAGAAGGTCCGAGGGGGGCCACCGCCGCGGCGCGTTCGGCGTCGCCGGATCACGAAGATGCACGTACTCGAAGAGGTCCATGCGGCCCCCGGAGGCAACGGCTGCGCGGCGATTCTCCGACGATTGGGTCGCGGATGTCCAGGGGGCGGCGGTCCCGACGAAACCCCCCTCGACTCATCCCCGTTGATTCGCGTAGCCCAGCAATGCGATTCGCGTGCGTTCAAGCCTCCGGACAAGCGGAGGGTCCGCACCGTCGGAGTAGGACTCGAGCAGCCGCGTCAGCAGACCCACGCGATCCGCTCGAAGCACTCTCGAGTCTGCGAGTTGCCCGATCGCCGATGCGAGGCGGTACCTGACATGGAGTCTTTCGACGCCGGGCCCCGCCTGTGCCAGCAGGTCATCATCCCCCGCCTTCGGCAGGGCCATGACGGCCGTGGCAAGGGCAAGCGTGAGCACCTCGTCACCACTCTCCGCGAGGACCCGACGATCGAGGTCGTAGCGCAGGATGAGCGCTCCCATGGCGTCGGCCACCTCGTTCTTCTTCCGGAGTCGCTCACGGTAATCAGAGTCGTCGACAGCTCGATACGCCTCGGCCAGGTCACCGAGCGCCTGCTGCGGCATGGATGCGGCCGCGGTCACCGGATCACCAGCCGTCACGGCGCGGGCCAGCACCTCTGACTTGATCTGTTGTGTCTCCGCGGTTGCCTCGAGCGTCGCCACCCGGGTCGTCAGTGTGAGCCCCGACCGGCCCAGGGAGACATCTGTGCTGCGATCGAGGACTCGGCGCTCGATTGCACCCGCCACACCGACGAGTTGGCGCCGAAACAGCGCCACCATCGCAAGAACCGCCACCGGCCAGGCAAGGTGTCCCACCAGTGCAACAGCATTGCTGGTCGCCACGATCGTCAGGTCCCTTCGGCCGTGTGCCGGCATCACGACCTTCGCGCCCGGCCCCGCCAGACCTTCCGGAGAGGATCACGGTTCGCGGCGCCCAGCGGACGCGCTCACCCGACGGCCGCGGAGCACAAGCACCCTATGGGGCGCGGGCGGTGCGCCTTGACGGTCATCGGACGGCAGCCTCCGCTGCGGCCACATGCGGGCTCGCCTGGCGGAGCGAGGCCCGAGATCAGTCGGGCGAAGCGCAGACGGAACCCTCGCACCGAGGCGCGGCGACCTCGTCGTCGCCGCGGAGCTCGGTCGGCGGTCCTCCAGGGGTCCGCGGGGCCGTAGCCCGGCCCGCGCAGACCGCCCGCCGCCGGAGCGGTCTGCGCGCACCCCTGGACGCTGCCCAGGATCAGCGCCAGCAACACCAGGGTCAACGCGATCAGCGTGACCATCGAGGAGACCAGCGCCGCCACGGCCTGAGCCAGCGCCTGGGCGACGACGCCCAGGGTCCTCAGGACCATGAACAGCGCGAAGAGCAGGATGATGAGGCTTGTCCCCGAGCCCATCGCAAGCTCCTTCAGGTTGGCATCCCCTCCCGGCCAGTCCGCCGGCGGGAAACGCGTTGAGTGCCTGGCTGTGGTCTGCTGCGGTGTGATTCCTGTTTCGTTTTCTCGGCTTTCATGACAATTGTGGAGGCAGATGTAGCCGTTGTGAAGGCCTGTTGCACATCTCTCCACAGATGCGATCCAATCGTCGCGTTGAGTCACATATCTGGACGCCATTGGCGACAACATCGCTGGTGACATCCAGATTCATCCGTCTGTGAACCAGAACGCGAGGGGCGCCCCGGTGGACTGTCCGAGTTGCGGGCCCGGAACCAAGATGGCGGTCACCAAGACCCGTCAGGCCGATGGCGGTGTGATCGAGCGCAGTCGCCGCTGCTCGAAGTGCGGGCGCACGTTCTCCACGTACGAGCGCTTCACCGACCGGGCCCTGCACGTGCGCAAAAGCGATGGCACCGTGGTGCCGTTCGGGCGCAATCGCGTGCGCAGGAGCATCGAGAAGGCGGTGGTGCGACCGTACCGCGAGGAGCAACTGGAACGGCTTGTGCGCCGTGTGGTCGCGCGCGCTCACGCCGAGGCGAAGAACGGGGTCATCGACTCTGTCGCGCTGGGCGACATCGTGCTGGGCGAACTGCGGGTGCTCGACCCCGCGTCCCACATCCGGTTCGCACTGGTGCATCTTGGGCGGCTCGACCGGGGCGGGAAGGGCGGCGGCTGGTCGGAGATCGCTCAGGTGCGCCGGTGGCTGTCGAAGGAGTACCCGCATCTGATGCACCGTCCCATCCCCGGCCGCCTGGCGACCGTGGTGAAGCGCAATGGCCGCCGTGAGCCCTACGACCGCACGAAGCTGGAGCGCTCCATCGGCTACGCGGCGAAGGGCCGCGAGCCGGCCGACGCCCTGCGCAGGCGGTCAGAGCAGGTTGCGGACATCGTGGAGGGCTCCCTCCACGACCAGCCCATGGTGACGTCGGGGCAGATCGCCGCCGCCATCCTGGGAGTGTTCCGCGAATGGGACCACATCGCGTTCCTGCGGTTCGCGAGCACGGCGAAGTTGTTCGACTCGCCCGAGGACTTCGAGGCGGAGGCCGGCACACTGCTCCTGCAGAAGCAGCGGCCTCCCGAGTAGGGCCCCGCTCAGCCTGCCGAAGCACCCCCCGCCCCCCGCCGCAGGCGGGGCCATGCCATCGCCACGATGGAGGCGATCAGCAGTGTCCCCGCGGCGGTGAGGGCCACCGTCACCCAGAACCGCGACGCGGGTTCACAGGGCACGGTCTGTCCCCATCCGCAGAACGTGTCGTGCATCCAGGCGTCCTCCGCCAGGAGCCCGGCCGCCGCCAGGGCCATGAAGGCCAGCACCAGCAGCCCGAGGCCGCACCAGAGATGCCGGCGGCGCGTGCGTGGTGGGGTCATGTGGACACGGTGCCGCATCCGAGGCCCGCTGACACCCCCCAAAACGGCGGGTGGGCGGCGTCAGCCCGCCGCGGCGGCCGCCACTCCGCCCACCATCAGGGCCAGGGCCCGATGGCCAGCCTCCAGGCGACCCGCGACGCCGTTCGCGCCCGCCATGGCACCGCGCGCCATCGAGAGCATCACGAACACGTCGTCGACGGACACATCGCGTCGCAGCGTGCCCGCCGCCTTGGCGTCGCGCATCGGGATCTTCATCAGCTCGGCGATGACCAGCCGGTTCTGACGCAGGCGCTCATCGGTGCGGGCGTCCACGCGTGCCAGCTCGGCCAGGGCGTAGACGCCGGCCATGGAGGTGACGATGGCGCGCAGCAGCACGAAGAAGGCGTCCGGGTCGCCCTCGTGCTCGGCGGCCACCTCCGCGATCCGCTCGATGCGCTCGGCCAGGATCTCCGCGGCCAGCGCCCCGCGGTCGGGGAAGTTGCGGTACAGCGTCGCCTGGCCGACGCCCGCGAGGCGCGCCACCTGGCACATCGCCACGTCGGCCGAGTCGGCGAACAGCTCGCGACCCGCCTTCAGGATCGCCTCACGGTTGCGCCTGGCGTCGCTGCGGTGCCGCCCCGGAGTGTCGTCGTGCACCCGCGTCCTCCTCGAGTCATCCGGACATCGCAGTCCGCAATCGTCGGAGAGCCGTCCCCAACGCCGATTTCATAGCACATCAAGAAACGGACATTCCTCTCCGTTTTTCTGGTAGAACCCCGCCTTCATTCATTCCGACCATGGGAGACGCCCACATGTCCCAGACTCGGACGCCCTCCCACGGGCGCCCTGTCACCACCGGAGGCCGGTGATGCGCCAGGGTCCGCTCGCGGGGCGCTACCCCGCCGTGGCCACCATGGTGATGGCCGCCCTCGTCCCCTACCTGGCGCTGTCGGCGGCGGTGGGTCCGGTCACGCCCATCGTGGCGCGCGACCTGCACACCAGCCTGCAGACCATGAGCCTGGGTGCGGGGCTGTCCAACGCCGCCTACGCCGTGGGCACGGTGCTGGCGGTGCAGTTCGCGCAGCTGCTGCCGCAGCGCCGGATGATGCTGAGCTACGCCGTGGTGCTGGTGCTGGGCTTCGTGCTCAGCGCCACCGCCCAGAACGTGGCCATGTACATCACCGGTCAGGTGCTGGCCGGGCTGTGCACCAGCCTGCTGCTGATCGCCGCGGTGCCGCCGCTGTCGCTGGGTTTCCCGGCCAGCAAGCTGCGCATCACGGGGATGATCATGAACATGTGCATCTTCGGCGCCGTCGCCCTGGGCCCCACCATCGGGGGTCTGCAGGCGGAGGCCGACCAGTGGCGGCCGCTGTTCTGGGTGGTCTCCGCCATCGCGCTGGCCGCCTTGGCGCTGGCCGTCCTCACCTTCGAGGACGCGCCGCCGGCCGACCTGGACGCGCCGATCGACCTTCCCGCGCTGGTGCTGGCCGCGGTGGGCTGCGCGGCGGCGTTCTTCGGCGCCTCCCAGCTGCTGAGCCACCACTTCACCGACCCCATCGTGGTGCTGCCCCTGGCCGGGGGCCTGCTCACCATCATCGGCCTGGTGGTGTACCAGTACCGCGCCCGGAATCCGCTGCTCACCATCCGGGAGATGATCACCAGCACCATCCCGATCGCCGGGATCATCGTGGCCCTGTTCGCGGCCGCGGCCTCCGTGTCGGCCACCGTGCTCACCGCCAGCGTCCTGGCCGAGCACCACAGCCCGCTGCACGTGGGGCTGCTGTACCTGCCCGAGGCCGGTGGCGCGGTCATCACCGCCGTGGTGCTGGGCATGGTGCTGGACAAGGTCTTCATCCACTACCTGCCGCTCATCGGCATGGCCTTCCTGTCGGCCGGCATCGGGGTGTTCCTGGTGCAGGTGCCCGCCAGTCAGCCCCTGGCGCTGGTGGCGTCGTTCCTCACCGGGATCGGGCTGGGCGCAACGGTGGCACCCGCCCTGTTCGTGGCGGGCTTCTCGCTGCGGGCGCTCAACCTGCAGCGGGTGTTCGCCATCGTCGAGCTGTTCCGGGCCGTGGCGGCGTTCATGATCGCGCCGATCTTCGTGTACTTCGCATCGACGGTGACCGACAACCTCGCCGACGGTGTGCGCATCGCACTGTGGATCGGGCTGGGGCTCTCGGTGGGCGGCGCCGTCCTGGCGGTGGCCACGTATGCGCTGGGTGGGGCGCGGGCGCAGGCCCCCGATATCGAGGGCTTCATCGGTGGTCGCAAGGCCGCCTGGCACTCGCCGCCATTGCTCGCGAAGGTCCGGCGGGGCACGCTGCCCGCACAGGCGGCAACCGAGGGAGTGGACTGAGATGGGGCTGAACACCGCGGGGCCCGTGGTACTGGCCTACGACGGGTCCGACCGGGCCGCATTCGCCATCGAGCGCGCGGGCGTGGAGCTGGCGCCCGGGCGCGAGGCGCTGGTGGTGTGCGTGTGGCATCCGGCCGATGTCGGGTTCACGCCCGTCGACGGCCGGCACCTGCACGCCGCCGACGCGGACGAGGTGCGGCGGGCCGCCGAGGAGACCGCCGAGCAGGGCGCGTCGCTGGCCGACGCCGCCGGCTTCCGCGCCCGGCCCCTGGCCGTTGAGGGGACGCCAACCTGGCGCGGCATCGTGGATGCCGCCGAGCAGCACGGGGCGACCCTCATCGTGTTCGGGTCCCATCAGCGCAAGGGGCTGCTGGGACACCTGGCCGGCAGCGTCACCGCCGCCACGACGGCCCACTGCGGCGCCGCGGTCCTGGTGGTGCACCGCAACGACTGAGCGCCCCACCGGAGAGCACATGCCCAGCAGCGCCCGGTTCGACACCACCGTCACGGCCACCGGCAACAACACCGGCATCGTCGTGCCCGATGAGGTCATCGCGCAGCTGGGCGCCGGGCGGCGCCCCGCCGTTGTGGTGAACGTCAACGGCCACGAGTACCGCAGCACGGTGGGCGTGATGGGCGGCCGGAACATGATCAGCATCAGCGCCGCCGTGCGGAAGGCGACCGGGCTGGCGGGCGGCGATCCCATCCACGTGGAGCTGACGGTGGCCGACACGCCGCGCGAGGTGCTGGTCCCGGAGGACCTGGCGGCCGCACTGGCGGCGGAGCCCGAGGTGGAGACCTTCTTCGGGACCCTGTCCAACAGCCTGCAGCGGTACCACGTCGATCTGGTGACCTCCGCCAAGGCGGCGGACACCAGACAACGGCGGATCGAGAAGGCGCTCGCCCTGTTCCGGGACGGAAAACCGCGCTGAGCGCACGGTCGGTGCAATCGCGGAGGGCGCAACCCGGGGCACCCTGATGATGGGGCCGTGACGCGGTGGGAGGCTGGGGTCGGCGCTGTGCGGGAGCGCCGCGCAGCGCATCGGATCGAGGAGGTCGTCCGATGCTGAAGATCCTTGTCGTCGCCGTGATCTGCGTGGTCGCCGCGGTGGCGGCGGCGGCCGCCGTGTTCGTGGGCGGACTGCGACGCGGGTCGCCGACGGTGCGGCGCCTGGTGCGGGGTTTCGCACGCCGGTTCATCAACCCGCGCATGCTCCGCACCGCGGGCCTGCCGGGCGTGCACACGTCGGTGATCCACCACGTCGGACGGACCAGCGGTCGCGAATACCGCACGCCGGTGGACGCCGAGCCCACCGACGACGGCTTTGTGATCGCGAGCGTCTACGGCACGTCGTCCAACTGGGTGCGGAACGTGCTGGCGGCCGGGTCGGCCGTGCTGGTCAGCGATGGCATCACCCACCGTCTGGACCGCCCGGAGGTGGTGCCGCTGGCCGAGGTGGCCGATCGCTTCCCGCCGAAGGACCTTGCGCAGCCTCGAGCGGTTCAGGTGGAGCGGCATCCGCCTGCGCACCATCGACACCCCACCGAGGTCTGGATAGACTTGCGAACCCATGGGTGAAGAACACTCCCAACCCCGGGTCGTGGTCTTCGGGGCCACCGGCTACACCGGCCGGATGACCGCCGCGGCCCTCGTGCAGCGCGGCGTCCGGCCGCTGCTGGCCGGGCGCGATGAGAATGCCCTGCGCGCGATGGCCGATGAGCTCGGCGGCCTGGAGTGGGCGCGCGCGGATGCGTCCAGCCCCGACGCCCTGCGGGCGCTGCTCACCCCCGAGAGCGTGCTGCTGGCCCTGACGGGGCCCTTCACGCGCTTCGGAACGGCGGCCGCCGAGGCCGCCATCGACGCCGGCTGCACGTACATCGACTCCACGGGCGAGGCCGGCTTCATCCGCCAGGTGTTCGAGGACTACGGCCCGCGCGCGGCGGCGGCCGGGTGCGCCATGATCACCGCCTGCGGCTACGACTACGTGCTCGGCAACCTGGCCGCCGCCCTGGCGCTGCAAGGGGCGCCCGCCGCGAGCGCGGTGGACGTGGCCTACTTCCACACCGGCGGGCTGCGCGCGTTCAGCAGCGGCACCCATGCCTCCATCGTCGAGGCGGTGCTCGGGCCGCACTTCGCCTGGCGTGACGGCGCCATCGTGTCCGAGCGTGGCGCGGCGCGGATGGCGCGCTTCGCGGCGGACGGCGGGCGCAAACCCGCCCTCAGCGTGGGCAGCACCGAGCACTTCGCGCTCCCCAGGACCTTCCCTGAGTTGAGGAACGTGCGGGTGTACCTGGGGTGGTTCGGGGCGCTGACCCGGCCCATGAGCCTGGGCAGCCCGATGCTGCAGATCCCCGGCGCCGCCCCCGCCGTCCGTGCGGCGCTGCGCCTGGTGGTGCGGGGCTCGCGGGGCGGCCCATCGGCCCAGCGGCTGGCCGCGGCACGGTCGATCATCGTGGCCGTGGCCCGGGACGACACCGGCCGGTCGCTGGCCGAAGCCCGCCTGGAGGGCGTCAACGGCTACGACTTCACGTCCGCGTTCCTCGCCTTCGCCGCCGAGCGGGCGCTTGAGGGTGTCCACGGCACCGGAGCGCTCGGTCCCATCGAGGCGTTCGGCCTCGACGCGGTGCGGGACGGTTGCGCGCAGGCCGGGGTCGCGCAGGTGGCGTAGCCGGACCCGGGGGTCCCCGGCGTGTTTGGATGGACCCGGTCCCCGGGAACCCGCCCACCCACGAACCCGGCCCGAGGTGTGACGCCATGCTGATCTACTCGATGAATGTCTCGGTGGACGGTTTCACCGCCGACCGCGATGGGGCGTTCGCCTGGACGCTTCCCAGCGAGGAGGTGTTCCGGTTCCACACCGACCAGGTGCGTGAGCTCGGTGTCTTCCTCATGGGCCGGAGGCTCTACGAGACCATGCTGGTCTGGGACACCGACCCGTCGTTGAGCGCCGATGCCGCGGGGGCCGCCTTCGCCGACGTCTGGTGTGCCCTTCCGAAGGTGGTGTTCAGCCGCACGCTCGACAGCGTCCAGGGCAATGCCCGCCTCGCCACGGCGTCGCTGGCCGACGAGGTGGCGGCGGCGCGCGCGGCGACCCCCATGGACGTGGGCATCGGCGGGCCCGGCCTGGCGGTGGGGGCGATGGAACGCGGCCTCATCGATGAGCTGCGCATGGTGCGGCACCCGATCGTCGTGGGTGGCGGCACGTCGTTCCTCCCGCCGGTCACCACGGACGTCCCGCTCGAGCTGATGGAGACCCGTGCGTTCGCCTCGGGCGTGGTGTTCGAGCGCTATCGGGTGATGCGTGAAGGCACCGACGGGGTCTGACGCCTCCAACCGGACATCGGTGCGATGGGCCGTCCTGGCAGGCATCCGACCGGGCGGTCACGCCCACGGGTGATGATCAGCGTCCCGCGCAGCGCCTACGATGACCGTCATGACCACGCGCGCTGAGCCAGGCGGGCGCCTCAGGGCGCTCGTTCCCGCAGCGGTGGACGAGATTGTCCGTGCCGCGGACCCGGTGAGGGTGATCCTGTTCGGCTCGGTCACGCGAGGTGAAGATGGTCCCGACAGCGACCTGGATTTCCTCGTCGTCTTGGACGACGTCCAGCCCGGTCTGCAGCGCCGCAGGTTGACGCGCGAGATTCGACGCGCCATCACCGTCGACGCGCCCGTCGATGTCTTCGTCACGGACCTCGCCGAAAGTTCACGGCGCAGGGTTGTCCCGGGGTCGATCCACTACTGGCCCATGCGAGAGGGCGAGGTCGTCTACGAGCGAGCCGCCTGACAGCCATGTGGCGGAGGGCCGGGATGACTGGCACAGGCCAGGGATGACCTGCGGGCTGCGGAGCGTCTCGCCAACGATCCGGACCTCGCGCCCCGCATCGCCTGCTTTCTCGCCCACCTCGCCGCGGAGAAGGCGCTGAAGGCCGGCCTGATCGTCGAGGGGCACGCGCTCCCACCGCACACATGACCTCCTTGACCTGACCAAGCGTCTTCCGTCGCCGCTCAGGACACGGGTCTCGGGGGACGACCTTGACCTGCTCAACGTCTGGGCCACGGAGGGCAGGTATCCGGCTGACCTGGACGGAGGCGACTCGGAACGAAGCCATCGAGTGCCACGCGGCCGCGGCCCGACTCATCGATCAGGTGTCCGCCTGGTTGGAGGCGATTCCCGACTGACCGCCAGGCAGCGGCGGCCGGCCAGGATGGCGACCGCGCTGGGCTGGCGCTCGTGTCGATGAACCAGCGGAGGGGGTGGGATTCGAACCCACGTCAGGCTTTCACCTGAGACGGTTTTCAAGACCGTTGCCTTCGACCGCTCGGCCACCCCTCCGGGAACGCCGCGATGTTCCGGCGCCGCTCTCGGCCCGCTACGATAGCCGCCGCACGGAGAGGTGGCCGAGAGGCTGAAGGCGCCCGCCTGCTAAGTGGGTATCGGGGGTTGACCTCGATCGAGGGTTCGAATCCCTCCCTCTCCGTTCACGCCTCCCCGGCGCCGGGGCCCTCCCCCTTGGTGCCGACGGTGCAACGGGCCAGCCCCGGGATGCGCACCAGGCCGTCCACCTCGTAGGAGCCCGCGTCGTCCATGACGGCACAGGCGATGCGTCGCCGCACCGCGTCATCCACCCGCCGGAGGGCCGACACGGCGGCCGACACGTGCTCGCTGGCCATCCGCCAGTACTCCTCCGGGGTGCGGGTGACGAGCTCGACGCCCACCTCCCATTCGGTGATGTCGCGTAGCCCCGCGGCCTCGTAGCGGGCCGCGAGCGAGCCCGGGGCGGCGCACCGGAACATGCCCGGGCCGTCCGGGTCGGGCGCCGGCAGCTCCACCTCGGCCCCGATCGCGCGCAGCACGATCGCGGTCCATGGGTTCTCCTCGGGCCTCACCCACACAGACGCGCACAGGCGGCCACCGGGCCGCAGCACGCGCGCGAACTCGGCGGTGGCCGCGGCGAGGTCGGGGAAGAACATGTACCCGAACCGCACCGAGATGCTGTCGAAGGTGGCGTCCCCGAAGGGCAGCTCGTCGGCGCTGCACACCGCGGTGGAGAAGTTCGTGATGCCCCGCGCGCCGGCCCGCCGCGTGGCGATGTCCAGCATCTCGGCGGAGAGGTCGGTCAGCACCACGTGCCCCCGGGGCGCCAGCCGGGCGATGGTGAGTCCGGGTTCGCCGGTGCCCGATGCGATGTCCAGGTGACGCTGGTGCTCGGTGATGGCGAGGCGGTCGATCATCGCGGCGCCCACCGGCGCCAGCTGGTCCATCACCACCGCGTCCCACCTGTCCCAGCCCGCCGACAGGTCCGCCCAGAGCGCCCGCTGGGCGCCCCGGATCTCCTCGTCACGCGCCATCCCGTCCTCTCTCGTCTAGAACGGCCCCGGGGTGGCCTCCGCGCCCGGCGAGGCCACCGGCAGTCCCAGCTCCCCGGCGGCCACCAGCAGGTGCCGATCGTAGGTGACCAGGGCGGCCAGGTCACCGCTGAGCAGACGCGCGGTGGCCACGTGGATGGCGTCGGGCAGTCGCGCCCCCGGCAGGTCCAGGCGTCCCGCCTCGTCGAGCACCGCGTCGTCCATGGCCACCAGATCGATGGCCTCGAGGATGCGTTCCACCCGTTCCCGTTCGGCCGCGGCGCCCCCGTGCGTGGCCGCGGCCACCGTGGCGCGCAGCTCCACGCACACCAGGGCGCTGGCGACGGGGGTGGTGCCCGCATGCGCGATCACCTCCATCAGGCTGTCGCTCTCGGGTTCGGCACGCACCAGCTTCACCAGCGCCGAGGTGTCCAGATACAGGCGTGTGCTCATTCGCGGCCGCCGCGCAGGCCCGCCAGGATCCGGCTGAGCGCGGGTGCTTCGGCGGGGGGCGGCAGCGGCGGCCCCAGGTCGAGCAGCCCGCCCGTGCCGGGGCGGATCCGCGGTCCGGACGACGGCGCGGCGCGGCCCTCGTCATCGCCGGTCGCCGGGGTCAGTCGCGCAACGGTGCGGCCACGGTCCGTCACGAGGATGGTCTCCCCGCGCTCCACGGCGCGCACATACCGGTGGACGTGCTGACCCAGTTCGCGCAGGCCGATCGTTCGCATGCCCCACTCTGCCCATCCCGGGCGCCCAAAAGCACCCGGGCGAGGCCGTATGTGACGCCGCGCAGGGGATGGCTGCAGTCCGGACCGCACCCATAGGATGCGGCCCATGATTCGCAACCACCCCACCCGCGGCGGCTGGATCGAGGTCATCTGCGGCCCCATGTTCAGCGGCAAGAGCGAGGAGCTGATCCGTCGCCTGCGCCGCGCCGAGATCGCCGGCCAGCGCGTGCTGATCGCCAAGCCCCACATCGACGACCGGTACGACATCTCGCATGTGGTGAGCCACAGCGGCGCCAGCATCCGCGCCGTGGGCGTGCAGCACCCCGAGGCCATCGAGCGGTACCTCGAGGGGCACGACGTGGTGGGGATCGACGAGGTCCAGTTCTTCGACCCGTGCGTGGTTGAGGTGTGCGTGCGCCTGGCCGATCGCGGTTTGCGCGTGCTGGCCGCCGGTCTGGACACCGACTTCCGGGCGGAGCCGTTCGGGCCCATGCCCGAGCTGCTGGCCCGCGCGGAGATCGTGGACAAGCTGCAGGCCGTGTGCCACCGCTGCGGGGGCGCCGCCACCCGCACGCAGCGGCTGGTGGACGGCATGCCCGCCCCCTTCTCCGGGGACACCATCCAGGTGGGGGCGCTGGACGCCTACGAGGCGCGCTGCCGGGGCTGCTTCGAGCCCGGGCTGGATGTGGCCGGTGCCGTGCGCGCCGGCGCGCATCGCGGCAATGCCTGAGGGCGACGGGATCCACATGCCCAGGGTCGGGGACGCCACCTCGGCCCTGTTCGACCGGTTGCTGCCCGACGAGCCCGGCGTGGACCGGCGGCCCATGTTCGGGCAGCGGGGCGGCTTCGTGAACCGCAACCTGTTCCTGTGCACGTTCGGTGACGCGCTCGTGCTGCGCCTCGGCCCCGACGACCGTGCCGCGCTGCTGGAGGTGGGCGGCGAGCCGTTCGCCCCGGGCGGCCGCGTGATGCGCGAGTACATCGCGCTGCCCGGGGTCGTGCACCGGGATGAGGGTGAGGTGCGCGGCTGGGTGGATCGTGCGCACGCCTTCGCCGCGGCCATGCCCCCCAAGGTGCCCAAGCCCGCCAAACCGCGGGGCAAACGGCCCCGAGGGGCGGCCTGACGGCTGCTATCCTGCCGACTCCGGTCGGAAGGCCGGTGTGCGCCAGTAGCTCAGCCGGATAGAGCGTTGGTCTACGAAACCAAAGGTCACAGGTTCGAATCCTGTCTGGCGCGCTTCTCGTAGAACCCCGTGCTGACGGGGTTTTCTGACCTTCGGCCGGTGTAGCACCGGTCGAAACGCGACGCTCGTGGTGCCCACCGGGCGCACACCGTCTGACCCGGTTTTCGTGAATCCCGGGCGCCATGTGACACTGCCGCGCATGCGCACACCCCTCCTCATCGGCGGTGCCGCCCTTGCGGCCGCCGCGACCGCCGCCGCCGCGGCCCCCGTGCTGGTCTCGGCCCCCACCGTGACCGGCGCCACTACCGTCGCCTCCACCGTGCACTGCACCCCGGGTCAGTGGACCGGGGCGAGCTCGTTCACCTACACCTGGCAGCGGGGCGGTTTCGATGTGGCCAGTGGCCAGGACCTGCTGCTGGCGCCCAACCAGGTGGGTGGTGTCCTGTCGTGTCACGTGGTCGCGGCCGATGGCGCGGGCGGCACCACCGCGGCCGACTCGGCCCCCTTCACGGTGGGCAGGGCGCAGCTGACCATGCGCGTCACCCTGACCAGCCCCAAACGGGGCGTGATCCTGCTGAAGGGCACCGCTGCGCCCACGCAGGTGCTGGTCGCCGGCCGCGCGCACGCCCAGCTCACCGTGTACCGCCTGCTGTCCGACGGGGCGCTGCTGCAGATCAGCAACTCCTCGGCCTCGGTTCCCGCCAGCGGACGGGTGACGCTGCGCCTGCGCGACACGCCCGGCCGGCACCGCTACAAGCTGCAGCTGTCGCCGCCGGATCCCTACGCGACCCTCCCGTTCATCACCACGCTGCCCCTGAGGGTCAAGCGGTAGCCCGCCCGCGTTCCCGCACCGGAGTCGCGTGCACGGAACCCGCGCACGCTGATCGGCGACCGCGCGGATGCCCGGGGGGGACGGCGAGAGGAGCATTGAACCCCTGAGGGGATTGGAGGCGATCCCGATGCTGCTCGAACGGCACGTTCGCGACCACGACGGGTTGCTGGAGCGTCTTGAGCAGGCGCTCGAGACCGGGGAGATCACCCCCCGGGAGGTGGAATCGCTCTTGGCCCACGGTCAGCATCCCGGCGGTGACCCGCCCACGGCGTCGGGCGTGCTGTACACGCTGGGCGCGGTGGGCGTGTTCTCCGGGCTTGCCATCGCCTACGGCACCGTCTTCGGGGACCTGCCGCGCACGGTGCGGATGGCCACGCCGTACCTCTTCCCGCTGGTCGCCCTGGGGGCGTGCATCTGGCTCGCGCATCGCGGGTTCGCGCGGTGGCAGAGCGACCTCTCCGGGCTGGTCGGGTACGCGGCGCTGGCCGGCGCCGTCGCCGCATCGGGGGCGGCCTCCGGGTGGGTGAACACGGGTGACGACGTCGCCTGGCTCGTGACGGTGGCGGGCCTGGGGGGCGTCGCCGTGGTGCTGGCGGTGCGCCGGGCCACCGGCAGCGAGATCCTGTTCGGGGTGGGCCTGCCCGCGGCGCTGGTGACGGCGGGGACGGCGGGCACATACCTGCTGGGGCTGTGGGAGTCGGATGCCAGCGGCAACCAGCTGCGCCTGGGCTGGGTGGTGCTGGCCGAGGCGGCCCTCGCGGCGATCACCGCGGGGGTTCTGGCGCAGCGGTCGCCCGTCGCGTGCCGGTTCGCGACCGTGTGGGCAACGCTCGGCGGGTACGCGGCGATCGTCTTCGCCGGCGATGACCTGGGACGGTTCACCATCTGGCATGTCGTGCTGGCGGGTGTGGTGATCGCGGCCTTCCTCGCGGCGGCGGCCCTGGACTTCGATGCCCTGATCTGGCTCGCGGCCGTCGGGGGTGCCTGGTGGGTCGTGATGATCGCCGTGGTGGTGGGCTCCGCCACCGGCGCCGCGCTGGCCGTCGTCCTGGCCGGGGTGGGCCTCATCGGGCTGGGCCTGCTGGTGGCGCGCCTGCGCCGGGTGGTTGACACGGCCTGACAGCGGGAACACGGTGGCATGGCGCAGTACGCGCTCAACACGCGGGCCGTGGCACGCGCACGGCGGATGATCGCCGCGCGCCAGTACGTGCTGAACAGCGACTGGGGCAACTCGCAGCCGGACGCCGCGACCGAGAACGCGTACCTGGCGCGGCGTTCGTGGGACGAATACGCCGAATGGCATCTCGGGCTCACCGAGGGCGCCACGGACGGCACCAAGGCCCGGTACGCCTTCGTGGTCGGCGACTTCCGCCGCGTCCACCGGAGCGCCCTCATCGCCTGCGTCTACCGGGCGGCCGAGTGGCGCCACAAGAAGGTGGAGCTGGCCGCGCATGAGCTGCTGCAGCTTCTCGACGCGCGTCGCGGCGGGCCAGGATCACGCACGAGGAGGACGGCATGACCGCCACCTACACGTTCGACGTCTTCACCAGCCTCGACGGCTTCGGTGCCGCCGGGGGCGACTGGACCGGCTACTGGGGCAAGCAGGGCCCCGAGCTGCTGGCCCACCGCCTGGAGCTGTACGACACCGAGACACGCATGGTGTTCGGGGCCGAGACCCACCGGCTATTCGCGCGGATGCTGGCCGGCAGCACCGAGGGGTCGGAGGTGCGTGACCCGTGGGTGACGCGGATGTGGCGGATGCCCGCGATCGTGGTGTCGAACACGCTGGAGGAGCCGCTGGACTGGCCCGACGCCACCGTGGCGCGCGGTGACGCCGTGGACGTGGTGGCCCGCCTCAAGGACCGGTCCGATGTGCCGCTGCGCTCCCACGGCAGCCTGTCGATGAACCGGGCGCTGATGGCCGCGGGCCTGGTGGACCGCCTGCAGGTGACCCTGTTCCCGGTGGTCACCGGACGCACCGGCCTGGACCGCATCTTCGAGGGCGCCGCCGACTTCGACCTGCACCTGCTGGAACAGCGAACGCTGGACGGTGACATCCAGGAGCTGGTCTACCACCCCGTGCTGCACTGACCGCGTGGCGGGTCAGGCCGGGGCGTCGCCCCACAACAGCTGCTGTGCCGCGATGCTGAACCGCGCCGTCGCGCCGGAGTCGAGATCGAACCGCCAGATCAGGTCGAACCGGTCGTCCGGCCACACACCGGGGATGTCCGTGGCGTTGGCGACCGAAGCGCGCTCGCCCACGGCCCGGGCGATCCCCGGGAGTGAACTGTGCTCCCAGCACACCATCACGATCTCGTCCGGGAGGGCGACCAGCCAGTCCGCGATGTGCCCTGGCTCGGCATCGGCCTCGAACGGCGATCGCACCTCCAGCCCCAGCACCCGCGCCAGCGGGAGCAGGGTGAGCGGCGATCGGTGCACTCCGTGGTCGTAGGCCGGTGCCACGAGTGCCGCGGGCCGGGGGAGGGCGAGGCCCGGGTCGGCGGCCGCCCGCCCGCACACGGCCGCAAGCGCACCGGCGCGCTGCCAGCCACGCGGGGTGAGGCCGTGGTCATCGGGGGTGCCGTCCTCATCGACCCCCCCGTCGCCATGGGCCGGCTTCTCGCCGTGACGGATCAGGATCAGGCAACGCGGTTGGGCCATTCCCACCTCGGACGGGATCGGGGGCGGGTGTTTGACGCGTGCCCGCCCGGGCAAGCCTAACCGGGCGCAATCGGGGCCCTACGCTTGCGCCCGTCCACGTCACCCCAGCCACGAGAGGTCCCATGAGCGATTCCAAGGTCATCCTCATCACCGGTGCGTCCAGCGGCATCGGGGCCGCCGTGGCCCGCCATGCCGTGGCCGCCGGACATGCGGTGGTGCTGGCGGCGCGCGGGGAGGACGCCCTGGCGCGGCTGGAGCAGGACCTGGGCGAACCCGGGCGGGTGCAGTCCGTGCGCTGCGACGTCACGGAATGGGATGACGTGCAGCGCCTCGCGGGGTCTGCGCTGGCACGCTTCGACCGCATCGACGCGGTGTTCGCCAACGCGGGGTTCGGGGGGACGCGGGGGTTCACTGAGTCCACGCCCGAGCACTGGCGCCAGATGATCCTCACCAACGTCTACGGGGTGGCGCTCACCATCCGCGCCACCATCGCCGCTATCCGGGAGTCGCAGGGCCACTACGTGCTGACCGGGTCGGTGGCGGGCCGCAAGGCCCTCCCCGGGTCGGTGTACTCGGCCACAAAATGGGCGGTGAGCGCCATGGGTGAGTCGCTGCGGCAGGAGCTCAACGGCACGGGCGCCCGCGTGATGCTGGTGGAGCCGGGGGTGGTGGACACCCCCTTCTACGACAACGGGTCGCCCATCCAGGCGCCGCTCACCGCTGACGACACCGCGCGCATCATCCTGTTCGCGCTACAGCAGCCCCCGCACGTGGACATCAACGAGCTGCTGGTGCGGCCCACCTCGCAGGACGAGTAACGGCTCATGGTGGCGCCGCGCCCCTATCGGCGCCGCGCCACCGCGAGAAACCCGGTGACGTGGCCGGGAGACCGCGCTGGCGCGTCCACCGGGCACCGTCGTAGGGTCGTGGAATCCTCCCCGACGCACCGGAGCGAACCGTCATGGACACCGCTTCTCACACTTCGAACCTGCTGGAGCAGTTCGGGGACCGGCTGCGCAGCGTGCGCGAGGCCAACGGCCTGAGCCAGCAGCAACTGGGCGACCGGGTGGCCGGCAGCCCCGACCCCACCATCGTGGCCCGCTGGGAGGCGGGGCGCGTGCTGCCCCCGCTTGCCGTCATGCACGCGCTGGACCACGTGCTGGGCTTCGATCAGGACACCAAGAACCTGTGGCGGCGGGCGATGTCGCAGCACCTGGCCGAGCGGAACGGGCTCGCCTGAGCCCGTCCCGCCCGGGCGCTGTTCAGCGGTACCCCCACCTGACCAGCGTGCGCAGGATGGTGCGCAGCATCCGCGGGTTGCGGTGTCCCTCGGCCAGCTTGGCGCGGCGCACCGCGGCGGGCTTCTGACCGGCGATGGCCGCGGTGGCGATGTACGCGGCCAGGGCGTCCGCCGGGGCGCCGAAGGAGCGGGCGCGCACGTAGGTCTTCCAGTAGTCCTTGAGCTGCTTGGCGAAGTAGGCGGGGAACTGGCGGCTGGTGTCCACGAACGCGCCCGCGCGGAAGTTCCACACCTCCGGTGGGAACACGGAGGCCACGTACGGGTCGCCGAACGCGTACGCGAAGCGGTCGTCGAACCCGGCGAACTCCGGCACGCCGTCCTTGTTGAGGTCCTTCAGCGTGGGGCACGTCGCCCCACTGCTGGATGCGCAGCTGGTAGGCGCTCGCCGCGGCGGAGTACCACACCACGCGGGTGTCGAAGCAGCAGTGGGCGCCGCCGGTGAAGTCCTCCAGCACCACCTCGGCGATCGCCGTCGCTGTCCAGGTCGCGCACCTGCAGTGCCGTGGGCGGGTCCAGGATGACGGGGAACTGGAACTTGAGCTGCGCGTTGCGAACGTGGCCGCCGCGCCGTCGTCGCGCGTCACCTGCAGCCGCACCGCGGTGACGTCCACCGGCGTGTTCTTCTGAAGTGCGGGGCCGTGTACGTGAGCGTGGCGTGCGTGGTGCCGTAGCCGGTCACCGTCACCGAGCGGGTCACGGCGGCGGCGCTGCCGGCAACTGGCCAGGGCCGGCGGCGACGGTGGCGGACAGGATGAGTGGGCGAAGTCGTGTCATGCGGGCGACCCTACCCCAGCCCCGCGGGGACGGCCAGCGGACCCTCATACCGCGTCGGGCAAACTGCGGATGCCGGGGCGGCGGTGTTCGTGAAAGGCTGATCGCCGGGATGTTCCAGGTGCGCATTCACGGACGGGGCGGGCAGGGGGTGGTCACCGCGGCGGAGATGCTGTCGGTGGCGGCCTTCAGCGAGGGCCACGAGGCGCAGGCGTTCCCCAGCTTCGGCTCGGAGCGCACCGGCGCGCCGGTGGTGGCGTTCTGCCGCATCAGCGACCGGCCCATCCGCACGCGCGAGCCCATCGCGGCCCCGGACGCCCTCATCGTGCAGGACGCCACCCTGCTGCATCAGGTGGACGTGTTCAGCGGGCTGGTGCCGGACGGCTACATCCTCATCAACACGGCGCGCACCTTCGACCAGCTGGGGGTGGGGGAGCTGACGGCGCGGTTCCGTCACGAGCGCCTGCTCACCGTGCCCGCCACCGAGATCGCACTGCGGCACCTGGGCCGCCCCATCCCCAACGCCGTGCTGCTGGGCGGGCTGTGCGCCATCAGCGGGGTCATCACGCTCACCTCGCTGGCCGACGCCATCCGCGAGCGGTTCGCGGGGGATCTGGCCACGGCCAACGTGGCGGCGGCAACCGAGGCGCACGACTGGGTGCGCCGTGAGATGCGGGAGCTCAGCGATGCCACCGCGTAGGCAGATGGAGGGGTCACGCGGCGTGGCCGAGGCGGTGGCCGCCTGCCGGCCGCACGTGGTGTGCGCCTACCCCATCACCCCCCAGACGCACATCGTCGAGGCGCTCGGGGCCATGGTGAAGACCGGGTCGCTGCAGCGGTGCGAGTTCATCAACGTCGAGTCCGAGTTCGCCGCCATGTCGGTGGCCATCGGCGCGTCGGCGACGGGGGGAAGGGCGTACACCGCCACCGCCAGCCAGGGCCTGCTGTTCATGGCGGAGGCCCTGTACAACGCCAGCGGCCTGGGGCTGCCCATCGTGATGACCGTGGCCAACCGGGCCATCGGCGCGCCCATCAACATCTGGAACGACCACAGCGACGCCATGAGCCAGCGCGACTCCGGCTGGATCCAGCTGTACGCCGAGACCAACCAGGAGGCCATCGACCTGCACATCCAGGCGTTCCGGCTGGCCGAGGAGGTGTCGGTGCCGGTGATGGTGTGCATGGACGGCTTCGTGCTGACCCACGCCGTGGAGGGGCTGGAGGTGCCCGACCAGGAGGCCGTCGACGCCTTCCTCCCCCCGTTCCACCCCCGCCAGGTGCTCGACCCGGAGGCGCCCATCAGCCTTGGCGCCATGGTGGGCCCGGAGGCGTTCACCGAGGTGCGCTACCTGTCGTTCCACCGCCAGCAGATCGCGCTTGAGCGCATCCCGGCCATCGCCGACGAGTTCGCGCAGGCGTTCGGGCGGCGCAGCGGCGGCCTGCTGCACACCTACCGGTGCGAGGACGCCACCACCATCGTGCTGGCGCTGGGCTCGGTGTTGGGCACCCTCAAGGACACGGTGGACGAGCTGCGCGAGGCGGGGCACCGCATCGGGGTGGTGGGACTCACCTCGTTCCGGCCGTTCCCCGTGGGGGCGGTGCGCGAGGCCCTGCGCCGGGCCGAGCGGGTGATCGTGCTGGAACGCGCCTTCTCGGTGGGCATCGGCGGCATCGTGTCGGGCAACGTGCACACGTCGCTCACCGGCCTCACCCCGCGCTACTGGCACACGGTGATCGCGGGCCTGGGCGGCCGCCCCATCACCACCGCCTCGCTGCGCACCATGATCCTGAGCGCCCTGGACGGCAGGCTGGAGCGGCTGTCGTTCCTGGACCTCAACCGCGAGCTGGCGTCGACCGCGAGCTGGCCCGCGTGCAGGCGGGGCCGCGCTCGGGGCCGGCCGCCGAGAACATCCTGCGCGACATCGGCATCGTCGCGGCACGGTCGCACTAGGGGGAGCGGGGGATGAGCACCCAGGAGATCCGGTACTTCCAGGTGGGCAGCCACGCGGTGGGCAACCGGCTGCTCGACCCCGAGCAGCGCACGGTGCAGAGCGACCCCCAGCGCGCCAACGCCCTCACCTGCGGGCACCGGGCCTGCCAGGGGTGCGGCGAGGCGCTGGGCGCGCGCTACGTGGTGGACGCCGCCCTGCGGGTCAGCGACGACAAGCTGGTGGCCGTCAACGCCACCGGGTGCCTGGAGGTGTTCTCCACCCCCTACCCGGAGACCTCATGGCAGCTGCCGTGGCTGCACTCCCTGTTCGGCAACGCCCCCGCGGTGGCCTCGGGCGTGGCGGCCGCGCTGCGGGCGCAGGGCCGTGACGACATCCGCGTGATCGCCCAGGGCGGTGACGGCGGCACCGTGGACATCGGCTTCGGCTGCCTGTCCGGCATGTTCGAGCGCAACGACGACGTGCTGTACGTCTGTTACGACAACCAGGGCTACATGAACACCGGCGTGCAGCGTTCCGGCGCCACCCCGCCGGCGGCCCGCACCGCCACCACCGAGGCGGTGGGCGAGCACCCCGGCAACCCGTTCCGGCAGGGCAAGGACGTGCCCCGCATCGCCATGGCCCACGGCATCCCGTACGTGGCCACCGCCACGGTTGCCGACCTGCGCGACCTGGAGGCCAAGACCGAACGCGCCATGGCCCTGCGCGGCGCCCGCTACCTGCACGTGCTGGTGCCGTGCCCGCTGGGCTGGGGCACCCCGTCACCCATCACCGTGCAGATGGCGCGGCTGGCCACCCAATGCGGGCTGTTCCCGGTGTTCGAGGCGCACGACGGGGAGGTCACCGGGGTGACGCCCATCCGCCGCCACGTGCCGGTGGAGGAGTACCTGCGCCCCCAGAAGCGCTTCGCCCACCTGTTCAAACATCCCTCCGGCGCGGAGGCCCTGGCGCAGCTGCAGGCCCTGGCCGACCGCAACATCGCCCGGTACGGGCTGCTGGAGGAGGGCGCGGCATGAGCTCCCAGGATCAGCGCCCCTTCGCCATCTCCCTGGACGTGGGCACCAGCCGCGCCAACCACACCGGCAGCTGGCGCACCGAGCGCCCCGAGTACGTGCGGCACCTGCCGCCCTGCAACAGCGTGTGCCCCGCCGCCGAGGACGTGCAGGGCTGGCTGTACCACGCCGAATCCGGCGACTACGAGGCGGCGTGGCGCACCATCGTGGCCGACAACCCCTTCCCCGCGGTGATGGGGCGCGTGTGTTACCACCCGTGCGAGACCGCCTGCAACCGCGCCCAACTGGACGAGGCCGTGGGCATCAACAGCGTGGAGCGGTTCCTGGGCGACCTGGCCATCGAGCGCGGCTGGGCCCTGCCCGATGCCGCCGCCGACACCGGCAAGCGGGTGATGGTGGTGGGTGCCGGGCCGTCCGGGCTGGCCGCCGCGTACCACCTGCGCCGGCTGGGCCACGAGGTGCACATCCACGACGCGGCCGACGCCCCCGGCGGCATGATGCGCTACGGCATCCCCCGCTACCGGCTGCCCCGCGAGGTGCTGGACGCCGAGATCGACCGCATCCGCGCGCTGGGCGTGCGGATGCACCTCGGCGCGCACGTGGTGGACCTGCGGGCCGCCATGCGCGACGGCGGGTTCGACGCCGCGTTCCTGGCGGTGGGTGCGGGGGTGGGGCGCAACGCCAACATCCCCGCCGGCGCGGCCGCCAAGGTGATCGACGCCGTGGCCTTCCTGCACGAGATGGAGGGGGCGGAGCCGCCGCAGATCGGCCGGCGGGTGGTGGTGTACGGCGGCGGCGACACCGCGGTGGACGCGGCGCGCACGGCCAAGCGCCTGGGCGGTGAACCGCTGATCGTGTACCGGCGCACCCGCGACCGCATGCCCGCCCAGGACTTCGAGGTGCGGGAGGCCGAGGAGGAGGGTGTGCTGGTGCGGTGGCTGTCCACCATCCAGCACGTGGACGTCGGCGAGATCACCGTGGAGCGCATGGCGCTGGACGACGCGGGGTTCCCGCAGCCCACCGGCGAGACGGAGACCCTGGAGGCCGACACCGTGATCCTGGCCTTGGGCCAGGACACCGACCTGTCGCTGGTGCGTGACCTGGACGGCGTGGAGGTGGCCGACGGGGTGGTGCGGGTGGGGCCCGACATGATGACCGGCCACGCGGGGGTCTTCGCCGGCGGCGACATGGTGCCCGCCGAGCGCACCGTCACCACCGCGGTGGGCCACGGCCGGCTGGCCGCCCGCCACGTGGACGCCTGGCTGCGCGGCACCACCCACACGCCGGCGCAGCGGCCGCCGGTGGCCGGGTTCGCCTCGCTCAACACCTGGTACTACTCCGACGCCTCGCGTACCGTGCGCCCCCACCTGGAGGCGGCGCGGCGGGCGTCCACGTTCGCCGAGGTGGTGGAGGGCCTGGACGCCTCCAACGCCCTGTTCGAGGCGCGGCGCTGCCTGTCGTGCGGCAACTGCTTCGAGTGCGACAACTGCTACGGGGTGTGCCCCGACAACGCCGTCATCAAGCTGGGGCCGGGCAAGGGCTACGCCTTCAACCTGGACTACTGCAAGGGCTGCGGGGTGTGCGTCACCGAGTGCCCCTGCGGCGCGATCACCACGGTCCCCGAGCCGGAGTGACCACCCGTCCGCAGTCCCGGCCGTGCGATGAGCGGGGGGCGCGCTGGTCAACCCCGTCCTGATCGCGGTGGTGCTGCTGATCCTGCTGATCGCGGGCGCGGTCCTCTGGCGGGCCGGGCGTTAGGGTTCGCGCATGGACTTCAGCCCGGTGCAGCTGGTGATGGTGGTGATCCTGGTGATCGGCGTGTTCACCTGGCGCGCCAGCCGCCACCGGCCGCCGCGACCGCCGGTGGCGCCGAGCGAGACCCCCGTCCAGGTGCTGGAGCGCCGCCTGGCCGCCGGCGAGATCACCGCCGAGGAGTTCGACCGGCTGCGCGCCCGTATCACCTCGCCGCCCCGCTGACCCGGCCCTCAGGGGCTCAGGACCGGGAAGAAGCGCGACAGCGCGATGCGGGTCTCCAGGATGGCGCGGTCGGTGCCCGCCCGGGCGGCGTCGTCGCGGTCGGTGTCCGGGGCCGGGCCCTCGTCCTCCACCCACCCGTGCGGCACCACCTCGGCCCCGGCCTCCACCATGGCCGCGCGCCAGGCCTCGGGAACGGGATCGGCCACCGTCACGCCGGCCATCTCCGCGCCCAGGGCGGCCCAGGCCCGTGGCGGCGCCAGCAGCGGGTTGTAGCCGCCACCGCCCATCGCCACCCAGCGGCCACCGCACACGGCATCCGCCAGCTGCCGCAGCGCGCGCCACAGCTCCGGGTACAGCGGCATGGTGGTGAGCTGGTGCGACAGCGGGTCGGCGTGGTGATGGTCCACGCCGTTCTGGGTGACGATGACATCGGGCGCGAACGCCGTGACCACCGGGATCACCACCTCGGCCATGGCGCGTCGGTAGGCGTCGTCACCGGCGAACGGCGGCAGCGCCACGTTGACGGCCGACCCGGGGGCCTGGGCGCCGCCCGTCTCGGCCGGGAACCCCGAGCCGGGGAACAGATGGCGCCCCGTCTCGTGCACCGACACGGTCAGCACCCGCGGCTCGTCGTAGAACATCCACTGGGTGCCGTTGCCGTGATGCACGTCCAGGTCGATGTACGCCACCCGATCCATGCCGGCGTCCAGCAGCGCCCGGATGGCCACGGCCGTCTCGTTGTAGATGCCGAACCCCTGGGCCTGGTTGGCCAGGCCATGGTGGGCGCCGCCGCTCGGCGCGAACGCGCGCACGGCCTCGCCGCGGGCCACGGCCACGGCGGCCCGGGCAACCGCCGCACACGAGCGGGCGCTGTCCTCATGCATGCCCGGGTAGGCGTTGTTGTCGCCGCCGATGCCCCACTGCCGCGCCTCGGGCTCGGCCGCCAGGACGGGCGTGGCCGAGTACCGGCGGATCGCACGGATGAACGCGGGGGCGAACACCCGCGCCAGCTCATCGTCGGCCAGCGGCCCGGGGGCCGCTTCGGTGGCCACGCCGGGCGCGTCCAGGATGCCCGCCTCGCGCATCAGCCGCACGGCCAGTTGGTGGCGGCGCTGATCGGTGGGATGGTCGCCCCCGAAGCGCATCCCCAGCTCGTCGGAGTGCACCACCAGCAGGTCGTGGCTCACCGGCCCCCCGGAGGGGTCGTCATCGCATCGGCCACGGCAGGGTGGTGGGTTCCTCGTCGCCGGGGCAATCGGCGTACGCCTCCGCCGGGCTGTCGGTGGGGGTGTCCACCGAGGCACCGTGGCGTGCAGCCACCGCGCTCACCGGGTAGTGGATGGTCTCATCCGGTCGCTTCGCGCCGATGCACAGCAGCGCGCACGGCCCGTCGCCGGCGCCCACGAAGATGTGCGGGGTGCCTCCCGGGCAGTGGAAGAAGTCCCAGGTGCGCATGGGGTGCTCGACATCGTCGACGATGGCCACGCACTCCCCGTGCAGCACCAGGAAGTCCTCCTGGCCACTCTCGTGGTGATACCGGCCGTTGGCCTCGCCGGGCTGTAGCACCGTGATGTTCATGCCGGTGTCGCGGAACGGCGCGTCGCGCGGGGCGAGGCGGAAGTAGGCGCCGAAGTACCCGTCGGTGAAGGCCGGGGTGTCGGCCACGTTGCGGATGAACCATGCGTCCGACATTGGCGCACACTACCCCGCGGACACGGCGGGTGGACCAGGCGGCGTCGCCGGGTCGTTTGACCGGCCGTGCGCGGGCCTGGGATCCTGCGCACCAGCCCACCGCCGAAGGAGACCACGATGTGCCGCAACATCACGCTGCTCCGCGGGCTCGAGCCCGCCGCCACCCCGGATGAGGTGGAGGCCGCCGCCCGCCAGTACGTCCGCAGGTCAGCGGGGTAGACCGCCCCTCCGCCGCCACCGAGGAGGCGTTCGAGCACGCCGTGGCCGCGGTGACGCGCATCACCGCCGACCTGCTGGGCCAGCTGCCGCCGCGCAAAGTGCGCCCAAGACGGTGCCGCCGCTGCGCCGCCTGCGCCGCCGGCGCCTGAGGCCCCATGGCGCAGGGCGTGGTCATCGCGCTGCTGCGCGGCATCAACGTGGGCAAGGCCAACCGCGTGGGGATGGCCGACCTGCGCGCGGCGCTGGAGCAGGCGGGCTACGAGGGCCCGCGCACGCTGCTGCAGAGCGGCAACGTGGTGGTGCGCGGCACCCCGCCAGGGTGGCGAAGGACGTGGCCGCCGCCGTGGAGGCGGTGGCCGGGTTCACCCCGCCGGTGGTGACGCGCAGCCTCCCGCAGCTGCGCGCGGCGCTGCAGGCCGACCCCTTCGCCGAGCACGTCACCGACCCCACGCGCATGGTGGTGGGTTTCCTGGACGGCGCGCCCGCGGCGGGCGCAAAGGACGCCGTGGCCGCCCTGGGCGTGGGTGATGAGCGCATCGCCCTGCTGGGGCGCGAGATCCACGCCTGGTGCCCCGACGGCCTGCTGCAGGCATCCTGGGCCAGGACCCCGTGGGACAAACTGGTGGGGCGCACGGTGACCACGCGCAACCAGGCCACCCTGGGCAAGCTGGTGGAGCTGGCCCAGGAGGTCTAGTTGCGGCTACGGTTCGCTTGTCTCGGTCGTCTTCTCCTCGCGGGGCGGGACACCGCCCAGAAGCAGGTCGGTGATGCGTCGTGGCGCCTCCGTGAGGAAGGCGAACCCGGCCAGGCGGCCCGGCCGCAGCACGTGCCTGCGGTCCTTCTCGATGGCGTCCGCGATGGCGGCGGCCAGGTTCTCGGCCGTGGTCTCGGGCAGCAGCATCATCTTGTCGAAGCGCCGCCGGGCGTGCACCACCGGCGCGTACTCCATGATGTTGCCGAGCATCTCGGTGGGCACGAACCCCACCTGCACGTTGGTGACGCCCACCGACAGCCCCCGCAGGTCGGCCCGCAGCCCCGCCGAGAAGTGGCTCACGGCCGCTTTGGTGGAGCTGTAGGCGGCCAGGCCGGGGAACACGCCGATCGCGGCCACCGACGCCATGTTGACGATGCGCCCGCTGTTGCGTTCCACCATGCCCGGCAGCACCTGACGCGACAGCTCCATGCCCGCCAGCACGTTGAGCTCCACCAGCCGGCGCAGGCCGTCGGCGGTGAGGTCCCAGAACAGCCCGGATTCGTCCATCCCGGCGTTGTTCACCAGGATGTCCACCGGGCCGCCCTGCTCCTCCGCGCGGGCGATCACCGTTTCCAGCTGTCCGCGATCCAGCAGGTCGGCGGACAGCACGTTGGCCCCGCCCAGCTCGTCGGCCAGCTCCTCCAGCTTGGCCTGGTCGCGGGCCAGCAGGGTGAGCTTGGCTCCCCGCCGGTGCAGTTCCCGCGCGATGGTGGCACCGATGCCCCGGCTTGCGCCGGTGACGAGTGCGTGTGAATCGGCAAGTTTCATGCGGCGACGCTACCACCACGCCATCGGCGCGTGCACGCGCCGTCCGTGGGTAAGGTGTGACCATGGGCAAGACCCTGCGTCTGGGGTTCGTGGCGGCCGCCGCGGTGGTGGGACTGGTGCTGGCCATGTGGCTGGTGTCCGTGCTGCCGAGCTCCCTCAACCCCTTCCACACGCGCACCATCGACCGCAGCCAGCCCCCGGTGATGCAGTCCATCCAGAACCTGGGCCAGTACCGGGCCGCCACCGCCAACCTGCAGCTGGTGGTGGACCTCACCAAGGACACCCCGTTCGTGCCCGACTTCATCAAGGGCGAGCGGGTGCTGTTCGTGGCCGCCGGCACCGTGGACGCCGGGGTGGACTTCAGCAAGCTCACACCCGATTCGGTCACCACCAACGCCGACCGCACGCAGGCCACCATCCACCTGCCCTCGCCCACCCTGTTCCCGCCGCAGGTGGACCTGTCGCGCAGTTCGGTGGTGGATCGTCAGCGCGGCATCATCGACCGCCTGGAGTCGGTGTTCACCAGCAGCAACGACGAGCACGACGCGCAGGTGCTGGCCGAGAAGAAGCTCAGCGAGGCGGCCGCCGCCGACCCAAAGGTGCTGCAGAAGGCCAAGGACAACACCACCGCCATGCTGACGGCGCTGCTGAAGTCGCTGGGGTACACCAGCGTCACCGTCACCTACGACGCGCCGCCGCCGTCCTGAGCCCACCCCGATGCGCCTGATCATCGCCCGCTGTGAGGTGCGGTACTCCGGCCGCGTGTCGTCGGTGCTGCCCATGGCCATCCGCGTGCTGCTGTGCAAGACCGACGGCTCGGTGCAGGTGCACTCCGACGCCGGCGGCTACAAGCCGCTCAACTGGATGACGCCGCCCACGCGCATCACCGAGGAACCCGGCCTGATGGTGGTGGAGAAGGGCAGCGGGGCCAAGCTGGAGCGCCTTGAGATCGTGATCGAGGAGGTGCTGGCCGACGCCCTGCACGACATGGGGGAGGCCGCCGGCCTGGAGAAGGACGGCATCGAACGCGACCTGCAGGAGGCCCTGGCGGAGGCACCGTTCGTGCTGGGCGTGGGCATGCTGCTGGTGCGCCGCGAGTACCCCACCCCCATCGGCCCGGTGGACCTGCTGTGCACCGATGAGGGCGGCTTCGTGGCGGTGGAGGTGAAACGCATCGGCACCATCGACGCGGTGGAGCAGCTCACCCGGTACCTGGGCTACATCCGCGCCGAGCACGGAATGGACGCCTGCCGCGGCATCCTGGTGGCCGAGGCCATCAAGCCGCAGGCGCGCACCCTGGCCCGCGACCGGGGCATCGGCACGGCCACCGTCAGCCTCGCCGAGTTGCGGGGGCTCAAGCCCCCCGACCTGACGCTGTTCCCCTGACCCCGGCTCAGTCCGGGTCGCCCGCCCATTCGGCCCGCCGCCGCCGGTCGGCACCCGCGGCGGCACCGCGCACCAATTCCTCCAGCGCCTCCACCGCCGCCTCCAGGCGCAGCCGCGCGTCATCGACCGGGTCCCGGCCGGCCAGCGCCTCCAGCTGGGGGCCCTGCGCCTCCAGGTCACCCCGTGCCGCGCGCAGCGGCGCCAGCACGCGGTGGCGCAGCTCGTCCACGCTGGCCGCCCCCTCGGTCACCGCGAAGGCCGCGGCAAGGGAGCCGGGGTCGGCGTCCAGCCGGCGCACCATGCAGGCCAGCGCCCATCCCACCGCGTGGCCGGCCTCGGTGCCCGGCATCCCGAACGTGCCGCACAACACCGTCCACGCCCGCAGGGCGCGCAGCACGTAGGCCAGCCGCACCACGGCCTCCGCCCGGTGGGTGGACAGGCCGGCGCCCTCCAGGTGCGGCGCCAGCAGACGCTCCATCTCGGCGAACCGCTGGTCGCGGCCGGCCAGCCGGATCTCCCACGCCGACCGCGTGCCGATCATCGACAGCGCCACCTGCGGGTTGGCGTCCATCCGCGCGAAATGCTGGGGCATCCAGGCGATGAGGTCCCACACGTCGGTGAGCTCGTGCGGGCACGCGACCTGCTCGGTGTACCAGTTGGAGATGGCGGCACGCAGGGCGTCGCGGGTGGGGAACCGCCGCCACAGGGTGCGCTCGCTGATCCCCGTGTCCTGCTGCAGCTCGGCGTGGGTGGGGAGCCGCCAGGGGTCCTTCGCCAGCCGCGCCACCGCCGCCACCAGCGCGCGCTCGCGGGTGTCGCGGGGGTTGGCCGGCGTGGCCAGCAGGCGGCCGCGCACGCCGGTGAGCCGGCTGGCGTTGCCGGCGTCGGCGTCCACCGGCCCGGCGGGCAGGGCGCGGTGCATGGTCTCCAGAAGCCAGGTGACCAGGCCGGCCATCTCCCGGTGTTCCAGGCCGAGTTTGCGCAGGCCCGACCAGCAGGCCGGGCTGGCGACGAAGGTGATCACCGCCGCGGCGCGATCCAGGTCGAGTCGGGATCGGCCGACGTGGCCGGCCTCGCCGGCCAGCAACTCGCGCACGGCGCTGCGCAGCGGTTCGGTGAACTCCACCAGCATCTGCGGACGCACCGGCGCCTGGCGTGCCGCGGCCTCCTCGGGCCGCTCCGCGCTGCGCCGGAACTGCGCCGCGGCTCCCGACAGCAGATCGGGGAACCGGTGCGGGATCGACACCCCCAGCTCCGCCTCGCAGTGGCGGAGGGTGGCCAGGGTGAGGTCGGAGATCTGCGGGAAGTAGCCACGCACCACCTCCTCGGGCAGGTGGCTGTCCAGCGCGATGTCCCGGTGGCGGATCTTCTCGGTGGGCTGCGTGGCCATGCGGGACACCATCGCCCCGACGATGGCGTCCCGCCTGGTGGTGTCGGCCTGCTCGAGGATCACGCCAGGGGCGCCAGGTACGGCGACCCCAGGTCCGGTCCGTGCACCATCACGCGCGCGGCGGTGAGCGTGACCTGCCACGGACACGCGGCGATGAACCAGCCGTCGTGCAGCACCCGCTTCAGCTGCGAGCTCACCGCCAGGAACAGCGGTCGCAGCTGCTCGGGGCTCACGTGCATGCGCTGCTTGGGTCCGGGCTCGCCGATGTCGGCGATGGCCTGCTCGACGATGCTGGTGAGGGTCCAGATGCGCCCCCGCCGGTCGAAGCGCTGGGGTCGGCGGCATCGGCAGTCGGGCTCACAACATCGCTGCCAGTCCACTTCGGCAATCTCAAACATGGCCACTCCCCTGTTCGGGTGACGCGTTCGTTCGAGTGCCACGGGGAGGTCGTCCCCGGGGGTCCCACTGTAGGTGTCACATCAAATGACAGTCAAGCCAGACGGACTGACACGAGCTTGCCAAACCCTGTCAGTGCGCGACGAAACCGCCCCCGAACCGGGTGTTCGCGGTGCTCAGGCGTCGCCGTCGGCGCCCGACCAGGGGAACTCGATCCACCGGTCGGTGTGGCGTCCCACGTAGTCGCAGCGCACCACGCTGATGGGCTTCTCGTACAGCACGGCGGTGCGCACCTCGCGGGCGGCGCCGGCGCACAGGCTGCGCACCACCTCCAGGGTGGCGCCCGTGTCGGCCACGTCGTCCACCACCAGCAGGCGCATGTCGGCCAGGTCGGCGGTGTGCAGCTGCGGCGGCAGGATCACCGGGGCCTCCAGGCGCCGGTCCACCCCCGTGTAGAACTCGATGTTCACCAGGAACACCGGCTTCACCCGCAGGGCGTAGGACAGCGCGCCCGCCAGCAGCAGCCCGCCCCTGGCGATGCCCAGGATGGCGTCCGGCCGGAAGGCGTCACCCTCCACCCGGGAGGCGAGCCCGCGAGCAAGCTCGCCGAACGCCTCCCAGGTGAGGATCTCACGGTCCTGGGTCATCCCGACCCGCTGCGTCAGGCCGGCACGGCCGTCACGACGATGTTGTCCCGGTAGTGCCCGATGGCGGCGTTGAAGGGACCACCGCAGGTGACCAGCACCAACCGGGCGGGCCCGGTGGTGGAGTACACGTTGAGCGGCAGGTTGGCCTTCAGGTACGCCTTCACCGACGTCACCTTGTAGGTGCGCGTCTTGCCGTCGGCCGAGGTCACCTGCACACGGGTGCGCGAGGTGGCGTTCTTGAGCGCGTTGAACGCACCCAGTCCCGCCTTGGCGCTGTCCACGTGGCCGGCGATGAGCACCGCGCCCTTGGCGTCGCCCGGTGCGGCACCGTCACGCCACCAACCCGTGCGGTTGATGTTGGCCGGCACGTCCAGCACACCCTGCGCCAGGTCGATCCCCACGGAATCGACGGGGGCGTTGATCTTCAGGTCCGGGATCACCACGCGGGTGGGTGCGAACCGCCCCGTCTGGGCCTGCACGATCACGCCGGGGGTGGTCGCGTCGCCGCGACCCGTGATGATCAGCGGTGCCCCCAGCGAGGTCTCGGCGGCCTCGCCGCACACGCCCTCCGCCGGCTGGATGCCCGGGGCGGCCAGCAGCTTCTCGTGGAAGATGTAGAAGCCGGCCTTCGCGAGGGTGGTGGTGGGCGACACACTCAGGCCGTCGCCGTCCACACCGAAGCGGGTGTGCCACACGGGCGCGCCGCTGCAGCTGATGGCGGCCTTGGTGGCGAACGGCCCGTACAGGCTGAGGTCCACCGTGGCCGGGCTGGTGCCCAGGCCCGTGATCTTGATCTTGTCCGCGATCTGGCCGCCGGGCCGGATCACCGCCGCGGACGCCACCGTGGTGATGGTGGGCTGCGCGGTGACCTGCACCGTCTCGGCCGGGTCACCACAGCGGGTGGCCACACCGGTGTTGGTGTCGCTCTCGGCGATGCTGGCCGTGTAGGTGTAGATGCCCACCTTGGCCGGCTTGGTGGCCTGCGTCACGTGCAGGCCGTCGCCGATGTCGGCGGTGATGGTGCCCTGCCAGGCGGGCGTGCCGCTGCAGGTCATCTCGTCGGCGGTGGCGTACGGCCCCCACAGCTGCATGTTGATGGTGGTGGACAGCGCGCCCATGCCCTGCACGATCACCCGGTCGGTGAGGTCGGCTCCGGGCGTGAGCTGCAGCGCGCTGATCTGGCTGGTGATCTGGGGTGACCCGGCCACCACCACGCCCTCGGAGGCCACGCCGCACTTGCCGTCGAAGCTGCGCACGAAGCCCGCGGCGTCCAGCGACTCGCGGTAGGTGTAGAAGCCCGCCACCGTGGGGGTGAAGGGCTGGGTCACGTACGACCCGTCGCCGTTGGCCGCCACGTCGCCGGTCCAGATGGGCGCGCCGTTGCAGCTGACGGCCTTCTGCGTGGAGAACGGGCCGTACAGCGAGATGTGCGCGGTGGCCGCCTCGCCGTTGAGCCCCGTGATCACGGCGGTGTCGGTGAGGGGCTGGCCCACCGTGCTGCGGGCCGTGCTGGCCTGCGTGTGGATGGCCGGCTGGGTCTCCACCCGAAGCGTCTCGGACGGCTCACCGCATTTCGTGGTGATGCCGGTGAAGTTCTCGGTGCCGGCGATGACGATCTGGTACGTGTAGATCCCCGGCTTGGCCGGCTTGACCACGGGCGTGTTGTAGGTGCCCGACTTGCTCACCTTGAGGCTGGTGGTGGCGGCCGGCGGCTGGGTGGTGCAGTTGATGTCCGCGGTGGTGCGGAACGGGCCGTGCATCAGGATCTGCAGCGTGGTGCTGCGCCCGGGCGGCAGCCCCGCCACCGTGACGCGGTCGCGTGAGGCCTGGCCCACCAGCAGCTTGTTCGGCCGCGCGATGGAGGTGACGCTGGCGCTGGTCTTGGACACCTGCGAGCTGATGCTGCCCGACACCACCTGCGAGTCGCCGGTGGCCAGGCGCTGGCCGTTGGCGGCCGACGCGCCCGCGGTGGGCTTGTAGATCACCGGCAGGTCCGACGCCACGGGGGCGCTGGACGCGTCGATGGAGATGCCCGAGGCCTGGGTGGGCGTGACCTGCACCGTGGCGACGCCCTTGGCGTCGGTGCGCACGCTGCCCGGCACCTTGGCGCCGTCGGCCTGAAGGTTGATGCGCAGGTTCGGCACCGCCGCGCCGCTGGCGGCCAGCACGCGCACCGTGGCGGTGGCGGGCACGCCCACCTTGAGGCTGCTGGCCAGCTTGGACACCAGCCGGTAGGGGCCGTGGTAGCGGTCCGCCTCGGCGCCGATGCGGTTGTAGATCCCCTGGACCGTGGCACCGATGGAGTTGCTGGCCACCTCGCCGGGTGCCCCGTCGTTCATGAGGCCGTGCACGTACAGCATCACGGCGGCCTGCTGGTTGGCGTTCCCGCTGCGCCCGAAGTTCCACAGGGCGTAGGCCATGCGCTGCTGCTTGCCCACCGGCACCGTCTGGCCGGCCTTGTTCTTGAGCCCGTTGGAGATGTCCAGCGTCCGGTACTTGTACTGGCGGCCCGGGTACCAGAACCGCAGGTCGATGCAGAACGCCGGCGGGATGCCGGCACCCGTGTGCCGGTAGTCACCGAACCAGCGGATGCCGTAGCGGTAGTGCTGGTAGCTGCCCACGCCGGTGGTGCCGCAGGTGTCGCGGCCGGCGCTGGCGCACGGGTCGTGCTGGTTGGCCGGCTCGGCCGCCATGGCCGAGGGGGCGAGCCCGCAAACGGCGGTGGCGGCGATGAGGCCCACCAGAACGCGCGGTTTGCGCAGGGTGCGGGGGAAACGTTCGGGGATCATCGCGCGACCCTAACTGATTGGGAGGTTGGCCACGGGTGACGCCCTGCAATGGACGTCTCAATTCGCGGCACATCCGCGCGCGCGGTGACGAAAACCCGCGTCGCCTGCGTCAACATACGGCCATGACACAGCTCGCAATCGCAATCGACGGCCACCTCGTGCCGCCCGGCTCCATCCCCCAGATCCCGCTGGAGGACGGCCTGGTGCGCGGGGACGGCGTGTTCGAGGGCATGCGCCAGTACCAGCGCGTGGTGCGCACCCTCGACTGGCACCTCGACCGGCTGCAGCGCTCGGCCGGCACCATCGCCCTCCCCATGGACCGCGCCCTGGTGCAGCGCGAGCTGGAGGAGTTCACCCGCCACACCACGCAGGCCGACTGCAACATCCGCCTGATGCTCACGCGCGGGGGTCGGCGCATCCTGCGCGAGGAACCGCTGTTCGCGCCCGTCGACAGCTGGGCCATCATGCCGGTGCAGCACCGGGCCACCCCGCTGCTCGACAACGCCAAGACCCTGTCGTACGCGGCCAACATGCAGGCCAACCGCCTGGCGAAGGCCGCGGGCTTCGACGAGGCGCTGTTCGTGCGCGCCGACGACCGCGCTGTGATGGAGGCGCCCACCTCGTCCTTCTGCTGGTTGGAGGGCGACGCGGTGGTGTTCCCGCCGCTGTCCATCGGCATCCTCGACTCGCTCACCCGGCGCCTGGTGGTGGAGGCCTGCCCCGTGCGCGAGCGCGTCATGCCCGTGGAGGAGCTGGCGGGCGCCGACGGGGCGCTGCTGGTGAGCACCGTGATGGAGGCGCGTCCGGTGCGGGCCGTGGGGGACCTCGCCACGTTCGACGTCTCGAGCCCGCGCGTGCGGCGCGTGTGCGACGCGCTGGCGGAGATCACCCGCCAGCGCCTCGGCTAGACCTCAGGCGGCGCTCAGCGCCGCCCGCAGGTTGGTGCGCACCTCGTCGATGGGCTTCCACGCCGGCACGATGGTGGTGCCGATGTAGAAGCGCGGCACCCCGTCCAGCGACACCTCCAGCGCCCGGGCGCGGTCGGCCAGCGTCACCTCCAGGTGATCCTGCGGGTCGGCCATGCGGTCCCAGATGCGCTGGGGCACCGTGAGGCCCGCCTCGATGACGGCGGCGCGCAGCGCGGGCACGTCGTCGATGGCCGTGCCCAGCACGAAGTTGGCGTTCCACACCGCCCGGGCCAGGCTCCAGATGTCGGGGGCGTCGGTGCCCGGATCGTCGCGCACCATGGCCAGCAGCCGGTGCGCCTGCAGCGGGTTGTAGTAGAAGGTCTGCCGGGTGCGGTCCACCCGCACGCCGACGCTGTCGAGAAACCCCTTCAGGTCGGCGTCCGCAGCGGCGATCTGGTCGGGCGTCATGCCGAACGAGGCGTACAGCCGGTCGGCCGCGATGCCCTCGGGCGGCTTCATGTCGTGCAGGCGGATGAAGCGGTGCCGCACGCGCACGGCGGGCAGGTCCGGGTCGGCGGCCACCTCGTCCAGCAGCCGGCGGACGGTGGTGAGCGCGCCGTGACACCACGGGCAGCTCACATCCAAGAACAACTCCACATCCCGCACTCCGCGGGCTGCCGGATTGGACACCGAACACCTCCTGATGTTGGGTGGGGGGGAATTCTGGTACACACGTTCCAAACCGTGGAGCCGCCACGGTACACGCCGCACCACCGAGGACGACATTGACCAGTACGGAACTTCCCCCGCCCCCCTGGCCGTTCCCCACGCTCCCCGCCGAGCTGCGGTTCCTCGAGGACATCGACCAGGTCCTCACCTCGGCGCAGCTGGTGGAGGTGGTGCGTCGGATCTCGCAGACCGGGCTGTGGAGCGACTACACCGTGGTGAGCCAGGACTACCGCGACTACCGCCTGGTGTTCGAGAACGAGTTCACCGACATCTGGGTGCTGAGCTGGCTCCCCGGGCAGACCACCGGCTTCCACGACCACGACCGCTCGCAGGTGGGTCTCGGGGTGATGCAGGGGGCGCTGCGCGAGTCGCACATGCGGCTGGGCGACACCCCCGTCAACCACGTCCTGCGCGCCGGGCAGTTCCAGGAGGGGCCGTTCGGCTACATCCACCAGGTGGCCCACGAGGAGGGTGACCTGGCGGTGAGCATCCACGCCTACTCCCCGCCGCTTGTGGCCGTGGGGCAGTACCGGCAGGTGGACGGGCGCATGGTGCGCCTGGCCGAACCGGGACGCACCCGCCTCACTCCGGGCTGACGAGGGTCTCCAGCGCCAGGCGATCCTCCTGGCGCATGGGGAACATGGGGCTCACCAGCAGCGTGTCCCCGGGGCGCAGCGCCCGCAGGCCGGCGCGCACCGCCTCGGCGAACGACCCAGCATCCACCACGGATGTCGTGGTGAGTTCCGCCAGGAGCCGCGTTCGCGCGCTCCCGAACAGCACCACCGTGTGCGCGGCCGCGGCGGCCGTGGCACACGCCGCGCGCAGCGCATCCCGCTCCACGCCCGAGGTGTGCACGCCCTCGTCCAGGCCGCCCGCCACCAGCACCACGCCCCCGGGGCCCATCGCGCGCAGCGTGGCGGCCGTCTTGGCGGGCGTGGCGGCCAGCGTGTCGTCCACCACCGGGTTGTCCCCAACCCGGCCCAGGCGCCGGCGGCGGGTGGGGCAGCCCCGGGTGAGCCGACCACCGCCGCCAGGGCCGCCTCGGCCGGTGCCCCGCAGGCCACGGCGGCGGTGAGTGCCGCCAGCGGATTCCATGGATGCGTCGGAGCGGGCAGCCCCGGGCATCGGCGACGGCGCGGGCGGGACCGTCCCACCGCACCCACACCCGGTCATCGGCCACCCAGGCCCCCCGCGGCACGGGGGCCGTGGCGAACTGCGCCACCCGGGCGTGCGCCGGCCCCAGCGGCGCGCCGGCCGTGCAGCATCGGCGTTCAGCACCGCCCAGCCGTCGGCCGGCTGGTGGGCCAGGATGCGCCGTTTCGCCGCCGCGTAGCGCTCCAGGCCGCCGTGCAGTTCCCGTGGTCGGGCCACAGGCGATCACCACGGCCTGCGGCGTGTCCGTGAGCCGGAGGTAACACAGGTGGGTGCTGGTGAGCTCGGTCACCAGCCACGCTCCAGGCGGTGCGGTGGCGGTGGCCATCTCCCGCACCGGCCAGGCGTTGGCTGCGCGCGCCGTCCAGGTGGGCCACCACCGGGATGCCGGCGTGGCGCAGGGCATGCACCAGCAGATGGGTGGTGGTGGTCTTCCCGGCGGTGCCGGTGACTGCGGCGAGTGGGACGTCGGTGCGGTCCAGCACCGGCTGTGCCACATGGCGCACCGGTCGGCCCGCGGCGCGGCCGCCGCCACCTGCGGTGCGGTCTCGGGGTCCACTCATCAACCCACAGCGTGCCCTCGGCCATGCGGGGTAGTGTGGCGCCATGGCCCACTGGACGCACCTGCAGCGGGAGCACCCCGAGTTCGCGGGGCGCGTGCTGGAGCACCTGGAGGCGGGGCGCCACAAGACCCTGGCCACCATCCGCGCCGACGGCGCGCCGCGCATCAGCGGCTCGGAGGTGTTCCTGCAGGAGGGGGACCTGTGGTTCGGGGTGATGCCCGGAGCCATGCGCGTGCGCGATCTGCAGCGTGACCCGCGATGCGCCGTGCACAGCGCCAGCGCCGACCCCGAGGTGTGGCGGGGTGACGCCACGGTCACCGGCCGTGCGGTGGAGGTGACCGATCCCGGGGAACGGGACCGCGTGATGGCGCTGCGCGGCGGCCCGCGTCCGGAGGGCCCGTTCCACCTGTTCCGCATCGACATCACCGAGGCGCTCACCGTGCGGATGGGCGACCCCGCCGACCACCTCATCGTGGAGACCTGGCGCGAGGGCCGCGGTGTGCGCACGTCCACCCGGCGGTGACCACAGGCCCAGGTGCGCCGCCGGGGCAGGTGAGGGTAGCGTCGCCCCAACGCCGGGCGTCCGGCCCGCACTGGAAAGGCACGATCCCATGAACAGATCCCCCAAGCGCCGGGGCATCGCCCTGCTGGCCACCGCCGCGGTCGGGGCCGCCTCGCTCACGGCGGTGGCGGCGACGCACACGCCGTCGGCCCACCGGTCGCTCACCAACGGCTCCACCGAGTTCTCCTACAGCGCGCCCACCATCACGGTCACCATCCCCCGCGGCAAGACGAAGGTGCGCGTGGTGCTGGGGTACCGCAACACCGGCTCCACCGAGCACACCATCGCGGTGCGCGGCGCCAAGCTGAAGCCGCGTCGCAGCAAGGTGGCCGGCGTCGGCGCGTCGGCCACCATCACCGCGCTGGTGGGCCCGGGGCGCTACACCTACTACTGCTGGCTGCCCGGCCACGCCAAGAACGGCATGAAGGGCATCCTCAAGGTGGTGCAGGGGGTCTGACCCCTGGCTATCCCGCGCCGATCAGCGCCAGCCCCGACAGGGACAGTGCCACGCCCGCCTGCTGCGGCGCGGAGACGTGCTCGTGCAGGCGGGTGCGGGCCAGGGCGACGGTCACCACGGGGTACAGGGAGGCCAGCACGCCGGCCACGCTGAGGTAGCCCATGGTGGCCGACGCCGCGAACAGGGCGTTGGCGCCCACGTCCAGGATCCCCACCATGGCCAGCCCGCCGGCCGCGCGGGCGCCCATGCGCAGCGACGGGCGCAGCACGGCGGCCGCGCCCAGCAGCACGGCGAACGAGGTGAGCCGGCCCACGGTGATGGTCCACAGCATCGACGACTCGGCGCCGCGGTGGTACATCACCAGGGTGGCGCCCAGCAGCACGGCGGCCACCAGGGCCAGCATCACGCTGCGCCGGTGGTTGTGGCCCCCGCCGCCGGGTTCGCGCGCGGCCAGCACCACCCCGATTGCCGTCACGCCCAGCCCGGCCAGCTGCAGGGGATGGGGGCGCTCGCCCGCGGCGAAGCCCACGATCACCGGCAGCACCGCGTTGGTGGCCGTGATGGGCGCAACCACGCCCATCGAGCCGCCCGCCAGGGCGGCGTAGAAGGCGGCGATGGACCCGGCGCCCAGCACGCCACCGGCGATCCCCGCCACGACGGCCGTCGTGGAGATGTTGCCGGCGAACCCGGCCGCCAGCGCCAGCATGAACACCGCGCCCGCGGCCTGGCTCACCACCAGCACCGCCAGCACGGCCCGCTGCCGCGAGGCGATCCCACCCTTGAAGTCGGCGAACCCCCACGCCATCGCGGCGCCCAGGGCCAGAACCATCGCCATCATGCCCGCAGCACCTCGCAGATCGACGCGCCGATGGCCAGGAAGTTGGCCTCCACCAGCCGCTCGGCCTCTGCGGCGTCTGCGGCGCGGCAGGCCTCGATGATGGCCTCGTGCTCGCGGGTGGACCCCTCCGGATCCATGCGCAGGAAGTGGGCGTGGTCGATGCGGCGCACCTTGGGCATGACGCGCTCCAGCGCGGCCCGCAGTTCGGGGTTGTCGGCACGGTCCACCAGCACCATGTGCAGGCGGTCGTCGGCCGCGATCGCCTCGCCGATGTCACCCCGGCGCAGCGCGCGGTTGCGCTCCTCGTTGGCCCGCTCCATGGCGCGCAGGTCGGCGGCGGTGAGCCGCTGGGCGGCCAGGCGCGCGGCCAGGCCGTGCAGCGTGGCGGCAACCAGGTAGGCCTGGCTGACGGCGTCGGCGTCGAACTCCGCCACCCGGCTGTGCGAGCCGGGCTGCGACTCGATGAGGCCCTCGTGTCCCAGCCGCAGCAGCGCCTCGCGCACCGGCGTGCGGCTGACGCCCAGTTTCGCCGCCAGCTCGGTGTCGCGGACGCGCGTGCCGGGGGCGAGCTCGCCGCGGACGATGGCGCCGAGCAGCGTGGTGTACACGCGCTGGGCGAGTGAGGTGCGCTCGATCAGCTCCATGTCATCCAATATATCGGATGCGCACGGCGGGACATGAGCGTCGCGGCGGCCGGCGCGGTGGCGGGCCGCTGTACAGTTCCCCCGTGGAGACGCGAGGAGCCCCGCGCTGAACGTTGTGCAGATCGTCGCGGCGCTGCTGTTGGTGCTGCTCAACGGCTTCTTCGTGGCCGCCGAGTTCTCGCTGGCCCGCGCGCGGCTGACCCGGCTGGACACCATGGCCCAGGACGGCGTGCGCGCCGCCGAGCTGGCCGCACGCCAGGCGCGTCAGATCGACCGTTACCTTGCCGCCTGCCAGCTGGGCATCACGCTGGCCAGCCTGGGACTCGGGTGGCTGGGCGAACCGGCCTTCGCCGACGCGCTGCGGCCCGCGTTCGACCGGGTCGGTATGGGGAAGGCCTCCTCCGGGATCGTGGCCTTCCTGATCGCCTTCATCATCATCACGGCCCTGCACGTGGTGGTGGGTGAGCTCGCACCGAAGAACCTCGCCCTCCAGCGGCCCGAGTCGGTGGTCCGGGCGGTGGCGCACCCGCTGGAGATGTTCCGCAGCCTGTTCTCGCCGCTCATCGTGGCGCTCAACGGGTCCGGTAACTGGTTGATCGGGCTCTTCGGCATCCGGCCCGCCACCGAGTCGGAGCTGGCCTCCACCCCCGAGGATCTGCAACGCCTCATCGCCCAGAGCGAGGAGGGTGGTGTGCTGGAGCCCGAGGAGGCGGACATGCTGGAGGGCGTGTTCTCCCTGGGCGACCGCACGGCCAAGGACATCATGACCCCGCGGCCCGAGGTGGTGGACCTGGCGGCCGAGCTGCGCGTGCGCGACGCGCTGCACGAGGCCCTGTCGTCGCGCCACAGCCGTTTTCCGGTGATGAGCGGTGACGGCGTGCACGGGGTGGTGCACCTGTCGGACCTGGCCACCGGCATGCTCAAGCACGGCGACGACGCCATCGTGCGCGACGTCACCGCGCCCGCCTTCTTCGTGCCCGAGACCCAGCCGGTGGACGACCTGCTGCGCGAGATGCAGCGCCGCCGCACCTCGCTGGCGGTGGTGCTGGACGAGTACGGGGAGCTGGCCGGCGTGGTGAGCGTGGAGGACATCCTGGAGGAGATCGTCGGGGAGATCGACGACGAGCGCGACCGCAACCCGCCGGTGGACACGCACCCGGACGGGCGGCTGGTGGTGCGCGGCCACGTGCCGCTGGAGGACCTGGCCGACCACGGCGTGGACGTGGAGGACGACACGGTGACCAGCGTGGGGGGCCTGGTGTTCGCCCGCATGGGCCGGCTGCCCCGCACCGGTGACTCGGTGGTGGTGGACGGCTGGCGATTCACCGTGGAGGGCACCCGCGGCACCCGCGTGGTGCTGGTGGCGGTGGAGCCGGAGGCCGTGGAGCGGCAGGACGTGACCCCGCCCTCAGGAGGGCCCGCGGACGCGAGCGCCTGAGGTGTCCGCGGCCGCCCGGAACGCCGGCCGGCGCCCGCGGGTGGCGGTGGTGGGCCACACCGAATGGGTGACGCACAGCCTGGGCCCCATGCCCGGTCCCGGGCGGATCACCCATCTGACGGATCCGCTCGATGAGCCCGGCGGCGGGGGTGCGGTGGCGGCGGCGCGGGCGGTCGCGATCGGCGCCGAGTGCCACCTGTTCACGGCCCTCGGCGTGGATGACCTCGGCACCCGGGCGCGGGATGTCCTGGAGTCGCGCGGTGTGGTGGTGCACGCGGCCCCTCGCGAGCTGCAGACGAGAGCCCTGTCGGCCATCGATGCCCACGGCGACCGGGCCATCGCGGTGGTGGGGGAGCGGCACCACCCCGTGCCCGGTGATGAGCTGCCTTGGGCGCTGCTGCGCGACATGGACGCCGTGTACTACACCGGTCGTGACGACGAGGTTCTCCGGCGTTGCCGGGCCTGCCGGATCCTGGTGGTGATGGCGCGCCGGTGGCCCGTGCTCGCCGATGCCGGCGTGGTCTGCGACGTGCTGGTGGGTTCGGCGAACGACCCCGAGGAGATCCCACCCCCGGGTGCGCTCAGCCCGTTGCCCCTGGCGACGGTGTCAACGGATGGCGCCAGGGGCGGCCGGCTCACCACGCGCGCCGGTGCGGAGTGGCGGTGGGACGCGGTGCACCCGCCGGGCCCGCCGCTGGACAGCTACGGCTGCGGTGACTCCTTCGCGGCGGGCCTCACGGTCGCACTGGCGCACGACCGATCGCTGCGCGACGCGGTTGCGCTGGGAGCACGGTGCGGAGCGGACGCCGTGACGCACCGAGGGGGCCTCCCGCCCGCGCAACGGCCGTCGGCGGCCGGGTGAGCATGCCTGCCGGGATCGCTCACCGTGCGGGTTCGTCGCGTCCCGGTCGCCGGGCGAGGATCTCGATGTCGCAGCGCAGGCCGGGTGCGGTCGCGGCACGGGCATCTGCGGTGACGAGGGTGAGGCCGAGGACCTCGGCGAGCGCCACGTAGGCGGCGTCGTAGATGGTGAGGTTGTCGCGGAGCTCCCAGCAGCGTGGCAGCAGGTTCCGATGCGAGACCCGCCGCAGCGGCAACGCCACGAGATCCGTCAACGCCAGCTCGGCGCGCCGCGCCGGGAGCTGACCGGAGCTCTGGAGCCGTCGGAAAACCGACGACACCTCCAGGTCGATGAGCTCGGGTGCGGCGAGGGCTTCGCCGCTCAGGCGAGCGCGGGCCTGGTCACCGTCGGGTCCGTCATCGGCGAGGGCCGGCGCCAGGACGCTGGCGTCAACGACGATCACGGTCCTCCCGCACCGCGTCGGCGGCCGCGGCGAAGGACACCGATCCCCCGGCCCGGCCCCCGGCTCGCTCCATGATCTCCTCCACGGTGGGGGTGGAGGCCTCCTCGATCAGGCGGGAGCGGAGGTATTCCTGCAGCGACTGGTGCGCGGCCAGGGCCCGGCGGCGAAGGACCGCGTGGGTCTCGGGGGGCACGTCCTTGATCTGCACGCTCGGCATGGTGGCGCCATTGTGGCGCTCCAAGCGCCACAAGACAAGTCGCGCGCCGGGGAGGTGGGATCGTCCGGGCGCTCGGAGGTGAGTACGGGGTTGACTGCGGGCGCGTGGTACGGAGATCACATGTCGGGCGGTCGCGCGGCGAACTGCGTCAGGGAGAGCACGTTGCCGTCGGGGTCGTTGAACCAGGCGATCTTCGAGCCATCTGGAGTCGTCCACACACCGCTCGGGTCCTGGGCGATTCCCTCATAGTGAAGCGCGACGACCCCTCGCTCCGACAGGCCGGCCAGGGTCGCGGCGATGTCATCCACCTCCCAGCCGAACGCGGTGAACTGCTGCGGCTGGAACGCCCCGACCAGGGTGACACGGACCATCGTCGACCCCGCGCGCATCACGCAGGCAAAGGGCGTCATCTCCTCCACCGTCACACCCAGAGCCTGGAAGAACTCGCGTGAGCGTTCGAGGTTTCGGGATGGAAGGAAGCAGACCCCCCCTGCTTCAGGGTCAAAGGCAACGTCGGCACCTCCGCGATACGCAGCGTGATCGTCAGCGGGCAACTCTTGTGGGCAGCCCTCTGTGAACAGCACGACCGCGGGCTACGCCCGCGGCCGGAGCACCTCCGGTGCGCCGTGGGCCACCAGGGCTTCCGGCACCGCCACGGTGCCGTCGGGGCGCTGGTGGTTCTCCAGGATGGCGATGATGGTGCGGCCCACCGCCACGGCGGTGCCGTTGAGTGTGTGCACCGTCTGGTTGCCGCCCTCGCCGCGGCTGCGGCAGTTGAGCCGCCGCGCCTGGTAGTCGGTGCAGTTGGAGCAGGAGGTGACCTCGCGGAACCGCCCCTGCCCGGGCATCCATGCCTCGCAGTCGAACTTGCGGGCCGCCGAGGCCCCCAGGTCGCCCACGGGGATGTCCATCACGCGGTAGTGCAACCCCAGGGCGCCGAGGATCTCCTCCTCGGTGGCGAGGATGCGCCGATGCTCCTCATCGGAGTCCTCGGGGGCGCAGAACGTGAACATCTCCACCTTGTCGAACTGGTGCACGCGGAAGATGCCGCGCGTGTCGCGCCCGGCGGCCCCGGATTCGCGCCGGAAGCAGCTGGACACGCCGGCGAAGCGCAGCGGCAGCTCGTCGGCCTCCAGGATGCGGTCCAGGCCCAGCCCGGCCAGCGGCACCTCGGATGTGCCCACCAGGAACAGGTCGTCGTCGGCCAGCGCGTAGATGGACGCGCGGTCGGTGGGGAAGAAGCCCGTGCCGTACATGGCCTCCTCGCGCACCAGCACGGGGGGCACCACGGGGGTGAAGCCGCGGCGTTCCAGCAGGTCCACCGCGAAGCTCACCAGCGCGAACTGCAGACGGGCCAGCGGGCCGATGAGGTACGCGAAGCGCGCGCCGGACACGCGGGAGGCCTGGTTCATGTCCAGCCCGCCCAGGCCCTCGGCGATCTCGACGTGGTCACGCACCGGTTCGGCCAGCTGCGGCAGAACACCCACCCGGCGCAGCTCCACGGCGTCGTCCTCGCCGCCGTCCGGGGCGTCGGGGTGGGCCATGTTGGGCAGCGCCACCAGCAGCTCGTCGCGGCGGGCCTCGGTGTCGCGCAGCCGCTCCTCGTCGGCGGCCATGGCCTCGGCCAGCTCGCGGGAGCGGGCCTCCTCGGCCTGGGTGTCGGCACCGGTGCGCTTGGCCATGCCGATGGCCTTGCTGAGCTTGCCGCGTTCGGCCCGCGCGGCCTCCACGCGGGTGCGGGTGGCGCGCGCCTCCCGGTCGAGGGCCACCACGTCGTCGAGTGCCGCGTCGGCGCCACGGCGCGACAGGGCGGCGCGCACCAGGTCGGTGTCGCTGCGGATCAGGCGGAGGTCGAGCAGGGGTCAGTCGCTCCCGGGGGCGGGGTCCGCCAGCAGGGCGTCGCGGACCTGGTTGACGTGGTCACCCATGGCGAAGACGGCGTCCATGCCGGTGACCTCGAACAGGCGTCGCAGCGACGGGTTGGGGCACACCAGCCCCATGCGCCCATCGCGCTCGCCGATGCGGTTGCGCAGGCTCACCAGGGCGGACAGGCCCGTGGAGTCCACCAGCCGTGCGTCGGTGAGATCCACGATGAGACGGTCCTCCGTCTCACCCAGATCCCCCACCTCCTCGCGGAATTCGGGCGCCGTGTAGATGTCCAGCTCACCATCCACACCCACCACCGTGATGTCCCCGAGGCGCTGTATCGAAACGGCGAGGGCCACCCGGTGAGGATACCCCGGATGGCCCCCGGCACTCCTGAAGGGCTGCTACTGAATGCTGAGGACGTAGGCCACGACGTTGTCGAGGTCCTTGCCGCTGGCCAGGCCGCCCGGCATGGCCCCGCCGCCGTTCTGCACCTGCGTCTTGATCCTGTCCGCGGTGAGGCCGGCCCCCTGCAGCTGCGGACCCGCGCCCGCCTGGGTGCCGCCGTTGGGGTGGCAGCCCTGGCACGGCCCGGACGTGAAGAAGGTCTTGCCGGCGGCGGCGTCACCCGCACCGGCCGCGGGGGCCTTCGCGGTGCTGGCCGCGCTGGTGGCCGGGGTGGAGCTCGTGGTGGCCGGCGCGGCGGTGCTTCCGCCCCCGCCAGTGGGCGTCTGGATGGCCGACGTGGAGGTGTTGCCCTTCGAGTCGGTCTGCACGGCGGTGTTGCCCACCGTGGGCGACCCGTTGGGCGTGGAGGCCTCGCTCTTGCTGGAGCCGCCACAGCCGGCCGCAACGCCACCGATCATCGCCACGGCGGCCGCCACCGCCGCCAACTGATTCCAACGCTTCATCAACCGCTCCTCGGATGGTTCCCCTGCCGGGGTGCATCTTACGTTCGTCGTCTGCTCCCCGGAACCCCGGGCGCGCAATCACGGGCCCGTTCATGGCGAACAGCGCACCGCTGGGTTACGGTCGGCACCGTGCTGCGGAACCTGGACGGCCATTCCCCCGCGCTGGGCGAGGGTGCCCACGTGGACGACACCGCGCTGCTGATCGGCCGGGTGCGCCTCGGCGCCCGCGCCTCGGTGTGGCCCATGGCGGTGCTGCGCGGCGACACCGACCTCATCACGGTGGGTGACGAGTCCAACGTGCAGGACGGCGCGGTTCTGCACGCCGACGCCGGGGTGCCGTGCACGGTGGGTGCGCGGGTCACCATCGGACACCGGGCCATCGTGCACGGCTGCACCGTGGGCGACGAGGCGCTGATCGGTATGGGCGCCATCGTGATGAACCGGGCCGTGGTGGGGGCCGGCGCCATCGTGGCGGCGGGGGCGCTGGTGCCCGAGGGCATGCGCATCCCCGACGGCGGGATGGCGGTGGGCGTGCCCGCGCGCGTGGTGCGGGAGCTCACCGAGGAGGAACGCGCGGGCACGCGCAGCTCGGCCGCGCACTACGTGCGCATGATCGACCGCCACCGCGGAGGGTGACGCGCGCACCCCCGGGGGGTGACGCGTGACGGCGTCACCCCCCGGGGTCGGTGCGGATCAGGTGAGCGTGTACTCCGGGCCGGAGCCGCCCTCCGGCGGGGTGAGGCGTCCGCCCTTAGCGGTGATGGCGCCGCACTGCACGCAGTTGGAGGGGTTGAGGCGCACGGTGACCCGGCCGTCCTTGAGGGTGTCCATGTCCACCTCGTACACCTGCGCCGGGCACATGTTCTCCCAGGCCACCCCCAGCTCCACGGGCACGTCGGTCTGCACGCGGATGTGGTTGGGCTGGTCGTCGCGGGTCTTGTTGCCGCTGGCGAACACCGAGGACAGCTTGTCGAAGGTGAGCTTGCCGTCGGGCTTCATGTACCGGCGGTTGCCGATGTACACCGGCTCCTTGGCGTCCCGGATGGGCGTGACCACCTTGGGCATGCGCCCGCCGCTGGCGGTGGCCATGCCGTGGATCATCCCGCCCACCAGCATGCCGCGCTGGAACCCGGGCCGGATGTTGCGCACCTTCCACAGGTCGTGCCACAGGCTGCTGTTGCGGATGCGCTGGTCGTAGCCCCACAGGCCCGTGGCGGTGGTGGCGGTCTTGGCCTTGAGCGCCTCGTAGATGGCCTCCGCGGCCAGCATGCCCGACTGGATGGCGTAGTTGACTCCCTTCAGCGCCGCCATGTCCACGAAGCCGGCGCTGTCGCCCACGAACAGGGCGCCCGGCACGTGCAGGCGGCCCGGCAGGCCGTACAGGCCGCTGCCCGGGATGGTCTTGGCGCCCCAGGCGATGCGCTTGCCGCCGTCCAGGATGCCGTGCACCAGGGGGTGCTGCTTGAAGTCCTGGAGGATGTCGTGCACCGACAGGGTGGCGTCGGCGTAGTCCAGCCCCACCACGAAGCCCAGCGACACCATGTTGTCGCCCATCGGGTACAGCCACGACCCGCCGTACTCCCGGTGCTTGGGGTTGAGCCGCAGCGGCCACCCCGCGGTGTGCACGAGCGCCTCCAGGGGCTTGGGGACCTCCCAGATCTCCTTCACCCCCAGCTCCCAGGTCTGCACCGAGTTCTGGTCCAGCTCGAAGTGCTTGCGGGTGACCTGCGAGAGGTGCCCGGGGGTGCCCTCGGCGAACACGGTGACCTGGGCGTGCAGCTCCATGCCCGGCTCGAACGTGGGCAGCTCCTCGCCGGCCTTGCCGCGGCCCTTGTCGCCGGTGACCACGCCCATCACGCGGCCCTGGTCGATCAGCACCTTCTGGCAGTCGGTCTCCGGGAGCAGGTACACCCCGTACTCCTCGGCCTGCTCGCTCATCCACCGGGCCATCTGGCTGACCGACACCACCCAGTTGCCGTGGTTGCGCATCTGCGGGGGCGGCGGGATGCGCAGCGCCCGGAACTTGGTCATGAAGTAGACCCGCTCCTTATCCACCTCCCAGTAATGCGGGATGGACGCGGGGTCGGTGTCCCGGAACAGCTTCTTGATGGGGCCGGGCTTCATCACGGCGCCGCTCAGCAGGTGCGAGCCCGGCGCCTTGCCCTTGTCGGCCAGCGCGATCGGCACCTCGCCCAGCGCCTCCGTGAGGGCCTCGTCCTCGGCCAGCAGCTGGCCCAGCCGGATGGCCGTCGCCATGCCGCCGGGGCCGCCACCCACGATGAGCACGCCCACCTCGATGCGCTCGTCCTCACCCGCGGCCGGCCGTTCGACGTAGTCGGAGTCGGCGAAGGGCGGCGGGTAATCGGCTGGATGGATGTTCGGCATCGGTGCTCTCGTGTCGGATGCGTGGGACGGCCGGCGCGACCGTGGGACAGGATTCCCCGAGTCTATCCATGCTGCGGGAGACGGGGCGCCGCCCGCCTGAAAGACTGCTGGGGTGAGCCCGCCCCAGCTGGTGTTCCGCCCCCTCACGGCGGACGACTTCGCCTCCGCACGCGCCGTGGCCGACGAGTGGTTCGGCCACCCGGTGGGGCTCACCATGCACCGGCTGTTCTTCGACCAGCTGGGAACCACCGGGGTGTTCGCGGCATCCCGGGACGCGCCCGAGCGCATGGTGGGGTGCCTGCTGGGGCTCCGCAGCCAGGCGGAGCCGTGGCTGGCCTACATCCACTTCCACATGGTGGACCCGGCGGTGCGGGGCGTGGGGGTGGGGCGGGCCATGTACGTGTGGTTCGGCGCGGCCATGCACGCCGCGGGGTGCACGCGTGTGCGGGCGCTGGCGGCGCCGGAGCGCACCGGGTCGGTGCGGTTCCACCGTGCCCTGGGGTTCGTGGGCACCGAGCGCCCGGGCTTCCTGGGCCCGGGGCAGGACCGCATCGTGTTCGAGCGGGACCTGCCCCTGGTGGCCGCGTGAGCGGCCCCGCCCCCGAGACGCTGGAGCTGCACTCCGCGGTGCTGCGGGCCCTGGACGAGCACGGTGCCGAGGCGCTGGCGCCGACGCACCTGGCGGGCGTGTCCGGTGCCCCGGCCACCCGCGAGGACCTGCTGGACCTGGTGGTGGAGGCCGTGGTGTGCGACGGGGCGTCCGTGTCCGCCGACGGCGGGCCCTGGCAGCGCCACCTGGTCGCGCTGGCCGCCGGGTACCGGCGCAGCCTGTCGCTGCATCCCAACGCGGTGCCCGTGATGTCCTCGCGACCCATCCGCACGCGGCCGGGCCTGGAGGCCGTGGAGGGCTTTCTGGCGGCCCTCACCGCCGGCGGCATCACCGCGCCGGAGGCGCTGGCGGCGCTGAACACCGTGATGACATGGACGCTGGGTCATGTGCGCACCGAGCTGAGCGCGCCGCACCAGCAGCCACCCGACCCCGCCGCGCTGGCCGAGCTGCCGCACCTGGCCGACGCGGTGGACCGCACCACGTGGGGCCTGCCGGACGGTGAGTTCCAGTTCGGCGTGGAGGCCCTGCTGCGCGGCCTGGATCAGATGTTCAGCGACGCGTGAACGCCACGGCGCGGCGCGCCGGATCGGCCTCGCGCAGCACCACCTCAACCCGGTCGCCCGGAGCCAGGCCCGCGGCGTCCGGCAGGCTGCCCCGCACCGGCGGGTCCACCAGCTGGATGCGGGCGGCGTTCTGATGCGTGCCCGTCACCACCGCCTGGAAGGTCTCGCCCTCGCGCCCGGTGAGGACGGTGGCCTCCACCAGGTCGATGCAGGCGTTCTCCAGCCGGTCGGCCAGCGCCTCGGAGCGGTTCATCACCTCGGGCAGCCGCGTGATGTCGGCGCGCAGGGCGTCGTCCACGGTGCCGCCCGTGCACAGCAGGGTGGCCAGCCGCAGCACGTACCGGTCGCCCAGGCGGCGCAACGGCGCCGTGGCGTGGGCGTAGGGGGCGGCCACCGCCGAATGCCAGGGCGGCTCCGGCGCCGGCAGGGCCACGTAGCCGGCACCGTGCGAGGCGGCGCGCGCCGTGCGCCGCAGCTGGTGGGTGGCGGCCGGGGGCGGGCCCGCGGGCGGCGCGACATGGCTGTGCAGGGTGGCGCCCAGCGCGGCGGCCGCGGCCTGCAGCCCCGCCACCCGTTCGGGGTCCGGCGGCCCGAGCACGCGGAACAGCCCCACCCCGGCGCGCAGCATCACGGCCGCCGCCGTCATGTTGGCGATGAGCGAGATCTGGGCGTTCCAGTCCTCCTGGGGGATGCGCTGCTCCAGCGCCAGGGCGAAGCCCTGCGGGGTGTCCGCCGGCACCACCTCCTGGCCCGGCAGGTCGATCTCGCGCGCGCCGCGGCGTTCGCCGGCGGCGGCCAGCAGCGTGCCGGCCTCGCGCAGGTTGGGCACCTCGGCCTCGCCGTAGGCCATCTGGCGGCGTGACCGCACGACGGCGCGGGTGAGCGTGGCGCCGGGGGCGGCGGTGCCGTCGGCCGCGACCGGCACCGTGAACACCACGGCCGGGCGGTCGCCGTCCGGCAGCAGGCTGGCGGCGCCCTCCGACAGGCTGGGTGGGTACAGGGGGGTGCGGGTGTCGGGTGAGTACAGCGTGGACCCGCGCCGCCAGGCCTCGGCCTCGATGGCGCCGCCGGGCGGCACCCAGGCGTCCAGGTCGGCGATGGCATAGCGCACCACGAACCCGTCGCCGTCGCGGTCGATGCACAGCGCCTGGTCCAGGTCGCGGCTGCCGGCCGGGTCGATGGTGACGAACTCGGTCGCGCGCATGTCCGTGCGGCCGGCGACGGCGAACCCTCCCCGGGCCACCCGGTCGGCCTCGGCCAGCACGTCGTCCGGGAAGGCTGTGGGGATCTCCAGCTCGCGGCGGATGGCGGCGAACCCGTCCAGCAGCGTGGCGGGCACGGTCGGGGCGGCCCGGAGGCGTCTCGCGGTCATGGGCAGCGAGGGTACATCCCGGCTCGGCCACGCCGGCGTGCGGGCAAGCCGCATGAGCCGGTGCGTTTTTACGGATTTCTGCGGAGCGGGTCTTCGTGAGGATCGGCCGATGGATCACCGGGCCGCCATCGCCATCCGCCGGTCGGCCATCGCCGGCTCCGCGCTGACGGCGACACTCGGTGCCCACTTCGCGGTGGGCGGCGGATTCCACGTGATCATGCCCTTCGCGCCACTGTTCTGGATGAACGTGGTGTCGTTGAGCCTGCTGGTGGGCATGGGGCGCGGCAGCAGCGCGTTCCGGCCCCGGTCGCCCCTGGTGACGCTGGTGCTGGTGGGTACGGCCCAGGCCGCCATCCACGTGGGTGTGGTGTGGGCGCCGTGGGCGTTCGCACTGAAGCGCCACCATGAGGCGCTGCTCATCAGCCCCGGCATGGTGGTGGCCCACCTCGTGGCCGCCGTCGTGCTCACCGCGCTGCTCTCATGGGGCGAGCGCATCCTCGCCGCGGCACTCGCCGTGGCCGCCGCCATCCTCGGCCGGCGCCCACAGGGCCATCCCCGGCCCCTGCTCCGGGTCCCATTCAGCCCGCAGGTCCGGGTCGCCCAGACGGTGCACCGCCCGCGCACCTCCCGCGGCCCGCCCCCGGCGACCACGGCAGCCGTGCGCGTCGGGTGGTGCCCAGTGATGGGTCCCATTCATCCCACCCGGCGCGCCCCGCTCGCCACGCCCCTCGGCGTGGTCTGAGCCGGTCCGCGTCCCACAGGCACAACTCGACACGCCCTGGAGGAGGACGCCTTGGAGTTCAACGAATGGAACAAGTCCGTCATCGCGGAGTTCCGCGCGAACGGCGGCAACGTGGGGGGCCAGTTCGCCGGCGCGCCCATGGTGATCATCACCACCACCGGGGCCAGGTCCGGCCTCAAACGTGAGAACCCCCTGATGTACCTGCCCCAGGGTGACGACGTGGTGATCTTCGCGTCCAAGGCCGGGATGCCGGACAACCCGGACTGGTATTACAACCTGCGCGCCAACCCCGACGTGGAGGTGGAGCGCGGCACCGAGCGCTACACGGCCACGGCGGTGATCACCGAGGGCGCCGAGCGCGACCGCCTGTACAACGACCAGGCGACCCGCTACCCGCAGTTCGCGGACTACGCGGCGCAGACCACACGCACCATCCCGGTGATCCGGCTGGTGCGGAAGGCGTGAACGCGGTGAGGCGCGCCCCCGCGGGGGCGCGCCTCACCGACTGGATCACACCGAGTTGATGAGGGCCGTCAGGGCCTCGCCCGAGGGGTCCACCAGGTTGGTGATGGTGCCCTGGTTGACCTCGGCGACGATGATCTCGCCGATCTCCTCCTTGGTGCTGGCGAACAGCCCGCGGTCCTTCAGCCCCTGGGACTGCCGCTGGTTGTCCTCCGTCGGCGTCAGGTAGTGGATCGCCGACGCCTTGTACCGGTGGATGAGGAACAGCTGCATCAGCGTCATGAGACGCTTGCGGCGCAGGGAGTTGTCGAACGTGTTCTGGTCACGCACCGACAGGATCGCCTGGTCGCGGCGGTCGTGCAGGGCGGCGAAGATGATGTTCGCCACCTTGGCGCCCTCGGGGTTGCGGATGGCCAGCTCCAGCAGGTCGGAACCGGACACGTGCGGGCGCAGCTGCACCTTGAGCGGCCCGGCGACGCCGTTGTGCTGGGCCCAGGCCTCCAGCCAGCCGGCCAGCAGCTTCGGCGGCACCTCGGTCTGCACCAGGTGCTGCACCTGGGTGGACCCGGCGCCCATGGCCTTCGTGGTGGCCGTCTGACCGGACGCGGACGCCAGCGCCGCGTCGGCCCGGGGGCCGCCCACAAGGCTCTGCGGGGTGCGGTACGGCGACTCCAGCAGCCGCAGCTTGCGCTGCAGGCGCGCCAGGGCCAGCATGCCGTCCTCGCGGAGGGCGGTGGTGAACTCCTCGGCCGCCAGGCCGTCGATCTGGTGACCGCCGTAGGTCATGAAGTTGAAGACGAAGCCCATCTTGCCCAGCTCCTGCGGGAACTGGCGCATCTGGTCGTCGTTCATGCCCGTGGTGTCCCAGTTGAAGCTGGGCGACAGGTTGTACGCCATCATCTTGTCGGGGAACACGGCGTGGATGGCGTCCGCGAACTCCTTGGCGTCGTGAAGGTCCGCCGTCTTGGTCTCCATCCACAGCAGGTCGGCGAACGGGGCGGCCGCAAGCGACTTGGCCACCGCGTACGGGATGCCGCCCTGCACCTGGTAATAGCCCTCCGGGCTCTTGGCGTGCTCGGCGTCCCAGGTGACCTCCAGGCCCATCTCCTTGGCCTTGGCCCGCTGGGCGTACCAGCCCTGGCTCTTGGCCCACTCCATGTACTCCTCGGGAGTCATGGGCAGGTCCACGCCCTCCTCGATGCGGAACTGCATGACGTCCGCGATGGCCTCACCCAGGGTGGTGATCTTGGCCTCGGACTCCCACGCGTTCAGGAAGGCGTCCGCGACGTGGTCGAGGGTGTCCTCGGGCGCGTCGCTGCCGCTGGCGAGGTAGGCCTTGGCCAGCTCGTCGATCTTGGCGCCCACGCCGGAGCTCTCCAGCCACGCGTCGGTGGCGGCGTACTCCTCGTCGCTGATGGCGTACAGCAGGTGGCCGTTGACGTCGGTGACGCCGGCGGCGTTGAGGCGCCGCATCGAGGCGATGTAGGCGGCCCGGTAGGTGGGCACCGAGGTGTGCGTGGAGCCCAGGATGAACGGCTGGTCGCGCTCGTCACCGGAGCCGTCAAGCAGGTTGGCGGCCTCGGCGTCGGTGCGGGCCACGATGATGCCGGGCACGCCCATGACGTCCAGCTGCAGGCGCGCCGAGTTGAGCCGCTTGATCTGCTCGTCGGAGGGCACCAGCACCTTGCCGCCCTGGTGGCCACACTTCTTGGCGCCGGGCTTCTGGTCCTCGATGTGGTACCCGGGCACGCCCACCTCGACGAAACGCCGGATGAGGTTGCGCACGTGGGCGTCGCCACCGTGACCGGTGTCGGCGTCGGCGATGATGAACGGGCGGAAGTCCACCTCGGGGGTGGCGGCGCGCTCGGCGTCGGTCATCCGCGACCGGTTGTACTGCTGGTTGCGGTCGGCGGTGAGCAGGGCCCGCACCAGGCCGGAGGCCTCGTTGGGCACCTGGCTCAGCGGGTAGCTGGCGAGGTCGGGACCCGGGTCCTCGTCCATCGAGCCCTTGGCGGAGGTGGCCCAGCCGCCCAGGTAGATGCCCTCGATGCCGGCCCGCTTCATCTGCACCGCCTGCCCGGGCGAGTACGGCCCGAACGTGGTGATGGAGGCCTTCTGCGAGAACAGCTCACGGAGCCGCTTGTAGAAGTCCTCGGCGGCCCGGCGGGCCACGGTGTAGTCGGTGTCGATCACGCCACGCTGTTCCACCACCTGTCGCGCGGTGTACAGCCGGGTGATCTCCTTGAAACGGTCCCCGTCCATGTATTGACGGGTGGCGCGGACATCGTCCTCAAACGCCGCCATGTGCTGCCCCCCAAAGGTTGTTGCCCTGCGAGTGGGCGCGAGTGTAGGCCGCCCGGGGGGGTGGTGGAACCCCGCGGGGACGCCCAGGGCCGGCCATCACGCGTCCGGGTGATTCGCGCCGATTGCAACAAGGTGGGGTGCGGGGCGCGGCCGCGGCGGCCGGGATCCCGCTGTGCGCCCAGATTCGCGGGCGGGAGGCGGCAACTCGGGCGTTCGTGCCGTTCCTCACGAGACGTCCGAGCGCCGTCGCGCGCGCGTTGCGGCGACGCAGCCGGGGACGAACGTCACTGACACCGCCGGCGGGCGGACCGTGAGTTTCCTCCATGCGGTCGGCCCGGACTAGGGCCGTCGGGCGGGCTAGTGCCCGGCGCCGTACGACAGCAGCAGGAGGGGGGTGGCGAGCAGCACCAGCCCGGCCAGGCGGGGCCACCGCGGCGGCGCCACAGGATGAGCACCGCCGCGATGAGATCGACGGCGGCGAAGACGACGGGCCATCCCCACGGCACGATGCCGCCCGTGCTGTACTCGGCAGCGCAGGAGTTGCGCGTAGTACGGGTCGAACGACGTACCGGGTGAGCGTCCACGCCGCGGTCGCGAGCATGGTCGCGGCCATCACCAGCGCGGCAACTCCACCGAGTGGCGCGGCGAATCCCCTGATGAGCATCAGGACGCCCGCACCGATGGACAGGAGGAGTCCGCCGCTGACCAGCCAGGAGGGTGTCGGGCCCTGCGCGTCGGACCCCGCCGCGACCAGCCGCGCGGCGGTCAGCCCATCCAAAGACGCACAGCAACCACGCGGCCGTGAGGGCGAGAAGCGCCTGCACGATGAGGCCGTCACGGATCCGAGGGCCGAGGTGATCGACAGAGGGCGAGGGGGTGGCGGTGCTCATGGGCCCCGTCTGAGCATTGCGCTTTCCAGTCTACCGCGACTGGGAAGCCCACCTCGCAACAGGAAAACACTTGCAAAACTGCAACTTCCCGAGGGAGTGGAGCATAGCGGAATCGAACCGCTGACCTCCCGGTGCATCCGCGTCCAGGCCAGAGCACGCCCCGGGCCGCACCATGCTAGCGCGCACCGTGCGGCTGGGCCACCCCGGGGTCCGCTACCCTGGATGGCCGTGTTCGACCTCCACTGCCACCTGCTGCCCGGAATCGACGACGGCCCGGACACCCTGGCCGGCTCGCTGGCTATGGCGCGGGCGGCCGTGGCCGACGGCATCACCACCGTCACGTGCACCCCGCACATGATCCGGCAGTACCCCACCGCCCCCGAGGACGTGCACCGGGCCGTGGACGAGTTCCGGGACGCTGCGGGAGGAGGACATCCCGCTCCGGGTGCTGCCCGGCGGCGAGATCAGCCTGGAGTGGCTGCCGCGCATGAGCGACGACGACCTGCGCGCCGCCAGCCTGGGCGGCACGGGGCGCTGGCTGCTGCTGGAGGTGCCCTTCCAGGGGTGGCCCATCCAGCTGCCGCGCGTGCTGGACGGCCTGGAGCTGCGGGGGTTCGGCGTGGTGCTGGCGCACCCCGAGCGCAAGGCCAGCGCAGACGGCACCCGACCGCATGCGCGACATCGTGGGCCGGGGGGCGCTGGTGGCAGCTCACCGCCTCCAGCCTCACCGGCGACCACGGGCGCCCGCGCGAAGGCGGTGGCGGGGGAGGCGCTGCTGCGCAACGGCATGGTGCACGTGCTGGCCACCGACGCCCACTCGGCCGACTGGCGGCCCCTCGGTGCTGAGCGCCGGTCGAGGCGGCGGCCAGGTGCTGCGCACACGGCCGGAGGCCATCGAGTGGATGGTGGACGAGGTGCCGCGCACCCATCGCCGCGGGTGACGCAGGCGGCCGCCGTGGCCGGTGCCGGGCGCGGCGGGCCGTCGCCACGCCTCCGGGGATCGCGCCTAGGACGCCCTGAGACGGGCGAACTGCCCGTCCAGGCGGGTCTCCACCTCGTCCGGGGGTTGGGGGCGCCCCAGGTAGAACCCCTGCACCAGCCCGCAGTTGAGCTTGTCCAGGGCCTCCAGTTGCTCCTGGGTCTCCACGCCCTCCGCCACCGTGGTGAGCTGCAGGGAGCGCGCGAGGGACACCACGCTGCGCACCAGCGGTGAGTCGGTGGTGGGGCTGAGCTCCTGGATGAAGGTGCGGTCGATCTTCACGCTGGTCACCGGGAAGTGGCGCAGGTAGGCCAGCGAGCTGTAGCCGGTGCCGAAGTCGTCGATGGCCAGGCCAACGCCGATGGAGCGCAGGCTGTCGAGCATGTCGGTGCTGGAGGCGTGCTCCACCATCACCGACTCGGTGATCTCGAGGGTCACCAGCCGCGGCGGGATGCCGTTGGCCGCGAGGGCGTTGGCCACGTCGTCCATCAGGCCCGGGTCGCGCAGCTGCACCCCGGACACGTTGATGTTCATGGTGAGCTCGCTGCCCCAGCGCCGATTCCATTCGCCCAGCTGTCGGCACGCCTCGTGCAGCACCCAGCGTCCCAGCTCGCCGATGAGCCCGCTCTCCTCCGCACCCGGGATGAACTCCACGGGGCTCACCAGGCCCCGCTCCGGGTGGTCCCAGCGGATGAGCGCCTCGAACCCGCGCAGGCCCCCCTGCGCCAGATCGTGGATGGGCTGGTACTCCAGCCGGAACTGCCGCTGGCGCAGGGCCTCCGGCAGGTCCACCTTGATCTCCAGGCGCTTGTGGGCCACATCGCGCAGCGAGTCCTCGAACATGGCCACCTGGCCCTTGCCCGCCGACTTCGCGCTGTACATGGCGATGTCGGCGTCACCCAGGAGGGTCTCCACGGTGCTGTCCAGGGCGGCCATGGCCACGCCCGCGCTGGCCCGTACCGACAGGTCCTTGTCCAGCACCCGCAGGGGCATGTGCAGCATCTCCAGCGCGCGCAGCGCCAGGCCCCGGGCGTCGCCGGGGCCGTGCAGGTTCTCCAGCAGCAGCGCGAACTCGTCGCCGCCCAGGCGCGCCACGGTGTCCGAGTCACGCACGCACGTGCGCAGCCGCTCGCCCACCCCCATCAGCAGGCGGTCGCCGGCGCCGTGCCCCATGCCGTCGTTGACGGCCTTGAAGTCGTCCAGGTCGATGAACACCACCGCGATGTGCTCCTCGGTGTGCCGTCGCAGACGCGCCAGGGCGTGGTGCACGCGGTCCATGAACAGCGCGCGGTTGGCCAGGCCCGTGAGGTCGTCGTGGAACGCCCGGCGCTCCAGCTGGGCCTCCAGCTCCCGGCGCACGGTGACGTCGCGCAGCGTCATCACCAACGCGTCCACCGCCGGGTTCTCGGTGAGGTTGATCAGCGTGCCCTCCAGCGCCCGGTCGTGCGTGCGGCACTCCACGGGCAGGGGCACGTCGGGGCTGGCGCGCAGGGCCGCGGTGAGCTTCTGGGTGAGCGCCTCGCGGTCCTCGGGATGGAAATGGGACACCGCGGCCGTGCCCGCCAGCTCGGTGTCCCACAGCTGCTGCGCGGCGGGGCTGCCGAACGTGATCTGCAGGCGGCGGTCCACCAGCAGGATGGAGTCGGCCGAGTGGTGGATCAGCGAGGACAGGCGCTCCTCACCGCGGCTCTTCTCCATCCGGCGCGTGCGGCCAAGCAGGCCGTAGAGGCGCACGGCCACCAGCAGCATCACGCCGGCCGACACCGCGATGCTCACCGTGGGCGTGTTGAACCCGAGGATGTGCAGCGAGCGGAACTGGTACACCAGCACGCCAAGTGGCAGCAGCACGGACCCCACCACCGCGGTGAGCCGCCCGCGCTCGATCCCGTAGTTCTCGCGGTACTCCTGGGGCGGGTTGGCCGCGCTGGGGTGCAGCCCCGCGCTGCCCAGCAGCAGGTACCCGAACAGCCATGAGGTGTCCACCCATGAGCCGTCGTGGTAGGCGCTGTGCAGGTCCAACCAGGAGAACGACAGGTCGGCGATGAGCGTGAAGAGGATGCCGGCCGTGTAGAGCATGCTGGCCGTCGTGCGCGCCCCGCGGTGCAGCACCAGGCGCAGCACCAGCACGATCACCAGCAGGTCCATCAGCGGGTAGGCGATGGTGAACAGGCGCGCCGCCAGGCTCTCGTTGGAGGCGTGCGTCACCGGCTCGACGATGGTGACCCACATCCCCAGGCCCGCGATCAGCGCCACCATGCCTGCGTCCAGCCAGGCGGAGCGGTCGGGCTCGCCGCCTCCGCGGGCCAGCAGCACCGAGGTGAGGCCCAGGGGCAGGTAGGAGGAGACGAACACCACGTCGGCCACCGACGGGTACGGGCTGAGCCCCAGCATGTCCAGCGTGGTCCAGATCGTCTCGCCCACGAAGAAGCCCGCCAGGGCGATGGCGAGCGCCAGCCAGGGGCCGCGCCGCACGCGCCACATGCGCACGGCGCCCATGATGGCGGCCGCGGCGGCCACGCCCACCGGGAGGTTGAACAGCAGCACGCGCCCGACGATGTGGAACGGCAGCACCCCGTAGGCGACGGCAAGTGCCATCGCCACCATCACCACGATGGCCCACCCGCGGGGGAAACGGTCCCTCATAGGTCAATTCATCGGGTGAGACCCCCGACGAATTGAGGTTTCCGGGCCGGCGCCCCGGCGCCGCGCCCTACTGCTCGGCCACCACCACCACCGCGGTGCCGTAGGCCGCGACCTCGTTGAGCACCTCGCCGATGTCCCCGGTGTCGAACCGCATGGCCAGCACCGCGTTGCACCCCGCCTCCGCGGCCGCCTCGCGCAGCCGCTGCACGGCCTCATCGCGGGTCTCGCTGAGCAGCTTGGTGTAGCCGCGGGCCTCGCCGCCCACCAGGGTGCGCAGCGACGCGCCGATGTTGCTGAACAGGTTGCGGGCCCGCACGGTGAGCCCGAACACCTCGCCGTGCACCCGCACCACGCGGTGCCCGGGGATGTCGTTGGTGGTCACCACGATGACGTCTGAGGCGGACATGGCGGTCTCTGGCTCCTAGGCGGGGATGTTGACGTCGAGGAACCCCGGCGGCCGGCCGCCCGGGTCCTGGCGCTGCCGGGCGATGGCGCGGTAGGTGGCCTTCAGGCCCTCCGCCAGCGGCGTCTGCGGTGTCCAGTCCAGCAGCCGCCCGGCCAGGTCGTTGGCCAGCGCGCTGCGCTGCAGCTCTCCCAGCCGCGCCGGCTGCAGGTCGGGCTGCAGCTCGCACCCGAGCCCCTCCAGCAGGTCCAGCACGGTCACCTCGGCCCCCGCGCCGATGTTGATGGTGGCTCCTGCAGGGCCGCGCTCGCCCGCCGCCATGAAGGCGCGCGCAACGTCGCCCACGTACACGTAGTCGCGGGTCTGCAGGCCGTCGCCGAACACCTTGGGCGCCACGCGGTCCAGCATCCGGCCGCTGAAGATGGCCACCACGCCGGCCTCACCGTGCGGGTCCTGGCGCGGCCCGTACACGTTGCCCAGCCGCAGCACCGTCACGTCCAGCCCGTACAGGCGGCCGTACAGGCCGCAGTACCCCTCGGCGGCCATCTTGCTCATGCCGTAGTGCGACATGGGCCGGGTCTCGGAGGTCTCCGGGGTGGGCACGGGCAGGCCCTCGTACTCGCCGTACCCGGCGCCGCCGGTGCTGGCGAACACCACCTTGGCCCCCGCGGCGCGGGCGGCCTCCAGCACGTTGAGGGTGCCGATGACGTTGACGGAGGCGTCGAACCCGGGGTCCTCGATGGCCTTGCGGACGTCGGCCTGGGCCGCCAGGTGGAAGATCACCGCGGGGCGCACGCGCTGCGCCAGGGCCACCATGCCGGCCTGATCCCGGATGTCCATCTCGTGGAACGTGGCCGTGGGCGGCAGCTTGGCGCGCGTGCCGTTGGACAGGTCGTCCACCACGTGCACGTCGCGTCCCTGCGCCAGCAGCGCGTCGGCGAGATTGGATCCGATGAAACCGGCGCCGCCGGTGACGATGGCTGAGCTCACTCGGCCCCCTGGTAGCCTCGATGCGGGGCGGCCGGGTGCCACCCAAACCAAGCCAGTGTTGCTCACAAACGCAACCGTCACAACACACCGATCGGCGAGGATGCGCGCATGAGTCCAGGCACACCACCCGAGGGGGGTCCGCGGCCGGGGGTGTACGCGCGGCTGCGGGTCGAGGCCCAGCGCAGCACCGAACCCCTGCGACCCGGCCGATGGGTCCGCTGGGCGGGCTGGGTGATCATCGCCGGAGTGGCCGCAGGTGTGGCGGCCACGGCGCTGCGGGTGCACCCGTGGTGAACAACCGGTTCATCAGCTTCGAGGGCCTGGACGGCTGCGGGAAGAGCACCCAGGCGCGGCTGCTGGCGACCGCGTTGCGCGCCCGGGGGCTGCGCGTGGTCGAGGCGCGGGAGCCGGGTGGCACGCCGCTTGGCGACGCCCTGCGGGGCCTGCTGCTGCACGCCCACGGGGGGCGGGTGGCCCCCGCCGCCGAGATCCACCTGTTCGCGGCCTCGCGCGCCCAGCTGGTGGCCGACGTCATCGGCCCCGCCCTGGAGGAGGGCGCGTGGGTGGTGTGCGACCGGTTCGTGGACTCCTCGCTGGCCTACCAGGGCGCGGCCCGCGGGTTCGGGGTGGACGCGGTGTGGCAGGCCAACCTCACGGCGGTGGACGGCTGCATGCCCGGCACCACGTTCCTGGTGGAGCTGCCCCCGCAGGAGGCCCAGCACCGGCGGGTGGGCGGCGGCGACGACCGCATCGAGGCGGAGGGGCTGGCCCTGCAGCGCGAGGTGCAGGCCGGGTACCGGGAGCTGGTGCGCCGGTTCCCCGAGCGCATCGTCATGGTTGACGGCATGGGTGATCCGGACGACGTGCACCGGCGGGTGCTGGCCGCCCTGGACGCGCGGGCGTGATCGACATCCCCGACCAGCCGCTGGCGCGGATGGTGCTGGCGGGCGCACTGGCGCACGGCCGGGTGCCGCAGCAGTTCCTGTTCTCGGGCCCCGCGGGCACGGGTAAGCGCCGCGCGGCCGCCGCCGTGGCCCGCCACCTCATCGGCATCGACCCCGCGGCTGACCCGGGGCGGGCGTCGCTCGACCTGTCGGTGGTGCGGGCCTCCGGGGCGCAGATCCTGGTGGAGGACCTGGAGGACGCGCTGCGCGACCTGGCCACCCGCCCCGTGGTGGGACGCTGCCGCGTGGCCATCGTGGAGGGCGCCGAGCGCCTGCGCGACGTGGCGGGCAACCGCATCCTCAAGCCCCTGGAGGAGCCGCCGCCGGGCTCGCACGTGATCCTGGTGACCGACCGGCCCGAGGACCTGCTGCCCACCATCCGCTCCCGGTGCGTGCCGGTGCCGTTCCGCACGCCGGGGTGGCGCACCGTGGCGGGGCACCTGCGCGACCGCGGCGTGGACGCGGAGCTGGCCGAGTCGATGGCCCGCGCCGAGGGGCCCATGGCGCTTGCGGGCGACGGTTTCCACCGCTCCATGCGGGAGGTGGGGATGCAGATGGGGCTGGGCATCCTGGAGGGCGGCCGCTCGGGGCGCCGCATGGTGGACGAGGCCCAGGCCCGCATGGAGGCCGCCGCCGCCGACCACCCCTCGCCCGAGCTGGTGGAGCTGCGACGCGCCGCCGCGGAGCTGGAGGGCAAGCGCGGCGGCAAGACCGCCGCCAAGCGCGCCGACGACCAGCAGAAGCGTGAGCGGCGACGCATGATCAACGACGGGTGGGAGGCGGTGATGGGGGGCGCCGCCGCGGTGGTGGCCGACGGCCTGGCGGTGGCCGTGGGCTCGCCGGGCACGGTGCGCCATCGGCACCTCACCGACCGCATCACCCGCGCCGCCGCACCGGCGGCGTTCTGCGAACGGGCCATCGCGGAGCTGGAGGCCACGCGCGCCGACCTGCAGCTCAACCCCACGGTGGACGTGGCCGTGCAGACGATGCTGGTGCGCATCGAGATGGCGCGCCACGGCGAGCGCGTGCCGCTGGTGCATCCGGGCCGCCTGCCCTGGTGAACGTCCTGCGGCGACCCCTCGGGCGCGGCGGGCTCGTGGTGGGGGTGGCGGCGCTGGTGGCCCTGGCGCTGGTGCTGGGCCGCAACGGTGACCCCGGGCCCGTGGGCACCCCGCTGTCGCGGCTGAAGGGCGTCACGGTGGGTGCGGGCGGCGGCGGGGACCTCACCACGGCCGCGAGGGCCCGCGCGCGGGCCTTCGCCGACTGGTCGGCGGTCCTGAGCAAGGTCGGCCTGGACGCGGTGACGCCGGCGTCCGCCGCCGCCGGCCACCTGCCGCAGCCCCCGTCGTGGGCGCCGGCCGACCCCCTGGCCGGCGCGGTGGTGCGCGCGGGGATCGACGCCGCCGACGCGGTGCTGGGCCGCCTGGGCGTGCGGTCCCGGCTGGTGCAGGAGCGCATCGACCACCCGCAGCGGGCCGCGGCGCTGCTGGCGGCCCGCGATCGCGTGCTGGCATGCCTGGCGGGGGTGTGGGGGGCCGGTCTGGTGCCCCTGCCGCGCCTGGTGGCGCAGGCACCGGCCGGCACCGCGGATGCCCTCACCCGCGGCGCGCGCGCCCGCGACGCGTCCGCCTGCGACCTGTTCCCCGCATGACGGCGCTGCTGTTCGGGGGGCTCACGGCGCTGGTGTGGGCCACGGGCGCCATCACCTCCTCGCGTTCGGCCCGCCGCGTGGGCCCCCTGCGCACCCTGTCGTGGGTGATGCTGGTGGGCCTGGTGCTGGCGGTTCCGCTGGCGGTGTGGGCCGGCACGCCGCGCGGCGGGCTCCACGCGGGCACCATCGTCTGGCTGGCCCTGGCGGGTGCCACCAACGTGGCGGGCCTGGGGTGCTCGTACGCGGCGTTCGCGCGCGGGCATGTGGGCGTGGTGGCCGCCCTGGTGTCCACCGAGGGTGCGCTGGCCGCGGCGCTGTCGATCCTGGCCGGTGAGCGGCCGGGGCCGTGGACGCTGGTGGGCCTGGGGCTGGCCACGGTGGGCGTGGCCTTCGTGGCCTCCGGCACCCGGGCCACATCCACCCCGGATGCGGGCGACGGGCGGGCCACGGCCGTGCTGCTGGCCATGGTGGCCGCGCTGATGTTCGGCGTCACCCTGTACGCCAGCGGCCACGTCTCCAGCCAGGTGCCGGCCGGGTGGGTGGCGCTGCCGGCCCGGGTGGTCGGGGTGGCGGCGGTGCTGGGCGCCCTGCCGTTCGGCGTCCGGCCGGGCCGCCCGTCCCGGCGCCTGCACTGGGCCGCGGTGACCGGGGTGCTGGAGGTGGTGGGCCTGGTGTGTTTCGCGCTGGGGGCGCGCGACAGCATCGCGGTGACCAGCGTGGTGGGAAGTCAGTTCAGCGCGCTGGCCGCCGTGGGCGCCTTCCTCATCGACGGGGAACGGCTGTCCCCCCGACAGATCGGGGGGATCGCCTGGATCGCCGTCGGCGTGGCCGTGGTGGCCGGCACCGCGTAGCGGTCGCCGTCAGGCGAACCCGGGCACAGCCGGGCCGTGGTGCTCCACCGGCACCGGGCGGACCCTCACCCGCGTGCGGGTGCCGCGGGCCGCCAGGGGCCCGCCCATGTCGTCGGTGGCACCCCACTCGGCCTGGGCCGACAGCAGGTGGCGGTGCAGAGCATCGCTGTGCGGCGACGACTCGTCGTGGTCCAGCCACTCGTCACAGTTGTCGTCCCATGGTCGCAGCGGGGTGCCGAAGTGGGCCGACACCTCCAGCTCGCACGCGTAGGGGATGGCGTCACCCGGCGCGCAGGCGGGGGAGCTGTGCACCAGGGCCGCGGTATGCGGCAGCACCAACACCCGCCCGTCGTCGGTGAGGCCGTCCACCGGCACCACGCGCAGCGCGGTTCCGAACCGCCCCACGGTGATGCCCACGTAGCGGGCACGGCCCAGGTGGTCGGTGTGCACCACCTCGACCCGGCCGAGGTACACCCCCTCGGACGATGTGACGTCACGCCCCGCCAGCTCTCTCATGCCGAACCGCCGAACGCCCATCTCCCCTCCCGATGTCCGTATCGCACGCACCTCGGTGCGCACCCGTGGAACGAGGTTCGGGCAACGTGGGGAGCGCCCAACCCCTCGGGTGACGCACTACTGTTGTACCTCAACCGGAGGCTCGGCCCAAGAGGGTTCGCGGTGAACGCGTGCGCCACCGGGTACGTTCATCCCGAACCGGTGCTGCGCCGGCGACACGACGAGGGGAAGTCCGCGTGCTGAACAAGACCATCCTGCGCCGGCTGATGGTGGCCGTGATCCCGGTGCTGTGGAGCGCCTACCGGGCCTACAAGCGCGACAAGCGCCGCGCGCGCCGGGTGTGACGCACGGCGGGGGCCGCCCCGCGTGAGGGCGGCCACCGGGTCCGGGTGCGTCAGTCGCCGCCCTGGGCGGGCTGGCGGACCAGCTCCTGGGTGACGTTCATGCCGTGCTGGTTGGTGAAGAACACCCGCCAGCCCTGGCGGAACGGGGTGGGGGTCACCGCACCCATCATCCCCTTCACCGTCGGGTCGCCGTTGCTGGCGATGATGCCGGTGATCTCGTTGTCGGCGTTGCGGAACGTCGCCACCGCGTCACGGCCCTGGGCGTAGAACCGCACCGCCTTGGGCTGCGCGGCGGTCACGTCGATGAGGTAGGCCGAGTCGGTGGCCTTGCGCTGGGTGTGCAGCGTGTCGCCGGCGTCCTCCACCGTCATCAGCTGGGTGCGGGTGAGGAAGTTGAGGTTGTCCAGCCCGGTGTGGGCCTTGTCGCCCACGTAGGTGATGGACAGCGTGCCGGTGTCCGCCGACGGGGCGGCCTGGCTGAGCCGGTAGACGCCGCCGAACTGGCCGTAGGCCGCGCCCGAGCCCTTGTCGGCGTTGGTGTCGCCGGTCTCGGTGAAGAAGAACTCCTTGAAGGAGGTGCCCGGGCGGAACGCGCCGTTCTCGGGCCGCTTGAAGGGCGTGCCGCCCTTGGTCTTGGCCAGTGCGTTCGGGTCGAACGAGGCCGTGCCGTCCACCGCCGTGTCGTGGATGGTGACCCACTTGGTCGCGAAGGTGAGCCCCGGGGTGTGCAGGTCCTTGAGGTCCTGGCTGGTCACCTGGGCCTCCAGGCAGGCGTCCGTGGCCGGGGCCGGGCACGCCGCGAATTTGATGGCCGGGTTGCCCGTGGCCCGGGAGGCCACCTGCAGCACCTGCAGCTTGCCGCCCTTGGTGAGGTCGGTCCTGTCGGTGGGCACCAGGCGGTACACGAAGCTGTTGGCCACGCGGGCGTTGTCCAGGGGGCTGGCCGAGCTGGGGCTGGCCCCGCCGGCGTCCTCCACCAGCCACACGTTGCCGGCGTTGTCCACGCTGATGCCCTCGTAGCTGCCGCGGCCGAACACCCCGACCATGTCGGTGACGGTGCTGGGCAGGTTGGCGGTGGACTGCCAGATGCCGCCGATCTTGTTGCCCTCCTCGCCCGAGAACAGCAGCGTCTGGCTGAAGGGGTTCCAGATGGAGCCGTCGATGGCCGGGATCTGGTTGCCGGCCTTGTCGGCGCCGGCCAGCAGCGTCACGCGGTGCGCCTGGTCGGCGTCCAGGTTGATGCGGGTGAGGTAGCCCACGTTGGCGGGGCCCGCCTCGTGGCCCTGGTACAGGAACCGGCGGCCGTAGTCGTAGGTGGGGTCGGCGCCCTTGATGACGCCCTTCGGGAACACCAGGTACGTGTTCTTGTCGGGCTCCGACAGGGTGCCCATGGTGCCCGTGGCGGCCAGCATGGGGCCGTCGCCGTACATGCCGTAGCGGTCGATGGCGATGGGGGCGGCCGGCGCGGCGATGCCCAGCGGCGCGCTGCCGGTGACCGTGCCGGGGTTCTCCAGCAGGTAGGTCCCGTCGGCCACCGTGTGGGTGACGTACCCGGGCGTGATGACGTTGGGCACGGGGGTGCCGTCCTGCTTGGGCTGGGCGGTGGGGATGTCGGTGAAGCCCACCCCGCCCGGCTCGGCGAGGGCGATGGCGGCACCGGCGGCGAGGGCGGTGACCGAGAGGGCGGCGGCGATGAACCTGCGGCGCGGCGGCGTGGGCACGCGTGGTCTCCTTGAGACGAGGGAAGGGTGCGCACCCAGGGGGTGGTGCGCGGCCACGATGTTCCCCGCATCGCCGCCGCCGGAGGTTGCAGCGGTGTGGCCTTCGCGCGACAGGATGTTTCCGCATCCACGGCCCCGGGTTGCCGCGGCCGCTACCATGCGCCGCCGTGGCTCACCGAGACGACTTGAGAAACATCGCGATCGTGGCCCACGTCGACCACGGCAAGACCACCCTGGTGGACGCCATGCTGTGGCAGACGGGCGCCTTCCGCGACAACCAGGACGTGGCCGACCGGGTCATGGACAGCAACGACCTGGAGCGTGAGAAGGGCATCACGATCCTGGCCAAGAACACCGCCGTGAACTACGGCGGCGTCACCATCAACGTGGTGGACACACCCGGGCACGCCGACTTCGGCGGCGAGGTGGAGCGCGGCCTGTTCATGGTGGACGGCGTGGCGCTGCTGGTGGACGCCAGCGAGGGGCCGCTGCCCCAGACCCGCTTCGTGCTGAGCAAGGCCCTGGCCCACGGCCTGCCCGTGGTGCTGGTGGTGAACAAGGTGGACCGCCCCGACGCCCGCATCGCCGAGGTGGTGGACGAGGTCTACGAGCTGTTCATGGACCTGGACGCCGACGAGCACCAGATCGACTTCCCGATCGTCTACTGCAACGCCAAGGCCGGGCAGGCCTCGCTCACCCAGGGCGAGCCGGGCACCGACCTCACGCCGCTGTTCGAGACCCTGCTCAGCCACGTGCCGCCGCCGGACTTCGATCCCGAGCACCCCATGCAGGCGCTGGTGACCAACCTGGATGCCTCCCAGTACGTGGGCCGGCTGGCGCTGTGCCGCGTGCGCCACGGCACCATCCGTCGCGGGCAGCAGGTGGCCTGGTGCCGCGCGGACGGCAGCGTGGAGCGGGCCAAGATCACCGAGCTGTACCTCACCCGGGCGCTCGAGCGCGTGGATGCCGACCAGGCCGGTCCCGGTGACCTCATCGCGGTGGCCGGGCTGCCCGAGGTGACCATCGGCGACACGCTGGCCGACCCGGAGGACGTGCGGCCCCTGTCGGTGCTCAGCGTGGACGAGCCCAGCATGTCGGTGGTGATCGGCATCAACACCTCGCCCCTGGCCGGGCGGGAGGGCTCCAAGCTCACCGCGCGCATGCTGCGCGCCCGCCTGGACCAGGAGCTTGTGGGCAACGTCAGCCTGCGCGTGCTGGACACCGAGCGGCCCGACGCCTGGGAGGTGCAGGGCCGTGGCGAGCTGCAGCTGGCGGTGCTGGTGGAGACCATGCGCCGGGAGGGCTTCGAGCTGACGGTGGGACGGCCGCAGGTGGTGACCCGCGAGGTGGACGGCCGCCTGGTGGAGCCGGTGGAGCGGCTCATGGTGGACGTGCCCGAGGAGCACATGGGCGCGGTCACCCAGCTGCTGGCGGGCCGTCGCGGCCGCATGGTGGACGTGGGCAACCACGGGGCCGGCTGGGTGCGGATGACCTACCTGGTGCCCACGCGGGGTCTCATCGGCATGCGCACCGAGATGCTCACCGAGACCCGCGGCACCGCCGTGCTGCACCAGCTGTTCGAGGGCTGGGAGCCGTGGCAGGGGCCGTTGAAGGCCCGCCCCAACGGCAGCCTGGTGTCCGACCGCAGCGGCGTCACCACCACACACGCCCTGATGGGCCTGCAGGACCGCGGCACCATGTTCGTGGGCCCCGGCGCCGACGTGTACGAGGGCGCCATCGTGGGCGAGCACAACCGGGCCGAGGACCTGGACGTCAACCCCACCCGCGAGAAGAAGCTCACCAACATCCGCAGCTCCACCGCCGATGAGCTGGTGCGGCTGGACGCCCATCGCGCCCTCACCCTGGACGAGGCGCTGGAGGTGGTGGGTGACGACGAGTGCCTGGAGGTGACCCCCTCGTCGGTGCGGCTGCGCAAGGTGGAGCTCAGCGCCACCCAGCGTGCCAAGCTCACGAAAAACCGGAAGTCGGCCGACGCCGGCCAGCGTTCCTAAGGAGACCCCAGATGCATCCCTGGCATGACGTGTACGTGGACGACAAGACCGTCCAGACCTCGTTCCCGGTGGTCATCGAGGTGCCGAAGGGCAGCAAGAACAAGTACGAGCTGGACAAGTCCACGGGGCTGCTGCGCCTGGACCGGGTGCTGTACTCCGCCGTGCACTACCCCGCCGACTACGGGTTCATCCCGCGCACCTACTGCGACGACGGCGACCCGCTGGACGTGCTGGTGCTCAGCCAGGAGCCGGTGGTGCCGCTGGCCATCGTGGAGGCGCACGCCATCGGCGTGATGCGCATGCGCGACGAGAAGGGCGTGGACGACAAGATCATCGCGGTGTCCACTCAGGACCCCGCCTTCGGCGCCTACAACAACCACACCGAGCTGCCCCCGCACGTGCTCAAGGAGATGGGCCGGTTCTTCCAGGACTACAAGGCGCTGGAGAACAAGGAGGTGGTGGTGGACGACCCGCTGGGCGTGGAGGACGCCATGCAGGTCATCGCCGAGTCACTGGACCTGTACCGCCGCCTGCGCCGCGGGGACCTGCCCGACCGCGTGCACTAACGGGGTCCGCCCGGCGCGCTTCAGGCTCAGGCCAGCGCGTCGGGTGCCGCCTCCGGCACGGGCGCGGTCCGCGCGTCCCCGTAGCCCAGCTCCACGTACAGGCCGGGTGCGATGCGAGCGAACGCGTCCACCAGGTCGGGGTCGAACTGCCGCCCGGCAAGCTCGCGCAGCTCGGCCAGCACGGCCTCCAGCGGCCACGCGCGCTTGTACGTGCGCGAGCTCAGCAGGGCGTCGAACACGTCGCAGATGGCGCAGATGCGGCCGGACACGGGGATCTCCTGGCCGATGAGCCCGGCCGGGTACCCGGTGCCGTCCCAGCATTCGTGGTGGGTGCGGGCGATCTGCTCGGCGAAGCGCACCAGCGGGGTCTCCGAACCGGCCAGGATGTCGCCACCGATGGTGGTGTGTTGGCGCATCACCTCCCACTCCTCGCGGGTGAGGGGCCCCTCCTTCAGCAGCACGTTGTCCGGGATGCCGATCTTGCCGATGTCGTGCAGCGCGGCGGCCAGCCGGATGGTCTCGGCCTCGGTGGGGGTGAAGCCCACGCGCAGGGCCAGCGCCTCGCACAGCCGGCCCACGCGCTCGATGTGCCGGCCGGTCTCGGCCTCGCGCGAGTCGGCCGCGGCGCCCAGCCGCTGCACCACCTCGCGCTGGGTGGCGCGCAGCTCGGCGGTGCGCTCGGCCACACGGGCCTCCAGTACCTGGGTCAGCCAGGCGTATCGCCGCCGGTCGCGCACCTCGCCCACGTACCGGGCCACGGTGGTGAACCCCGTGCCCGCCGCCAGCGCCAGCAGGGGGGCGGCCATGGTCACCACCAGGCCGTGGTCGAACAGCCACACGGCGACGGCGGTGAACGCCAGCCCCACCGCCGCGCTCCCCACCAGGGTGGGGATGAGGCGCAGACGCAGCGTCAGCAGGCCGGGCGCCAGGCCCATCAGCAGCACCACGATCCACTGGGCCCGGGTGCTCTGGGGACGCAGCGGGACCCCGTGCAGGACCGTGCGGATGGCGTTGGCCTGTACCTCGGGGCCCGACATGGGGCGGGTGGAGGCCGGGGTGGCGTGCACGTCCTGCAGGCTGGGTGCGGTGGCGCCCACCACCACCACGCGCCCTCGGAACGCGTCCTTGGGGAAATGCCCGTGCAGCACGCGCTCGAAGGAGTAGGTGGGGACCGTCCGGGACGGGCCCGCGTAGTCGATGATGGCCTCGCCGTGGGTGAACCAGGACCGCGGCACCCGCCGGCCCAGCGCCCGGCCCGCGGCGGCCACCGCCATGGTGTCCAGGTGGCTGAGGGCGTACGGCACACGCCGGGTGACCTCGCCGGTGTCGATGCCGAAGTTGGCGGCGGCGGCCCGCGCGTGGGCGGCCCGCAGGTTGGCGTCCCCGCCCAGCACGTTGGTGTGGCCGTCCGCGGTGGTCTCCGTGGTGGCCAGCACGACGTTGCGGGCCCGGGCCACCGCGTCGTACAGGGCGATGTCGCCGGCGGGGTGCTGCCGATCCTGCTCGGTGAACTGCACGTCGTAGGCGATCACCCGGGCACCCGCGCGCCGCAGGATGTCCACCATCCGCGCATGCCACGCGCGCGGCCACGGCCACTGGGCCCTCAGCCGGGAGAAGGACTCGGCGTCGATCCCCACCACCGCGACATCACCGGGCACGTGCGCCGGGCGGGCGTGGAACCGCGCATCCACGGTGTCGTCCTCCAGGCGCTGGGCCACGCCGGTGGACTGCAGGGCCACGGCGGCCAGCAGCGCGGCCACGATGGCCAGGGCCATCGCCCAGCGCAGCTTGGCCGCCGCCGGCCGCTCGGGCACCGCACTGTGCACGCCCGGGCCCACCTACCGCGGGGTGCTGGATCGGTTGGGTCTCACCCCGGGTGCGTCGGCATCGCCGGCGGGCGTCATGAGACCCCGCGCGTGCGTGCCAGGTACCGCCCGCCCGCGGTCACCACGCGCGTGCGCCTGGTGCGCAGGTCGCGCACGGCCACCGAGCCCTCGGTGACGCGCGTCAGCGTGCCCGTGCAGGTCTCGGTGGTGGACCACGTGGTGCCGCGCACCGTCGCCACGCTGTTGTGCCCGCGGGTGGTGAACCTGGCCCCGCTGTCGTGTCCCCACAGTACGCGCGGTGGCTTCCTGGCGGCACGGACGCCGCGCAGTGCGGCCGTGGTGCAACCCGCCCACAGCGTGCGGTCGGTGACGATGGTGGTGAGTCCCGTCCCCTTGGTCTGGCGCACCGTGAACCTGGCGCCCCAGAAGCGGCCGGTCTGGGTGCCGCCGCCGGGCATGGCGAGGGTGAGGCGCACGCGCCCGGCGCTCGCGTCCACCACAGTGCCCACCGGCAGCGTGCCGCCCGTGGTGCCCAGGGGCACCGGGCCCGCCGACCCGGGGGTGCGGACGGTCACCGTGCCCTGGGTGGCGGCCATCAGCACCGAGGTGCCCACAACCGGCGTGGGGTTCGCGGTGGCGGAGGTGTCGCGCGTGGCGAAGGTGCCCTGCGGCACGGTGGCCGCACCGGAGCCGTTGGTCACCGTGATGCGGTAGCGGTACTGGGTGCCCGCGGTGAGCCCGGTCAACGACAGCGTCACGGTGTGCGAGGCGCTGGAGGTGCTGCCGGTGGTCACCTCGGCGCTGCGCGTGGCGGCGCCCGCCGTGGCGTCCACGTGCACGGTGGTGGGCTGCCCGTTGGGGTTGACCGGCAGCTTCACGGTGGCGCCCGTGGTGGTGGGCGTGACGGTGACGGTGCCGGCCTCGGGTTTGGCGATGCCGATGCGCCACACACGCGCCGGCGCGCCGCCGGCCACGAACCACAGGTTTCCCTGCGCGTCGGCCGCCATGCCCTGCGGCTCCAGCGGCGCCGGGGAGGTGGTGGCCAGCGTGATGTTGCCCTGCGGGGTGACGTAGCCCACCGCGTTCTGGACCTGGTCGTCCCACCAGATGTTGCCGTCGGCGCCCACGCCGATCCCGGCGGGTTCGTCGATCTGGCTGACGGCGGCGCCGAACGAGGTGGCGGCGCCGGAGGGCTCCACCCTGGTGATGACGGCGCCCAGCATCTGCACGCCCACCCACACGTTGCCGTCGGGTCCCAGCACCATGTTGGCGGGGCGTTGCCAGAAGGCCAGCCCGGCCCCGAACTCGGTGATGGTGCCGGAGGTGGTGATGCGCCCGATGGCGTAGTTGTTGTAGTTGGTGTACCAGAGGTTGCCGTCGGAGCCGGCCACGATGTCCACGGCGCCGCCGTTGGCGGCCATGCCGGCGGTGAAGACGGTGATGACCCCGGCGGGGGTGATGCGCCCGATGCCGCCGGTGCCGCCGGAGAGGGTGAACCACAGGTTGCCGTCGGGGCCCGCGGTGATGCCCTTGGGCACGCTGTCGGCTCCCAGGCCGGCGGAGAACTCGGCGTAGGTGCCGTCCGGTGCCAGGCGGCCGATCCGGCCGACGGCCGACTCGGTGAACCACATGGCCCCGTCGGGGCCCAGGGTGAGGTCGTAGGGGCGCCGGTCGGCGGGGACGGTGCCGCTGAGGTCGGTCACCACGCCGTCGGCGGTGATGCGTGCCAGCGATCCGCTGCCCAGCGCGTAGGTGAACCACATGTCACCGTCGGCGCCGCGCGCGATGTTGAGGGGCCGGGCGTCGGTGACGACGCCGGCGCTGAACTGCGTGAACGTTGCGGCTGCGGCGGCCGGCACGGTGCTGCCGAGTGCGGCCAGGCCCAGCGCGCAGATGAGGAGGCGGGGGTGTCTGCGCTTCATTCCCGGTGTATCGGTTCTGGCGATACCGGGATGAGCCTTCGGGGCGGTGCGGCGGTGGAACACCGCCGCACCACCCCGGAAACGTGGGTCAGTTGCCCTTCCTGGCGAAGTAGGAATGCCCCGCCCGAACCAGCACCGTGCGACCGGTGCGGCGGTTGCGCACCGACACGGCACCCTTCACCACGCGGGTGATGGTGCCCGTGCAGGTCATCACGGTGGCCCACCTGGTGCCGCGCACCGTGGCCACGCTGTCGCGGCCGAAGGTGCGGAAGCGGCCGTTGTGGTCGCTGCCCCACAGCACGCGGTGCGGCTTCTTCCGCTTCGCGGCCGTGACGGTGGCCGTGGGCCCCAGGGTGACGATGGGCGTCAGCTCCGGCGGGCCGTTGTACACGTGGATCACCGGGCACCCGGGAACCGGCGAGGTGTCCATCACCAGGTCGGTCATGCCCTTGCCCGCGGCGTCCTGGCGCAGCTTGAAGCGCGCACCCCAGAACGTGGCGGTCTGGGCGGGCTTGCCGGCCACGGCCGTGTGCACCTTCACCACGCCGTCGGTGGCGTCGACGGTGGTGCCCACCGGCAGGCGTCCCGCGACGTCCAGGGGGACGTCCTCGGAGGCGCCGGGCAGGCGCACCTTCACGTGGCCCTGCACCGGGTTCATCACCACCGACTGGCCCAGGCGGGGCGTGGTGGTGTCGTCATCGCCCTTGGAACCACCGGTGCCGCCACCGGGGGTGGTGGTGGGCGGGGTGCCGCCGGTGCCGCCACCGCTGGTCGGGGCGGCGGGGGTGGTGAACGTGATGTTGGCCGACTTCACCGAGCCGGCGTCGTTGCCGGCAACCACGCGCAATGTGTAGGTGGAGCCCGCCCGCAGCCCGGTGAGCGGCACGGTCACCGACCGGGCGGCGCTGGAGGCGCCGTCCATCTGGCCCGACCTCACCCGGGAGAACGTGTCGCCGATGCCGAACTGCACCACGTAGCTGGTGTCCTGGCCGTTCGAGTTGAGCCGGAAGCCCACCGTCGCGGTGCCCGCGCCCGGCGTGGTGCTGGGCGTGGCGCTGACATCCGCCAGCACCGGTGCGGCCAGGCCGTACCGCCACACCACCGCGGGGTAGCCGCCGCCCACGGCCCACACGTTGCCCTGCCCGTCGTGCGTCATGCCCGCGGGCGAGGCGCCCTTGCCCAGGTCGGCGAAGTCCTCGATGTGGTGGCTGCTGGGCTTCACGCCGAACAGCTGGCGGATCGCCCGGTCGCCGAACCACATGTTGCCGTCGCCGCCGGAGGTGAGCCCGAACGCGGAGCTGATGGCGCTGTCGCGCATCACCGCGATGTTCCCGTTGGCCTTGAACGAGGCCAGGCCCTTGGTGAAGGTGGCCCACACGGTGCCGTCGGGGCTGGCGGCGACCTGCTGGCCGGTGCCCAGGGTGGTGAGGCCCGCGGCATACGTGGTGACCTCGCCGGTGGGCGTGATGCGCCCGGTCATCGGCAGGGTCCCGTAGGTGAACCACAGGTTGCCGTCGGCGCCCGCCGTGATGTCCGCGGGCTCGCCCACGGGCAGCACCCCCGTCCGGAACACCGTGACCGTGCCGGCCGTGGTGATGCGCGCGATCCCGGCGGGGGCTCCCGCGAGGGTCACCCACATGTTGCCGTCGGGCCCCGCGGTGATGCCCGTGGGATGGCTGCCCGCCGGGAGGGCCACGCCCGGGTCCGCCACGGCGCCGGCGGGGGTGATGCGCGCCACGCGGTCGGCCGCGTTCTCGGTGACCCACAGGTCACCGTCGGGGCCCATCGCCAGGTCGTAGGGTCGTGCCGACGCCGGCAGCAGCGCCGAGCGGTCGGTGAACGCCCCCGCGGGATCGACGCTCATCAGCGACGCGCCCCCGGATGCGTACGTGAACCACATGCTGTCCCCGGGGCCCGCGGCGATGTTCAGCGGGATGCCGTCGGTGGCGCTGGGCCCCGTGTAGGTGGTGGGGCTGTGCGAGCTGCTGGCGATGGCCGACCCGCCGGTGGCGAGCAGCGCGGCGGCCGAGCAGATGACTGTGACCCTGCGATTGCGTGGCTTCATAGCATGCGTATCGGCATGTTCCGCCGAAAACCGACCGACCCCGAGGGAATGCCCGGGTGCGCAGGTGCCGGGACCCCGGTGTCGTACGGTTGGGGCATGCCCCGTCTCCCTCGCGCGCTGGCCGCCGCGGCCCTGGTGGCCGCCACCGCCGGCGGTGCCACGGCCGCATCCGCCCCGCCCCCCTTCGTGGGCGGCATCACCCATCTGTCGGCCCAGGCCCGTCAGCGCATGACCCCGTCGGTGTGGCGACCCGGGTGCCCGGTGGGCCTGGGACAGCTGCGCGCCGTGCGGGTGACCCGCTGGGACTTCGGTCATCGCGCCCGGCGGGGCGTGGTGGTGGTGCGCGCCGACGTGGCCCCGCGGGTGCTGTCGGTGTTTCGCGCGCTGTACGCCGGCGAGTTCCCCATCCGGCGGATGCAGCCGGTGGAGGCCTACGGCGGCGATGACTACCGCTCGATCGAGGCCGACAACACCAGCGCCTTCAACTGCCGCCCGGCCACCGGGTCCACCCACTGGTCGCAGCACGCCTACGGGCTGGCCATCGACGTGAACCCCATCGAGAACCCGTACGTGTCGGGCGGGCACACCAGCCACCCGGCCAGCGTCCCCTACCTGGACCGCTCCCGCCTGCGCCCGGGCATGGCGGTGGAGGGCGGCGTGCTGGTGAACGCGTTCGCGGCCATCGGCTGGGGCTGGGGCGGCCACTGGTCGTCACCCACGGATCTGCAGCACTTCTCCAGCTCCGGCACCTGAGCGCGGGCCGGCCGAACCGGCCCCGCACACACGTGAGCCTCGGACCCGGCCCCCTCATCAGGGACCGTGTCGCGAGGCTCACAATTCATGGAAGCTCACTCCACCTCAGTCCGGTGTTGTTCTCCCACTTGCCCGGGACATTCACACCACCGATGAAACCGTAGGCCGTCGATCGCTCCAGAGCGCATGGTCCGCCCCGTCGGAGATCCGCGCGGGGTTCTGTGCCCCGCCTGCCGTTCGCCAGCATGTGTGGGAACGCTTGTGTTTGCGGTCCGACGCGGCCTTCGTGCGCTGGTCGCCGATGGCGGCTCGTCGGTGGATTTGTCAACGTCCGGTTCGTGCTGCACCGAAGGTACGCCGCGGGTCGCCGGCCGTATATCGGGGAATGCGCGGATCGTGGCTGCCGCAAAGCGGAAGGGCGGGGTAGTGCATCGGGCGGGATGGGCCGTTTCGGCGTTGTGGCGATGCCCACTGTGACGTTTTCGGGTGCTCGTCGGCACCCGGCGCACCTCGACCCGGGATGGTTCCACCTTGACGATTCGCAGCATGGCGCTGGTGCTCGGCGCCTCACTGGCCCTGGCCGCGCCGGCAATGGCCACCCAGGGGCCCACCAACGGCTCCGGTGGCGGCACCGGCGACGCCACCCCGGCCGCGCCGTGCATCATCCCCATCCTCGACGTCCCCTGCCCGCCCGGGGTGCAGCTGCCGCCGGACGGCGGCGGGAACACCGGCCAGCAGGGGGGCTCCGGGTCTGACCAGACCGGCTCCGGGGGCGGGCAGGAGACCACGCCCGGCACCGGCCAGCCGGCGGCGCCGCAGGTGCGGCACGGCCGCCGCTGGTGGCGTGAGCTGACCCGCCGCACCTTCACCATGGAGGCGGACGTCGTGGACGCGGTGCCGGACGCCTCGGGCGACACGGGGACGGTGGACGTGGAGAACGCCGACCTGCTGCACGCCCGCCGGTACGCGAGCGTGCTGGACACGGGCGACGTGTCGGTGGTGGTCACCGCACGCACCTCCATCCAGGACCCCGACGGCAACGACATCGGGATCGGCGACCTCACCGACACCGACACCCTGATGGTGCGCGGGCGGTTCGCGCCGCAGGCCAGGTGGGTGGACAACGGCGACGGCACCACCACCCCGGTGTTCATCGCGCGCATGATCGACGTGGAGGGCTGACGGCGACGCCGGATTCCGCGTTGACCGCATCGGGGATAGGGTCGGTTGCGCAGATGCCCGACCGGCCCGCCCCCCCGCGTACCTCGCCCCCCGAGCGGCACCGCGTGCACCGCGCGCAGTGGCTGCGGGCCGCCGTGCTGGGCGCCAACGACGGCATCGTGTCGGTGGCCAGCCTTGTGCTGGGTGTGGCCGCCGCCGGTGGCTCCCGCTCGGCCGTCCTCACCGCCGGCATCGCCGGGCTGGTGGCCGGCGCCATGTCCATGGCCGCGGGGGAGTACGTGTCGGTGAGCTCCCAGCGCGACGTGGAGCGCGCCGACCTGGAGCGCGAACGGCGCGAGCTGGCGGCCGAACCCGCCGCCGAGCTGCATGAGCTGGCGCGCATCTACCGCAGCCGGGGGCTCAGCGACGACCTGGCCGACGCGGTGGCCCGCGAACTCACCCATGCCAACGCCCTGGCGGCGCACGCCCGGGAGGAGCTGGGGATCGACGTGGAGGGGCTGGCCCGGCCCTTCCAGGCGGCCTACGCGTCGGCGGTGTCGTTCGCGACCGGTGCGGTCATCCCGCTGCTGGCCATCGCGCTGGCACCCGGCGGCCTGCGGGTGCAGCTGGCCATCGCCGTGACGCTGGTTGCGCTGGTGGTGCTGGGCATGGTCGGGGCGCGCATGGGCGGGGCGCCCAAGCTGCCCGCGGCGGTGCGCGTGACGGTGTGGGGGGTGTTCGCCATGGGCATCACCATGGGCATCGGCGCCCTGGTGGGCAGCGCAATCTGAACGCGGGCGCGGTGCCGCCGGTCAGCGTCTGATGATCCGGACGCGCACCTCGGCCACGTCGCGCAACCCGTCCCCCAGCAGCACCGCGCGGATGACGTAGTTGCCCGGGCGCACGTCGGTGGGCAGCGTGACCGTGCGCGTGGCGGGTCCGATCACCGCGGCGATGCGCCGTCCCGTCCCGCCTCGCGGCACCAGCAGCACCACGGCCCGCCCCGGGCGTGCGATGGCGATGCGCGCGTGCCCGCCGGGGCGCAGCACCGACGATGCGACGGTGAGGGACAGGCCGCCGCCGGTGGGCACGCGCGTCGCGCCGCCGGGTGGCAGCGCGTCGGGTGCGGACAGGAAGGTGCGGTACTGAGCCAGCCAGTGCAGCGCCTCCGCCGAGCCGCGCAGGCCGAACGCCGCCGGGCCGGTCGCCAGCAGCGCGCGGCCCGCCGCGGTGCCGCGAATGCGGTTCCAGATCTCGGCCTCGCCCACGCCCACCTCGGGTCCAACCATCACGTGCAGGCGAGCCACCTGGTCGGTGGGCCACCGCGCCAGCCAGCCGGTGAGGTCGCGGCCCATCTCCACCCGGTCGAAGGGCGCGCGGTCGCCGTGGTACACCAGCAGGTAGGTGTGCCCGCCCATGGCCAGCGTGCGCACCAGCTGGTCCAGGGCCGCGGGCAACGGCGCGCGCAGGTCGGCGCGGCCGATCTGTCCCACGGTGCCGGGCGCCACGTAGAACACCACCCGGCGGGCGTCGGGGCCCAGGGCGGTGAGCGCATCGGCCAGCACGCTCAGCCGTGCCGGCGTGAAATGCGGGGCGTCCACCTCGTCCACCGCCACCAGATCGCCCACGTCCCGCTGCCGCAACTGGGCGCGGATGGCGGCCACCATCCCGCCGGCGCTCAAGGCCGCCAGGTCGGCGCCGCGCACCTTTCCCACCCGGCGGGCCCGGGGGTACCGGGGATCCTCCTGGGCGGGGGCCTGCCGGTAGGCGTCGCCGATGCCGGCCACGCGGGACCCGCCATCGTGGATCGCGATCGCGGCGGGGTTGTCGGCGTACACGATCACCGGACCCGCGCCGAGCCCGGCCGCGGGGGCGGCGGCGAGGGCGAGGAGGCCGAGGGCGGCGCACATCCGGGCACCGGGCGCTGTGCGGGGGCGGGTCATCCGGCGGCGCACGCTATCGCTGACCCCTCCGGGGGTCGAGCGAGAGCGTGCTGCGTCTTACAGGGTTGCCCTCTGACGCTGGCGCTCTGGATGGCGGGTTCGGATCGTGGTCCGCAACCACAGCGCCCTTGCGGGCTGCGCGGTCCTGAGTTGAACCTCCCCGTCCGTGGGTCGGGGGATTCACCCCTGCACCGTCCCCAATTTCGGGGCCTCGGGCCTCCTGATCGGCGGAGACTTCGACATGAGGCGTGAGATCCGCCTCTCACGGGGTTGCCCTCTGACACGGACGCGGCGTATGGCGGGTTCGGATCGCGGGTGCTTACCACAGCGCCCTTGCGGGCTGCGCGGTCCTGGGTTGCACCTCCCCGTCCGTGGGTCGGCGGATTCACACCCAGCGCCATCCCCAATCAGGGGCCCTCGGGCATCCTGGTGAGCGGAGACTTCGACATGAGCCGTGAGATCCGCTGTGCGGATCTCGGATCCGAAGAAACGCCACTGCGAAGCTAGGATTCCCGCGTGACCGACGGTCCCGCACTCGAGAGGGCTCGGCTGCCCTCCGGGCCGTTCGCGCGGGTCGGCCGGTGGAGTGCCCGGCACCACCGTGCCGTCATCGCCGTGTGGTTCGTGGTGCTGGTGGCGCTGGGGGTGTTCGCGCCCCGCCTGCAGGACCAGCTCACGCCGGGCGGATTCCAGATCTCCGGCAGCACGTCCGACCGGGCGCGTCAGATCCTGGAGCGCGACTTCGCCACCGCGTACCCCACCGGCGTGACGCTGCTGGTGTCCTCCGACACGCTGAAACCCGGCGACCCCGCCTTCGACCGCGTGGTGCAGCGCGTGGCGGCGGCCGTGCGGGCGCAGGCGCCCCTGGTGGGGGCGGCCACCACCCCCGTGCAGAACCCGGCGCTGGCGTTCCCCGCCAAGCACCTGGCGCTGGTGAGCGTGGGGTTCACCCGCAACCTCGACCAGGCGCTGCGCGACACGGCCCCGGTGCTGGCGGCGGCGAGGGCGCAGGCCACCCCCGCGGTGCGCGTGGAGGCCACCTCCGGCCCGGCGATCTTCGCCGACTTCAACACCATCAATCAGCGCGACCTCACGCGCGCCGAGCGCTTCCAGGTGCCGTTCGTGCTGTACGTGCTGGCCATGTTCTTCGGCTCCATCGTGGCGGCGGCCGTGCCCGTGCTGGCCACGGTGGTGGCCCTGGTGTGCACCCTGGGCGGGCTGTTCTTCCTGGCCCAGGCCGTGGACCTGTCGATCTACGTGCACAACGTGGTGCCGCTCATCGGCATCGGCGTGGGCATCGACTACTCGCTGTTCGTGGTGAGCCGCTACCGGGACGAGGTGCGTGAGGGCCGCACACCCGGTGACGCCGCCGCCGTCACCACCGCCACCGCGGGGAAGGCCATCGTGTTCAGCGGCCTCACCGTTGCGGTCGCCCTGGCGGGGATGCTGGCGGTGGGGGTGCCGCTGTTCACCGGGTTCGCGGTGGGCACCATCTCGGTGGTGATGGTCGCGGTGGCCGTGGGCATCACCCTCACACCGGCGGTGATGGTGGCGGCGGGCGGCTGGCTGTTCCGGCTGGACGCCCGGGCCGGACTGCGCCGCCTCCTCCGCCGCCCCCCGCGCCGGGAGGGGGGCATGGACGGGTTCTGGATGCGGTGGGCGCACGCGGTGATGCGCCGTCCCTGGCGGGTGCTGCTGGCCACCTCCGGCGTGATGCTGCTGCTGGCCCTGCCCGCCCTGCACATGACCACCGGGTCCAGCGGGGTGACGGCGCTGCCGCGCACCGCACCCTCGCGCCTGGCGCTGGACCGCTACGAGGCCGCGGCGGGCCCGGGTGCCGCCTCACCCCTGCAGGTGGTGCTGAGCGGCGCCACGCATTCGCTGCGCGGATCGGCCGACCTGGCGCGGCTGGTGCGCGTGATCGCAGGCGACCCGGGCACCGCCCGCGTGCTGCCGGCCATCAACTTCTCGCGCGACGGGCGTGCCGCCGAGATCACCGTGTTCCCGGCCGACCCCGTGGACTCCCCCGCGGGCGAGGACTACGCGGCCCGGCTAGGCACCGTGCTACCCGCCGCCGTGCCCGGCCTGCACGGCCTGCACGTGGACGTGGGTGGCGCCGCCAGCCAGGACCGCGACTTCAACCGCGCCGTGGCCGGCAGCCTGTTCCGGGTGATCGGCCTGGTGATGGCGCTGACCTTCCTGGTGCTGCTGGTGCTGTTCCGCTCGCCGGTGCTGGCGCTGAAGGCCGTGCTGATGACCCTGCTGTCGGTGGTGGCGTCCTACGGCGTGCTGGTGCTGGTGTTCCAGCGCGGCTGGCTGGACGGCCCGCTGGGGTTCCACCACCTGGGCCACGTCAGCAACTGGGTGCCGCCGTTCCTGTTCTGCATCCTGTTCGGGCTGTCCATGGACTACGAGGTGTTCCTGCTGTCCAGGGTGCGCGAGTTCCGCACGCTCGGCAGGACCGACGCCGAGGCGGTGGCGGCGGCGCTGGCGCGCACCGGCCGCATCATCAGCGCGGCCGCCACCATCATGGTGGTGGTGTTCCTGTCGTTCCTCACCAACCGGCTGATCCCGTTGAAGGAACTGTCGCTGGGGCTGGCGGTGGCCGTGTTCCTGGACGCCACGCTGGTGCGACTGCTGCTGGTGCCGGCGTTCATGCGCCTCGCCGGGCGGTGGAACTGGTGGCTGCCCGGTCCTCTGGACCGGATCCTCCCCCGCCTGGAGGAGTAGCCCCGGGGCACGGAACCGGTGGGCCGGTTCCGTGCCCCGAACCCCGCGTGCCGCTACTGGGCGGGCGCGGTGGTGGTGCCGGTGGTGGTGGTCGTGGGCGTGGTCGTGGTGGGCGTGGTGGTGGTCGGCGTCTTCGGCGTGGTGGTGGCCGGGCAGGCCGCCGCCAGCGCCGCCTTGGCCGCCGCGCGCCCGTCGGCCAGCGCCTGACGCACCTGGTCCGAGGTGACGCCCTTGGACGCGATGATGTCCCGCAGGGACTGACCCGCCTGGTGGGCGGTCTGCAGGTCGGCCTGGGTCATGCCCAGCAGCGTCAGCAGCGGGGCGATCTTGGCGTTGTGCACCAGGGTCTTCAGCGACACGCGCATCTGCACCTTGGCGAACTTGGCGTCGGCCTGGGCCTGCGTGATGCGACCGGCGGCCACCTTGGCGTCCAGCCGGTCCTGAAGTGCGGCCAGCATGGGGCTGGTCTGGGCGGTCAGGAGCTGATCGCCGGTGAGCGTGCAGTTGGCGAGCCTGTCGCCGTGGCGTCCGTGCTTGCCACCGCCGCCGTTGCCGGTGCCGTACATCGGCGTGCCGGAACCGTTTCCGTGGTGGCCACGGCCATGGCCGTGGCCGTGGGCCAGGGCCACACCGGTGGCCCCGCCGAGGGTTGCGACGCTTGCGACCGCAAGCGTGGTGAGGGTCCTTCTGATCCTTCTGGGCACGTTGCACCTTCCCGTGGGAGTTCGGATTCACTCGGGTTGAGCGCTTCGTCAGCGAGTATCGGCATGCCGCAGGAGGACGCAACGCACAGACTGTGTGGATTCCGTGAGCAGACCAAACCCTGAAACTGCCTAGGCTGTTCCCCGTGCAAACGCCGCCCCCACCCCAACTCGGCCGCGGCGTGGTGCTGGGTGCCGGCGACGCGGTGCCGGTGGATCTGGCGGATGCCCCCGAGGTGGTGGTGGACGGGGCCGCGCTGGAGCATCCCGCCACGGTGGTGGAGCCCCTCCACGAGGCATGGCTGCGGCGGCGGCCCGTGGTGATCCGCCTGCTGGTGGACGCCGCCCGGCTCCGGGAACCCGCCACCCTCGACGGGCCCGTGTGGTCGGTGGGCCACGACCTGGAGTTGTGGGGCGACCGCCTGCACTTCCTGCTGTGGGCCAACAACCGTGACGGGCGCGACGGGCGCGACCCCGTGTGGTGGTGGGGGCGCCTGGCGGAGCGCCTGGGCGCAGTGCGCCACGACGGCCCGGAGGGGGACGTACGGCTGCCCGACGGCACCGTGGTGTGGGTGGACGGCGGGCCGCGGGGCGCGGTGGCCGGGCTGGCCGCGCCGCTGGTGCACCGCGAGAGCATCGACGCCGGCCGGCTCGCGGTGGATCGCCACGTGGCGGCGCCACCGCCGGGGGAGCTGGCCGACGACCAGCGAGCCGCGGTGCTGCACGACGTGGGGCCGGCCCGCGTCATCGCGCCGGCCGGCTCGGGCAAGACCCGCGTGCTCACCGAACGCCTGCGAACCCTGCACGGTGCCCGCGGACTTGGGCGCGCCGACACGGTGGCGGTGGCCTACAACCGGCGGGCGCAGGCCGAGCTGCAGCAGCGCACCGCCGAGTTCGGGCCGCGGGTGGAGACCCTCAACGCGCTTGGGTACGGCGTGCTGTCGCGGGCCCTGGGCGCCCGGCCGCCCGTGCTGGGCGAGCGCGACGTGCGCCGCATCATCGAGGGCCTGGTGCCGGTGCGTCGCCGCCGCGCCAACACCGATCCCATCGCCCCCTACCTGGAGGCGTTGGGGCAGGTGCGTCTGGGGCTGCGCGACCCCGCGGAGGTGGAGGCGGCGCGCGACGACGTGGAGGGGCTGGCGGAGGCGTTTGCGCCGTACCGGCTGCGGCTGCGCGAGGCGGGTGCCGTGGACTTCGACGAGCAGGTGTACGGGGCCGTGGAGCTGCTGTTGCGCGACGGCGCGCTGCGCCGCGCCGAGCAGGCCCGGCACCGGCGCATGCTGGTGGACGAGTTCCAGGACCTCACCCCGGCCCACGTCCTGCTGATCCGCCTGCTGGCCACGCCGGAGCTGGAGGTGTTCGGCGTGGGCGACGACGACCAGGTCATCTACGGGCACGCGGGTGCCACGCCGCGGTTTCTCATCGACTTCGCCGCCGCGTTCCCGGGGGCCACCGAGTACGAGCTGCACGTCAACTACCGCTCACCCCCCGACGTGCTGCGGGCCGCCACCGCGCTGCTGGGCTACAACCGGCGCCGGGTGCCCAAGACCATCCGCTCGGGGCGTCCCGACGCGCCGGAGGGCCTGCGGGTGCTGGAGGTGGAGGGCGAGGACTCGGCCGCTCAGGTGGTGCGGCTGGCCGCGGGGTGGCTGGCCGCGGGCGTGGCGCCCGGTGACATCGCGGTGCTGACCCGCGTCAACGCCCAGCTGCTCGCCCCCCAGGTGGCGCTCACCCAGGCGGGTGTGCCGGTGGCCACGGGCCTCGACGCGGGGGTGCTGGAGCGCACCGGCGTGCGCGCGGCGCTGGCCTATCTGCGCATCGCCACCTCCCCCGAGGGGTTCTCGGCCCGCGACGTCATCGAGGTGCTGCGGCGCCCCTCACGCGGGTTCCCCATCTGGGTGGAGCGCTGGTTCCGCGGGGAACGCGTCACGGTGGACGCCGTGCGGGCCACGGCCCGCCGCATGGACGACGCCCGCGTGGCCCAGAAGGTGCTGGGGCTGGCCGACGACCTGCAGGCGGTGGTGGATGCGGCCGCGGGCGGCACCACGCGCCGCGTGCTGCAGGTGGTGCGCGAGGTGGTGGGCCTGGAGGGCGCGATGGAGCTGCTTGACGCGCGCGGGTCCACCGGCGCCTCCCACCTGGACGACCTGGACGCGCTGGCGCAGGTGGCCGACCTGCACCCAGACCCGGGCGGTTTCGAGCCGTGGCTGCGCGACACGCTGACGCGGGCGGCCACGTCGGGGGGCGTCACCCTGGCGACGGTGCACCGCGTGAAGGGCCAGGAGTGGGACCGCGTGGTGGTGTTCGGCGTGGCGGCGGGGGTGTTCCCCCACCGGCTGGCCGACGACATCGAGGAGGAGCGTCGCGTGATGCACGTGGCCATCACCCGGGGCCGCCGGGACGTGGTGGTGCTGGGCGACCGCCGCCGCCCGTCGCCGTTCCTGCCGGAGATGGCCGGCACCGCGCCGCACACCCCGGCCGCGCCGGCCGCCGCGCCGCCCACGCCCCGCGCCACCCCGGCCCGCCCGGCGCCGCCGCCCGACGCGCCCCTGGACGCGGCGGCCACCGCGGTGGAGGAGCGCCTGCGCGGCTGGCGCGCCGAACGCGCCCGGCGCGACGGCGTGCCCGCGTACGTGGTGCTGCACGACCGGCACCTGCGCGACATCGCGCGCCGCGGTCCGCAGGATGCCCGCCAGCTGGCGGCCTGCGCGGGCATGGGGCCCACGCGCCTGGAGCGCTACGGCGACGAGATCCTGGGCGTGCTCACCGCCGGCGACTGACCGGCCGGGCGGCGGCTATCGGGACGCGGCGCGCATCCGCAGGTCGCCGCCCCACACCTGGAACCGCACGTGACGCTGGGCGTGCCTGGGGCGCACGATGAGCCGCAGCACGATGGCGCGCATGCCGCGCGGGATGGGCCGCATCACGGTGAGCACCCGGGGATGGCCGGTGAGGGTGGCGCGCGCGGCGCGCAGCCCCAGCACCTGGCCGCCCGCGCTGAGGGCCCGCACCTGCAGCAGCACCGGGGTGCGCCGCGCGCCGGGTGCGGCGGCCCGCACGATCATGCGCGCCCGCAGGGTGCCGCGGGGCGACACGCGGACGGGCACCCGCTGGGTCACCAGCACCGGTCGTGCGGCCCGCGCCGTGACCTGTGCCACCAGCCGCCTGCCGCTGCGCCGGCGCACCATGCGGCCGCCGTCGATGTGCCAGCCCGCCAGACGGTGGGCGAACGCCGCGTTGCGCAGGAGGTTGCCGGTGGGAACGCGCACCGCGGGCGGCTTGGGATGCGTGGTGGCCGTGGAGCGCGTGGCGGTGGAACGCGTCGTCGTGGTGGCCGGCGTGTCCGAGCCGGAGGAGCTGATGGCCATGATCCCGAGCGTGCCCGCGACGGCCGCGGCCACCACCGCACCGCCGCCCACCACCAGGCGCCGGTCGGTGTGCCACAGGCGCTCCACGGCGTCCAGCGGCGCCGGCAGCACCGATCCCGCGGACTCGTCGGGCACGCGCACCATCATCCGGCCGGAGGTCCGCGTGAGCTCCCAGTCCACCCACCCGGGGTCGTCGCCCTCCTGGTAGGGCCGCACATCGGCGGCCCGGGACGAACGTCGTGCGTGCTGCGCGCGTGGGCTCATGTCCGCAAGTCCAACAGATTCCACGGACGGTGCACAGCGGTCACCCGATTCCGCCCGTCCATGACGACACCGAGCGGTGCGCGGTGGCCACCACGCGGCCCCGCCGGTAACACACCCGGAAGGCCTGCAGATGGGGCACGTCCACGTACAGCGCGCAGGTGGCACCGCGGGGCTGTGCCCCGAACGCGTGTGACAGCAGTTCACGGGCCTGGGGGAGGTGGCGGGCGCTGAGCCCCTCGCCGCCCAGGGCGCGCTGCACCGCGGCGCGGGACATGCCGGTGTGCACGTGCCGGAACCGGGCGGGGGTGGTGGTGACGCTCAGCGCCTGCCGGTGCAGTGCGTGCGCCGCGAAGTAGGCGCCGCCGGCCAGCAGGCCCAGGAGCAGCACGGTTCGGAGGATGAATCGCACGCCGGGCCCATCGGCATCGCCGCGGCGGAGGTGAGCGGCGGCGCCCCGGGTCAGGTCACCGCGTGAGCCCGCGCGCCCCGGCGCATCCGCATGGCGGCCACGAACACCGCGCAGTCCACCGCGCCCAGCACCGCGGCGGTGACCACGGCGATGGGCTCCACGCCGCCCCAGCCGCCGATGATGGCGGCGATGAAGGGAAGGATCCCCATCAGCGCCGCCGGGGGCGCCAGCGTCACCAGCGCGAGCAGCCGGCGCGGCGTGGGTGCGCCCAGCGCGAGCGCGAACAGGAGCACCGGCAGGACGTACACCGCCAGCAGCATGGCCACCCCCGCGAGGGCGCCCAGCCACAGGCCGGTGCCGTGGGCCGTTTCACTCTCGGCCATCAGGTGGGGTGAGCGGAGCGCGGCCGCGGCGGCGGCCACCACCGCGGCGGGCACCGCGACCAGGGCCACCCGCCGCACCCGTCGCTCGAAGGGCTGTCGCAGCGTTCGCACCATGCCCTCAGCGTGACGCAACCGTGCCCCTCGCGCATCGGCGACGGCGCGGTGCCGGTGCATGTTTGCCGCAGTGCGCGGCGGGCGGCGCCCCCGTTTCGCGGGACGCCGCCCGGACGGGCTACGGGGTGGTGGTGGCCGGGGTCACCGTCTGCGGCGCCAGGTCGGCGCCGGTGAGCGAGCCGTTCCGGAAGTCGTTGCCGTTGAGGCCGGCATGCAGGTGCAGGATGACGGCGTTGACCCGCCGCACCGCGGCCTGGGAGATGCGCTGGTTGATCAGCAGCTGCTTCTTGCTGAGCGTCACCCGCGCCGGGTTGCCGGGCACGCCCACCGCGATGGACGTGACGCTGGCAGGGGGCGCCGCCACCGGGCTCACCGCCGTGATGCGCATGGCCTGCCGCAGATCGCCCACGCTGAGCGTGCCGTCCTTGACGTCGCCGCCCGTGAGGCCGCTGCGCATCCGGGTGACCAGGCCGTTGACGCGGCGCACCGCGGTCTGGGAGATGCGCTGGTTGATCAGCATCTGGCCGCGCGACAGCTGCACCGACCCGCGGTCGCCCGCGGGGGGCTCGGTGAGCACCAGGGGGCGCGGGTCGGGCGCGGGACGGGTGGTGGGGGGTGCGCCGTTGTCGCTGGTGATGCCGCTGAAATCCTCCGGTCCCAGGGCGCCCCCGCAGATGTCGCGCGCCGTCACGCCATCGTCCAGCCACTGCTGCACGGCCCTGATGCGCACGATGGCGGCCTGGGAGATGCGCTGGTTGATCAGCAACTGCTTCTTGGTGAGCGTGATGTGTGACGGGTTGCCGCGGCTGGTCACCGCCCCCGAGCCCACGCCGTAGCTGCCGTCGTCGGTTCCGTAGGCCGGGCCGTAGCCGTACTGCGGCTGGTTGCCCCTGCACACCACGTTGGCGGGCTTGGTGGCCGCCCCCGCGGTGCCCGCGCCCACCGCGATGCATGCACCCGTTGCCGCCAGCGCCGCCACGCGTCGCCTCCGGCCGATGTGTGTCAGCCCCATCACGCCCCCTTGCCCGTCGAACGTCGTCACCGGCGCCGGCATCGTCCGCCACACGCTCCCGATGGTCCCGGTGATGCCCGCACGCCCTCGGCGGAAAACACCACGTGGTGGGACGCCGGGCTCTTACTAGAAGAGCCGGAAGGCCTGGCGGGAGACGGCGAAGCCATGTGCGTCGGCGTTGGTGCAGGTCACACCAGTTCGTGCGACCGTGCAACGAAACCCGTTGCGGTAGACCGACGTGCCGTAGCCCACGGTGTGCTTGCGCCCGGGCGGTGGCACCACCGTGTCGGAGTAGCACACGGGCCTGCCGCGACCGTGCTTGCGCACAACGAAGGCCCCGCCCCAGTCGAAGTCGCAGGAGGCGGGCTTGGGCGGTGCCGTGTAGGTGTGCTGCAGCACGTCGCAGCGCACCTCGTTGGGACGCATGTCGCACCCGATGTTGCCACTGGGCGTGCGGAAGTTGGTGGGTGGGGCGGCCAGGGCGGTGGCGGGCACGAGCGTGGCTGCGGCGAGGCCGGCGATGGCGAATGCGGTGTGTCGCATGAGGGCTCCCGGTGTGCGTGGGTGCGGGGCGTGCACCCCCCGCCGGGACGCTACCCCGACCGGCCCGCCGTGCGCGACCCCTACCTCCAGTACTGGGGCGGGATGGCGCCCGTGGCGCGCACACCCGTCACCCGCATGCCGGCGGACAGCAGGAAGTCCTGCACGCTGCGGTACCTCAGGGGTCCGGGGTCGGTGCCCGCGTGCCCCCAGCGCTCGATGAGCCGCACCACCAGGCGCTGCCGGGCCGTGCGGTGCACCTCAACGGTGCACCGGCCGGACAGCCGTACCCCCGGTGGCGGCCCGCCCCCCGTGATGAGGCACGGCATCACGCCCGGCGACGGGGGGAAGACGTCGCCCAGTGCGCGGCCGCGCGGTGACTGGGCCGCCACCCGGATGGCCTCCCGCGCGGTGGCCTGGTCGGGCGCCCCCGAGCCGTGTCCGCACCCGCTGAGGATCAGCAGTGCCGCGATGGCCGCGGCACACGGGCCATGCCGGTGGATGGTCCCGGTACGGACGCGCTGCATGTGGGGGAACATGTGTTCGCTATGTTTGCGGGGTGGGCGACGCCGCGTCAATCCTGCACGCCGACCTGGACGCGTTCTACGCATCGGTGGAGCAGATGCGCGATCCGGCCCTGCGCGGCCGCCCGGTGGCGGTGGGTGGTGGGGTTGTACTCGCCGCGTCGTACGAGGCCAAGCGCCACGGGGTGCAGGGCGGCATGTCGGCGCGGCGCGCGCGCGAGCGGTGCCCCGAGTTGCTCATCGTGTCCGGGCACTACAAGGAGTACGCCCGCCTGAGCCGTCGGGTGATGGACATCCTCGGCACCTACACCCCGGCCATCCAGCGCATCTCCATTGATGAGGCGTTCCTGGACGTGGGCGGCAGCCGGCGCCTGTTCGGCAGCCCCCGGGAGATCGCCACCACCATCCGCACCCGCGTGCGGCTGGAGGTGGGGCTGCCCATCTCCGTCGGGGTGGCGTGTACGAAGCACCTGGCCAAGATCGCCTCGCAGGTGGCCAAACCGGACGGCCTGGTGGTGGTGCCGGAGGGCACCGAGCGCGAGTTCCTCGACCCCCTGCCGGTGCGGCTGGTGTGGGGCGTGGGGCCCGCCACCGAGGCCCGGCTGGCCCAAGCGGGCATCACCACCATCGGCGAGCTGGCCCGCGGCAGCCCCGAGTTGCTGCGCGGCACGCTGGGGGCACACGCCGGGGCGCGCGTGCGGGCGCTGGCGCGCAACGAGGACTGGCGGCCCGTGCGCGGAGGTGGCCCGGCGCGATCGGTGGGCGCCCAGTCGGCGCTTGGTCGCGTCATGCCCACCGAGCGCCTGCGCGCCGAGGTGCTGGGGCACCTGGCCGACCGCGTGGCGGTGCGCCTGCGCGACCGTCACCGCGCCGGGCGCACCGTGACCGTGCGCGTGCGCTTCGCCGACATGCGCAGCATCACGCGGTCCATCACGCTGGCGGCGCCCATCGCCTCCACGCTCACCCTGCGGGAGGTGGCGGACGCCCTGGTGCTGCAGGCCCTGGCCGACCACCCCGGCCAGCGGTGGGTGAGCCTCCTGGCCGTGTCGGTGTCGGGCATCGAGGAGTGGGTGCCGGTGCAGCTGGAGCTGCCGGTGGTGCCGGACGACCCCCTGCGCGCCGGCTCGTCGTCGGCCGTGGCCCGCCTGGCCGCCGACCGGGCCATGGACGCGGTGCGCACCCGCTTCGGCCGCACGTCGGTGGGCTACGCCGGCGTGGTGTTCAGCTCGCGCAGGGCGGTGCCGGACGCCTTCCGGGAACTCGCGGAGAAGGAGGACTGACGTGGTGTACTTGGCGCGTCCACCGAGCCCGCGAGGAAACCGATGAGCGCCGACTTGCCGCCCCGCCTGTTCCACCGCTGGAAGTGCCCGTGGTGCGCGGCCGCACGCCAGGCCGTCGGCAACGTGGGAGTGGCGGTGGCGATGGTGGAGGTGCCGCGTGACCGTGCGGCCCGCACGGAGGTGATCGAGCTGTCCGGCCAGCCCCGCATCCCGGTGCTGGTGGACGGCGACGAGGTCATCGCCGGCTCACAGAAGATCGTGCGTCACCTGTACGCGAAGTACGGCGGCCCGGACTTCGCCCGTTCGGTGGAGGAACTCGATCGTGAGATCGAGGTCCTGAACGCCCTTTGAGAAGGTTGTCTTCGACCGTTTTCGCTCTGTATGGCGGGTCTGGCGAGTTCACCGTCACCACAACGCCCTCACGGGCTGCCCGGTCCCAGGTTGAACCTCGCCATCCGTGGCTCGGGTGACTCACACCCTGCGCCATCCCCAATCATGGGGCGCAGCCCCACCCTGGCCGGCGGAGACTTCGACATGAGTTGCGGGTTCCGCCTGCGGCGGACCCCAGGTGGTCATTCTGGCGGCTGCTCGACGCGCAATTAGTTGTGGGATCCGCCTGCGGCGGATCCCAGGCGGTCAACCATGAAAAGCATGGTCGAGCCTTAGGCTCGACCTCCTCTCAGCTGGGCGATCAGGTCCTTGAACGCGTCCCAGCGGCCGTCCGCCAGGAGGGCCGCCTGGCGGGGCCATGTGGCCGGGTCGTGCATGCGGTACGAGGGGCCCGCCGCGTCGAGGATGCTCTGCAGGCGCGGCACCGGCGTGACCGACAGGGTGCGCCACGTGGTGATGCCCGCCTCGCGGCACAGCCGGGAGATCTTGGGGCCGATGCCCTCCACCAGGGTGAGGTCGTCCATGCGCACGCGGCGGCCCAGCACCTCGCGGCCCGCGTCCAGGTCGACCACCGTGCGGGTGACGGTGGCGGTGTCGGCGGCGCCGTTGCCCCCATTGCCGTCTGCGGCCGGGGCGGGTGAGCGCACCGCCGCCGGGGTGACGGCGACGGCCAGGGAGGCGCCCTCCAACTCGGCGATGCGGCGGCGCAGGTCGTCGTTCTCCTGCCGCGCGGTGGCCAGCATGGCCACCTGCTCGCGATGCCGGGCGTTGACGGTCTCCAGGTCGCGCTGCGCCTGGTCCAGCTTGCGCTGCTGGTCGGCCGGTGCCCCCTGCGCCGCCTGCAGGGCCCGCTCGGCCTCCTGCAGCCGCTGCTGCAGCAGCGTGCGCTGGCGCGAGGCCTCCTCCAGCTCGGTGAGTCGGGCCTGGCCGATGCGCGGCCGGTCGTCCTCCTGCAGCTGCTTCACGCGTGTCCGCAGGTCGGACGCCTCACGGTCCAGCGACACCAGGCGCGTCCGCAGCACGTCGATCTCGTCGCTGCGGGCCTGCAGCTCGGACACCTGCCCCTCCAGGCCGGCAACGCGGGCGGCCTGCGGGGCCAGCTGGTCCATGCGCGTGCGCAGCTCGGCGGCGTCGGCGGCCTCGCGTTCGGCGGCCGCCAGGCGGGTGCGCAACTGGTCGAGGTCGGCGGTGTCACCCTCCAGGTGCACGATCCGCGCGCGCGCCGTCTGCAGGTCCACCGCGGCCACCTCGAGGTCGGCGGTGCGGGAGCGCAGCGCCGTCAGCTCCTGGTCGCGGTGCGCCAGCTCCGCGGCGTGCTCCTGCCGGACGCCGCGCTGGAGGCACATGCGGCACCACCAGCCGGCGGCGAACCCCACCACGAGGCCCACCAGCAGCAACGGCCAGATCTCCGCGAACACATACCCCATGCTCAGCCTCCAACGACCCTGAACGCGATGCGCCTGTTGCGATACCGGCCCGCCGCGGTGGCGTTGGACGCCACGGGCCGAGTGGAGCCATACCCGCGCGCCGACAGCCGGGCGGCGGGGACCTTCCTGCCGATCAGGTACTGCACCACCGCATCCGCCCGGCGGTGCGACAGCGCCAGATTGCGGGCGGCGTCACCGACGTTGTCGGTGTGCCCCTCCACCACCACCGCCAGCCCGGCGTTGCCGGCCATGGCGGGCACCATGATGGCGGCGGCCCGGTCGAGGATGGACCGCGAGCCGGGCTGGATGGTGGCCGACCCCGTGTCGAACTGGATGGTGGTGCCGGACAGCAGCTGCACCAGGCGCTGCTGCACCACCTTGGGCTGCGCCGCGGCGCCCGGTGACGCCGTGAAGTGGGTCACCACCGTCAGGCCGGCGCCCTTCGCGCGGTCCAGCACGCTCTGCATGTCGCCGATGTCGGCGCCGCGCAGCTGCCCGGACACGGTGAGGGTGCGCCCGGTGAGGGTGACGGTGCCGCTGGTGAGCGCCGTGGGCAGGCCGCCCAGGAGCGTTGCCACCACCTCCACCGCGGCGTTCTGCGTGTCGGTGGCCGCGCCCGGCGTGACGGTGATGCGGTCCACCAGGTCGGTGGGCGCGCTCACCGCGTGGCCCGCGGCCGTGAGCAGCTGCGCGTGCTGTTCGGCCGTGACCGCCCCCCGCAGGGTGAAGCGGCCGCCGCGGCCCGTCACGGTGATGCGCGGATCCTGGGCCACCGCGGACTCACGGACGCTGTAGTGCACCGAGCGCACGCCACGAAGGGAGGTCACCGCCGCCAGCGCGGCGTCCCGTGAGGCGGCGGGGCCCGACAGGGACACGTCGCGGTAGTCGCCGTCGACCTGCACCCCGGCCACCCCGGCGGCGCGCAGCGCCGATGAGGAACGACCGGTGACGTCGTTCTGCACGAGCGCACAACCGCCGACCGTTCCGGCCAGCGAAACCGCAAGCAGCGCGGGTACCAGCAGCTGCCAGCGGCAGATGGGACAGCGACCTTCCACGCGCCGATCCGCCTGCGTCGGGGACTTGGACCGTTCAGGAGGATACGTTCGACATCAGACGGCGACCACCCCCATTCGGAGGTGCGCGCCCCCCTACACGAACTGTGAGCCGGGGCGCGCGGAGCCGCGTTCGCGCGCCTCCGCGGCCAGCAGAGCGTCGATCTTCTGGGCCGAGACGGGCCGCGAGAAGTAGAAGCCCTGGCCCAGCCCGCAGCCGAGACGCTGGAGGTCCTGCACCTGCTCCACGGCCTGGATCCCCTCGGCCACCGCGGTGAGGTTGAGCACGCCCACCAGCTGCACCACCATGGCGGCCAGATCCTTGTTGCGGTCCTCGCTGGACACGCCGCTGACGAAGCTGCGGTCGATCTTGACCAGGTCGATGGGCAGCCGGCCCAGGTACGCCAGGGATGAGTAGCCGGTGCCGAAGTCGTCGATGGCGATGCGCGTGCCCAGCGCGCGCAGGCTCTCCAGGGTGGCGGCGGTGCGGGCCGGGTCGCTCATCACCACGCTCTCGGTGACCTCCAGCACCACGCCGCGGGCGGGCATGCGCGTGCGGCGCAGGATGCGGTCGAACACCTGCGCCAGGTCGGGGCGCTCCAGCTGGCGCGCCGACACGTTGACGCTGACGTAGAAGTCGGCCTGCCCCATCAGCTCGCGCCAGCGCTGGGCGTCGGTGCAGGCGCGCTCCAGCACCCAGGCGCCGATGGGCACGATCAGCCCCGACTCCTCCGCCAGCGGGATGAACTCGTCGGGGCGCACCAGGCCGCGGCGCGGGTGCTGCCAGCGCAGCAGGGCCTCCACGCCGGTCACGGCGCCCGTGTCCAGCTCCACGATGGGCTGGTACTCCAGGAAGAACTCGTCGCGGGACAGCGCGTACTCCAGGTCGGCCTTCAGGGCCATGCGCCGGCGGGCGGAGTCCTGCATGGACGGCGCGAACACCTCGTACCCGCCGCGGCCGCGCGCCTTGGCGGCGTACATGGCGATGTCCGCGGAGCGCAGCAGGTCCTCGGAGTCGGCCTGGGATGCCGCGCTGACGGCGATGCCGATGCTGCCGCGCACCACCATCTCGAAGCCCTCGAGGCTGATCGGGTCGGCCACGGCGCTGAGCACGCGGGTGGCCACGCGTTCGGCGTCCTCGGTGCCCTCGCAGGTCTCCAGGAGGATCGCGAACTCGTCGCCGCCCAGGCGGGCGGCGGTGTCGCCCGACCGCAGCGCACCGCGCACGCGCCGCGCCACCAGGCGGATCAGCTGGTCGCCGACGGCGTGGCCCAGGCTGTCGTTGACCGTCTTGAAGTCGTCCAGGTCCAGCAGCATCATCGCCACGGGGCGGCCCTCGCGGCGGTTGCGCTCCACGGCGTGCGCCACGCGGTCCTCGAACAGGGCGCGGTTGGCCAGGCCGGTGAGCGCGTCGTGGAAGGCCTGATGCGCGAGCTGGTCCTGCATCTCGCGGCGTTCCGTGACGTCCCGGGAGTTCAGCACCACGGCGCCCACCGAGGGGTCGTCGGTGAGATCGGAGGCCAGGGTCTCCATCCACCGCCACGCCCCGTCGATGTTCTGCAGGCGCATGGCCACGGGTTCGCCGCTGTGCGTGGATGCGCCCCGGGTGAGCAGCATCTCCGCGTCCGGGACGTCGTCGGTGTGCACCAGGCCGGTGAACGACCGGCCCTCCAGCTCATCCGCCGCGAAGCCCAGCTGGCGCCGTGAGGAGGGTGAGGCGTACGAGACGACCCCGTCCGGGGTGACCACCATCACCAGGTCGGTGGCGTTCTGCACCAGCGCGGCGAACCGCCGCTCGCTGCCCACCGCCGCGTTTGTGGCCTGCATGCGCCTGCGGTCCAGCACCCAGGTGATTGTGGCCCCCACCAGCAGCAGCGCCACCATCAGGGCGGTGAGCAGGTTGGCGAAGTCGGCGGCCGCCTGCACGGCGTGCTCGCGGCTGAGGGCCAGCTCGTCGCCCTTCGCATCGATCCAGCGGTGGAACGGCCCGTCGATGGGCTCCACGTAGCGGCGGTACGCCCCCGTCATGGTGCGGTCGTTGACGTCGGATCCGGTCAGGTAGCGCCGCAGGGCGCCGAAACCGGCCACCGCCTGCGCCCGCGGCTGCGCCACGGCCGGGTCGGCGGAATCGTCGCTCGCCAGCATCCGCCCGATCTCCGACATCCCGGACAGCGCGGGCAGCATCATCGAGGCGTTCATGCCGTGGGCGTCCCCGGCGCGCGCCCGCCAGAACATGGCCTCCATCTGGCCGAACGAGCGGTCGGCCCGCACCAGCTCGCGGAACTGCTGTTCCACCTGCTGCTGGCGGTGCGTGGCCACCGTGACCGAGCGCCCGAACCACATGGTGAGGCCGGCCAGCACCACCCCGATGCCCACAAGGCACACCAGCTGCAGTGCACGCAGGCGGCGCAGCACGCTGCGGGCGTCCGTGCCGGGGTGTCGTGGGGATGAGGGGTTCGTCACGTGGAGGGGACGCGCGTCCATGCGGGTCGTGTCGGGTGTATCGGTCGGCACGGCCCGAAGCGTGAGCGGCGTCCGGCCCCGGGGGCGCCGGTTGTGCACCGGCGCGGCGAAGCGCAGACTTCACGGTGATGGTGCGCCCTTCGGTGGAGTGTTGGCTGGTGCGGGTTCCGGAGTCCGGCGAGCCCGCGGTGCTGCTGCTGCACGCCCCCGAGCGCCCGGGCGTGCGCCCCGCCCTGTGGCAACCGGTGAGCGGCGGCGTGGAGGAGGGGGAGACCCCGTCGCAGGCGTGCCTGCGGGAGGTGCTCGAGGAGAGCGGCCTGCGCATCGGCGACGCCAGCCTCATGCCGGTGGTGGAGGACCTGGTGATCGTCATCTCCGCCCAGCTGACGCTGCTGAAGTCGGCCTACGTGGCCGCCGCACCCCCCGGCGAGGTGGTGTGCGACCCCAACGAGCACGACCGCGCCGAATGGGTGCCGCGCTCGCAGGTGGCCGACCGCCTGGTGCGCGACAGCCACCGCACCGTGTGGGCCCTGGCCCAGGACGCGGTGAGCGCGCTCCTGCCGTAGGCCCTTCGATCTCTCAGGCGGGGGCGTCCCGCAGCGGCCACACCTCCACCACCCCGTGCGCCACCGCGCACGGCGTTCCCGCCGCCATCCGCACGGCCTCCTCCGCCGTGTCGGCCTCGATCAGCGCGAACCCGGCCACGGGCAGCGGCGCGCCCATGAACGGCCCCGTCCGCGTCTCAACGCCGGCGTCGTCGTGGTTGCGCACCTGCAGCGGCGCGCCCGCGATGCCCATGGACACCCCGGAGTCCTGCAGCCGCCGGTCGTGGGCGTGGGCCGCGTCACGCACCGAGGGCGCGGTGCGCTCGTAGCCGTCGCGGTCGCCGTACCCGATGGTCATGAACAGCGCCATGCGGCACCTCCTCCTGGGCCGTCGCCATGCCGGGGCGTACCCGGGCCCGGGACCCCGCAACCCTCACGCCGGGGGCGGCACCGCCGGCCCCCCGGGCCGCACCGTGGCCGACGGGCAGAACCCCGCCAGCACGCACCGGTGGCACGCCGGGCGCCGGGCGGTGCACACGCGGCGGCCGTGGAAGATCATCCGCAGCCCGCCGTCGCTCCACACCCGCCGCGGCCACAGCCGCATCAGGTCGCGTTCCACGCCCACCGGGTCGGTGGCTTCCGACAGGCCCAGCCGGGCCGACAACCGCAGCACGTGGGTGTCCACGGCGATGCCGGGCACGCCGAACCACTGGCCCAGCACCACGTTGGCGGTCTTGCGGCCCACGCCCGGAAGCCGCACCAGGTCGGCCATGCGGCCGGGCACCTCGCCGTCGTGATGGTGCGTCACCGCCCGCGACATCCCGATGAGGCTGCGGGCCTTGGCGCGGAAGAAGCCCGTGGGGTGGACGAGCTCCTCCAGCACGGCGGGGTCGGCATCCGCCATGGCGGCGGCATCGGGATACGCGGCGAACAGCGCGGGGGTGACCCGGTTCACCATGGCGTCGGTGCACTGGGCCGACAGGATGGTGGCGGCCAGCAGCTGGAAGGCCGAGGCGTGGTGCAGCGGCACCTCGATCACCGGGTACTCCCGGGCCAGCAGGGCGGCGGTGGCCGTGGCGCGGCCCCGCGGGGTGCGGGGCCGTGCGGGGATGGGCGGGTGGGACCCCGTCAGGCGGCCTTCGGGTTGCAGTAGTGCTGCTCGGGCGACCAGGTGTCGCTGATCGGCCCGGCCTCCTGCTTGCCGTTGAGGTCATATGCCACCACGTACGACCGGTACCGGCCGCACCGGCTGTTGGACGCGGCCTGCACCGTGCAGCGCGCGCCCGTGCAGCCCTGGGCCTGCGTGCCGTCGGCGTAGTAGCTGCCGGACTTGCGGAACAGCGCCACCAGCGCCACGGCTCCGGCGCCCTGGCAGCGCACCACCGCCAGCGCGGACGGGCGGTTGTTGGTGCCGGGCACGCCGAGGTTCTTGCGGGTGCCGGCCGCGGGCGTGCAGGTGACGGTGTTGGCCGACGGCCCGGCCGCCGGCGCGGGCAGCGACCCGGCCGGGAACACGGCGCTGGGATCGTCGTCGGGGCCCAGGCCCAGGGCCATGCCGCTGGCCTCTGCGGTCCACAGCGACGCCAGGTCGGCGGGGGCGGTGCCCTGCGCGATGCCCTCCACCAGGGCGCTGCGGGCCCCGGTCACCACGCTGCGGGCGCAGGCGATCTGCTCGGCCGAGCCCTTGGTCATGGCCTCGCACTTGGCCAGCCCGGAGGTGACGTCGGCGGCGGTGGGGACGCTGGTGGCCGACGTCGAGGTGGTGGCGGTGGTGGCCGTCGGCACGGGTTGCGACGGCATTTGCCCGTTGGCATAGAACATCAGGCCGAGAGCGCCGGCCAGCGCCCCCAGGGCGCCCGCGGTGATGGGGCCGCGACGGTCGTTGTCACGGTTGGGGTCAGACACAAGAGCCTCCTCGGGTGCCCGCGTCAGGGGTTGGGGGTGGCGGGCCCGGCGGGAGCGTCCATGCTGCCCCGCTCGGTCGCAAGTCCCGTTTCGACAGGTGTGTCGCACTCCGGCCGTGAAACCCCGGAAATTGGTGCAGTTTGCCCCCGCGGCCCCCCGTTCTGCGAGACAGGGACAATCGACGCTGACACCCACGGGCCACGCGCGAATTCGTGTCCGGTGCGCGCATATCACCGGCGTTTTCACCGCCAATCTGACCCGGTCATCACACAACTTCGGTTTACCCGCAGCGGCCCTCCGCAAGAACCCCGGGTGTGGGTGGGATGGCTTCGGATGTCGCCTCACGGTTCCTGCGCGTGAATGCCGGGCATGAATGGGACCCAAATCACCATCACGGCGCTCTACAGCGCCGTCACGCTCGTGGGCATCGTTGCCATGATCGCCGTCTTCGCGTCCACCCGGCGCGCGGCACGTGCGAGCGGCAAGGAAGCCAACATCGAGAAGCTGGAGAAGGGCGAGAACTACTGGGCCATCATGACCGTGGTCATCCTGGTCGTGCTCTTCTTCGCCACGTATGCAGGTATTCCATGGCTCAACAGGGCCAAGGCGGACAGCACCGTTCAGGTGCGCGCCATGCAGTTCGCGTTCGTCATGCAGCCGGCCACGGTCAAGAAGGGCACCGTCAACTTCGTGGTCCGGTCCAACGACGTCAGTCATGGCTTCGGCCTTTTCGACCCCGACAACCACATGGCGGGGCAGATCCAGGTTGAACCGAACATGAACTCGACGCTCACCGTGAAGCTCACCAAGGCGGGCAAGTACACGGTGCGGTGCATGGAGTTCTGCGGGTTCAGCCACCACAACATGGTCGGAACATTCGAGGTGACGCCGTGAGCACAGAAGCAAGCGTGCAGCAGCGTCCCGCGCGGCTGCCCTACGACGACTCCCCCACGGTGGAGCCTCGCGCCGCAGCCCGCCAGGAGTCGCTGATCAAGCGGTTCATGTGGACCTCGACGCTGTTCCTGGTGATCGCCGGTCTCCTCGGCCTCGTGCTGCGGCAGAGCCAGGCGAACATCCACCGCATCGACGACAACCTGTGGTACGCGCTGATGACGGCGCACGGCCTGGGCGCCTTCGTGGCGTGGGCCGGGTTCTTCCTGATGGGCAGCCTCTACTGGATCCTGCTCCGTCTGGGCTATCCCCTCCGCACCTACATCTTCGCCGAGATCAGCTACTGGACGATGGTGATCGGAACCCTGGGCATCGTCTGGACCACCCTGGTCTCCGGCTTCGGGGCCTCGTGGGTGGCGCTGTACCCGCTGCCGTTCAAGTCGGCGGGCAAGTGGAGTGACACCACCACGGGGATCTTCTCGTTCGCGGTGCTGCTCGCCGGCGTGTCGATCATCGTCTGGTGTGTCTCCCTGATCGTGGCCGTCACCGGCCCCGCCGCGGAGTCGGCCAGCAACAACTTCTTCTACAAGGTCGCCCTCGGCCTCGGCTTCGACCACATGTGGCCGAACACGTTCAAGCGCACCGGTGGTCGCAAGACCCCGTACCCGCTGATCCCGCTCACCGTGGTCGCCATCAACATGGCGATCATGACGCTGCCGTTCGCGGTGCTGCTGGTGCTGATGATCCTGCAGTCCATCAACTCCGGCATTACCACCGATCCGCTGCTGGCCAAGAACCTGTTGTGGGCCTTCGGTCACCCGGTGGTGTACCTGCTGCTGTTCCCCGTGGTCTCGTGCCTCTACTACTTCATCCCGAGGTACGCGGGCCGCAACATGGCCGCAGGGCGCATCATCGTCCTGGCCTGGATCGTGGCGCTCACCACCAACATGTTCCTGTGGGCGCACCACATGTACCTGGACTCGCCCGACGGGAGCATCCAGAACACCCTCAACCTGATCCACGAGCCGATCACGTTCGCCATCGTGCTGGCGTCGTCGCTGAGCCTCTACGCGCTGTCGGTCACGATCTTCCGGTCCAACTTCCTCTGGAACGCGGGCTCGAAGTTCATGATCGCCGGCATGGTGGGCTGGCTCACCGCCGGCTTCCAGGGCGTGCTCAACGCCGACATCCAGTTCGACAACGTGTTGCACAACACGCTGTGGATCGTGGGGCACTTCCACCACATGGCCCTGCTCGGCATGGGCATGGTGATCATGGGCGTGATGTACGCGGTGCTTCCGCACCTGTACCACAAGCCCGTGTACAGCGAGGCACTCGCCGACGTGCACCTCTGGGGCATGCTGGTGGGTGGCTACGGCTGGATGATCTGCTGGCTCATCCCCGGTCTCGAGGGTGCGCCGCGTCGCTGGGCGATTCTTCCGCACAGCTACGACTTCTGGACCCAGCTGTCCATCCCGTTCCTCATCGTGATGGTGCTGGGGATCCTGGTGGGTCTCTACAACTACTGGAAGACGGTCACCGGTTCGCCGTGGGCCGCCGCCACCGGTGGCAAGGAGCCCGCCGCGGTCTAGTGCTGCATCAGGAAACATTCACCGCGTTCTGGCGGCTGCAAACACGTCGCAGCTCAGCGTCCTCGGTCCCCCGAATATTCCCGATATGCGGGGGACCCTGCGTCCTTGATCTGCTCGGTTTTCGCTCGCCAGAACATCACCAACGTTCCCTGACACAGCACTAGCATCACCCTGTGAACGCTCTCCTCACCCACCTCCCTCATCTGGGGCTCACCATCGTGTCGGTGGTGCTGCTGATCTGGATGGAACGAACCGACCGGGCCGCCGCGGTGGCCCGGGCCGGGGAGGTGGGTGGGGGAGGGCGCTTCCCCATCACGGGGATGCGTGCGCTGGGCCTGGTCATCACCGTCGGTTTCACCATGTCGGTGCTGGGCCTGGTGCTGCTGGACCTGGCGAACAGCCGCCCCGGGTGGAGCCTCGTGCTGACCTACCTGCTGGCGGGTGCGGCCGCCGCCTGCTGGGCCGGGTGGTCCGTGCAGCGGCGTCTGCCGAGCGCGGTGCGGGAACGCATGGGCACCACCGGCATCTGGATGGTGGGCGGCGTGATGACGCTCATCGTGCTGTGGGGCGTGGTGTTCGGCGGCCTGGTGCTCTCACAGGGCGTCGTGCTGCCCAGCGCAAGCATCGGCTAGTCCCCTACTCCGGACGCCGCAGGTACCGCAGGAACAGCATCTCCCCGTCGCGGGCGATGCCCGCAAGCACCAGGCGTCCGCCCACGCCCACCTCCGGGCCCGCCATCACGCGTGAGGAGTCGCCGCCCACCAGGCGCGGGGACACGGTGAGGAACACCTCGTCGATGAGGCCGGCGGCGGCGAGCTGACCCAGCAGGTGGGGGCCGCCCTCGCACAGCAGCACGCGCACGTCGCGCCGTCGCAGCTGGGCCAACGCATCGGGGACGTCCACGCGGGCCTGGCCCGCGGTGAGGTGCGGCCGGTGCGGCGGGGCGGGCGCCGTGGCCGCCGTGATCACCAGGGTGGGCGTCTCGGCCTGGGTGAACAGGGCCGACTCCCAGGGCAGCTCACCTCGGCCGGCCACCACCGCGATGCCCGGTGCCGGTGCCTGGCCGCGGGCCACGCGCTGCGCGCGCACCTCGGGTGCCGGCCGGGCGGGGCCGTACCGGTCGGCGCGCACGGTGCCGGCGCCCACCAGGATGAGGTCGGCCAGGCCCCGCAGGTGATGGAACAGGGCCCGGTCGGCGGGCCCGCTGAGGGCGCGCGACTCGCCGTCGACGGCGGTGGCGCCGTCCACGCTGCACACCATGTTCACCATCACCCAGGGCCGGTCCGCCGGCGCGGCGCGCTCGGCGCCGGCGAACGCCCCGGGTTCCAGCCCGCCGGCGTCCCCGAGCCGGCGCATCAGCGCTGCGCCGGCGCCGACTCGGCGAACACCCGGCAGATGTCCTCGGGCGAGTCGACGATGGTGAGCAGATCCAGGTCCTCGGCCGACACCATGCCCTCGGCCACCAGCCGGGTGCGCATCCACTCCACCAGGCCGCTCCAGAACTCGCTGCCGAACAGCACCAGCGGGAAGCGCCGGGTCTTGCCGGTCTGGATCAGCGTGAGGGCCTCGAACAGCTCGTCGCCGGTGCCGAAGCCCCCCGGGAACACCACGAACCCCTCGCTGTACTTCACGAACATCGTCTTGCGCACGAAGAAGTACCGGAAGTCGATGCGCAGGTTCACGTACGGGTTGCTGCGCTGCTCGTGGGGCAGCTCGATGTTGCAGCCGATCGACAGCCCGCCCGCCTCGTGGGCGCCGCGGTTGGCGGCCTCCATGATGCCGGGGCCGCCGCCGGTGATGACCCCGTACCCCAGCTCCGCGAGACCGCGGCCCACCTCCACGGCCGCCGCGTAGTACGGCAGGTCGGGGGTGGCGCGCGCCGACCCGAACACGGTCACGCAGGAGCCCACGCGGGCCAGGGCGTCGAAGCCGTCCACGAACTCACCCAGGATGCGCAGCGCGCGCCACGGGTCGGTGTGCACGAAGCTCGCGTCGCGCTCCCGGCTGAGCAGGCCGTGGTCGGCCTGGCTGATGTGCTTGGCGGCCGGTCCACTGAGCGCGAGGCGCCCGCGCCGAATGGTTCCGGGTGTGTCTGGCGTGCGGCTGGCCACGGGTCCTCCGTGTCGAGTGGGGTTGGCAGGCAGTCCAGCACACCCTCCGGCGCCGCGTCGCCCGTGCGAGGATCCGTGTCGAGATGCGCACCGGTGTGTTCCCCCGTGACGAGCAGTTCATGCGGCTGGCGCTGCGCGAGGCCATGGTGGCGGCCGAGCACGGTGACGTGCCCATCGGGGCCGTGGTGGTGCGCGACGGCGAGGTGGTGGGCAGCGCGCACAACGAGCGCGAGCTGCGGGGTGATCCCACCGCGCACGCGGAGGTGCTGGCGCTGCGGGCCGCGGGCCTGGCGCTGGGGGGCTGGCGGCTGGTGGGCACGGTGCTGTACTGCACGCTGGAGCCCTGCCCCATGTGCGCCGGGGCCATCCAGCAGGCCCGCGTGGCCCGCGTGGTGTTCGGCGCGCCCGACCAGAAGGTGGGGGCCGCCGGGTCGGTGGTGAACGTGCTGCAGGACCCGCGGCTGCTGCACCGGGTGGAGGTTCAGGGCGGGGTGCTGGCGACCGAATCACTGGAGGTGATGCGCAGCTTCTTCGACGAGCGTCGTTGATTCTGCACCCGCCGGGGTGGCCGTGCGGAGGGTCGCTGGTAGCATCGCCGCTCGCCCACGACAAACGGGAGACGAACAGTGCCCAGTCGCCTCAACTTTGCCGCGTGCGCCGCCGCATGCTGTCTTGCGGTCGCCCCCGCCTCGGCCGTCGCCACCGTCCTCGGCCTGCAGGACGACAGTTATGCGGTGACGCCCACAAGCCAGCTGGACGCCCGGCTGGCCCTCACCACCGCCACCGGCGCCCGCCTGGCGCGCGTGGATGTGTTCTGGAGTGACGTGGCCCCCAACAAGCCTGTCAACCCCACCGACCCCGCCGACCCGGCCTACGACTGGCGGGCCCTGGACGCCCGCATCACCGGGCTGGCCAACGCCAACATCACGCCGCTGATCTCGGTGTACAGCTCGCCCACCTGGAGCACCGGCGGCCGCTTCGTGGCGGACACGCACTACAACCCCTACGCGCCCGCCCCGGGTGACTACGGCAACTTCATGACCGCCCTGGCCAAGCGCTACAACGGCACATACATCCCGGCGGTGTACGGGATCACCCCGTTGCCGCGCGTGCGGCTGATCGAGGTGTGGAACGAGCCGGACCTCAAGCGGTTCTTCCGCGTGGGCAACGCGTCGTCGCTGTCCGGGTACCTGCGTCTGCTGCGCGAGGCCTACCCGGCGGTGAAGGCCCAGAACCCCACGGCCATCGTCATCGCCGGCGTGGGCTCACCCAACGCCACGCGCGGGGACGGCAACGTGGGCTCCTCGGCCTGGCTGAAGGGCATCGTGGCCTCGCCGCTGTCCGTGAAGTTCGACGCCTACTCGCAGCACATCTACCCCGCCTCGGCGCCGCTGAAGCGCACCAAGGCGTTCCCGTCGTGGAGCAGCATCAGCCAGATCCTCAGCACCCTGGATCAGCGCCGGGCGCGCCAGATCGCCGCGGTGCCGAAGGGCCGGGCGCGGGTGAAGGCGTCGCGCCGACCCCGGATGAAGCTGTACATCACCGAGGCGGGCTACACCACGGCCAGCACCCCGTTCCGCAAGGTGCGGGTGAGCGACGCCCAGCAGGCGCGCTACATGCGGGACATCCTGCGCGCGCCGCAGGTGGTGGCCAACAGGTCGCGCATCCCCGCCATCGTGTGGTTCAACCTGATGGACAACCCCAACTGGCCGGGTGGGCTGCTGCGGGCGGACGGCTCCAAGAAGGCGGCGTACGCCACGTTCACCTCGCTGGCCGGCAGGGGCGTCCTCACGCCCGACCTGCAGCGGTAGTCATCGGTGCGGCCCGTCGCCGCGGCGGACTCAGGTCCAGCCGCGGCGGCGGAACCACGCCATGAGGGCGGCCATCGCCGCCACCGGGAGGCCCAGCCCCAACGCCACGAAGCGCTCCGGGCCGCCGATGTGGTCCACCATCCAGCCGAAGTTCTGACCGAAGAACCCGGTGATGAAGGTGAGCGGCATGAAGATGGTGGCGATCACCGTGAGCTGCTGCATCACCTTGCTGAGCCGGTTGTTCACGGCCGACAGGTGCACCTCGGTGGCCCCCGACAGCAGCTCGCGGTAGGTGTCGGTGAGCTCCTCCACGCGCACCGCGTGGTCGTGCACGTCGCGCATGTAGCGCTCCACCTCGGGGGTGCTGCCCGGCAGCTCCACCAGACCGCCGGCCAGCCGGGCCAGCATGTCGCGCTGCGGTCCCGCGATGCGTGACAGGCCCACCAGCGAGCGCTTGATCTCGAAGATGTGCGACTGCAGCCGGTCGTCGCCGTCGGTGAGCCGCGCCTCCAGATCCTCGATCTGCGTGTCCACCGCGTCGAGGGCCGGGAACAGGCTGTCGGTGAGCTCGTCCAGCACCGCGTGGAGTGCCATCGCCGGGCAGTCGCCCAGCTTGCGCCCCGGGCGACTGAACCGCCGGTGCACGCCCTCGATGGCGGCCAGGTGACCCCGGTGCACCGTGATGAGCCACCGCTCCGAGATCAGGCAGTGCACCTCCCGGGGGGCCAGGTCACCCGGTTCCGACCCGAAGGCCACCACGAAGTCGAAGTCGTCGTAATCGTCCACCTTCGGCCGCTGCCCGAAGTGCGCGGCGTCCTCGGCGGCCAGGGGGTGCACGCCCAGCTGCTGCTCCAGGCGGTTCACCTGCACCGTCTCGGGATCGGGGACGTCCAGCCAGAAGAACTCGCCGCGGTCGAGGTGCTGCTGCACCAGCTCGGGGCTGGCGGGCACGCGGTCGCCCCCGGGCAGCCGCATCAGGGTGGCGCCCGCGGGGGCGTCGCGCAGGTCGTCGGGTGTGGTCGGGGAGTCCACCGCGTGTGTGTTCGACGCGCGCGGCGGGCCGCCTTTGTGCCGGCCGTCTCAGCCGTTCGGCCAGCGCCCTCCCGTGGCGTCCTCCACGGCCGCCTGCACCACCTCACCCAGGGTGGGGTGCACGTGCGAGGTGGCCCGCATGGCCGTCTCGGCGCCGGTGCCGGTGGTCATGGCCACGGCCACCGGGTGCACCAGGTCGGACGCGTGGTAGGCCAGGATGTGCGCCCCCAGGATGCGCCCGGTGCCCTCCTCCGCCACGATCCTCACCTGGCCGTGCTCCTCGCCCCACGCGCGCGCCTTGCCCCCGCGGAAGCGCCCGGTGCCCACGCGCACGCGCAACCCGGCCGCGCGGGCCGCGGCCTCGGTGAGTCCCACGCTGGCCAGCTCCGGGTCGGTGAAGATGGCCCGGCACCCGACGCCGGTGTCCACGGGCACCTCGCGCGTTCCCAGCGCGTACTCCACCACCTCCACGCCCAGGTGCCGGGCGACGGGGGTGAAGGCGCCGAACGGCGGGCCCAGCACGTCGCCGGCCGCCCACACCCCCTGCGTGTCGCGGGCCATGAGGTGGTCGTCCACCGGCACACCGCGGCGGGCGTCCCGGATGCCGGCCGCCTCCAGATGCAGCGGCTGCACCGCCGGCACGCGGCCGGTGGCCACCAGCAGGGCGTCCCCCTCCAGCACCTCATCGCCGCCGGGTCCGCGGATGTGCATGCGCACGCCCCCCTCCGCGGGCTCGGTGCGCTGGACGGTGACGCCGAAGCGGAACGCGATGCCCTCGCCCTCCAGGCGCTGTTGCAGTTCCCCCACCAGCTCGGGCTCGTCGTGGGGCAGCAGCGACGGCAACAGGTCCACCAGCGTGACGCTCGCCCCGAGGCGCCCCAGCGCCTGGCCCAGCTCCAGGGCGATGGGGCCCGCCCCGATCACCAGCAGGCGCTCCGGCAGCGCGTCCAGTCGCAGCACGTCGTCGCTGGTGAGGTGGGGCGTGCGGTCCAGCCCCTCGATGGGCGGGATTGCGGGCACCGCGCCCGTGGCGATGACGATGCGCGGCGCGGTGAGCGTGTGCTCACCCACCACCACCCGGCCCGGGCCCTCCATGCGGCCCTCACCGCGGAACAGCTCGGCGCCCTCCACGCCGTCCAGCCAGGCCTGCGTGGCGGTGGCGCCGCGGTCGATGATGCCGCGCACCCGTTCCATCACGGCGCGGAAGTCCACCCGCACCTCGCCCACGTGGATGCCAAACTCGGCCGCTCTGCGCGCCTCGTGGGCCACCTCGGCGCTGCGCACCAGGGCCTTAGTGGGGATGCAGCCCCGCAGGGGACAGGTGCCGCCCACGCGGTCCCGTTCCACCACGGCCACCCGCAGCCCGAGTTTGGCGGCCCGCTCGACGGCGTTGAGGCCCGCCATGCCGCCACCGATCACCACCATGTCGAACTCGCGCGTCATCGCATCCCTTTCGTGGGCTCCGGGGGCCCGCAGTGTCGTGCAGCCCGCGCGGCGGCGGCAAGTGTGCACGTGACCTCCCGTCCGCGTTCACATTTCCTCCGCAACCCCCTCGTACCGTCGTTGGCGAACGGCATGCAAACGAGGAGTGTCGGGATGTGGAGACGTTGGATCGTGGGCGTGCTGGTGGCCGCGGTGCTGCTGGCGATCGGCGTGGGCATCGGGGCCCACGTCGGGCACGACGGGTGGCGGCACGGCACCGAGGTGGTGCAGGTGGCCAACCCGCAGGGCGGCGCACCGTCCACCGTGGTGGTGACGCACGACGGTGCACCCGGGTTCTTCTTCGCGCCCTTCGGGCTGCTGCTGCTGGTGGGCGCGGGCCTGCTGCTGTTCACCCGCAGGCGCGTCGGGTGGTGCGGTCCGCGGTGGGGCGGTCCGGGATGGCAGGGCCCGCAGGGCGGCCCGCCGTCGTCCACCCTCGTGACCCCGCCGGAGGGTGAGGGCCAGGGCGAGCCGTCCGGCACGCCGCCGGCGTCGTGAGCAGCCCCGATGGGGGCGGCAAGCCCATCGCTTGCCGCCCCCGCGGGGCGACTGCGAACCTGCACCTCATGCGCACCGTGCTGGTGGTGGAGGACGAACCGGCGATCGCCCGGCTGGTGGGCGACTACCTCGACCGTGCCGGCTTCCGTCCGGTGCTGGAGGGCACCGCGGCCGGGGCGCTCGCCCGGTTCGCCGCCGAGACGCCCGACCTGGTGGTGCTGGACCTGGGGTTGCCCGACGCCGACGGGCTGGACGTGGCGCGCCGCATGCGGCGTGATGCCGAGGTGCCCATCGTGGTGCTGACCGCGCGCGGCGATGAGACCGACCGCATCGTGGGCCTGGAGCTGGGAGCCGACGACTACGTGGTCAAGCCCTTCAGCCCCAAGGAGCTGGTGGCGCGGGTGCGGGCGGTGCTGCGGCGCACCCACGGCGTCGCCGGCGACCCCGAGCTGATCACGGCCGGCGACGTGGTGATCGACGTGCCCCGCCACCGCGTCACGGTGGGGGAGCGGGAGGTGGTGCTCACCGCCAGCGAGTTCACCCTGCTGTGCACGCTCGCCGGCCGGCCGGGACGCGTGTTCACCCGCGGGCAGCTGCTGGACGTGCTGCACGGCGTGTCCTTCGACTCGTACGAGCGCGCCATCGATGCGCACATCAAGAACCTGCGGCGCAAGCTGGAGCCCGGTGGCGGCGCCCACCGCAGGATCGGCACCGTGCACGGGGTGGGGTACCGGTTTGACGACGCCACCTGAGCGCGGGCCGTGGGGGCCGGGCTGGGGCCCGCCGCACGCGGGCCGTCGCATGTTCCGGCGGCGGCTGGTGGGCATCGGGGTGCTGGCGGCCGGCCTGTTCATCACCATGGGGCTGCTGGGCGTGGTGTTCCACCACGGAGGCCGGCCCGGCGCGGGCATCCTGGTGCTGGCCGTGCTGGTGCTGGTGTGGCTGGGGCGGTCGGTGCGGCGGTTGGCCGCGCCCATCGGCGACGTCATGGAGGCCGCCGACCGGGTGGCCGACGGGGAGTACGACGCGCGCGTGGCGGTGCGCGGGCCCGCCGAGGTGCGGCGCCTGGGGGTGGCGTTCAACCGCATGACCCAGCGGCTGCAGGACGCCGACGACCAGCGCCGCCGCCTGCTGGCCGACGTCACCCACGAGCTGCGCACGCCCCTCACCGTCATCCGCGGCAACCTGGAGGGCATGCACGACGGCGTGTACCCGGCCGACCGCGAGCACCTTGCGGCCGTGCTGGAGGAGTCCCGGGTGCTGGGGCGCCTCATCGACGACCTGCAGGTGCTGTCCACCGCCGAGGCCGGCGTGCTGCGGCTGCACCGCGAGCCCACCGACGTGGCGGCGCTGGCGGGTGAGGTGCTGGCCGCGCACGGGCCGCGAGCGGCCGCGGCGGGGGTGCGGCTCATCCCGCCCGCCGGGACACCGCCGCCGGTGGATGTCGATCCGCTGCGCGTGCGTCAGGTGCTGGAGAACCTGGTGGCCAACGCGTCGCGCCACGCCCCCGCCGGCGGGTGGGTGCGCGTGGACGTGCGGGCCATGGCCGGTGGGGGGGTGGAGGTGACGGTGGCCGACGACGGCCCGGGTATCGACCCCGCCATCGCGGGACGGGTGTTCCAGCGGTACCAGCGCAGCGCCGACTCGGGCGGCATGGGGCTGGGGCTGGCCATCGCGCGGGGCCTGGTGGAGTCCCACGGGGGCACCATCCGCGCCGAGGCCCCGCCGGAGGGCGGCACCGCCATCGTCTTCACCCTGCCCGCGGCGCACGACTGACTGTGGCTGCTGTACGATGACAGCTCATACAGCATGTCGCGGAGGCCGAGCATGGACATCGAGATCGACCCGCTGTCGTCGGTTCCCATCCATCGCCAGATCCGGGACCGCATCGTGGAGGCCATCGGGTTCGGTGAGCTGCGCCGGGGGGAACAGCTGGCACCGGTGCGCGTGCTGGCCGCCGCCTTCGCGGTGAACCCCGGCACGGTGGCCAAGGCCTACGAGGCGCTGCAGGCCGAGGGGTTGCTGGGCGCCAACGCCAAGGCGGGCACGTTCGTGGCGCGCGACCGGGACTCCGGCCCGCCCTCCGAGGAGTTCCTGTCCGGCTGGGGGGACCGCCTCACCACGCTCATCGCCGAGGCCCGCGCCCACGGCCTGGACGACGCCGGGGTGCGCGCGGCGTGCGGGGAGGCGGCGGCGCGGGTGGCGCGCGCCGCCTGATCCAGCCCTCGCCGCGTCAGACCCGGGCCGCCGGCGGGCCCGAGAGCACGGTGGGGATGTACTCCAGCAGCTGCAGGCGTCCGTCGAACGTCCGGGCCTCAACCGGCTCCAGGGCCACGTCGGGGTACCCGTCGAAGATCCGGTCGTGCCCGGTGGCACCGGTGATGACCGGGAACACCACCACCCGGTAGCGGTCCACCAGCCCGGCCGTCAGCAGGCTCCGGGCCAGGCTGAGACTGCCCAGCGTGCGGAGCGGGCGGGCGGAATCGCGTTTGAGCGCCCGCACCGCCTCCGTCGCGTCCCCACGGATGAGCTCGCTGTTGGCCCACTCCAGCGGCGCGTCGAGTGTGGAGGAGAACACCACCTTGGGCATGGCGGTCACGGGTGCGAGCGCCTCGGGCATCTGCGCCGCGAACCCCGACATCAGCCGGTAGGTCCGGGCCCCCATCAGCACCGTGTGTTCGTCCGGGGCGTGCCCACCCAGCCACCCCAGGTACTCGGGCCCCTCCAGGCCCCAGTACCCCGGCCAGCCCTCGGCCGCCCCGTAGCCGTCCAGGGAGATGATGAAGTCCACCATCAGCGGCTGCATGGCGCGCGTCCTCCTGCCTCGATGGGTGTGCGGTGCGGGCGTCGGGGCTCAGGCGGCCTCGGCCAGCAGGGCGTCCATCTGCCCCAGCGCGGCCCGCAGCCCCTCCTGCATGCCCATGTCCATCAGCTTCTGCATGTCGTCCCGCGTGGGGAACGTGGTCTCGATGGTCATGGTGGTGCCGCCGTCCGAGCGCGGCGCCAGGCCCACGCGCACCGTGGACGTGGGCATGCCGGCACTGGGGGTGCCGTGCTCGTCGCCGAAGCCGTCCTCGAACTCCAGGCGGTCGGGTTCCCGCACGCCGGTGACGGTCCACCAGCCGTAATGCCGGTCGCCCTCGGGGCCGGTCATGAAGTACACCGACTTGGCCCCCGGCTCCAGCCGATGCTGGGTGAACGTGGCCGGCCATCCCGGAGGACCCCACCACCGCTCCAGGCTGCGGGCGTCCTCCCACAGGGCCCACACGCGGGATGCGGGGGCGCGGAAGTCGGACACCACGGTCAGCACCCGCCGGTCGAGGTTGGCGTCCACCGATGTCACGGTCATTGCGTCGCTCCTTCGCTCGGGTCGTCCAGCGCCTCCTCGAAGCGCTCCATGCGGCTCCTCCACACGGCCTCCATGCCGCGCATCAGCGCCCGCAGGGTCTCCAGGCCGTCCGGGTCCGGATGCACCAGCTGTTCCCGGCCGCGGCGGTGACGAACCACCAGGCCCGCGGCCTCGAGCACACCAACGTGCTTCTGCACGGCGGTGACGCTGATGGGGTACGCCCGCGCCAACCCGGACACCGACTGCCCGGGATGGGCGCCCAGCCGCATCAGGATGTCGCGGCGTGTGGCGTCGGCCAGCGCGTGGAACACACGGTCGGCGGAGGGGTCATTGGACGAGAGATCTACAACCATATGGTTGCAAGTTATCTCCGGGTCCCCCGTCACGCAACCCCCTGAACGGACGATTCTGCCCGTCAAGGTGCGGAGAACCACCGATCATGTCCACTTCCTGTCCATATGCACTCAGTTTCGGGCGCAGAACGCCGATCCCCTCACCGCACCGATCCGCCCATGGCGCGTCGGGGCCCCATGGGACCTGCAGAACTCGCGCAACGAGGGGACGAACCCGGAATGACTGCCACACAGATGTTGGAGCCCGCCCACACGGCGGAGCAGATCGTGCTCGGAGAGGTCGATCGCAAGCGGCTGCTGCGGATCGACGAGTCGACCTTCACCATCGTTCGCGAGGCGGCCCCGCTGCTGCGCGACAGCGTCGACCGGATCGTGAAGGAGTTCTACGATCGTGTGCAGATGCTCCCGGCGCTGACGGCGCTGGTGCAGCGTCACTCCACGATCGAGCGCCTGTCGGGCACCCTGCGTTCGTACATCATGGACTTCGCCACCACCGACCTGGGCGCCGAGCACATCGCGTCGCGCCGGAAGATCGCCGAGGTGCACGACCGCATCCAGCTGCCCATCGACGCGTACCAGGCCCAGCTGGCCGCCATCCGCGAGGTGTGGACCGCGGTTGTGTTGGAGTCCCACGGCCCGGCCAAGCGCACCGTCGCCCAGAGCGCGGCCATGATCTCGGCGCTGGACAAGATGCTCACCTTCGACGAGGGCATCGTGTCGCTGTACTTCACCGACGCGCTGCAGGACACCCTGAACGCCACCCGGGCGCAGCAGGAGGCTCAGGCCGCCATCCAGAACGAGCTCAACGACCTGGCCACCCAGCTGGCCGCCGCCGCCGAGCAGTCGTCGGCCGCCGTGGAGCAGATGAGCGCCACCGCCGAGCAGGTCGCCCAGGAGGTTTCGGGCGCCGCGGAGCAGGCCGAGCACGCCAGCCAGGCCACCGGTGAGGGCACCGTCGCGGTGACCAGCACCCGTGAGTCGGTGGACCGTGTGCGCGAGGCCACCAGCAAGCTGGGCAGCGCCGCGGGCGACCTGGAGGCCAGCTCCACCAAGATCGGTGAGGTCTCCGAGGTGCTCAAGCAGACCGCCGAGCAGATCAACCTGCTGGCCCTCAACGCCGCCATCGAGGCCGCACGCGCCGGTGACGCCGGCCGCGGGTTCGCCGTGGTGGCCAACGAGGTGCGCAAGCTGGCCGAGGCCACCCAGCACCGGCTGGCCGAGTCCAACACCGCCATCGCGCAGATGCAGTCCAGCATCGTCGAGGTGCGGCTCGCGGGTGAGAGCACCGAGGGTCAGGTCGAGGCCCTGGTCGCCGCCACCCAGAGCGTGGAGAGTCACTTCGGGGAGATCAACGCCGCGGTGAGCTCCACCAGCGCCACGCTGGGCACCATCGCCGCCGCCTCCCAGCAGGTGGCCGCGGCCGCCGGCGAGACCGGCCGTGCCTCCGGTGAGGTCGCGCACCTCGCCGAGCAGGTGAAGGGCGTCGCCGACACCCTCGGCAAGTAGTCCTCCGGGCAGCGCAGACCGGTCGGGCGTCAGCCCGGCCGGTCCCGCGCCCTTGGCCTCCCGCTACGGCAGCGGGCTCCGGCCCACGGTGCACCGGGCCAGCGCACCCAGGGTGAAACCCCCCCGGGGCCGCCCCAGCACCCGGTACAGCTCGGCCCGCAGGCGTTCGCGGTCCTGCGCGGTGAGCGAGGCGCAGTGCACCCCGGCGGGTCCGATCCCCTCCTGGAAGCCGGCCCACAGCTCATCGAAGCCGCTGTAGGCGCTCCGCACCTCCAGCGTGCACCCGGTGAGCTCCACCAGTCCCGCTCCGCGGAAGATCCGCTCCACCTCGCCGTCGCGGGACAGCGGCACCGTGCGCGCCTCGTCGGGTGCCGAGGGATCGAGCGCCAGCGCCGCGTCCCAGTACGCGCGCAGCATCTGCATGCCCTCCTCGACATCCCAGATGCACGCCGCCACGGTGCCACCCGGCCGTGTGGCGCGTCGCATCTCGGCCACGGCCGCCGGGGCGTCGTCCACGAAGGGCAGCACGAGCTGGGCCAGGGTGACGTCCGCCGCCGCGTCCGCCACGGGCAGGTCCTCGGCGCGTCCCGCGCGCACGTCCACGCCGGGCAGCCGCGCGGCGCAGGCCTCCACGAACGACGGCGAGGGATCCACCGCGTGCACCGCCGCGACCCCCAGGCGTTCCACCAGCACCTCGGTGAGCGCTCCCGCGCCGCACCCCACATCCAGGGCCACCTGGCCGGCCGCCACGCCCGCGGCGTCGGCGAACGGCGGTGCCAGGGCCCGCGAGTAGCGGCCCATGAACCGGTCGTACCCCTCGCCGCCGGCGCGGACCATCCGGGCCCCGCGTGCCTGCTCCACGCCGCCTCCCCACGCAGTTGCAGTGAGCCGGAGTGGACCATCCGCGCCGTCCGTGCGTCAACGCGGGAAGGGATGCGGTGTGCGGTAGGGTCGCCGCATGGACACCGGAATCAGCTTCGCGAGCATCGAGCCCGACCCGCCGGAGCGCTTCGTGGCGCTGCGGCGCACCCTGGGCGTCACCACCATGGGCATCAACCAGATCGTGCTGCAGCCAGGGCAGCGCGGCCGCATCCACGCGCACCGCGCCCAGGAGGAGGTGTTCCTGGTGCTGGAGGGCGTCCTCACCCTGCTGGTGGACGACACGCCCCACGACGTGCCACAGGGCGGGTTGGTGCGCGTCGCCCCGGAGGTGCGCCGCCAGCTGGTCAACCTCGGCCCCGGCCGGCTGGTGCTGCTGGCACTGGGGTCGGCGCAGCCGCACGAGGGTCGCGACGGGGTGGCCTTCCGCGACTGGTCCGACACCGACGGTGCCGCACCGCAGGACACGCCGCTGCCCGAGGATCTGCCGGCCGACCGGCTGCGCACCGGGTGACACCACCCCGGTGGTGTCACCCGGATGCGCCCGCGGGTCAGGCGGTGTCCGGGGGGCCCACCAGCGCGAACACGGCGCCCTGGGGGTCCTCGGCGATGAGGGTGCAGGCCCCGCCGGGAACCTCGTTGGGCCCGTGCACGATGGTGCCGCCGGCGGTGGTGACGCGGTCCACCGACTCCCCGAAGGAGCTCACGCCGAAGTAGGGCACCCAGGACGGCACGGACGCCCCGCCCTGGTTCATCATCCCGCCGATGTCGGCGTCGCCGCGGCGGAACAGCTGGTACGGGCCCGCGGCGCCCATGTCGTACAGCTCGCCGGGGCTCCAGCCGAACAGGCCGGCGTAGAAGCCCAGCGCCTGATCGGGATGGGGCGTCATCAGCTCGTGCCAGTTGCCGTGGCCCGCCGCGGCCTGGTCGAAGGCGCGGCCGGCATCCGGGTCGGACGGCGGGTCGGGTTGCAGCACCCCGAACACGGCTCCCTGGGGGTCGCTGAGCACGGCGAACCGGCCGGTGCCCGCGACGTCGGTGGGGTCGCGCACCACACCGCCGCCGGCGGCACGGGCGGCGCCGGAGGCCGCATCGCAGTCGTCCACCGCGTAGTACAGGAGCCAGTTGGGCGGCGGTGACCCGGCCTGCGCCCCGTTGGACATCACCCCGGCCACCATCGCACCGTCCGGCGCCGCGGCCAGGCGGTAGTCGAACCCGTCGGACCCGTCCTGCTGGAACGTCCAGCCCAGCACGAGCCCGTAGAAGGTCTGCGCGCCGTCCGGGTCGGGCGTTCCCAGCTCATACCAGCACGGCGTTCCGTTGACGCTCGGCATGCGGCCTCCCTGCGCGTTGTGGGACAGACCACCATGGTCCGCCCTGCGCCCGCGGGGCGCCACCGGTGCGGGGCTGCCCCGACGGCGTGCGCGGCCGGCCGGTCGGTCGAACACTCCGTGAACCTCACGGGCATCGGCGGTTGTCGCCGGATTGACACCCCAGCGCTCCCCTGGCGGGGGGTGCCCGGTGCCCCGGGGCGCGGGTAGCGTGCCTCGCGTGACCAGCGGCGACCATGTCATCGCGGCCGCCGTGCTGCCGCTGTCCGGCCGGTACGCGGTGCAGGCGCGACAGGCCGAGCGGGGCCTGCGGGCGTGGGCCGAGGTGGACGGGGCCGAGCTGGAGATCCTGGACGCCGGGGATGATCCCCGCCGTGCGGTGCGGCTGCTGCTGAAGCTGGCCGACACCGGCCGTGCCCGGGTGCTGTTCGGCCCGTACGGCAGCGGGGCCATGCGGGCCGTGGCGCAGGCGTTCCGCGACCGGCCCGAGGTGATCTGGAATCACGGTGGCGCCGCCGTGCCGCGCACCGGGGCGCGTGTGATGGACATCCTGGGTCCCGCGCACCGGTACTGGGCGGGGCTGGCGGCGGTGCTGGGGGAGGGCGGCGTCCCGCTGGACCGCGTGGTGGTGGTGCACGCGCAGAGCGAGTTCGGGCGCCAGGTGGCGGCGGGGGCCGTCGATTCGCTGCGCGGCGCCGGTCACGAGCCGCTGTGGGTTGGTCCCTTCGAGGCGTCCACCGCGCCGCAGGTGGCCGCGCGGGCGCGCATGGCCGGTGCCACCGCGGTGGTGGGGTGCGGCAGGTTCGAGGACGACATCGCGCTGGCCCGCCACCTGCCCCGCACCACGGCCTTCCGCCCGGCCGTCGGGCTGGTGGCGTTCGGGGTGGAGGCCGCCCGCGACGCGCTGGGCGACGAGGTGGAGGGCGGCTTCGGCCCGTGCCAGTGGCTCCCGTCGGCGCACCCCCCGCCGCCCCAGCTGGACGTCGCCGGCGACTACCCGGCCGCACAGGCGATGGCGGCCGGGCTCATCGCCCGCCGGGTCATCGCGGCGGCGGGATCCACCGATGCGGACGCCATGTGGGACGCCGCCCGGGCGCTTCGCACCGCCACGTTCTACGGCGCGTTCGCGGTGGATGCGCTGGGACGGCAGCTCGGTCACCAGCCGGTGATCGTGCGCTGGGCCCATGCGCCCGAGGGCCTGCGCAGGGTGGTGGCCTGGGAGCCCGAACCGGGCGGCGGCCCGCCGGAGGACTGAGCCCCGGGGGCCGCCGGTGCGGCTGCCACACTCATCGGATGACCGCGGACGACGACGCCCAGCTGGCCCAGCTGGCCTTCGAGGTGGCGCGCGACGGGCTGGCCCTGCAGGAGGTCCGGCTCAACGAGCTGCGCGCCCGCACGGGCACCCTGCTCACGGCCAGCTCGCTGCTGGTGACCTTCCTGGGCGCCCTGGCCATCAACCGCACGGGCCTGGGGCCCCTGGGGGTGGTGGCGCTGGTGGCCTTCGGGGTTTCGGCCGTGCTGTGCCTGTGGATCCTGGTGCCGCGGGCGGCGTTCGTGTTCCGGCTCAGCGGTCCCCGGCTGTTCGAGGGCCAGTACGGCCTGCCCATCGCCGAAGTGCACCGCCGGCTGGCCTACTGGATCGAGGACTTCGCCGTTGCCAACGCGGGTCCCATCGCGCGCCTGCAGCGGGCCTACCAGCTGGCCACGCTGGCGCTGCTGGTGGAGGCCGCTGGATGGGCCGGCCAGCTTGCGGGTATCCTGAACTGACCATGGCAAGCCTTCGCCTCCAGCACGCGGCGCCCACGGCGGCCAAGTCGCCGCCGCCCCCGCCGCCCAAACCGCCCCCGGGCCTCGGCATCCCCGAGACTCGGGGCGGGCGCGCCCGCGCCGCCGCCGAGCCGGTGGCGCCGGGGCTCCCGCACATCGCCCCGCGCGGGCGCTGAGTCCGCGCGTCAGCCGGCCTCGGCCGGCGTGCACACCAACACCAACCACCGCAGGCCCGGCAACGGGATCAGCCCCTGGAGGGTGAGGCCGGCGCCGGCGAGCAGTTCGCGGTATTCACCGGCCGTGCGTTCACGCCCGCCCACCACCACCAGCATCTCCAGGTCGGCCGACCGCACCAGGCGATCCAGGTCGGGTGACGGCGCGTCGCCCGGCTCGGACGGCACGACCATCTCGATCACCAGCAGCCGGGCCCCCGCGGGCATCGCGTGGCGGCAGCGGGCCAGGACGCGCGCGGCCGAGGCGTCATCCCAGTCGTGCAGGATCCAGGACAGCACGTACAGGTCGCCACCGGGCGGGACGGCCGCGAAGAAGTCGCCGGCCACCACCTGACAGCGCTCCTGCAGGCCGGCCTCGCGCAGCGCCTGGCGGGCGCCCTCGGCCACCCCGGGCAGGTCCAGCAGCACGGCCCGCGCGTCGGGGTGGGCCTCCAGCACCGCGCGCACCAGCACGCCGTGGCCGCCGCCCACGTCCACCAGGTGCCGCACCCCGCTGAGGTCGCACGCGGCGAGCATGGCCGCCGCGTTGGCCGCCGCCACGCGCGACATGGTGGCGTTGAACAGGTCCGCGGCCTCCGGGTGCCCCGCCAGGTACTCCCACAGGCCCACCCCGTGGGCCTCCGCGAACGCGGGCGTGCCCGTGCGCAGGCTGTGCGGGAGGTGCCCGTACGCCCGCCAGCGCCACTCCTCGGTGGCCGCGGTGGCCGCGCGCCGTGCCGATCCGGGGACGTCACCCCGCAGCAGTCGTCCCAGCGAGGTCAGCGCCACCCGCCCGTCGTCGCCCGTCTCGAACAGTCCCGTGTCGTCCACCGCCCGCAGCACCCGCGCGAGCGCCCCGGCGTCGGCTCCGGCCCGTGCGGCCAGCTCGGTGATGTCCAGGGGCCCCTCGGCCAGGTGGTCGGCAACGCCCAGGCGGGCCAGCGCCCCGATGGCCGCGGTGCGCTGGTAGCCCCCGATGAGGGTGGCCATCCGCCGCTGCAACTCGGCCGGGTCGTCGCGCATCCGTCGTGCTCCTCACTCGGGCGCGGCGCCCGTGCACCGGCCCGGTCCCATCGTACGACGGCACGGGCCGGTCCGCGGGTGCCGGGGCCCGGGCGGCCGGGGTAGCCTTGTCCGCGATGCGCCCCCTGCTGATCCTGCTGTGCGCGCTGGCGGTGGCCCTGGCGGCGGCGCCCGCGGGCGCGTTGACCCTGCCGCCGGAGGGCCTCACGGTGGGCATTCAGGACGACCAGCTGCCCGTGGCCCCCCTCGATCAGCTCGACGCCCGCATGGATCTGGTGCGCGACAGCGGGGCGCCCGTCACCCGCGTGGACGTGCTGTGGAACGACGTCGCGCCCACCCGGCCCGCCGCCCCGGGCGACGACACCGACCCCGCGTACCGCTGGGCGCGCTACGACCGCATCATCGACGGCCTCACCGCCCGGCATGTGCTGGTGCTGCTCACCATCTACCGCACCCCGGCGTGGGCCCTGGACCCCGCCAACGTCCCCGCCGACCCCCCGGACCCGGAGCGCTGGGCGCCCGACCCGGCGGCCCTGGGCGACTTCGCGCACGCCCTGGCCCACCGCTACGACGGCACCCTGCACGGCCGGGTCACGGCGTTCGAGCCCTGGAACGAGCCCAACATCCCGTTCTTCCTGCGCCCCCAGTGGGTGCGCGACCCCGCGACGGCCAGCGGTTGGCGGCCCATCTCGGCGGAGCTGTACGCGGGCATGCTGAGGGCGGCCTACTCGGGCATCCGCTCCGCGCAGCCGGACGCCACGGTGGTGGGGGTGTCGGGTGCGCCCAACGGGGGCGGCGGGCCGCCCACGGGCCCGGACGGCTTCGGATCGGTGCCCAACACCACATTCATGGCGGCGCTGGCGGTGCTGCAACCGCCCATGGACGTGGCCAGCCAGCACATCTACCCGGCCCTGGCGCCGTTCCAGAGCACCGCGTTCCCCTCGTTCAACACCATCCCCGCGCTGCTGGCCGACCTGGACGCCATCCGCCCCGGGATCCCGCTGTGGATCACCGAGTTCGGCTACATGACCCACGCCCCGGCGTCGCGGCCCAACCGCGCGTTCGTGAGCGAGGCCGCCCAGGCGCTGTACGTGGGTCAGGCCGTGCAGATGATGGCGGCCCACCCGCGCGTGCAGCTGGCCATCTGGTTCAACATGCAGGACAACCCGGAGTGGCCCGGGGGGCTGCGTCGCGGCGATGGCAGCCCCAAACCGGCCTGGGACGCGTTCGTGGCGCTGCCCAAGCTGGTGGGTCCGGTGCCCGCCTCGCCGTCGGCGCCCGGCTGAGCCTCAGCCCGCGGGCGGCCCGGGCGCCCAGTCGGGGTCGCGAACGATGAGGTAGGGGGACACCAGCACGTCGTGCACGCCGGTGCCGTCGGCGGCCATCACGGCGATCCCGCCGTCCCCGGTGGCGGGGCGCATGAACGTGGCGGCGATGGAGTGCCCGTCCGGGGAGAACACCGCCTGGCCCACGCCGCTCACGCCCGGGGACACCTCGCGCATGGGTCCCGCCACGGCGCCGTCGGCCGTGAGGGGCACGCTCACCAGATCGGAGACCTGCCCGTCGGGCAGGTGCCGGCGGCGGGTCATGATCAGCTGCGTGCCGTCCGGCGAGAAGGCCGGGTCGGTGAAGTCCACGTCCTCGCCCTGGCAGAGGGCACCGGGCAGGCTGATGCGCCGGGCGGGCGCGCCCGGGCCGGTGGCGCTGGTGACGTACACCCGGGAGCGACCCGCCGCGCAGCCGGGGTCGCTGCGCCGGGTCACCGGCACGTCGAACGCCACCAGCCGCGCATCCGCCGACCACGCGATGTCGCGGGCCGCCAGGTTGCGGGGCTGCCGGATGAGTCCCGTGGTGAGCGGCAGGCCCGTGGCCACGTCCACCACCTCCACCAGGGTGCGGCGCGGGCCCAGCAGCACGGCGAAGCCCAGCCCGGCGCCGTCGCGGCGCCACCCGAGGCCCGACAGCCGCATGGGGTCGGCGACGCCGGTGGCGGCGAAGTCGGTGACCGTGCCGGTGACCGCCCCGTCCGGGCCGAGGGTCTGCACCGCCCCCGCCGCGGTCACGCGGACGGCCTCGCGCGTGCCGCCGGGGCGCATCACCAGCACGCCCTCGTACGGCCCCCGAACGGTCCGCGCAGCCACGCCACGCTCACACCGTCGGGTGCAGCCGTCGGCGCACGCCCGGTGCCAGCGTGGAGGCCGAGAACGGGTTGGTGAGCGGCAGAGCGTCGTCCACCACGCTGCGGATGGTGTCGAACTGGCCGTAGTAGATGGTGCCCGGGGCCGGAGTGGCCGCGGCCATCGAGGGCGCGGCGAGGGCGATGACACCGGCGGCGCGCAGAGCCGTGCGCATGGTTTGGGCCTCCCTACCCGGAGCTGAGCCGTGTTTCGCGCACCCTACGGCCGGCACCTCTCCCAGCCGTGGCCGCGCCGCGCGCAAACCATCGCTTTTGTGAGGATTTCCCGCTCGTGCGGAACGCTCAGGGCATGCGGCGGCGGTGCCGATGCCCATGTGATGAAGAAGGCGCTCCCACTCCTGATCCTGCCGCTGCTGCTCCTGCTGGCGGCCACCATCTCCACACCCCGGGCGGAGGCCGTCGTGGTGCTGTGCACGCCGGGCACCTACTCGGGCGACGGCAACGCGCCGTGCAGCGACGCGCCCGCGGGTACGTTCGTGAGCGTCTACGGCGCCACGGCCCCGGTGCCGTGCGCGCCCGGCCGGTACCAGCCGAACCTGGCCGGCGTGGTGTGCCAGCCCGCCGACCTCGGCCACTACGTCGGCGCCTCGGGCGCCTCCTTCCAGACCCCCTGCGGCGCCGGGACGTATGCCGACGTGCAGGGCCTCGCGGCATGCAACCCGGCGGAGGCGGGCACCTTCGTCTCCGCCCCCGCGGCGACGGGTGCCTCGCTGTGCCCCGACGGGGCCTACCAGCCGAACACGGGGCAGACCGCGTGCCTGCCCGCCGAAACCGGGCACCACGCCTTCGGCGTCGGCAACACCGCCGAGGCGCCGTGCGACGCGGGCACGTTCGCATCCACCCAGGGGCAGGCCAGCTGCTCCCTGGCACCGGCCGGCACCATCGCCGACCACGCGGGCATGGTCACCGCCACCGCATGCGGCGTGGGCACCTACCAGCCCACGCCGGGCCAGGTCGCCTGCCTGCAGGCGCCGCTGGGCGCCTACGTGAACCAGATCGGCAGCTCCACGGCCACGGCGTGCGTGCCGGGCACCTTCCAGCCCGCCACCGGCCAGACCGCGTGCCAGCCCACGGCCCCCGGGCACTTCACGGCGGTGTCCGGAAGCGCCGAGCAGAACACGTGTGCCGCGGGCACATACGCCGAGGTGAGCGGCCTCACCGCCTGCAGGCTGGCGCCGGCCGGCACGTACGCGCGCGGAGGCGCCGTGGCGGCCACGCCGTGCGCCGTGGGCACCTACCAGCCCGACGCCGGGCAGGGCGCGTGCCTGCCGGCCCCGGTGGGCGGCTTCAGCGACCGCGCCGGCGCCACCGAGGCGACGTCGTGCACCGCGGGCCGGTATCAGCCGGCGACCGGTGAGAGCGCCTGCCTCCCCGCCCCAGCGGGCACGCACGTGGAGCACGCGGGCGCGGGGGTGGCCACCGACTGCCCGGCCGGGACCTACCAGCCCGCCATGGGGCAGACCGTGTGCATCCCGTCGCCGGCGGGGTCGTTCGTGGCGGCGTCCGCGGCGACCGGCGCCGCGCTGTGCCCCGCGGGCACCTTCCAGGCGCTCACCGGGCAGGCGGCGTGCGTGAAGGCGCACCCCGGACGGTTCGTGGCGGCCACCGGCGCCACCGCTGAGGTGGCCTGCGGCGCGGGCAGCTACCAGCCCCGCGCCGGTGCCACCGCGTGCATCGCCTCACCCCGCAACCACATGGTGCCGGCGGCCGGTGCCACGAAGGCCCTGCGCTGCCCCGCGGGCACCCACCAGCCGCGCCCCGGGCAGCGCCGGGGCGTCCGCATCCCCGGGCGCACCCGGCGCTGACCGATCACCCGCGGTGCGGGTGGGTCACCCCCGACCCACCCGCACCGGCGCGTTCAGGCTAGGCGTGCGCCGGCCCGAACGGCATGCCGTAGGCGGGGACGTGATCCTGCTCGGCACCGCCGACGTCCAGGCGGAACGGCGGGTACTCATCGGTGAGCAGCATGCAGTACGCCGTGGCCCTGATGCCCCAGCGGTTGAAGCCCATCACCAGGTCGTAGATGCCCGGGTGGTAGGCGCCGCGCACGGCCAGCAGCACCGCGGCCACCAGCACCAGCACGGTCACCGCGCTGAAGTCGGTGCCCATCGACCCGGCCAGCAGGCCGGCGATGGCGTACTGCGGGATGCCCAGCAGCCACCAGCCGATCAGTGGCAGGCCGCGACGGCCCGGGGTGTCGGGGTACGCGGCCGTGAGCCGTGCCGGGTAGTCGGGGTCGTCGGCCAGCCGGAACGGCGGGTACCGGTCGGTCGCAAGCGCGCTGCAGGCGTAGTAGTTGACGCGCCACGTCCAGCGCAGCACACCCACCGCGAACTCGAACAACCCGCGGGGGTAGCGCCCGGTGAACAGGCGGCTCACGAAGGCCACCAGGGTGGTGAACACCACCGCCACCCACAGGAACAGCAGCACGACCACGTGGGGGATCGCAAGGAACCACTTCACGAGCCACTTCCATCGGCTCAGCGGTTCATCAAGGCGCCCCTCGAGCTGAATCGGATAACGGGCGCTCATCATCGACCTCCTTCCTCGGATGTCGATTCGATCATCGTCCCTCCGGGGCCGCGGGGCATCAGGTGCGCGTCGGATCCCCCCTCCGCAGTCCCCCGACCCCCTACGCCGTCGCCGCCGCGCTCACCGCCAGCGGGCCGTCGGCACCCAGCGCGATGGCCGTCTCCGGCACGCCGGCGTCCCGCGCCGCCCTGAGCCAGGCGGGGCGCGCGCCCTCCGCCTCGGCGGTGACGCGGGCGTACGCGCACGACGCCACCGACTGGTTGGAGGCGGGTTTGCGTCCCCGGGGTTCCAGGCCCACGCTGCGTCGTACGGGCGGGAACAGCCGGAACAGCCCTCTGCGGCTGGAACTGAACGCGCCGGCGGGGTCCGGGGCGGTCCACTCCCCGCAGCGGCGCATGGCCTCCGCGCTCTCACCGTCCGGGCCGCAGAACGCCGGCGTGTCCTCGCCGGGGCGGAAGTACCCGGCCTTGAAGCGCAGCCCGGCGCGGCATGCGCGGTCCACCATCCACCACAACGGCACGTCCGACAGGCCCGCGTTGCGGTTGCCACCACCCACGTCGCAGTGCACGCCGGTGAACCACACCTGTTCCAACACCTGGAAGGACGGGGCACCCGGCTGCTGGTTCCACATGGTGGGCAGGAACGACCGGCGGTCCTCGTCGATGGCCACGGCGTGGTGGGCGCGGTCCACCTTGCGGGACAGGTCGGTGTCGTGGAACTGCCACGGCCGGTTGAGCAGGTCGATCCACCGGCGGCCCGCCAGCGGGATGCCGAGCGCCCCCACGGTGTCCCACACCCCGATGAAGCGCACGCGGACCTCGTCCTCGAAGCTGTACGCGCGGCGGAACAGCGTGGCCTCCGTGCTGAGGGGGTGTCCCGGGTGGTACCGCCCGGCTGCCGACGCCCCGCGGGCGCGGCTGCCGCGGTACATCTCGAAGCCCTGCTCGATGCGGTCGGTGTGCTCGGGCCGGATCACCCCGCACGAGCGGATGAACCCCGCCAGGCTGCGGGCGGTGAACGCGCCCCGCGAGAACCCCACCAGGTAGATCTCGTCGCCGCGGGCGTAGCTGCCGCACAGGTAGCGGTAGCCCTCCAGGATGTGGCGGGACAGGCCCAGGCCCGATGCGCCACCCAGCAGCTTGTCGAAGGCGCCCGTGCCGACGCCCGGCAGGTAGAGCAGCCGCTGGTCCTTGTCGCCCAGGCGGGGGTCGCCCGCCGCCGGCACGCCCACGTCCACGCCCATGGCGAACTTGACCACGTTGGTGGCACGGTCCTGGTCGGCGATGTTCCAGGTGCCGTCACAGCAGATGACGATGCGCTTGCCGGTGGGGCTGTACGCCGCCATCTCCTCGGGCGTGGGGTCCAGCGCAGGCGCGGTGGGCACCGGGCGGGCGGCCTCGGCCTGGGCGGTGGAGATGAGGTTCGGCATGGGGTCACCATCCCCCATGCGGGGTCTCCGGCGCCGCATGAATTCGACGGAATCGCCTGGGGGTGACGCGCACGCCGGCGGCGCCTATGGTCGTCGCATGCGAGTGCACCGCCTGCACGCGGTCGTCCGGCTGGCGGTGGCGGGGGCTGCCGTGGTTGCCATGACGTACCAGCTGGCCTCGCTGCACGGCCGCGGCATCGGCTCGGGCAACTTCTTCAGCTTCTTCACCATCCAGTCCAACGTCCTGGCGGTGCTGGCCCTGGCGGCCGCGGCCCTGGTGCCCGGCCCCGACCGGGGGTGGCTGTTCGATGTCCTCCGGACCGCCGCGACGCTGTACATCGCCATCACCGGCGTGGTCTTCGCGCTGCTCCTGGCGGGGTTGCAGGAGCAGTTGCAGACCACCATCCCGTGGGTGGACGACATCGTGCACCGCGTCGTGCCCGCCGCGGTGGTGCTGGACTGGCTGATCGACCCGCCGCGGCACCGCATCGGGTGGCGCACCGGGCTGTGGTGGCTGGCGTATCCGATGGCCTGGTTCGCCTACACGCTGATCCGTGGCTCGGTCGTGGGCTGGTACCCGTATCCCTTCGTGGACGTGTCGCACCTGGGCTACGGCGGCGTGGCCTGGCGCGCGGCCGCGCTGATGGTGGCGTTCGCGGTGGCCGCCCTGGCGCTTGTGGCGCTCAGCAGGGTGCTGCGGCTGGGGCGGCGTGCCCTGGGCGCGGTGCCCGGCGCGGACTGAGCGGCTGGCGACCCTTGGGCCCGATGGCGCAAGCGGGCCCGCCCGGATGCGCGCAGGGCCACGGTCATGCGTGCCGCCGGTCGCCACACTGCTCTCCATCACCACCAGTGGCGATCCGGCCACCGAAAATGAGGAGACGCCGATGTCCCACCTGCGTGCCTTCCTGACCTCCGCCCGCAACGTGCTGCGCCTTGATCTGCCGCACCTGGAGGTGGAGCGCGACGAACACGGGCCGACCATCCCGTTCTTCTAGCGTCGCCCGCCCGCCCGCGGCTCCCCGGGTCGGTGACGGCGGGGGCCTGCGGGTCGGCGATGCCGCGGACCCAGTTCGTTCGGAACCGAATGTTCTGGTACCGTGTGGTGGGTGACCACCGAGCCTCACGCCACCGGCGCACCGTCCCGCCAGGAGGCCACCGCCGAGGTGCTCAGCGCCCTGGGTGAGGTGTTCCGATCCCAACGGCGCCTGCGCGGACGGGACGCGCGCCACGGGGGGCTGACGTTCTCGCAGGGCCGTCTGCTTGCGGGGCTGGCCGAGGAGGACCGACGCCCGGCCAGCCATCTTGCGGCGGATGCCGGCATCGGGCCGGCAAGCGCGACCGAGATGATCGACGCGCTGGAGGCGCTGGGGCTGGTGACGCGAGAGCGCCACACCGGGGACCGGCGCGTGGTGCTGGTGTGCCTCACCTCCGAGGGGCGGCGGGCCGTCCAGGAGCGCAGAGACCAGCTGCGGGCCGTGTTCGAGCGGGCGCTCGCCGACCTGGATCCGGCGGAGCTGGAGGCGGTGCCGCGGGTGCTGCGGCTGGTCGCGCAGACGCTGGAGGAGCTGTGACCGACACCGGCACGCCGCAGGGCCCCCGCTTGCCGGTGATCCTGGGCAGCCTCATGGTGGTGATGCTGCTGGCCGCGCTGGACCAGACCATCGTGGCGACGGCGCTGCCCACCATCGTCGGTGACCTCGGCGGACTGCAACACCTGTCGTGGGTGGTGACGGCATACCTGTTGGCCCAGACCGTCGTCACCCCGCTGTACGGCAAGCTGGGCGACCAGTACGGCCGCAAGCCGGTGCTGCAGGCCGCGATCGTGCTGTTCCTGGTGGGCTCCGCGCTCTGCGGGCTGTCCCAGAACATGTTCCAGCTGATCGTGTTCCGCGCGGTGCAGGGCCTGGGCGGCGGGGGACTGATGGTGGGGGCCCAGGCGGCCCTGGGCGACGTGGTGCCGCCGCGGCAGCGCGGGCGCTACACCGGCCTGTTCATCGCCATCTTCGGCGCCGCCAGCGTGGCGGGTCCGCTGCTGGGCGGGTTCATCACCTCGCACCTGTCGTGGCAGTGGATCTTCTACATCAACCTGCCCCTGGGACTGGCCGCCTTCATGGTGCTGGCCGTGGCCTTCCCGCGCATCGCCCCCAGCGGCCACCCGGCCATCGACTACATCGGCTCTGCGCTGCTGGCCATCGGCCTCACCATGGTGGTGCTGGTGACGACGCTGGGCGGCACGAGCTTCGCGTGGACCTCGGCGGAGGCGCTGCTGCTGGGTGGGTGAGCCTGGCGACCCTGGCCGCGTTCTTCCTGGTGGAGACGCCGGGTGCGCCGAACCGGTGCTGCGCATGGCTGTGGCGCAGCCGCACGTTCCGGGTGACCAGCGCGGTGGGGTTCATCATCGGCTTCGCCCTGTTCGGCGCGGTCACGTTCCTGCCGCTGTTCCAGCAGGTGGTGCGCGGCCAGAGCCCCACGGCCTCCGGGTTGCAGCTGCTACCGCTGATGGGCGGGCTGATGGTGTCGTCGGTGGTCTCGGGTCGCCTCATCGCCCGCACCGGGCGGTACCGCCGCTACCCCATCGCGGGCACCGCCATCGCCACCGGGGGCCTGTTCCTGCTGTCGCTGATGGGCTCCGGCACCTCGGACCTGCTGGCCGGCCTCTACATGGTGGTGCTGGGCCTCGGTCTGGGGATGGTGATGCAGGTGCTCATCCTGGCCGTCCAGAACGACGCGGCGTACGAGGATCTGGGCGCGGCCACGGCGGGGGCCACGCTGTTCCGCTCGATCGGCGGTTCACTCGGCACGGCCGTGCTGGGGGCCGTGTTCACCAACCGGCTCACCGCCGAGCTGGCGGACCGGCTCCCGCACACCGCCGGTGGCCTGGCGGGGTCGGGGGAGGTGAACCCCGGCGCGGTCGGGCGGCTGCCCCAGGCGGTGCGGGTGGCGTACATCGACAGCTTCACCCACGCCCTTGGCGTGGTGTTCACCGTTTCCGCCGCGGTCGCCCTGCTGGCGTTCGCTCTGACGTGGCTCATCGGGGAGGTGCCGCTGCGCACCACCCTGCGCGATCCCGCGCCGTCGGCGCCGGAGCCCACGGCGGAGGTGGAGGAGCCGCAGGCCGCGCGCTGATGCTCACGCCCCGGACGCCTGGCGGGCCAGCCAGTCGCGGACGGCGTCCGTCAGCTCGACCTCGTAAGGGACGCGCCGCAGCTCCTGCTCGCCGACGTCGAGGCCGCGCGCGCAGGCCAGCGACGCCAACCAGGCCCATGGGTGCTGCTCCGGAGGGTCGTCGTCGTCGGGAAGCACACAGGTGAGCACGTCCCGGACCAGCGCGTCCGCGGGGTACGGGTGGCATAGCTCACCCTGGGCGCCCGCGCCGGCGGGGCCCCAGCCGATCGTGAAGCCGCGCTCCTGGTGCAGCACCACGCGCCGTCCGTCGTGCAGGACCGCCACCTCGCTCACGCCGAAATCCTGCGCTCGCGCTCCCGCGGGGCGGGGCGTCCGCAGGTCGCAGACGGCGACAAGGCCCACGATGCGGCCGGGCTCGACGCGGGGAAGGTCAGGGCGCTCCCCGCCGCCCGCTCCGGGAAAGGGTTGCCACCCCTGACCGGTCACTCCGCTCATGACTCGGGCTCCTCCGCTCGCGTCACCGCCGATGGAGTCGCGTTCCTACCACGTCGGCAAAGCGGTTGTCGCGCAGGCTGTTGCGGGCCCTGTTCAGCACGATGCGTCGCAGCCACACCAGGAACGGCGCGAGCAGCGATCGCAGTCGGCACCCGGGCAGCAAGCGGTTCACCCACCCCGCGCCTCTACGGCATCGTCCCCGACGCCATCACCGGGGCGCGCCTGCCCGACGGCACCCCGGTCCCCATCACCAACAACGTCCTCTCCGTGCCGGCCACCACATCGATCATCCTGAGCGGGCCCGGTCGCACGTGGCGCGTGCGCGTGGGGAACGTGCCCACCAAGGGTCCGTAGGATCCCGGCTTGGTGGACCACCCCGACGACTCTCCGATGCGCATGGACGTCCCGGCCGAAGCGCACAGCGCCGTGGGAGCCACGCTGACGGACTACGAGCGGCGCCTGGGCGCCGACGGATACACGGTGCGGGTGATCCGGCGAGATGGCGGCTGGCTGGCGGTGACGCGGGATTTCCGGCCGACCCGCGTCAACGTCGCGGTGGAGGGGGAGTCCGTCGTGTCGTTCGAATGGATGGGTTGACCCGGGGAGGGGAGACGAGCCACCGCGCCCACGCCGGTGCCGGTCCAGAGGGAACACTCAAGAGATTCGGTCGATGATCGCCTGTACCCGACCGGTTGCGACGTGCACATCGGACGGCTCAAAGCCCGAGTCGGTGGCGAGTCGGCGGTAACCGTCCGACCAACCGGGGCGCACCGAGACGCGCGGCGGCCAGCCATGTCCTGCGCGGGTATCGAACACCCGGATACAGGACTGCTGGAGGATCGCATCCGGAAGCGCGCCGAGGCCGTCGAGCAGGATGATGTCGATGAGGTCGCGGTAGCGGCCGTTCCCCGCCAGTGGATCTGTGACCGCATGGATCTTCTGGGCGATCTGATCCTGGATGGACAGGCAGGGCACGCTCGCCAGGCCGACGTCGACCCCGAGCGTCGGAGCGATGTCGAGGGGCTGGACCGCGTCCCAGGCGTTCTCGTCGGGATCGGCTGCCGAGATCTCAGCCGGACTTTTGCGAACGACTGTCCACGGTAGATCACGCGGACGTCGAACCGGATGGCGCGGGTGGGGCCGATCGGTTCCTGGCCCAGGATCCGAAACGAGATCGCCCCGTCGAGCAGCGGCTCAGCGAGCGCCGCGTCGAGGTAGGCCTCGATGGCGTCCGGTGAGGCGTCTCGAAGCACGGCGTCGATGTCTTTGGTCGCTCGCGCCGCGGTGTGCAGGCGCAGCTCCATCGCGACTCCGCCCTTAATGAGGATCCGGGGATGCTCAGGTGGGTCGTGACGGCTGAATGCGGCGATGCAGAACTCAAAGGCGAGGGCACGACGGACCCGGTCCGGGGCGATGTCCTCCTGCGCTGCGTAGTGGTCGATCCACTTGGCGAGGACGTTTGTGTTCGGCGGCGGCTTCGCGGGTGGGAAGCGCATCGACCTCAGGCCTGGGCCCGAGCGTGGAGGGCGGCGAAGAGCCGTTCCTCATCGCGAGGACGCAGTTCACCGCGGTTTCGCAGCGTCGTGATCGCCTGGCGCAGCAGGTCGTCGCGCACACCGGACTCGACCCCATCGAGGATCGCGCGGACGGGCGTCACGATCGGCAGCCCGCGCAGGTCCGCCACCTCCCGGAGGTCGATGTCCCTGCGGTGGAGGCGGAGGAGCGGTGGGACCTCGCGGCTGTGGGGCCGGTGAGCGGACGGCACCGTCACGTCGATGCGATTCGGATTCACATCGCAGAGATCATGGAGATCCAAGGCGGTCTCGTGGCTGATGACGCCGCGAACGCCTCGCGGCCAGAGCGCCGCCTCCATGTACTGACCCAGACCGGTGCCGGGATCGAGGTCCGTGAGGCGGTACACGCCCTGAGAGGCGCGTCGAAGGACACCTCGGGCCGCCATTTGACGGAGACGGACCGTGTCAACACCGAGGCCCTTCGCGTCCTCGGCGGTGACCACCCCATGCTGGGTGACCGCGAGGCCGATGACGTCTCGCTGTGGTGTACCCCGCGCCATGCCTAAAGCGTATCATTAAGATACGTATTAGGCATCTTCTCAGCGCCGCACTCCGCCCGAAGCGTATCTCGTGCGTACCTTACGGTCGGCGCGACGCGATTGGTGTCCCGATCCGACAGAAAAACCCGCCTGAGCGGGGTTTTCGTGAAGCCGACGCGGGGACTTGAACCCCGGACCCCATCATTACGAGTGATGTGCTCTACCAGCTGAGCTACGTCGGCGATCCGCCGGATGCCCGGCGGCGCACACTTTAGCCCAGCTTGGACCTCCGTCGAGGCCGAAGGGGCGAAAACCCCCACGGTGGGGGGTTTGCCGCGCATCCCGCCGCGGCCATAGGCTCCACCGAACCCACGATCGCCCACCTGAAGGAGCCGCCTGCATGCGTCGCACGCCGTTGCTGGTCACCGCCACCGCCCTCGCCCTGCTGGGCGCGGGGGCCGGGGTGGCCGCCGCCGCCACACCGCTGAACCTCGGAGCGGGGGATCAGCCCCGCGTGTTCGTGGACCGCCAGGGCATCACGCACGTCACCTACGACGTCACCACCAACAACCAGACGCACACGATGTACCGGCGGGCGCTGCCGGGGAGCCTCACCTTCAGCGCCGCGGTGGAGATCCCGTTCGGGACGGGCGAGGACTTCAACAACCCGTACGTGGTGCAGGACCCCACCGGCAACCGCCTGGTGATGGTGACCGAGCGCTGCTGCACCACGGGCGTGCCGGAGCTGTGGGCATCGACCAGCACCGACGGGGGCGTCACGTGGACCGCCGCGGTGGGCATCGCCGAGGAGTCCGTCTCCGGAAACGCCCCGGAGGGGCGGTTCAACACGGTGGCCGACGGCCCGGCCGGGCTGTACCTCATCGACGGCAACCCCAGCATGCGGCTGGCAACGGTGCCGCCGGCGCTGACGCCCGAGTTCCTGAAGAAGGACCTGGTGGACATCAGCCCCGACCCCTACAACGGACAGGTGGTGCTGGACGCCGCGGGGGCACCGGTATTCGGCCACTCCACGCTGGCCGACGCATACGCCCGCTTCGGGGTGTCCGGCGCCGACATCCCGCTGTTCCACAGCAGCACCGGCCCGGGCTTCACCCTGGCCAGCGGGGCCGGCGGCATCCTGGCGGTGAGCACGGTGGGCGACCCCTCGCTCAACGTCACGCTGCACGCGCGCCTCATCGCGGGCGGCGTGCCCGGTGCCGACCAGCTGATCTCCGAGTCGGGGGATAAGAACGTCGGGGTGCCGTACGCGACCGCGGACGCCAGCGGCAGATACCACGTGGTGTGGCGCGGCGCGTCGAGTTCGCTGATGTACCGGTCGTCGACGACGGGCACCAGCTGGGGCGCCGTGCAGACCCTGGTGAAGCCGGGCGGCAGCCTCTACTACCCGGTGGTCTCCGCCGGGGCCGACGCCAACGGCTGGGTCGTGTACCAGGACGGTCTGGGCGCGTCGTCCCACGTCCGCGCCGTGCCGATCGGCCCGTGGGTGGACCCCGCCGTGCCGGACACCACCGGCATCACCAACCCGGTGGTGCGGCGCTCGGGCGGCCACATCTTCGTCACGCCCAAGACCCCGAGCCTCACCGACCTGAAGAAGACCAAGTGCGTGAACGTGCGGGTGCAGACCACCAAGCCCGCAACCATCCGCGTGGCCATCTTCAGCGGTCGCAAGAGCATCCGGATCTTCGGGTCCCAGTTCGTGCGGTTCAAGGAGCCGGGCAAGCGCCTGGTGTGCATCCGGGTGCCGCTGCGCGCCCACACGTTCGATGTGCGCCAGCCGTTCCGGTTCGCGTTCGCGGTGAAGGACGCCGCCGCGCCGAAGAAGAAGCCGGCGGTGCTCACCACCACCGCCTTCACCACCTTCGGGTAAGCATCCCGTGAGCACGTGCGCCGGCGGGTGGACACGCCCGGCGCACGGTGCCACCCTTCCCGCAGGATGCGGTGCCGCGTCATCCCCACTCTGGCCGCAGGCACGGTCGCACTGATGCTCGCCCCCGCCGCGGGGGCGGCGGTGCGGCCCGGCTGGACGCTGCCGCACTCCGTGGCGCCGGCGGGTGCCGCGTACAGCGAGGTGACCATGGCCACCTCCCGCAACGCCGACCTGGTGATGGGGTGGCTGCGCGAGCCCACCTGCTGCACGGGCACCGGGCGGCTGGTGGTGCGCACCCGCCGCGGCCTGAAGGGGGGCCTCAGCGCGCCGGCGACCCTAGCGCAGGACGGTGCCTCGCACCCCGCCGTGGCCGTCACCACCCTGGGGGTGCCGCTGGTTGCGTGGGTGGCGGACGGCGCCGTGCACGCCGCCGCCCGTGGCCGCTCCTGGCAGTCCTGGACGGTGGCGCCCACCACCGGCACGGTGGTGACCCTGCGCGCGGCCATGTCACCCACGGGCCTGATGAGCGTGGTGTGGGTGCAGCAGGACGGTGCGGGTCCCGCCACCGTGCGCAGCGCGTCCGCCACCTTCCGGGGCGCCGCAACCGAGCCCTGGAACGTGGACCCGGCGCTGTCCACGCCCAACGGCCCCGTCAGCATCGGCGTGGGTGCCGGCGGCCGGGGCGTGGCCGTGTGGCCGGGCACGGACGGCAGCGTGATGTCCAGCGTGCACGACCCCGGGGGCGCCTGGACCACCGCGGCCGCCATCGCGCCGGCCGGCGCGGCGGTGCCCTCCGCCACCGTGCGCGTGGCCGTGGCCCCCATGGGCCAGGCGGTGGCCGCCTGGTTCGCCAACGGGGCGCAGACCGTGCAGGCCGCCATGCTGCCGGCGGACACAGGGGCGCGCTGGGACACCCCCGCCACGCTCACCGACGCGGCACCGGGGCTGTTCACCAACCTGGCCGTCAGCATCGACAACGGTGCCGTGGTGAGCTGGACCGGCCAGTGCCAGGGCAACCTGCAGGCGGTGGGCGCCATGTACCGCGGTGGCGGGGCGGCGTGGAGCCACGTGCCCAGCCCGGCGTTCATGGACTGCAGCAAGGACAGGAACGTCATCGCGGGTGCCGGGGTGGTGCGCGGCCCGCGGATCACGCTGCTGTCGCAGGTGGACATGACCGGCACCGACACGGGCGGCGTGGCCGTGCTGGCCACCCTGGGCGGCGCCTGGCACCGGGGCGCGCTGCCCGGGCCGCAGAGCGTGGCCGCGGTGAGCGCGTCGGGGCGGGTCGCGACCTGGCTGTGGACCATGCCGGAGCGGCGCACCGCCCTCCAGTGGCGGGAGTACATCGCACCTTAGCCCCCGCGGGGTCAGGCCTGGCCGGGCTGCGCCCGCACCTCCGGGGCCCGGGCGGGCCCGGCGTCGTCGGCGGGTGCCACGGGCACGCTGAGGCGGAACACCGCCCCGCCGCCGGGCGCGTCGTCCACGCGGACATCGCCGCCGTGGCTGAGCGCCACCTGGCGCACGATGGCCAGGCCCAGACCGGTGCCCACGCGCGACCGCGCCGACGGCGACCGCCAGAAGCGCGCGAACACGCGGTCGCGGTCCTCCGCCGGCACCCCGGGGCCGTGGTCGCGCACGGTCACCACTCCGTCGGCCAGACCCACCTCCACCGGCCCGTCCTGACCGCCGTACTTGACGGCGTTGTCGATGAGGTTGCCCACGGCGCGCCCCAGGGCGTCCGGGTCGCCCAGCACCGGGGCGGACTCGCCGGACACCTCGATGCGGGCGGTGGGCCAGAACGCGCGGGCCCGCGCCGCGGCGTCGTGCACCACCTCGTCCAGCGGCACCCGCACCCGGTTGGCCAGCGGCCGGTCGCCGCGGGCCAGCTCCACCAGGTCGCCCACCAGCCCGCCCACGCCGTCCAGCTGCACCGTGAGGTCGCGCAGCAGCTGGTCGCGGTCGTGCGCGTCCAGGGGGGCCCCGGAGGTCAGCAGCTCGATGTTGGCGCGCACCGCGGTGAGTGGTGTGCGCAGCTCGTGGGAGGCGTCGGCCACCAGCTGATCCTGGGCGTTCCGGGCGCGTTCCAGCCCGTCCATCATCTCGTTGAAGCGCCGCGCCAGCCGTGCCGGCTCGTCGTTGCCGCTGACGGGGATGCGGTGGGTGAGGTCGCCGGTGCGCGCCACGTGGTCCACGCTGCCGGCCAGCAGCCGCACGGGGCGCACCCCGCGCGCGGCCACGAGCGCCCCCAGCAGGCCCGCCAGCACGGTGCCGGCGATGCCGATCATCACCAGGCGGTTGCGCATGGACCCCAGCGTGGCGTTGACCTCGGTGAGGGGGCGCGCCACCTGCAGGGCGCGGCCCGGCGTGAGCGGCACCGTCAGCACCCGCATGCTGATGCTCTGCACCCGCACGGTGCTGAAGTGGCCGTCCTCACCGCCCTGCGCCACCGCGGCGTCCTCCGCGGTCACCGGCAGGCTCCGCTGGCCCTCGGGCAGGTTCACCGCCTGGCCGCTGGGGTCGATGACCTGCTCGAACCGGCCGGGGTCGCCGAACCCGCCCGCGGTGGGGCCGCCGAAGTCACCGGGCGGCGGGTGCTCCATGAACTCCCGTGCGCCCCGCACGGCCTGGTTGCGCAGGTCCGAGTCCACCTGCCCGCGCAGCGTGGACGCCGTGGCGTTGTACACGGCGAACACGCTCAGCAGCACGGCCAGCGCCACCGCCGCGGCGGTGGCCACCGCGATGCGCGTGCGGAACGTCACGGCGCGGCCCGCAGCGCGTAGCCCACCCCGCGCACCGTCTGCACCAGGCGGGGCTCGCCGTCGGCCTCCAGCTTGCGCCGCAGGTAGCCCACGTACACCTCGATGCCGTTGGTGGAGGTCTGCGCGTCCATGCCCCACACCCGGTCCAGGATGACCTCCCGGGTGAGCACCCGCTCGGGGTTGCGCAGGAACAGCTCCAGCAGCAGGAACTCGGTGCGGGTGAGCTCGAAGCGCCGGTCGGCCCGCTCGCCCATCAGGGTGTGCAGGTCCAGGCGCAGGTCGCCGTACTCCAGCACGCTGTCGGGGCCCTCATCGCCGTTGGGGCCGCGGCGCGACAGCGCGCGCAGGCGGGCCAGCAGTTCGGCCAGCGCGAAGGGCTTCACCAGGTAGTCGTCGGCGCCCGCGTCCAGGCCCTCAACCCGGTCGTCCACCGAGTCGCGGGCGGTGAGCATCAGCACCGGGGTGCGTTCACCGCGGCGCCGCAGCTCGCGGCACACCTCGAACCCGGTGATGTCGGGCAGGTTGACGTCCAGCACCAGCACGTCGGGGGGATGTTGCAGGGCCACCGCCAGGCCCGGGGCGCCCGCCGCCGCGCACTCCACCGAGTACCCGTTGGCGCGCAGCGCCCGCTCCAGCGAGCTGCGCACGCGCGGGTCGTCCTCCACGATCAGCACACGCATGCTGCACATGGTGCCGTATGCGGGCGACGACTCCCACGCGTGATCGTCGCCCGCACGGCCATGCGGGGTCTACCCGTTCCCTGAACCGCCGCTGTTGGGGAGGCTGGGCGTGCTCGGTGCTGATCCGTTGGATCCCGAGCCCGACCCGCTGCCCCCCGTGGGGGGCGGGCCGCCCCAGCCGCCGCGGCCCATGTGGTGGTCGCCGTCCGGGCCACCCATGCCCATCCCGTGGCCGCCGAACCCGAAGCCCATGCCGCCGAGGTCCAGGTCGTTGTCGCTGGCCATGTGCTGCTTCATCTGCGACAGCATCTGGTCGGCCTGCACCTGGGTGATCTGTCCGGCGGACACGGCCTTGGCCAGCTGCGCCTTCATGTGGCTGAGCCGCAGGTCCTTCACCGCCTGGGCCAGGGTGCCCTTGGCGGCCGCGTCACGCAGCGTCTGCGCCTCGGCCTTGGTGATGATGCCCGCGGTGACCTGGTCGTCCAGGTGCGCCAGGAACACGGTCTGCTGGGCGGCCTTCTCGGCGGCCTGCAGCTTGCTGAGCGGGATGCCCAGTTCCTTGGCCAGCGCCGTCTCGTACTCGGTGCGGCTGGCCTGCCGGTTGCCGGCGGCGGGGGGCGTGGTGGTGCCGGGCGTCGTGGTGGTGCTCGCGGCGAGCGTCGGGGACGAGCCGCTGTTGGCGGTGGAACCGCCGGAGTTGGAGCTGGACGAGCCGCTCTGGGCGAACGTCGGCAGCGCCACGGCACCGGCGCTGATGGCGGCGGCGACGGCCGCGGTGGCGAGGGTGCGGCGCATCGGCGTCGCGGGCATCTGGCCTCCAGGGTCGGGTGACTGTCCGGACCCAGGATGGGGGACGCGCCTGAGAGGCACCTGAGATGAACGTTGAGATTTCGGTTGCGCCGCCCCGGGGCGGCCGCAGCTCAGCCGGGCGCCAGCCCCAGCTCGGCGGCGTGCGGCGTCAGCGCGGCGATGACGAACGCGATGTGCTCATCCAGGGGGCGGGCGATCTCCTCGGCCCCCAGGGTGATGTCCTCACGGCTGACGTTGGCGGCGAACCGCTTGTCCTTCATCTTCTTGCGCACCGACCGGGGCTCCATGCCCTCCAGCTTGTCGGGGCGCATCAGGGCGCAGGCGTGCAGGAAGCCGCACAGCTCGTCGCAGGCGAACAGGTGTCGCTCCAGGGCGCTGTCGCGGGTGGTGCCGGTGTGCGGGGCGTGGCTCAGGATGGCGCGCCGGAACCAGTCGGGGTAGCCCAGCTCGGCCAGCACCGGTTCCCCCTTGGACGGGTGCTCCTCCAGGGTGGGGTGCCGCTCCCAGTCGAAGTCGTGCAGCAGGCCCACGTTGCCCCACGCGTCGGCGTCCTCGCCCAGCTCGGTGGCGTACGCGCGCAGCGCGATCTCCACGGCCCGGCAGTGCCGCCGCAGCGCCTCGGAGGCGATCCACTCCTCCAACAGCGCACGGGCGCGGTCGCGGTCGCGGGCCAGCGCGTCGGAATCGGTCATGAGCTCGCCTCGGTCGTGGGGGCCTCCACCTGCACCGTGAAGCGCAGCGCCGCCTCGGGGCCCAGGTCGTCCAGCCATGTCCAGTTCTCGTGCACCAGCGACACGGCCACGTGGTACTCGCCGGGTTTGCGCGGGGCGTGCAGTTCCACCGCGGCGTGCTGGGTGGCGCCGGTGCGCAGCGTCCCGGGCAGCGGCGTGCGGGTGGCCTCGGCCAGCGGCCGTCCGGCGGCGGTCCACCACCGTGCCGCCACCATCACCGGGTAGTGCCCCCGGCTCTCAAGACGCGAGCCGCAGCGGTTGACCAGCTCGATGGGCAGCAGGGTGCGGCTGTTGGTGGGCATGCGCGCGGGCACGGGCACGAGGCCACGCACCACCAGCGTCGGTTCCACCGCGTGCTCGGGGCCCACGTGGGGCAGGGCGGCCAGCACGCGGCCCGCCAGCGCCCAGGCGCCACCGTGCCGCGGTCGCCGCGCCGTGGCCACGATGTCTCCCATCCCGTGCCGGCGCAGCCGTTGCATCAGCTGGTCGGGGTCGCGCACCGGCACCAGCGCCCCGCCGCGCCCCACCCAGTACACCAGCGGGTACAGCTCGGCCAGGCGCCGGTACAGCTCCCGTGGGTCCGTGCCGCCCACCCGGCGCAGGGCGGGGGGACTGAGCTCCAGCACCAGGGTGGGCCGCAGGCGCGTGAGCGTGTCGGTGCCGCCGTCGATGAGGGCGGCCTCCGAACCCTCGATGTTGGCCTTCACGAGATCCAGCCGGGTGATGCCCTCCTGGGCCACCCAGTCGTCCAGCGACACCGCGGGGATGAACACCTCGCCCTCGGCGTCCACGCGGGCGGCGGCCGAGAACCCGGGGTTGGCGTCCAGGCGCACCTGCCCGGTGGCCGCCGTCATGGCCATGCGGTGCACGCGCACGTTGGTGAGCTCGTTGGCCGCGATGTTGGCGTCCAGCAGGGCGGCGGTGCGCGGCACCGGCTCCACCGCATGCACCACGCCCCGCGGCGCCAGCACCGCGATGGTCATGGCGATGGCCCCGATGTGGGCGCCGGCGTCCAGCACCACCGCGTCGCGGTCCACCAGCCGCGACAGCAGCCGCACCACGCCGCGCTCGTACGAGCCGTTGCGGTCGCGGATGCGCTGCAGCAGGCTGCCCTCGTCCGGCCCCCCGGACAGGCGCAGGGCCGGCAGCCCGCCCGGGAGGTGGATCCGCACCTCCTGCGGCGGCGTGCTGGTGGGCGGTTGATCCAGCGTGGTCACGCAGTGGATCGTGTCACGACACGGTGGCGTTTTGGGAACCGGCGTCGGGGCGGTCCAGCAGCAGCGCCCAGGTGAGCGGCCCGGCCACCCCGTCGGCCTCCAGCCCCCGGACCCGCTGGAACGCCCGCACACCCGCCCGTGTCTGGGCCAGGTAGTGGCCGGTCACCGGCACCGGCACGCCCCACAGCTGCAGGCGCTCCTGCAACCACACCACCGCGTCGCCGGAGCGGCGGAACCGAAGGGTGGGGTAGGTGCGGGCCAGCTGCGGCGGTGTGGTGCAGCCCGTCACGGTGCCGCCCAGCAGGGGCCACTGGCGGGCGTTGGTGTCCTGGAAGCTCCAGTACGAGGCCCCCTGCCAGCCGTAGGCGGCCGCCAGGCACCGGAACCGCGTGAGGTCGGTGGGGGGTTCGTGCATGTACGTGCCGGCCAGCGGCGTGATGGGCGTCTGGTAGATGCTGTTCCACCGTGCGGTCCGCGCCAGGGCGGTGTCCACGCTCACCCGGAAGGCCCGCCAGTACACCTGGGGCAGCAGGGCGTCCACGGCGTTCGGTCCGTCCAGGAAGGCGGAGTAGGGGAACCGCGGGTGTGTGTCCACGTAGGCGAAGCTGGTGAGGCCCACCCGCGTGCCGGGAGGGCTGAGGTGGCGCAGGGTGGCCAGGTACGTGCGGGCCGCCCGGTACGTGCGCCCCCCGTAGCCGTTGGGGCCGCCCTCGAACTCGGCCTCGGCGTCCACCACGAAGCAGTCGGCGCCCGCCGCGATGGCGCGGGCGCCCACGCGGGCCTCCGCCACGGGCCGGCGCCCGTACACGTACTGCCATGCGCACACCCGCAGGCCCGCGGCCTTCAGCGGCCCCACCACCCGGTCGAACTGGCTCCAGTACGCGCGGCCGTCGCCGGATTTGACGAACACCGTGCGGATGCCGTGCGAGGTGGCGGTGGCGGCGATGCCCCGCGCGCCGCCGGAGCGGGAGACCTGCCACACCCACGACCCCAGGCCCGAGAACGGGGAGGTGTCCAGCGACAGGGCGTCCGGATCGTCGGGCCGCACCACCGGCGACGGCCCCAGGGGGCAGGTCACCGCCACCCCCCACACCTGGCGCACCGGCTCGGGGACGCGCGGGCACCCGGGGCCGCCCGGGTCGCCCACCCAGGTCCACGTGCCGCCTGCCGGGGCGCGGAACAGCTGGGGGTCATCGACGCCGGCGAAACGCGCCATTGCCCATTGCGTGCCGCCGTACACGGCCGCCTGCACCGACCCCTGCGCCGGGGCCGCCCCGATGCCGCGGGCGACGGTGAGCGCATCCTTGACGGCCTGCGTGACCGCCAGGGGCTGGGCGCCCAACGGGTCGGCGCGCTCGGGCTGGCGCTGGAACAGCCTGGCGGCCAGCGAGGTGAGATCGTCCGTGGGCGCCGGCGTCCCGGGCGCGGTGACGCGCTCCAGCCCGTACAGCCAGCTGCCGGCGGCGAACATCACCGCCGTCCTGGCGGTGCCGTCGGCCATCACCGTCACCACCAGGCGCCCGTCCGCCGGGTCGTCCAGCTCGGTCACGGTCTGTGAGGCCACACCCGTGCGCGCCCGCGCGGCCCAGCGCATGGCGTCCAGGGCGGCGCGCGCCCCGTCGGGACCCGAGAACTGCGCGGCCCATGCGCGGATGGGGGCCGCCGGATCAGCGGGGACGTCCTCGGTGACGCCGCCCACGAACCCGGCGGCGGCGACGCGGGCCACGGCGTCGCCGCGGTGCGGGTCGTCCGCGGGGATCTCCGGATCCACCTGGGCGTCGGCGGTGGCCACGGGCGTGGCGACGCCGGGTGCCACGGTGAACCAGGCGGGATCGGGCAGCCGCTGGTCGAGGCCGGCGGTGGGGGCCTGGGCGACGGCCAGGCCCGGCACGGCACCGGCCAGCGACAACGCGCACAGGGCGCGCACCCAGTGCGCACGGGTGGTTTTCAGGGGCTGCATCGACCTCCGCCGGGCACGGTGCGGATGGGCGGGCACCGGGCGTACGCGCCGGCACTTCGCCGAGGCTAGCGCGCACTCCTGCGCCGGCCCAGGCACAACGGGCCTGCAAACGCCGGAACCGCCGCGTCGCGAGGATGCGCTACGGTTGCGCCGTGACCACCGAACCAGTGCCCGACATCCAGGCGCCGCCGAAGCCGCTGTTCTCCTCGCCGGCCGCCGACCTCAACCACCTCCGCAACGAGGCCAAGCGCGTGGCCGAGTCCGCACCCGCCCAGCCGGTGCACCCGTCCGTGCTGGCCCGGGCACGCAAGCTGGCCGTGGACATCGACCACGACCTGGGTCTGCCCGACACGGCCCAGGGGTTGTGTTACGCCGACCTGGCCGTGCTGCTGTCGCAGTCCCGCTGACCGCGGGCGCCCGGGGTCAGCCCTCCGCGGGTGGCCCGTCGGGCAGCGTCATCGACAGGCGCGCCACGGCGCCGTAGTCCAGCTCGTCCGGCACCTGCGCGAACAGTGACGCGGCCACGTCGCCCAGCGGCAGCGGGGCGCCGGACACCTCGCGCACGTGGCGGAGGTCCTTGCGCAGGTCCTTGGTCTTGAAGCCGGGGCGGTGGTCGCCCGCCAGCACGCGGGGGAACAGGTTGCCCAGCTGCCAGCTGGCACCGGAGGCGCCCATGATGACCCGCTGCAGCAGCTGCGGGTCCACGCCCGCGCGCTGGCCCACGCCCAGGGCCTCGGCCGTGGCGCTGCTGATCACGCCCACCAGCAGGTTGTTCACCAGCTTCACCACCAGCCCGGCGCCCACCGGGCCGCAGTGGGTGCGGCGCTCCGGGTCGCCCATGGCGTCCAGCGCCGGGGTGGCGGTGGCCCGCGCGTCCGCGTCGCCGCCGCACATGATGGCGAGGGTGCCCGCCGCGGCCCCGGGGGGCCCGCCGCTGACGGGGCAGTCCAGGTAGGCCACGCCGCGCGCCGCGCATTCGGCGGCCAGCTCCCGCGCCACCGCGGGGCTGATGGTGGACAGCTCCACCAGCACCGGGGGCGGGTTGGGCGCCGCCAGGATGCCCGCCACCACCTGCCGCACGTCGTCGCTGTCGGTGACGCAGCTGCACGCCAGGTCACGGCCGTCCACGGCCTCCGCGATGGACGCCGCCGGGGTGGCCGGCAGTTCGGCCGCCCGCGCCGGCGTGCGGGCGTACACGGTCACCTCGTGCCCGGCCCCGGCCAGGTTGCGGATCATGCCCCGGCCCATCAGCCCGGGTCCCACGAAACCGATGCGCACCTGCGCCTCCTTTGCGGTGGGGTCGGAGAGGGAACTGATACACGACCGGGAATCTGAGTAGGGCCCGCGCGGCCCCCGGTCGCGCCGACCCTGCCCAACCCGTCCCCACTTCCGTCATGCTGACCGTCACCCCGGGCGGGCGCATGCGTCGCCGCACCAATTCATTGGATTGGCGGGATGCCGCGCTTGCCAGAATGCGTTCCCACCGATACAGAGCCAGTGTGAGCACGCACGGCGAGCCCGAACCAGAGCGTCCCCGCCTTCGTGTGGCCCCCATGCCGGGGGCCGACGGCGCGGCGGCCACCTCGGGATCCCGTCGCGGCGGGGTGGTGGCCGACCTGGCCGTGGGCGTGGTCATCCGGGGGCAGCGCAGCCATGTGACGGGCCTGGCCAGCCAGTTCGCCTACAACGCGTTCATCTCCACGGTGCCGCTGCTGATCGTGGTCATCTCGGCCATTGGGCTCCTCGGCGGCAACGACGCCCCCAAACGCATCATCAGCACCTACCGGCACCACATCCCGGAGGCGTACTCGAAGGCGCTCGACCAACTGCTGACGAGCGCGGTGCACGACCCGAACCGTGCCGCAGTGTTCCTGGCCCTCGGTGTGATGGGCGCCCTCTACCTGGTGGGCAACGCCCTCGGTGCGCTGATGGTGGGGCTGGACCGGTCGCGCGGCGTGCCGCACCGCTCGTGGGTGCACGGGAAGATCGTCGGGATCAAGTTCGCCGCCATCTGGGCCGTGCTGATGACCGCGATGAACGTGCTGCTGCTGGCTGGGCAGGACATGGTGGACTGGGCGGTGCGGAACAAACACCTCAACGGTGGTGCGGGCACCACCGCCGACAACATCCTGTTCCCCACCGTCACGCTGGTGCTGCTGGCCATGGTGTGGGTGCTGTACCGCTGGGGCCCCAACGCGCAGCGGCGGAGGTTTGTGACCTACCTGCCCGGCATCCTGGTGGCCGCCATCGGCATCATCGTGTTCACCCAGCTGTTCGGCCTGTACGTGCAGCACTTCGGGGCGTTGGCGGTGTACGGCCCGCTGGTGGGGGTGGTGGTGTACCTGTCGTTCCTGTGGGGCGTGGGGGTGGCGCTGCTGGGCGGCGCCGACGTGAACGAGGAGCTTCTGGCGATTCGCCGGGGCCACCCCACACGGGGATCGCTGGGAGCCGCGCCCACCGAGTTGTGAGGTTTCGGCATCCCGCCCCGGGGTGATTGCGTTTCTCAGGGGATTCACGGTGGAATGGGCGCGTCCATTCGTTCGGAAGGAGCCGAACCATGCGGATCTCCCGCGCCGCCGCACTCGCCGCCGCCACCATGCTGGGTGGCACCGCCGTCGCCGTGGCCCAGACCGACCCCGGCACGAACGCGACGTTGCGAGGCCGTCTGCCCGCCACGGTGGTGCCCTTCTGTGCCACCGCCGTCGCTAACGCCCCCAACACCATCCTGGGCGCGACCGCCCAGCAGGACTGTGACCTCCCCACCTCGATCGGCGTCATCGCGCACTACGCCACATTCGCCACCTCCGACGCGCTGAGCGCGGCGTACCCGGGCGTGCTGCGGCGCGCTGGGCTGCCCGGTGACGCCACGGACATCGGCGGCTGCACCGGCACGACCAGCATCGGCGAGCACGTCTATGCGGATGCCAACGGGCCCGCAGGCAGGCTGGCCTGCTCGTTGCAGGACGGCGGCATCGGCACGCCCCCGTCATCCACACCGGCCGACCCGCACGCCCACGTGGTGTGGACCTCCACGGACTCCCTCACCCTGGTGTGGGCCACACGGAACGACGTCCACCTGGACCGCCTGGTCACGGACTGGCTCCCGAAGAATTTGCCCACGCCACCGATCACCACGCAAAGTCTTGTTCCGCCCCCGCCCAGCAACGCGGGATTGTTCCCGAACACGGCCGAACGCACGCTGATCAGGAGTCTCAGCGTCAACATCGACCACTCAAGCTGCGCGCGTGTCACCCACACGGCGAGCGACGTCTGGGCGATGGGCGTGCAGTGTGGCATCCCCGTGAGCCAGGGCGGGGGCGGCATCGTGATCCGGGCGTTCACGAAGGCCGATCAGGCCAAGACCGATTTCGTCTCGGTGCTGCGGCTCCACCGCCCGCGCAAGACCAACAAGAAGATCTGCCAGGTCGGCGCCGGCTCCACGGCGAAGGTGTTCAGGAGCAACAAGAAGCCGGTGGGCAGCTTCCTCTGCTTCACCTCCAACGGCAAGGTGCGCCTGGATTGGTACGACTCGCGCCAGGCCGTGCACGGCACCATCATCCAGCCGGGCCGTGACCTGAAGCGGCTGTTCCTCTGGTGGCAGGCCAACGTGCGCCAGCGCTGAGGCTCAGGCGCGCAGCAGCATCCCGCGCAGGTCCTGGCGGAACCCCGCGTCCGCCAGGTGCCCCTGCCAGGGCGACCCCACCACCGGCTCACCGTCGACCCGCTCGATGGTGAGCCGCCGTGAACGATCTGCCCGCACCCACTCGCCCCGCGCGGCCAGGGCGGGGCCCACCCACTCGGGATCCGCGTCCCGGAAGGTGGTGAGCGACTTGCCGCCCCGCTCCACGAACAACGCCGGGGCGCCGTCGCACAGCACCAGCTGGGCGCCGAAGGTGCGGCTGGGGCCGCGCCGCCCGTTGCTCGCGGGCCACGGCAGCGCGGCGCCGTAGGGCTGGCCGGGGTCGGCCGCGCCGATCACCAGCACCTCGCCGGGCCATCCCCCCGCGCCGGGGTCGCGCATGTCCCGGATGCGTTCCACCGCCCCCGGCAGGGCGAACTGCGCGCCGCCCAGCCCCTCCACGAAGTAGCCGCGGCGGCACAGCCCCAGGGTCTCCAGGTCGCCCAGCGCCTGGTATACGCCCGAGAAGCCCCCGGGCACGCCCTCCGCGATCACCGAGCCGCGCGTCACCAGGCCGTGGCGCTCCAGCAGCAGCTCGGCGGTGGCCCGGCGCCGCTCGGTGGGGTCGGCGCCGCGGGCGAACAGCCGCTCGGCGGCGGTCCAGCGGCCGCTCACCACGGCCAGCCCACTGCGCGACGGGCGGCGCAACGACAGCCGTGACCCGGCGGCCCGCGGGCGCGGCGCCGAGGACGGCAGTCGCCGCGGTGCCCGCAGCGGCGCCCACAGGTCGTTGGTGGCCCGGCCCGCCCACACCAGGCCCCACAGCGCGGTGAACACCTCCTCGCGAGGCCCGTCCACAAGGTCCAGCAGCTCGTCCCAGAACAGGGCGCCCCGGGACAGCGCCTCCATCACCGCGGCCGCGACCGCGTCGTCGGGCACATCCGCGGCGCCCGCGGGCGCGCCCAGGAGCGGCGCGTCCTCCCGCAGGTACACCGCCACACGTCCCTGCCCGGCGCCCACCCACACCACCTCACCGGCGGCGGCCAGCTGGTCCAGCCACGAGGGGCTGTACCCGCCCAGCCGCCGGGGGAAGGTCTCGGACTCCCACTGCGCGGCGGGCAGCGCCACGCCCTGCAGGCGCGCGATGACGTCGCGCAGGGCGTCGGGGCCGGGCGGTCCCAGGGGGCGGTCGATGCCGTGCCAGGCCGGCTGGAACCGCCCCAGCACCCGCGGGTCGGCCGGCTCCACCTCCTTGCGCAGCGCCGCCAGGCTGGCGCGCCGCAGGCGGCGCAGCACCTCGGCGTCGCACCACTCGTGGCCCACGCCGCCGGGCCGGATCTCGCCGCGCACCAGGCTCCCGGTGGTCTCCACGCCCGCCAGCGCCGCCTCGGCCGCCCCGCGCGTGATGTCCAGGCGCTCGGCCAGCTCGCCGGCGGTGAAGGGGGCGTGGGTGCGCGCGAACCGCGCCACCAGGCCCGTCAGGGCATCGGGCACCGGCTGCAGGAACGCCTCCGGCAGGCCGCTGGGCGGCATCACCCCGAGGCCGTCGCGGTAGCGCCCCGCGTCCTCGGCGGCCAGCCAGCGGTCCTCGCCGGCGAGTCGCACGCGCACCGCGCGCCGCTCGTGCGCCAGGCGCTGCAGCCACAGCTCGGCCTGATCCGGATCGGTGAGCCGCTGGCCCACCTCGGAGACGCTGAGGTCGCCCACCCGGCGCAGCAGGTCGTGCAGCTCGTCGGCGCTGCGCGCCCGCGTGCGCTCGGAGCGGCCCTGCAGGTCGTCCTCCACCCGGGCCATCGCCTCCGGGTCGATCAGCTCGCGCAGCTCCTGCTGGCCCAGCAGCTCGCGCAGCAGGTCGCGGTCGAGCGCCAGGGCCTGCGCGCGCCGCTCGGCCACCGGGGCGTCGCCCTCGTACATGTAGGTGGCCACGTACTCGAACAGCAGGCTGCCGGCGAACGGCGACGCGGACTGGGTCTCCACCTCCACCACGCCCACCTCGCGCGACTGCAGCCGGCCCAGCAGGTCGCGCAGCGCGGGCAGGTCGAACCAGTCGTTCATGCACTCCCGGTAGGTCTCCAGGATCACCGGGAAGCTGCCGTACTGGCGGGCCACCTGCAGCAGCGACGACGCCCGCAGCCGCTGCTGCCACAGCGGCGTGCGCTGCCCCGGGCGGCGGCGGGGGATCAGCAGGGCCCGCGCGGCGTTCTCGCGGAAGCGCGCGCCGAACAGGGCCGTGGCGCCCAGCTCGGCCAGCACCAGCTCGTCGATGTCGCCGGGTTCGATCAGCGCGATCTCGGCGGGCGGCGGGTTCTCGGCCTCGGGCAGGTGGATGGCGATGCCGTCGTCCGACCAGATGGCGTGGCCCTCCTGACCCAGACGCTCCCGCAGCCTGGCACCGATGGCCATGGCCCAGGGCGCGTGCACCCGCGCGCCGAACGGGCTGAGGATGCACAGCCGCCAGTCGCCGATCTCATCGCGGAAGCGCTCCACCACGATGGTGCGGTCGGAGGGCACGGTGCCCGTGGAGGCGGCCTGGTCGTGCAGGTACTGCACCAGGTTGGTTGCGGCCCGCTCGTCGAAGTCGGCGTCGCCGCGCAGCCGGGTGATGGCGGCCTCCCGGGGGGCGCTCACCAGCTCGCGCGCCATGGCGCCCACGGCGGCGCCCAGCTCGGCGGGCCGGCCCACGCCCTCGCCGCGCCAGAACGGCACGGCGCCGGGCACGCCGGGCGCGGGGGTCACCAGTACGCGGTCGCGGGTGATCTGCTCGATGCGCCACGTGGAGGCGCCCAGCATGAACGTCTGCCCCGCGCGGGCCTCGTACACCATCTCCTCGTCCAGCTCGCCCACGCGGCTGGAGCCATCGGCCAGGTACACCCCGTACAGCCCGCGGTCGGGGATGGTGCCGGCGTTCTGCACCGCCAGCTGACGGGCGCCGGGGCGGGCGCGCACCTCGCCCGTGACGCGATCCCAGATCAGACGGGGCCGCAGCTCGGCGAACTCATCCGACGGGTAGCGCCCGGCCAGCATGTCCAGCGTGTTCTCCAGCTGCTCGCGGCTGAGCTCGGCGAACAGGTACGGCTCTGCGGGCCAGCTCCAGGAGGCCGTCCACATTCCAGCCGTCGTCGGCGCACACGGCCACCAGCTGCTGGGCCAGCACGTCCAGGGGCTGCCGCGGCACGCTGGTGTGCTCGATCTCGCCGGTGCGCATGCGGGTGACGACCGCGGCGCACTCCAGCAGGTCCCCGCGGAACTTGGGGAAGATGCGGCCGCGGCTGGCGGCGCCACCTGGTGCCCTGCCCGGCCCACGCGCTGGATGCCGCGCGCCACGCTGCGCGGGCTCTCCACCTGGATCACCAGGTCCACCGCGCCCATGTCGATGCCCAGCTCCAGGCTGCTGGTGGCCACCAGTGCGGGCAGGCGGCCGGCCTTGAGGTCCTCCTCGATCAGCAGCCGCTGCTCGCCGGGCCAGGCTGCCGTGGTGGGCGCGGGCCAGCTCGCGGCCGGCCAGCTCGTTCAGCCGCAGCGCCAGGCGCTCGGCCAGGCGCCAGTTGTTCACGAAGATCAGCGTGCTGGCGTGGGCCTCCACCAGCTCCACCAGCCGCGGGTACATGGCCGGCCAGATGCTGTGGCGCGTCGATTCCTGGCCGCGGGCCTCGCTGAGGTCCTCGGCCATGGGGGTGGGGCCGCCGCCGGCGAGGTCGGACATGTCCTCCACCGGCACGATCACCTCCAGGTCCAGCTGTTTGGAGATGCCGGCGTCCACCACCTGCACGGGCCGGGGCGCGCCGTCGGCGTCCTGGCCGCCCAGGAACCGGGCCACCTCCGACAGGGGACGCTGCGTGGCCGACAGCCCGATGCGCTGCAGCGACCCACCGTCGGCGGCCACCAGCCGCTGCAGCCGCTCCAGCGACAGCGCCATGTGGGCGCCGCGCTTGGTGGCGGCCACCGCGTGGATCTCGTCCACGATGATCGTGCGCACCCCCGCCAGCACCTTCGACGCCTGCGAGGTGAGCATCAGGTACAGGCTCTCCGGCGTGGTGATCAGCACGTCCGGGGGGCGGCGCAGCATGCGCTGGCGCTCGGCCTGGGGCGTGTCTCCGGTGCGCACGGCCACGGTGATCTCGGGCAGGGTCATCCCCGCCCGCCGCGCCCCGTCGGCCAGCCCCGCCAACGGCCCGGACAGGTTGCGCTGCACGTCGTAGTTGAGCGCCTTCAGCGGTGACACGTACAGCACACGGTCGGGCTCGTGGCCCTCCAGCCGCGCGGCCATCAGCCGGTCCAGGGCCCACAGGAACGCGGTGAGCGTCTTGCCGGAGCCGGTGGGCGCCAGGATCAGCGTGTGGTGGCCGGCGGCGATGGCGGGCCACCCGCCCGCCTGCGCGGCGGTGGGCTCCGGGAACGCGCGCGCGAACCACTCCGCCGTGAGGGGATGGAACGGCGCCAGGGCGCGGTGCGGAGCCATCCTCGAATGGTAGTGGCACGTTCCCGCCGCGGCCGGCACGCGGGCATGCCGCCGTCCGGCGCACTAGCTTGGCGTGATGACCACCGACACCGGGGCCCGCCCCGCCCAAGGCGTCCGGCCCATCGAACTGCTGTGGGACCTGGTGTTCGTGTTCGCGGTGACCCAGGTCACCGCGTTCCTGGAGCACGACCACGGCTGGGCGGGCGCCGCGCGCGGGATGCTGCTGCTGGCGCTGATGTGGTGGGCGTGGTCCGCGTTCGTATGGGTGGTCAACGCGCACTCCGACGAGACGCAGGGGGTGCGCATCTCCCTGATGGGCTGCATCGTGGTGTGCTTCATCACCGCCCTGGCGCTGCCCGACGCCTTCACCACCCACGGCGTGCTGTTCGCCGTGAGCTACTCGGCGGTACGGGTGGTGCACCTGGCGCTGTACGCCGACGCTTCGCGCCGGGGCAGCGCCGACCGCGGGGCGATCACCGGCATGGCCGCCACCACCATCCTGGGGCTGGTGCTGCTGGTGGCCGGCGGGTTCCTGTCACCGGGTCCACGAGCCGCGCTGTGGACGCTTGCCGCGCTGATCGACTACGCCGGTCCCACGTGGTTCACGCGCCACCGGCTGCGGTCGCTGCAGGCCGTCGCGGTGGAGCACTTCTCCGAACGGTACGGGCTGTTCCTGATCATCTGCCTGGGCGAGTCGCTGGTGGGGGTGGGCCTGGGGGCACGCGGCCATGAGCTGACCGAGCCGCGCCTGGCGGCCGCCGCCGCCGGCGTGGCGGTGGTGATCGCGCTGTGGTTCGCGTACTTCGGTGAGCTGGCCGAGGAGGCGCGCAGCCGCCTGGCCCGCCACGAGGAGCCGGTGCTGGCCGGCGCGGACGGGTACTCGCTGCTGCACCTGGTGATCGTGGCCGGCGTGATCCTGTTCGCGGTGGGCGCCAACCACGCCATCCAGCGGGGCTCGGCGTCCTTCGGCGCCACGGCGGCCCTGTTCATGTTCGGAGGCCTGGCGGCATACCACGCCGGGCTCACCGCCTTCGCCTGGAGGCTGCTGGGCCGGCCGCCGCCGCGCATGGCCGCCATGGTGGTGCTGCTGGCCGTGCTGCTGCCGGTCGCGGCCGTGCTTCCCGCCTGGGCGGCCGCGCTGCTGGCCGCCGCCGCGTGCGCCCTGCCCATGCTGTGGGTGCGGCGCGTGCGGCACGTCGCCGTGTGACCGGCCCCCTCAAGATTGCGCGGCACCGGCCGAACCAGAAACCAGACCATGGTGGACGTGCAGACCCAGTCCGGTTTCCAGGCCGCGATGGCGCGGATCCGCGAGATCACCGCGCCGCTCACCCCTGCCCAGAGCGGGGCCACCGGCACCTCCGACACGCAGGCCTTCGCGTCGCAGCTGGCGCTGGCGCAGGCGCAGTCCGGCAGCGACACATCCTCGGCGGCTGACGGCGGCGACGGGCTGTCGCTGACCACCACCCTCCCCACGGCGGCCACCGTCACCACCCCGGCGGCGGCCAGTGTCGCCGCGACCGCCACCGCGGCCCCGGCCGGCACCGGCACCGCGGGCGCCACCGGCCAGCGCATCGCGCAGATCGCCACCGCCGAGCTGGGCGTGAGCGAGCAGCCGCCCGGCTCCAACAACGGCACCCGCATCGCCGAGTACCGCACCGCCACCGCCAACAGCGGCGTGGGCCCATGGTGCGCCTACTTCTGCTCCTGGGTGGCCCGCCAGGCCGGCGTCCCCATCGGTCCCAACGGCCAGGGCGAGGGCTGGGTGCCCAACGTGGAGGCATGGGGCAAGCAGACCAACCGCTGGATCCCCTCCGGCTCCAGCACCCACGCCCAGGCCGGCGACCTGGTGGTGTTCGACCGCAACGGCGATGGCGAGGCCGACCACATCGGCGTGGTCACCGGCGTGCGCTCCGACGGCGGCATCAGCACCGTGGAGGGCAACTCCAGCAACGCCGTGTCGGCGCGCAGCTACGGCCCCGGCCAGTGGGTGGGCCTGGTGCGACTGGCGGCCGCCGGCAGCTGACGACCCCTCGGGGCTCGGTATCCTGCCCCGCCATGGGGACCACCGAGATCACCCCCGGCGTCGGCACCACCCCCGCCGACACGGGGCCCGGCAGCGGGTACGGCGACGCGGTGCACGTGATCGTGCTCAACGACGACCACAACACCTTCGAGCATGTGGCCGCCACCCTGGCGCGCTACATCCCGGGTGTGGACCACGCCCGCGGCATGGAGCTGGCCAACAAGATCCACAACACCGGTCGTGCCCGGGTGTGGAGCGGGCACCGCGAGCAGGCCGAGCTGTACTGGGAACAGTGCCGCGAGGCGGGCCTCACCATGGCGCCGCTGGGGTAGGGGGCGGGTGAACGGCGCCGACCTCGTGCTGGCCACCCTGGCGAGGCACGGGGTGCGCCACCTGTTCGGCAACCCCGGGTCCACCGAGCTGCCCCTCATCGACGCGCTCACCCGCCAGGGTGATGTGGAGTACGTGCTGGGCCTGCACGAGGCCGCGGTGATGGGCATGGCCGACGGGTACGCGCAGGCCACCGGTGGCCTGGCGGTGGTGAACGTGCACGTGCAACCCGGCATCGCCAACGCCCTGTCGGGCGTGCTCAACGCGGCGCGGGCACGGGTGCCGCTGCTGGTGACCGTGGGCCAGCAGGTGACCGGGCTGCTGCAACACGCCCCGTTCCTGGGCGGCGACGTGCTGACCCCTGTGCGTGGGCTGGCGGTGTGGGCGGGGGAGCCGCGGCACCCGGATGAGCTGCCCGGGATGCTGGCCGAGGCGATGGCGGCGGCGCTGCGGCCCCCGTGCGGGCCGGCGGTGCTGAGCCTGCCCATGGACGTGCTGGTGGCGCCGGCCACGGGCGCGCCGCCGGAGGTGGTGACCCCGGAACCGCCAGCGATCACGACGGATGTCGTGGACAGCGCGACGTCGGTGCTGGGCGCCGCCCGCGCGCCGGTGATCCTGGCCGGCGACGGGGTGGCCCACGAGGGTGCCGGCGAGGCCCTGGGCCGGTTGGCCGACCTGCTGGGGGCCCCGGTGTGGGGCGAGCCGATGGCGGGCAGGGTGTCGCTGCCCTGGGGGCACCCGCGGTGGGCCGGGCAGCTGCCGCCGTTCGCCGCCCAGATCGCGCCGATCCTGGAGCGGCACGACGCCGTGCTGGCGGTGGGGATGCCCGTGTTCCGGCTGTTCGGCCACAGCCCCGGCGCGGCGATGCCCGGCGGGATGCCGCTGGTGCACGTGGATGCGGACCCGCAGGAGATCGGGCGCTCCCACGCGCCCGCGGTGGGTGCGGCCGGCTCGGTGCGGGGCTTCCTGGAGGACCTGGGCCACCGGCTGGCGGGCCGTGCGGCGGCCCCACCGCCCACCGCACCCGTCGTGGCACCGCAGGCGGCGGCCCCGGGGGACACGATCACGCCGGCCGTGTTCAGCGCCGCGGTGGCGGCCGCCGTGGGGCCGGACGACCTGCTGGTTGACGAGAGCCTCACCTCGGGACGTGGCCTGCGCGCGCACCTGCGCGACCGGCGGGACGGCACCTGGCTGGCCCACCGCGGCAGCGCCCTCGGCTGGGGGCTGCCCGCGGCGGTGGGCGCCAAGCTGGCCAATCCGGACCGACGCGTGATGGTGGCCCATGGCGACGGGTCGCTGCTGTTCGGCGTGCACGCGCTGTGGACCGCGGCGCACATGGGGCTGGGCGTGGCCGTGGTGGTGGCCGACAACGGCGGCTACGAGATCCTGCGGGCCGGGATGGAGGGGCTCACCGGGCGGCCGGAGGGCGGCTGGCCGGGCCTGGCCATGCGCGCCCCGCGCCTGGACGTGGGCGAGATCTGCCGCGGGTTCGGGGCGTCGGTGGACCGGTGCGCCGGTACCGGCGGGCTGGAGGCGGCCCTGGGTGACCTGTGGCTGCGGGCACGCCACGGACCGGCGGTGCTGGTGGTGGGGGTGGAGGGCCGCACGCCCCCCGTGGGCTACCCGGTGCCGCCGGCCACCTGAGGGGCGCGGCGCCCTCCCAGCGCGGCCGCCAGCGCGTGGAACATGGCCCCCATCTTCGGGGTGTCCGGCACCACGTCCACGCGCATGCCCGCCTCGCGCAGGGTCGTGGCGGTGACGGCGCCCACCGCGGTCACCAGGGTGCCGGGCGGGAGGTCCGCCGGCTCCAGCCCGTCGCGCTCGGCCAGCTCCACGAAGCCGTCCACCGCGTGGGCCGACGTGAAGGTGACCGCCGCCAGGGCGCCCCGGGCCGCGGCGCGCACCAGCGCCAGCCCGGGGCCGGCGTCCTCGGGCCCGCGCACCACGTAGGGATGCAGCGCCACCAGGTCGGCACCGGCGGCGCGCAACGGCGCCAGCAGCGCCTCGGGATCGGGACCGGCGCACTGCACCACCACGCGCACGCCCGCGAGCGGCGTGGCCAGCAGTGCGTCGCGCACCGTGGCGGCCTCGGGCGGGTCGGCCGACCAGTCGGCGTCCCGGCCCAGCTCCCGCAGGGCCCGGCGGGCCTTGCCGCCCTGGGCGATCACGCGGCACCCCGTGAGCGCTCGGAGCAGCTCCGCCTCGGCGCCGGTGCGCTTGGCCACCCCGAAGATGTGGCGGGCGCCGATGCCGGTCATGAACACCGCCACCTCCGGGGGATGCGCGATCAGCGCCGCGATGCCCGCGGAGATGTCCTCGTCGGTCGCCGGGCGGTCCAGGTCGAGCGTGGGGCCCACCATGGCGACCCCGCCGAGGGCCTCCACCAGCTTCGCCTGCTCGCCGGCCCGGCGTGCGGCGGTGATGCCGATGACGGCGCCGTCCATGCCGCGCGGCTGCGACCGGTCGCTCATGGGCCTGATGGTGTCAGGCGGGCCGCCGGCGCGCCCCGTGTAGGTTGGGCGCATGGCCGGGCACCTGCTGGGGGAGGGCTGCGCGGTGCACCGCGCATCGCGGCCGCCCCGCATGATCGAGGTGCCGCACCCGGAGGCACCCCCGGATGTGGTGGCGCACGTGGACGCCGTGCGCGCCGGGCTGGCGCGGCGCGGGATGTTCAACGGCCCCATCGCCGTGCCCATGGCCGCTGACGCGGAGTCGATCACCTTCTTCCGGGGCGACTACGCGTGGTACATCGCCGAGCGTGACGGTCTGCCGATGCCGGCCGGCCGGGCCATGGTGGGAGTGGCGCTGGTGCTGGTGGACCCCGCCGGCAGGGTGCTGTGGCAGCAGCGGGCGGCCGGTGTGCAGCTGCCGGGCGTGTGGGACGTTTCCGCCGCCGGCGCGTGGCATCCCGACGAGGACATCCTGGAGGGCGTGTACCGGGAGGCCCGCGAGGAGATCGGCGTGGATCCCTCCGCGCTGGCGCCGCCGGACGCGATGTGGGTGACGGCCGGCCCGCCGCCGCGCGGGGTGTCGCTGACCGTGCGCATCCCGGTGCCCACCGACCTGGTGGTGCGCCCGGACCCGCAGGAGGTGTCCGGGGTGCGCTGGGAGGCCGACCCGCGCGATCTGCCCCATCCCGGCGCCTGGGCGCCGCGCCTGCCGGGCCTGCGCATGGCCGGGATCATCCGGCGTAGGCGACCTCCTCGGGGGATGCCGCGGGGCCCGGGCCAGCGCCGACGGCCACCACACGCGCGCACCGATGTCGTGCACCAGGGCGGGCACCAGCAGCGTGCGCACCACCAGCGCGTCCACCAGCACCCCGAACGCCACCAGGAAGCCCACCTCGAACAGCGCCCACAGGGGCAGCACGCCCAGCACCGCGAAGGTGCCGGCCAGCACGATGCCGGCCGAGGTGATGACCCCGCCGGTCACCGCCAGGGCGCGCAGGGTGCCCTCACGCGTGCCGTGCCGCTCGGACTCCTCGCGGCCCGCGCCATCAGGAAGATGCTGTAGTCCACCCCCAGGGCCACCAGGAACACGAAGCCGTACAGCGGCAGCGTGGGGCCCTCCCCGGGCGCGCCGACGATGTCGAACACCACGGCGCTGGCCCCCAGGGCGGCCAGGAACGACAGGATCACCGCGGCGGTGAGCAGCGCCGGCACCAGCAGGGCGCGCAGCAGCACCGCCAGGATCACGAACACCACGGCCAGGATGGCGGGGGGAAGCCGCCAGGAGTCACGGCGGCTGGCGGCCCGCACGTCCACCTCGGTGGCGGTGGGCCCGCCGATGCGCGACCCGGGGGCGGCCGCCGCCACCGCGTGACGCAGCCTGGGGATCACCGCGTAGGCCGTGAGCGTGTAGGGATCGGAGGCCAGCACCACGGTGACCTGCGTCCCCGGGGTGCCGGTGGTGGGCGCCAGCACGGCCGCCACGCCCGGGGTGGCGCGCGCGGCGGCGACGGCCGCCGTGACGTTCCCGCCGGGTGGCACCAGCAGGGTGGTGGGGGCGGTGACACCCGCGGGAAGGCGCGGCCCAGGAGGTTCTGGCCGTCCACCGCCTCGATGCCGCCGATGAACCCGTTGGCGCTGGTGAGGTCGGAGTGCAGGCGGGTGAGGCCGGTTGCCATCAGCAGCAGCACCACGGTGACCAGCACCCACACGACGCGCGACCGCCTGGCGGTGGCCTCACCCAGGCGCCGCCACACGCCGCGCACGGCGGGTTCCTCGGCGCTCATGTGGTCCACCTGCGGGATGCGGGGCCAGAACACCCACCGCGGTGCCAGCACCAGCAGCGCGGGCAGCACCGCCAGCATGCCGATGGCCGCCAGCGCGACGCCCATGGCCCCGGCGGGCCCGAGGCCGGCGGTGCCGTTGACCTCCGCGAAGCTCAGCACCAGCAGGCCCGCGATCACCGTGCCGGCGCTGGCCAGGATGAGGCGGCCCGGAGCGTCGCAGCGCCTCCGACACGGCCCGGCGGCGGTCGGTTGTGCGATGCAGCTCCTCCCGTGTTCGGGCCACCAGCAGCAGGGCATAGTCGGTTCCGGCGCCGAACACCAGCACCAGGAGGATGCCCTGTGTCTGGCCGTTGATGCTGAGCCCGGCGTCGATGGCCAGGCTGCCGGCGGCCCGCACGAAGTGCTCGGCCAGCACCACCGAGAAGATGGGGAGGATCCAGAAGATGGGCGACCGGTAGATCACCAGCAGCAGCACCATCACCAGCCCGCCGGCCGAGAAGAACAGCTTGGTGTTGATGTTGGCGAACACCTTGATGGCGTCGGCGGAGTACCCCGCGGGCCCCGTCACCGCGCTTTTCAGCCCGGCGGGCAGGTCGCGCTTGGTCTGCACGCGCAGCCGGTCCACCAGGTCGGTGATGCGCTTGGCGTCGCCGGTGGCGCGCAGGGGCACCGTGAACACCTCGGTGGTGCCGTCGGCGGAGGCCACCACGGGCGTGGCGGGCCGCACCCCGGACACGGCGCCCGGCGTGAGCCATTCACCGCGCACGGCGGCGATGCGGGCCCGATCCTGAGCGGTGAGCCCCCCGTCGCGGCGGTACACCACCACGGCCGGCACCAGCTCGCCGCCGGGGAACCGCTTGAGCTGCTGGGCCACCTGCACCGACTCGGCGCTGCCCGGCAGGAAGCTGATGGAGTCGTTCTTGATCTTGCCGTCGAAGCTGTTGGCCGCGGGCGACACCGCCCCGGCCAGGGCGATCGCCACCAGCAGCACCACGAGCGCGCCCCAGCGCCAGGCGAACACACGGGAGATCAGAGAAACGGCAGGACCCTCACACGCGGACGAACTCGCATGATTCTACGACCGTTCAGCCGATTCGGATGTCGTCGCGACTCATCAGGACGGCCTCCACCTCGCGCATCACGGACTCCGTGGTGAGTCCCGGTGCGGTGCCGTGGACGCCGGTGGTGATGGCGTCCAACGCGGTGGCGCGCCGCGCGGCGGCCTGCGGGTCGGAGGACAGCACCTGGGCCAGCGTCTGCACGTCCATGTCCATCGCGATGCCGCACTGGAACAGCGTGCCGGTGCGCCTGCGCACCTGGGCCAGGCCCACCAGCTTGCGGCCGTCGGCGCCCACCACCTCGAAGGGCGAGAACCCGCCGAAGCAGGCCACGCGCGCCAGCCGGGCCTCCTCGTCGTCGCAGGCGCTGGGCCGCGCGGGCGGTGGCCACGTCGATGGAGTGCGCCGGCACTCCCAGCCGGGTGAAGCGCCTCCGCCACGGCGGTGCCCAGCCACCGGTAGGCCAGGGTGACGTCGGCGGGCGCCAACCGGTGGGCGCGTGGCACCAGCACGTCCAGGCCCAGCAACCCCCGGTCCCACAGCACCGGACCGCCGCCGGACCGCCGGTTCACCACGGGGATGCCGCGCGCCTCCAGGACCCCCCGGTTGAGGATGGGGTCGCGGCCGGCGCGGCCCACCACCAGCACGGTGTCCGTGACGGTGGACCAGATCAGCGCGGGCGCGTCGTGCGGGCCCATCGCGTCCAGCACCACCGGGGGGCGCTGCCCGGCCGTGGGCCCGGTGTGCACCACCGGGCCGACGCGCCGCCACACCTCCGACAACTGTTACCGGCCCCGTTGCAGGGCGGCGGTGAGCAGGCGGTCCTGCTCGGTCTGGTGCGCCTGCGGGTAGCCCTCACTGGGGCTGGCGCGCCGGTCGCGGCCCTCGTAGTCCAGCACCACGCCCAGCTCGCCGGCGAACCGCGGCTCGATGTGGTCCCAGGCGCCCATGTTCTGGGGCTCCTCCTGCACCCACACGCGGGTGGTGAGGTTGGGGTACTGGCTCAGCAGGTGGTCGCGCAGCTCCTTGGCGGGGAACGGGTACAGCTGCTCCACGCGGGCCACGGCCAGGTCGGTGCGCTCGGCGCGCTGCGCGTGCGCCTGCAGCTCGTGGTACACCTTGCCGCTGCACAGCAGCAGCGTGGTCACCGCGGCGCGGTCGGACACCGTGGGGTCGTCCAGCACCGGGTGGAACCAGCCGGTGGTGAGGTCCGACAGGGCGCTGCTGGCGCTCTTGAGGCGCAGCAGGCTTTTGGGCGTGAAGATGATCAGCGGCCGCTGGCGGTCGGTGAGGGCCTGCTTGCGCAGCAGGTGGAAGTACTGCGCGGCGGTGGAGCAGTTGGCAACCCGGATGTTGTCCTCGGCGGCCAGCTGCAGGAACCGCTCGATGCGGGCGCTTGAGTGCTCCGGGCCGTTGCCCTCGTAGCCGTGGGGCAGCAGCAGGGTGAGGCGCGACTTCTCGCCCCACTTGGCCCGCCCGGACACGATGAACTGGTCGATCATGATCTGGGCGCCGTTGGCGAAGTCGCCGTACTGCGCCTCCCACAGCACCAGGGTCTCCGAGGCCCGGGTGGAGTACCCGTACTCGAAGCCCATGGCGGCGGCCTCCGACAGCGGGCTGTTGTGCAGCTCGAACGCCCCGCGGGCACCCGGCAGGTGCTGCATGGGCACGTAGGTGCGGCCCGTGCGGGGCGTCCACGTCTCGCCCTCGCCCACGTCGTGCAGCTCCAGGTGGCGCTGGCTGAAGGTGCCGCGGCCCACGTCCTGCCCGGTGAGCCGGATGGGCACGCCGTCGCGGGTGAGCAGGCTGGCGAAGGCCAGAGCCTCCGCGTGCGCCCAGGTGATGCCGCCCTCGGGCCCCATCACCTGCAGGCGCCGGTCCAGCTGCGGGCGCAGCTTGGGGTGGATGGTGAAGCCGTCGGGCACGCTGATGAGCTGCCGGTTGAGCTCCAGCAGCTCGGCCTCGGCCACGGCGGTGTCCGGCGGCGGCTGCTGCGGCAGGGGCGCGTGGTGCTCGTAGTCCGGCGGCTGCTGCTTGGCCACCGAGCGGTGGGCGTCGGTCATGCGCGCCTCGGCCGCGGACAGCATCTGGTTGTACTGGTCCTCGGTGATGACGCCGGCGTTGATCAGCGTGCGGCCGTACAGCTTGCACACCGGGGGGTGGGCCTTGATGGTGCGGGTCATGACGGGCTGGGTGTAGGCCGGCTCGTCCACCTCGTTGTGGCCCATGCGGCGGTAGCCGATGAGGTCGATCAGCACGTCGCGGTTGAACTGGGCGCGGAACGCCACCGCCAGGCGGGCGGCGTGCAGGCACGACTCCACGTCGTCGGCGTTGACGTGGATCACCGGGATGTCGAAGCCGCGGGCCAGGTCGCTGGCGTTGAAGGTGCTGCGCGAGTCGGGCGGGTCGGTGGTGAACCCGATCTGGTTGTTGGCGATGATGTGGATGGTGCCGCCGGTGGTGTAGCCGCGCAGCGCCTGCAGGTTGAGGGTCTCGGCCACCACGCCCTGCCCCGAGAACGCCGCGTCGCCGTGGATCACCACGGGCACCGCGGAGTTGGGCGCCAGGGTGGCGATCGGCGTGGTGCGGTCGGTCTGCCGGGCGCGGGTGGAACCCTCCACCACGGCGTTGACCTGCTCCAGGTGGCTGGGGTTGGCGGCCAGCGTGACGGCCACCTCCCGGCCCTGCCGGGTGGTCCACACGCCCTCGGCGCCGAGGTGGTACTTCACGTCGCCGGCGGTGTGGTGGAAGTCCTGGTCCTCGTCCTCCTCCTGGAACTCGGTGTGGCCCTCGAACTCGGCCAGGATCGACTCCACGGGGCGGCCCACCACGTGCGTGATGAACGCCAGGCGGCCGCGGTGGGCCATGCCCAGCACCACCTCCTCGGCGCCGGTGGCGGCGACGCCCTCGATGATCTCGTCGGTGAGGGGCACCATGGTGTCCACGCCCTCGATGGAGAACGTCTTCTGGCCCAGGTACTGGCGGCGCAGGAAGCGCTCGAAGGCGTCCACCTCCAGCAGCCGCTGCAGCACGGCCACGCGGCGGTCGCCGGAGAGGTGCTGGGTGAGCGCCCCGGTCTCGATGTGCTTGTGCCACCAGCGGCGCTGCTCGTGGGCGGAGATGTGCTCCACCTCGAACGCGATGTTGCCGCAGTAGGCCCCCTGGAGGTTGGGCAGCGCGGCCAGGAAGCTGTCGCCGGGCACGTGCACGCGCAGCACGGAGGCCGGCACGCGCGCCATCATCTCGGGCGTGAGCCCGGCGGAGGCCGGGTCCAGCGCGGGGTCGCCCGGGGGCGGGGAGCCCAGCGGGTCGAGGGTGGCGTTGAGGTGCCCGTGGCTGCGGGTGGCCTTCACGATGGACATGGCGCGGGCGGTCCAGGTGACCAGGTCCATGTCCGGCACCACGGTCTGGCTGGGTGCCGCGGGCGTGACCGGCGTGGCCATGGGGGCCGCGGCCGGGGCCGCCAGGGTGGCGGTGAGGCCCAGGCTGGCGCGCACCTCGTCGTAGAAGCCCGCGTCGCCCTCCAGCAGGGTGTCGATGCCGGCCAGGAACCCGCCGCTCTCGGCGCCCTGGATGACGCGGTGGTCGTAGGTGGAGGTCATGGTCATGACCTTCTCCACGCCCAGCTCGCGCAGCTTCTCCTGTGCCACGCGCCCGAAGCCCGGCGGGTAGGCGATGCTGCCGGTGGCCACGATGGTGCCCTGGCCGGGCATCAGCCGCGGCACCGAGGCGATGGTGCCGAGGCCGCCCGGGTTGGTGAGGGTGATGGTGGCCCCGCGCAGCTCGTCGGGGGTGATGCCCCCGGTGCGGGTGCGGCGCACCAGGTCCTCGTAGGCGTCGCGGAAGCCGCGGAAGCCCAGCGCGTGGGCGTTCTTGACCACCGGTACCATCAGCGAGCGGCTGCCGTCCTTGCGTTCCACGTCCACGGCCAGGCCCAGGTTGACGGCGCCGCGCCGCAGCGCGTGGGGCTGGCCGTCGCGGGTCTCGAACCCGGTGCCCATCACGGGCCACTGCTGCGCGGCCTTCACGATGGCCCACGCGATGAGGTGCGTGAAGCTGAGCTTCTCCTTGCGGCCCTCGGCGGCCAGGTCGGCGTTGATCTGGCGGCGCATGGCGTCGAGGGTGCCCACCTGCAGCGTGCGGAAGCTGGTGGCGGTGGGGATGCTGCGCGACTCGTCCATGTACCGGGCCAGCACGGCGGAGGGGCCGCGCAGCTGCACGGCCTGCTCGTCGGCCGTGGCCGAGGGGCCCGCGGGGGTGGCGGCCGGCGTCGCGGCGGCGGGGGCGCCCTGGGCGGCGGCGCGGGCGACGTCGTCCTTGCGCACCATTCCGGCCGGGCCGGTTCCGGTGACCCCGGAGAGGTCCACGCCCGCGTTGGCGGCCAGCTGACGGGCCAGCGGGGTGGCGGGGCCACCACCCGCGGCGGGCGCGGCGGGCTGCGCCGAGGCGGGCGCCTGCGGGGTGGCCCCGTTGCCGGACGGTGCCGCGCCGTCGCCCACCGCGATGAGGCAGATGGGGTCGGTGATGGCGAACGTCTCACCGGCGGGCACCAGGATGCTGTGCAGCACACCGCTGACCGGCGACGGCACGGGCGCATCGACCTTGTCGGTGCTGATCTCGGCCAGGTCCTCGTCCTGGGTCACCTGGTCACCGGGCTGCTTGAGCCATTCGATGACGGTGCCCTCCAGGATGGACTCCATCTCGGGGAGGCGCACGGGGTAGAGGTCGCCGGTGTCGCCGTTGCCACCGGCCGCGGGGGCGGCGGGCGTGGGCTGGGCGGGAGGAGCCGGCGCGGCGGCGGCCGGTTCGGGCGCCGGGGCCGCAGCGGTGGGCGCAGGCGCTGCCGCCGCGGGTGGCGCCGCCGGGGCCGCGCCGTCGGTGGTGATCTCCGCCAGGAGCTCACCCACTTGCACGGTGTCGCCGGCGCCGGCAACGATGCGCGACACCACGCCGGCCACGGGGGCGGGCACCTCCACGTCCACCTTGTCGGTGGTGAGGTCCAGGAGGATGTCGCCCACCTCCACCTGCGCGCCCTCGGCGACGCGCCATTCGACGATGCTTCCCTCCGTCACCGACTCCCCCAGCTCGGGGAGCGTGACGCGGAACGTGGATGAGGTGGTCGACACGGGAGAACTCTCCAGATCTCTCAGCCCGCGGCGTGTCCGGAGCCCGCGCGCGGGCATCCGACGGGCCGGTTCAGCAACGATTGCAACCCTTCGGCACCGGGGGCGGCGTGAATGACCCTTCGGTCAACCGCCCGTACCCCCTGCAACGACACGCATCACATCATGCCCGCAACGCGGGCCGATCGGGGCGGCGGCGGGTTGCCTGGCCGCGTCAGTCGTCGCCGTGGTCCCGGTGGTGGTGACCGGAGCAGTCCCCGCCGCCGTCCTCCCGCTTCTGCGGCGGGTCGCCGCCCTTGGCGCCGCCATCGCCCGCACCCGGCTTGGTGGGGGGTGGCCCGGTGGTCTTGGGGTTGCCGGGCGGGGTGGGCGTCTGGGGCGTGCCGGGCTGGCCCGACCCGCCGGGCACCGGGCGCGTGGGCGGGCTGCCCGCCGCGGTGGCGCCGCCGCCCTGGGGTGTGGAGGTGACGGTTCCATCGGGCGGTGTGGCCACCACCGGCGGTGCCGGCTGGGTGGTCACGGGCGCCGCCGCCGTGGCCGCGGAGGCCACCATGGTGGGCTGCGGGCCCGCCACGGGCGGGTCCACCGGCGTGGACATGGCCTGGGGGGTGATGGCGCGCGGCGGAACCACCGAGCGGCCGTGCCGCGAGGAGACCACCACACGGGTTGCGCGGGGCGCGGAGTGCCGCGAGCGCGGCGCGGTGTGCACGCGCACGGTGGGCGCCGGCGCCGGGGCGGAGTGCCGGGGCACGGCCGCCGACGCGGTGACCACCACCACGGTGCGTGCCCGCACGGGGCGCGCGGGGGTGGTGCGCTGCGCGACGGGCGTGGTGCGGCGCACCGGCGGCAGGGCCGGCGGGTGGTGCGGTGCACCGGCCAGCGTCATGGTGGAGGCCACGGGCGTGACGCCGTGCTGCACATCGCCGCTGGCGACCATCCCGGGCAGGGCGATCACGCCGGTCACGGCGAGGGCGCCCAGCATCACCGCGCTCTGGGTGCCGGCCCCCGCCAGCAGCCCCGATCCGCCGCCGGCCACCAGCGCCGCCTCCCGGCCCGCGGTGATGACGCCGTGGCCCGCCAGGCCCTTCCACAGCCGCGCCAGGCCCGCGGCGGGAAGCGCCGGGAACAGGGCGGCCAGCCGGTTGGGGCGCTCGCGCAGGCCGTCGCGGAACGCCGCGCAGGCGGCGCACTCGTCCAGGTGGGTGCGCATGCGGCGGGACCGCAGGGTGCGGCCGTCCTGGCCGCTGATGCACTCACGCACGGCGGCGCAGTCCAGGTCGCGGCCCGCGTTGCGTTCCAGCAGGGTCTCGCGAGCCTCGAAGATGAGGCGCTTGGCGCTCTCCGGCGAGGTGTTGAGGGTGTCGCCGATCTCCTTGTGGCTGAGCCCGTTGAGCTCGCGCAGCAGCAGGGCGGAGCGGTGCGGCTCGTCCAGGTTCATGAGGTCGCGCCGCAGGTCGCGCATGCGCTCCCGCAGCTCGTGACCGTCGCCGGGGTCGTCGCCGGTGGGTTCCGCCCCCGCGGTGAGGGTGGCCCAGTCGGGGCGCCCCCTGATGATGTCGATGCACACGTTGCGCGCCACCCGGAACAGCCAGGGGCGCAGCACCACCGGGCGCTCCAGCGTGCTGAGGGCCTGGTACGCGCGCAGCATGGTGGTCTGCAGCGCCTCCTCGGCGTCCTGCGCGTGACCCGTGATGCCGCGGCAGAAGCGGTGCAGGGGGTCGCTGTAGCGCAGCACGATCTGCTCGAAGGCACGGGAGTCGCCCCGGGCCACCATGCGCACCAGCCATTCGTCGGGCGCGCCCGCGACGCCGACGAACGGTAGAACCGCCGGCGCGTGGTTGGGCCGTTCGATCAGCGTGGCTGACAAGGGGTGCTCCCTGGGACTCGCTCCATGCGCGGGGGTGCACCGGAGACCTCCGGAACTGTACCCCCTCACCGTCACATCGAGAATATGACGATGTTGCAGTTTCTGTGAGACGACAACCGCCGCTGAGAGGTGCGTTGCACCACAAATCGGCGGAGCGGCGTGTCAGTCGATCCCGGCGCGCATCTTGAGGGGGACCCCGACGCTGCGGGCCACCGCGGCGCGGTCGCCGTAGCGCACCGCCCAGCGGGCCTCGTCGGCGTCCAGACCGGCTTCGGTGAGCCGCTGCTCCAGGCTGCGCTCGCCCTGGGCGCGGAAGAACAGCACGCCCACGGCGCCGAAGGCCAGCACGCAGTGGGTCAGCATCATCACGGTGCCCGCGTAGCCCTGGTCCTCCAGCGGTGTCAGCCCCCAGGCCTTGGCCGCGGCGGCGTGGGCGGGGTAGAAGGCGGTGCCCGAGAACCAGAAGATGTTGGCCAGGGTGACGCCCACCAGCCACACACCCACCATGTACACGGCCTTGGCGCCCGTGCCGAACCACGTCGGCGCCGGCGTGATGCGTTCGGTGATGGGCACCCACAGGAGCGCCCCGAAGGCGAAGAAGCCCACCTGCTGGGCGATCCACCAGATCTGGTGCAGCAGCACCTGGTGGTGCACGGCCGGTGCCAGCCAGGTGGCCGTGCTGATCACCCACAGGGCGAACGCCGGGCCGGGGGTGAGGATGACGTGCCAGGCCCGCCTGGGGGCCGCGCCGGGCGCCGCCTTCGGCAGGGCCAGCAGGGCCAGGAGAGGGGCCACGCCGCCCATCGCCACGTGCTGCACCATGTGCCCGGTGAGCAGGCCCCCCTGGGCCAGCCCGGCCACCGGTGAGCACACCGCCGCCAGCAGCAGCGCCGCGCACGCCACGGCCCACCAGCGGCCGCCGGGTCGTGCCCGGATGAGCAGCCAGGCCAGCAGCACGGCGATGAGGGCCGTCTCCACGGGCGGGATGGCCCAGAGGCGCCACCACTCCGACAGCGCCACCTCGTGCGCCGCCTGGTCGTAGCCGGTGCGGCTGCTGAAGGTGCCGCCGGTGAGCACGGTCAGCGCGATGGCCAGGGCCAGCGCGGCCGCGCCGATCAGCAGCGGCAGGGGCCGGAAGCGGGTTCTGGGCGAGGGGACGGACACGGCGCGAGCGTAGCGGCCCCCGGGCCCCGGCGGCGAGCCGGACGGGGTGACGGGACGTTCGGCCCGCCGGGGTGCCCGCCCGTAAGGCTCCCGTCACATCCCCGGGGTACCGTGGCCCCCATGGACGATCCCCGTCAGCCCCTGCCGAACCCCGGCGCGGGTCTGCGCATCGGCCGGGCGGCGTTCCTGGGCACCGTCGCGGCGGGCGTGGCCGGCATCGCGCTGGGCCCCAGGCTGAGCCGGATGCTGGGGAGCGGTCCCACCGGGTTGCTGGGCGACCTCAGCGCGTTCACAGGCGGCGGCTGGCGCATCTACGCCATCGAGTCGCCCCTGCCGCGCTTCGACCCCGTCGCCTACCGCCTGCGTGTGCACGGCGAGGTGGCGCACCCGCTGGAGCTGGACTGGCAGGCGGTGCAGGGCCTGCCCGCGGTGAACCAGGTGTCCACCTTCCACTGCGTCACGGGCTGGACCGTGGACGGCGTGCGCTGGCACGGCGTGCGCGGAACCGCCCTGATGGACATGGTCAAACCCACCGCACGGGCCCGGTACGTCACCTTCCGCTCCCTGGAGCGCTCGTACGTGGACCAGCTCACCATCGACCAATTCGCCCTGCCGGACGTGATGCTGGCCACCCTGATGAACGACGCGCCCATCTCGCGCGACCACGGCGCGCCACTGCGCCTGGTGATCCCGCGCATGTACGGCTACAAGGGCGTCAAGTGGGTGGACGAGATCCGGTTCGACGCCACCCCCAGCCCGGGCTACTGGGAGCAGAACGGGTACGACGTGGATGCCTGGGTGGGGCATTCCAACGGCCTGTGAGCGGCCCCGGCCCACGCGTGCTGCGGTTCACGGCCGCCGAACGGCTGCTGCACTGGCTGATGGCGGTGGCCTTCTTCGTGCTGCTGGGCTCCGGCCTGGCGATGATGCAGCCGGCCCTGGCCGACCTGGTGGCGCGCCCGGTGGCCAAGGCGTGGCACCTCTACGCCGCCGTGGTGCTGCTGGGCGGCACCGCGGGGGTGTTCCTGTCACACGCGGGTCGCCTGGTGGCCAACCTGCGCGAGCTGGAGGTGCTCACGCCCGACGACGTGCGGTGGCTTCGGGGTGCCCCGCGCCGCATCGTCGGTGGTGGGTCCGCACCCCCGCAGGGACGCTTCAACGCGGGTCAGAAGCTCAACACCGCCTTCGTGCTGGGCCTGCTGGCGGTGTCGTACATCACGGGCACCCTGATGTGGCTGGGCGAGCGGGACACCACGTTCCGTTTCGGCGGCACGTTCATGGTGCACGACTGGACCATGTGGTTCCTGGTGCTGCTGGTGGCAGGTCATCTCTACATGGCCCTGGTGAACCCCGCCACGCGGCCGGCGCTGCCCGGCATCGTGACCGGGAGGGTGGACCGGGAATGGGCGCGCCGTCACCACCGCCTTTGGGTGGACGCGATGGAGGGCACCACGGCTGATGGTGCACAGCGACCCCCCGGTGACGCCCATGACAGGATCCCCGTCCATGAGCACTCACCACCCGGAGACGGCTGACGAGCGGCGCTGGCTGATCCTGGGCGTGGTGTCCCTGGCCGTCTTCATGGCGGTGATGGACATCAGCATCGTCAACATCTCGCTGCCGTCCATCACGCGGGACCTCCACACCCAGTTCGCCACCGCCACCTGGGTGCTGAACGCCTACAACCTCACCTTCGGCGTGCTGCTGGTCACCGCGGGCCGCCTGGCCGACGTGATGGGCCGCCGCCTGTGGCTGCTGGGCGGCATCGCGCTGTTCGGGGTGTCCTCCGCGGCGTGCGCGGTGGCGGGCAGCATCGGCCAGCTCATCCTGTTCCGCGTGCTGCAGGCCGCGGGGGCGGCGGTGATGCTGCCGGTGGCGCTGGCCGTGGTGGTGCTGGCCTTCCCGCCGCAGCAGCGCGGCACGGCCGTGGGGGTGTGGGGTGCCGTGGCGGCGGGCGCCGCGGCCGCCGGGTCGCCCCTGGGCGGCATGCTCACCGACCTGGCGTCCTGGCACTGGATCTTCTGGGTGAACGTGCCGGTGTGCGTGGCCGCCATCGTGCTGGCCTGGCGGCTGGTGCCGGAGTCGCGCGACCCCACCGCCACGGGCGCCATCGACTGGGCGGGCATCACCACGCTCACCGTGTCGCTGTTCGCGCTCAACCTGGCGCTGGTGCGCGGCGCAACCTGGGGATGGACCTCCGGTCGCATCCTGGGATTGTTCGCGCTGGCCGTGGTGGCGTTCGTCGGGTTCGTGGTGGCCGAGGCGCGCGTGGCGGAGCCCATCATGGACCTGCGGCTGTTCCGGGTGCCCGCGTTCGGACGGGCCTCGCTGGCCATCTTCCTGCTGGGCCTGGCCCTGCTGGGCGCCACCTACGGCCTGGCGATCCTGCTGCAGGAGGTGTGGCGGCTGTCGCCGCTGCGCGCCTCCTTCGCCGTGCTGCCGTTCTCGCTGTTCGCGTTCTTCGCCGGGCCCATCGCCGGGCGGATGTCCGACCGGATCGGGGTGCGCGTGATCGCCGCGCCCGCGCTGGCCCTGTTCGGCGTGGCCACCACGCTGCTGGTGACGCTGGGGTCGCACCATGACGTCACCCGCGTGGTGGTGCTGTGCGCCCTGGCCGGGATCGGCCTGGGCGGGTCGTTCCCACGCTGGTGGGTGGCGCCATGGCCACCGTGGAGCGCCACCGGGCCGGGGTGGCCAGCGGCGTGGTCAACGTGGTGCGCCAGATCGGCTTCGTGGTGGGGGTGGCCCTGGTGGAGGCCACCGTGCAGTCACAGGCGGGCGCGGGGCTGACCGCCGGGGACTTCCACGCCGCCTTCCTGGTGTGCGGCCTGTGCGGCCTTGCCGCGTCGGTGGTGGCGCTGGCCATCCCCCGCACGGAGCATCAGATGGCGGGTCCCGGCTGAACGCACACGGGGCCCGGGACGCGTCACCGCGCCCCGGGCCCCGTGGCCTCTCCTGAACGGGTCAGGTGCCTACCAGGACACCTTCATGGTCGTCATGGGCGGCTTCAGCGGCGCGGGCTGGGCCACCACCGTGAGGCTGCTCGTGGTGTCCGCCGTCGTGGTCAGCGACGTGTAGGTGGACGCGCTGGCGTTGCCGGCCGCCAGGGCCAGGGCGGCCACTGCGATGGCTGAGGCGAGGATGCGGCGCTTGCGAAGCTGCGGCTTGCCCGGCGTGGGTGCGTTCATGACGACGGCTCCTGGGGAAAGAACGAGACACCCTGAATGTCGGCGGGGCGCCGGAACCTCCGCATGGGCACATCCTCCACACCCTGCCCGTGGGGCTCAGAGGTGCAGGCCCACCCGCCGCGCCACCCACACCCAGCCCACGTAGGCCGCCACGGTCACGGCGCACGCCGTGGCCAGCGCCACAGCGAACGGCAGGCCGGCCCGCAGGCCCACCGGCAGCGCCACGAAGAACGCCAGCGAGGGCAGGATCACCCACAGGATCGACCAGGACAGGTCCGACACCCGCTGGGCGTGGCGCGTGTCCAGCCACAGCCAGGTGATGGCCAGGATGGAGGTGAGCGGCAGGGAGATCAGCACGGCGCCCAGCAGGCTGGAGCGCTTTGCGGCCTCGCTGGCGGCCACCACCAGCACCCCCGAGATCACCGCCTTCAGCAGCAGGTACACGCCCGGCACCCTAGCCGCGGCGTTCACCCCGCGAACGTGGCGAACGTCCAGCGGTTGCCGTCGGGGTCGTCCACCGTGAACTCCCGCGACGGGTAGTCGCGCTGGTCGGCCAGGGCGTGCACCACCCGCGCGTCCCCGGGGAGGCGGCGGAACACCGCGTCCGGGTCGCCGGTGACCACGTGCGTCCATGCGCCGCCCGGCCGGCACGGGGTGTCGCGCTCCCCGGTGCTGGACAGCATCACCCGGCCCCCCTCGGGCCAGTCCAGCTGGCAGTGGTGGATGGCGTCCGTGCGCTCGCCCGGGATGAGGAGGTCCACCGTGAACCCCAGGGCCACCAGCCAGTCGCGCAGCCCCGGCGCGTCGTCGCTCACCAGGCTGCCCCAGGCGCTCCGCTGGTGGACGCCGGACAACTTCAGCATGAGGCCACCCCTCGATGATCGCCGTTGCGGGGAAGCTAGCCGCGCCCGGCGTCCCGCGTCCATCGGCTCAGGTGGGCAGCGGCACCGGCTCCTGGGTGCCGGTGGAGGTGAACCGCCGCGGCGGGCGGGGCCGGCCGATGTGGTAGCCCTGCAGCAGGTCGCAGCCCATCTCGGTGAGCGCGGTGGCCTGGTCGGGCGACTCCACGCCCTCGGCCACCACGGTGAGGCCCAGGTCGTGCGACAGGCGGATCAGGCCCGCCACCAGCGCCGCCTCCCGCGGCTGGTTCATGGCCGCCACGAACGAGCGGTCGATCTTGAGCTCGTCCACCGGCAGTTCGCGCAGGGTGGCCAGCGGACCGGAGCCGGTGCCGAAGTCGTCCAGCGACACCCGCACGCCCATGTCGCGCACCCGCTGCAGGTTGTGCAGGCCGTCGCCGGCGGCCACCAGGGCGTTCTCGGTGACCTCCACGGTGAGGCGGCGCGGATCGGCGCCATGGCGGGTGATGGCCGCCTCGATGCGCTGCGGCAGGGCCGCGTCGCGCAGGTCGAGGCTGCTGAGGTTGACCGACACCACCAGATCGGACGCGCCGTCGTCCATGCGCTCCAGGTCGGCCAGGGCCATGTCCAGCACCTGGTCGGTGAGCCGCAGCATCAGGTCGCTGTCCTCACACACCGGCAGGAAGGCCCCCGGGGCCAGCAGGCCGCGCTGCGGGTGCTTCCAGCGCACCAGCGCCTCCACCGCCATCACCCGTCCGCCGGGCGTGCCCTGGGGCTGGTAGTGCACCTCCAGCTCGCGGCCGGACATGGCGCGGCGCAGCTCGTGGCGCAGCATCAGGCGCTCCGGCCGCCGCCCATCCAGCGACGGCTCGTACACCGCCCAGCGCGCGCTGGTGCGCTTGGCGTGGTACATGGCCACGTCCGCGGCGTGCACCAGCTCGTCGGCGTCGGAACCGTGGCGCGGGCCGAACGCGATGCCGATGCTGGCGCCCACCGACACCTCGGTGTGCTCCACGTTGAAGGGCTGGTTGATGGCATCCAGCAGCCGGTTGGCCATCTCCGCCGCGGACGGGGTGCCGCCCTCCGGAAGGGCCACCGCGAACTCGTCCCCGGCCAGGCGCGCAACCAGCGTCCCGAACGTCACGCTGCCCCGCAGGCGGCCCGCCAGGTCGCGCAGCACCTGGTCGCCCACGCGGTGGCCGAACGTGTCGTTGAGGGCCTTGAACCCGTTGAGGTCGAGGATCAGCAGGGACACCGGGAACCCGTTCACCAGCAGCGAGCGCAGCCGGTCGAACAGCGCGGTGCGGTTGGGCAGCCCGGTGAGGGCGTCGTGGCGGGCGGCGTGCTCATGCCGCGCCAGGCTCAGCTCCAGCGCCGAGCGCACGGCGTGCTGCTCGGTGACATCACGCAGCAGCACGAGGCCACCCGGTGCCGCGCCCCGCAGGCCCCCGGTGCGGGCCGACACGGTCCGGGCGGGCGTGGCGGTGCCGGCCGTGAACTCCCATGCGCCCTCGCGCTCCTCGTCGCCCCAGCCGGGCACCAGCGCATCCACGCGTGCGCCGATGGCGGCCGCGGGGGTGGTGCCCAGCATCTCGGCCGCGGCCGGGTTGAGGTCCACCACGCGCTGATGCTCGTCGATCACGATGACGCCGTCGCTCATGGACTCCAGCACGGTGTCGCGGGCCACCGGCAGCAGCCCCACGTCCACGTTGAGCTTGTGCACCCATCGGATGCCGACGGCCAGCACCAGCGCCCCGGGCACGGTGGCAGATGGGGTGAGGTCGTTGCCGCCGAAGGCGCAACTGGGTGGCGAACAGGATGAGGTTCACGGCCAGGGGCGCCGCGAAGGCCACCACGGCCACCGCGACGGCCAGGGGCCGCTGTCGTGGGATGCGCCACACGATGTGCGCGATGCCCGCCAGCGCCCAGAGGATCAGCACGTTCGACCAGAACAGGTGCAGCACCAGCAGCTCGCCCGGGCTGCCGGTCACCGGGCCGGGGCCATCCGGGATGGTGAGCTCGCGGAAGTACGGGCCCGGCGCGTGGCTGAACATGGCCAGGCCGGCGCTGGCCACCCCGGGCACCGCCAGCATCCACGCCACCGATGCGGGCACGCGCCAAGGCCAGGCGGTGCGACTGATGATGGCGCGCCACAGCGCGTACACCGTGGTGCAGATGCACAGGAACGTCAGGCCCACCGTGGCGCGCTTGAGGTCGTGCGAGTCGCTGTTGATCTGCACGGCGTTGCTGAGGCTCCAGCCCGCCACCGCGGCGCACATCAGCGCGAGCCACCGGGCGCCGGGCTCGCCGCGCATGCGCAGCAGCATGGCGACCAGGGAGGCGGCCAGCAGCGATGTGAGACCCAGAAGGGTCGTGATGAGGGGGGTCACGTCATCACTCCGGGCTCGCACAAAAGCGCGTGGCGAAGCCGTTGGCAACTGGACCGTCAGCCAGTCCTCACGCCGAACCTGCATGAAGATCATGGTCACATCGGGCGTGCGGGTCGCCCGGGCCACGCCCTGATCGGCCTCGCCGGGCCCCCCGGGCAGAGGCGGCCCGGCGGGGGGTCGCGCGGTCAGGCGTTCTCGGGCGCCGCCGTGGGTGCGGGGGCCAGGCGTGCGAGGCGCAGGGCGTTCCGCACCCACTCGGGCATCCACCAGTTGGCGTCGCCCAGCAGCCGCATCACGGCCGGCACCAGCAGGGCGCGGATGACCGTGGCGTCCAGGATGATGCCGGCCGCCAGGCCGATGGCCATGGGCTTCACCTCGTATCCCGGGCTGGTGGAGAGCACCACGAAGGACAGCATCAGCACCAGGGCCCCGCTGGTGACCAGTTTGCCGGTGCGGGCGAGGCCCAGTTCGATCGCCCGGTCGGTGGAGCCGGTCTCGTCGTAGGCCTCCCGCATGCGGGACAGCATGAACACCTCGTAGTCCATGGAGAGCCCGAACAGGAAGGCGAAGATCATCACGGGGATCCATGCGATCACCGACTGCGTGGCGGAGATGCCCCACAGCGCCGAGCCGTGACCCTGCTGGAAGATCAGCACCACCACGCCGAACGCGGCGCCCAGCGACAGCAGGTTGAGGAACACCGCCTTGAACGCCAGCACCGGCGAGCGGAAGGCGCGGGTGAGCAGGACCATCGTGAGCAGCAGCACGACGGCCACCACGTAGGGGAAGCTGCCGAACAGTGCGTGCAGGAAGTCGCGGTCCACGGCCGCCACCCCGGTGACGATGCCGCCCGTGCCCACCAGCGCGGCCTTGGTGCGGTCGATGGTGCCCTGGATACCGGGCGCCGCGCCGTCGATGGTGGCGAAGGCCTCCACCAGGAGTTCGGCCCCGTGCACCAGTCGGGGGCCACCGCCGCGCCGGCCACGCCGGGCACGGCACGCACCCGTGCGGCGATGGGCACCGGGTCGGCGCCGTGCTCCACCAGCACGTCCAGCGGCTTCATCACCCCGGGGCTGATGCCGGCGTCGGCCAGCATCCGGCGGCCGGCGATGGCCGTGCCGGTGCCCGGGAAGTTCTTCATCTGCGCCTCGTTGGCGTTGAGCTGCGTGCCCAGCACTGCCAGCGAGCCCACGATGACCAGGCCCACGATGGCCACCGGCACCGGCCGCCGCAGCACCAGACGCGCCCAGCGGCCCCACGCGCCGTCCTCCGGGTGGCCCCGGTCGATGAACCGGCGGGGCATCACGCGCACGCTGTTGATGCGGGGTCCCACCACCGCCAGCATGGCCGGCAGCAGCGTCAGCGAGGCGATCACCGAGACGATGGGGATGAGCATCCCGCCGATGCCCATGGAGCGCAGCAGCGGCAGCGGCAGCGCGATCATGGCCAGCAGGCCCACCGCCACCGTCGATCCCGAGATGATCACCGAGTGGCCGGCGTGGGTCACGGTGGCCGCCAGCGCGGCCTCGGGGTCGCTGCCCTCACGCAGTTCGTCGCGGAAGCGGAAGATCATCAGCAGCGCGTAGTCGATGGCCACGCCCAGGCCCACCAGGGCGATGAGGAACTGCACGATGATGGAGACGTCGGTGAAGTAGGTGAGGATCCAGACCAGCGTGAACGTGTTGAGGATCGACGCCACGGCCACCACGATCGGCATCAGCACCGCCGGCAGCGTCCCGAACACGAACAGCAGGATCACCAGCGCGCCCAGCCCGCCGATGAGGGATTCGGCCAGCGCGCTCGACCCCCCGGACCCACCGGTGGTGGCCTCGTCCAGCGGGTCGTGGCCGGTCACGTTCACCGTGGTCCCCGCGGGCAGCCCCCGGGCCGCGGCCGCGCGCATCACCTCGGCGCCGCTCTTGCGGTCCAGGCCCGCTGGCCCCGGCGGGTAGACCTCCTGGAAGGTCGTGTGCCGGTCCCTGGAGACGTACATGAGGGAGCCGGTGGAGAAGTAGGAGGTGGTGCGCGCTCCGGGCATCGTGGCGGCCGCGCGTCGCATCCCCCTGGCGATCGCGTCGCTGGTGGTGGCGTCGCCTGCAGTGTGGAACACCACCACGTTCGGGGCCCGCACGCCCACGCCGAACCCCTGGAGGGCGCGCTGGCTTGCCTGGTAGGCGGGTCGACCCGGCACCGACAGGCTCTGATACCAGCGGTTCGACAGCTGCCCTGCGGCGACACCCCCGATCACCGTCAGCACCAGCCAGACGCCGATCACCCACCAGCGTCGCCGTGCCGTGAAGTGCGCCAGCCCCGCCAGCCGCGTCGTCCGACGTTCCATTGCGTTCCTCTCGGCAGATGCCGCGCACCGTCCGGTGTGCGACTCGCGTCTTCTCGAGGGTCACGGGCGCCGGGTGGGCGAGGGCGGCGGTCGAGCCGGCACGGCGCCCCACGCACCGTGCCGGTGCCGGAGTCAGGTCGTGCGCAGGTCTGCGATGCGGCGAACGTACCACCACCGGGGTTTCGGCGCTCGTTTCCCGGCGGTCGGTCGGTCCCTCGGGGCTCCTAGCCGGGCGTCCGCGCCCCGAGCTTCTCCGCGAACTCCACGATCAGCCCCTCCGGCCCGCGCAGGTAACACAGGCGGTACATGTCGCCGTAGTCCTGCACGTCGCCCACCGTGTCGAAGCCGTCGCCGCGCAGACGGGCCACCAGCCCGTCGATGTCGTCCACCTCGATGCAGATGTGGCGCATGCCCGGCCGGTTGGGCGGGGCGGGGCTCGCGGCCTCGCCGTCCACGGGCGACAGGTACTGGATCAGCTCGAGCGAGCCGGTGCCGTCCGGGGTCCGGACGAACTCCATCCGCACCCGCACGCCGTCCAGCCCGTTGATCCGGTCCACCACCACGTCGTCCTCCAGCGTCATCGCGCCCTGGCGTTCGAAGCCAAGGGACCGGAAGAACGCGCTGGCGGCGTCCAGGTCCTCCACGATCACGCCCACATGGTCGAAACGCAGCATTCGTCCACCCCCGTTCGCGCATCTCGCGTCACCACAATGCATACCCGACGGCGTCGCATCGACACACCCCCGGGCCGGCCGCGATGATCCGGCGGCCGACGGAAACCGATGAGGGCGGAGGCAACGATGGTGGAGCTGTTCCAGATCACCGGCAGTTCGTCGTTCGCGGTGCGGTGCGCGCTGGAGGAGATCGGCGAGCCCTACCGCGTGGTGGACGTGGTGCCCTTCCAACGCGAGGCCACCCCGGCACTGGGGGCGGCCAACCCGTGGCGGCGCGTGCCCACGCTGGTGCACGGCGAGGCCCGGGTGTACGAGATCGGCGCATGCCTGCTGTACCTGGCCGAGCGGTTCCCGGCCGCGGGGTTGCAGCCGCCCGTGGGGGACCCCGCGCGAGGTGACTACCTGCGGTGGCTGGTGTGGCTGTCCGACACGTTCCGGCCGCTGTGGGAGCGCATCATGGCGCCCCGCTTCTTCACCACCGACGCCGACACGTCGGGCGTGCACGCCAAGGGCATGGAGGAGCTGGCGCAGGTGGGCGAGGTGCTGGAGGCGGAGCTGGCCGGCCGCGAATGGTGCGCCGGTGGGCGCTACACGGTGGCCGACATCTACCTGTACATGCTGGTCGGGTGGCAGCACTACATGCCGGGCCTGCGCATCGGCGGTGACGCGGTGGCCTCCCACTACGCCCGGGTCGGCTCGCGGCCGGCGATCGCCCGCACCCGCGACCTGGACGACCTGGACGAGCGCCAGCTGCGGCGCCACCCGGAACTGCGCGGCGGCGTTGCCATGGACGCCCCGGTGGTGAAGTTCGACTGATCCGCGAGGCGCTTTGCGTGGGGCGGTGATCGGGCGGCTCGGTGCAACACTGGCCGGGTGCGCCCGCCCAATGGTCACCGTCCGCCCGGCCTTCGCGGCATGCCGGTGAACGCCTGATGGGTGGGCTCGAGCCCAGCGTCGTGGTCGTGGAGGACGACGACGAGCTGCGCGGGCTGCTGGTGCTGGGGCTGCGCGCGGAGGGATTCGCGGTGTCCGGGCTCGTCACCGGGCACGACCTGCTGCAGCGCATCCAGCGGGGCCACCCCGACCTCATCGTCCTCGACGTCGGGCTCCCCGACGCCGACGGCCGTGACGTCTGCCTCGCGGTGCGGGCCGCGGGCTGCGCCACACCCGTCCTGGTCCTCACCGCGCGCGATGCGCTGGAGGACCGCGTGACCGGGCTGGATGCCGGCGGGGACGACTACATGACCAAACCCTTCGAGATGGCCGAGCTGGCCGCCAGGGCGCGGGCCCTGCTGCGGCGTGCCGCGGGTGGTGGCGCGGCGCCACCGGAGGCGATGGTGCTCGACCCGGGGCGGCACGCGGTGGTGGTGGGCGACTCGGTGTGCGTGCTGACGCCCACCGAGTTCCGCGTGCTCGCGTTGCTGGTGGGGCGTGCCGGCGAGGCCGTGCGGCGGGGTGATCTGGTGCGGGCCGGCTGGCCGTACGGCGGCCTCGTGTCCGACAACGCGCTCGACGCGCTGATCGCCCGTCTGCGCCGCAAGCTGCGCGGCATGCCCGGCGCCGCGCCCGTGGTGACCGTCCACGGCGTCGGGTACCGGGTGGGGGACTGACGCGGGTGCGGCGATGGGGCCTGCGCACGCGACTGGTGGTGGCCACCGTGGGGTCGCTGCTCGTGGTGGTCATCATGCTCACCGCCGCCTACAACCTCATCCTGGGCCGGTCGCTGCGCACCGACGCCACCAGCCTCGCGCAGGAACGCGCGGAGGCCCGGGCCCTGGCCGTGCAGGTGGAGGGCGCGCTCGGCACCCCGGAGCTGCGCCGGCTGGACCGGGGCGAGACCGAGCCGGTGTGGGTGGTTGCGCCCGACGGCCGGCTGCTGAGCGGGCCGGCCCCGGACGCGAACCTGACGGCGGCGATCCGGCGGACCGCTGACGGAGCCCCGCAATCGGCGGAGGGATACCGGCTGGCCTCCGTGCCCCTCACGCTGCGCGGTGTCCGCCGGGGAACGGTGGTGGCGTCGGTACGACTCGCACCGTTCACGCGCTCCGGGCGCACGGCACTGGTGGGCACCATTGCCCTGGGGCTCACCATCGCCGCGGCACTGGCCATCGCGGCGTGGCTGGCCCTGCGGGCGGCCCTGCGCCCCGTGGCCCGAATGACCGCCGACGCCGCCGCCTGGGGTGAGCACGACCTGGAGCGCCGCTTCGCGCTGGGACCGGCGCACGATGAGATCACCGGTCTGGCCGCCACCCTGGACGGCCTGCTCGGGCGACTCGCCGGGAGCATCAACCGTGAACGCCACCTCACCTCCGAGATCTCGCACGAATTGCGCACGCCCCTGGCGCGCGCCATGGCGCACGCGGAGCTGGGGCGCCGGGCGACCGCGGAGCCGGCGGCCCGGGAGGCGTTCGACGGCGTGCTGCGGGGCGGCCGCGAGGTGCAGCGCACCCTCGACGCCCTCCTGGCGGCCGCCAGGGCGGGGGGCAGCGGCGAGTCGTGCCTGGCCGGCGAGGCGGCGTCGCAGGCCCTCGGGGTGGCGGAGCGCGCCGGCCCCGCGGGTGTGACGGCCCGCGTGGAGGGCGGGGCCGGGGTACGGGTGGCGGTCGCCCGTGATGTCGTGGCGCGGGCCCTGGCGCCCATCCTGTCCAACGCCTTCCGCTATGCGGCGTCGGCGGTGACCATCCGCATCGGGGCCGACCGCGACCATGTGACCTTCACGGTGGTCGACGACGGTCCGGGTATCGCCGCCGGCGAGGTGGAGGAGATCTTCCACCCGGGCCGGCGGGGAGTGGCCGGGGCCGGCGTGCCGGGGGGCAGCGGTCTGGGCCTCCCCCTGGCCCGGCGTCTGGCCCGCGCCGCGGGCGGCGATGTCGAGGCGGTGGCCGCCGCCGGAGGCGGGCACCTGGTGGTGCGGCTCCCACGCGCGCTCTGACCCGCGGGGTCGTGTCAGGAGCGTGTCAGGTGGTTCCTGCAACCGTGGGTGCATGACCACACTCACATCCTCCTCCACCGCCTCGGGACACGCGCCGCGCCTGCGCGAACTGCTCAACAAGGTGCCCGAGGTCACCGTCTACTTCTGGGTCATCAAGATCCTGTGCACCACGGTCGGCGAGACCGCCGCCGACTACATGAACGGCACCCTCGGTTTCGGGCTCACCAACACCACCCTCGTGATGGGCGCCGCCCTCATCGCGGCCCTGGTGGCGCAGTTCCGCACCCGGCGCTACGTGGCCGGCGTCTACTGGTCGGCGGTGGTGCTGATCAGCATCGTCGGCACCCTCATCACCGACAACCTCACCGACAACTTCGGCGTGTCGCTGGTGACCACCACGGCCGTCTTCGGCGCGGCCCTCGCGGCGACCTTCGGCGCGTGGTACGCCAGCGAGCGCACCCTCTCCATCCACTCCATCACCACGGTGCGCCGGGAGTGCTTCTACTGGCTCGCCATCCTGTTCACCTTCGCGCTGGGCACCGCGGCCGGCGACCTCACCGCCGAACGCCTTGCCGTGGGCTACCGCGATTCGGTGCTGGTGTTCCTCGGCGCGATCGCGGTGGTGACCGTCGCCCGGTTCCCCTTCCGGCTCAACGCCATCCTCGCCTTCTGGCTGGCCTACATCCTGACGCGGCCGCTGGGCGCGTCGATCGGGGACTACATGTCGCAGGCGCGTGCCGACGGCGGCCTGGGGCTGGGCACGACGCTCACCAGCGCCATCTTCCTGGCCGCGATCCTCGGCCTCGTCGTGTTCCTGGCCGTCACACGGCGCGACGCCACGGAGAACCGCCCGGACGCCCTGTGTTCCGGCTGCGGCGGGCCGCTGACCCCCACGGGCGCGCATGATGGCCAGGTGCGCTGCCCGGTGTGCGCCACGGCCGTGGCGTAGCCCTCGGCGGGTGGTCTCCGTCTCCCGAGCCGGGGACGGAGACCACGCCGGCGGTCGTCCTACGACCCGCAGCACCCCGTGGTGTCCGCGGGGACGGCATCGAACAGCCCGCAGACGTCCAGCGTGTCGCACGAGCACCCCCGCGCGGTGAGCAGCCAGGCGCGCATGGCCTGCGCGCGGGCGATGAGCGCGTCGATCTCCGGCAGCTTGCGGTCGGCCAGTTCGCGCAGCGCCGCGTGGGCTGCGCTGTCGGCATCGGCGCCCAGCAGCGCCCGCGTCTCGTCCAGGCTGAAGCCGGCGCGTTTGGCCACGTCGATCACACCCAGCCGTCGCACGGTCTCGTGCGTGTACCGGCGCTGGCCGCTCTGCCGCGGCGGTGCCGGCAGCACGCCGACGCGCTCGTAGAAGCGGATCGCGGAGGCGTTCACGCCCGCCTGGCGGGCGACCTCGCCGATGGTGAGGACGGCGGCATCGGACATCGTGGTGGCATCCCTTGACTTGAACCCGGGTTCAAGTTGCAGGGTACCCGACATGAGAAATCACCTTCGTATCCTTCCCGCGGTCCATCCGCCGTTCACGCCTGTGGCCCCGTCCACGCCGGGGGTGACGGCATGAGCGGTGACGCGGCCGGCCCGCGGCGCTCCGGCGGGCTGCTGGGCATGGGCCTGTTCATGGTGCTGTGCTGCGCGATCGGGCCGGCGGTGGTGGGCGCCGTCGCCGGCAGCGTGGTCGGCGGATGGATCGGCATCACCATCGCGTGCGTGCTGGCCGCCGCCGTGGCGCTGGCGTTCCATCTGCGTGGCCGGTCGCGCGGGGCCGGGTGCTGACGCCGCACCGGGTGTGAGGGTCAGCCGCGGCGCCACCCGCGGTCGGGTGGTGGCGTGGCGTCAGGGGCGTCCGCCCGCGGCGTGGGGCCGGTTTGGACGGTGTCGCCGCCGGCGCTCTTGGCGTGATACAGCGCCTCATCGGCCCGGTGCAGCACCTGCGCGTCGGTCTCGCCCGGGAGCGCCTGCACCACCCCGGCGGATGCCGACAGGGGCAGCGCGAACCCGCACTCGACGCTGCGGACGCGGCGCACCAGGTGCTCGGCGCGCTCCTGTGCCACCTCCAGACCGGTGTCGGGGAGGATCCAGGCGAACTCGTCGCCGCCCAGCCGTGCGACCGTGTCCCCCGCGCGCGCACCGCCGTGCAGCGCGGCGGCGACGGTGGCCAGGGCCCGATCGCCCGCGGCGTGCCCGTACAGGTCGTTGATCTTCTTGAAGTGGTCGATGTCGAGCGTGATCAGGCACACGGGATGGCGGTCCAGCAGCTCCCGCAGGAGGCGGCGGTCGAACACCCGCCTGTTGCTGAGCCCGGTGAGGGCGTCGGACCCGGCCTCGTGCACCAGCTGCGCCCGCTCGGTCATGGAGGCCACCGCGATCGCGGCCAGGCCCGCGAAGCGCAGCATGCGTTCCGGTGCATCCTCGGCGTAGTCCGCGTGCAGCGCGGCGACGGAGACCGCGCCCCACACCTCACCGTCCACCCGGATGGGGACCCCCCGCGCCATGCGGGCGATCGGGAGCTCGCCCATGTTCAGCACGCGACCGGTGTCGGGGCCGACGTCGCTGAGCAGCACCGGTTCCTTCGTGCTCCACACGCGCGCCACCGCCGTGTTGGCGTCCAGCAGGTCGATCGGGGCCGGGGGCGGATCGGTCACCGGGGGATCACCGGCCATGAAGAAGCCCTCCACGTGTCCGTGATGGCCCTCGAAACGGGTCACCGCCGCGATGTCCGCGCCCACCGACCCCGCCAGCCCGCCGGCGATCTCGCCGAACACCGCCCGCGATGCGGCACCGGTGGCCACGAGTTCGGCGATGCGGTGCAACGCCGCCGATTCCCCCTCGCGCCGCTTCAGCTCGCTGATGTCCACGAAGGTGGAGATCGCGGCCAGCGGAACCCCCGCCAACGAGCCCAGGGGACTGGAACTGACCCTCAGCCAGCGCACCGGCTCCGGTGCGCGCTGCACGCCCATCACGACGTCGCGCTGGGGGTCCCCGGTGGACAGGGTCACCACCGCCGGGATGGCGTCGAAGGGGAACGGGGAGCCGTCGGCGCTGAAGGCGCGCCAGCCGCGTTCGTGGAGACGGCCGCCCACCAGTTCCTCCACCGGCACGCCCAGGATGCGTGAAGCGGCCGTATTGGCCATCGCCACACGCCCCGTGGCGTCGTACACCATCACGCCGTCGCTCATCGAGTCCACCAGGTTGCGGGGGACGCGGATGTCATGGCGCAGGTAATCATCCACCAGCTGCGGCGCCGACATCTCCCGGATACGGATGATGTGCTCCGTCGGCGTCCCGTCGGCGCCCATCACGTGCACCCAGTCTTCCTCCACGGCCACCCGCCGGCCGTCGGTGTGCCGGATCTCCCCCCGGAACTCCCGATCGTCACCGGAGGTGATCCGGTCGAGCATCACCTGGAAGGCGCCCCAGGCATCCGGTGGCCACCACGGGTACGGCGGGCGCAGCCCGACCGCCTCCTCGCGGGGAATGCCGGTGAGCGTGCAGAAGCGCTCGTTGACGTCCAGCACCGTGCGGTCCCGGCTCACGATGAGCAGTGCCTGCGGGGTGAGGGCCATGAGGGCCGTGACGCGACTCGTGGCCCGCTGTGGCATCGCTCCGTTCCTCGGGTCCCCGGCCGCTCCCGACATCCCGTTCCCCGCTCCGCGCTCCGACTCCCACCGCTCCCGTGGGCCATGCGGGGGAGCGGTCCAACCTTCAAATATGTGTACTCCGATCCTGGTGCGCGGCGAAGCCGACCGCCACGCGAATCGGCGGCAAGTGGAGACCGCGTCGGGATAGTGGGCGAAATCGGCCGCGCATCGGCTCCGGTGCGTGCGGGGGGCACGGCACCGGAGGTCCGCATCGCGGTCAGCGGAGAGCGGCGATCACCTGCGATGCCGCGCGGCGGCCCGAGCGGTACGCCCCGTGCACGGTGGAGTGGTGGTCGGGGTCGGTGGCCTCCCCGGCGAAGAACACCCGGTCGTGAACCGGCGTCGCGAGGGCCAACCGGTCACCGCGGTGCGCGCCCAGCGCGGGGTAGGTGTACGAGCCGCCGGTGAGCGGGTCCATCGACCATGTGCTCGTGCGCTGCGCAACGGGCTGCGGCACCGACGACCCGAACATGGCGCGCAGGGCGGCGGTGGCATCGGCCCGCACCTCGGCGGGCGACGCGGTCTCGACGGCCCGGCCCGCGTCGCCGCCGTTGAACCCCAGCAGCACCGGTGCGCCGGCACGCGCAAGGCTCACCCACTCGCCCCAGTGGCCCGGCGCGGGCGCCACGTACTCCTGCCAGTCGACAGCCGCCGGCCAGAACGTCCGGTCGAAGCGGAGGAAGGTCTTGCTCAGCACACCCATCCGCAGGACCTCGATCGCGTGTCGCACGGGGTCCGGAAGGTCGGGCGTGAACGCGATCGCCCCCGTCCGCAGCGCGCCCGGCGGCACCGTCACGATCACCGCGCCGGCACGGATCACGCCGGCGCTCGTGCCGATGTCCACCCCCCTCGCGTGCCGACGGATGGACCTGGCGGTCACGCGCGTGCGCACCGCGACACCCTGGGCGAGCCACCTCACCACGCGGTCGAACCCGTCGGGCAGCAGGGCGTCCTCGCCCGTCCGCCCGTACTCGCGCCCGGCGTCCACATCCCACGCCGAAAGCTCGTCCGGCTCGGCGCCCCACTCCGTGACGTAACCGGCGTTGAGCGCGAAGGCCAGGTCGGCCGACTCGGCCGCCGACAGGGCGGGACCCGCGGCGCTCAACCGGCCGACCGCAGCCGCCAGCGACTCGTCGCGTCCCCGCCGCGCCGCGGCCCGCAGGGCGCGATCGATGACGCGCTCCCACCGCGCCGTGTCCGGGGCCCTCAGCCCCTGGGCCACCAGCGACGCATCGACGTGCACCTGCCCGGATGCGTACGAGGTGTGCAGCAGCCGGGCCCCCGCGCGCCGGGCGAGCGGGGTGATCGGGTTGCCATGCCAGCCGTGGATCCACGACGCCCCCATGTCCAGGGGCACCCCGGGCCAGTCACGGACGGTGTGGATGCGTCCACCGATCCGGGGGCGCGCCTCGATCACGATCACGCGGAGTCCCGCGCGCGTGAGCACATGCGCCGCGGCCAGCCCGGCGATGCCCGCCCCGATCACGACCACGGGATCCGCGTCTCGCGCGGCGCGGGCGGTGGCCAGGGGCGCCGACGCCGCGAGGCCGCCGGCGATCATCGCCGTCAGGAACTGCCGGCGGGTCGGGCCGGCGTCGCACGCCGGGGCCCGGCCGTCGTGCGTGGGGGGTGACGCGCGGGCATCCCGGTTCATCGGGCGCACTCTACGGAGGCCGTCCGGCCCACGAAAAAGGCCCTGTCTCCAGGGCCTTCGAAAGTAGCGGGGGCAGGATTCGAACCTGCGACCTTCGGGTTATGAGGCGGAGGCTAGAACGGCGATTCCGGCTTGTCCAAGGGGTTTTCACGCCGGCCAGCGGTCCCCGCACCGGGTCCCGCACCGCTATCCGGCGAGCATTCCTTCCAGCGCCTGCGTGACCGCATCCAGCGCTGAGGGGTCGTTGAGGTGGGCGTAGACCTTGGCGGTAACGGTGGGGTCGGCGTGGCCCGCCATCCGTGACACCACCAGCAGGGGCACACCCGCCAAGAGGGCCAGGGACACCATGGTGTGGCGCAAGCCGTGAAGCGTGCACAGTGGCCGACCGTTGACGTCCACAAGCCCCGCGCGGCGCATCGTGCGTTCAACCAGCTGCGTGGGTGAGTCGGCCGACATCGGCCCCCCGTTCGCTCCCGGCCACACGAAGCCGTTCGGGTCCCCGTGGCCGTCCGCCAGTGACCGCTCCTGCCACTCTGTGAGCCTGGCGGCCATCGTGTGCGTCACCGGGATGGTGCGGGCGCGCCGGCCCTTGGTGCTCTTCTCGATCGGCTGGCCGCCGGCCGTGCGCGGGTGCCACACGCTGCGGCGGACCGTAAGGCGCCGGGCGGAGAGGTCCACGTCGCTCCACCGCAGCCCGATGATCTCTCCCCGTCGAAGCCCGCCCTCCCCGGCCGCCCGCAGGATCGTCTCGTGGCGCCGGGTGGCCGCGGTGGCGAACAGCTGCGCCAGTTGCGGGGCGCTCAGCACCCGCTCGACAGAGGATTGCTCGTGGGTGGACGGGGGAGGCAGGCGCAACCCGGCGGCGTGGTTGATGGGGATGCGGTCCCACTCCACCGCCATCCTGAGGATCGCGCGGATGGCCTCCAGCGCGTGTTTGGCCACCGTGTGGCTGGTGGCCTCAGAGAGCACCCCGGTCCACCACCGCTCAAGCACCTCACGACTGAGTTCGTTCAGGGGGAGATGCCCGAGCACGGGAGCGATCCGCAGGCGGTAGGCCTCGGAGTAGCAGTAGATCGTCGCGTCGGTGAGGATGTGCTGGCGAGATCGAAGGAAGTCTCCGGCGAACTCCGTGAGCGGGACCGCCCCGGGTGGTGCCTCCGGTTCCGGGGCGGGCCGCCCGGCGACACGCAGCCGGTTTCGTTCGGCGCGCGCCTGGGCGACGGTGCCGTGCACGGTGACGGTGCGATGCGTTCCCGGCAGCAACGCGGGTGCCTTGACCTGCAGGGGCACTTGCAGCGCCGTCCGGGTCGCCGGTCGGAGCTGGATGGGCATCCGATGCGGTGGGCACGGTAGACGCCCTCCTCAACGCGTTCCCGCCAGCCGCGGCGCTCAGGGCACGTCAGCCTCCTTTCGTCACCGCGGTCAGCATCGGGCGGTGGGATCCGGTGGTCCAGGTCACCTGTCCACCACATTCGGTTTCCACCAGTCCGGGGGAGGTGGTTGTGACTGTCGGGCGATGCCCGGCGTAGGCCTTGTCGCACGGACGGGTCGCCGGTGCAGGCCACGTGGCGGTGCGCGTGCTCCCACGCGGCAAGGTCGGGTGCGGCGATGAGGAGCCGGCCACCCCACGGCGAGCGCGCCGGCCTCGTGCATCACGCGGCGTGCGGCCCGAGGGTCCGCGAAGGCCGTACCGCAGGCGCACCTCCTCGACGGTCAGCAGTGCGGGAGGCCGGTGATTGCGCGATCCGGACCGCGCAGAGCGCTCAGAGGGAACGCCCCAGGTCGAGTCCAGGGCCCGCGAGCTCGCGCGTGCGGGGTTCGTGCAGGCGTGCGCTGCGGCGCCGGGTGTAGGAGTTCGTTGATCTCGTTGAGGCGGGTGCGCAGCTGGTCGGTGGTCAGCTTCGCCAGTTCGGGTCGCGGGGGCTCGGGGCGTCGCGGTGGCGGCGTCGGGGACGTGTGGGCGATGCGGTCCTCGACCTCGCGGATCTGGTGGGTGAGGTCGCGGCGGGCTCGGCTGAGTGGGCGTGTGGCCTGCCGTGCGGCGGTGAGCCGCTCGCGCTGGGCGTGAAGTTCGCGCAGCTGGTCGCGGTGGTACCGGGCCTGCTCGTCGGTGGCGAGGGCGCGTCGGATCCATTGGGCTTCGGTGCTCAGCGACTCCCGGCGTGCCTGAGCGTCGGCGAGCTGCTGGGTGGCGAGCGGCTCGGCGGTCGGGCGGCTCATGGCGCGTGCAAGCCCCTCGAGTCCGGCGCGCGTGCCGGGATCGAGGGCGATCACCGGTTCCCGTGCGGGTTCGGTGAGGTAGATGCGGGTGCCCTCGCGGGCGCGGGTGAGGGCGACGTATCCCCATTCGGCGAGGTGGCGTTGGTCACTGGCGAGGACGAAGGCGTGGTCGACGGTGGCGCCCTGGGAGGCGTGGACGGTGAGGGCGTAGCCGTGGCGGACGTGCTGGGCCGCGTAGTCGCAGGGGAGCTCAAGCCGCTCCCCTGCGTCGGTGCGCACCACGACGCCCGTGGTGGTGAGTGGCAAACTCGACGACTGTCCCGCGAGTGCCGTTCCGGACCCCGAGGGCGTAGTCGTTGTGCTTGCAGATCACCTGGTCGCCGACCGCGAGCGCCGTACCCCCGTAGATCCGTTCCTCGCCGAGGAGATCGGCCTTGCGCATGCGTTCGCGAGCCTGCTGGTTCAGGGCGTCGACTTCACGGTTGCGGTGAGCGAGCATCACGACCTCACCCGGGCCGCGGCGGCCGGCGGCGGTCCACCAGTCCTCGACCATCTGTGAGTGTGTCTGGTCGGGTTCGCGGGCGGTGGCGATGCGCCCGTGCGCGGCGTAGGCGGCGAGCGCCTCGTGTGCGTTGCCGTCGCGGAGGTCCTTGAGGGCATCGCGCTCCCACGCCTCGACCTGCCGCCGGTTGCCGACCAGCTCGACGGTTTGGACCTCGCTGGTGAGGGCGGCGAACAGGCCGCCGGGTCCGACCGCGGGCAACTGGGCGGGGTCACCGACCAACACGACACGCCCACCGGCGCGCGTGACCCCATCGATCGCGGCGGTGAGGGTGTGGGTGTCGGCCATGGAGGCCTCGTCGATGATCACGCACCCGTGTGCGGGAGTTCGCGTGGGTTCGCGCAGGTCCGCGAGGAGTGCATGAAGAGTGGTCGCCTGCACCCCGGTGGCCTCCGCGAGCACTCGGGCCGCTTGCGCGGAGGGTGCGGCTGCGCGGACGGGGATCCCGGACTCGCGCAGGGCCGCGCAGGCCGCCGCGAGGGCGGTGGTCTTGCCGGCGCCGGCGTGCCCGATGACACACGCCACCTGTTCGTCGGCGCGCGCGACCAGCGTGGCCGCATGGATCTGTTCGGGGGTGAGGTGAACGTGGGTGTGCGTGAGGGCTCGCGTGAGTTCGCGCGGGTGCGCGCGGGCCACCTGCTGGCCCTGCCCCGCCCGGGCGATCCGCAGGGCGTGTTCCTCGACGCGCACGAGCTCCACCGGGATGAACCGTGCGGGTGCGCCGAGGGTCTGCGCGGGCACGCGCACCAGCCGGGGGTCACGCGTGAGTCCCTCCACGAGTTTGATCAGCCGGTCGGCGGTGGCCCCCTCGTGGTGCTGGTCGCACACGGCGCGAAGCAGGTCAGCCGTCGTGGTCGCGACGCCTGCGCGCACCACCCCGGACTCCCCGAGCACGGCCTGTGTGACCTCGCGCGGGTGCGGGACGGTCGGTGTGCGCGGGTGCGCGTGGAGTGCGCGCAGGTGGGCGCGGTCCAGGCCGTGCTCGGCGGCCCGCGCACGCCACCGCTCACGCGCGACGGTGAGATCAAGGGCGCGTTTGACCGGTCGGGTGACGACTTGGGCGATGCGCCGGCCGGCGTGCGTGTCCAACCCGCGGGCGCGGGCCTCCTCCAGCACAATCGCGCGACGGCGGCTGAACTCCTCGATCACCCCGCGCGGCACCCCAGCCAGATCCGCCTGCCCCGCGCGCACCGGCCCCCACTCCACCCCCAACCGCTGAGTGAGCTCACTCCGGAGGCGGGCTTGGTAGACATGCCCGGCGGCGGTGCGCCAATCGGCAAGCAGCAACCTGCCGTCCAGGGCCCGGTACTTCCCGTCCCCGGTGCGCCCCAGGTTGGCGACCACCACGTGGGTGTGCAGGTGCGGGTCCCCGTCGCGGTTGGTGCGGTGCGCGAATCCCGCCGCCACCAGGCCGGCGCGTTCACGCACCACGCCCTGGGGCCCGCTCCGCACCACCGCGGCGTAGCGCTCGAGCACCTGGAGGGCGTCCTGCCAGGCCGCCCTGTGCGCCTCACCGACCTCACCACGGATCCGCTCATCACCGAGGGCGTGCAGCAGGCTCACCGACTTGGGCGCCTCAAAGGTCAGATCAAAGCCCACCACCGGCCGCAGCACCACCTGCTCACTCGTGCGCTGTCCGGTCGCCGGGTCGATCCCCTCCCGGGTGACGGTGCGCTCGGAGACCGCCCGGCGCAACACCTCCCCGCTGAGCGGGTGCCGGCCGTCGAGCAGATCCGACAGCTCGCCATCGCGGACCTCGCCAACCAGCGCCAGCTCCTGGGCGCCGCTGCCGGCCCATTCCCCGCGGGCCTCACCCTGCCCTGAGTAGTAGGCCTCACGGTCAGTGGCGACGGTGCGCTCGTAGTAGGTGCGGGCAGCGCCATCCGGCCGCAGCCGCGCCGCGGTCAGCATTTCGAGTCCTGCTGTCGACGGTGAGCCCCCACGACATCCAAACGGGGTGAGCACCGGAAAAGCAGGGGTGCAAGACAGCTAAGGCTCGGCCAGCGCGCGCTGCTGGTGCGTCAGGAAATCACTGCGTGCGTGCCGCTTCCCGCTTCGGTCGGGTTGAGGGGTTCAGCCGGTTGTCGTCTCCTTGCCCATTTTCTGCCGGTCCGGCCCTCGGCCCCAGACGCCGCCGGGAGTTCCCGCCTCCCTGCCCGCCATCACGCTCGGCCCAGCCACTGCCACGGCGTCCCAAGATCGGCTGTCGCACCTTCGGTGCATCTTGTGCGCAGACTGGGACGGCGGGCTGATCGCCACCTGCGCTCCATATCGGGGAGTGCCGGCCTGAGCCCGCTGCGCTCCATGCCCCTTCGACGGTGCGGAACGCCGGGGCGGCAGCGAGGCGGCGTATTTGTTCGGCCTGATCGATGCGGTGATCCACCTCCGGTGCCGCCCCGATCGCGATCCTCGTTGCAGGTCCAGCTGACCCGCTGGCGTCTCGGCAGGCCGCACCGGGAAGTCGCCGCGCCGCCGAGCACGGCAACGGGTATCGTCGCGCTGCGACCCGGGACGAAGCGCAGAGAGCCGAGTTCTCAGACCCCTGGCTGAGGCCTGCTTGCCGGTTCAGGTCCCCGGCCTCACCCCGACGGGCTCCGTGAACCCTGGGGCTTCGTTCAGATCCGCCCAGTCGTCCTTTGTGCGTGCAGCCACGGTGGCCGGAGTTGCCAGCCGGTGACCCCCAGCCGCGGGTCCCGCGCAACAGGAATGGTGGGGAGCAGGGTCAACCGAGCGGGGTCTCGTTGTCCCTGCACCCAACATACCGTCGCTTCCCGACCCGGTGTGTGCCCGGTTACACCAAGGGCGGCGGCCCGGCTCGTGATGGCTCCGTCCCGGCCGCGTGGGGGTTCAGCGAGCCGCCACCGAGACGCGCACGGATGCCATGGCGCCCGGGGTAGGGGCGTGCTTGTTGTCGACGAGGACGGCGTAGAAGCGGTGGGCACCCGGTTTGACTCCCGCCAGGGAGACCCGGAAGGTGCGGGTGCCGCTCATGCCCAGCATGGTCCCCATGCCCATCATGGGGCCGGTCGTCGTGTCGAGGTTGGCGTGCCAGTGCCCGTAGCCGTCCACATCCGCCTTGCCGAAGAGGTTCCCGGACAGGGTGAAGTTGGTGACGCGCACCCGCAGCGTGAATGCCCCCTTCACGGTCGTGCCCGGCTTTGGGGAGACGATGGTGATGCCCGGCTTGGCTGCGGTCGTTCGGGCGGTGAGTGCGGGCAGGGGGTGTGCGGGGCGGTAGGTGAAGGTGACCGACTTCGCGGCCGACGGATCCTCGGCGTGGGAGTTGTCGGTGGGAACCACCGTGAGGGTGTGCTTGCCCGGCGTGACGTTCTGCAGGGAGATCCCAACCCGGTGGGCGCACTCCATGTCGACCAGCGACCCGTCGAGGATGGTGTGGTAATGGCCGGTTCCCGCGCGGTCGCCGGTGCCCGCCAGGTCGCAGCGCAGGTGCAGGCCGCGCACCGTCACGTCGGCCTGGACCGTGTTGCCGGTGACGACCGTGGGCACGCTCACCGTGACCTTGGCGCCCGTGTGGACGGTCATGGGTGTGGAGGCCTGGCCCGCCCCGGCGCCCGCCATCAGCGCGGGGGTGGCCGCGCTCACGGCCGCAAGGCCGATGAATCCGAGTGTGCGTCGCCGCATCGAGGTGCTCCTTCTCCCGAGGTGGTCCCGGGGTATCGGTTGCTGTGACGGGGCCAGGCAACCAGGGGCGTCGAGGAGACAGGGCGCCTCGTGTTCACGGACGTACCGCCCGACAATGGGGCCCGTGCGCGGCCCGGTTCGTACTGGCCTGTGGCCTGCGGCACACTGCGCCGACACGCATCGGGGACCGGGTTCGTGCGCGAACCGTGAGGTGCGTGCCGCCGGCCGGGTGCGCGTACCGTCATCGAGGTCGTTGTCCGTTCGGAGGAGTCGCTGGTGGGAAGGGGCGTCGAGTGGTGAGCGGATTCACGGTTCCCAGCGAGGACCCGGTGCTGTGCCAGGAATGCGGGTCGCTGTTCGGGGCGGGCGCCGACGCCGACGTCGTGTGCCCCTACTGTGAGGGCCGCCTGCATCCGCTCCCCGCCGCACGAGCGGTGATCGGGCCGCCGGATGGCGGTGCCCCGGGGGTCCCGGAGTGAGGGGGCGCGTGGTGGCGGAGCGGCTGTCGGCCACGGATGTGCTGGCGGGGTTGGGGCCCATCCAACGGCAGGCCGCGATGGGGATCCTGATGGGTGGGCGTATGGTTCGGATGGCGGCCGGCCAGACGGGCCCGCTGCAGACGGGCAGCGCGGGGTTGCTCCTGGTGAAGAGCGGGGAGTGTGAGGTGGTGATCACCACCGAGGACCACCGGGCACTGGTGCTGGCCGAGGCGGGGGAGGGGGAGGTGCTGACCTGCGCGCCGTCCGGGCTGGAGGGCTGCGAGGTGGCGCTGCACGCGGTCACCGATGTGGTGCTGTGCCCGCTGGACACCGAGCATCTGCGTGATCTGGGCGGCTATCCCACGGTGCTGACGGGCCTGCTCGAGCAGTGTGCGCGCAGGGCGGAGGAGGCCCAGGGTGCGGCGCTGCGGCTGGCGCACCGGCGGGTGGAGGACCGTGTCCTGTTGGCGTTGCGCTCACTGGCGGCCCGTCAGGGTCGGGTGACCGCGGAGGGCGTGCGTCTGGGCGCCGTGCGGCACCAGGAGATCGCACGGCGGGCCAACGTAACGCGGCCCGGCGCCACACAGGCCCTCGCCAGCCTGGAACGTGATGGGCGTCTGCGCCGCGACCCCGAGGGGGGACTGGTGCTGCTGGGCTCCGGTGCCGGCGACCCCGGGCTGCTGGTGACCGCGGCCTGCAGACGACCCTCTGGCGTGCCGCGCGCGTTGGCTCGTGTCCTGGGCCGGTAGGCGGGTGACCAACTCGCTCGTGGTGGTGGGCGGTGGGGCGGGGGGCCTGTCGGCCGCCCGCGCCGCGGTTGCAATGGGGGTGCGCCCGCTGCTGGTGTCCGAAGGCCCCCTGGGCGGGGAGTGCACCCACACCGGATGCGTGCCGTCCAAGGCGCTCATCCGGGCGGCCCGCACCGGCGAGGGCTTTGCCGGGGCCCGTGAACGGGTCGATGCGGCCATCGCCCGGATCGCCGCCACCGAGGATGAGGCGTCACTGGCCCGCGAGGGCATCGACGTCCTGCGGGGACGCGCCCGGTTCACCGCGCCCGGCCGGCTGGATATGGACGGGCGGGCCGTCAGCGCGCCCCGAGTGGTCCTCGCCACGGGCACACGCCCGGTGGTCCCGCCGATCCCGGGATTGGATGGCGTCCCGGTGCTCACCAACGAGAACGTCTTCACGCTCCCGGCGTGTCCATCGTCGTTGGCGGTGATCGGCGCCGGTGCGGTGGGCTGCGAGCTGGCCCAGGCCTTCGCGCGTCTGGGCGCGCGGGTGTTCCTCATCGAGCGCCTGCAGCGCCTGCTGGCCGCCGAGGAGCCGGCCGCATCGACCGTGGTGACCGCCGCGCTCACCCGCGGCGGGGTCACGGTGCACACGGGCATCACGGTTGCGGAGGTGGGCGTCACACCTGATGGGGTCGTCCTCACCCTGGACGATGGATCCCGGGTCGAGGTGCAGCGCGTTCTCGTGGCCGCTGGCCGCCGCCCGGCCGTCGAGGGGCTCGGCCTCGACCGGGCCGGTGTGACGCTGACCGATTCCGGGCACGTGCGCGTGGACGCACGGCTGGCCACCTCCGCACCCGGGGTCTTCGCGGCTGGTGATGTGACGGGGCTGCTGCCCTTCACGCACGCCGCCGACGAGATGGGCCGCGTTGCCGCGCGCAACGCGCTGTCGCGCCACCCGCATGCCCGGTTCGCTCGGGCCGCGGTGCCGTGGGTGACGTTCACCGACCCCGAGGTCGCCCGCGTGGGACTCACCGAGGCGCAGGCGGCCCACATCCGCGGGGCACGGGTGGCGGAGGTGCCGATGAGCGAGGTGGACCGGGCCGTCATCGAAGACCGCACCGAGGGGTTCGTGCGTCTGATCGCCGGTCCGCGACCGGTGCTGGGGGATCGGTGGGGCGGCCGGCTGCTGGGCGCCACCATCGTGGCGCCCCGGGCGGGGGAGATGATCCACGAGGCCGCGCTCGCGATGCGCACGGGCATGTTCACCGGTCGGCTGGCGCAGACGGTGCACGCGTACCCCACCTGGTCGGTGGCCGTGCGGATGGCCGCGGCGCAGTTCGTGACGACGGTGGGCGGCCGCGACGCCCGGCCCGCTCGGGCCACCGGATGATGGGTCTTCTCCGACGGCTGGAGGTGGCGACTCGTCGCGCCCACCCCGACGTGGAACGGGCGATGGCCGAGCGCTGGGCGGGGCTGCCCGAGGGCGTGCGCACACCCGCGCAGATGCTGGGCCAGCGCTTCCTGGGGTGTGAGGGCACGCACGGGGTGTTCCCGCGCTGCAACCTGGCCTGCACTCCCTGCTACCACTCGCGGGAGGCCAACCACGTCCGTGTGGATGCCGAGCACACGCTGCAGCGGGTGGGTGAGCAGATGGCGCATCTGCGGGCGGTCCGGGGACCCGGCCAGCACGCCCAGCTGATCGGTGGTGAGGTCACCCTGTTGGGGCCCGAGGCGCACGCGGCGGCCCTGGGGGTGATGTTGGGCCATGGCCGCAAGCCGATGAGCATGTCGCACGGGGACTTCGACTACGACTACCTGAAGGCGCTGGCGGTCGACCCGCACGGCCGTCGCCGCTTCCCCCTGATCTCGTTCGCGGTGCACGTGGACTCCACCATGCTGGGACGGCGAGCGGCCCGCCGGCCGGAGTCCGAGGCGGAGCTCAACGGCGAGCGGCGTCGCATCTGCGACATGTTCGCCCGGCTGCGCACCGAGCACGGCGTGCGCAACTACCTGGCACACAACATGACCGTCACCCCCGGGAACCTCGACCAGGTGGCGCAGGTCATCCGCGACTGCCGCGCGATGGGCTTCCGCATGTTCTCGTTCCAGCCGGCCGCCATGATCGGCGATCCGCGCCGTTGGAGCGGCCGGTCGTTCACCGCCGACCAGGTGTGGGGGGAGATCGAGCGTGGGGCGGGTACCAGGCTGCCGTTCGGTGCGCTGCAGGTGGGGGATGTGCGGTGCAACCGCACCACGTGGGGGTTCGACATCGGGGGGCGGTACGTGCCGGTACTGGACGACCGCGACCCCCGCGATCTGCGCGCCCGTGACCTGCTGATGCGCGCCTTCCCGGGGCTGGATTTCGGCACGCCGCCGATGCTGCTGGCGGCCAAGCTGCTGCGCATCGTGGCCCGGCATCCGGCGGTGGTCCCGGAGGGGATTGCGTGGGCCGTGCGGTTCGTGCGTCGCGCGGGCGTGACGCGCCTGCTGCGCCACCGCCCCCGCCCGCTGACCTTCGTGATGCACAGCTTCATGGACGCCCGGGTGGTGCGCCCCGCGTGGGAACAGCTGCAGCGCGGCATCACGGCCGACGACCCGGAGCTGCGGGAGACCCAGGAGCGGCTGCGTGCCTGCTCGTACTCCATGGCGCACCCCGAGGACGGGCGGCTGATCCCGGCCTGCGTCCAGCACGCGGTGCTGGACCCCGTCGAGAACCTGCGCCTGCGCGAGCTGCTGCCCCTGGTGCGCCGCCCCGACGCGGAGGAGCCGGCCTAGGAGTCCGGGGAGACGCCGTTGAGGGCGTCGGCCATCTGCTGCGCCGTTGTGGCGCCTGCGTGAAGTCGCCGCCGCACCGTTCCGTCGCGGTCGATCACCTCGACCCGGTGGCGCCACGGACCGCACGCGCCACCGACCAGCGTGGTCACCAGCCCCAGTGGGTTGAAGGTGCGCCGCACGACCGCCACCGGGAACGCGGCGCCGTGCACCAGGGGCATCAGCGCGCCCCGGCGGTCCAGCCGCGCCAGTTCCGACGCGCCTCCCACGGGCAGGTCGCCGATGATGATCTGGGGCACCGTGGATCCACCGGTGCGGCGACGCAGCTCCTCGCGGAATCCCGGTCGGCCGTCCACCGGCGTTTGCGTGAAGGGGATACCGCGGCGACGCAGCAGCGCCAGCGCGCGGGCGCAGTGGGGGCAGCCCCTGAGCGTGAGGACCTCGACGGGGACGGTGTGCTCGGTGGTCAACTGATGCTCCGTTCCTCGGGTCGTCGTGCCTGAAGCACCTGGCTCCAATACAGCCCGGACAGGCGGACCGTCGCCTCCACCCGGAACCCCGCGTCGGCGACCACCGGTGCCAGGTCGGCCATTGGGCCCTCCCCGATGACGGCGCTGGGAACGATCCGCGACACGCCGCGCCACGCCCCGCGGTAAGCGCGTCCCGCCCGGCCGGGCGGCGAGCCGTGCACCACGGCGACCAGGCGACCGCCCGGGCGCAGGACCCGCAGGGCCTCGGCCAGCGTCTGCGCCCGTGCCGTGGGGGCGAGGAGATGCAGCAGGTAGCCGATCGTGACCACGTCGGCGTCCGCGTCCGGCAGCGGGAGTTGGCGCACGTCGCCACGCACCAGCCCCGCGCGTTGGCCCAGTGGCGCCACCCGTGGCCGTGCGCGGTCGAGCATTTGCGGTGCGGCATCCACGCCGGTGAGCCGGGCGATCCGGTCGTCTCGCCGGATCAGGGCCGCGGCGAGCGCCCCGGTGCCGGTCGCCAGATCCACCACGCGCGCCCCGGCCAGCGGCTCCGCCAGTCGTGCGGCGGTGCGCAGGGCGCGGCGCTCCAGCCACAGCTGCCGGTCGTAGGCGCGCGCGCGGCGGTCGAAGAACGCGACGAGTGGGTCGGCGCTCACGCGGCTCCGTCACGCCGCATGGCGCGGCAGGCGGACAGCCACCCGGCCATCGACACCACGAACGGGGTGAGGTACGTCACACCGACCCGCAGCGCCAGGACCGCCGTCGGGTGCAGCACCCGACCGCCCTGGTTGACCGCCACCAGGAAGGTCCCCACCACCGCCGCGATGGCGAGCGCCCGCGGCAGCCCGAGTCGGATGTCGCGCCACATGCCATCCTCGCTGCGCGCTGCCGTCATGTCCTTCCCCGGGTCGCAGGGTCACCGCTCTATTCAACCGCGCCGGCGTTGCGGACGGGTTGCCGGGGTTCGCGTGCGGACATGCGTTCCGGCGCCAGCATCCGTGACGACTTAGGGTCCTCCCGATGACCGACGCCATCCTGCGCCGCCACAAGGAGGTCGTGCTCACCCCGGTGGCCCGCCTCACCCCGCTGCCGCCGGCGGCCATCACTCTGGCGGGGCTGGTACCCGGCGTCGGCGCCGCGCTGGCCGCCGCGGCCGGTCGGCCGTGGCTGGCGGTGACGCTGTGGCTCGTCAACCGGCTGCTGGACGGGCTGGACGGGACCGTGGCGCGGGTGACCGGTCGGCAGACCGACCTCGGCGCATACCTGGACATCGTCGCCGACTTCGTGGTGTACGCGGCGGTGCCCATCGGCATCGCCGCCCACGCGGGTGATCGGGGCGCATGGGTCGCCGCCGCGGTGCTGCTCGGGACGTTCTACGTGAACGCCATTTCCTGGTCGTTTCTGTCGGCGCTGATGGAACGCCGTCGCATCGAACGGGGCCTCACGAGCGTCGCGATGCCCGCGGGACTCATCGAGGGGGCCGAGACGGTGGTGCTGTTCGCGGTGATGCTCACGCTGCCCGCATGGGCGCGGGTCCTGATGTGGGGCATGGCCGGCGCCGTGGTGCTGACCACCGTGCAACGCGTCACATGGGCCCTGCGCACGCTGTGACACCTCCGACCCGGACGTCATTCGGATGACCCGCTCACGTCTGAGGCTCGGCGCGCTGGCCGCCGCCCTCGCGCTGCTGGTCGCACTGTGCCTGGCGGGGTGCGGGGGCTCCACCGGCAGCCCGACCGCGTCCCGGCCTTTCAGGCAGTCCGACTGGGCATCGGTGGTGCGCGCGGCCCGTGGGCAGACCGTGAACTGGTACGTGTACGGCGGGTCTGATGCCGTCAACCGGTTCGTTGACACCACCTACGGCCCGGCCCTGCGGGACCGCTACGGCATCAGGTTGCATCGGGTGCCCGTCGCCGACACCGTGGATGCCGTCAACGAGGTGCTCAGCGAGAAGCAGGCCGGCGTCGACCCCGGCGTGGTCGACCTGATCTGGATCAACGGGGAGAACTTCGACACGCTCCGCCAGGCGGGCATGCTGCGCACGGGCTGGTCGCGGGGGCTGCCCAACGCGCGGTTTGTGGAGTGGTCCAACCCGGCGCTGAACCGCGACTTCGGGGTGCCCATCCAGGGTATGGAGAGCCCGTGGTCGTCGGCGCAGATCCAACTGGTGTACGACCCGGCACGCACCCCGCCGGCCGGTCTGCCGCGCAGCTACGCGCGGTTCGCCGCCTGGGCGTGCGGGCATCCGGGGCGCGCGACCTATGTGGCACCGGGGCCCGGCGGGTTCATCGGCACCCGGTTCGTCAAGGGCGCACTCGATGAGATCAGCGGGGGACCGGCCCGCTGGCGAACCTACGACACGGCCACATGGCGGCGCTGGTCACCGCGGCTGTGGGCCTACCTGCGTGCGCTCGCGCCGTGCCTGTGGCGTCACGGGCAGACCTACCCGAAGGACGAGAATGCCCTGCACAGCCTGTTCGCCAACCGCGAGGTGGATCTGTCGCTCACCATGGACCTGGCCGGACCCGCCACGCTCATCGACGCGGGGACGCTCCCGAAGGACGCCCGCACCTACGTGTTCGACGCGGACATGATCGGTGACTACAACTACGTGGCGATCCCGCGGAACGCACCGCACCCGGCGGCCGCGCTGGTGCTGGCCAACCTGCTCCTCGACCCGTCGATGCAGGCCGCCCAGGCCCGCCCCCAGAGCGGGTTCGGGCTGGGCTTCGCGATCGACCCGAGAAGGGTTCCGGACGCGACGGCGCGTGCGGACCTGCGACGCGCGGCCGCCGACCGGGGGCCCGGGGCCACGCCGATCGCCGACCTGCGGCGGGCACTGGCGCCGGACATGGACCCGCGCTACCAGGACCTGATCGAGCGGGGATGGCGCGCCAACGTGCTGCGCGGCTGAGCCGCCCGCCGGCATCCGGTCGCTGGGCCCTGGCGCCCGCGGTGGTGGTGCTGGGCCTGCTCACCGCCGCCGGGGTGGGGTACGCCGCGGCCCAGAGCCTGGGGGCGTTCCCGGTGGCGGGGCACTCGCGCGTCGGTCTGCAGGCATACCGGCAGCTGCTGGGCGGGGGCGGGCCGGTAACGGACCTCTGGTCGTCCGCGATGTTCACCCTGTGGGTCAGCGCGGCATCCACGCTGGCCGCGACCGCATTGGCCCTCGGGGCGGTTGCATGGGCCGACCGCCCCGCGTCGCGCGGACGCCGCCTCGCAACCGGGCTGCTACACATCAACCTGGCGATACCGCACGCGGTATGGGCCGTCGCGCTGCTGCTGGTCGCCTCGCAGAGCGGCGTCCTGGCGCGCGCCGCCGCCGCGGTGGGGCTCATCGACCGGCCCGCCCAGATGCCACTGCTGGTGAGCGACCCCCAGGGTCTCGGCATCGTGCTGCACTACGCCACCAAGGAAGCACCGTTCCTGGCGCTGGTGGGCCTGGCGCTGCTGCGCGCACAGCCGCCCGAGCTGCGGATCGTGGCCCGTGTGATGGGCGCGACGGGGCTGCGGCATGTGCGGCTGGTGACGCTGCCGGCGGTGCTCCCCGGTCTGGCCGCCGCCGCCGGGCTGGTGTTCGTCTTCGTCTTCGGCGCCTATGAGGCGCCCGCGGTGCTGGGCGTCAGTGCCCCCCGCACGCTCTCGGTGCTGGGACTGGATCTCTTCCAGGACGGCGACCTCGCCACCCGACCCGTCGCCATGGCGCTCGGCGTGCTCATGACCATGGCGGTCGTGACGCTGCTGGGCGTCGCCGCATTCCTGGCGGGACGGCGCCGGTGAGCGCCCTACGGCGCGGCGCCCTGACCGCCACCGGATGGATCGGCCTGACGGTGCTGTGCGGCCTGCCGTTACTCGCCCTGATCGTGCAGGCCCTCAGCACACGCTGGTTCTACCCGCAGCTCGTGCCCGATGAGTGGACGCTCGGCGCCACGCGGCGCGTACTCGGGGATCCCCACACGCGGTCCGCCTTTTCGAGCGGCCTGCAGGTGTCGGCACTGGCGGCCCTGGTATCGGTGCTGCTGGCCATCCCGGCGGCCCGCGCGCTGGTGCTCGGCGGGATCCGGCGCCCGCGCGCCTGGGCGCTGTGGTTCCTCATGCCGACGGCCCTGCCGCCCCTGGCGCTGGCCATGGGCCTCGACGTCGCGTTCCTGCGCGCGGGGCTCGGCGGGTCCGTGTGGACGGTCGCGGTCGCCCACATGGTCGTCACCATCCCGTACGCGGTGCTGGCGCTCACCGCCGCGCTCACCCGCTACGACCCGGTCTACGAACGCCAGGCGGCCGTGCTTGGCGCCGGCGCTCCCAGGATCCTTCTGCACGTGTTCCTGCCGCTGGCCGCCCCCGCGATCCTGGTCAGCGCGGTGCTTGCGTTCGTGGTGAGCTGGGGCCAGTACCTGCTGACGCTGCTGCCGGGTGGCGGGGCGGTCACCACCCCCACGGTCCTGGTGCTCGCGGCGGCCGGCGGCGGCGACCCCGCGCTCGCCGCGGCACTCGGGATCGCGACATCGGTGCCCCCGGCGATCGCGGTGCTCCTGGTGGTGCGCCGGGTGGACGCGCTCGGGCCACACGAGGGTCGCCGGTGAGCGTCCACCTGGAGATCACGGGGGTACGGCACCGGTACCGGTCCGCGCCCGAGGTCCTGTGCGGGCTGGACCTCGATGTTCCGGCCGGCACGACGACGACGCTGCTCGGGCCCTCGGGCAGCGGCAAGTCGACCCTCCTGGCGGTCGTCGCCGGGGTGGAGACCCCCGCCGAGGGTGATGTTCGATTCGACGGGCGCAGCGTTGCTGACGTGCCCGCCGCCAAACGAGGGGTGGCGATGGTGCTGCAGCAGCCCCATCTGTTCCCCCATCTCAGCGTCGCCGAGAACGCGGCGTTCGGTCTGGCGGCGCGGGGCGTGCCGCGGCGCACCCGCCTGGCCGAGGCCCGCCGGCTGCTGGATGGTGTCGGTCTCGCCGACATGGCGGCGCGCAGACCGCGGGAGCTCTCAGGCGGCGAGCAGCAGCGCGTCGCGCTCGTGCGGGCCCTCGCCATCCAGCCCCGGCTGCTGCTGCTCGACGAGCCGTTGGCGAGCCTGGACCCGGGTGTGCGCGAGACCATGCAGGTGCTGCTGCGGAGGCTGCTCGCCGACTCCGGCACGACGGCGCTCTTGGTCACCCACGACCGCGCCGAGGCCATGGCGCTGGGCCATCGCACCGCCCTGCTGATCGATGGGCGGATCGCGGCGCATCTCCCGCCGGACGAACTGTTCGCGCACCCGCCCACGGCGGCCGCCGCGGCCTTCATGGGCGTCACCCTGTTCATCCGCGGGACCGTCGGGCGCGGGGTGCTGCACACGTCGGACGGTCCGATCCGGGTGAGCGGCCTCGGCGGAGCGGCCGGCCGGGTCACGGTGATCGCGATCCGACCGGAGCACGTCACCGTCGAGGATCGGGTCTCCGTCGACGGCGTCCCGGGACAGGTGGTGGGCTGCACATACCGCGGTGAACACTGGGACGTCGAGGTGCACACCGCGCTCGGCCGGCTGAGGGCACGCAACGCCCGTTCGCTCGCACCCGGGAGCGCGGTGCGGGTCGCGCTCCCGCCCGAGCGGCTGTTCGAGGTGCACTCCGACGGATCGCCGGACGAGGTCGGATCCTGACGCGGGCCGACCCCGACCCGTCAGGCAGGGTCCATGAGCCCGGAGCGGGCCACCAGCCGCCGCAGCGCGGACGACAGGCGGTCCGGAGCGGCGTAGTCGGGGTGGGCGCGCAGCACCGCGGCGGCGTCGCGCAGCAGGTCCACCGAGTCGGCCATGCGGGCCAATTCGCCGGCTGAGCTCACCGGGGCGCCGCGAAGGCCCGGCCCGTCGGGATCGATACGGCCGCAGGCGATCGCGGGGGCGACCCGGCGAGTGCACCTGCACGGCGCATCGGCGTCGACCAGACCGCAGTATCTGCCGGTGGCCTGTTGGACGCGGGTCCGGGCCCGCGAGAGCCGTTTGCGGAAGGCGGAGTGGCCGACCCCGCAGATCCACGCGGCCTCCTCGCCGGGCAGCTCGAACAGCTCGCCCAGGATGTAGGCGATGCGGTGGTCCCGGTCCAGGCACACCAGCATGGCCATCGTGCAGCCCAGACGCACCTCATGGGCCAGCACCGCCTGCTCGGGGTTCGCGTCGCCGCCGCCGGGCTCAATCCCGCGCAGAAGGTCCTCCTCGAAATCCTCGAAGCTCATCTGCATTCGCTCGATGCTTGAGCGTGGGCGGTCCAGCAGGTGATTCACGGTGATCCGGTGCACCCAGGTGGTGATGCGCGCCTCTTCGCGCCAGCCGGCCAGTTTGGTCACCACCTTCACCAGCACCTCCTGGCTGGCGTCCTCCGCATCCTGCGGGTGCCCGGTCATGCGCAGGGCCAGCCGGAAGACGTCATCGCGCAGTTCGTCCACCAGGCGCTCGAGGGCCACTCGGTCACCACCGCGTGCGCGGGTCGCGAGCCGGCCCAGCATCTGGGCCCGCTCGCCGCGCTCCTCGGGGGTCACCCCGCCGCCCCGCGCTCAAGGCGCACCTTCAGGTTTCCCAGCTCCGCGCGCATCGCCGCGAGCCCATCCGACCACGCCGCCTCGGGCGTGCCCGGTGCGCGCGTGAGGGTCACCAGCACATCCGCCCCATCGCTGTTCGGAAGCACCCGGAACGGCACCGGCGGACCGTAGTCGGCCCCGCCCGGGGCCAGGTACAGGTCCACCACCCCGGCACGGTGATCCGCCTGCACGCGCATCCGCACCTGCCCACCCATCATCGGCACCTCCACCAGCACCTCACCGTCCACGTCCGTGGCCACGGCCGGGCCTGCGAAGAATCGCGTAGCCCACTCCGGGTGGTTGGCCGGTGCCGCGAGATCATCCACCACACACGCGAACGGCGCCTCGATCGACACCGCCACCGTCTGGGTTTCCAGAATGCCCATTCCCGTTCTCCCTGGTCATCACGCGGCCCCCATGGTCCGTGTGATCTGTTGGACGGTGCGGACCCCAGTCTTGTGACCGGAGATCGGGCAGGAGAATTCGCGGTACCGCGGAGTGCACCGCTTGGCCTCCCTCCGAGCCCCGCGTGGAAGACCGCCGGTGGCGCGACTCCGGTCCTGAGCCGCCTACTTGTCGGGAAGGCCTTCGGTGAATGCCAGCGCCCGCGAGACCCACGTCTGCAGGAAGCCGTCGTCCTGGGTAGCGGCTGGGGTCAGGAACACCATCGTCGCGGTCGGCCGGCCGGTGAAGTCCATCTGGCGGATGCCGGGGCGACCGAGCGCCTCCGCGGTTCCCTCGGCGCCGAGCCGCACCATCACCTCGTCATCCACGATGCCGCAGGCCATGTGTCCACCGACCATGAACGCGAAACCGCCGAACATGCGGCGCTCCTCGAACGCCGTGTGGGTGAGCAGCATCCGCACACGCTCTGCCAAGCCGGGGTCGTATCCCACCGGTCACCTCCCGTGTAGCTGAGGATCCCACACCGCCACCGCCAGGGCGACCGTTGCGCGATGCGGTGACCGATGAGTTTCCGGCGCGACGCGGATTGACAGTGTGAAACGGGGCGCGTGGGCGACCCGGTGGACCCGGGAGAGTGATGATGACCGATGTGACCGCGGTGTCGTTCGATGAGATGGAACCGCTGTACGAGGGGGTCGCGCGCCGCGCACGCGCCGCGCTGGGGGTGAGCGCGTGGGGGATGCAGCTGATGACCCTCCCGCCCAACTGGCGGGGCTACCCCAACCACAACCACGACGCCACAACCTCGGAGGCCGGTCAGGAGGAGGTGTACGTGCCGCTCTCCGGATCCGGGGTGCTGCACGCCGGGGACCGCACCGTGGACCTGCGGCCGGGCATGATGGTGCGCGTGGGCCCCGAGCAACACCGGCGGATCGTGCCCGGCGATCAGGGGATCCGGTTCCTCGCGCTCGGGGGCGTGCCGGGCGCGGCGTTCCGGCCCTCCGAATGGACGCACACGGGTGGGCCGCTGCCCGTGCCGGCGGGGGCGTGAGGTGAGCGGCGGGGCCGTCGACCCGGCCACGCTTGCCGCGGCGAGGAACGGCGACGAGGCGGCGTTCGTCCGGCTGACGGCCCCGTACCGCGACCGGCTGCACCGGCACTGCTACCGGATGCTCGGGTCATTGCACGACGCCGACGACGCCCATCAGGAGCTGATGCTGCGCGCGTGGCGGGGTATCGGGGGGTACCGGCCCCAGGGCGCGTTCGAGGCGTGGCTCACCCGCATCGCGACGAACGTGTGCTTGCGGATCCTCGAGACGCGGCAACGCACGCCGCCGCCGGCGCCCGACGCACACCTGGAGCCCTACCCCGATGCGCTGCTCGGATCGGCCACCGTGGCCGACCCGCTCGAGCAGGTCAGCGAACGCGAGCAGGTGGGGCTGGCCATGGTCGCGGCCATGCAACTCCTGCCCCCGCGTCAGCGGGTCGCGGTGCTGCTGCGTGACGTGCTGGGCTACAGCGCCGCGGAGACGGCGTCCCAGCTGGGTGTCAGCCGGGCGGCCGCGAACAGCGCCCTCCAGCGCGCCCGGCAACGGCTGGATCGCGAGGCCCGTGACCCCACCCTCGGGGTGCCGCACCGCCCGGACTCCCTCGCCGTGGAGCGCGAGGTGATGCAGCGGTTCCAGCGCGCCTGGACCGCAATGGACTTTCCGGCGCTGGTCGCGCTCCTCTCCGAGGACGCCCTGCTCACGATGCCTCCCGAGGACTTGCGCTTCCACGGGGGGGAGGCGGTCGGCGGGTTCTTCGCGACGATCCCCCTGGGCGGCCGCCTGGACCGGATCCTCTTTCGTCCCACGCGGGTCAACCGCCAGCCGGCGCTCGCGGCCTATGCCGACGAGGCCACACCCGGCCGACACGACGCCTACGGCCTCATGGTGTTCTCCATCCAGGGCGACCGCATCCGGGCGATCACCGGGTTCCCCCGCCGCCCCGACCTGTTCACACGACTGGGCCTGCCGGTCACACTCCCACAGACCACGGACACCGACGGTGGCGACGCCTAGTCACCACCCACACACGTGCGTCGAATGCGCGATGCGGACCGAACCGGGGACCAGGTTCGCGGACCAGTGGCGCCACCAACGCGGCGCTCCCACAACAACCCCTTGCGCACAAGATGCACCGAGGTGACGGACCCGGTGCGGACGCGGCCCCGGGTTGAGATGGCGGGGCTTCGAGGCCGGCCCGCAGACTGGGAGGCGACGGCAGCTCGGCGCGACGCAGTGATGTTCCGCCGCTCGCCGGGACCATGCTCTGTTTGGGTCGAAAGCGGCCGTCGAAGCTTCCACGGAGGTGGCCCTGCGTAAACCCGACCCGGGGAGCTGCGCGTCGCGTCAACCCGAAAAGCGGCCGGGAGGCTGCCCGACAAGGAGTGCGGCGACCAACACGATCACGACCGCGAGGACCAGTTCCATCGCGGCCGCACGGCGGACCGAGGTCAGCGCCCGAGGGTGTGATGCGGCGCGCCTGCTCAGGGTCAGCGTCAGACGTCGGTTGCGCAGCGCCAAACCGCCGGCCAGCGTGAGGAGGCCGACCTTGTAAAGGATGCTTCGGCCATACGGCTGGTCCCACAGCTGAGCCGGATCGGACAGTTCGGCGACGGCGCGTACCGTCCCGGTCAGCACAACGACGGCCACCGATATGAGAGCCACTCGGGAGAAGCGGGTGAGCAGCTCCGTGGCGACCGCCGCTCCTCCCCGCGGCGCCACGTGAGGGAGACGCCAAAGGGCGACAATCAACATGAGCAGGCCGGTGACCCAAACGGCGGCCGCGGCCATGTGGATCAAGTCCGCGGCCTCCTGGAGCAAAGCCAGTGGCGCCTGCGACGCGTGCCCTTGGCTGGACAGCCCCCACAGCACGCCGACCAGGAGCAGCGCCATCACCGCGGCGGGCACCGGCGCACCCGCCGGTCTGGGGGTGGTCTTCGGTTGGCCCGGCGACCCGGACTCCGTGATGAGCTGCCAGGCGCCCAGGGCGAAGACACCGAACAGGAACACCCCTCGGAGTTGGATCAGGTGCCCGAGCCGGGTGGAGGAGATCACTGAGCCGATGCCGGCGGCATCGCCGAGCGTGCGGCTCACCGACGTCCCAAGGGCCGTCGCCGAGTACACCACGAGCAGGTACAGCTCGGCGGCCATGGCCGCGACGGCGGTGCTGCTCATGGCAAGCCAGAAGGCATCCCGTCCCCACGCGAGGATGTGTTCCCGGTCCGCTGGCGCAATGGACGCTGTGCGGGTGCTGCCCCGGCCCCAGATGGGCCGCCACACCAGCCAACGGAAGCCCAGCAGTCCGACCAGGCCGCACAGTCCGACCAGTTCCATGAAGCGGGAGCTGACGCTCCAGGCCCCGGTTTCGCTTGGCCCCTGGCCGGGACGCTGACCAAGGAAGGGTGGCCCCACCGGGCCGGAGCCGACGGCGAACGGCAGGGCGGCGCCGACGATGTGCGAGTCGGCGCTGACCACGACGTACCGCACGGTGTACGTGCCGGGGGAAAGGTGGGGCTGCAGCGGGACGGTGATCTCGTTGACGTGGGCCGGGTCGACGACGGCCGGGCCCGCCTCGACCGACCTGCCGGTGCGGGTGACGACCTGCATGTCCGAGGGCTTGAGCAACTGCACCCGTTCTGAGAACCGCAATGTAAGCGTCCTGGGGGCCACGGCCACGGCCTGACCCATCGGTGGATCGCTCCCCAGCAGGAACGCGTGGGCATGCGCGCGGGCGGGGATCACGAGCAGTGCGGCCATTGCGATGCAGAGCGCCAGCGCCCAGCGGTCCGCCCGTGCGGGATCCTTCGTCATCTGCGTCGCGGAGGACGGTCCTCGGCCATCTCGACGGGGCGCGTGGCCCACAGCAGGCCCGTCCCCACAAGTGCCACCGCTGCGAGCACCGCGGCGATGAGCGCAACCCAGACCGCGGCACCGGATCCGCTCGCCTGCCGCCGGCCAACGGTGCCCGTGGCCGCGGCCCCCGTGTTCTGTGCCTGAGTCGCCCCCGAGGAGCCGGCGACCTGGATGTCGACGGCCGCCGCCGGACCTGGCTGGGTCGGGCCGGACTCCCGTGAAACCGCCCCGGGGGCCTCCGGCGGCCCCGACCACGGCTTCACCTTGCCGTCCGCGTAGGTCTGGAAGGCTCGCCAGATGGAGCGCCCCTTGGTGAAAGCCGTCCCGAGGAAGTGGAAGTTCGCATACTGGTGCAGCGGGATCCGCCCTCGGTACACCACGCCCACGATGCTGCCGTTGGGCGCGATCAGCGGCCGCATGGTGAATCCGGTGGGTGGCGCCAGGAAGCTGTAGACGGTGACCTGACTGGGAAACATCACACGCACGGCCGTCGTGGGGATCCCGCGCTCGGTGGGCACCTGCACCGTGAACTCGGTGGCGACGCCCTTCGTGATCGTCGATGGCAGGACGGACACGTGGGCCACGGCCGTCTGGGTGAACGCCAGGACGGTCAACGCGGAGAGGGTCCACGTCCGGCGGAACGCGTCTGGGGTGCGTCTGGTCATGCGGTGGCCCTCTCGACGGCGAATGGGAGCCGCCGGCCGAAGTGCCGGATGCGGGCGCTGTTGCCCACCACGAACGCCGATGACCCCGCCATGGCCGCGGCGGCGATGAGGGGGTTCAGCAGGCCGGCCGCGGCGACGGGCAGCGCGGCGACGTTGTATGCGAAGGCCCACGCCAGGTTGCCGCGGATGGTCCCGATGGTGCGTCGCGCGAGCGCGATCGCGAGGGCCACCGTGCGCACGTCGTCGCCGACCACCACCACGTCGGCCGCGTTGATGGCCACGTCGGTTCCCGAGCCCATCGCGATTCCGAGGTGTGCCGATGCCAGGGCCGGCCCGTCGTTGACCCCGTCGCCCACCATGGCGACGCACCTCCCCGCCTCTTGGAGCTCGCGGATCACCCGGACCTTGTCGGTGGGGAGCGCCTCGGCCACCACGCGGTCCACGCCGATCATGTCGCCCACCGTCCGGGCGGTCGCCCGGCTGTCCCCGCTGAGCAGGACGCACTCCAGGCCGAGGGCGTGGAACGCCTCGATCGCGGACGCCGCCGTCTGGCGGACGGTGTCCGCCAGTGCCAGCGCGCCCACCACGCGCCCGTCCCTGCCGAGCATGACGGCCGTGCAGCCGGCGGCCTCCCACCGGGCGCAGCGGTCGGCCAGAAAGGGCGGCAGCACGGCCTCGGGATGCATCTGCGGTTTGCCCACCCAGGTGCGATGGCCCTCCACGGTCCCGGCGGCTCCGAGGCCAGGAACGGCGTGGAAGTCGTCCACGGCCGGCAGCGTTCCCAGCTCAGCACGCGCGGCCTCCACAACCGCCCGGGCCACCAGGTGCTCCGATGCCTGCTCGAGCGCCCCGGCCCAGCGCAGCAGGTCCGCGCGTGCGAGGCCCTCGGCGACCTCGACACCGACCAGGGCCATGCGGCCGGTCGTGACGGTGCCGGTCTTGTCGAGGACGATCGTGTCGACGTCCCGGGATGCCTCCAGGCCCTGGTAGCCCTTGAAGAAGATGCCCCTGCGCGCCCCCTCCCCGGACGCCACGAACAGGGCGGTCGGGGTGGCGAGGCCGAGGGAGCACGGGCACGCGATGACCAGGACCGAAAGGGCCGCGTTGATCGCCGCGCCGGGCCGCCCGCCCAGCAGGAGCCATGCGGCGAGGGTCGCCAGGGTGAGGGCGATCACGATGGGGACGAAGACCCCGGACACGCGGTCGGCCAGGCGCTGCACGTCGGCCTTCTGGTTCTGCGCCTCCTCGACCAACCGGATCATCTGGGCCAGCTGGGTGTCGCGTCCCACGCGGGTGGCGCGCACCACCAGGCGCCCGCCGACTGCGACCGTGCCGCCCACCACGGTGCTGCCGGCGGTTGACCACGCCGACGGGCAGCCATTCGCCGGTCATGGCGCTGCGGTCCACCTCCGCCCAGCCCGAGATCACCTCGCCGTCGGTGGCGATGGCCTCGCCGGGTCTGACGACGAAGGTGTCGCCCGCCATCAGGTCGCCGATCGGGCGGCGCACCTCGGCCCCGGAGGCGTCCAGCATCGCCACGTCCTTGGCGCCGATGGCCGCCAGCGACCGCAGGGCGCTGCCGGTGCGGCGCCGCGCGAAGGCCTCGAAGTAGCGGCCGGCGAGCAGGAAGGTGGCGATGCCGACCGCGACATCCACGTAGCTCGCGCCGACTGCACGGTGGGTCAGGAGGTATGCGAGCGAGCGCGTGGTGGAGTCGGGGTGATCGAAGATGATCGAGTAGACCGAGCAGCCGGTGGACGCCAGGATTGCCAGGGAGGCCAGCGTGTCCATGGTGAACGTGCGGTGCCGCGCACCGCGGAATGCGGCGGTGTGGAACGGCCAGGACCCCCAGGTGATCACGGGCAGCGCCGCGATCAGCAGTACCCACTCCCATCCGGTGAACCGCTCCGCGGGGCTCATCCAGAGCTCAACGGACACGGTGCACAGCGGCATGAACACCACGAGGGCCACGATGAGCCGGTTCCGGAGGGAGCGGACCCTGGCATCGGCGGCTGCGGCGTCGTTGTCGTCCAGCGGGCGCTCCTCGGGGAGCACCCGCGCCGAGTAGCCGATCGCCTCGATCTCGCTCAGCAGGCGCTGCGCGGGGACCTCCGGTGCGAGGGTCACACGCGCGCGCTCGGTGGCGTAGTTCACCGTCGCGGTCACGCCCTCCATCCTGTTGAGGCGGCGCTCGATCCTGGCGGCGCACGCTCCGCACGTCATGCCGTCCAGCGCGAGCGACACCCCGTCGCCGTGCGCGCCCGTTTGCGTTCCTGCGACGGTCGTCGCGGGTTCACCGGTGCCGGGTGGTGTCTTGAGCGTTGGACGTCGCATCAGCCGCTCACGCCGCGGTGGGCGCGGACATGGGTGGGTCGACCCGGGGCCGGCCCGCCGTCTCGTGGAAGGCCGCGTCGTCCAGGCCGGAGAGCCAGGTCGCGGCGATGTGCTCCTGCCGGTCGCGGGGATGCCCCGGGCACGTTGGGCAGCCGCCGGCTCCGCCCCCCGGGATCAGCACGCAGCAGGTACCTGGTGCATCCATCTGCACGGGAGGGCCATCGTCCGGTCGGACCTCCAGCGTGCGCCACCGCACCCGCTCAAGGCCCGCGGCCGCCCGGAACTCGCCGAACCAGGCCGGGTGGGCACCGCGCGGGGCGCGGCTGAGCTGGCGGCAGTCCCGTTCCAGGGTCTGGGAGATCACCCGGTGCACCCCCCGGTGGGGGAGACCCGTGAGCTGACGCACGCAGGTGGCCACCGGCGTCAGCAGGCGTTCCACCTGGTGGCCCACGTGCGCCGCCGGGTTGAGCAGCTCGGGGGACGCGTACCCGCCCACCCACAGCGCCGTGGGCCGCTCCTCGTCACCGAGCACCACCCCCAGGTCGTGCGCCGCGATGGTCAGCGCAACGCCGTCCACGGCAAGTGGTGCGATGAGGGCGCCCGTGATTGCCTGCATCGCGTGGTGGAGCATTGTCATGGCGGTGGCACGGTGCCGGGCGTCGCCCAGCCTCATGAGCCCCGCCGCGCGTGCGAACTCCGCGGGGCCGCCGAGGGCGCCCAGCGTCACCACGGGGCCGGGACGGCGGCCGGTCAGTACGGGCAGGTGCGACCGCCGCCAGCCGCGGGGATGTTCGGACAGGATGCGTGTCATCGGCCACTCCGCTTCAGGGTGATGAGTCCGGTGACCAGCTTGGTGAGGCCGTCCACAAGGCGCGGGGACTCCACGGTCGCGTCGGCCTGCGGGATCACGATGAATGCGCGCCGGCGGACGCCCGTGACGTTGCGGGTTCGCGGGTCGGACTCCAGCTTGGACTCGATGGTCGCCACCGGGAGCCCGGCGTCGGGGACCACCCAGATCACATCCGGGTCGGCCGCCACGAACTGCTCCCAGCTCGGCACCTGGTCCTGGGGGACGTCGCGGAAGATGTTGCGGGATCCGGCGAGTTCCACCACTGCGTTGAAGGACCCGCCGTAGCTAGGTGGATGGGTCATGGTGCCGTCGGCCACGGCGATGCGCCGAGGCCGCAGCCCGGCGGCACGTGCTCGCTGCCGCTGTGCCGCGACCTGCCGGCGCAGGGATGCGATTTCGGCGTCGGCGCGCGAGGCGACGTCGAAGACCGTTCCCAGGTTGCGAAGGTCCTCGTAGAGCGGCGTCAGATTGCGCACTCCGCCGGTGCCGCAGTCACCCACGGCGAGATAGGTGTTGACGCCCCGTGCAGACCACGCGGACCGCGTGGGCAGGGGGTTCTGGAACGCGTACGTGTAGATGGACGCCACCAGGTCCGGCTGCCGGGCGACGATGGCCTCGCGCGACGGATAGTTGAAGTCGCGGTTGATGACGGTGAGCCCGTCCATCTGCGCCTTCACCGGTGCCCATTCCCGGTCGGGTGTGTAGAACTGGGTGAAGCCTGCGATGCGGTCCTTCAACCCCAGCACCAAGAGCATCTCGGTGAGGTTGGGGTCGATGGTGACCACTCGCCGCGGGGCCGACGCGAAGGTGGTGCGACGCCCGCCGCAGTCGGTGACGGTGACCGGGTAGTGGGTCGGCCCGCCGCTCGCTGCGGGGGTCGTGTTGGAGGAGCCAGACCCGCTGCCGCAACCGGCCATGACGGTCGCGGCCCCCACCAGGAGTGCGCTTAGGGTGCGCCGGATCCGTCGGCTCATCCTCCGGCCCTCACCTTCCGCACCTCGGCGGCGATGACGGCGACCGCCTGCGGGTTCTTCAGGTTGGCGACGGCGCCGGTGGAGAACGGCACCACGGCGAACCGGTGCTTCCTGACGGCGGTGAGCTGGCTCAACACCGGATCGGTCTCCAGCTTCTTCTCGATGCGGCCGCCGGCTCCCGGCCCGTCGCTGATCCCCCCGAACCCCGCATCGGGCATCACCCAGATGATGTCGGGATCCCTCTTCAGCACGGCCTCGGTGGAGACGGTGTTGTAATCCCTGGTGTCCTCGAAGACGTTCCGGCCTCCGGCCAGCCAGATGACGGCGTTGGGCACCAGGTTGCCGCCGTACGACGCGGGGTCTTTCGTGCCCTCGTACACCCACACGGTGGGCCGCCTGCCGGCGGCCCGGGGCGCGGCGGCCGCCAGCTGCCGGTTGAAGCGCGCGACGACGGCATTCGTGAGGTCGGGGCGGCCGAAGATCCGGCCCAGGGTGTTGACGTCACGCGTCACGACGTTGAGGTCGTGCACGATCCCCGTCGGTCCGCAGCCGGACAGCGAGTAGTACGACCGGATACCGAGCTTGTTGAGCTGCGACTGCGGGAAAGCCCCCTTCGGACCGAGGGCGCTGCCGTACGGCGACACCACCAGGTCGGGGCGCTGGGCCAGCACCTCATCCTTCGAGGGATAGGAGTTGAACTTCCCGATGTGCGCCACGCCCGGCGGGACATCGGCCGGCTTCGCCACCGCGCCGATGGCGATCAACCGGTCACCGAAACCGGTGGTCCGGACCAGGTCGGACGCGTCGATCTCCATCGCCACCACGCGCTTGGCCGGTGCGGTGATGGTCTGCGCCGTGCCCCCGCAGTCGGTGTAGGTGAAGGGGAACCCCGACGATCCGGCCGTCGACCCGGTCGACGTCGGGCTGGTCGCGCTCCCCCCACCGCAGCCGATGAGGCCGGCGGAACATGCGAGGGCGGCGAGGCCGGCGGTCAGGGGCGTGCGGGTGCGGAGGTCCATGTGTGCTCCTGGTTCAACGGGGCAAGGTGGATGTGCAGCCGCCCGGTCACCGCGTGCCGGTCCAGGTGGGCGGCGACCCCGAACACCTCTGCCACCAGGTGGGGGGTCAGCACGTCCTCGGGCGCGCCGTCCGCGACGATGCCGCCCCGGTGCAGGACGACCAGCCGGTCGCAGTAGGTGGCGGCGAGGCCGAGGTCGTGCATGGCGGCGAGGGTGGAGAGCCGCAGGCCGCGCACCAGCTCCAGCAGGTCCAGCTGGGCGCGCACGTCGAGGTGGTTGGTGGGCTCGTCCAGCACGAGCAAGCGGGATCGCTGCGCGAGCGCGCGTGCCACCAGCACGCGCTGCTTCTCACCGCCGGACAGCGTGGCGAAGACGCGTCCGGCGAGCTCGGCCGCACCGACCCGTTCGAGGGCGTCGGCCACGATCGCGTGGTCGTCGGGGCCGTCCCGGTCCAGCAGTCCCTTGTGGGGTGCCCGGCCCATCATCACGATCTCCGCCACCGAGTAGTCGAACTCCGATGAGCGCTCCTGGGCCACCACCGCGGTGATGCGTGCGGATTCGCGGGCGCCCAGGCTCCAAACGTCCCGCTCGTCGATGAGGCATGCGCCCGATTGGGGGCGCAGGGCGCGGAACACCGTGCGCAGCAGGGTGGACTTCCCGGAGCCGTTGGGTCCGATCAAGCCCACGATCTCGCCGGGTGCCACCGTGAAGGTGCAGTCACCCAGGATGGGGCAACCGTCGATGGCCACCGACACCGACCGGGCGTCCACCCGGGTCATGCCGCACCGTCCACGCGGCGGGCGCGCCGCATGAGCCAGAGGAACATGGGCGCTCCGGCCGCGGCGGTGAAGATGCCCAGCGGTAGCTCCGAGGGGGCGGCGACCACCCGCGCCAGCACGTCCACCAGCACCAGGAACACCCCGCCCAGCAATGCCGACAGCGGGAGGAGCCTGCGGTGGTCGGGCCCCACCGCGAGGCGCACCAGGTGCGGCACCACAAGCCCCACGAAGCCGACACCGCCGGCAACGGCGATCACCGCGCCCACCAGGACGGACGAGACGAGCATCAACTGGATCCGGAATCGCCGGACGTCCACGCCCAGCGCCACCGCGGACTCCTCGCCCAGCGACAGGGCGTTGAGCCGACGCCCCTGCAGCATCAGCCACCCCGTGCACACGAGCACCGCCAGGGCGGGGATCCGCAGGTCCTCCCAGGTTGCGCTCGCGAGGCTGCCCAGCAGCCAGAAGACGATGCCCTGCAGTTCCTGCGGCGACACCTTGAACTGGATGAAGCTGGTGACCGCCGAGCAGAGGTAGCCCAGGGCCACCCCGGCCAGCAGCAGGCGTGCCGGGGTGTACCCGCCGGCGCCGCGCGCCACCAGGAACACGGCGAGCATCGACAGCATGGCCCCGGCGAAGGCGGCGGATGTGACCCCCAGGCCCGCGACGGCCCCCGAGCCGAAGGCCAGCACGCTGACCGCTCCCAGCGAGGCGCCCTCGGCCACCCCCAGGATGTAGGGGTCGGCCAGCGGGTTCCGCACGAGCGCCTGCAGTGACACGCCGGCCACGGCCAGGGCCGCGCCCACGATGAACCCCAGCAGCGACCGTGGCGCACGCAGCTCCCACACGTTCTCGCGGTCCACGAGGGGGGCGTGAGTGTGGACGAACGGGAGGTGTCCGGCCATCACGGTCCACACCGTCGGCAGCGGGATGTGCACCGCGCCCACCGAGATGGACAGCAGGATGGCGAATACCGCCGTGCCCAGCAGCAGGACGGTGGCGAGGGTGAGCCACCGTCCGCTCAGCAGATGTGGGGACGCGGTGGCACCCGACGCGCCCGGGGCGGTCATGCGATCCCACGCTCGTGTGTCGCCCCCGAGGCCGGCGGCACCGAGCAGGGCCGGGTTGGGGTCGCGGACGTGACGTGGGGTATCTGCCGATCGGATGGCGGTTTGCCTCTCAGGTGAGCCGGATGCGTCCGGCGGACCGAACCGAGCCACGGGACGACAAAGCGCTGGGTGGTCCCCCCGACCCTCAACCCGGCTTCTCCCGAGGGGACCACACCGTTCGGGTCGCGATTCGCGGCCGGAAAGTTCCCGCTACGCCGATCCGATGTGCGCGGGCACCTCCGAGGCGACGACCTCACGCAGCTGGCACCGCGCCCTGGCGACACGGGACCGCACCGTCCCCACGGGGCACTCGTGCCACCGGGCGACGTCCTGGTATTCCAGACCGGCCAGCTGGGTGAGGAAGAACGCGTCGCGGCGCTCCGGGTCGAGCGATCCCAGCAGGTCGGTCAGAACGACCGTGCCGGTCATGGCGCGCGGGGGTTCGCGGTCGTGCAGCGTCTCCAGCGTGTTCTGGATGCGCCGGTCGCGCTGACGGGCGCGCACATGGTCGGCGCACACGTTGCGGGCGATGGCCAGCAGCCAGCCGCGGGCCGCTCCGGTGCCGCGGTAGGTGCCCGCCGACTCCAGGGCGCGCAGATAGGTCTCCTGCACCAGGTCATCGGCGTGGGATGGGGAGCCGAGGCGTCGGCAGAGACGCCGCAGCTCGGCATGGGTTCCGGGCGGGAGGCCGCCCAGGTCGATGGGGACCGTGGGGCTGGCATCCGTGACCGTGCACGAACGGGTCTCGACCCGCTCCCGCCGGTCCACCGGGCAAGTGCTCATGGGACATTCCCTTTGGGATCACGCCACCGACGGCGTTCCCCACGGGCGTTCAGCCCATGCGGATGCCGCGGCGACTCACGAACGATGACGGGACGGCAGGCATCCCGGCAGCGTTCAACGTCCCGCCGGCACGCCTCCCAACAGCACCGCCCGCAGGGGTGGTCCGCGTGGGGCCGGGTCCGAGCGGAACCAGCCCGCGCAGGCGCTCAGCCGGTCGACCGAGACCGTGAAACGAGGCTCGTGGCATGGGGCCAGCTCGTCGCCGGCGATGGCGCGGCCCAGCCGCTGCAGGATTCCGAGCGCGGCATCCAGCAGCTGATCTGCGAACCACACCAGGGGAGCCAGGATGAAGGCGACGGCCCCGTGAACGATGAGCGCGGTGACGCTCGCCAACGCCACCTCGTGACCCGCGTGGATCCCGAAGAGCCATGGCGCCTCGGTGAGCGCCACGTGCATGGCGGCCTCCAGGAGCACCAACAGACACAGCGTCCCAACGGGCGTCCGCGCGCGGAACGTCCCACGACGCGTCCCCAGCAGGGCGGCGAGGCTCAACATGGCACCCCAGCTGAACGGGGCGGCGCGCATCAACTGCAGTCCGCAGCCGGTCAGCGCGTGCGCACCCAGTGTGGCGATCAGCGCCGCCGCCATCACGATCACCCGGCGTAGGGCGTGAGCCTGGACGTTGTGCACGGGCGGCAGTGTAACCGGCATCCCCGGCACACGGGTCGCGGGGTTACGGCGGGCCCCGCCTCCCTCACCGCGTGTGCACGGGTGACCGGTCGGCGATGAGCGCGGCCCCCGCCGGCCCGCACTGAACGCGTGTCTACGGCATCCTTCCCGGGCGGTAGAGGGAGACCTCGCCCGCTCGGAAGCCCCGCCGCTCGTAGAGGCGACGTGCCCCGTCGTTCCCGACCATGACGGAGATGATCTGTGCGTGAACCCCACGCCTGGAAAGCTCCGCATCGACGTGGTCCAGAAGGCGCGAACCGATCCCGCGACCCCGCACCGCCTCGCTGACGCCGAGCGTCACGACCTCCGCGTAGCGTCCGCCGAACCCGTACGTGTCGTCCGGATCACGAATCTCGACCGTCGCGTAGCCGCGGGGCACCGCGCCATCATGGGCCACGAGGATGAACCCCTCGCCGGCCTCGAGCAGAGTGCGGTACTGGCGGACGCGCCGTGCCCAGGAAAGAGCGTCATCCGGCTCGATCGGCATCTGCGCAACGGCTTTGTGGTGATGGTGCAGCTCAAGCCAGAGGGGCTCGAGAGTGCCGAGGGACTCGACACCGATGAACGTGATGCGGACAGCCTTGGGGTCGAGCCGGAGTCATTTCCGTCCACGTTTGGGAGGACCGTGCGGGCACCCTGGGGCTCGCGGGCCCGTCGGGTAGTTGCGCCGCATCATCCAGGGTTGCGTAGGCCGTCACGGAGCGCGTGGTTCGAGCGCACCCGGCCGGAGCGCCCACTCCGGCCGGGACACGACTGAGCAGCGTGTCAGCCGAGCTTGTGCAGTGCCCTGGCGAAGCCAGGACCGCGTCGGCGTTGTGGACGTTCTGCACGCCCGCGGTGTGGGAGCAGCGCCACGAACGCCTTGTTCTTGACGCCCGCCACGCTGGCGAGGCCGGGTTCTTCACCGTGGCCTTGCGAAGCGCGCCAGCGGCCTGGATGAAGCCGGGACCCGCGAGGATGCAGCCACACCACCCTGGGGTTGCGCTTGACCACCTGCTCCCAGGACACCTGTGCGTAGGCGCCCTTGACGTCCTGGAAGATGTTCCTGCCGTAGGGCCAGGGGCAGGCTGGTGGGACGGCGTTGGAGGCGGTGCCGGTCCGGAGGGGGCGGCAGCGGGCCCGTGGCCGGGCTAGCACTCCCGGCGGGGCGGTCCCACCGGCGCCCCCAGCATCACAGAGAGGCATGTGTGCCGTGAGCTTCTTGGCCGCCGCCAGCTTGGCCTTCATCTTCTTGATGAGGGCGGCGGCACGGTCCTCCACGTGGAAGATGCGCCCGATGTTGGTGATGTCGGCGAACACCGGGTTGAGGTTGCGCATCACCCCGCCGTTGCAGGTGGACGTGAAGCCATACGTCTTGATTCCCAGGTCCGATTCCATGCGGCCGGCGTCCAGGTAGCCGGGGATGTTCAGCCGGTAGATGGTCATCACCAGGTCCGGCTTCTGCGCGGCGATCTGCTCGACGGGCGGCGGCCAGGTCTTGGTGTCCCCGATCACCGGGATCGACTTCAGCTGCGCGGCGTACTCGGGGGTGGTCTTCAGGGCGTCCTTGCCGTACATCCCCCACGTGGAGACGATCTTGTCCCTCAGCCCCAGGGCCACCATGAACTCCGCCGACTGGGCGTCGATGGTGAAGACCCGCTGCGGCACGGTGTCGTAGGTGACCGACCGGTCCAGCTTCTCGCCGGTGCACTGCTTGAGGGTGACCGACGTGGTGGTCGCGCCGCTGGCGGCGGATGCTGCCAGCGGGACGACCGCGGCCATCGCGGCCAACGCGGGCGCTGCCCAGGTGCTGCGTTTCATGCGGTTCTCCATTCGTGAACATGCGCGGGCGTGATGCCGCCCGCGGGGGGTGCGATGCGGCGGCGCCAGGGGTCCCGGCGGCGATCCGCGGTGTGCGCTCACACCGCCGCCGCCTCGGCGACGGGTGCGAACAGCAGGTGGTACCGGCCGCTCACCGGGTGCACGTGGCCGTGGGACTCGACGCCGAACACGGTGCGCAGCAGCTCGGGGGTGAGGGTGTCGCGTGGGACGCCACTGGCAACCACCCGTCCCCGCGACAGCACGTAGACCGTGTCGCAGTAGGCGGTGGCGTGGTTGAGCTCATGAAGGGCGGCGATGATGGTGATCCCCAGGCCGCGCACCAGCTCCAGCAGGTCCAGCTGGGCGCGGATGTCCAGGTGGTTGGTTGGCTCGTCCAGGATCAGCACGCGGCTCTGCTGGGCCAGGGCGCGGGCCACCATCACCCGCTGCTTCTCGCCGCCGGACAGCGTGGCCACCAGCCGGTCGGCGAACGCCGACATGCCGACGCGCTCCAGGGCGGCGGCGGTGATCGCCAGGTCGTCCGGTGAGTCGCGTTCGAACATCCGCTTGTGGGGTGTGCGCCCGGCCTCCACCACCTCCTGCACGGTGAAGTCAAAGTCGCTGGGAGGCTCCTGGGCCACCACCGCCACCCGCCGCGCGGTCTCGCGCGCCGACAGCTGCCACACGTCGTCGCCGTCCAGGTGCACGCTGCCCGCCACCGGTCGGAGAGCCCGGTAGATGCTGCGCAGCAGCGTGGACTTGCCGCTGCCGTTGGGGCCGACGAGCCCGACGATCTGCCCCGGTTCGGCGATCAGGTCGCACCCGTTGGTGATCTCGGTGCCGTCGAGCTGCACGGTGACGCCGCACGCGTGGACGCGCATCAACCGACTCCCGAGGCGACGTCGGAGCGCTGCATCAGCCAGATGAACAGCGGCACGCCGATGACCGCGGTGATCACCGTGAGCGGCAGCTCCAGTGGCCGGGCCAGCGTGCGGGCACCGATGTCGACCGCCTCCATGAAGATGCCGCCCGCCAGCACCGACACCACCAGCACCCGGCGGTGGTCGGCCCCCACCACCATGCGCACCATGTGCGGCACCATCAGCCCCACGAAGCCCACCCCGCCGGCCACGGCCACCACCGTTCCGGTGAGCAGCGAGGTCACCACCAGCAGCTGGATGCGCAGCCGGCTGACGTCCACTCCCAGGGCCACGGCCGATTCCTCGCCGGTCACCAGCGCGTTGAGTCGCCGAGACTGCCCCAGCAGCCAGGCGGTGCAGACCAGGACCACCACGGTGGGGATGCCCAGGTCAGACCACGAGGCGGAGGCGACGGTGCCCAGCAGCCAGAACATCACCCCGGCCAGGGACTGCCCGTCGGACATCCGCAGCTCCACGTAGCTGGTGGCCGCCGAGAACAGGTACCCGATCGCGACCCCCGACAGCACCAGCCGCGTCGGGAGTACGCGCCCGGCGCGCCT
>JAXLSS010000002.1:0-304498 GCA_046330395.1 Thermoleophilia bacterium
GCTGGCGGGCACGGTGGAGACGGCCGTGAACGCCCTGTGGGACGCCGCGCCCCTGCTGGGCGACCGCGTCACGGTGGTGGGGGCGGGGATGGTGGGCTGCTGCGTGGCGTGCCTGCTGCGCCTGTTCCCCGTGGACGTCACGCTGGTCGACCTCGACCCCGCCCGGGCATCGGTGGCCGCGGCGCTGGGGGTGCCGTTCGCCGGCCCCGAGGAGGCCGCGGGCGACCGGGACCTGGTGGTGCACACCAGCGCCACCTCGGCCGGCCTGCAGCGTTCCCTGGAGCTGCTGGCGCCCGAGGGGACGGTGCTGGAGATGAGCTGGTACGGCGACACCGAGGTGCGGGTGTCGCTGGGCGGCGCGTTCCACTCACAGCGCCTGGGCATCCGCGCCAGCCAGGTGGGCACCGTGTCGCCCCGCCGGGCCGGCAGCCGCACCACGGCCGACCGGCTGGCCCTGGCCCTGGACCTCCTGCGCGACCCGGCGTTCGACGCGCTCATCACCGGGTCGTCGCCCTTCGAGGAGCTGCCCGAGGTGATGCCGCGCCTGGCCGCGGGGAGCCTTCCGGCGCTGTGTCACGTCATCACCTACAACGGGGCGGAGTGAGCATGTTCAGCGTGACGGTGCGGGACCACATGATGATCGCCCACAGTTTCCGGGGCGAGGTGTTCGGACCCGCGCAGCGCCTTCACGGGGCCACGTTCGTGGTGGACGCCACGTTCCGCCGCGCCGACCTGGACGCGGACGGGATCGTGGTGGACATCGGCCTGGCCACGCAGGAGCTGCGGGCGGTCACCGCCGAGCTCAACTACCGCAACCTGGACGACGAGCCGGCCTTCGCGGGCGTCAACACCACCACCGAGGTGCTGGCCCGCACCATCGCCGACCGGCTGGCCGAGCGCGTGCACGCCGGGGCCCTGGGCGAGGGCGCCCGCGCGCTGGAGGGGATCGCGGTGACCCTGCACGAGTCGCACATCGCATGGGCCGGCTACGAACGGTCGCTGTGAGGACGGTGCACGTGGTGGTGCCGGAGGGCATCGACGACCCCACCCGGCCCAGCGGCGGCAACGTCTACGACCGCCGCGTGTGCCGGGGGTTGGCCGGCCTGGGCTGGTCGGTGCACGAGCACGCGGTGCCGGGCGGGTGGCCGCACCCCGACGCCGCCGCCCACGCGGCGCTGGGGGACGCCCTGGCGGGCATCCCGGAGGATGCCGTGGTGCTGGTGGACGGCATCATCGCCTCGACGGCCCCGGAGCACCTCACGGCCCACGCCCACCGCGTGCGCCCCGTGGTGCTGATGCACATGCCGCTGGGCGACGGCGGCGAGGGGACGGCCCCGGACGCGGCGCGGCGTGAGGCCGCCACCCTTGCGGCCGCGGCGGCCGTGATCACCACCAGCGCCTTCACCCGCCGCCGGCTGCTGGACCGCTACGGCCTGCCCGCCCACCGGGTGCACGTGGCGCGCCCCGGTACCGACGCCGCCCCGCTGGCCCGGGGCAGCACCGGCGGCGGCGTGTTGCTGTGCGTGGCCGCGGTGACCCGCGGCAAGGGCCACGACGTGCTGCTGGAGGCCCTGGCCACGGTGGCCGACCTGCCCTGGACCTGCGTGTGCGCGGGCAGCCTGGGGCGGGATCCGCAGTTCGTGGCGCACCTGCGGGCGCGGGGTTGCGAGCTGGGCCTGGACCACCGCGTGGACTTCGCGGGACCCCACACCGGGCGCGAGCTGCGGCGGCGGTACGCGGCGGCCGATCTGGTGGTGCTGGCATCGCGTGCGGAGACGTTCGGCATGGTCCTCACCGAGGCCCTGGCGCACGGCGTGCCCGTGCTGGCCACGCGCGTGGGCGGGGTCACCGAGGCCGTCGGGCACGGCGCGGACGGCACCGTGCCCGGGCTGCTGGTGCCCCCCGGGGATCCCGCCGCGCTGGGCGCGGCCCTGCGACGGTGGCTGTGCGACGCCTCGCTGCGGGGGCGGCTGCGCCGGGCCGCCCGCCAGCGCCGGGCCTCGCTGGCCGGGTGGCCGGCCACGGTGTCGGTGCTGGACCACGTCCTCGGCGGGGTGTGCCGGTGAACGCCGAGCTCATCCGGGTGAGCCCCGACTGGCTGGAGCTGCGCGAGCCCGCCGACGCCGCCGCCCGCGCGGCCGACTTGGTGCCGCACCTGGAGGCGTGGCGCGGGGCGCCGGGCCCGTGGGTGGTCCACGACCTGGCCTGCGGGTCCGGGTCGATGGGGCGCTGGCTGGCCCCCCGACTGTCCGGCCCGCAGCACTGGGTGCTGCACGACCGGGACCCCGACCTGCTGGAGCTGGCCGCCGCGCACCCGCCGGAGGGCGCCGGCATCACGACCGAGGTGCGGCGCGCCGACATCACCCGGTTGCGGCCCGAGGCCCTGGCCGGTGCGTCGCTGATCACCGCATCCGCCCTGCTGGACCTGCTCACCGCCGAGGAGCTCGGCGGCCTCATCGAGGCCCTGCACCGGGTGGGCTGCCCGGTGCTGTTGACCCTCTCGGTGACCGGCCGGGTGGAGCTGACCCCGTCGGAGCCGCTGGACACGGTGCTGGCGGCCGCGTTCAACGCGCATCAGCGGCGAAGGACCGCGGGCGGCCGGCTTCTGGGGCCGGCCGCCGCGGCCGCCGCCGCCACCGGGTTCCGGCGCCTGGGCGCCAGGGTGGTGGTGCGGCCCAGTCCCTGGCGGCTGGGGGCCGGTGACGCCGCGCTGGTGGCCGAATGGCTGGCCGGCTGGGTGGGTGCCGCCCGCGAGCAGCGCCCCGGCCTGGCCCGTGACGCCGAGGGGTATGCGCGCCGGCGGCTGGGTCAGGCGCTGTCGGGCTCGCTGGGCGTGTGCGTGCACCACGCCGACCTGCTGGTGCTGCCCCGGATCCGGCGGGGTGACGCGCCATGAGGGGCGGTGCGATGTGGCGCTGGGCGCGGCTGGCCGCCGCCGCCGGGATCCTGGCGGTGCTGGTGTGGCGGCTGGGGACGGGGCCCTTCCGCGACGGCGTGCGCGCGGTGGACGGGTGGTCGCTGGTGGCCGCCACGGCGCTGGCGGTGCCGGCCACGGTGTGCTGCGCCTGGAGGTGGCGGGTGGTGGCCCGCGGCCTGGGCGTGGACCTGCCGCTGCGCACGGCGGTGGCCGCCTGCTACCGGTCGGTGTTCCTCAACGTGGCGCTTCCCGGCGGCATCGTGGGCGACGTGCACCGCGGGTTCCGTCACGGCCGGCACTCGGGCGACGTGGGTCGCGGGCTGCGGTCGGTGGTGTGGGAGCGCGGCGCCGGGCAGCTGGTGCAGGTGGTCCTGACGGTGGCCGTGCTGCTGGTGGCGCCGTCACCGGTGCGGGGTGCCATGCCGGTGGTGGCGGTCGTGCTGCTCGCCGGAACGGGGGCATTGCTGCTGGCGGCACGGGCCGTGCCGCGTGACGGGCGGTCCCGACCGGCCCGCGCCCTGGCGGTGGCCCGGACCGACGTGCGCCTCGGCCTCCTGGCCGGTGGGGCGTGGGTGGGCGTGGCGGTGACATCCGCGGTGGTGGTGGCGTGCCACACGGCCACGTTCATGCTGGCCGCCCGCACCGCGGGCACGCCGGCACCGGCGGTCACCACGCTGCCCCTGGCCCTGCTGGTGATGGCCGCCATGGCGCTGCCCAACGTGGGCGGCTGGGGGCCGCGGGAGGGGGTGGCGGCCTGGGCGTTCGGGGCCGCGGGCCTGGGCGCCGACCGCGGGCTGGCCACGGCCGTGGCCTTCGGGGTGATGGTGTTCGTGGCCGCCCTCCCGGGGGCGGTGGTGCTGGCGGTCGAGTGGATGGGCGGCACCCCGGCGGGCGGCCTCGCGCCGGCGTCCGTGGCCCCGGACGGGGTGGCCGATGCCTGAGCGCCCCTACATCGTGCTGAGCTGCAGCACCTCCATCGACGGGTACATCGGCAACGGTCGTCCACGGCTGCCGCTGTCCAACGACGCGGACTTCGACCGGGTGGATGCGGTGCGCGCATCCTGCGACGCCATCCTGGTGGGCGCGGCGACGGTGCGCACCGACAACCCCCGGTTGCTGGTGCGCTCGCGGGCCCGCCGTGATGAGCGCGCGGCACGCGGCCTGCCGCGGTCGCCGGTGAAGGTCACGGTGAGCGACCGGGTGGACCTGGACCCCTGCGCCGACTTCTTCACCACCGGCGACGTCGAGAAGCTGGTGTACTGCACCAGCCCGCAGGTGGCACGCGCGCGGGCCCGCCTTGGACCGGTGGCCACCGTGGTGGACGGTGGCGAACCCGTGCGCATGCGCACCATCAGCGAGGACCTGGCGGCCCGGGGCGTGCGGCGACTGATGGTGGAGGGCGGAGGCACCGTGCACACGCAGTTCCTCACGGAGAACCTGGTGGACGAGCTGCAGCTGGTGGTGGCGCCCGTGTTCGTGGGCGATTCGCGGGCGCCGCGCTTCGTGCGCGACGGGTGCTTCCCCTTCAACCCCGACCGCCGCGCCACGCTGGCCGAGACGCGCCAGATCGGCGACGTGGTGATGCTGCGCTACGCGCTGTCGTCCCGGTTCGAGGGCGACTGATGAGCATGCTGCCCGGCCGGCGCCCCGCGGCCACCATCCGCACGCAGGTGTCGGTGCCCCTGCAGCTGCCCGACGGCTTCAGCACGCCTGCGCGCGTGGTCACCTTCAACGGGCTGGCCGACGGCCGGGAGCACCTGGCCATCGGGCTGGGCGACTGGTGTGAGGAGCGCTCCAACGGCGACCGCCCCAGCTCTCCGCCGCTGATCCGGCCGCACAGCGAGTGCCTCACCGGCGATGTGTTCGGCAGCCAGCGCTGCGACTGCGGCCCCCAGCTGCGGGAGGCCGTGGAGCGCATCACCCAGGTCGGCGGGTTCCTGCTGTACCTGCGCCAGGAGGGCCGCGGCATCGGGCTGTACCGCAAGCTGGACGCGTACGCGCTGCAGGACACCGGGCTGGACACCTACGAGGCCAACCTGGCCCTGGGGCACGGGGCGGATGAGCGGGACTACCTGGTGGCCGCCCAGATGCTGCACGCCTTGGGGATACCGCGGGTGGCGCTCTTGAGCAACAACCCGGACAAGGCCCGGCAGCTGCGGCGCTACGGGGTGACGGTCACCCAGCGGGTGCCGACCGGCGTGCACCGTTCGCCGGCGAACGCCCGCTACCTGGCGACGAAGGCGCGCACGGGCGGGCACATGCTGGACCTGCCGCTCCCGTCCGAGGGGTGATCCGGCGTGCCGGCGCCGGGCCGAAGGCCCGCAGGAAGCGGTCGCGGAAGGCGTCCATGGGCCACACCGGGGCGGTGGGGTCGGGCCGGGTGCCCGCCCGCCACCTCCAGCCGCGGATGCGCGCCAGCACCGCCGGGTCATGCGCGATGACCGAGATGGGCACGTCGTGGGTGGAGGGGTTCTCGCCGGTCACCACCGCGTTGGGCTGATGGTCGCCCAGCACCACCAGCACCAGGTTGGGGTCGTGCGCCCGCCGGACGAACGAGAACAGCGTCCGCAGCGAGTACTCGATGGAGTGGCCGTAGTCGCGCTGCACGCCGGTGGCGTCCCCGAACCCGCCGGAGCTGCGCGTGGGCACGGAGGGCTGGTCGTTGAACACCGCGCCGTCACCCACGCGGTTCCAGGGGACCAGACGGGGGATGCGGGTCCACGGCTCGTGGCTGGAGATCAGGTCGACCTCCGCGAAGATGTTGCGCCGCGGGCGCCGCGACAGCTCCAGCCGTTGCAGCGCCGTCAGCACGTACTGGTCGGGCATGGGCGCGAACGCGTAGCGGGGGCCGCGGTAGCCCACGTTGCGCCGGTCGTACACCGCGTCGAGGTGGTAGAAGGTGCTCCCCTCCGGCCAGGCGCGGTCGTTGGCCGGGTCGATGGCCAGGGTGCGCCACCCGGCCCGCTTGAAGGCCGTGGCCAGCGTGAGCCGGTTGCCGGTGACCAGCTGGTCGTAGCGCCGCTTGCTGTCCACCCACACGCCGGCCTGCACCGAGCCGTGCGCCAGCCAGCTGAAGCCGCCGAAGGTGGACGAGCGCAGGAACGCGCTGCGGGCCGAGAACCCCGCCGCGCGCAGCTGGGCGTCCCCTCGCGCCAGCACCGCGTCCACCCCCGGCGAGAACCAGGAGTCCTGCACCGCCACCCTGCCGTAGCTCTCCACGAACACCAGCAGCACGTCCTTGCCGCGCAGGCCGGTGAGCAGCCGGGCGGCCGGGGTGCTCCCGAACTCGTCCACCCGCAGCTCGCGGGCGAACTCGGCCCGCCCGGCCAGCCCGGATCGCACCGCGTGCACCTCGTCCACGGCCGCGTACGCCGCCCGGGTGGACACCACCCGCGGCCCGGTGAACTCGGTGAGCAGGCAGACCGCGCCCAGCACGGCCAGCACGCGCAGCGCCGGGCCGCGGTGCCGGGCGGCCCGGCCGCTGAGGCGCACCAGCGACAGGGGTGTCAGCACCATCACGGCCGCGATCAGCAGGGCGCCCACGGCCACGGCCAGGTCGGCCTGCCACGAGCCCACCGACGCGCGCAGCGTCTGCATGCCGGCGCCGGCGTACGTCCAGTCGTCCACGGGGTTGAACGGCCGGTCGAAGAGCTCGTAGAAGCCCAGGTCCAGCAGCCGCACGATCAGCAGCGCGCCCGCCGCCACGCCCGCCACGGCGGCCAGGATGCGGCGCGGCACCGTGGGCAGCGCCAGGGCCACGCCGACGGCCAGCAGGCCCTCCACCGGCAGCCGCAGGAAGTGGTGCAGGTCGAAGTCGCCCACCCGGTTGGGAGCCACCAGCACGAACCACACCAGCCCCAGCGCGGTGAGGGTGACGGCCGCCCCCAGCGGCGGCGGAGCATGCATGTCGGCGGGCGTGTCGGTGATGCCGCGATGCCGCCACAACCACCACACGTCGCGCCCGAACGACTCGGCCAGCAGGGCCAGCGCCAGCGCCACCACCACGCGGGTGAGCGGGAGGGGCAGGACGTCCGCGACGGCCGCCGTCAGCACGATGCCCTGGGTGGCGGTCACCACCTTGCGCCAGTACCGGAACGGCAGCCGGGCCCGCATCCACGGCAGCACCCAGCCGGCCACCAGGAAGGCGTAGCGCATCATCCCGATGGCCAGCACCCAGGCGCCGGCCAGGTGGGCCACCCCCACGCTCAGCACCAGCATCAGGAACGCGTCGATCTCGCCGTCCAGCCGGCCTCCCAGGACCGACACCGAGTCGGTGCGCCGGGCCAGCCACCCGTCCACCAGGTCCAGCACCAGGGCGACGGCGGCGAGGGCCACCAGCACCACCACCGAGCCGCCGCGCGTCACCCGCTGGGCCACCAGGGCGGCCACACCCACCGCCAGGGCGGCCCGGGCCAGGGTCACCCAGGTGGCGGCGCTCAGGCGCTCGCAGCCGTCCCGCACGATCAGCCACGCCACCCCCGTGTTCACCGCCACCGCGCACGCGATGCCCACGGCCCATCCCGCGCCGGTGAGGCCCGTGGTGGCGGCCAGCGCCGCCAGCAGCACCATCTGCGCGACCATCCCGGCCACCGGACCGGACCACCTGGGTCGCGGTGCCGCACCCCCCGCGAACGCGCCCCTGGGCGACTCGCGTGCATCCCCGGTGGTCATGGGGTCCACCGTAACCGGGCGGACGGTGCGTGAGACAGGACCACCGCACGCCGTTCGTGGCCGCGCTGCAGCGCGCACGAATCTCCGCCTACGCCCCCGGTGAGTTCGTGCACCAGGAGAACTTCATGCGCGGCGGCGAGATCCTGCAGCTGGCGCGCGCCGCGGGGATCGGCCCGGGGGTGTCGGTGCTGGACCTGTGCTGCGGCATCGCCGGCCCGGGGCGCCACATCACCGCACAGCTGGGATGCGACTACCTGGGCGTGGACTCCAGCGCCACGGCCGTCGGCATCGCGCGGGAGCGCACCGCGGGACTGCCGTGCCGGTTCGCGGTGGCCGAGGTGCCCCCACTGCCCCCGGGCAGCTTCGACGTGGTGCTGCTGCTGGAGACCATGCTCGCGTTCCCCGACAAGGACCGGCTGGTGGGGGCGATCGCGGGCGCCCTGCGCCCCGGCGGGCGGTTCGCCTTCACCCTGGAGGAGGGGCGGCCGCTCACGCCGGCGGAGCGGGCCGCCATGCCCGATGCGGACACCGTGTGGCTCACGCCCCTGCACACCATGGTCACGTGCCTGGAGGGCGCCGGGTTCAGCATCCGGGTGCAGGAGGACCACAGCGCATCCCACCGCGAGATGGCGCGGTCACTCACCGAGGCGTTCGCCGCGGATGCGGAGGACATCGCGCCCCAGATCGGCCGGCGGGCCCTGGACGAGCTGCTGGCCGCCCACCGGCTGTGGGTGGACTGGCTGGGAACCGGGCGGGTGCGGAAGTTCGCGTTCGTGGCGGAACGGGGCGCGGCGTCCTGAACCACGCCTCGCGACTCAGACGTTGAAGCGGAACTCCACCACGTCGCCGTCGTGCATCACGTACTGCTTGCCCTCCATGCGCACGCGGCCGCGCGCCCGGGCCTCGGCCATGGAGCCGGCGCTCACCAGATCCTCGAAGGACACCACCTCGGCCTTGATGAAGCCGCGCTGGAAGTCGGTGTGGATCACCCCGGCGGCCTGCGGCGCGGTCCACCCGGCGTGGATGGTCCAGGCGCGCGCCTCCTTGGGACCCGCGGTGAGGTAGGTCTGCAGCCCCAGCGTGCGGAAGCCCTTGTGGGCCAGCTGCTCCAGACCCGACTCCTCCACGCCCACGCTCTGCAGCAGCTCGTGGGCCTCCTCGTCGTCCAGCTCGGAGAGTTCGGCCTCCAGCTTGGCGTTGAGGAAGATGGCCTCGGCGGGGCTCACCAGCTCCTGCAGCCGCGCCTGCAGGGCGGTGTCGGCCAGCTGGTCCTCATCGACGTTGAACACGTACAGGAAGGGCTTGGCGGTGAGGAGTCCCAGGGGCCGCAGCTGCTCGGTGTCGATGCCGGCGGCCTCGGCGCCCACGAACAGGGTGGTGCCGCGCTGCAGCAGGTCCACGGCGGCGCGGGCGGCGTCCAGCTGGGCCTGCTCGGCCTTCTTGCCCCGCACCTCCTTCTCCAGGCGCGGGATGGCCTTCTCCAGTGTCTGGAGGTCGGCCAGGATCAGCTCGACGTTGATGGTCTCCATGTCGCCCTGCGGGCTGACGCGACCGTCCACGTGGGCCACGTCGTCGTCCTCGAATGCCCGGATGACCTGGCAGATGGCGTCGGTCTCGCGGATGTTGGCCAAGAACTTGTTGCCCAGCCCCTCGCCCTCGGAGGCGCCGCGCACGATGCCGGCGATGTCCACGAAGCTCACGGTGGCGGGCAGGATGCGCTCGCTGCCGAAGATGTCCGCCAGCTGCTGCAGTCGCGGGTCGGGCAGCGGCACCACGCCGATGTTGGGCTCGATGGTGGCGAACGGGTAGTTGGCCGCCAGCACCTGGGCCTTGGTGAGTGCGTTGAACATGGTGGACTTGCCGACGTTGGGCAGTCCGACGATCCCGATGGTGAGCGCCACGGCGCGGCAGTATAGGGGCGTGCGGGCCATCGACCTCACCATGCCCCTGCATCCGGGGACACCTGTCTGGCCCACCAGCGGCCCCTTCGCCGCCCATCCCGAGTCGTCGCTGGAACGCGACGGCTTCCTCACCCGCCGGCTGGACCTGTCCGAGCACACCGGCACGCACCTGGACGCCCCCCGGCACTTCCACCGCACCGGTGCCGATCCGGCCGGCATCACGGTGGACCGTCTGGTGGTGCCGGCCGTGGTGTTCGACATCGCGGCCCGCGCGGAGGCCGACCCCGACGCGGTGCTGCTGCCCGACGACATCACCGCGCACGAGGCCGAGCACGGCACCGTGCCCTCAGGCAGCGCCGCCCTGGTGCGCACCGGCTGGGACCGCTGGGTGGACGACCCGGAGCGGTACGTGCGCGCCATGCGCTTCCCCGGGGTGTCGGTGGATGCGGGGCGCCTGCTGGTGCAGCGCGGGGTGGTGGGCCTGGGGATCGACGCGCCGGGCGTGGACCCCGGGGTGGCGGGCGACTTCCCGCTGCACGCCCACGTGACGCTGCCGGCCGGCCTGTGGCACCTGGAGGGGCTGGTGGGGCTGCACGCCCTTCCACCCGTGGGGGCGCTGCTGGTGGTGGGGGCGTTGCCGGTGGTGGGCGGCTCGGGCGCCCCGGCGCGGGTGCTGGCGCTGCTGCCCTGAGGATGGCCCGCTCTGGACCACCACCGGTGCGAGCGGACTAGAGTGAGCCCATGACCCGCACCGCATTCGTGTTCTCACCGGACATGGCCAGCTACGACCTGGGCGACGACCATCCGCTGTCGCCGCTGCGCCGCCTGCTGGCCGTGGAGCTGATGCAGGCGTATGGCCTCCTGGACCAGCCGGGCCTCAGCATCGTCACCCCCCGGCAGGCCACCGACGAGGAGATCAGCCGTGCCCACGCGCCCGCCTACGTGGCGGCCGTGCGCCGGTTCAGCGGCAGCCCGGTGCTGGCCAGCAGCTGGGAGGCCGGCCAGTGGGGCCTGGCGGCCGGTGGCGACACCCCGGCGTTCCCGGGCATGCACGAGGCGGCGGCGCTGCTGTGCGGCGCGTCCATCACCGCGGCCATGGAGGTGTGGGAGGGCCGGGCCGACCAGTCGTTCACCGCCGGCGGCGGCCTGCACCATGCCCTGCACAACAAGGCGGCGGGGTTCTGCATCTACAACGACCCGGCCGTGGCCATCCACGCGCTGCTGGCCGCCGGCGCCGAGCGGGTGGCCTACGTGGACGTGGACGTGCACCACGGCGACGGCACCCAGTGGATCTTCTACGAGGACCCGCGCGTGCTGACCTGCTCGGTGCACGAGAGCGGCCGCTACCTGTTCCCCGGCACGGGTGGGCTGGGCGAGCGCGGCGTGGGTGCCGCGGTGGGCACCAAGATCAACGTGCCGCTGCCACCGTACGCGGGTGACACGCCCTACCTGCGGGCGGTGCTGGACGTCATCGCCCCCGCGGTGATCGACTTCAAGCCCGACGTCATCGTCACCCAGGACGGTGCCGACCCGCACCACCAGGACCCGCTGGCCCACCTGCAGGTCACCACCGCCGCGTTCCCGGTGCTGTACCGCAGCCTGCACGACCTGGCGCGGGAGGCCTGCGGCGGGCGCTGGGTGGCGCTGGGCGGCGGGGGGTACAACACCGATTTCGTGCCGCGCGCCTGGACGATGCTGCTGGCCGAGATGCTGGGGGTGCAGCTGCCCGACCAGCTGCCGGAGTCGTGGTTGCAGCTGGCCCGGGAACGGGCCCACGCGGAGTTCACCTCCACGCTCATGGGCGACACCGAGCCGCTGATCTCGGAACCCGAGCGCGCCCGCGCCGACGCCGACGGGCTGGTGGTGGTGGAGCAGGCGCGAGCCCTGCTGCAGCTCTGACCGGCGCCGACCCCGCAGCCTGGGCGCGGGCCGCCGAGCCGCGCGGCGCCCATGACGTGGCGGTGGCGGTGCTGTCGGCCGACGCCTACGCCCACACGCGCGGCGTGGCCCAGCAGGCGGCGCGGCTGGCACGCGCGGCCCGCCTGGCGCGCGACGATCGCGTGCTGCTGCTGTGCGCCGCCTGGCTGCACGAGGCACACGACGATCAGGTGGTCACGGCGCGACGCCTCCGCCACGCCGGACACGAGGCCCTGGCGGGCGTGATCGCCCACCGCGGGTTCTGCGCCCTGCGGCTGGCCCTGGACGGTGCGGCGCCCCTGGAGGCCGAGTTCCCGGTGCCGCGGGACGCCCACGAACGCGTGTTGCGGCTGCTGGACATCGCCTGGGTCACCACCGACCCGGCGGGGGCCCGTCGCAGCCCCGCACGGGCGCTGCGCCACCTGGCGGCCACGCGGGGTCCGCGTTCAGCCGACACGCGGGCGTTCGTGGCGATGGTGGCCCGGCTGGGCGAGGACAGCGAGGCCCGGGTGCTCACCGAGCGCGTCGCGCGGTGAGCCCGGCCCGCGTGCTGCGCACCGAGTGGCTGGTGCGCAACCGGTGGGTGGCGCTGTCGCGCCAGGAGGTGGTGCTGCCCAACGGGCACACCGTGCCCGACTACCACGTGCTGCACGAGCCGGACTTCGTGATGGGCTTCGCGGTGACCGAGGAGCAGCACGTGCTGCTGGTCCGCCAGTACAAGCACGGCATCGGGGCGTTCACGCTGGAGCTGCCGGCGGGCGTCGTCGATGAGGACGACGCCTCACCGGAGGAGGCCATGCGCAGGGAGTTACTGGAGGAGACCGGCTTCGTGGCCGCCGAGGTGCGGCCCCTGGGGGTGCTGGTCCCCAACCCCACTCGCGCCACCGGCCTGGCGCACCACTTCCTGCTCACCGGCTGCCGCCGGGTGGCCGAACCCGCCCCCGACGCCACCGAGACCATCACGGTGGTGACGGAGCCCCTGCATCGCATCCCCGGATTGGTGGGCGACGGCACGCTGTGCGTGCAGGCGTGCGTGGCCTGCGTGGCGCTGGCCCTGGGCGTGCTGCCCCCGGCGGCCGGGGCGTCAGTCGGCTGAGGGTTCCCCGCGCGTGGCGTACAGGGACGCCCCGATTGCGCCGGCCAGCACCACCACGATCACCACCAGCGTGCTCCACAGCGGCGGCTCGTAGACCCCGCTCATCAGCATCTTGGCACCCACCAGCGCCAGCAGCACCGCCAGGCCCTTGCCCAGGTACTCGAAGCGCTGCATGGCCCCGGCCAGCAGGAAGTACAGGGCGCGCAGGCCCATCATGGCGAAGGCGTTGGCGGCGAACACCACGAACGACTGCCGGGTGACCGCGAAGATGGCCGGGATGGAGTCCACCGCGAACACCACGTCGGTGGTGGCCACCACGGCCAGCACCGCCACCATCGGGGTGGCATAGCGGCGGCGGTTCTGGCGCACCACCAGTTTGGTGCCGCGGTAGTGGTCGGTCATCGGCACGCGGCGCCGGATGAGGTTGAGCAGCGGGTTGCGGGAGGGATCCATCTCCTCGCCCCCCGCCCGCGCCAGGCGCACGGCCGTGTACAGCAGGAACGCGCCGAACAGGTAGATCACCCAATGCACGGCGTCCAGCAGCGCCACACCCACCAGAATGAACACCAGGCGCAGGCCCAGGGCGCCCACCACGCCGTACATCAACACCGTGGGCTGCAGCCCGTAGGGCACCGCGAAGTACCCGAAGATGAGCGCGAACACCAGCAGGTTGTCCATCGAGAGGGTGCGCTCGATGAGGTACCCGGCCAGGTACTGGCCCGCCATGGTGCGGTCGTCCCAGGCCCAGATCACGGCCGCGAAGGCCACGCCCAGCGAGGTCCACACCACCGTCCACAGCAGCGCCCGGCGGAAGGACACCTCATGCTCGCCGCGACCGAACAGCAGGAGGTCCACGACGATCAGGACCACCACGATGCCCACCAGGGCGGCCCATTGCCACAGGGAGACGCTCACCGACCCTGACGGTACCGATCCGCGCGGCCATCGGTGGTGGGAGGTGTCGCGCCGGACGCGCACCGCGGCGCAACCGCATGCGAAACTCGTCCCCGGCGTGACCCCGCCCCACGGAGGCCGCATGGACCGCACGCAGCTCACCGCACTGCAGGACCCCCTCAAGCAGCGGTACCGGACGGCTCCCGAGGCCGCCCTGATCACCCTCCACGCGTCCGGCGCGCTCGATCAGGGGGCGCTGGCCTGCAACATCGACAGCGGCCGGCGGGTGGCGGACGCCCTGGCCCAGGCGGGTCTGCATCCCGCCGCGGGGGGTGACGGCAGCCAGCTGTGCTCGGGCGACATGCTGCTGGAGGCCCTCGTGGCCTGCGCGGGCGTGACGCTGGCGGCCGTCGCCACCGCCGTGGGCGTGGAGCTGCGGGGCGGTGAGGTGCGCGCCGAGGGTGACCTGGATTTCCGCGGCACGCTGGGCGTCGACCGGGAGGCGCCGGTGGGGTTCACGGCAATCCGGCTGGCGTTCCGCATCGACGCGGAGGTCACCGACGACCAGATCGCCACCCTGGCCAAGCTCACAGAGCGGTACTGCGTGGTGTACCAGACGCTCCGTGCGGGGGTGCCCACCACATCCACCCTGGAGCGCATGCATGGCTGACGCCTCGCCCACCACCGCCTGGACCCAGCCCGGCGACGCGGAGGTGGCCGACATCCTGCGCACCTGCCGCACCATCGCGGTGGTGGGGGCCTCGCCCCGCCTGGATCGCCCCAGCAACGGCGTGGCCCAGTACCTGATGGACCAGGGCTACGAGGTGTGGCCCGTCAACCCGCGGGCGCTGGAGGTGCTGGGCCGCCCATGCGCGCCCGACCTGGCGTCGCTGCCGGGGCCGCCGGACATGGTGGACGTGTTCCGGCGTCAGCAGGAGCTGCCGCAGGTGGCGCGGGATGCGGTGGCGGTGGGGGCGAAGGTGCTCTGGCTGCAGCTGGGCCTGCACAACGACGAGGCCGTGCGCATCGCCCACGAGGCCGGTCTGCGGGTGGTGACCAACCGGTGCGCGCTGGTGGAGCACCGCCGCCTGCTCGGCTGAAGGCACGACTCACGGTCGAGTATCGACCCGTATAACGGTAGAGTCTGACAACGGTCAACGGTATAGTCTCCCCATGGGAAGCTATGCTCGGCGCGTGGTCGATGGCGAGCTGGACGCGCTGATGCCCGCCGTCGCGGCCATCTCGCTGGACGGTGCGAAGGGCGTTGGGAAGACGGCCACGGCGGCGCAGCGGGCGGTGTCGGTGTACCGCATGGACGCGCCGAACGACCGGGCGGTGGTGGCCGCCGATCCGGGTGCCGCACTGCGGCGCACCGCACCGGTGCTGATCGACGAGTGGCAGATGCTGCCGGACACCTGGAACGCGGTGCGGCGTGCCGTGGACGACGGTGCGGCCCCCGGCGCGTTCCTGCTCACCGGCAGCGCCGCGCCGGCATCGGCTCCGTCGCTCCACGCCGGCTCGGGCCGCATCCTGTCGCTGCGCATGCGACCCATGACCCTCACCGAACGCGGCGTGACGAACCCGACGGTGAGCCTGGCCGCCCTCCTGCGCGGCGGCTCCCCCGTGTCCGGGGCGTGCGGGATGCGCCTGGCGGACTACGTGGAGGAGATCGACCGCTCCGGGTTCCCGGGGCTGCGCGGGCTCCCCGAGCGGGCACGCCGGGCCCAGCTTGACAGCTACCTCACGCGCGCCCTGTCGGTGGAGCTGGCCGAACAGGGCGTCCACCTGCGTCGCCCGGCCAGCCTGCGGGGCTGGCTGGAGGCGTACGCCGCGGCCGTCTCCACCACCGCCAGCTTCAACGCCATCCAGCGTGGGGCCACACCGGGTGACGCCGACCCGCCCACCAAGGTCACCACCATCCGGTACCGCGACTGGCTGACGCAGCTGTGGTTGCTGGATCCCGTGCCGGTGTGGGCGCCGGTGGGGCTGCCGCTGGGGGACCTGGGGCAGGCGCCCAAGCACCAGCTGGCCGACCCCGCGCTGGCGGCGCGCCTGCTACGCGCAACCTCCTCGATGCTGCTGCGCGGGGAGGGCACCGTGCTGCAACCCCAGCACGGCCCGCTGGTGGGCCGGCTGTTTGAGTCCCTGGCAACGCTGTGCGTGCGCGTGTACGCCCAGGCGGCGGAGGCCACGGTGTCGCACCTGCGCACCCGGCGCGGCGACCACGAGGTGGACCTCATCGTGGAGCGCTTCGACGGTGCGCTGGTGGCGCTGGAGGTCAAGCTGGGGCAGGTGCCCGACGACCGGGATGTGCGCCACCTCAACTGGCTGGCCGAGCGCGTGGGCCCCGGCTGGCCGACCGCGTGGTGCTCACCACGGGGCCCGAGGCGTACCGGCGCTCCGACGGCGTCGCGGTGGTGCCGCTGGGGCTGCTGGGTCCCTGAGCGGGGTCGCCGGGCCGCGGCGGTAATGTCCGGCCGCCGGCCGGACTCATACGGGGCGGATGCCAGAAAAACACACCCAGCGTCGCCGGCGGTTCGAGGCCCTGTGGGACGCCCACCACCCGGCGGTGCTGGCCTACGCCCTGCGGCGCACGGACGGCGACGCGGCCCACGACGTGGCCAGCGAGGCGTTCCTGGCGGCGTGGCGCAACCTGGACCGCGCCCCCGAGGAGCCGCGCGCCTGGCTGCTGAGCCTGGCCCGCGGCGCGCTGTCCAACCAGCGCCGGGGCGACCAGCGTCGCGCGGCCTTGGCCGAGCGTGTTGCCCACCAGGTGCGCGACGGCGCCGGGGCACCCGAGGACCTGGGCCTGGCCGACGCCCTGGCCACCCTGGGCGAGCGCGACGTGGAGGCCCTGCTGCTGGTGGCCTGGGAGGGGCTGTCACACGCCGAGGCCGCCCGGGTGCTGGGCTGCAGCACCCCCACGTTCACCGTGCGGCTGCACCGGGCGCGCGGCCGCCTGGCGGCAGCGATGGCATCCGCGGCGCACCTGCAACCCGTGGCCCCGGCGGGCCGGGAGGAACCGGCATGACCGACCCCATCGCCACCCTCGCCCGGCACAATCCGGTGGACGAGACGGCCGTCTCCGGCGCGCGGCGCGACGCACGGGGTTCGGCGGAGCTGGCGCGCATCATGGACACGCCGGTGCCGCGGCGCCTGCCGCGCGACGGGCGCCTGCGGCGCACCGCCAGCGTGCTGGCCGGGTGTCGCCGCTACCGCCGCGGCCGTCGGGGTGGTGGCCGTGCTGTTCCTGCACACCACACCGGGCCGGAAGGCCGCGTCGCAGCCGGCGGGCACGTGGGGCATGCAGATGACGGTGCGGGTGACGACCGTGCCGGGCGGTCCCGGCCTGGATTCCGCAACGGCGTCGGCGGCCCGGATCCTGCAGGCGCGCATGGACGCCCGGCACTGGGATCAGGCCACGGCCGAGGTCGTCGCGGCCGGCACGGTGCGCGTCACCGTGCCCTGGGCGCAGAGCGTCTGGCAGATCGACGGGATCACCTCCTCCACGCGGTTCGAGTTGCTCGACTCCGGCAAGGGGGTGATCGCCACCTCCGAAACGGACCCGCTGTGGTTCCGTCATCTCCACGGGGCGCCGGGCTCGGCCTGGTACCTCCTCAGCCGCGACGGGCGCATGCTGCTCGATGGACCCCGTGCAAGACCTGGCTGGCCAACGCGAGCGGGAGTGCGGGTACGGCCGCAGAAGGGCGTGTCGCTGATCGTGACGGGGGTGAACCGCGCCTACGCCGTTGTGGGCGCCGATGCGGTGCGGGCGCACGGGGATCAGATCGAAGCTGTGACCTGGACCGGTTCACGTGAACTGATGGTCGAGACCTCCCTTCCCCTGACAGGACCGCTGTGGTTGGCGGAACAGAGCACGTCGGGCCGTCCATGGGTGGTCGCGACGATCGCCGCCACGTCCTCCCCGTCCACGACCACGCGCCTGCGCATGGCGCCGGCCCAGGGCTTCTTCGGTCCGGCAATCGCGCAGGAACTGGCGGGCGGCGCTGCGGATGCCGAACTGACCCGCGTGGGCGCGGGATGGTACGGCGAACCGCCCGCTCGGCGGGGCGAACGGATCACACCTCCGACTCAGGTCGGGAAGGCGCTCATGCAGAGCCGTGCGCCGCGGAGCAGCGTGCTGCGGGTGTTGCGGGAGCTCAAGTCCGGGGCCGAGGTGTGGGAGGGCGTGGCCCGCGGAGGTGACTCCGTCGCCGTCGCCACGATCCCCGGGTCCAACCAGGTGGCGATCACCCTGGGATGCCAGCTCGGGCCAGAGCATCGTGTGATGCTGCGCTGCCGCCTCAATCGTGGGGAGTGGATCTTCGGTCGCGTGGCGCCGGGGGTCGCCTCCGTCCAGGCGCGCACGCTCGGTGAGGAGACGACGCTCGGAATGGTCCGGAACGGGTGGTTCGCCGTGCCCCGGCCGCGACGCGACGCCCACATCGCCATCGACGCGTTGGACGCGAACGGCAAGGTGCTGGCCACCCTGCCGTGATTGCCTACAGAGCCGTGGCGGTGCGCTCGGTGATGATGAAGGTGAGCATCCCGTCGGTGGGCCGCACCAGGCCGGCCGGCAGTTCCGGGTCGCCGGCGATCGCGCGGGCCACCACCTCGGCCTTCTCGGGGTCGTCGGCCACGAACAACACCCGGCCGGCGGCGCACAGCACCGCCAGGGTCATCGACACGCGCCAGGGCTGCGGCATCTCCGGGCGGTGCACGGGCACCATCCAGCGGTCGGTGATCGCCAGCTCCGGGGCGCCCGGGAACAGCGAGGCGGTGTGCCCGTCCGGGCCCAGGCCCAGCAGCACCATGTCCAGACGGGGAGGGTCCTGCCCGGGGAAGGCGGCGCGCAGGTCGCGCTCGGCGGCGTCGGCACCCTCCTGGGGCGGCAGCTCGCCGGGGATGCGGTGCACGAGCCCCTCCGGGAACCCGGTGCGCACCAGCAGCGCCTCACGCACCATGCGGTAGTTGCTGCCCGGGTCGTCCGGGGGCACACAGCGCTCGTCGCCGAAGAACAGCCGCATGCGCACGAAGGGCAGGCAGCGCGAGCCCAGATGCTGGTACATGCTCTTCGGGGTGCTGCCGCCCGCCAGGGCGATGGTGGCCGGGCGCTGCGGCGTGGCGGCGATGGCCAGCTCCTCCACGCGCTCGGCCGCGGCGTCGGCCAGCGCGATGCCGTCGGGCACCACCACCACCTCGGGCGCGCCGGTCATCGGTTGGCCACCTCACGCGCCAGCGGCAGCGCCCGCTCGAACGGCAGGTCGCGGCGCTGGTACTCCAGCTCACCGGCCAGCAGCGTGGTGCGGTCGGGGAACGGCAGGGGCATCACCCGGCGCCGCGGCCGCTCGAACGGGGACGACACCACCACGGCGGCGGTGCTGCGGTCGGGGTAGCGCTCCAGGGTGAGCTGGCGCCCGGCCAGTGACTCCAGCCGCATGGCGGCGATGCCGCCGTCGGTCTGGCCGCGGCGTGGCATCAGCTCCACGTGCAGGCGCTCGCCCAGGGTGTCGCGCAGCCACCCGGCCAGCAGGTACGCCTCCACGGTGGGACGCTCACCCGTGAACCAGATCTCCGCCACGCCGCCCTGGCGCAGCTTCTCCACGTGCTCCACGTCCACCACCTGGTTCACCAGCTGGCGCCACGGGGTGAGCTGCGCCCACGCCAGGTCGGTCAGCGCCGGCCCGGCCCCGGCGGTCTCGATGAGCTGGTCCACCGCCACCACCGGGTCGTCGCAGCGGCTGGACTCCGTGATGAGCCGGTCGGCGCGCTTGATGATCTGGGGCAGCATGGCGTCGTGCATGTCGGGGGGCCCGGGCCACCAGACGAACACGGGCAGATCGGGGCGCAGCAGGGAACGCACCGCGCTGGCCGCGCCGTCCATGGACCTGCCGTGCAGGGTGAGCCGCACCAGCTCCACGCGGGAGGGGCGCTTGGCGCCGCCGAACACCTGGGCGCGGGCCTCGATGTGGGCGTCGATGCCCTCACCGCCGGCCGCGCGCTCCACCACGATGGCCCGTGAGGGCTGGTGGTCGCGCAGGGCCTCGATGCCGGCCTCCACCTCGTTGGCGTCCTCCGAGCGCGCCACGGCCACCAGGTTGAGCACCCCGGCGCTGGTGAGCGGCTGCCCGTCGGCGTCCAGCGGCTGCAGCCGCGTGAGGCGGTCGGCAAGGTGGGCCACCGAGTCGACGTGGCCGTCCCACTCGGTGGGTGGCGCGGGGGGTGGGGTGGCGGTGCTCACAGCCGCCGCCACTCCCGGCCGTCACGCGCCAGCAGCTCGTCGGCGGCCTCGGGGCCCCAGGTGCCGGCCTCGTAGTTGGGCGCGCCGATGGGCGTCTCCCGCCACGCCTCCAGCAGCTCCTCCACGATCTCCCACGCCCGCTCCACCTCGTCCCAGCGTGCGAACAGCGTGGAGTCGCCGATGAGCGCGTCCAGCAGCAGCCGCTCGTATGCCTCGGCGGAGGGCTTGAGGAACGAGCTGCCGTACTGGAAGTCCATGCTGACGGTGCGGATGTCCACCGCGGGCCCGGGCACCTTGGCCGCGAACTTCAGCGATGCGCCCTCGTCCGGCTGGATGCGCATGGTGAGCTGGTTGGGCACCACCGCGTCCACCTGGGTGTTGGCGAACGGCAGGTGCGGCGCCGGCCGGAACTGGATGGCCACCTCGGTGGTGCGCTTGGGCAGCCGCTTGCCGGTGCGCAGGTAGAACGGCGTGCCCGCCCAGCGCCAGTTGTCGATGTCCAGGCGCATGGCCACGTAGGTCTCGGTGTTGGAGTGCGGGTCCACGCCCTGCTCATCGTGGTAGGCGGGCACCGGCTCGCCCCCGATGAACCCGGCCGCGTACTGGCCGCGCACGGTGACGTCGTCCACGTCCTCGCGCCGGATGGGGGTGACGGCGCGCAGCACCTTCACCTTCTCGTCGTGCACGTCGCGGCTCTCGAAGCGGGCGGGTGGCTCCATGGCGATGATGGACAGCACCTGGAAGATGTGGTTCTGCACGATGTCGCGCATCGCGCCGCTCTTGTCGTAGTAGCCCCCGCGGGTCTCCACGCCAAGCTCCTCGGCCACGGTGATCTGCACGTGGTCGATGTAGCGCCGGTTCCACAGCGGCTCGAAGATGGAGTTGGCGAACCGCAGCACCAACAGGTTCTGGACGGTCTCCTTCCCCAGGTAGTGGTCGATGCGGTAGACCTGGCTCTCCTTGAACACGGCCTCCACGCGCGCGTTGAGCTGGCGGGCGGTGTCCAGGTCGGTGCCGAACGGCTTCTCGATCACCAGGCGGCTGAAGTTGCCATCGGCCTCGGAGTTGATGCCGGCCTTGCCGAGCTGCTCGGCGATGACCGGGAAGAAGTCCGGGGCGGTGGCCAGGTAGCACAGCCGGTTGCCGCGGGTGCCCGAGTCGGCGTCGGCCTGCTTGAGCAGGTCGTGCAGCTCGCTGAACTTGTCCGGCTCGTCGAACCCGGCCGAGATGTAGTGCAGCCGGCGGGCGAAACCGGCCCACACCTCCTCGTCCACCTCGCCGGAGCGGCTGTTGGCGTTCACCGCCTTCTTCATCTCCTCGCGGAACTGGTCGTCGTTCCACTCGGTGCGGGCGAAGCCCACGATCACCATCTCCGGCGGCAGCAGCTGCTGCATGGCCAGGTTGTAGAGCGCCGGCATGAGCTTGCGGTGCGTGAGGTCACCCGAGGCGCCGAAGATCACCACCGCCGCGGGCGCGGGGGTGCGTGACAGGCGCGCGCCCAGGTCGAACGGCGGCGCCGCCTGCGCCGCCGGACCCGCCGTGCTGGTCACGAGTGCTTCACCGCGTGACCGCCGAACTCACGGCGCAGCGCCGCCACCACCTTGGCCGTGAAGCTCTCGTCCTGGCGGCTGCGGAAGCGCTCGATCAGCGACAGGGTGATGATGGGCGCCGGCACGTCGGTGTCGATGGCCGCCTTGACGGTCCACCGGCCCTCGCCGGAGTCCTCCACGTAGTCCTTCAGCGAGGCCAGGTCGGGTTCCCGCTTCAGCGCCGCCGCGGCCAGGTCGAGCAGCCACGAGCGGATGACGGTGCCGTGGCGCCAGGCCTCGGTCACGTCGGCCAGGTTGAGGTTGAACTCGGAGGCCTTGCAGATCTCGATGCCCTCGGCGTACGCCTGCATCAGCCCGTACTCGATGCCGTTGTGCACCATCTTGGTGAAGTGCCCGGCCCCGCTGGCCCCGGCGTGCACCAGGCCGCCGTCCTTGGGGATCAGCACCTCCAGCAGCGGCTTGACGTGCGCGAAGGCGTCGTCGGGGCCGCCCACCATGATCCCGAAGCCCTCGGTGAGCCCCCAGATGCCGCCGCTCACCCCGATGTCCAGGAACTTCAGGCCCTTCGCGGCGGCCTCGGCGGCGTGCCGCTGGCTGTCGCGGAAGTTGGAGTTGCCGCCGTCGATCACGATGTCGCCCGGTTCCAGCACCTCGAACAGCTGCTGCAGCACGTGCTCGGTGACGTCGCCGGAGGGCACCATGGCCCAGGCGATGCGCGGCGAGTCGTGCAGCGCGCCCGGGATCTGCTCGATGGAGACGGGCCCGTCGGCCCCCCTGTCCTTCACCGCCTCGGGGGTGGTCCCGGGGTCGGACACCACCACTCGGTGTCCCGCGGCGGTGAGCCGCCCGGTGAGACCGGCGCCCATCCGGCCGAAGCCGATCATCGCGAGTTCCACGGTGCCTCCTTGGGGGTCAGGGGGAAGTCAGCGCTTCTTTGGTGAGTGGGCCACGGCCCGGGCGATGGCGGCGATGCCGGCCACCGGATCCGTGCCGATGTCGATGCGCGCCAGGCGTCGCCCGCGGTCGCGCAGTGCCTGCGCATCGCCGATCGCCTGTGCCGCCTTGAGCTGTCCGAACGTCCACGGCCGTCCCGGCACCGGCGTGTCCACCGGGTCGGTGGTGATGAGCTGCATGCACACCACCGTGTTCGGGCCACCCTTGTGCAGCTGGCCGGTGGAGTGCAGGAACCGCGGGCCGTACCCGAACGTGGTGGTGGCCCCGGTCTTGGCGCGGATGGCCCGGCGCAGGTCGGCGGCCGCCCGGTCACACGCCGGTGAGCCGTGGCAGAACGCCTGGATTGCCAGGTAGTCGCCGGGTTTCAGCGAGGCCACCAACCCCAGGGCGCCCTCGGTACCCGTCTCCCGCTCGTCCGTGGGCGGGCGGCCGGCCTCGATGTCGCCCAGCACCTTCACGGTGACGTCCTTGGCCGCCTGCACGTCCGGCTGGTCGAAGGGGTTGACGCCCAGCACGCTGCCGGCGGCCGCGGTGGCCACCTCCCAGGTCATGAACACCGCCCCCAGGTCCACCGTCTCCGGAACGTCCATCACCACCACGGGGTGCCCGGCGGCCTCCAGTGCCGCCACGTCCTGGTCCAGCTCGCCGGTGATGCGGTGGTACACGAACACCCGGTCGGGTCCGTAGTCGCCGGGCAGCCCGCCGGGCTCCTCGGCCACGGGCACCAGCCCGGTGCCCTGCTTGCCCAGGCTCTCGGCCACCAGCTGCTCCACCCACAGGCCCAGGGGCGAGAGGGGCGGGTCCACCAGCAGGCTCACCTTGTCGCGACCCGCGCGCCCCAGGGCCCCCAGGGCCACGCCCAGCCGCACCGCCTCGTCGTCGGCCAGCGCCGCCTGGGCCCGGTCCAGCAGGGTGTCCAGCGGCACGCCCACCAGCGCCATGGGCAGCAGGCCGAACAGCGACAGGGCCGAGTAGCGGCCCCCGATGTCCGCGGGGTTCTCCAGCACCGCCCGGTAGCCCTGGGCGCGCGCCTGGGTGGCCAGCTTGGTGCCCGGGTCGGTGACGGCGATGAACCGGCGTCCCGCCTCCTCCTCGCCCAGCGCGCTCACCGCGCGGTCCCAGCAGTACTCCTGGAAGGTCAGCGGCTCCACCGTGGTGCCGCTCTTCGAGGCCACGATGAACACGGACGTGGCGGGGTCCACCGTGCCGGCCACCTCGGCCACCGTGGCGGGGTCGGTGGAGTCCAGCACCCGCAGCTGGATGCCCGACGGGCTGCCGAACGTGCGGCGCGTCACCTCGGGGCACAGGCTGCTGCCGCCCATGCCCAAAAGCACGGCGGTGGTGATGCCCTGGCGGTGGCAGTCGCGGGCGATGGCCTCCAGGCGGGGCACATGGCCGCGCATCTCCACCGGGGCCCGCAGCCAGCCCACCCACTTCACCGCCACGTCCCCGTGCTCGCCCCAGGCGGCGGCCTCGCCCGCGCGCAGCGTGGCGGGAAGGCCCGCCGTCACGGCGGACCGCCATGCCTCGTCGACCGCTGCCTGGTGGCTGCCGAAGCGCATCCTCATGGTGGGGCCTCCTCCTACAACTGGGCGCGGGCCGCGTCGGCCACGGCCTGGGGGGTGATGCCGAGGAACTCCAGGGCCACCTCGCCGGGGGCGGACACGCCGAAGCGCTCGATCGCCACCACGCGGCCGGTGAGCCCGGTGAAGCGGTGCCAGCCCATGGGGGACGCCGCCTCCACCGCAACCCGCCGGGTCTGGGCCGCGGGCAGCACCGACTCCCGGTACTCCTCGGGCTGCTCCAGAAACAGCTCCCAGCAGGGCATGCTCACCACGCGGGCGTGCACGCCGTCGGCGGCCAGCAGGTCGGCGGCGGCCAGCGCGGTGTGCACCTCGGCGCCGGCGCTCATCAGGATGCAGTCGTCGCCCGGGCGCACCACGTACGCGCCCCGCGCCACGTCGGCGGCCCAGTCCATGGTGGGCAGGCCCTGGCGGCTCAGCGCCAGCACGGTGGGCGCGTGGGTGCGCTCCAGCGCCACGGCCCACGCCGCGGCGGTCTCGGTGGCGTCGGCGGGCCGGATCACGGCCAGGCCGGGGATGGCCCGCAGGCCGGCCAGGTGCTCGATGGGCTGGTGGGTGGGGCCGTCCTCACCCAGGGCCACCGAGTCGTGGGTGTACACGAACACCGACGGCAGCCCCATCAGCGACGCCAACCGGATGGTGTTCTTCATGTAGTCCGAGAACTGCAGGAACGTGGAGCACACGGGCCGCAGGCCCCCGGAGGCCGCCAGCCCGTTGGTCACCGCGCCCATGGCGTGCTCGCGCACCCCGTAGCGGATGTTGCGCTCGCCGTAGTGGCCGGGCGCCACGTCGCCCGAGGCCTTCAGCGTGGTGGAGGTGCTGGTGGACAGGTCCGCGGCGCCCTGCACCAGCTCGGGCACCACCTCGGCCAGGGCGTTCATGACCGTGCCGGCGCTGGCGCGGGTGGCGATGGACTTGCCGGTCTCGAAGGTGGGCAGCGCGTCGCGCCAGCCGTCGGGCAGGCGGCGGGCCAGGCGCCGGTCAAGCTCGGCGGCCAGGCCGGGGTCGGCCGCCGCCCACGCGTCGCGCACCCGCTGCCAGGCCGCCTCCGCCTGCGCGCCGCGCTCCCGCAGGTGCCCCGCCCAGGCGGCCACCTCGTCGGGCACCAGGAACTGCGCGTCCTCGGGCCAGCCGTACGCGCGCTTGGTGAGCTTGACCTCTTCGTCGCCCAGCGGGGAGCCGTGGGCGGCGGAGCTGTCCTGCTTGTTGGGGGAGCCGAACCCGATGTGGGTGCGGCAGCGGATCAGCGTGGGCCGGCCGTCGGACACCGACGCCTCGGTCATGGCGCGGTCCAGCGCGTCCAGGTCGTTGCCGTCTTCCACGTGCAGCACGCGCCAGCCGCAGGCCGCGAAGCGCGCCTCCACGTCCTCGTCGAAGCTGAGGCTGGTGGGGCCGTCCAGGCTGATGTGGTTGTCGTCGTAGATGCCGATGAGCCGGTCCAGCCGCAGGTGCCCGGCAAGGGACGCGGCCTCGTGGCCGATGCCCTCCATCAGGTCGCCGTCGCTGCAGATGAACCAGGTGCGGTGGTCCACCACCTTCTGGCCCGGGCGGTTGAAGTGCGCCGCCATCATGCGCTCGGCCAGCGCGAAGCCCACTGCGTTGGCCACGCCCTGACCCAGGGGCCCGGTGGTGATCTCCACACCGGGGGTGTCGCCCAGCTCGGGGTGGCCCGGGGTCTCGGAGCCCAGCTGGCGGAACGCCTTGAGCTGCTCCATGGGCAGGTCGTAGCCGCTGAGGTGCAGCAGGCTGTACAGCAGCATCGAGGCATGCCCCGCGCTCAGCACGAAGCGGTCGCGGTTGGGCCACGCGGGGTTCGCCGGCGCGTGGCGCAGGTGCCGCGAGAACAGCATCCACGCCGCGGGGGCCAGGCCCATGGGGGCGCCCGGGTGGCCGCTGTTGGCGTGCTCCACGCCGTCGATCGACAGCGTGCGAACGGTGGTGACCACGAGCTGGTCGGGGGCGAGGTCGGTCGGCACGCGCACCTTCAGGAATGGGTTGGATCGGCTGGCGCCGGAGTCTAGCGCCATGGGGAAACGGCCCCTTCGGGGACGGGATTACGGTCTTCCCGTTCCCGGGACGCTCAATCCCTGGGCCGGGCGGCCGATCCCATAGGTAATGCGGCGAGTTCTCAGGAGCATTCGTTGGAGCTGACCACGCTCGAATACACCCGTGAGGGCGGCTGGAGCGCGCCCCTGCCCGAGTGGGACTCCCCCGGCACGCTGGTGGTGGCCTTCGGCGCCCCGGAGTACCGCGACGACTGGACCCCCTTCCGGCAGCTGGCCGAGGCGTACCCCGCGTCCCACATCCTGGGCTGCTCCACGGCGGGTGAGATCCACGGCGCGTGCCTCACGGACGCCAGCGTGAGCGTGGCCGTGATGCGGTTCCGGTCGGTGGCGCTGCGCTCGGCATCGGCCCCGAGGGAGGGCGCCGAGGGGTCGCTGGAGTGCGCCCGCCACGTGGCCCGCGAGCTGGCCGCCGACGACCTGCGGGCCGTGCTGGTGTTCTCCGACGGGCTGGACGTGAACGGCAGCGAGCTCACCCGCGGCTTCCGCGAGGTTCTGCCCGCCAACGTGGTGGTGAGCGGGGGCCTGGCCGCCGACGGCGACCGGTTCCAGCACACCTGGGTGGTGGGCCCCGACGGGCCCGGCACCGAGCGCATCACCGCGGTGGGCCTGTACGGCGGCGCGCTGATGGTGGGCCACGGGTCGCAGGGCGGCTGGGACCTGTTCGGTCCCGAGCGTCGCGTCACCCGCTCCCGCAACAACGTGCTGTTCGAGCTGGACGGGCGTCCCGCCCTGGAGCTGTACAAGGAGTACCTGGGCGAGCTGGCCGCCGGGCTGCCGGCCACCGGGCTGCTGTTCCCGCTGGCGCTTCGGCGCGACGCCGAGGAGGACGCCTCCCTGGTGCGCACCATCCTGTCGGTGGACGAGTCGGACCAGTCCATGACCTTCGCCGGTGACATCCCGCAGGGCGCCACGGTGCAGCTGATGCGCGCCAACTTCGAGCGGCTCATCGACGGTGCGGCCGACGCGGCCCTGGAGCTGGGGTCGGTGGCGCAGGACGGCCCCACGCTGTGCATCGGGGTGAGCTGCGTGGGCCGGCGCCTGGTGCTGGGCGAGCGCACCGAGGAGGAGATCGAGGCCGTGGTGGAGACCCTGGGCGACGGGGCCCGCCAGATCGGCTTCTACTCCTACGGGGAGATCTCCCCGGTCGCCGACGGCCGCTGCGACCTGCACAACCAGACCATGACCCTCACGACGCTGGCGGAACGCGCGGCGTGACCCCGCACCCCGTCCTGTTGCGCCAACTGCGGCGGCTGGGTCTCTCAGCCGATGCGCCGCCGGATGCCGCCGGATGGGCGAAGTTGCTGACGCGCGTCTCCAACGCGTACACCGAGGGCGACAACGAGCGGTACCTCCTGGAGCGCTCGCAGGCCATCGCGCACAAGGAGATGCGCGAGCTGTACGAGGAGGGCGCCGCCAGCGAACGCCGGCAGGCGGGCCTGCGCCGTCTCGCCACCGCGGTGGCGGCGGGCAAGGAGCCGGCCCATGTGGCCGATCTGGCCCTGCACGTGGTGGACTCGCTGCTGGGTGAGGGCACCACGCTGCGCTGGGTCACCCCCGACGAGGTGGCCGATCCGCCGCAGGGGCTGGCCCCGGAAATCCACGGCGCCATCACCGGGGGCGCCCCCGTGTGGGCCGGCGGCCCCGCGGCCATCACCGTGGCGGTGCCCGTGATGGTGTCCGGGCGCGTGCGGGGGGTGCTGTGCGCCACGCCGCCCCGCCGGGACGACCGCACCGAGCACCTGCTGACCGACCTGGCCGACCTGGTGGCGCTGTCCATCGTGAACGGCGAGGCCACCGCCCAGCTCACCGCGCACGCCGCCACCGACGCCCTCACCGGCCTTGCCAACCTGCGCGTGTTCAAGGACCGCATGGAGGGGGAGGTGCGCCGGGCGTTCCGCCACGGGCGGGCCATGTCGCTGCTGGTGGCCGACGTGGACGAGTTCAAGCAGGTCAACGACCTGCACGGCCACCAGGTGGGCGACATCGTGCTGGTGGAGGTGGCGCGGCGCATCGCCGCCGTGTCGCGCGCCCACGACCTGCCGGCCCGCATCGGCGGCGAGGAGTTCGCGGTGCTGCTGCCCGAGACCGACGGCATCGGCGCCCACCAGCTGGCCGAGCGCCTGCGCAAGTCCATCGCCGACACCCACATCGAGCCGGTGGGGCGCGTCACCATCTCCGTGGGCGTCTGTGCGCTGGCCGACGCGGAGGGCGCGCACGAGCTGATGGCCCGTGCCGACGCCGCCCTGTTCTGGGCCAAGGCCAACGGCCGCAACCTGTCGTTCCGGTGGACCCCCGAGACGGCCGCCCAGCTGCGGGCCCAGGACGGGGACGTCAGCCTGGAGCGCATCCGCGCCCTCACCGCCGTGCGCTCCCTGGCCCGCGCGGTGGACGATCGCGACCCGTTCACCCGGCGCCACAGCGACCGGGTGGCCGACCTGTCCCACGCCCTGGCCCTGGAGCTGGGTTGGACCGCGCGCCGCGCGGCCGCCCTCCGCCAGGCGGCGCTGGTGCACGACGTGGGCAAGGTGGGGCTGCCGCAGGGGGCGCTGGCCGAGGACACCGAGCTGCGCGGCGAGGGCGCCGACGACCTGGCAACCCACCCCGAGCTGGGCGCGCGCATGGTGCGCGAGCTGATGGACGCCGAGCAGGTGTCCTGGATCCTGGCCCACCACGAACGCCCGGACGGCCGCGGGTACCCCGCCGGCCTCACCGAGGACGAGATCCCCGACGGGGCGCTGGTGCTGGCCGTGGCCGACGCCTGGGACGCCCTCACCCGCGGCCGCCAGCCCGAGGGCGGCGCCAGCGTGGACGACGCCCTGCACGCGTGCAACGCCGACGCGGGCACACGGCTGTGGGCTCCGGGGGTGGCTGCCCTGGCGCGCCTGCGCGAGGCGGGTGTGCTGGCCGAACTGGCCTCCGGCGGCGGCGCCCGCACGCGCTCCGAGGTGCCCTGGGCCTAGCGGGAGCACCCGTGCTCCACACCCCGGGGAATTGACGGGTTCCGCGCCGGCGGACACGTCGCGACGCGGCGTCGTCGGTCCCCGGATATTCGCGATACGCAGAGGACACGGCGTCCTTGCGCCGCCCGGTTTTCGCTCGCCGGCACTCCACCGGACTTCCGGGGCGGAGCACCTATACGTTCGTGCAGGCTGATTCGTCCGCAGGGTGTGATTCGCTCGCGCTCCCAGCGAACCAGTCGGTGCAGAGCACCGCCGTCTCTCCAAGGGGGAAACGTTGCGAATCGGCAGACGAGTGCCCCGCCTGCTCACGGGCGGCGCCACCATGGGCGTCGCGATGGCCGCGATCCTCGCGGGTGGTGGAAGTGCCGCGGCCGCCGGCCGCGCCTCGGTGTCCAGCGGTGACACCTCCTGGCGTGCGGACGCCACCGCCGCCGGCGCCGTGCCCGCGGCGACCAGCATCGATGTGACCGTGGTGCTCAACCTCGCCGACCCCACCGGGGCCGAGGCGTTCGCGAGCGCGGTGTCCGACCCCTCCAGCCCCACCTACGGGCAGTACCTGTCCGCCGCGGCCTTCACCAGCCGCTACGCGGCGTCCACCGCCGACGTCGCCTCCGTGCAGGACTGGCTCACCGGCTCCGGCCTCACCGTCACCGGTGTGGCGGCAAGCCACATCTGGGTGCACGCGCGCGGCAGCGAGACCGCCATCCAGAAGGCGTTCGGGACCTCGCTGCGGGCCTACACCCTGTCGGGCCGCGCCATGCATGCCCCGGCGGGCCAGGTCACGGTGCCCGCGCCGCTGGCGAAGATCGTCGCGGGTGTCACCGGACTGTCATCCACCGTGCGCAAGAACCGGCCCAACCACCTCACCAACGCCGCCGGGACCAGCACCCTCGCCACCACCGGCACCACCGCCACGGCGTCCAGGCCGCGCGACGGTCACCCCGGACCGGGTGGGCTCAACCTTGGCGTGGCCCCGCCGCCCGACGTGTTCATCAACGCCACGCCCTGCTCCGCCTACTGGGGCGAGAAGAAGTTCACCGACGGGCCCGCGCCGGGCGCCGGGTACCAGGGGCCGCCGCTTCTGGCGCCCTGCGGCTACACGGGCGCGCAGATCCGCTCCGCCTATGGGGTGGGCTCGTCCAGCCTCAATGGCGCCGGCGCCACGGTGGCCGTGGTGGACGCGTATGCGGCACCCACCATCGTCTCGGACCTGGCCACCTACAACAGCGCGCACGGCGTGGCGCAGTTCGCGCCGGGGCAGTTCCGGCAGTACACCCCCAGGAACTACACCCTCGGCTACCAGGACACGGTCAACGGCGACCAGTGCGGTGAGAACGGCTGGTACCAGGAGGAGACCCTGGACATCACGGCGGTGCACTCCATCGCCCCCGCCGCGAACGTGGTGTACGTGGCGGCCTCGGACTGCCTCGACGACGGGCTGCTGCCGGCCCTGGACAGCATCAACACCCGCCACCTGGCGGACATCGTGACCAACTCGTGGGGCGACTTCGGCGAGCCCGACCCCACGGCCGACGCCGCCACGCTGGAGGCCTACCGCCACGTGTTCGTGCAGGCCGCCGCCGAGGGCATCGGCATGTACTTCTCCTCGGGTGACGACGGCGACGTGGCCCCGATCGTCGGGTTCCCCACGGCGTCGTTCCCCGCCTCCAGCCCCTGGGTCACCGCCGTGGGCGGCACCACCCTGGGTATCGGAAGGAACGGGCAGCGCGCGGTGGAGACCGGCTGGGAGACCGACGTGTCGCTCCTGTCCGGGCACACGTGGGACCCGCAGCCCCCCGGCGACTACCTGTACGGCTCCGGTGGCGGGCTCAGCCAGATCTACCCGGAACCTGCGTACCAGCAGGGCGTGGTGCCGGCCGCCACCGCCGGCAAGCGCAACGTGCCGGACGTGGCCGCCGTGGGTGACCCCTCCACGGGCATGCTCGTGGGCGAGTCGCAGACGTTCCCGGATGGGTCCGTGCACTACAGCGAGTTCCGCATCGGCGGTACCAGCCTGTCCAGCCCGCTCATCGCCGGCTTCCAGGCCATCGCCGACCAGGTGGCGGGTCACGCGCACGGGTTCGCCAACCCGGCCCTCTACCGGCTGCGCTCCTCGGCCTTCACCGACATGCTGCCCACCGGCAGGCCCTACCTGGGCATCGTCCGGTACGACTACGTCAACGGCCACGACGCCGCCGACGGTGTCACGGTGCAGCTGCGCACCACCGACCAGGCCAACACCGGCCTGCAGACGCTGTACTCCACGCCCGGCTATGACAACACCACCGGCCGCGGAGTGCCGAACGGCACCGCATACGTTCAGCAGCTGAGCCGCTGATCGGCACCCGGAGCGGCGTGGGGGACACACCCCACGCCGCTCCGCGGGGCACCCCTTGTCCCGCCTCGGGGCCCGGACGTAGCGTGGGGGGACGACTCGCAGGAATGCGAAACACTCCCGTCCTGGAGGAGCCCCGATGGCACTCACCGGCCACTGCATGTGCGGCGCCGTCACCTACCGCTGCGACGCCGATCCCATCTTCACGGCGGTGTGCCACTGCACCGACTGCCAGCACCAGACCGGCACCGCGGCGTCCATCGTGGTGGGCGTGCCGGCCGCAGCGCTGAGCGTGTCGGGCGACACCCTGCGCCGGTTCACCACCATGAGCGACGACTCCGGTCCAACGCACCGCGAGTTCTGCTCGGCGTGCGGTTCGCCCATCGTGAGCCGCAAGGATGCCGCCCCCGACGTCGTGTACCTCAAGGCCGGCACGCTGGACGACACCAGCACGCTTGCGCCCACGCTCGAGGTGTGGGGCCGCTCCGCCCAGCCGTGGGTGGCCACCGCGCCGGGCGCGACGCGGCTGGAGCGCGGGCCCTCCTGAGCGTTTCGGTTTTTCCGCACAGTCGCATCTGCATTTCCCCCAACTGAATCGGTAGGGTGCGCGGGCCTCGTCCCGGGGGCATTGCGCGGGGGACTTCGACGGGCCGACGTGGGGGCATCCCCTGCGGGCGGCGCGCTGCGGTACCCCGTTTTCCGTCGACGCGCACAGGGAATACCGCCATGCAAGCCACGCCACCCGTCATCCCATGAGCAACGCCCAATCAACATCGGTGCCGCGGGGAGACCCGGAGGGCGACCGCATGGTGACCCTGGCGTCTTCCCCGCTCTCCTCAAAGCCGGAGCCACCGTCATGGTGGAGGTCCGGCGCCGCTTTGCCGCGGGCTTCCCGGACGCGGCGTATGTGGAGCGCGGGGCCACCATCGCCACCCGCGACGAGGTGTTCGCCGCCCCGGTGCTGGCCACCGTGCGCGGCCTGACCCCGACCACGAGCCCGATGACGTGGCCCGGCTGCGATCCGCCAGGTGGTGGTGGGCAGGCCAACTGTTCGCCACTCCCCGAGTCGGTGCGCGTGTTCGCCGAGGGTACCCTGTTCGCGCTGGAGCTGGTGCCGCGCACCACGCGGGCGCAGGCCATGGACGTGCTGTCCTCACAGCCAACGTGGCGGGCTACAAGGCCAGTTGCCGAGTACCTCGACGCCTCAAGATGTACCTGCTGCTCACCACCGCGGCGGCACCATCGCCCCGGCCAAGGTGCTGGTGATCGGGGCGGGGGTGGCCGGGCTGTCGGCCATCGCCACCGCACGTCGCCTGGGCGCCGGTGGAGGCGTCGATCGTGGCCTGCCGTCAAGGAGGAGATCGAGAGCCTTGGCGCCCGGTTCGTGGAGCTGCCCGGAGACCGGCCAGGAGGGCGGCGGCTCCGGCGCCTACGCCCAGCAGCTGTCCGAGGAGTTGCTGAAGAAGCGCAGGAGCCCTGGCGCGCACCGCCGCCGAGGCGACGTGGTGATCACCACCGCGCAGGCAGGGGGCCAGGGCGCTGGTGATCGTCACCGAGGAGATGGTGTGCGGCATGGCGCCGGGGTCGGTGATCGTGACCTGCCGCGGAGCAGGCGCGCTACCGCCGTCACCTCGGTCAGGAGACCGTGGGACTCCAACGGGGTGCGGGTGATCGGGCCGGTCAACCCGCCTACGACCATCCCTACGCACGCCAGCCTGATGTACGCCAAGAACGTCGCGAACTTCCTGGGCCTGATGCTGCATGACGGCGCGCTGCTTCACCCAGACCGACGATGACGGTGGCGAGCACCGTGGCCATCCGCGGTGAGGTGGTGAACGCCCGGGTGCGTGACGCGCTGGGCCAGGAGCCGCTACCCGAGCCCGAGCCCGAACCGGAACCGAGCCCGAAACCGTTCGAGGTCTACCTCGATGGCCGACGCCCTCGAGGTGACCGGATGAGCGGTGACGTGATCATCAACAGCCTGTTCGTGTTCGCGCTGGCGGGCTTCCTTGGCTCTTCGAGGTCATCCGCCGGGTGCCGCTGCTGCACACCCTGATGGCGCTCACCAACGCCCTGTCGGCCATCGCGCTGGTGGGGTCGCTGGTGGTGTTGGGCCAGGCGGAGACCACCTACTCGATGATCCTCGGGTTCATCGCGGTGGTGGCCTCCACCATCAACGTGGTGGGCGGTTCCTCATCACGACGGCGATGCTGCGCATGGCAAGCCGAAGGCGTACCGCCCAGGGTGAGGGGGCCGGGTCGTGAGGAACACATCATCCAGCTGATCTACCTGGTGGAGGCCGGCTTCGCGCTGTCGCTCAAGTGGATGAGCTCGGCCGCCACCGCGCGGCGCGGCATCATGGCCGCATGAGGTGGGCTTCGTGCTGGCCATCGGCGCCAGCTGGCCTCCGGGTACGCCACCAAGGGTGTGGTGCTGATCGTGATCGCCCTGGTGCTGGCGGCCATCGGCGTGCCCCTGCTTCGTGTGCCCATGACCGCCATGCCCGAGCGCATCGCGCTGAGCCACGCCTCGGGCGCTCGCCGTGGCCTCCTGGTATCGCGCACTACTTCCTGGCCTGGCGCCACCTGCGCCCGAGCTGGCCGTGCTGGGCGCCGAGATCCTCCTCGGGGACTGGTGTTCACCGGCAGCCTCGGCTATGGCCGCCAAGCTGCACGAGAAGCTGCCGCAGCGGCCCATCCTGTTCCTGGCCAGAACTACGCCACCCTCTGGCCTCATCGGCGGGCGTGCCGTGATCATCGGCATCCTGATGTTCCACCCGTCCAGCACGTGCGGCTGGTGATCGCGCTGGCTTCTACTCGGCCCCGGTGATCGGGGTGCTCCTGATCATCCTCTACATCGGTGGGGCGGACATGCCCACTGATCGCCCTGCTCAATAGCGCATGTATTCGTCGGCTGCCGTGCTGGGCATGGTGCTCAACAACAGCCGCTTCATCGTGGCCGTACTCGACGGCACCGCCTACCGCCATCCTGGCCATCATCATGCCGGGCCATGAACCGCCTGTTCCGCAACGTGATGTTCGGGGCGTTCGGGGCCGTGGACGAGACCGTGGCGGGCGAGCACGGCGACCTGGGTCCGGTGCGCTCCGCCGCCACCGACGAGGCCGCGGACATCATGAAGATGGCCCGCAGCGTGGTGATCGTGCCCGGCTACGGCATGGCCGTGGCGCAGGCCCAGCACAAGGTGCGCGAGCTGGCCGACGCCTTGGAGGCGGAGGGCGTGGACGTGCGCTACGCCATCCACCCCGTGGCGGGCCGCATGCCCGGCCACATGAACGTGCTGCTGGCCGAGGCCAACGTGCCGTACGACAAGCTGCTGGACATGGACGAGATCAACGGCGACTTCCCGCAGGTGGACGTGGTACTGGTGCTTGGCGCCAACGACGTGGTCAACCCCGCGGCGCGGCACGTGAAGACCAGCCCCATCTACGGCATGCCCATCCTCAACGTGGACCAGGCGCAGTGCGTGATGGTGGTGAAGCGCTCCATGCGCGCGGGCTTCGCGGGCATCGAGAACGAGCTGTTCTACAACCCCAAGACGCTGATGGTGTTCGGCGACGCCAAGGCGGTGGTGGGGGAGCTGTCCGCCGAGGTCTCCGGAGCCAAGGACGCCATCGGCCTGTAGCGGTGTGACTGCCGGTCGGGGCGCCCAACCCGCGCCCCGACCGCCTATGCTGCACCCATGAGCGTGTTCCGCCACATCGGGGTCTGCGTGGACGATTCGCAGGCCGCGGCCAACGCCCTGGACACCGCCCGCAGGATGCGCCAGGCCAACGCGTCCCTGTCGGTGGTGCACTGCGTGGAGCCGCCGTCGTTCCTGGTGAACCTGGCGGCCGGGCTGGGCGGCGGCGTGGTGCCCGACTCCGGCCCGATGGTGGATGCCGCCCGCGCCTGGGTGGAGACCCTCACCGAGCAGGGGGAGACCCCCGTGGTGCTGGAGGGCAGCCCCGCCCGCACCATCTCCGAGTGGGCTCGCGACCACGGGTGCGACCTGCTGGTGCTGGCCACCTCGTCCACCGGCTCGGCCGAGGGCGGCCTGCTGGGCAGCGTGGCGCAGCGCCTGGCGCTGGACGCGCCGTGCTCCACGCTGCTGGTGCGCGGCACCGCCGACTGAACCTCAGTCGGCGCGACCCGCCGGCTACCGGTTGAGCGCGTGCGGGTGGCTCTCGGTGAGCCCCGCGGGCGTGATGCGCACGAAACGCGCGTTGGCGTGCATCTCGGTGATGCTGCCGGCGTCGGAGTAGCTCATGCCCGACCGCAGGCCCCCGATGAGCCAGCGCACCACCTCACCGGCGGGGTCGCGCAGCGGCACCACGGTCTCCACGCCCTCCGGGACGGTGGGCATGAAGTCGTCCTCACCCTCCTCGGCGGTGCGCCGGGCCTCGGCGGCGGTGGCCGACGCCATGCCCCGGAACACCTTCACGCGGCGTCCCTCGCGGGTCACCACGTCGCCGGGGCTCTCCGGGGTGCCCGCCAGCAGCCCGCCGATCATCACGGTGGCGGCCCCCGCACCCACGGCCTTGGCCACGTCACCGGGGTAGCGGATGCCCCCGTCGGCGATCACGGGCACGTCGTGCTGGGCGCACGCGGCCGCGCAGGCCATCACCGCGGACAGCTGCGGCACGCCCACCCCCGCCACGATGCGGGTGGTGCACACCGAGCCCGGGCCGACGCCCACCTTCACCGCGTCGGCACCGGCGGCCACCAGGTCCTGGCCTCGGGGTGGCCACGTTGCCCGCCACCACGTCGATGGCGTCGCCGATGGCGTCGCGCACCTGCTCGATGGCGGCCAGGGAGTGCTCGGCGTGGCCGTGCGCGATGTCCAGCACCAGGGCGTCGGCCCCGGCCGCGACCAGCGCCCGGGCGCGTTCCAGGTAGTCGCCGCGCACGCCGATCGCGGCGGCCACGGCCAGCCGGCCCCGGGCGTCGATGGTGGCCTCGCGCCGGGCGGAGTGGCGCAGCAGGTCCTTCATGGTCACCAGACCCACCAGCCGGTCGTCCTCGGCCACCAGCGGCAGCTTCTCCACGCGGGCGTCGCGCATGGTGCGCAGCGCGTCCTCGCTGGGCGTGTCCGGTCCGCCCACCACCAGACGCTCCCTGGGGGTCATGGCGTGGGCGACGGTGCCGCCGTGCACGGACATCTGCAGGTCGCGGTTGGTGAGCATGCCCACCAGGCGGTCGCCCTCAACCACCACCAGGCCGCTCACCCCCAGGTCGCGCATCATGGCGCCGGCCCTGTCGAGGGATGTGCCGGGCGTGACGGTGTGGGGGTCCTCGATCACCAGCGCCTCGGCGCGCTTCACCCGCGCCACCTCGCGCGCCTGCTGCTGCACCGTGAGGAAGCGGTGGATCACGCCGATGCCGCCCACCCGTGCCATGGCGATGGCCATGGTGGATTCGGTGACGGTGTCCATGTTGGCCGACACCAGCGGCACCGCCAGCTGGATGCGCCGGGTGAAGGCCGTCGTGGTGTCCACGTCGCGCCGCGACAGGATGCGGCTGCGCTGGGGCACCAGCATCACGTCGTCGTAGCTGAGTGCCAGTGGGATCTCGTCGTGCCAGGTCATTCGCGGGAGGTTATCCAAGACTCGGCGGATCCCCGTGGAAACGCGCGTAACATTCCCCGGTGCCCCGGCACCCCGCCATCCTCGTGTGTGCGCTGGTCGCCCTCGGCGTGACGGGATGCGGCGGCTCCGCCACCACGCCCACGTCCACCGTGCCCACGCCGCCCCTGGGGTACGTGCACGCGGTGCAGGCGCTGCTGGCGCCGCCGGCCCAGCTGGCCTCGCTGGCGTCGGGTCGCACCGGGCCGTCACCGGCCGGGCCCGTGGTCTCCCGGCGGCAGGTTGACGACATCATGGCGGCGGCGCGGCAGGAACTCGGGGATTTCCGGGCAATGCGGTTGACGACGCCGATGCTGCGCCGGCAGCGCGATAGCCTGGCCGGGGCCTACGACGCCGTGATCTTCTACATGGATCGTGTCGGCCGCGATCTGGTGCAGGATGACCGCACCGCGCTCACCCCCGACCTCCGCCAACTGCTCACCGTCATGCGAGGCATGTCATCCGCCGCAAAGCCCTCACCCTCCTCGTCGCGCTCTCGCTGACCGCCGCCGGCTGCGGCGCCGGCCCCGCCGCGCAGGTGTCCACCGGTGAGCTGGCCGTGGGAACGGCGCTCAGCTCCCGCCAGTACCTGGCGGAGGTGGCCGCCGCGTCCACCAGCACGCGCGCCTTCGTGGCCACGCTGAACGGCCTGGCGCCCACCGTCACGCCCGCCTCCGCGCGGGCCGCGGCGGCGCAGCTGCACGCCCAGGCCGCCGCGACCGACATGGTGTACCGCCACCTCTCCGCGGGGCGGGTGGGCGACGACCGTCTGGACGGTCAGCGCACCCGGGTGCTGCCCCGCCTCGCGGCGCTGGCCACCGTGATGAACGACATCGCCGACCTCGCCGCGCAGGGCAAGGACGTCCAGCTGGTGGCGCTGCTGCCCACCATGCGGCAGGCCGCCGCGAAGCTCCGCTCCGCCGGGGGGTAGGCACCTCGGGGTGCCTGGGCCCCATCATGCTTTCTCGGCACCCTGCCGATTCAGAGGGTATGTCCGCCCAACCGACGGTGCTGGTCGCCAGCGCATCGCCCGCCTTCGCCCAGGGCCTGGCGGTGTTCCTCGAGAACGGGCGCACCCGCGTGGTGCAGGCCTGGTGCATCGACGACGCGCTGCGCAACGCCGTGATGCACGCGCACCGCGTGGCCCTGGTGGACCGCCGGCTTGCCGACGGCACGGCCGAAGCGCTCATCCCGGAGCTGGCGCTGCGCTGTCCGGGCCTGCGGGTGCTGTGCGTGTTCGACGACGACGAGGACGCGCCCGACGTCCGTGCCGCCCGGCTGGGTGCCGCGGGGTGGGTCGGCACGGGGTGGTCGCGTGAGCTGTTGCTCGCCGCTGTGGCGGCCGCCGCGGGCGGCGGTGCGCCGCATCCGGTGGCCCTGGGGCCGGACGCCGCCCTCACCGAGCAGGAGCGGGTGGTGCTGCGCCTGATGCGCCAGCACCTCACCTACAAGGAGATCGCGCAGCTGCTGGGCGTGTCATGGCACACGGTGCGCACGCACGCGCAGTCGATCCTGCGCAAGAGCGGCGTGCACTCCCGGCGGGACCTGCTGGGCTGGGGCGAGCCGCGCCCCGCCGACACGCTGCGGCGGGCCGCATGACCATGGCGCTGGTGGACGTGGCCCACGCCGAGGCGCGTACGTTGCGCGTGCCGCGCTTCCGGCGGCTGCGCGCGGTGATGCGCCGTCGCGTGGCGCCCACCGCGGGCATCGCGCTGCTGCTGGCGGGAGGCGCCCTGTGCGTGCGGATCATGGCCGCCGTGATGCTGGGGGCGGTCTCCGGGCCCGGCTGGGTGTTCACCGCGGCCGCCTGCGTGCTGGCCGGCGTGTCCCTGGTGCTGATCGCCCTCCCCAAGTTCGTCCCCTCCCGTGAGGGGACAGCCACCCCCGACCCGCCCGCGGTGGGTCAGGGCTGACCAGCCGGCCAGAGGCACTGGGAGGCTGCCTCTGGCCGGTCGGGTCGCATCGTGTCGCCGGGCTCTTGCGCACCGCCTGACACCTCATTTAGTATGCGCGCATACTAAATGAGGAGGCATGATGAGCATATGGACCACCGAGCACACCATCACCACGCCGGCCACCCCGGAGCGGGTGTTCGCGGTGTGGGCCGACGTGCCCGCCTGGCCCACATGGGACACCGGGCTGATCAGCGCCACGCTTGACGGCCCGTTCGTGGTGGGCACCACCGGCACGCTGCACCCCGAGGGCGCGCCGGGGCCGCTGCCGTTCACGCTCACCCAGGTGACCCCCGGCCGGGAGTTCACCGACCGCACCGAGTTCGCGGGGCACGTCCTGACCTTCGAGCACCTGGCCACCGCCACGGCGGCGGGCACCGAGGTGACGGTGCGCGTCATCGTGGAGGGACCGGACGCCGACCACATGGGCCCCGGCGTGGCCGACGACCTGCCGGAGGCCATGACGGCGCTGGTGGGCGCCGCCGAGGCCACGCCGGCGCCATAGCATTGGCGTAATGGCCTCGGAACACCGCTCGGCGTGGGACAGTCCCGGTTTTCTGCTGTGGCATGCCACCCTGCGGTGGCAGCGGGCCATGCGCGCCGCCCTGGCCCCGCACGGGCTCACGCACGTCCAGTTCGTGCTGCTGGCGTCCACGTGGTGGCTGTGCGAGCACGGTGACCCGCCCACGCAGCGCCGGCTGGCCGACCACGCGGGCACCGACCCCATGATGACCAGCCAGGTGGTGCGAGCCCTGGCCAAGCAGGGCCTGGTGGAGCGGGAACCGGCTCCTGATGATGCGCGCGCGGTACGGGTGCGCATCACCACCGCCGGGCGCGAGCTGGCCATTGCGGCCGTGCGTGACGTGGAGGCCGCCGACCGCGGCTTCTTCGCGGCCGTCCACGACGACCGCCTGGTGCCACGCCTGCGGACCCTGGCGGGCCGCACGGCCGACGGGGCGCCGGCCGCCACCTCCGACAGGGAGCGTTGAGATGGACATCCCCCGGCGCGTGCGACCCCGCCGGTCCTGCCATTCGGTGCCGGCCACCATGGAGCGGATGGTGGCGCGCGGGCGCGGGCTGGCGGCGGACCTCGTGTTCATCGACATGGAGGACTCGGTGCCGGTGCCCCAGCGCGGTGAGGTGGCGCGGGCCGCCGCGGCGTCGGCGCTGGCCGGGGCGTTCGCCGCCACCACCGTGGGCGTGCGGGTCAACGCGGTGGGCAGCCCGTGGTTCCTGGGCGACGTGCTGGCCCTGGTGGGCCGGGTGCCCCGCCTGGACGTGCTGCTGGTGCCGAAGGTGCGCGACACGGCCCAGGTGGCGTTCATCTGTCAGCTGCTGGACGCGGTGGAGCACGACCGGGGCCTTCCCGCCGGATCCGTCGGGGTGGAGCTGCTGGTGGAACGGGCCGACGCCATGCTGCGCGTGGGCGACATCGCGGCGGCGTGCCCGCCCCGTGTGGAGGCGCTGGTGTTCGGGCCCGGTGACTTCGCATCGAGCATCGAGGCGCCGCAGCGCACCATCGGCGAGCTGCCCGGCGCGGGGGAACCCGATCCGCAGGCGTACGCGCTGTTCGCCATGGTGCTGGCGGCGCGGGCGCACGGGTTGCAGGCCGTGGACGGCCCCTACGGGGTGCTGGGCGACGCCGAGGGTCTCCGCAGGGCCGCCGGCCGCGCCCGGGCGCTGGGGTGCGACGGCAAGTGGAGCATCCATCCCGAGCAGATCGCGGTGCTCAACGAGGCCTTCTCGGCGTCACCCTCCGAGCTGGAGTGGGCCCACGGGGTGATGACGGCCCTGGGGGAGGGGGGAGCCGCCGAAATGGACGGCGACATGGTGGACCAGGCCACCCGCCGGCTGGCGGAGGCGGTGCTGCGACGCGCCCCCACGGCGTAGGGTGAGCGCACACCGCGCGGGCGGGGCCCGCGCGGACGCTTACTCGATGACCTCGCCCTCCGGGTCGGCGGCGTCGTCGACGGTGTCGTACACGGTCTCGGCGCGGGCATCGACCACCTCGCCGTTGCCGCCCACCAGCTGCCGGACGTGGTCGTCGGCGACCTGGTTGAGCACGCGCTCCAGACCGGAACGGGTGGCCTGCAGGTGGGTGGCTAGCGCCTCGCGGGCCTCGCGCATCTGCTCGATGAGCCGCTGCTCGCGCTCGCGCACCACCGACAGCTCGTCCTCGATCTCGCGGGCGCGGGTCTCGGCGTCCTTCTGGGCCTGCTCGGCCTGCGCCTCGGCGGCACGCACCTTGCCCTCGGCCAGCGCTTCGGCCTCCAGCTCGATGCGGCGGGCCTCGCGCTCGGCGGTCTCCTTCATCTCGCGCGCCGCGGCCTCGGCCGTGCGCACCAGGTCGTCGCGCGTCTTCTCGGCGGCGCGGCGGGTGATGGAGGCGTCGCGGGCAGCCTGGTCGCGCAGGATCTGCGCGGCGGTCTCGGCCTCGCGGCGCAGGGAGTCGGCGTCGCGGCGGGCCTCGGCGGCCAGGGCGTCGGCGTTCTCCTGGGCCTCGCGGCGGATGAGCAGGGCCTGCTGGTCGGCCTCGCGGCGGACCCGCTCGGCCTCGGCGCGGCTCTGGATGGTGAGCTGGTGGGCCTCGGTGTCGGCCTCCTCGCGCAACTGCTGGGCGGTGGCCTCGGCGTCGCGGAGCAGCTTGCCCACGACGTCGCCGACCTGCTCCATCAGCTGCGGGCGGGCCAGGGATGCCGGCGACGGGTGCGATGCGGCCTGGTCGCGGTCGGCGCGTGCCTGCAGCAGCTCGGCCCGGAGGGCCTCCAGCCGGCTCTCGGCGTCGGCGCGCTGGGTGCTGTGCGCGCTGCGGAGCCTGGCGAGTTCGTCCTGCAGACGGGTGAGCTCGGCCTCGCGGCGGTCCAGTTCCTGCGAGTGGGCCTCGATGCGGGCGTGTGCGGCGCCGAGTTCCTGGTCCAGCCGGCGCCGTTCGGCGTCCACCAGCTGGAATTCCTCGGCGGTGGTGCCCGCGTCGGCCGTGGGGGCCGGGGTGGGCGCCTGCTCGTGGTGCGCCAGTTCGCGCAGCGATGTCGCTTCGGTCTGTGCGCGTTCCAGGGCCGTTGCCGCGGCCTGCAGCAGCGCATCCACCTCTTCCGGCTTGTAACCGCGCCGGACGATGGAAAGCTGGGCACGCCGCAACATGAGCGGCGTGAGCTCGGCAAAGGGCTCGCGCTGAAGGTCAGTCGATGTCGACACGTCGGTTGGAGTCTGTCCGCCTGGGAGGTGAATGGCAAGTAGCTCTTCGGCCGTACCCCCGCCAGATTGAGCGATGCGCCAATCGGCGTTGCTCCCGATCCCCCGTTCCCGCGCCGCCGAGGGCCCCGGCGGGACACCCATCGTCCCCCCGAAACCCCGGCATCACACGCATCCGTGCGCGTGTTTCACGATCAGGCCGCCGTGCGCTCCGGCGTCGAGCGGTCGTCGGGCATCGCGCTCCACGGGATCATGATGGCCCGGCCGTCGGTGACGATCTCACCGGCGTTGCGCAACTTGCTGAAGGCCGTGGTGACGGCCTCGCGCGACGCGCCCACCAGGGAGGCCCACTGCGCGTGGGTCAGCTCCAGGCGCAACTGCACGCCCTCGGGAGCCGCCACACCGAAGCGATCGGCCAGCTGGTGCAGACGGGCCCGCAGGCGGTCCTCCACGCGCATCTCGCTCACCAGGGCCACCGTCTCGCCCAGTGCGTTGACGCGCTCGGAGAGCACGGTGGCCAGGTTGCGGCCGAACCGCGGGTACCGCGCGATGAGGCTCTCGATGGCCCGGCCGGACAGCGGCGACACCGCGGCGTCGTCAAGACACGCGATGATCGGCTGACGGTCGGTGCCGAGGGTGGAGAACACGCTGCCCTCGTCGAGGATGGAGGTCATCACCTCCGACCCCTGCGCCGTGGTCTGGAACAGGGCGATGCGACCCTCGCGGACCAGGCACACATGGTCCGACCGCGTCAGCGGGTCGGGCACCTCTGCGCCCCGCGGCCAGCGCACCACCGGAAGGCGGTTGTCCAGCAACGCGAGGTCGGTCTCGGGCAGTCCTGTGAAGAGGTCCATTCGCGCGAGCTGCACACGGCCTGCCCAGCCGGTGCGAGCGCGCGTCCCCCGAATGTTGGCGACCTCTTTGAGTGCGATAGCCATGTCGGCAGGCTCCCACCCGATTGTTATGGGTCTCTAAGGAGTGGCAGAACATCTGATGGTGGTTCCGTCACGCCATACCCACTTCGCGGGGGTTCGTAAACGCGCTAAACCGGCGGGTTCTCCACCAAAACGGGTCCCGGCAGCGGCCATGCGCCCTCCGCGCGCACCCGCCGGTCCAGGTACATCAGCGCCGGTGTCAGCACGGCGACCGGCTGCACGATGGCGCTCACCACCGCCTGGACGGCGCCGTTGGCCACGGTGCCCGCGCTGCCGGCGAGCCCGCTCAGCGGCATGCCGGCCAGCCGCACCACCGCCACACCCACCACGGCCACGGTGAGCTGCAGCACGATGTACGAGCCGAGGGTCCACCAGAAGGCCCCGTTGGTGAGACGCATGCTGCGGCGCAGCGCATCGCGCACGCCGCGGCCCTCCACCACCGCCACCGACGGCGCGAACAGCCAGATCGTCATGAGGATCAGCGCGGGGATGATCAGGGCCACCGCGCCACCGAACACGCCCAGCAGCATCACCGCCACCACGGCCGCCAGCGGCCAGAAACGCACGCCCACCAGCTCGAGGGCGGTGGAGGCCGACGCGGGCCGGCGGTGCAGCAGGTTCATGGCCAGCACCGTGGCGGCCGCCACCCCCACCTGGGCCAGCAGCACCGTGGGGATGGCGATGGCCAGGCTGCGCGCCAGGGTGGGCCAGCGGCCCTGCGGCACCCCGTAGGCCAGCTCGCTCACCATCCCCAGCACCGCCACCGGCAGGGTGGTGATCACCCCGATCAGCAGCAGCGACCCCGGCCGGGCGCGGTACATCGCCAGCGCGGTGGACATGATGCCGGCCAGCCCGAGCGGCCGCGCGTCGGGCGGCTGGAACACGGAGGTCACCCCCAGGCCCACCCGGCGGTCAGTCGGCGGTGTACGGCACGGAGGCCGCCACCAGGTCGTCCATGTCCAGCCCCATGCTGTGCATGAAGTAGGGGGTGAGGAGGTTGAGGGTGTGCCGGCAGGCGGGGCAGATTGGCAGGGGCGGCGCGTCGGGAAGGCGCTCGTCGGCACCCAGGGTGTAGGCGCATCCGGCGTACCGCGCGCACCGGGAGCACCCCTCCGGGTCGGCGTCGAAGCGCACCAGGTCCCAGCCGGCCGCCCGGAGCTGCGCCGTGAGGCCGGCGTGCTGCACCTCGTACGCCTCGGCGGCGGCGGCCAGCGCCAGGCGCGCCGAGTCGGACCACCCCTCCCGCAGCGCGGTGGCGAACGGCTCCGGGGGCGCCGGCTCGCCCCGGAACCGCTCGGTCCACCGGTCGATCTCGGCCTGCCAGTCCGGCATCAGTCCTCGATGAAGTCCACCGGGACCGGGCCGGGCACCAGCCCCGCCTCGTGGCCCCGGCGCAGCAGCTCCACCACCGCCGCCCGGCCGTCGTCGCCGTAATCCATGGTGCGCTGGTTGACGTACATGCCCACGAAGCGGTCGGCCAGCTCCTCGTCCAGGCCGCGGCCGAACCGCTCGGCGTGGCGCAGGGCCGGGGTGCGGTGCTCCAGGGCGTAGCCGATGCTGTTGCGCAGCAGACGCGACAGGCGGGCATGACCTCCTCGCCCAGGTCCGGCGCACGGCGTTGGCCCCCAGCGGCAGGGGCAGGCCACCGGTGAGCTCGTCCCACCACTCACCCAGGTCCAGGATGCTCACCAGCCCTTGCGTCTGGTAGGTCAGCTGGCCCTCGTGGATCACCAGCCCGGCGTCGACGTTGCCGGCCTCCACCTCGTCCAGCACGGTGTCGAAGGGCACGATCACCGGGTTGTCGATGCGTCCCACCGCCAGCTGCAGCTCCAGGAACGCGGACGTCCACGTGCCCGGGATGGCCACCCGCAGGTTGGGCAGGGTGGCGGGGTCGATCTGCTCACGGGCCACCACCATCGGCCCGTACTTCTCACCCATGGAGGCGCCGTGGGGCAGCAGGCGGTACCGGTCGGCCACATGCGCGTAGGCGTGCACCGACAATGCGGTCACCTCCAGACGCCCCTCCACCGCCCAGCGGTTGAGGGTCTCGATGTCCCGGAGGATGTGTTCCACGCGGAAGCCGTCCATGGGGATCAGCCCCTCGGCGAGGGCGTAGAACATGAAGGCGTCGTCGGGGTCCGGGCTGTGTCCGATGCGGATCAGCTGCTCTGCCACGCGTGCTCCTGTGTCGGTGGTGCGGGGTGGGGTGTGGGCCCGCCATCCTAGTGCGGCGGGCGCGCCGGCTACTCGAAGAAGGTGTCCTCGTGCGAGTACGGGGGGCTGCAGCTGCACAGCAGGCGCAGCGGCCCGTCCTTCGAGGCCGTGATCTGGTGCCAGGCCCCCGGCGGGATGAGGATGGCGTCACCGGTGCGCACCTCGGCCACCTCGCCGTCCAGCTCCATCAGTCCCTCGCCGGCCACCAGGTAGTAGATCTCCTCGGACACCCGGTGGTGGTGGCGCGTGGTGCGCTCACCGGCCCCCAGGGTGGCCTCGGCCAGGCTGTGGTTGGCCACCGGGGCGTTGCTGCGGTCCAGCAGGCTCCTGATGGTGCTGCCGTCCACGGTGACGAACGGTGTGGCGGCATCGCGGGCACGGATCTCCATGCCCGCAGCCTAGTGGGATCGGGGCGCTACCGGTCCGCGGTCAGCGGGGCGGGCTCCACCACCACGCGGTTGCGGCCGGCCCGCTTGGCGTCGTACAACGCGATGTCGGCCCGCTTGATCAGCGAGTCGGCGGTGTCGCCCGGGGCCCACGTGGTGCAGCCCACCGAGATGGTCACGGGGAGGTCGCCGCAGGGCGTGGCCTCCACCGCGTGGCGGATGCGCTCGGCCAGCATCGTGCTCTCATCGTCGGTGGCGCCAAGCAGCACCACGATGAACTCCTCGCCGCCCACGCGCGCCACCAGGTCGTACTTGCGCACGGTGTCGGTGAAGCGGCGGGCCAGGTCCACCAGCACCCGGTCGCCGGCGTCGTGGCCGTGGGTGTCGTTGACGCGCTTGAAGTGGTCGGCGTCGAGGGCCAGCACCGACAGCGGGGTGAGCGTGCGCTCCGAACGCGCGCACTCCTCGGACAGGCGCTCCTGCAGGTGCCGGCGGTTGGCCGTTCCGGTGAGCGCGTCGGTGCGCGCCTCGTGCAGCAGCTGCTCGTACGAGCGGCGGCGCTCGGTGACGTCCACCAGCAGGCCCTCATCCCAGAAGGGGGAGGTGCGGCCCGACCGGCGTCCCCGGTCGTTCACCCAGCGCTCGTCGCCGCAGGCCAGGGTGATGCGGTACTCCAGCTCGAAGCCGCGGGTGAGGTGCTCACCCTGCAGGGCCTCCCGCACCATCTCCCGGTCGTCCGGGTGGATCAGGTCGGCCAGGGTGAGGTACCCGGTGCGGAAGACGTCCGCCTTGTGGCCGGTCAGCTCGGTGATGGCGTCGGTGACGTAGCTGAGGCGGCGGCGCTGGTCCGGTGAGGCGCGGTACAGCACGCCCGGCAGGCTGTTCAGCAGCCCGTTGTTGGCGCGCTTGGATGTTGGCGCCGGGGCGGGATCGCCGGGCCTGCCCGTCACCTTGGCCAGCATGCGAGCTCGGCAGGTGGGGCAGATGGGGCCGCCGGTCGTCAGCGGGTCGCCGCACACCTCGCAGATGAGGGGGCGCAGCTGACGTCGGGGAGCGCCGTGGGCGCGGCGCAGGTCCAGCGTCTGTTCCAGCCGACGCAGGTGGGGGGCGTGGTCTGACATCCCCCTTGGCATCGGCACCGGCCGGCGCCGGCTGAACCTTCGTTTTCAGCCCGCGCCGAGGCGCTGGCCGGCGGCGGTTGGGCCGCCCCAGGGCGTGGGGGGAGGCGCCACCACCACACGGTCGCCACCCAGCCGCTTCGCGCGGGTCACGGCGTGCATGGCGCGTGCCATGACGCCCTCGGCGGGCTCGCCGGCACCGCGCTGCGCGATGCCCACGCAGGCCGCGCCGGGCCGGCCGTCGGGGTGTTCCAGCCGGGCCGCCCGCTGCAGGCGCTCGCCCACCGCCAGCGCCTCGAACACGCCCGTGCCCACCATCAGCACGGCGAAGGTGCCGCCCCACAGGCGGCACAGCAGGTCGCGGCGCCGCACCGAGCCGGCGAGGCGGCGGGTGACGTCCACCAGGGCGGCGTCGCCCCACGCGTGGCCCAGCAGGCCGTTCATGTCCCCGAGGCCCCCGACGTCCACCAGCACCAGCGACAGGTCCACGCTGCGCTCGTCGTGCGTCTCGCGGTCCAGCCGCACGTGCAGCGCGTGGCCGCTCGGCAGGCCCGTGAGGGGGTCCACCTCCAGGATCGTCCCGGGCCCCGGTACGGAGGTGATGGAGCCCTCCTGCGTGCCGTCCGGTGCGATGGTGCAGGTCTCGTCGGCGGCGCGGCACACCCAGGCGGGGTCCACCACGCGGTAGCTCAGGCTGAGGTGGTCCCCCACGGCCACCCGTGACAGCGCCGCCCGCAGCGCGTCGCGGTCGCCGGGGTGCACCACGTCCATCAGCGTCATCCGGCCCCGCAGGAACGCTGAGGTTGGATGGCCAAGCACCGCCAAGGCGGCGGCGCTGATGAACGCGACCCCGCGCGGGTCGGCGTCGGCGGTGCGGAACGCCACGGTGTTGACGCCGGCAGGGGCCTCGGGCGCGTCGTCCGCGGGGAGGTCGTCAACCGGGAACATGCCGCCCTATCGGCGCGTGCGCCGGGCGGTTGAGTTACGGAACCATCCTGCCGTCCCAGCGGACGCAGGTGCCCTCGCCCTCCACGGCGCAGACGCCGTCGGGGCGCGTGATGGTGACCCGGGCCTTGAACCCGCCGGTGCTGCGGCTCAGCAGCGTCCCCCGCACCAACATGGGCAGATCGGGTTCCAGCGGCGCCCGCAGCCGGTAGGTGACACGGGCGGTCATCCCCCACAGGCCGTGCGGCACGCCGGCGTACACCAGCAGCTCGTCCACCAGCATCCCGGCCAGCCCCCCGTGCACCCGTCCGGGGTACCCCTGCTGGTGGGGTGGGGGGATGTGCACGGCCACCGCATCCTCGCCGTCCCGGTGCACCCGCAGGTGCAGGCCGTGCGGGTTGTCCGGGCCGCACACGAAGCACAGGGGGAACTCGGGCGGGTTGAGGAGGGGCAGCGCGGGGATGTGCGCCCATGCCTCCGGCAGCGCCGCGCCATCAGCCATGCGCGCCGCCCGCCTGGCCCGGGCGGATGGGGCTGCTACCCTGCCGCATCATGCTCACCGCCATCATCATCATCCATTCGCTGCTCGCCGTGCTGGTGATCTTCCTGATCCTGCTGCACAGCGGGAAGGACGCGGGCCTGTCCGGCGCGTTCGGCGTGGGCAGCACGAGCTCCACGTACGGTGGCAGCTCGGCCATCGTGGAGAAGAACCTGGACCGCATCACGGTGGTCGCCACGGTGCTGTTCTTCATCACCACGTACTTCCTGGTGAAGAACTACTAGGGACGAGGGGCGGTCGGCCGGGTGGGTCCCGGCCAAACGTCCCCACAGCGTGGCCGGGAGAGGCGCTAGCATCCCGCCTCAATGGAAACCAAATCGCTTCCCCTGCCCGTCAAGTACGTCACCGGCCTCATCGCCACCGTCGTGCTGGGCATCGCCATCTACCTGTTCGCCGCCCTCAACGTGTACATCATCGCGTGGGTGGTCAAGCTCATCGAGGTGATCTTCGGCTGATCCCGCCGGGGCGCCTCGGCGCCGCTGCGGGTCGGTGTGAGGGTTGGTCGGCGTGCGCTCCGCGGACGGTCGGAGCGGTATTGTGTTCCAAGACCGTGCGGCTGTGGCGGAATTGGTAGACGCGCAAGGTTGAGGGCCTTGTGACCTTTTAGGTCGTGGAGGTTCAAGTCCTCTCAGCCGCATGTTCAGGAGCCCCGCATCGCGGGGCTCCTTTCGTTTCGGGCCCGCTTGCGCCGCCGTTCGCCGGCGGATCCGGTCAGCCGCCGCCGTGGAACGGGACGGCGCCAGTCGCGGACACCAGCCCCAGCTGCCTGCAGCTGCGCTGCGCGCTGGAGGTGGTCCACGTTTCCGCGATCAGGTCGCCCTCGAAGCGGAACCAGTAGAACACCAGCGCCAGAACGATCTGGCCGGTGGGCTGATGCTCCAGCAGGGGGCCCAGATGCGTGCCGCCCGCGACCCCCCGGATCACCACCACGGGATCGTCGTGGGAGACGCCGTCCACCCGGAACCGCAGGTCGGGGAATGCCGTCCGGTAGCGACTGCTCCGGAGGGCCATTCCCTCCGGCCCGTCGGGCAGGTCGTCGAACAGCGGGTCGTGGATCACGTGCCCGGCGCTGAAGAACCGCTCGGTCGCCGAAAGGTTGCCGTCGTTGACGACGTCGTCGATGAATCGCAGCGCGGTCCACGTGGGTGAGTTCTGCATGGCACCAGCCGAATTCGCATTTTCCAGACGAACGTATCCCGGTCGCCCCGGAGAAAGCGAGCGTCAGGTGGCGCGCCTCGGGTCGTCGGTACCGCTGCACTCGCCGAGGATCCGCCGGAGGATCTTCTCCGCGTCCGCGATCGCGACGAATGCCTGGAAGACATCGGCCGCGACCTCGCCGTTGGGGCGCTCCCGTTCGGTGTTGCTGGCGTATGCCACGTCGTAGACGATGTCGCCCGCGACCCCCAGCAGGAGGGTCGCCCTCCGGAGGGCGACGACCCGGGACGGGCTCGCGCCGTTGTCGCGTCCACCCTTGGCCGGTTCCACGAACCGAAAACCTATGGAACCGCCCTGCCGGGGACCAATGAGACCCGTTGGATGATCATTAGTCTCAGGCGAAATGATCGGCCTCTATACGGACGTCTTCGGTGCCTCCGCAAGAGAAACGAGGTGCCGCTTGAGCCGGTTTGACAATCCATTCCGTCGCTGAGCGGGGTGCGACCAGAAGAGCGGCAGGGTGAGCGGGGGCGACAGATCGCGGATCGTGAGGCCGTCGGTGTCGGCCGCCAGCGGGTGCTCGCCCCGCACCAGCGTGAGCCGATCATTGGCCCTGACGGCGTCCAGCATCGCCGCCTGCGCCCGGTCGACGCTGGAGACCCCGTGGATCTCCACGGCGGCCCGGTCGCCGTCGAAGAGCAGGTCGATGTAGTGGCCCCAGATGCCGGGGGCCTCCAGGCGGTCGAACAGGACCAGGGGGAAGCGCCGCAGATCGCTTCGGGTGACGGCGGAGCGCCCCGATAGCGGATGACCCTCCCGCATCGCGATGCGGACGTCGACGTCTGCGATCTCCTGGCCCAGCAGACGCGAGAGCCGGGGCGGCGACCAGTGCAACGCGGCGCTTGCCTGGCCCGTCTGGACGGCGGCAAGCACGCCGGGTTCCTGTGCGCGCATCACCGTGATCCGGACGTCGTCGTTGTCGCGGGCGAACTCGCGAATGGCCGCCAGCCAGCACTCCCCGACGTCCATCTCGACCGCGACGGTCAACGTCATCCGGACCCCCGCGATCGCCCGGGACTCGTCGATCGCCGCCTGAAGACGCTGAAGCCCCGGCCCGACGCCCTGGAGGAGCCTGCTTCCGGGCGGTGTCAGCTCCACGTGACGGGAGCTGCGCTCGAAGAGCTTGAAGCCGAGTTGTTGCTCCAGGCGCCTCACCTGCAGCGTCACGGTGGGCTGGGAGAGCCGCAGTTCCCGAGCGGCCCGGGCGAAGTGCAGCTCACGGGCAACCACCTCGAACGTCTCAAGCAAGCGCGGATCAACGCAGAGGGTCACGCGGGCGACGCTACACCCACGACCCGCGCCGCGTCGCCCGCCGGATGGGCACCGGCGACCCTCGTGGTCGACGCGCTTGCGAGGGACCCTGCGACCGTCCAGGCTGGAAGCCCGTGAGCCACCCCACCACCGCCGCACCCGCCACGCTCCTGGTCGTCGGGGGCCTCCCGGCCACCGGTAAGAGCACCATCGCCGCCCTCCTCGCCCGGCAGGTGCGCGCCGTGCACCTGCGCATCGACGCCATCGAGCAGGCCATCGTGGAGGCCAGCACCCTGACCCAGCCGCTGGGCGCCGTCGGGTATGTGGTCGCCCAGGCCATCGCCGCGGGTCAGCTCGCCAACGGCCTCACGGTGGTGGCCGACTGCGTGAACCCACTCGCCGTCACCCGGGGCGCCTGGCACGAGGTGGGTGCCCGGCACGCCACCCGCACACTCGACGTGGAGGTGGTGTGCTCGGATGCGGGCGAGCACCGCAGGCGGGCGGAGACCCGCCATTCATCCATTCCCGGCCTGATGCTGCCCACCTGGCGTGACATCCAGGAGCGCGAGTACGAGCCCTGGGACGACCCCGGGGTGATCGTGATCGACACCGCGACGGCGACGGCCGAGGAGTGCGTGCGCGAGATCCGCCGTCGCGCCGGCATCTGACGCGCGGCCCGGGCGGTCAGCCGCAGCAGCCGGGGCCGCAGCAGGGGTCCGCACCCGCGGGCTTGACCGCGTTGATGATGGCCCCGTGCAGACCGTCCCCCACCTCATGGGTGAACCGGATGGCGGTCTCGCCGAACCCCGCCCCGGCCAGCAGCCGGTGGTACTCGGTGACGCTGAGCGCGCCGGCGATGCACCCGGCCCAGTCGCCCCGGTCGGCGCGCTGCGCGGGCGTGAGACGGTCCTCGGCCACCACGTCACTGATCCCCAGGCGCCCCCCGGGGCGCAGCACGCGCAGGGCCTCGCGCATCACCGCGGGCTTGTCGGGGGAGAGGTTCACCACGCAGTTGCTGATGACCACGTCCACGCAGCCGTCCGGCAGGGGGATCGCCTCGATGTAGCCCTTCAGGAACTGGACGTTGCCCACGCCGGCCTCCGCCGCGTTGTGGCGCGCCAGCTCCAGCATCTCGTCGGTCATGTCCAGGCCGTAGGCCAGCCCCGTGGGGCCGACGCGCCGGGCCGAGAGGATCACGTCGATGCCGCCGCCGCTGCCCAGGTCCAGCACCACCTCGCCCTCCCGCAGCTCGGCGATGGCCACGGGGTTGCCGCACCCCAGACTGGCCCGCAGCGCGGCCGCCGGGAGCTCCGCGTGCTGGTCGGTGCCGTAGAGGACGTCGCCGAACACCCGCTTGCCGGCTGGATCGCAGCAGGCGCTCTCACAACATCCGGCATCGCCGTCCTGCGCCGTGCGCGCCGCCTCGGCGTACCGTTGCCGCACGGCGCCGCGGATGTCCTCGTGGTCGCTCATCCGTCACCCTCCCCCGGCGGGGTGCCCAGCCAGCCGGCGAGGTCGTGCAGCGCCTCCGGCAGGACGTAGTAGTAGGCCCACAGACCGACGCGCTCGGAATCCACGATGCCGGCGCGGCGCAGGATCTTGAGGTGATGCGACACCGTGGACTGCCCCACCTCGAACAGCGGGGTGAGCTCGCACACGCACACCTTCCCGGCGTGGCGCCGGAGCACGTCCACCAGCTGCAGACGGATGGGGTCCCCCAGCGCCTTGGCCACCAGGGCCATCCGCTCGGCCCGCTCCCGTTGGACGTCGGGATACGCCACCGGTGCGCAGCAGGGGGCGCCGGGCGCGCGTTTGGTCTTGGGCGCGAGTTCCAGATCGATGTTCATGGATCTACATTGACCGATTGAAACGATGAATGTCAATGGATTACCCTGGTGCGCACCAGCGACCCCCACCCAGGAGGAGTCACCGTGAGCCAGCAGGAGCCGGAAGTGCTGTTCGTGTGCGTGCACAACGCCGGGCGCTCCCAGATGGCCGCCCGCCTCACCACGGCGCTCTCGGGCGGACGTGTGCGCGTGCGGTCCGCCGGGTCGGCCCCGGGCGATGCGATCAACCCGGTGGTGGCCCAGGCCATGGCCGAGATCGGCCTGGACCTGGCCGATGCCTTCCCCAAGCGCCTCACCGACGAGGCGGTGCGCGACTCGGACGTGGTGATCACCATGGGGTGCGGCGACACCTGCCCGATCTTCCCCGGCAAGCGCTACCTGGACTGGCAGGTCACCGATCCGGCCGGGCAGGACATCGCGACGGTGCGCGGCATCCGCGAGGACGTTCGGCAGCGCGTGGAGGGGCTCCTGGCCGAGCTGGGCGTGGACGTGCAGCCAATCGGCGGCTGATGGTCCGCGCCCGCGCGGCCGCACCCTGACCGGATCCACACGAAACCCCCGATGCGACCTTCATGCGGGGGGTCCACACTCATCACGGCGGGCGTGGAAAGGAGCCGGTGATGATGCACGGTGGGTGGGATGAGATGACCCCTCTGGGGTGGGTGTCGATGGTTGTGCTGTGGGTGGTGGTGATCGGCGTCGTGGTGTGGGCCGTGACCCGCATCGTCCCGGCCGTCGCCGGAGCCGGGCACGGGGGCGCGTCGCAGGCGGGGGATCACGACGACCCGGACCGGCTGCTGGAGCGCCGGCTGGCCTCGGGCGAGATCGACCCGCACACCTACGACCAGATCCGCACGCGGCTGGACGCCGCCCGGCGCAGCCCCGGCTGACGGGGGGTTTCCCGCAGCGCGCGTCCGAGCCTGTGGAGATGCCCGCCCCGGCGTCCCGTCCCAGAGTGGGTTCCGGGCCGGTCAACCGGAGGTGAGGTCGTGGGCAACGAGGGCATGTACATCGATCACGTCATCTACGGGGTGGTCGATATCGATGCCGCCGCGGAGCGGTTGCGCCGGGAGTACGGCCTGGGGTCGGTGCCCGGAGGCCGCCACCTGGGTGGCACCACCAACCGCATCGTCCCGCTGAAACCGCCGCTGTACCTGGAGCTGCTGGGCGTGGGCGATACCTCGCTGGCTGACGCCGCCTGGCTGGCCCAGACCCTCAACGGGACCGACCGCCCCATCTGGTGGGTGCTGGGCGTGGACGACCTGGACGAGTCGGCCCACCGGCGCGGGCTGCCGGTGCAGCAGGGCCTCATGGCCATGGCCGACGGGGGCGAGGTGAAGTTCCGCAACGCGGGGATGAACCGCTACCCGCTGCCGTTCTTCGTGGCCTACGTGGGCGATCAGGACACGCGGATGCGCACCTGGGAGCGGCGCTTCGCCGAGGCGGGGCACGAGTGCGTGCCCGGTGGCTTCTCGTTCGTGGAGGTGGGCGGCGGGCCGGACCTGATGGACGCCTGGCTGGGCGACCACGGGCTGCCGGTGCGCCACACCGGTGCCCCCACGGGCATCACCGCCGTGGGCATCGAGACCGACCGGGGCGAGGTGGTGATCCGCTGACCCGCGGGTGAGGCCGAGCCGGGGGCGGCCCTGCCAGGATGTGGCGATGGCCCTCCCCGTGACGCTGGCCGAGGTGGTCGCGGCCTCCCATCGCCTGGCCGGCACCCGTGCACGGTCGGACAAGGTGCGCGAGCTGTCGGGCCTGCTGCGCCGCGCCGCCGCCGGGGACCCCGAGGACGTCGGCCTGGTGGCCGACTACCTGGCGGGAGTGGTGCCGCAGGGGCGCCTGGGCGTGGGGTGGGCGGCGGTGCGCGAGCCACCCGCCGCAACCCAGGAGGCGTCGCTCACCCTCACGCAGGTGGACGCGGCGCTGGGCCGGCTGGCCGAGGCGCGTGGCACGGGCTCGGCCGCGGTGCGGAGGGGGGTGCTGGCCGAGCTGCTGGGTGCCGCCACCGCCGACGAGCAGCGCTTCCTGGCCGAGCTGATCACCGGGCAGGTGCGCCACGGGGCGCTGGACGGGGTGATGCTGGCCGGGATCGCCGCGGCGGCGGGCGTGCCGCTGGGGGACGTGCAGCGGGCGGCGATGCTGGCGGCCCGGGCACGCGATGTGGCGCGGCTGGCGCTGTCGGGCGGGGCCGACGCGCTGACGGATGTGGGGCTGCAGGTGGGCCGGCCGGTGCGGCCCATGCTGGCCGGAAGTGCCCCGGACGTGGCCGAGGCCGTGCGCGGCTGCGCCGACCCCGAGTCGGGTCTGGCCGTGGTGGACTGCAAGCTCGACGGCGTGCGCGTGCAACTGCACATCCACGACGGCGAGGTGCGCATCTTCACCCGCGGCATGGAGGACATCACGGCGCGTGCACCCGAGGTGGTGGCCGTCGCCGGCGGGTTCGCGTGCCGGTCGGCGGTGCTGGACGGTGAGGTGCTGCTGGTGGACGACGCGGGACGCCCGCTGCCGTTCCAGGCCACCGGGTCGCGCATGGCCCGGGCGGCGGGGCCGCGGCGCCGCTGTCCTGTTCCTGTTCGACATCCTGCACCGCGACGGGCGGGACCTGCTGGCCGTGCCGCTGCGTCACCGGCTGGCGCAGCTGGAGGAGGTCACCGGTGGGGCCTGCGGGGTGCCGCGCAGGATCACCGACGCGGCGGGCGGCCGGGAGTTCTTCGACCACCTGGTGGCCGCCGGGCACGAGGGCGTGATCGTGAAACGCCTGGACGCCCCCTATGAGGCGGGCCGGCGCGGCGCGGCGTGGGTGAAGGTGAAGCCGCGCCGCATCCTGCTGCTGGTGGTGCTTGCGGTGGAGTGGGGCAGCGGCCGCCGCCGCGGGAAGCTGTCGAACATCCACATGGGCGCGCGCGACCCGGACGGCGGCGGGCTGGTGATGGTGGGCAAGACCTTCAAGGGCATGACCGACGACATGCTCGACTGGCAGACCCGGCGGTTCCTGGAACTGGAGGCGGGCCGCGACGCCCACTCCGTGCACCTCCGGCCGGAGGTGGTGGGGAGGTGGCCCTCGACTCGGTGATGCGCTCCACGCGCTATCCCGGCGGCGTGGCGCTGCGGTTCGCCCGCGTGCTGCGCTACCGTCGAGGACGTGCACCGGTTGATTCGAGCCGATGTGCCGAATGCGGAGGACGCGCTGGATCTAACCGCCGAGACCTTCGCCCAGGCCTTGGCCAGCATCCATCGCTTCCGAGACCGTGGTGAGGGCTCGGCAGCGGCCTGGCTGTACGCGATCGCGAGAAACCTGGTGCGGATGCACTGGCGGCGAGACCGTGTTCACACGAGCGCATGTACCCGGCTTGGCATGAGGCTCCAGTGGCAGCCGGATGAGGTCGCCGAGATCGAGCGTCGCATCGATGCCGAGCGCATGGCCAACGCCCCCGAGGTCGCATCCGCCCTCGAAAGCCTTTCTGCGGTGCAACGCGGCGCCCTCGTGGCGAGGGTCAGCGGGGAGCAGTCGTACGAAGAGATCGCGGGTGCCCAGAACTGCAGCCCTGAGGTCGCGCGCTCTCGTGTATCCCGGGCGCTCGCAACCGTCCGAAGCGCCCTTCTCGGAGGCCTCCAATGACCTTCCCACGCGCCCTCCATCGCCTCGACATGGAACTCGTCCGCGCTCACGCGACATACACGCGTCAGCGCCGCCGCCGTCGCCGCGTCGTGGTGGCCGGTGCGGCCGCTGCGACACTCGCGACGGGCATCGCCGGCGGAACGATCATCGCCCGGTCCGGAAGAGCGACGGCGCCCATCGTGGTCCCGGGCACGAAGGAACACCTCCCCGGCGCCACGCGCAAAGCCGTTGCTCCTTCGACGCTGGTTCTCGCGGCGCGCATTCACCGGTACAGCGTCTTCACGGGTCGCGGCGTGAGACGAGGCACGGTGTGCCTGATCGTCCGCGATGGTGGCACCGGCGTTGCCTCGACGGCTTGTGACACGACCGAGCGCTTGCACCGCCGGGGGATCTGGCTCACCACACCCGCCGCAGGGGGCGTCCACCAGGTCTTTGTGATGCTTGGAACGTCCGCCCAAGACCTCGACGTCGGCAGAGGCAGTCGCGGGAGCCTTCATGGCCGGATCGCCACGTTCGTCGCACCTGAGGAAGGGGGAGATGTGCGGCTGTCGGTCGACGGCGGCAAGTGGACGACCGCCATCCAGCTGCCTAGATGGACAGCTCCGCAGAGGAGCATCCACATGGGCACGACGACGACGCCCCACGAATCGTCTGGCCCATGAAAGCACGGGGCCACAGATGGGTTCCTGAGGTCACCCGTGCCACAGCGCACTGGCGAGTGCATCTTGTGCGCAGACGAACCGCGAAGACGAGCAGGCGTCTGTTTCGTGGGCATGCGTGATCCCTCGGGAGTTCGATTCCACTGGATTGCATTCAGGCCCAGCACCGGCCGCTCTTCGACCATATTCACTGACGAGTAGTGGCACGACCGCTACGTTACGAGCGATGCCGGGCCTAGCGATTCTCGAGAGCCATGCAGCGGGCGAGGCCCGTGTCTGATCTGCACACCGGAGCGCGGTACTACCGAATCAGGCGCCACACGCCGCGGTGGCTCAGTCTCGCGGCCTGGACCGGGTGGCTTGCCCTCGGGCTGGTCGCGGGCGCGGTGTACAGCGGCTACCGGGTGGTGGAGAAGACCATCGCCACCATCAGCCCCAACACGCCCGAGGTGAACGAGGCGCGTCGGGTGGTGCAGTCGGTGCCCTCGGGTGCCCCGGTGAACATCGTGCTGCTGGGCAGCGACACCCGCGGCGCGGACTACGGGCGCAGTGACAGCATGATCCTGGCCCACATCGACAGCCAGCGGAAGTTCATCAGCCTGATGTCCTTCGCGCGCGACCTGTGGGTGAACATCCCGGGGTTCGGGCAGGCCAAGCTCAACGAGGCGTACACCGACGGCCAGCTGGGCGGCCACAGCGGGCCCGCCAAGGTGATCGAGACCCTCCACGATCTCACCGGGCAGTCCATCCAGGGCTTCTTCAACGTCGACTTCCAGGGGTTCGCCAACCTGGTGAACAAGATCGGCGGCGTGTACATCGACGTGGACCGGCGCTACTACCACGTCAACACGGGCACGGCGGCGTCCAACTTCGCCCCCATCGACATCATGCCCGGGTACCAGCGCCTGCTGGGCAACGACGCGCTGTCGTTCGTGCGCTACCGCCACTACGACAGCGACCTCTCGCGCATCGCGCGCCAGCAGATGTTCCTCACCGAGGTCAAGCGGCGCACGCACGGGCAGCTCTCGAAGGCCCCGGACCTGCTCAGCGCGGTGGCCCACGCCACCACCACCAACTTCCGCAGCGCCGGCTTCCTGCTGCAACTGGCCCAATGGGCCATCAGCATCCCCAACGACCGCGTCTTCAAGGTGCAGATCAACGGGGGCACGTCGATGACGTCCACGGGCGCGTCCATCCAGCTGGTGTCCCAGAGCGAGCTGCAGAGCAAGATCGAGGAGTGGCAGAACCCGCCGTTCCTCAACACGGCGCCCGTGGCCAAGCTCAACCCCGCCAACGTCACGGTGAACGTGCTCAACGGGTCGGGCCGCACCCTGGTGAGCCAGCGCATGGCCGAGATCCTGCGTGCGAAGGGCTATCAGGCCAGTCCCGCCGGCAACGCCGCCGCCTTCGACCACACCACCACCAGCGTCGGGTTCTCCAGCGACCGGCCCGGCAGCCTGCAGGCCGCGCAGAATCTGCAGGTGGTGCTGGGACCCAACACCGGCCTGGTCAGCGTGCCGGTGGCCGACCTGGGGGCATCGGACGCGGTGGTGATCGTGGGCACCGACTTCACCGGGCAGCCGTACGTGCCGCCCAAACCCAGCAAGACGGCCAAGCCCGCCGGCCCCGCCGTGGTGAACACCACCTCGCTGGTGTCGGTGATGCGCACCCTCGGGCAGGCCACCGGCATGCGGCTGATGGCACCCCTGCAGGTGGCGGCCGGATCATCCGTGAAGTACGTGCGCTCGTACCGGGTGAACACGAACAACGTCAAGGGCCAGGGCCCTCAGGCGGTGAAGATCGTGTTCGACCAGGTGGCCTCCGACGGGTCCAACCAGTACTGGGGCATCGAGGCCACGGTGATGAAGGACCCGCCCATCCTGGACGGCCCCACCGGCACCGTCGGCAGGACCGAGGGCACCTCGCACGGCCTTGTCAGCTCGCTCACCTACTACAACGGGAAGACCCTGATGCGCGAGGGCTTCACCTACCGCGGCGTGCACTACTGGGTGAGCAACACCATCAACACCGACCGCGCCCTCAGCCCCGAGACCATGCACGCCATCGTGCGCTCGTTCCGGCCCGTGGGCGCCGCCAGGCTGCCCAAGGGGGCGCACGACACGCCCATCAGCATCGAGCCCACCGGCGTCACGCCGTAGGGGTCCGCCGCGCGGCGGACCCCCGGTGCGTGGCGGTCAGATGCCGGGGTTGGCGATGAAGGCCGGGCAGGAGTCCCGGCCGCCGAACACGCCGCGCCGCAGGGCCAGCGCCGCACGGGCGTAGTCGCCCGGCTGGATGGTGGCGGCGGGGTGCAGCAGGAAGCTCAGCACCTCGTCCATGTCGCCCGCCGACAACTGTCCGGCCGCGGCTTCGGTGCGGAAGAAGTTGCCGGCCCGGCATGCATCCCACAGGTAGCGGGAGGCCGCGGGCACGTCGGCGGGAACCGCCGAGTCGGCCGCGGTGAGGGCCAGCAGCGCCGCGGTGGCGGCGTCGCCCACGTTGGTGTGCTGGCTGCGCACCGCGGCGGTGTCGAAGTACACGGTGCGCGTGGCCGGGCACACGGTGGTGAGCGGGATCACCGTGCTGCAGGTGCCGTCGGCGGGGGGCACCGCCGCGGGGTCGGCCAGCGTGACGTCGGTGAACCCGGGCTCGGTCTGGGTGAAGTACTTGTTCACCGCCGGGGTGACGTCGCTGAGCAGCTGGTCGTAGGGCAGGTTGCCCCCGGTGCCGATGTCGTTCGCGGTGAAGGCGGTCTCGAACAGCGGGGGCAGCTTGTGGCGGTAGGCCCGGCACGCGGCGATGCCGCGGAGGTAGCCGTCCTGGAAGGCCCGCACGCGGTCGAAGCCGCTGCCGTGGGCGCCGCTGTCACCGGCGGAGGTGCCGGGGTCGTCGCGCACCAGCAGCATCCCGCGGAACAGCTGGTCGATGTCCCCCGGTGAGCTGATCAGCTTGACGGCCCCGTGCTGCACGTTCCACGCCACGTAGGCGCCGCCGAAGCAGTCGGCCTGCTGCTCCATGTGGATGGTGGACTGGTTGATGTCCAGCTGCGCCTGCACCACGTGCCCGAACTCGTGCGCGAACACCATGCCCACCGGCGCCTGGCCGTAGTTGCGGGCGATGCGGGCCAGGATGCCCGCGGGGGTGGCGTCCCACACCACGATGTAGCCGGTGCTGCACTCGCCGCCGATGGCGTTGTCCTTGACGTCGGTGCGCCAGCTGAGCCCCTCGGGGCAGGGCAGGCGGTTCAGCGACGACTGGCCCGTGGCCCCCAGGATGCGGTTCTTCGGCACGAAGCGGAAGCGCCGGCCGTAGTACTTGCGCATGTTCTGGGACCAGAACTTCTGGATGTCCTGGATCAGCGGTCCCGGCTTGGCGAAGGTGAACGTGGGCGCCTGCGCGGCGGCCGAACCTGCGCCGAACGCCCCGAGGGCGGCGCACGCGGCGGCCACGGGCACCAGGCGCAACGCGCGCCGCATTCCGAGACGGGTCATGTTCCGAGGATTCCTTTCGAGGGGCGAACGCGCCGGGCGACAACGTGAATGAAGGTACATCGGCACGCAAGTCCCGTCCTCACACCATCGCGTGGACCTGATGCCACCCCTTGGGGGAGGTCGGATGCGTGACAAGCGACCGGAAGGAGTGCTAGGTTCCGATCCGAACTGGTGTTCGACCCCCTCCCAAGGTGGACCCATGGCGGAGCTCAGCGGCCGGCAGGCCGAGATCCTGCAGTTCATCAACCGGCACACGGATGAACACGGGTACCCGCCCACCGTTCGTGAGATCGGCGAGGCCGTGGGTCTGGCATCGCCCTCCACGGTGCACGCGCACCTGTCCAAGCTCACCGAGGCCGGATACCTGCGGCGTGACCCCACCAAGCCGCGCGCCATCCTGGTGCACGAGGACGAGACGGGGCGCCGCATGCCCCCGCGCTCGCTGCCGCGCCCCAACGCCCTCCCGCTCGTGGGATCGGTGGCGGCCGGTATGCCGCGCCTCGCCGAGGAGCACGTGGAGGACTGGGTGCAGGCGCCGTTCCAGGCCGACTTCATGCTGCGCGTGTCCGGCGACTCCATGCGCGACGCCGGCATCCTCAACGGCGACCTGGTGGCCGTGCGCCGTCAGGCCACCGCCGACCAGCGGCAGATCGTCGTGGCTCTGGTGGACGAGGAGGCCACGGTGAAGCGCTTCATCCGCAAGTCGGATCACGTGGTGCTGATGCCGGAGAACCCCGACTTCCCGCCCATCGAGGTCACCGACGTCACCATCCTGGGGCGCGTGGTCGGGGTCCTCCGCGACCTCTGATCTGGGGTACCATCCCCGGCGCGAGCCAGGCAGCCGCGGGCCGGAAACGGCCTGAGGAAAGTCCGGACACCGCAGAGCAGGGTGCTGGTTAACGGCCAGCGGGGGAAACCCCAGGGACAGTGCCACAGAAACGACACAGCCTCGGGTGCTCGCATCCGCGGCAACGGTGAAAAGGTGCGGTAAGAGCGCACCAGCGGTCTGGTGACAGGCCGGCTGGGTAAACCCCACCCGGTGCAAGGCCAAAACGGGACGTCACGGGTTGCTCGCCCAGTCCCAGGTCGGCCGCATGAGGCGTCTGGCAACAGGCGTCCCAGAGAGATGGCTGCCCACGACAGAATCCGGCTTACGGCTCGCTACCCCGGTGCCCGCCTCGGCGGGTCACCGGCATTGGGGCCGGCTCAGTGCGGGTGCCGGCGGACCTGGCCGGGCCGCGTCACCAGGATGCGGAAGCCTCGCGTGGTGGTGTTGCCGCGCGCGTCCGAGGCGGTGACCCTCAGCAGGTACCAGCCGGGCAGGTAGCGCTCCAGGTGCAGCAGCCCGTCGCCGCTGGGACTGCGGTTGGTGATGCGGTACCAGAACCGGGTCTCGGTGGTGTGCCGCGTCGACCCGAGGGTGTAGATGGTGTTGGCCGCGGCCCCCACCGGCAGCGTGTCCAGCTGCAGCATGGTGGTGAACGGCACCCCGATGCGGTGCGAGTGCAGGCCCTCGAAGCTGTAGCTCAGCCGGTACACGCCGGTCTCCAGATGCCACTGGGTCTGCAGGTCGGCCGCGTTGACCGCCAGCACGATGGGCCCGCTGGCCCAGGTGAGGGGCACCCGCACCCCGTTGGCGTCGTAGCCGATGACCCGGCGGATGACCGGGGGCGTGGTGTCGCGGTACCCCGTGGGGCCGCCGCCCACCAGGGGGTTCACCGGCACGCCGCGCGGCGAGGAGAACTCGGTGAGGTGCACGTGGTGCTGGCCGGGGTACACGCGGCCCACCACGGTGCGGTACGCGGTGACGTAGGTGCCGGTGGGCACGGCGTCCGACACGTGCGCGTAGGCGAAGCTGCCCACCTTCACCTGCGTCTCGTACCCGGTGCCGCTGCGGACGGCCCATCCGGATTGCACGGCGTACACGGGCGTGCCGTCGCGCGCCGTGATGTCCAGGCCCGTGTGCACCACGCGGGTGCCCAGCGGGGACAGCTTGTCGGGGGAGTGGGTGATCAGCCACGTGAGGTCGCGGCTCTGCGGGGGCAGGCCGGTGTCCACCAGCCCGCGCGGCTCACCGAAGGTGGCGCGGATGGGGTGGGGGCGGTCGAACGGCTTGATGGGCCACCGGAACGTGCGGCCGGTGACGGTGGCCGAGCCGATGGGCGCGCCGGTGCCGAAGGCCCGGGAGTCGCCGCCGGCCACGCTGGCGCCACCGGTGTGGATGCCGCCGCCGATGGCCGCCGCCAGGGTGACGGCCACCACGGTGCCCGTGGTGGTGCGCGCACGGACGAGGTGAGCTGGGCGAGCCTGACGGGGGACCTGGCATCCCCCGCGCATTCGACGGCCCGCCGCGCCATCCTCTCGGATGGCTGCACGGCGCGTTACAGGACGGTGGTCACCGCGCGGCTGCGTTCATCCATGGCCTGACGGAAACCGGCCGCCACGGCCGCCTGGATGTGGTCCAGCACCGCCAGCAGGCACGGCATGGCGCGCTCGTCCACCACGTCGCCACGGGCGATGGCGTCCTCGGTCTCCACGGCCAGCGCCGCCGTCAGACGCGTGATCTCCAGGGTCACCTGCACGCCGGAGTCGCTCTGCATGCCGCCGCGGAACCCGGCCACCTCGGCGCGCCCCACCGAGCGGTCCACGCTGCCCGTCTCCAGGGCGGCGGTGGTGACGCGCAGGTAGCGCACCACGCTGCGGCGCAGCGCCGGCTCGGTGGCCCGGGACCCCCAGGTGGCCACCGCGTCGTCGTAGCCCGCCACCATGCGCGCCACGATCTGATCGGTGCGGGCGTTGAGCTCGCGGGCCAGCGAGGGGCACGGCGGGATGTCGGTGGTGCCGGCCGAGCGCACGAACCGACGCACCCGCTCCGGCACGGGGGCGCCGCGCGAGGCCAGCCATTCCTTCAGCTCGTCCACGTCGAAGCGGCGGTGGCCCCCGACGGTGCGGTGTGACGGCAGCTGGCCCTGGTCGGCCCACCCCCGGACCGTGGCCACGCTCACCCCAAGCAGGGCCGCCGCCTCGCTCGCGGTCAAGGTCCGCGGAAGATCGCGACCCCTGCTCTGATCCGCCATGACTCCCCTTCCGTGGTCGTCGTCCTGCGGATCGTAACCCCGGAAAAATGCCGCAAAACAGCGGATTCCGCGAAACCCCCGATCAGTCGCGCGATTTTCCGGCGGCGTCGCTCTCAAACGCCAATCTCGCCACCACGACCGCCGTCACCACCACGGCGGCGCCCGTCAGGGCCGCGCCCAGCCGGGCACCGGCGGCCAGCGCCGTGCCGGTCATCACGATGGCCAGGCCGATGGCCGCGGCCCACAGCCCCAGATCAGTTCCCGTCCACCTCATGCACCCCTCCGATGCGTTTCTCCATCAGTTGCAGGCCGGGGCTGCGGAACACCAGCCGGCCCAGGAACCAGGTGCGCCGCCGGCGCGGCACGAACCCCAGCCGCGTGTACAGGGGGATGGCGGCGGTGTTGTCCAGCGTCACCCACAGCGTCAGCCGGGTCTTGGACATGGCGCGGGCGCGGGCCTCCACCGCGTCCATCAACGCGGTGGCCACGCCGCGTCGCCGGGCGGTCTCCAGCACCCCCACCTCGCCCACGTGCGCCTCGTCCTCCTCCAGCCCCTGCTGGCGCAGCAGCGACAGCACCAGCACGGCGCGCACGGCAGTGGGCACGCCCACGCGCGCCGCCAGGCGGCGGCCGAAGCGCGGCGGCGGCAGCGTCTCCAGGGTGGCGATGTGGGCGGAGCCCACCGGCTCGCCGTCCAGTTCGGCCACCAGGAAGCCCGAGGCGCCCGCGGTGACCTCGTCGCGCACGATCCCGGCGATGCCCGCCTGGGCACGGGCCCCGAACGCCGGGCGGTACTTGGCCGCCAGGGCCGAGGCGAGGATCCCCGCGATCGCCGGCGCGTCGGCGGCGCCGGCGGCCCGGACGGTCGGCGCGCCGGCCTGGGTGCGGGTATCGTCGGTGCTCACTTGGCCACGCGCGGGCGATGGGGGACGGGGATGGCACGACTGAGTTCCGGGATGCCGGTGCCGGATGTGGAGCTGCAGACCATGGACGGGGCGACCCTCAAGCTGTCGGATCTGAAGGGTGAGCGGGTGGTGCTGTACTTCTACCCCAAGGACGACACCTCCGGTTGCACGGCGCAGGCCTGCGCGTACCGCGACGCCCACGACGACTTCGCGTCGCGCGGCGTGCGGGTGATCGGCGTCAGCCCCGACCCGGCCCGCAGCCACGAGCGGTTCCGGGCCAAGTACGACCTCAACTTCACGCTGCTGTCCGACCCGGACCACGCCGCGGCCGAGGCGTTCGGCGTGTGGGTGGAGAAGCGCATGTACGGCCGCACCTACATGGGCGTGGAGCGCAGCACGTTCCTCATCGCCCCCGACGGCACCATCGAGGACGCGCGCTACAAGGTGAAGCCCGAGGAGGACACCGCCACCGTGCTGGGGTTGCTGGGCTCCTGAGCCGGCGCCCGCTCGGATAACGTTCGGGGCGGATCGACGGGCGCGAGGAGGCGGCGGATGGCGTGGGACGACGTATCGCGGTGGCAGCCGGTGGACCTGCTCGCCTCATTTCGCATGGGCGACGCGGTGCAGCCGGTGGACGTGCGCGACCGTGACTACCGCGGCTCCGACGAGCAGATCAAGGGTGCAATCCGCATCGACCCCATGGAGTTCGAGGGCCTCATCGACGGGCTCCCCCAGGGGCGCGAGCTGATCTTCTACTGCGACCGGCCCGGCGAGGCCACCAGCCTCAAGATCGCCATGTGGTCGTTCGACCACGGCCGCCCGCGGGTGGGCGTCGTGGTGGGCGGATGGGAGGCCTGGAAGGCCGCGGGCTATCCGGTGGAGCCCAAGGCATAGCCCCACAGGGTTGACCTCGCAGGGATCCGCTGCGGAAGGGTGGGTTCGGTGAGTTGGTCGTCACACAGCGCCCTTGCGGGCTGCCCGGTCCCAGGTTGAACCTCGCCCTCCCTGGCTCGGGGGACCCACACCCTGCACCGTCCCCAATCAGGGGGCCGCGGGCACCCCGGCTGGCGGAGACGTCGACATGAGGCGTGGCCTCCGCTGAGGCGGAGGCGGCGTCCAGGAGCGCCGGGTCAGTCCAGGGACTTGATGAAGTCCTCGATGGCGAGGGCGGGCAGCACCTCGAAGTGCGCGCTGCCGCGGGCCGCCAGCTCCGCCGAGATCTGGGTCATCGCCCGCTCGTCCGGCGCCTCCACCACGCTCATGAAGTCGTAGGCGCCCAGCACCGCCCACTGGTCCAGCACCCGGCCGCCGAGGGCCTCCACCTCGCGGTTCACCTCAAGGAGCCGCTCCGGCGTGGCGCGGAGGGTCTGGATGCCCTGGGGCGAGAGGGTGGACAGCAGGATGAACGTGCGCATGGAACCTGACCTTGCTCGCGAGCCGGTGTGGCGCGTCGGTGCTTCGTGCGCAGTGTGACATTCCGCGGCGTGCCGTGGGTGCCCGGTACACTCGCCGGGACCGTCCGAGAACCAGGCTGGGGGCCATGTCCGACCGAGAGTTCAACCCGAACGAGCTGCAGAAGGCGCTGCTGGGATACGACCCCAGCGACCTCGAGAAGAGCCTCATCGGCTGGATGAAGGAGCACTGGGCCCAGGCCGCGCGCGGCATGGTGTACCACCGCAAGGAGGCCGAGGACACCGTCTCCGGCCTGGGCAACGTGCGGAGCGACGAGGGTCGCCTCGTGATGGAGATCGCGGCACGGGTGGCCATCTCGGAACGCGAGCTGGTGGCACGGGCGATCGCGGCAAACCTGCCGGACTGGCTGGAGCGCACCTACGGCCTCAAGCCCAAGGGATTGGACTCGTAAGAGGGACGGACCGCGGAGCGACCCCCGGACTCCAGGGAATGGCTTCTCACAGGGTTGCCCTCTGACGCCGACGCTCAGTACGGCGGGTCTGGATCGCGGTCGTTACCACAGCGCCCTTGCGGGCTGCGCGGTCCTGAGTCGAACCTCCCCGTCCGTGGGTCGGGGGATTCAACCCTGCACCATCCCCAATTTCGGGGCGCAGCCACGTCCGGGCAGGCGGAGACTTCGACATGAGGCGTGAGATCCGCTGCGCGGATCTCGGTGGTCCAATCGGACGGCTGTTCCAGCCGTCGAACGCCGAACCAGCCTCTTAACGCACCTGCCGCCAGGTTTCGTTGCGGCACAGCGGGCAGGGGCCGAGCACGAGGATGCCGTCGTTCTCCCGCGGTGACTCCACCAGCAGGTCGCATTCGGCGCAGCGGAAACGGCCGGTGACCTCGTCGCCGGCGGTCTTGACGGTGGTGTGCGCGGTGGTCATCGATTCACGCTCGGTGTGTCGTGGGCGCGGTGCGGCGGCCCGGGAGCCGGTCCACTCCGGGATGCGCGTGCGCTCGCCCGGGTGGGTCAGGAGGTCAGTGCGAGTACGGCGCTGAGGATGGCGGCGAGGCCGAACGCCACGACGCCGATGGCCAGCAGGAGCCGCTGGGGGATGCCCAGCACTCGCGGGCCGCTGGTGAGGCGCAGGCGGCGGCCGAACGCGCGCGACCGGCCCTCATCGAGGAACCGTTCGCAGTAGGGGCAGAACTCGGCATCGTGCAGGAGCGGCAGCCCGCAGCGGTGGCACGCGGGTGCCTCCGAGCGGTGGTGGTCCTGGATGTTGTGCTTGGGCCTCACTGCGTTCCCAACGTGTGGCGCGCCGGTCACCGGGCTGGTCCCCGGTCGGGCCACTTTACAACCACCCGTGCGCCTCGTGCCACCCGCGCAACGGGCGAGGATGTGTGCCCGCTACCTGCTTTTTGGAAAGAATCGTTGAGCGGCGTCCCAGCCCGGACCCGCACCCGACGCTGCGGCCGGTGGCTCCTCGACCTCGCCGCCCTCGGCGGCCCGGGCGGCCTCGTCCATCTCCGCGGCCTTCGCCTCGATCTCCATCAGCTTGCGTTCCACCTGCGCCAGCTGGGTCTCGAGGGGCTCCCGCGGCAGGGCGCCGCTCTGCACCAGCTCGTACACGCGCTCCCCGAGCTCCTCCAGGGCGGCGCGGTGCTGGCGCACCAGCAGGCGGCGCTCACCCTCGGCGCGCGCACGCCGCAACGAGGACTGGACTTCCCCGGCCACGCGACCGGCGTGGACGTTGAGGCGCTCGAGGACGGACATGGACGCGGACCTCCGCTTCGGCAGGGGGTGCTCTCGCGTCTGAGTGTACCCGCGGCACCCTGGTCACCCCGTTGCCGAAGGTGTTCGCGGGCCGGCGCGAATCGGCACAGACACGTGCGCGTTGCGTTCGTAGCGTCGTCCCATGCCGTTGGGGCGCACATCTGGGCAGGCCGCACCGGAGCTGATGGGCCTGGTGGTCGTGGTGGCCGTGCTGCTGGCCGGCCTGGCCGTGCTGGCGGCGCGCGTCACCCTGCCGGACCACCCGCCGGGGGTGCTGCCGCAGGTGGCCGCGCCGATCACCCCCGCCCGGGGGCCCTCGTGGCCCGGAATCGGGCTGCCCGGTCGCCTGGACGTGCCGCTGCCGGGCTGGCTGCGGCGCTACGGGGGCGCGTTCGCGCGCGGCGGCGGGGAGGCCGCGGCCGGGGCGGTGCAGGAGGTGCGGGGCATCGGTGCCGCCCTGTGGCGCGACCCGCTGGGCACCACCGCCGCCATCGTGGGCGCCTCGGTGCGCGACCCCTTCGGTGTCCCATCGCTGGTGCGCGACGTCATGCGGCTGCCGGCGTACATCCGCCGGCTGCGGCGGCTGCCCCCGGACCAGCGGTGGGAACGGCTCAGCCACGACGCCGGCCGCGTGGCGGTGGACCTGGTGATCCAACGCGTCATCTACGTGCGGCTGCGGTCCATCAGGAACGCGGTGCGCGACCACATCCGGCGTTCGGGCCGGACGACCAACGATCCGGCGCGTCCGGACCGTCAATCCACAGACAGGAAGGACATCCAATGACCAACGCAGCCGCGGCGCGACTGACGGTGTGGGCACTCGACCTGGGCCGGCGCATGCGCGACCAGCGCGGGCAGGGCACGGTGGAGTACGTGGGGGTGGTGGTGACCATGGCGCTGCTGCTGGGCGCCGTGGCCGTGGCCGCCAAGGGATGGGGCGGCGACGTCGGCAACTCCCTCAAGGACGTGGTCAAACACGCCCTCACCTTCGCCACGAGACACCTGGGCAACTGACCCCGGCGGCCCGATACGGGAGGACCGTGGGCGGCGTGGACGCGTGTGTGGCGTCCACCCGCCCGGTTCCCGGGTTGGGTCGCGTGGCGGGTAGCCTGTGCGGGTGCCCGAGTTCATCCAGGTGGTCGCGGCTCCGGACGCGCCGCTGGGCCGCACGGATCCCGCGCGGCGCTGGGCCCTCCGCCGACCCGATGGGTCTGGGGGGTTCGCGGGCATCACCCGCACCGACGCCGAGCGGGTGGCGGACAGCCTGGCCGGGCAGGTGCTGGGGCCGTGGGATGGCCTGCTGGTGCCCACCACGCTGCCGGTGGTGCTGAGCGACGGAGCGGGTCCGTATCTGGTGGACGCCGAGGGCGTGCTGGTGCTGTGCCTGGGATCACACCCCGGTGCCGAACCGCTGAGTATGGCGGTGGGCCAGCCGGCGCCCGGCACGTCGCGCGTGGGCCTGGTGCGGCTGGACGGGCGCGACCCCGCCAGGTGGGTGGTCCGGGCCGATGTGCCGGATGACCGTCGCGTGGAGTGCCTGGACGCGCTGGCGGCTGCGGACGATCCCGAGGGATTGCGGCGGTGGGCGCTGCGGTTCGGGGGAACCGGGTGCAATAGTGTCCCCGTGGACGCAGCCGGGAACATCTACGTGGTGCGCTTCACGGCCGTCGCCACCGACCAGCTCCCCGACGACGCGGTGGACGCCCTGCGCGCGTCGCTGGAGAACCTCCCCGGCACCTCCGCCGTCAACGGCGCCACCGGTGACGTCGGCGCGCGCACCGTCACCGGTGAGTTCGTGCTGGAGGTGGAGCAGGGCATGGCGGACGCGGCGCGCGACGGCTCGCGCCTGGCCCGCGAGGCGCTGCGCACAGCCGGCCTTGACCACCTGCCGCTGGTGGAGCTGGTGCTGAGCCTGCGAACCGAGCCGGTGGGATGACGGCGGACCCTGCGCGTGTGGGTCCGGTGGGCGGAAGCGCACTCCCCGGCGGGGTGATGATGCGCACCCACGACCGGGTGGGCGTGGCGGTGCGCGAGGAGGAGACCGGCCGCATCGTCACCGACGGGTTCGACCTGCACCCGCACCACGGGCGATGGGCGCGCTGGCCCCTCATGCGCGGCGTGCTGGCCATGCGCACCGCCATCCGCACCGGCAGCGAGGCCATGCGCATGTCCGAGCGGCTGCGCTGGGGCGAGGGCGAGGAGGGCGACCCCGAGGACCAGCTGGGGTGGATCGGCAAGATCACCATCGGGGGCGGCGCCGTGGTGGGCGCGGCCCTGCAGATCCTGGCCTTCCGCGTGGGCCCCATCGTGATCGCCAAGGAGGCGGGGCTGCACGGGGCCTCGTTCATCGTGGCCGACGCCGCCATCCGCCTGGTGCTGCTGCTGTCCACGCTGCTGCTGGTGAGCCTGCTGCGCCCGTTCCGGCGGATCCTGCGCTACCACGGTGCCGAGCATCAGGCCATCGCCGCGCACGAGGCCGGTGCGCCGCGCACCGCCGCCGCGGCGGCCGGGTTCACCCGGTTCCATCCGCGCTGCGGCACCTCGTTCCTGGTGGTGTCGGCGCTGGTGAGCATCGCCGTGTACGGGGCGGTGCTGGCCATCACGGGCGTGTTCACGTACCCCGCGCTGATCGCCACGCGCCTGGTGGGGGCGCCCATCGTGACGGGCGTGGCGTTCGAGCTGCAACGGCAGGCCGCCAAGCACAGCGACGGCCGGCTGCGGTTCCTGTCGTGGCCGCGGGCATGGCCGCGCAGTGGCTCACCACCCGCGCCCCCAGTTGCCGGAGCTGGAGGTGGCCGTGGCCGCGCTGGGCGAGGCCCTGCAGCCGTCGGCCGAGCCGCACCCGGTGGACGAGCCCGAACCGGTGGACCAGCTGGACCTGGCCCGAGGCGGGCATGCCCGACTGGCTGACGCAGTTCGAATGGGCCACGCGGCTGCGGCACGGCGGTGGCCGTGCTGGTGGGCCTGGCGGCCACCTGGGTGGCGCGCGTGCTGGTGCGCCGGTTCGAACGGCACGTGGCGGGTGGCCTGTCCGACGAGGCCTGCCGCAAACGCGCCAAGACGCTGTCCACGTTGATGCGCGGGCCACCGCGACGGTGGTGATCTGGACCGTGGTGCTGATCTCGGCGATGCAGGTGCTGGGGGTGCTGGTGGGCCCGCTGCTGGCCGCCGCCGGCATCGGGGGATTCGTGCTGGGCTTCGGCGCACAGACGCTGGTGCGCGATGTGGTGGCCGGTTTCAACATCCTGCTGGAGCACCAGCATGACGTGGGCGACGAGGTGGCGCTGGGCGACGTGGAGGGCACGGTGGAGGCCATCTCCCTGCGCACCACCGCGGTGCGGGGCCTGGACGGCGCCCGGCACGTGGTGGCCAACGGCGAGGTGCGGGTGTCCACCAACCGCACACGGCTGTACTCGCGCTACCTGCTGGTGCTGCCCCTGCCGTACACCCAGGACATCGACGCCGCGGTTGAGGTGGCGCGCGCCGCCGCCGCCGAGTTGCGTGAGGACCCCGATCTGGGTCCCGACATCCTCGGCGACCTGCGCGTGCTGGGGGTGGACGCATTCGGTGAGCGCAGCGTGGACGTGAAGATGTACATCGAGACCCGCCCGGGGCGTCAGCACGCGGTGGGCCGCGAGTTGCGCCGCCGCATCAAGCTCGCCATGGACCGCGAGGGCATCGTGATGCCCCACCTCACCACCCCGGACTCCTGATCCGCGGCGGATTTCCGGGCGATCACCGGTGGCCGTGCTCCCGCCCCGCACGGTAGGGTCACGCGATCACACCCCCCCGATTCGCCTGGAGACGGTTCGTATGCGCAAGTTCATGGTCGTCGCGGCGGCCGCAGTGGCGTCGCTGGCGATGGTGGTGTCCGGATGCGGGAGCAGCTCCTCCAAGTCCACGTCCGGGTCCAGCACCGCCGCCGCCAACCTGGGGTTGAAGACCCCCGGCACGCTGCTGGTGGGCAGCGACTACCCGTACAAGCCCTTCGAGTTCACGCAGGGCGGCAAGGTCACCGGGTTCGACTACGACCTGGTGACGGCGGTGGCCGCCACCTTCGGTGTCACCGACGTGAAGTTCCAGCAGGAGCGCTTCGACACCATCTTCACCAGCACCGCGCAGGGCCGCTTCGACATGGCCGCGTCGTCCATCACCATCACGCCCGAGCGCGCCAAGACGGTGGCGTTCAGCTCGCCGTACTTCGAGGCGAACCAGTCGATCATGGTCCGCGCGAATGACGCCAAGGGCCTCGACGCCCTCAACGGCGCCACCATCACGCCGCAGGTCGCCGACAGCAAGCTGAAGGGCATGAGCCTGGGCGTGCAGCGCGGCACCACCGGCGCCGACCTGGCCAAGACCGTCCCCGGCGGCAACGTCAACTCGTTCCAGCTGGTGGACGACGCCTTCAACGCCCTGGCGGCCAAGCGCGTGGACGCGGTGGTGAACGACTACGCCATCTCGCAGTACGCCACCAAGGCCCACAGCGAGCTGAAGGTGGTGGCCAAGGTGAGCCCCAGCGAGAACTACGGCTTCGCGTTCCCCAAGAAGAACACCGCCCTGCTGGCGGCCTTCAACGCCGGCCTGACGAAGATCAAGGCCAACGGCACCTACGCCCAGATCTACAAGAAGTGGTTCAACGAGGCGCCCCCCACCAACTGATCACCTGACGGCAACAAGGGGCGCGCCGCATGCACACCATCCTGCATCTGTTCTTCGACTGGCATGCGGTGCGCCCCTATCAGCACGCCCTGTTCTTCGGGTTCCTGCTGACGATCCGCCTCACGTTCTACTCGCTGTTCTTCTCGCTGATCGGGGCGCTCACCCTGGCGCTGATGCGCCAGGCCGGAGGGGGTCGCAGCTGGGGCGGCAAGATCGCCAAGGTCGTCGCGGTGATCTACATCGACCTGTTCCGGGGTCTGCCCGCCCTGCTGGTGATCATCCTGCTGTACGTGAGCCTGCCGTTCATGAGCATCCCGGTGGTGAGCGGCTTCAGCAAGACGCAGGTGGGCGTGCTGGCGCTGTCGCTGGTGTACTCGGCCTACATGGCCGAGATCTTCCGCGCCGGCATCGAGTCGGTGGAGCGGGGCCAGACCGAGGCGGCCCGCAGCCTGGGCCTCAGCCACCTCCAGGCCATGCGCAAGGTGGTGCTGCCGCAGGCCGTCAAGCGGGTGATCCCGCCCTTCCTCAACGAGTTCATCATCCTCAGCAAGGACATCTCGCTGCTGAGCGTCATCGCGGTGCCCGAGGTGATCGGAGTGGCCCGCGACTCCCAGAGCGAGACCTTCAACTCCACGCCGCTGGTGGTGGCGGGCCTGTACTACCTGGCCTTCACGCTGCCCCTCACACGCATCGTCGACCGCTACATCGCGGGTGAGCGGCGACGCTTCGGCGGCGGCGAGGTGCGCATCCCGTGAGCGACCCCGTGCTGGCACCCGCACCCGCGTCGGTGCGCGTGGTGGAGCTGTGCAAGGCCTTCGGTGACCACGAGGTGCTGAAGGGCATCAACATGACCGTCGACCCCGGCGAGGTGGTCTGCGTCATCGGCCCGTCCGGTTCCGGCAAATCCACGCTGCTGCGCTGCATGAACCTCATCGAGACGCCCACCAGCGGGCAGGTGTTCGTGGCCGACGAGGAGATCACCGCCCGCGACGCCGACACCAACCGCATCCGCAGCCACGTGGGCATGGTGTTCCAGCAGTTCAACCTGTTCCCGCACATGTCGGTGATGGACAACATCACGATGGCGCCCACGCTGGTGGGCAAGGTGGCGAAGGCCCAGGCGCGGGACCGCGCCACCGAGCTGCTGCGTCGCGTCGGCCTGGAGGAGAAGGCCGAGGCCAGCCCCCGCTCGCTGTCGGGCGGTCAGCAGCAGCGGGTGGCCATCGCCCGAGCGCTGGCGATGGAACCCCGCGTGATGCTGTTCGACGAGGCCACCAGCGCCCTCGACCCCGAGCTGGTGGGCGAGGTGCTGGCGGTGATGCGCGAGCTGGCCGAGGGCGGCATGACCATGGTGGTGGTGACCCACGAGATGGGCTTCGCCCGTGAGGTGGGCGACCGCATGGTGTTCATGGACGACGGCCTGGTGCTGGAGAGCGGCAAACCCGCGGACCTGCTGAGCAACCCGCGGCACGAACGCACGCAGCGCTTCCTCTCGCGCGTGCTCTGACGCCCCGGGCGGTGTGAGTGGTCGCGCCCCGGGTCGGCGGGACACGGGGCGCGCCCGGGTCGCCGTACGGGCGGATGCCCGCCGCCGACGCCGTGGCAGGGGTCGTCGGCGCGCGACCCGTGGTGGACTCCGAGGAGGAGGACCAGCGGCCCTTCCAGGCGGCCTTCGCCCCGGAGTGCCCGGCCAGCGCGGTCCAGGTGGTGGCCAGGGCCGCCGTGAGCAGCAGCGCCACGGCGGTGCCGCGGAACGCCAGCGGGGAGGCCAGCAGGCCGGGGGCCGGGCCCTCGGTGGCGGCGGTGCGCGAGCGGGCGCGCATGTGCAGGGCGAACGCCGCGGCCGCCAGGAAGAACAGGAATGAGGCGAAGCGCAGCTGCTCGCCGAACTCCTGGTGGTCGTGCACCAGCTGGCGGTTGACGTCGGTGAGGCCCTGGGCGAACGCCTCCCCGCTGCCGGCCGCCAGCACGGCGCCGACCAGGCCCACGAACGCCATCACCACGGTGACGCGGCTCAGCAGCAGCCGGTGCGGGGCCCAGAACACCGCGCCCAGCGCCACCAGGGCGGTGAGGGGGATCAGCACGACGGGCAGGTGCACCAGCAGCGGATGGGCGGGAAGGCCCATGAACGAACCGATTTCCATGCGGGCTCCGGGTGGGGGTGGAGTGGACGCCGCATAGGGTTGCGCGCCGGTCCTGCCCGTTCCAGGCCCCGTGCTTCAGGAGTTGGTAAGCCCCGTCAACGCTCCGCGGGCATGGGCCAGGTGTGGACGGGCTCGTCGGTGACGGCCAGGTCCAGATAGCGGTCCAGCATGTGCGCCAGTCCCCGCGACCGGCCCATCCGCAGCTCGGCGGCCCGCATGGTGTCGCGCTGCCAGCGCGCCCCGGTGACGCCCCGCCCAACCCGCTCCTCGATCACCGTCAGGTGCGTGCGGCGCTCGTCCGGGTCCACGTCCAGCAGCGCCAGGCCCGCGTCGGCCACCGGCAGCAGGTCGTGGATGAGCTCACCGATGTGCACGGGGCGCGGCGACGGCGCGCGGTGGGCCGGCCACAGCAGGGTTGCGTCCATCCCCGCGCGCGCCGCCTGGATGAAGTTGTGCTCGGCGAAACGGAAGGGCAGCGCGGCCGTCATCCACTGCACCTCGCGCGACAGCGCCGCGGTGAGGCCCACCAGGAAGGCCACGTTGGCCAGCATGTCGCGCACCGTGGGGCCCGCGGGCAGGGCCCGCATCTCCAGGCGCACGCTGCCGGCGCCGTCAGGGTCGTACACGGCCCGGTTCCAGCGCCACACCGTGCCATGGTGCAGGCGCAGCTCGGCCAGTTCCGGCAGGTGGCCGTTGCCCACGGCCCACAGCGGGTCCTCGTCGCCGCACACCGGCAGGAGCGGCGCGTGCAGCGCCACGCTCTCGGCGAACAGCTCGGCGGGGCCGTTGCGCACCCAACCGTGGCCGAACGACACCCGCGCGGGCCGCCAGCTGGCCGTGGGACCGCGGTCGTCCACGGCCTGGCGGAACAGGGCCACACGGGTCTCCTCCCAGCCCAGCCGTCCCGCGAGGATGGGGGAGTTGCCGCACACCGCCAGCACCGGGCCGGTGGCGATCTGGGCGGCGTTGTACGCGCGGGCGAACTGCGCCGGGGTGACCTGCAGGTGCACCTGCAGGGAGGTGTTGGCGCCCTCCAGGGTGACGTCGTCGCAGGTGATGTCGATCAGCTCACGGCCGTCCAGCCGCACCCGGAATGGGGCCTGGCGCAGCTGGCGGATGCGGGACGACAGGGCCCGGAACCGCGGCTGGTCGGTGAGGGCGTCGCGCTGCAGGTCGCGTTCCTCCAGGGTGGGCAGGATGCCCACGGCCGCGACCCTGCCGCCGTACTCGGCCGCCGCCTCACCGACGCCCGTGAGGGCCTCACGCACCTCAGTCGCCAGCGTGGTGAACGGGGCTCCCGCCACCGGCCTGGGCAGCGAGTTGTACTCCACGTTGAAGCGGTCCAGCTCCACCGCCATGCGGGGCACCCGGCAGGCCGACAGGACCTCCTCGTTGCGCATCAGCGGGCGGCCGGAGGCGTCCACCAGCGACAGCTCCAGCTCCATCCCGATGCGCGTGGGGCCCTCGCCGAACCCCGGCCGGGCCAGCACCGTGTCGAGGGCCGTGAGGCAATGACGCAGCCGCAGCGCGAAGCGCTCCTCGTCGTCGGCGTCGAAGGTGTCGCGATCGATCTGCAGGCCCATCGCGCGCGAGCGTACCCGCGCGCTCCCACGAGCACCAGATCCCGATGGCGTCGGCGGCTTGCGCGCCGTCCCCCGATGGGGGCAGACTGCCCGGCGATGCCCGGTGCACCCCTCGGCTTCGGCCTGTTCCTCGCGCCCTTCCACGCCCTGGAGGAGAACCCCACCCTGGCGCTGGACCGCGACCTCGAGCTGATCGGTCTGGCCGACCGCCTGGGGTTCCAGGAGGCGTGGGTGGGCGAACACCACACCACCGGCTGGGAGACCATCGCCTCCCCCGAGCTGTTCCTGGCGGTGGCCGCGGAGCGCACGCGCCACATCCGGCTGGGAACCGGAGCGGTGAGCCTTCCCTACCACCACCCCATGATGGTGGCCGACCGCATCGTGCTGCTGGACCACCTCACCCGCGGGCGCATCAACTTCGGCGTGGGCCCCGGCGGCCACATCTCGGACGGCATGATGCTGGGCCTCGACCCGGCGGTGCTGCGCGACCGGATGGCCGAGTCGCTGGAGGTGATCATGCGGCTGTTCACCGACCCCGCGCCGTTCAGCGTCACCAGCGACTGGTTCACGCTGAACGACGGCGTCCTGCAGCTGCGCCCCTACCAGCACCCCCATCCTCCGCTGGCCGTCACCAGCATGGAGTCACCGGCCGGGATGCGGCTGGCCGGGCGGTTCGGGGGCGGGGCCCTCTCGCTCACCACGGCCCGCCCGGACCTGGGCCCGGTGGACCTGCGCCGCCAGTGGGAGCACGCCGAGGAGGCTGCCCACGCCGCCGGGCGCACCGTCGACCGTGCCAACTGGCGCCTGGCAATCCCCGTGCACATCGCCGACACGCGCGAGCGGGCGCTGGAGGACGTGCGCGTCGGCGGGGCCCGCCACATGCTGGAGTACGTGGAGGGCACCACCGGGCGGCCCTGCCCGGTGCCGGGACCCTCGGACATGGTGGCGCGCCAGATGGCCGAGCGGGGCGCGTGGGTGGTGGGAACCCCCGACGACCTGCTGGACACCATCGAGATCCTGCGCGAGGCCACCGGCGGGTTCGGCACCCTGCTGTTCTGGGGGCACGAGTGGGCGGCGGGGGACGCCGTGCGGCGCAGCTACGAGCTGATCGCCCGCTACGTCATGCCCCGCGTCCGCGGGGCGCTGGTGGGGCTGGAGGCCTCCAACGCGGTGGTGCGGGCGCGTTCGGCGGAGCTGCACCGCCTGCGGTCCGACGCCACGCGACGCGCGGGGTCGTGACGGGGCCGTCCGCCCCGCTGGGCGAGGCGAGCGCATGCGCCGTGTTCAATGCAGAAGGGTTTTCTTCGGCCGTGGCTTCAAGGCGACGGGCGCATGCGCCGGGTCTCAATGCGCCCATGCGATGCAGGGGGCGCCTCTTCCGTTGTGGCGCGGCGCCCTCAGGGCATAAGGGCGCACCCGCCCTGTCTCAATGCGCCCATGCGATGCACGGGGCGCCTTTTTTGTCGTGGCGCCTGCGCCCTTATGCCCTACGATCGTTGCCGCCGAGCAGCCGTGCCGCGCGCCGCTCGGCGCGCATCTCGGCCAGGCGCGCTTTGCTCTGCTCCCGGGCCCGTGGGAAGGGCTCCCAGATCGACCGGCCTGGATTCAGCCTGCCGAGGATGGCGCTGAGGACCTTCTCCTCCTGGGGGTGCATCGGTCCGCCTCACTGTCGGGTGACCTCACCGCAATTTTTTGCGCATTTTGAGGGTTGCCGATAGGCCCCCTTGGTGTTGATCGTTCACACCTTGCCGGACCATGTGCATGCGGTTTGTGCGATTGTTCCCGCCGGTTGTGAGCGCGGACGCGCAGGGGGGGCGTGTGGTCGAGCACGGTGACCAACCGGGCGACATGGTGGCGCGCCTCGAGGCCGAGCGCGGCGGCCATCCGTTCCTGGTGTACCGGGACGGCGGTGGGGCCCAGCACGTGGTGGTGCTGGACGCCGTCGACCGCCTGGTGATGGGCCGGCGCGGCGGGTGTGAGGTGTGCATGGACTGGGACGGCCGCGTGTCACGTGTCCACGCCAAGCTGGAGCGCGTGGCCGACGACTGGACGGTTGTGGACGACGGGCTGTCGCGCAACGGGACCTTCGTGAACGGGCAGCGCGTGCAGGCCCAGCACCGGCTGTCCGACCGGGATGTGATCCGGATGGGGCACACCACCATCCAGTTCCGGTCGCCACACACGGGTGAGCTGCCCACGGCGCCGGGAACCCTCCCCGTGATGCTCACGGACCTCACCGACACCAAGCTGCGCATCCTCGCCGCGCTGTGCCGGCCGCTCCTCACCACGGCCGGGATGTCCGCGCTGCCGGCCACCAACGAGCAGGTCGCGGGCGAGGTGCACCTGTCGGTCGAGGCCGTCAAGGGTCACCTGCGCGAGCTGTACCGCCGCTTCGGCATCGAGGACCTGCCGCAGAACGAGAAGCGGCTGCGCCTGGCGCGCAGCGCCATCAACATGGGCCTGGTGCGTGGGGGCGAGCGGCGCTGACCGCGAGGGGGTCGGGGGCGCCGGCGCCGTGTCATCGCCGACGCCCCCACCGGGTGGCGTCAGGGCCCCTGAGTCACCCGGAAGGCGTCGGCGAAGATCGCGTCGCCGGAGGTCGCCCCGCTCTGGCTGACTCGCACGCCCAGGTTTGCGCCGGCGGTGGTGGCGACGCGCGTCACCGTCAGCTGTTGCCATGAGTTGGACAGCGTGAGGGTGGGGCCCGAGACGTCGGCCACCACGGTGCCGCCCGAGGTGCGCTCGCGCAGCTTGAGGTTGACCGGCTTCCCCACGGCCGAGGTGGTGGCGGCCTTCACCCAGGCGGTTGCGGTGTAGGTGGCGCCCACCGTCACCGTCCTGATGTTGGAGGCACCGTCGTCGATGGTGTACGAGGCCCCCGAGGCGAGTGCCGCGCGCGCGACGTAGGCCCCGTCGGGGGCGCCGGTCTGCGCCACGCGGGTCAGCGTGCCCTGGTAGGCGCTCCATCCGGTCAGCGCGGTCTCGAACGACCAGTTCCCGATGAGGTTTGTGCCCGTGGTGGTGGCGGGGGCGACGGTGATCTGGCGGGTGGTGGTGGTTGTGGCGCCGGCGTTGTCGGTGACGCGCAGGGCCACGGTGATGGTGCCCGCGGTGGTGGGGGTGAGGGTGGCGGTGGTGCCGGTGCCGTTGTCGAAGACCCCGTTGTTGTCGGTGTCCCACGCCCGGCCGGCGATGGTGCCGTCGGGGTCGGTGCTGGTGTCGGTGAGGGTGATGGGCTGGCCGGCGACGGGGCTGGCGGGGCTGATGGTGAAGGCGGCCACCGGCGGGGTGTTCGGCCCGGGGTCGGGCGGGGTGGTGGCCGTGGACATGTCCACCACGCGGAAGTCGTCGGCGAAGTACGTGTTGCCGGCGGCCGCGGGGTCGGCGCTGGTGCGCACCCCCAGCCGGTCGCCCGTGGTGGCGGCGACCCGCGACACCGTGATCTGCTGCCAGCCCGAGGTGAGGGCCACGGGCGAGCCCACCGAGTCGGCCACGATGGCGCCCGCGGTAGTGGTCTCCCGCAGCTTCACGCTGACGGGCTTGCCCACCATGGCCGCGACCCCCGCGCGCACCCACACCGTGGCCTGGTACTGGTGGCCGGCGGTGACGCTCTTGATCTGCGCCCCGGCGTCGTCGATGGTGAACGACCCGGTGCCCGACGCGGTGTCCTTGGCCACGTAGGCCCCGTTGGGCGCGCCGGCCTGCGCCTCCCGCACCACGGTGCCCTGATAGCTGCTCCAGGGGCTGAGGGTGGTCTCGAACGACCCGTTGGCCAGCAGGTTCACCGCCGGGGGCACGGTGCCGTTCACCGTGACCTGCTGGGACGCCACGGACGTGGCGCCGGCGTCGTCGGTGACCCGCAGGCGCACCGTGTGCACGCCCGGCGTGGTGAACGCCACGGTGGCGGTGGTGTCGGTGCCGTTGTCGAAGACCCCGTTGTTGTCGGTGTCCCAGGCCCGGGCGGCGATGGTGCCGTCGGGGTCGGTGCTGGTGTCGGTGAGGGTCACCGGCACGCCGGGGTCCACCGTGGTGGCGCTGAGCGTGAACGACGCCACCGGCGTGGCGTTGAACGTGGCGCCCGACCCCGACACCATGGCGTCGAACATGTTCCCCATGAACGCCTGCAGCTTGGTGTTGGCAGCGCCGAGCGCCGCGCCGTAGGCGCGCCAGGCGTCGATCTGCTTGGTGAAGTTGAGGGAGCCGGCGGCGAACACCCGGGCCCCCGACGGCGCGGTGTAGGTGACCGAGTCGGCGTTGGGCAGCCCCTGCGACGCGCCGCTCCAGGTGAACAGGCGCGTGAGGGGCGGGGTGGCGCACCCGGGGGTGATGAGGTCCCACTCGTAGCCCACGGTGGCGGCCAGGGTGTCGCCGGGCACGAAACTCGTGCCCACCATCCACGGGTGCGTGAGGGCCGCCGTGTCCACCACGTAGTTGCGGGACACCCCGTCCAGCTTCCACGAGTTGTTGTACTGCACGCCCAGGAGGCGGCACTCCGGCCGGCCCAGGTCCCGGAACTGCACCGTCTTGGCGGCGGGATCGGTGACGGGGTCGCTGGTGGACTTGTACCCGATGAGGGTGCGGTCGTTGTCCGCGTAGCGCACCTGCCAGTAGGCCTGGTTGGCGCCCAGGAACGCCAGGCTGACCCCGCGTCCCCGCACCACGGTGCCCTGATAGCTGCTCAGGGCTGAGGGTGGTCTCGAACGACCGTTGCCAGCAGGTTCACCGCCGGGGGCACGGTGCCGTTCACCGACCTCTGGACGCCCGGCGTGGCGCCGGCGTCGTCGGTGACCCGCAGGCGCACGTGTACGCCCGCGGGTAACGCCACGGTGGCGGTGGTGTCGGTGCCGTTGTGAAGACCCCGTTGTTGTCGGTGTCCCAGGCCCGGCGGCGATGGTGCGTGGGGTGGTGCGGGCGGTGAGGGCCCGGCACGCCGGGGTGTGGCGCGAGCGTGAACGACGCCACCGGCGTGGCGTGAACTGGCGCCCGACCCCGACACCATGGCGTCGAACATGTTCCCCATGAACGCCTGCAGCGGTGTTGGCGCGCCGAGCGCCGCGCCGTAGGCGCGCCAGGCGTCGATCTGCTTGGGAGTTGAGGGCCGCGCGGCACCGGCCCGACGGCGCGGTGTAGGGACCGAGTCGGCGTTGGGCAGCCCGCGCGCGCCGCTCCAGGTGAACAGGCGCGTGAGGCGGGGTGGCGCAGGGGTGATGAGGTCCCACTCGTAGCCCACGGTGGCGGCCAGGGTGTCGCCGGCAGAACCGTGCCCACCATCCACGGGTGCGTGAGGGCCGCCGTGTCCACCACGTGCGGACACCGTCCAGCTTCCACGAGTTGTTGTACTGCACGCCCAGGAGGCGGCACTCCGGCCGGCCCAGGTCCCGGAACTGCACCGTCTTGGCGGCGGGATCGGTGACGGGGTCGCTGGTGGACTTGTACCCGATGAGGGTGCGGTCGTTGTCCGCGTAGCGCACCGCCAGCGTTGCGCCCGGAACGCCAGGCTGACCCCGTCGCGCGCCGCGTCGAACGCGTCGCGCTGCCGTCCGGTCCAGTATTCGTCGTGGCCGTTGGCGATCACCAGGCGGCGCCCGGACAGCAGGCCGGGGTTGTGGTCCACGTCGCGGTCGGTGGCGTACACCACGTCGTAGCCGCGCGACTCCAGGAACCGCACCGTCTGCATGTCGTGGTCGAAGAGGTCGTACATCGACGCCCAGTACGGGCGGTCGAACGACACCCGGTTGGCGCGGATGCCGCCGAGCGACTTCTCGTCGTACAGGCTCTTGCCGCCCCACCCGTTGTAGGCCGCCCACGTGTTGGCGGGCACCTGCACCAGCACCTGCGCGGTGTTCCCGGCGGGCGGCCGCACGACGAACGGCACGTACCGCGAGGAGCCCGCGTCGGCGCCGGAGGTTAGCACCAGCTGGGCGATGTAGTAGCCGCTCACCCAGGTGTCGCCCACGAGGATGGTGTCGGTGACCGGCCAGCCCGCCGCGGTCTCGCCGTTGGCGTCCAGCGCCGGCGGCGCGGGCTGCTGGGTGCCCGGGTGCGACCCGGTGCAGCTGGGCAGGCAGACGATGCGCCGGGCCCCGGCGCCGCCGTACCAGCCCAGGCGGAACACCTCCACCCGGTACGCGCGGCCGCCCTGCGAGGAGACGTGCAGGTCCAGCGACCCGCCGGGCAGCACGCTGTCGGCGCCCGTGTAACCGTCGATGGTGCGCACCACCCCGGCGTACTGGTCGGCCATGGTGCCGGCGTTCGCCCGCGGGTACTGCCAGGCGGCGTCACCGGCCTTGGCGTTCTCGGTGGTGATGGGGTTCGTGGCGGCCGCGGCCGTGGCCCCACCGCACGCCACCAGCGTGGCGGCGAGGGCGATGCTGCGCTGCAGGGATCGGCGGCGGGCACCCGTCATGGCCCGAACGCTTACGGACTGGGTGCGGATGGACAACTCAACCGCGGGGGAGGCATGGCTCCCCCGCATGGGGGGTCGGGTGCGCCGGCCCGTCCTGGTGAACGGGCGGCGGGGCGCGCGTCAGGGCGAGGCGTCCACCGTGGCCTCGACGGTGGTGACGGCGGCGTACCCGGCGCCCGTGAAGGGCTCGTCGAACGCCAGCGTCCCCCCGGCGTCCAGTGGCCCGCTGGTGAGCACCGTGGACACGTCCACCAGGTGTCCCTGGGCGTCGCGCAGCGCCATGGTGAGGTCCCCCGCGCTCATGGGCACGAAGCTGGGGTTGACCACCTGGCCGATCACCTCCAGGCGCCCGCCGTCGGGGCTGCGTTGCAGCTGCACCCCGCGGACCTCGGCGCCCGTGGTGGACGGGTACACCCCGTCCGCGGTGCCCACGTGCACGCGCAGCCGCACCGGCGGTGCACCGCTGAGCACCTGCACCTGATCGCCGGACAGCATGGTGGCCCCCCCGGGGATGCGGTCCACCAGCTGGTCGCGCACCGCCACCACATGCCCGTCGGCGGCCAGCAGCTCCACCCGCGCCGGTACCCCCACCAGGTCGAAGTCGGCCCGGGGGTTGCGCAGGCGGATCAGGAAGGCCACGTCCATGCCGTCGGCACCGGGATCCGTCGGGCGCTGCACCAGCTCCACGCCCGCCAGGCGGGCCACCATCCGGGGCCGGCCCACCACGATGAGCCGCCTGGCCGCCACGCCGGTGCCGCACCGCACGGTCGCGAGGGCCCGCATCGGCCGCGTGCGCAGGGGGACCCGCCAGTGCCACGACACCTCACCGCGCGGACCCACCCGCCGCGCTGGGTGCACCACGCCCAGGGTGGGGGCGACGGTGAGTCGGCAGGTGGTGGGCCGCACCCCGCCGTGGGGTGCCGCGGTGGCGGTGAGCCGCACCACACGTCCGGCGGGCACCCTCAGGGGGGCCGATGCCGCCGCGGTGGTGGGGGCGCACACCGTGAGCGTCAGCGTGAGCGCAAGGCGGACCCGGGGGGACACGGCGGGCACACTAGCGTTGATCGCCGGATCGGCCCGTCCTCACCTGGCAGGTCGCCCGGCCCTGTGAGGGACGGTGCGTGGGGCCTCAGACCTCGCCGGGGCGGGCCGCACCGCCGGGATGCGGCCGGAACGCGGAGATGGACTTCTCGATGCCCAGCAGTCGCTCGCTCCACAGGCCGCCGCCCGGGAACAGCTCGCGCATGCGCCGCCCGTCCAGCACGCGCGTGTTGGCGATCATCTCGGCCCACACGTCCAGCTCGGCCCGCCAGCGGGCCACGTGCCGGTCGCGCCGAGCCTGCGTGCGCTGCCAGTAGAAGGGCACGCCGGTGTGCGCCTCGATGGGGAACCTGGGGCTGGGCGTCTGCACCCAGTAGGCCGGCGCCAGGCGCCGCACCTCACGCGCGAAGGCCGCCTGCCGGTCCTCGGGGCCGACATGCTCGATGACCGAGTTGCTGAAGACCACGTCGAACGACTGATCGTCGAACACCTCGCCCAGCTCGCACGCGTCAGCCTCCACCACGGTGAACCGGCCGGGAACCTCCCCCCGGTGGCTGCCGGGGAGGTTCACCAGGGTCACGTGGAAGTCGTTGGGGAACAGCGACCACATGTACGGGGTGCCGCCCAGGTCCACCACGCGGGCCCCGGGGGGCGGCTGCACCAGGTGCAGGAACGCCTCCAGCCGCTGGGACCGCCAGCGGCGGGTGGGCGAGTACCGCGAGGAGTACGCCCACCGAGTGGCGCTGCGAAGGGTGTGCTGAACCATTGGGCGGGTGCTCCTGGCGCGGTGCGGGGGGACCAACTCTACCTTTGGGCAGGTTCCGGGTGCCGGAGGCGGTCCCGGGGAACGTCAGTCGAGGCCGAGTTCACGGCGGCGGATCTCGCGTTCGCGCGCCATGGTGAACCGCACCAGCGCCTCCTGCTGATCCCGCTCCAGCCCCTGGAACCGCACGCCCAGCGTCCAGCGTCGCTCGGCCACGCGGGGGTCCTCGGCGATGCGCACCACCAGGCCGCTCACGTGCAACACATGCTCGCCCAGCTCCAGCCGCATCGACACCGTGGAGTCCACGGGGAAGCGGCCGGGTGTGCGCAGCGCGATCCCCGACGCCGAGATGTCCGCGGACACCATGCGCAGGTTCAGGGGCTCCTCCGCCTCCGGCGGCATCAGCATCACCGGCACCGCGATCTGGGCGGGCACCCGCACCGCGCCGCGCCGTTGCAGGCGGTCCACGTTGCGGACCCGCATGAGGAACCCGCCGTCGACCGCCTCGGTCACCGTCCCCAGCGCGATGCACGGGACGCTGCGCAGGCTGTACTGCAGGCGCACGTCGCGACCCGGCTTCGCCGGCACGGGCCGGCCGCCCACGCGCGGCGACTCCACCCGCAGCACGTCCTCGTCGCGGGTCAGCATCACCGTCTTGTACGCGCCGCCCGGCAGCCCGTCCACGATGACCTGGCTGTCGGGTGGCGGGAGCTGCCCCAGGAAGGCTGGCGGCTTGCGGCTGGACCGGATCATCTCCCATGAGTGATCGGCCCGTGCGTCCGCGGATTGAACCCCCGGTGTTTCCGCTACTCGTACATCACGACGTTCGGCTGCGGCCGAAGCGCCATAACCTGCCGGGGCGTCATCAGGTCGGTGTCCTCGACGTAGAACAGCTTGAAGCCCACGCTGAACCCGGCTCGCCCCCGGGTGACCCTGCGGTAGGTGCTGCGCTTGAGGTCGGGATTGCCCACCCCGTCGGCGTTCAGCACGATGTCCACGCCCGGGTACGTGTGCAGCCCGGCGCGGTGGCCGATCATGCCGTCGGTGAACTGGTGCAGGATGAGGACCTTGTCGGGCAGGTTGCCGGCCCGCACCAGATCCGACATCCACTTGGCCACGCGGTTGATCTCGGCGGCCTCCACGTGCCCGATGACCTTGCCGGGGATCTGGCCCGGTCCCATGCGCCACTCCGGGTCCAGCGCCAGCCCCACGTCGGGCCCCTTCAGATACGTCTCCAGCGCCTTGGCCTCGGTGACGAAGTCGGCGCGGCCGGTCTGCAGGTCCATGATGAACAGGGCCTTCATGCTGCGCGCCGCGTGGAGGTAGGTGCGGATGACGCTGGCGCCCTGGCGCATGCGGTACATGCCGTCCGAGCCCGGTGAGGCCGCCGCCACGTCGGTGATCAGCTCCATCGCGGGCAGGATGGGCCGGCGGCTCAGCGGCGCGTACTGCGCGGCGCTGGCCTTGAGGCGCGCCACGGCGGCGCGGGGGGTGCCGATGCCCAGGATCCCCAGGTTCTTGTCCTGCGGCGCGCCGTAGTGCGCCACGATGCGGTGCTCGGGCAGCACGCTGCGCGTGCCGTCGGGAAGCGTGGGCGGCGGCGTGGTGGCCGCGGCGCGGTGGCGGTCACCCTGCGCCAGCTTGACCGCGATGGAGGTGCCCAGGGCCAGCACGACGATGCCGGCGAGCACGTGGCGGAGGATCGGCGGCGGGGCGGCCATGGCCCGCGCATCCTACGCGCGCAACGCCATGTCCATGTCGGTGATCAGATCGTCCACGTCCTCGAGGCCCACCGACAGCCGGATGACGCTGTCATGGATTCCGGCTGCCGCGCGTGCGGCGGGGGTGAGACGGCGGTGCGTGGTGCTGGCCGGGTGGGTCACCAGCGACTTGGCGTCGCCCAGGTTGTTGGAGATGTCGATGATGCGCAGGGCGTCCAGCACGGCGAACGCGCGGCGCTTGGCCTCGGCGTCCTCGGCGTGCAGATCGAAGGTCACCACCGTGCCCCCGGCGGTCATCTGGGCACGCGCCAGCTCATGCTGCGGGTGGCTGGGCAGGAACGGGTAGCGCACCGACCGCACGGCGGGATGCCGCTCCAGCCACTCCGCGATGCGCAGGGCGCTGGCGCACTGGTGCTCCACCCGCAGCCGCAGGGTCTCCAGGCTCTTGGCCAGCACCCAGGCGTTGAAGGGGCTCAGCGACGGTCCGGTGTTGCGCATCAGCGGCTCCACCGCGCCGCGGATGAAGCCCTGCTTGCCCAGGATCGCCCCGCCCAGCACGCGGCCCTGGCCGTCGATGTGCTTTGTGGCCGAGTACACCACCACGTCCGCGCCGAACTCCAGGGGGTGCTGCAGCACCGGCGTGGCGAACACGTTGTCCACCACCACGCGCGCGCCGGCGTCGTGCGCCATCGCGCACACCGCGGTCATGTCGATGAGGTCCTGCATGGGATTGGACGGCGACTCGAAGAACACCGCCGCGGCAGGGGTGGACAGGGCCGCCCGCCACTGGTCCAGGTCGTGGCCGTCCACGAAGGTGGTGGTGATGCCCCAGCGCGGCAGCAGCTCGTCCAGCACCGTGTAGCACGAGCCGAACAGCGCGCGGGAGGCCACCACGCGGTCACCGGACTCCAGCATGGCCAGCAGGGTGTTGAACATGGCGGCCATGCCGCTGGCGGTGGCGAAGCAGTCCTCGGCGCCCTCCAGCAGCGCCAGGCGCTCCTCGAACATCCGCACGGTGGGGTTGCCGTACCGGCTGTAGACGTAGTGGTCCACCTCGCCGGCGAAGGCGGCCTCCGCCTGGGCGGCCGACTGGTACACGTAGCTCTGGGTGAGGAACAGCGCCTCGGCGGTCTCGTCCATGGGCGTGCGCAGCAGACCCCCGCGCACCGCCCGGGTGTCGGCGCCCCAGCCGCCGGGATCCGCGGTCACGGTTGCTGAGGCGGCAGCACCACCGCCTGGGCGGCGATGACGCGGCTGCCGTCGAAGGTCACCGCGGGGCTGCCGTGCAGCACGTAGCCGTCGGCCAGCGCGGCGCTGACCCGCTCGCAGAACGCGCGGTCGTCGGGGCCGGTGAGCAGCCGGTAGGGCAGGCGCTCGGGCGAGGGCTCGGTCATGACAGCACCGTCAGGGCCAGCACGGCCACGATGCAGGCCACCGCGATGCGGTACCAGCCGAACACCCGCATGCCGTGCCGCTGCACGTAGGTGATCATCCACAGCACGGCCGCCGCCGCGGACACGAACGCGGCCACGAAGCCCACGATGGGCGCCGTCCAGCCGAAGCGGTCGATGATGAGGTGCCCCTTGCTGATGGCCTCGTGCAGCGTGGCCGCGCCCAGGGTGAGCAGCCCCAGCAGGAAGGCGAACTCCACCGAGGCGGCGATGCTGAGCCCCACGGCCAGGGCCGCAAGGATCACCACCAGGCTGCGGCTGGTGCCGGGCCACAGGGCCAGGCACTGCGCCAGGCCGATGATCAGGGCGTCGCGCCAGCCGATGGTCTCCAGCGCCCGCCCCGCGCGGTTGGCCGTCTCGGGCCACAGCAGGATCACCACACCGCCCACCAGCCACGCGCCGATGATGGGCCACAGCCCGAACAGGTGCGCCTTGATGGATTTCTCGAACGCCAGGCCCACCACGGCGGAGGGGATGAACGCCACCACCAGCGCGATGGCCAGGCGCCGCCCCCCCACCGGGTCGTGACCCCGCCCGGCGATGGCCAGCAGCGCGTCGGCGATGCGCCGCCGGTAGATCCCCAGCACCGCAACGATCGCGCCCGCCTGGATGGCGATGGCGTACGCGTCGCTGGCGTCCTTCATGGCCTTCGTGTCGTTGAGCCCCAGCAGCTGGAGGGTCACCTCCAGGTGCCCCGTGAACGACACCGGCAGGAACTCGGTGAGGCCCTCCACGATGCCCAGCAGCAGCGCCTCCGGGATGGACATCGCCGTGTCGCCCGCCTTGGCCCAGGCGGCGATGACGATCACCGCCATCGCCACGGCGGCCGCGGAGATGAGCAGGATGGGGCGGCGGCGCAGGGTGGTGGTCACGTGCAGGGGTCCAGGGTCGGGTGCGAGGTCTCGGCGCGCACGCTGGCGCACACCCGTCCCCGAAGAACGCGCCGATCGTCCGGATTCAGGCTCAGCCCAGCCGGGGCCAGACCTCGCGCACCGCCGCCGCGCGGTTGAGCGTGTACAGGTGCACGCCCGGCGCCCCGGCGGCCAGCAGCCGCTCGGCCAGGTCGCCCGCCACCTCCGCCCCGATGCGCGGCACATCCTCCTCGCGCGCCGCGTCCAGGCGGCCGGCCAGCCATCCCGGGATCTCGGTGCCGTTCATCGTGGCCATGCGCCGCAGGCCGGCCACGCTCACCACCGGCATCACCCCGGGGATCACGGGACGGTGGCAGCCCAGCGCGGCCAGCTCGTCCACCAGTCGCAGGTAGTGGTCCACCTCGAAGAAGAACTGGGTCACCGCGAACCCCGCCGCCCCGAGCTTGTCGGCCAGGTGCCGCCGGTCGCCGGCCAGGTCGGCCGACCGCGGGTGGCCCTCCGGGTGCGCGGCCACGCCCACGCAGAACTCGGCGGGGTGCTGGGCGATCACCTCCACCAGCTCGGCGGCGTAGGCGAACTCACCCTCGGCGGGCGGGCGCCCGTCGGGCGGGTCGCCGCCCAGGGCCAGGATGTTGCGCACCCCCGCACGGGCGTAGTCGTCCAGCAGCTCGGCCAGCTCGGCCCGGGTGTGGCCCACGCAGGTGAGGTGGGCCATGGTGGGGAAGCGGTGCCGCCGGTTGAGCTCCACCACCAGGTCGCGGGTGCGTGACCGCGTGGACCCCAGGGCGCCGTAGGTGACCGAGGCGAACGAGGGGTCGAGGTCCCGCAGCTCGTCCAGCGTGTCGTGCAGCTGGTCCTCCGCCTCCGGGGTGCGCGGCGGGAAGAACTCCAGCGAGCGCGTGGTGCCCGCCGCGATGATGTCGGTGATCATGGTCATCGCGCGGCACCGTAGCGGACCGCCCAACGCCCGGACGCGCCCCCCGGTGCAGCTGCGAGACTTGCCGGGATGGACACGGAAACCGTGAACGCGTGGGATCACGCCGGGCTCTATGGCGAGCTGGCGCGGTGGTGGCCGCTGGTGTCGCCACCGCACGAGTACGTGGGGGAGGCCGCCTACGCCGAGGGCCTGCTTGCGTCCCACACCCCGGCCGTCCGCACGGTGCTGGAGCTGGGCAGCGGGGGTGGTTGCATGGCGCACCACCTGTCGCGGCGGTTCGCCATGACCCTGGTGGACGTCTCACCCGGGATGCTGGCCGCCAGCCGGCGGCTCAACCCCGGTGTGGCCCACCTGCCGGGCGACATGCGCACGGTGCGCCTGGGGCGTCGGTTCGACGCCGTGTTCATCCACGACGCCATCGACTACATGCGCACGCCCCAGGACCTGCGGGCCGCCCTGCGCACGGCGCGGGCGCACCTGGCCCCCGGTGGCCTGGTGCTGGTGATGCCCGACCACACCGCCGAGCGGTTCGTGCCCGACACGGATCACGGCGGGGTGGACGGCGACGGGGGTGAGGGGGTGCGCTACCTGGTGTGGAACTGGGATCCCGATCCGTCCGACCAGGAGTGCCGCATGGAGTTCGCGTTCGTCGTGCGCGAGGCCGGCGGCGCGGTGCGTGTCGTGCTGGACCGGCATGTGCTGGGGTTGTTCCCTCGGGATGAATGGATGCGTGCGCTGGGTGACGCGGGGTTCGATGCCCGTTCGCTCATCGAGGAGACCGACGAGCCGCGGGTGCCGCGGGAGGTGTTCATGGGGGTGGCGCGATGACCGCGAACGCGGACTGGATGGCGCGGCTGGCCGAGCTGGCCGTGCGCGTGGGCGCGAACGTGCAGCCGGACCAGGTGGTCACCATGGGCTGCCAGCCCGGCCAGGTGGACATGGCCCGGCAGGTGGCCGACGCGGCGTACCGGGCGGGCGCCCGGTTCGTGGACGTGGTGTGGCACGACCCGGTGGTGAAGCGGTCGCGGGTCCGGCACGCCCCGCAGGACACGCTGGGCTGGGTGCCGCCCTGGTACACCCAGCGCGCCGTGCATCAGGGCGACACGGGCGGTGCCACCATCGCGCTCAGCGGGCCCACCGCCCCGGGCGTGTTCGACGACGTCGACCCGGCTCGCCTGGCACTGGACCGCCTGCCGTCGGTGCGCGAGCAGACCGAGGCCGCGCTGGCGGGCAAGCTCAACTGGACCGTGGTGCCGTGCCCCACGCCGGCCTGGGCGGCGATGGTGCACCCCGGGCTGGCCCCCGAGGCGGCGCTGGACCTGCTGTGGGCCGACATCGCGCACGTGTGCCGGCTGGACACGGACGATCCGGTGCGGGCCTGGCGGGAGCGGGCGGAGCAGATCGTGGCCTCGGCGGATGCGCTGAACCGGCGGCGCATCGACGCCCTGCACTTCGTGGGCCCCGGCACCGACCTCACCGTGGGCCTGTTCGGCGGGTCCCGCTGGCTGGGCGGCACGCAGCGCCGTCCCGACGGGCTGGAGCACCTGCCCAACATCCCCACCGAGGAGGTGTTCACCACCCCCGACCCGCGGCGCACGGAGGGCGTGGTCAGCGCCACGATGCCCCTGGAGCTGGCGGGGACCCTGGTGGAGGGCCTGCGCGTGACCTTCCGCGAGGGGCGCGCCGTGGACATCACGGCCGACCGCGGCGCCGAGGTGCTGCGCGGCCGGGCCGCCACCGACGAGGGCGCGGCGCGGCTGGGCGAGGTGGCGCTGGTGGACGGCAGCGGCCGCATCGGGCCGCTGGGGCGGGTGTTCCTGGACACCCTCCTGGATGAGAACGCCGCCAGCCACATCGCCCTGGGCGGCGCGTACCCGGCCGGTGTGGACGGCCCCGAGCGCGAGCTGGCCAACGTCAGCGACATCCACATCGACTTCATGATCGGGGGCCCGGAGGTGACGGTGTCGGCCGTCGCCGCCGACGGCACCGAGTCGCCCCTGCTGCGGCGGGGGGAGTGGGTGGCGGCCGGCTGAGGGCGGAGGCTGGCGCGGCGTCCGTGGCGTCCGTGATGATGACGGGGTGAGCGAGCGCCCAGACCCCGGTGGCCTCGGCCGTCTCGGCGCCGCGGTGGGTGCGCTGCGCGACCGGCTGCGCGAGGTGCGCCTGCCCCTGGACCTTCCGGGTGCCGCGGACGTGCGGGCGGCACGCGCCGAGCTGGTGGGGCAGATGGACGACTACATCCTGCCGCGCCTGGCGTCGCTGGACGCCCCGCTGCTGGCGGTGGTGGGCGGGTCCACCGGGGCGGGCAAGTCCACCCTGGTCAACTCCATCGTGGGCGGCATCGTGTCGCGCGCCGGGGTGCTGCGCCCCACCACCAACGCCCCCGTGCTGGTGCACAACCCCGACGACGAGCGCTGGTTCGTCGACCGGCGCGTGCTGCCGGACCTGGCGCGCATCACCGGTCAGCCGGTGCCCGGCGACGAGCAGGATCCCGGCTCGGTGCGGCTGGTGCCCACGGCCGCGCTGCCGGCCGGCCTGGCGCTGCTGGACGCCCCGGACATCGACTCGGTGGTGTCGCGCAACCGCAGCCTGGCCGGGCAGCTGCTGGCCGCGGCCGACATGTGGATCTTCGTCACCACCGCCGCCCGCTACGCCGACGCCGTGCCGTGGCAGCTGCTGCGCGACGCCGCGGCGCGCGGCACGTCGGTGACCATCGTGCTCAACCGCGTGCCCGAGGGCGCGCAGGACGAGATCCACACCGACCTGGCCGCCATGCTGTCCCAGCAGGGTCTGGGCGAGGCGCCCATCTTCGTGGTCACCGAGGTGCCCCTCGACCCCGCGGGTCTGCTGCCCCAGGCGCAGATCGGCCCCCTGCGCGACTGGCTCACCGGGCTGGCCGCCGACCAGCAGGCCCGGTCGGAGGTGGTGCGTCAGACGCTGACGGGCGCACTCGACTCGCTGGCCGCGCGCACCGAGCAGGTGGCGGCCGGGGTGGACGCGCAGGACGAGGCGGTGCGGGAGCTGCGCGAGCAGGTGGACGCCGCCTACCGCGACGCGGCCCAGCGGGTGGGTGAGGGCCTGGGCGACGGCAGCCTGCTGCGCGGCGAGGTGCTGGCCCGCTGGCAGGACTACGTGGGCACCGGCGAGCTGTTCAAGCAGGTGGAGTCCACCATGTCGCGGCTGCGCGACCGGCTGACGTCGTTCATCCGCGGCAAGGCCCGTCCCGCCGAACCCCTGGGCGAGGCGCTGCACACCGGCGCGGCGGCCCTCATCGTGAGCCAGGGGCAGCGCGCCGCCACCCAGGCGGGGCGGGCCTGGCGGGGAACGCCCGCGGGCGAGGCGCTGCTGGCCGCCAACCCGCAGCTGGCGGCGGCCTCGGCCAACCTGCCCGACCAGGCCCAGCGCGTGGTGCGCGACTGGCAGGGCCACATCTTCGACATGGTGCGGGTGGAGGGGAAGGACCGGCGCACCACCGCGCGGTTCCTGGCCTACGGGGTCAACGGCGTGGGGGTGCTGCTGATGCTGGCCACCTTCGCCTCCACAGGTGGCCTCACCGGCGCGGAGGCCGGCATCGCGGGTGGCTCCGCCCTGCTGGCCCAGAAGGTGCTGGAGGCCATCTTCGGCGACCAGGCGGTGCGCACCCTGGCCGACAAGGCGCGCGAGGACCTGTCGCGCATGGTGACCGAGCTGTTCGCCGGCGAGCGCCAGCGCTACGACACGGCCCTGCAGGCCCTGGCCGGGCCCGACGACCAGGCCCGGACGTTGCGCGACGCGCTGGCCGGGGTGCGGGCGGCCCGATGACCGGCGCGGCGGGGTTCGACTGGCGGCGCCTGGGTGCTCCGAACCGGCCCGCCGCCTCCGACGACGCGGGCTCCCTGGGGGACCGCGCGTCGGCTCACCGCCGCGCTGGCCGAGGCGGGTGCGCAGATCGACCCGGCCGTGGCGGGCCCGCCCAGCAGGTGGCGGCCCGCGTCAGCGAGCGCGTGGCGCTGTCCGACCGGCACACCGTGGTGGCGCTGGCCGGGGTCACCGGCGGCGGCAAGTCGTCGCTGTTCAACGCCATCATCGGCGACGGCGTGGCCGAGGTGGGGGTGCGGCGGCCATCACCTCCCAGACCCAGGCGGCGGTGTGGGGGGAGTCCGCGGCCACGCCGCTGCTGGACTGGCTGCAGGTGAGCCGGCGGCACCGCGTGACCGACGCGGGCGACGGCCTGGACGGCCTGGTGCTGCTGGACCTGCCGGACTTCGACTCGCGGGTGGCCGCCAACCGCGCCGAGGCCGACCGCATCCTGGAGCTCGCCGACCTGTTCGTGTCGGTCACCGACCCCCAGAAGTACGCCGATGCGGTGATGCACGACGAGTACATCGCGGCGCGGCGCGGGCACGCCGACCACACCATCGTGGTGCTCAACCACGCCGACGCCCTGCACGGGGACGGGCTGGCCACGGCCACCGACGACCTGGTGCGGCTGCTGCGGGCCGACGGCCTTGCCGACCCCCAGGTGGTGGCCACCTCGGCCACCACGGGGCTGGGCATCCCGGAGCTGCGCACCCGCATCGCGCGCGCCGTGGCGGCCCACGAGGCCACGCGCCGCCGCCTGGCGGTGGACCTGGACCAGCAGCGCGAGGTGGTGCGCGCCACCCTGGGCGACGCCGCGCCCACCGTGGACGACGCTGCGGAACGCCGGCTGGTGGACGCCCTGGCGGTGGCGGCCGGGGTGCCGGCCGTGCGCGACGCCGTGGTGCACGACCACCTGCGCCGGGCGTCGGCCCACACCGGGTCGGTGTTCGTGCGCTGGGTGCGCCACCTGCGCCCCGGCCCCCTGCGCCGCCTCGGCCTGGGGGATACCGCGCCGGACGCGGCGGGCGCGCCGCAGCGCAGCTCCCTGCCCACGCCCTCGCCCGCGGCGCAGGCCGAGGTGGAGGTGGCCGGCAGGGCGCTCGCCGACGGCGCCGCCCGGGGGCTGCCCCCGCGCTGGGCGGACGCCGTGCAGGACACGGCCGTCCCGGACAACGCCGACCTCCGCGACGCCCTCGACCAGGCGGTGGCCGGCACCGCGCTGGATGCCCGCACCGCCGTGTGGTGGCGGGTGGTGGGGGTGGTGCAGTGGCTCCTCGGCCTGACGGTGGTGCTGGGGGTGGGGTGGTACGCGCTGATCCTGCTCACCCAGAGCCTGCAGTTCGCGCTGCCCGACGTCCCGCGCTGGGGGCCGGTGCCGTACCCGTTCCTGATGATCGTGACCGGCCTGGTGGCGGGGTTCCTGCTGGCCGGCCTGTCGCGCACCCTTGCCGGCGTCGGCGCCCGGCGCCGCGCCGCCCGGGTGGAGGCGCGCCTGCGCGCCGCCGTCGCCGTCGTGGCCCGTGAGCGGGTGGTGGACCCGGTGCGCGAGGTGCTGGCGCGCCGCCGGCGGGTGGGGGAGTTGCTGGGGGCGTAGCGCGCCGGGCGTGTGTGGCCCGGGTAATGCAATGGGGAAATGCAGGGGGGTTTCCCTGGACGTTGCTTCAAGGCAACGGGCGCATGCGCCTGTCTCAATGCGCCCACGCGATGCGAGGGGCGCCTTTCTCGCTGCGGCTCGGCGCCCTCATCGGCGTAAGGGCACATGCGCCCTGTCTCAATGCGCCCATGCGATGCACGGGGCGCTTTTCTTAATGCGGCGCCTGTGCCCTTAAGCCGAGGAGATCCCCCGGCTGGCACTCCAGCACGTCGCAGATCGCCGTCAGCGTGGAGAAGCGGATCGCCCGCGCCCGGCCGTTCTTGAGGATGGAGAGGTTCACGGGCGTCACGTCCACGCGGCGGGCCAGCTCGGCCAGCTGCATGCCCCGCTCGGCCAGCAGGCGTTCCAGGTTCACCACCACCCGGTGAGCGTCCGGGTCGGCGGGACTCACACCAGGCCCTCGGTGGTCTCGCGGAGCGCCACGCCGTGGCGCCACACCTCGGCCAGCGCCAAGAGCAGCGCGCCCATCAGCAGCGGCAGGAACTCCAGCGTCACCCCCGGTGCGAAACCACCCACGGTGTGCAGGTTGGACACCAGCGCCTCGGTGGTGGCCCACCGGACCACGGGCGCCAGGACCCCGCCGCCGAGGCCGACGATGGCCGCGAGCCAGCGCAGGTCCACCACGCCCGCCACGTCGAACGGCTCCCCGGCGGCCGCGCGACGCACCAGGCGCCGGATGCACCACAGCGCACCGCCCGTGAGCAGGAGGGTGAGGGCGGGGCCGGTCAGCTCCATGAGGTGATGACGCAGCCTGGGATGCCGGATCAGCGACACCATGGACACCCGCTGGGGTGCCTCGGCATCGTTGACCTCGGCGTTGCGGGTGAGTCGCTCCATTGCGGTGGGCGCGCCCGCCAGGCCCAGCACCACCTCCGTGGGCACGTCGCTGCGCACCCGGATGGGGTCGTTCCAGCGTTGCGCGGCCGTGACAGCGCCGCCCACGGCCAACAGGCCCACCAGCACCAGCGCCACCGTGACAAGCCGCCCGGCCACGGTGACCCAGCGCCCCCCCGCGCCCGTCACCAGCACAAGGGCGCCCGTGGCCAGAAGCGCCAGGAGGATGAACGGGACCACCATCAGAGACGCCATCTGCGCTCCCTCGACATATCGAAAAACAACATCACGATAAACGATATGTCCAGAAGGCGGCAAGACCGCTCCGGGGCTTCAAGGCAACGGGCGCATGAGCACGTCTCAATGCGCGCGCGCAATGCGAGGGGCGCTCTTCTCCTCGAGCTCATGCGCCCTTTTGCCTTCGGGGTCAATGCTCGGGGACGACCCCCAGGGGCGGGTTGTGCACCACCGTGCGGTTCCGGCCCTCGGCCTTGGCGCGGTACAGGGCCGCGTCGGCGGCGCGGAACAGCTCGGCGGCGCCCGAGGTGCCCTCGATGCCGCACACGCCGAACGAGGCCGTCACGCGGCCCGTGGCGGCGAACTGGGTGTCGGCGATGGCCCGCCGGGCCCGTTCCGCGGCCTGCAGCGCGTCGGCCGCCGTGCACTCCGGCAGGATCCAGGCGAACTCCTCCCCGCCCATCCGCGCCAGCGTCTCCTCACCGCGCACCTCCGAGCGCAGCCGCGCCGCCACCTCCTGCAGCACGCGGTCGCCCACATCGTGGCCGTGGGTGTCGTTGATCTGCTTGAACCGGTCCAGGTCCAGCACCACCAGGCTGAGGGGGCGCCCGTGGCGCAGCGCGCGCTGCACCTCGGCGTCCAGGCGGTCCTGGAAGGCGCGGCGGTTGGGAAGGCCGGTGAGGGGGTCGGTGATGGCCAGGCGCGTGAGCTGCTCGCGCGTGGCGGCGGACGCCACCGCCAGCGACACCAGGCTGGCGAAGTGGCCCAGGCGGCCCTCGGTCTGCGGCATCAACCCGGCGGCGGTGGTGTTCCCCACGATCAGCGCGCCCCACACCCGGCCGTCCACCACGATGGGGCTCCCCACCAGCTCCAGCAGGGCCACGCCGCCCAGATCCATGGCGATCACCACGGGCGCGTCGGGCTCCGGCACCCTTCGCACCGGGGTGGCGGTGGCCCGCAGCGTGGCCAGCACGCCGTGGGCGGGGGTGTCCAGGCGCGTGCCGGCCGCCACGGCGTGCGCCGGTTGGGATGCGGCGGCGGCGCGCACCACGGCGGCGTCCCCGAACGGCTGGTCGAACTCCACCACGGCGGCCAGGTCCACGCGCATGGCGCGCGCCACCTGCTGTGCGGCCACGGTTGCGGCCGTGTCCGGCGTGGCCTGCGCGGCCACGATGGTGGCCACCTCGCGCAGGGCCGACTCCTCCAGACCGTGGCGCTGGGCGCGCTCCTCGGCCGCCACCTGCGCGGTGACGTCCCGGCAGATGGCCGTGTACAGGCGGTGCCGGCCGGTGTCGGTGTGACTGACGGCCACGAACACCGGGATGGCGGTGCCGTCCTTGCGCCGGGCCATCACCCTGCGGCCCTGGCCCACGATCTCGGACGGCTGGCCCACGTGGTACCCACGCACCTGGCGGTCGTGCGCCTGCTGCTGGGCCGGGTCGATGAGCATGCCCACGTTGCCGGCCAGGAGCTCGTCACGCGTGAACCCGAAGATGCGCTCGGCCGCCGGGTTGGCGCTGCGGATGTTGCCCTCGCGGTCGGTGGTGATGATGGCGTCGCCGGCGTTGGTGACCACCGCGCGGTGCAGCATCTCCGACTCGGCCAGGCGGATCTCGGCGAGCCGGTGCTGCGTGACGTCGGTGAGCGTGCCGATCCAGCCCTCGTGCGTGCCGCCCTCGCCGGTCATGGGGGAGGTCTGGCCGATCACGTGGCGCTCACCCTCCGGCGTGACGAACCGGAAGGATGTCTCCACGGCGTCGCGGGCACCGCCGTGGCGGTCCCACCCGGTGAGCTCCGACAGGTCGTCGGGGTGCACCGCGGCCTTCCACCCGTCGCCCCGCGCACGCTCCCAGTCCAGTCCGGTGATGCGCAGCCACGCGTCGTTGGCGAACACCAGCTCGCCACCGGGCCCCAGCTGGAAGATCCCCGCGGGCGCGTGGCGCACCAGCGCCCGGAACCGGCGCTCGCTGTCGCGCAGCTCGGCCAGGGCCCGGTCGCGGGCGGCGCTGCTCTCGCGCACCAGCGCGTCGGCCCGTGACTGCCGGCGGGACAGCCGGATGGCCAGGGGGATCCCACCGGCCACCAGGATCCCGGCGGCCATGATGAGGACTCCCGCCCAGAACGAGCTGGGTGCGGGCGCCACCCAGACGCGCACGGTGAGCCGGTGGTCGGCGACGCGCACCGTGCGCACGTCAGGGGTCCCGGAGGGCGTCGGCACCGCGCCGAAGGGCAGCGCCCCCTCGGTGATCCGGATGCTGGCTCCCGGGGGCAGCCATCGCATCACCAGCGCGCGCATGCGGATCAGGTCCAGCCGGGCCACCACCAGCCCCACCGCGCGAGCCCGGCGCGCGGAGACGGTGGCGGGGACGCGCCCGCCCGAGTACACGGCGGCCATCTGCATGACCCCGAGGGTGCCGATGTCGGTGCCCGCGGTCGCGAACCCGCCCACGCCGCCGCGGTCGATGGCGGTGCGCAGGGCGGCGCGTCCCGCGGGGGTGCGCAGCGCCGCACCGACGTCCGGGGGCGCCGCCGATCCGGGAACGGTGATCAGCGGACGCACCGCGTCCACGCGCCCCGCGCGTGCGAGCCTGGTGACGCTGACCACGGAGAAGGGGGCCGTGCGCACGCGTGCCTCCATCAGCGCCCGCAGGGGCGCCCCCGCCAGGCGCGGGTCGGCCTGCACCGAATCGCGCACCGCGGTGAGCTCGCCGGCGGGGACGGCCACGGCCCGCAGCAGCGATGCGACGGCGTAGTCCGCGGTGAGGCCGCGTTCGCGGCGCCGGTCGACCGCGTTCTCGCGCACCACCAGCGCCGTCGCCGCCGCCGCGGCCAGCAACACGCCCAGGCAGGCGGCCGCGACGAGGATGAGCCGTGGGCGCGTCATCATCCCGCCCCATCGCCCGGCGCGGTCGATCTCAGTATCCCTCGGATGGGGGAAGCTCGGGTGCAGGGTGCAACAACAGGACCGCGCCTCCGGCCAGCGCCATCACCGCCCCGTAGCGGAACGTCCAGTCGGCGCCGGCCCGCTGCCACAGGATGCCACCGGCAACGCTGGCCACCACGGTGGCCGCGGCGGTGACCCCCGCGAACAGCCCCAGGCCGAAGCCACCCGCCTCCGGCGGGATCAGCGTGGACACCAGCGCCCGGCTGACACCGTCGGTCATGGCCAGGTACAGGCCGTACACGGCGAACGCGGCCACAAGCACCCAGCCGCGGTCGCCGGCCCCCACGGCGGCGTACACGGCGGCGAACACCACCAGGCCGCCCAGCAGCAGCGGGCGCCGGCCCACCCGGTCGCTGAGGATCCCGGCGGGCAGCGAGGCCACGGCCGCCACCAGGTTGTACAGCGCGTAGGTGGCCACGGCGGCCGCCGCGGAGCCCAGGACGTGCTCCGCCCGCAGGATGAGGAAGGCGTCGGTGCTGTTGCCCAGGGTGAAGACGGTCCACCCCCCGAGAAACCACCAGTAGGCACCCGGCAGCCGCGGGATGCGGTGCTCAGCGTGCCCGCGCCTGCCCGCACCCGGGCGCGCGTGCTCCGGCAGCCGGAAGGTCACCAGCACGGCCGCCACGGCCGGGACGGCGGCGATGAGCAGCACCTCCCGCAGGTGGTGCTGCCCGATGGCCCACAGCGCCACCAGCGCCGCCAGCGGCCCGCCCACGGCGCCGATGGTGTCCATGGCGCGGTGCAGGCCGTAGGCGCGCCCGCGGGCCGCGGGGGGCGTGGCGTCGGCGATCATGGCGTCCCGCGGGGCGGTGCGGCACCCCTTGCCGGTGCGGTCCACCAGGCGGGCCGCCAGCACCCCGCCCCACCCCGGGGCGATGGGCAGCAGCACCCGACCCACGGCCGACAGCCCGTAGCCCAGGCTCACCAGCACGCGCCGCCGCGGAATCCGGTCGGACACCCAGCCGGACACCGGGCGCAGGGCCGCCGCGGTGCCCTCCGCCAGCCCCTCGATCACGCCGAGGATGGCCGGGGAGGCGCCGAGGGTACCGGTGAGGAACAGCGGCACGATGGGGTAGGCGAACTCGCTGCCCAGGTCGGCGAGGAGGCTCACCACGCCCAGCGCCCACACCACCGGGGAGACGTCGAGTCGCGCGCGTTGGGCCCTCAGCACTCCCGGAGGCTAGTGGGCCCGCACGGACGCGGGGAGGGGAGGATCGACCGCGGCGGCGACGAAGGGGACACCCATGACCGCTCTCCGCATCCCCTCGGGGCCGCTGCGCGGCGTGGAACTCGAGACCTCCATCACCGGCAACCCGCGGGTGCAGCGCATCCGGCTGCGGTTCCGGGCGATGAAGCGCCGGCTCGGGCTCGACCGCCCCGCGGTGTCCATCAGCCTCGTCGAGGACTGACCCGCGGGGGAACTAGTTCCCCCGCACCATCACCGACGTCGATTTCACCACGGCCGTTGCGGGCGCCCCCGGGCGCAGACCCAGTTCCTCCGCGGCCTCGGTGGTGATGATGGCCACCACGCGCGTGGGCTGGGTCACGTCGATCTCCACCCGTGTGAGCAGACCCTCGGTCTGCACCGAGCGCACCACGCCGGTGAAGGCGTTGCGCGCGCTCATCCTCGCCTCGGCCTCGGTGCCGCGCAGCCGGCGGATCTCGTCCTCGTGCACCACGCGCCGGTTGGCGGCGTCCCGGTGCACCGTGATGCGGCCGGCGCGGTCCCAGCGGCGCAGGGTGTCCAGGCTGATGCCGAGGGCCCGGGCGGCCTCGCTGGCGGTGTAGGTGCGGGCGGTCATGGCGCGGTGTCGGGGAGCGGCATCAGGCGCGTGCCGGTGGCCTTGAACTGTGCCACGGCGGGCTGGCCCTCGGCCAGGCCCATCGCGTCGGCGGATGCGGTCGTGATCTCGGCGGTGAGGGCACCCACCGTGACACGCGTGATGTTGCCCAGCCGCACCACCGCGGTGACTGTGCCCTCCAGGTGGTTGCGGCGCGAGTCGCGGGCCACGGCGCGTGACACCGTGACCTCCCGGGGCTGCACCGCCACGCCCACTCGTCCGTCCATCCGGTCGGTGGACTGCACCGCCCCGCCGTCGTCCAGGAGCACGTCCGTGAGGCCCTCGGCACCCGGTCGCGCCGTGCCCGTGAGCAGGCAGGCCCCGGTGAGCGCCGCCACGAACGGGTCCTCCGGGCGGCCCACCAGCTGCGAGGGCGTGCCCGTCTGCACCACCCGCCCGGCCACCATCACCGCCACGCGGTCGGCCAGCACCGCGGCGTCCTGGAAGTCGTGGCTGACGATGATGGTGGGGATGGCGAGCCGGGTCAGCAGCGCCCGCAGCTCGGCCCGCACCGCCCCGCGGGTGTGGGGGTCCAGCGCCGCCATGGGCTCGTCCAGCAGCAGCACCTCCGGGCGCCGCGCCAGGGCACGGGCCAGCGCCACGCGCTGGGACTCACCGCCGGAGATGGCGCTGGGGCGCACGTGCGCCAGGTGGGCGATGCCCAGGCGCTCCAGGGCCTCCTCGGCACCGTCGCGCCCCCCGAAGCGCACGTTGCCCAGCACGCTGAGGTGGGGGAACAGGGCGTGGTTCTGGAACACCATCCCCACCGAGCGGCGTTCCGGGGGCAGGTGCACGCGCCGCGCCGTGTCGCACCACACCCGGTCACCCAGCGTGATGCGGCCGGTGGACGGCCGTTCCAGACCCGCCACCGCGCGCAGCACCGTCGACTTGCCGGCGCCGGAGGGGCCCACCAGCGCGACGGTCTCGCGCCCCACCTCCAGCGTCAGCCGGACGGGAAACCCGCGGCGGGGGAGGTCGAGATCGATGTGGAGCTGCGATGGGTCCATGCCGAGACCAGTTTGACGGCAATCAGGACGGCGGCGGCGAACACCACCAGAAGACCCCCCATGGCCAGCGCCGCGTTGAGGTCGAAGGCCCCCAGCTGCGCGTAGACGGCCAGCGTGAGGGTCTGCGTGCTGCCCCGCACCGAACCGGCGAAGATCAGCGTGGCGCCGAACTCGCCCAGACCCCGGGCGAAGGCCATGGCCCAGCCCGACGCCAACCCGGCGGCGGCCATGGGCACGGCCACCCGCGTGAACACGCGCGCCGGCCCGGCGCCCAGCGTGCGCGCCGCCTCCAGGTGGCCGCGATCCACCGCCTGGAAGGCGGCGATGGCGCTGCGCAGGTACACCGGGCCGGCCACGAAGGCCACCGCCAGCACCACGGCCAGGCGGGTGAAGGGGATCGACCAGCCCAGGGCCCGCAGCTCATCGCCCAGGATGCCCACCCGGCCGAAGGCCACCAGCAGGCCCACGCCGGCCACCACGGGGGGCAGCACCAGCGGGAGCTCGCACACGGTGAGCACCGCGGCGCGCCCCGGGAACCGGCGGGTGGCCAGCAGGTAGGCCGCCGGTGTGCCCACCACCAGGAACAGGGCGTTTGCGGCGAGGCTGGTCCACGCGGTCACCCGCAGGGCGTCCAGGGCCACGCCGCTGCCATACAGGTGGCCCGGGGGGACGCGGATGAAGATCGCGAGGATCGGCAGCGTCAGGAAGGTGAGGGCGGCCGCCAGCGTGATGACGGCCACGCCCCAGAACAGCGTCCTCACTTCGTGGGTGCGGCGGGCCGGAACCCGTAGTGCACCAGCCACCGTTGGCCGGCGGGGCTCATGAGGTAGTTCACCACCGCCTGCCCCTGGGAGGCGTGCGGGGCGTTGGTGGGCACGGCCACCGAGTACGCCACGGTGGGCTGCGCCTCAGCGGGGATCGCGATGGAGGTCACCTGCTTCCTCCGGGCGAGGAAGTCGGTCCAGTACGCGACGCCCGCGTCGGCCTCGCCCAGCGCCACCTTGGTGACCACCCCGTTGACGTCGGGCTCGTTGCTGACGACGTTGTTGAGGGCCGCATCCAGGTTGAGCTTGTGCAGCACCGTGCGCGTGTACGAGCCGACGGGCACCGTCGGGTCACCGATCACCAGCTTCACACCCGGACGTGCCAGGTCGTTCACCGAGGTGATGTGGGCCGGGTTGGCCTTGGGCACCAGCACCACCAGCACGTTGTAGGCGAAGATCCGGGGCTCCTGCACCAGGCCCGCCCTGAACAGCTGGTTGGGGTACTTGACGTTGGCCGACGCGAACACGTCGGCGGGGGCGCCCTGCTGGATCTGCAGGGCCAGCTGGTCGGATCCCGCGAAGCTGTAGGTGAGTTTCGGCGCCATGGCCGGGAACGCCGTCGACAGCGATGCCGCGCCGTACACGGTGGCGCCGGTGAGCTTGGTGTTGGGCACCAGCTTGACGGTGGGGGTGTGCCGCTTCTTCTTTTTCTTCGGGGCCGCCGGGGTGGCGACCGCGGTGAGTGTGAGGGCCGCGGCGAGCGTCATCGCCACCGCGCCGGCTCGAATTCGCATAGGCATTGCCTAAGCCTACGTGCGCCGGTGTGTGGCGGGCAAGGCGCCGGAGCCCGGGCCCCGCCACCGTCCGTACACTTCGGCCATGACTCCCGATGCGCATGGCCATGCCCTTGCCGTGCTGTGTGCACACGTGATGCGCCGCCGCTGCGCCACCCTGGATGCCGCCCTGGCGGGCGCGGACGGCTGGAGCGCCGAGGACCGTCAGTGGGCCGTGGACGCCGCCGACTCGCTGGGACGGCTGGCCGGCCATGTGGGTCGCGGCGACGGCACGGCCCACCGGTTGCGCGAGGTGCTCGGGCCGGGTGGCGATGCCGCCGTTGCGGCCGGCCTGCTGCGGGAGCTGCGGGACACGCTGCCCGACGAGGTCATCGACGGCCCCGTCGACTTCGAGCTGGTGGCGGCCGCGGCGCGGTCGGATGCGGCACGCGCGGCGGCGGTGCGCGGCGTGCCGGTGGCGGTGGACATCACCGGCCAGGACGGCCTGCGCCTGGACCGCCACGTGGCGGGCACCCTGGTGGACGCGCTGGGCCGGGTGGTGTGGGACGCGGTGCTGCACGGCACGCCGGACGGCGGTGCCATCCGGGCGGTGGCGCACGCCGACCGGGACGTGGTGATCGTGGTGGTGGGCGACCGGGGGGCCGCGGCCGACGCGGGCGTGGCCGCGGGGGCGCAGCTGGATGGCGCCCGGGAAGCCGGGTTGCGTGCGGCGGGCGGCTGGCTGGCGGCGGTGGGCGGTGAGGTGTCGGTGGGTGTGGGGGCGTGGGGCGGGGCCAGCGTCACGCTGCGCGCGCCGCTCTGGCGCGGGCCCGTGGCGCCGCCGCCCCGCTGGCGCTCGCCGGGCGGGGTCTGACCCAGGGGGCCGCCCCGCCCCTGCGCACGCCTACCCCATCATCGCCGGGTCCACTTGCGTGAGCCGGTAGTGGTTGCCGAACGGGTCGCGGAACCCGCAGTCCACCCCGTACGGGCGCTGCGTGGGGGGCTCAACGAACTCCACCCCGCGCCCCTGCAGCTCGTTGTAGGCGGCCTCGCAGTCGTCGGTGGTGAGGAACACCGATCCCGTGGCGCCGCGGCCCATGAGCTCCTTGATGAGCTTGGCGGTCTCCGCCTCGAACATCGGCGGCTCCGGCACCTCCATCAGCGCGATGGACACGTCCGGCTGCCCGGCCGGGCCCACCGTGAGCCAGCGGAAGCCGCCCAGCTCGGGCAGCGTCACGTCGGCCCGCAGCTCCATCCCCACCTTCTCGGTGAAGAACTTCAGCGCGTCGTCCTGGTTGTTCACCCACACCTGCACGGTGCTGATCCTCATCATCGTTCGTCTCCCTCGTCGTTCCCCGTGATGTGTGGCGAGGCTACGACCGGGGGAGGGGCCGCGTCTTCTCGAAACGTGCGCAACCGGGGCCGGCCGTAGGCCTGCACCACGCAGGAGGGCAACTGCGCCTGAGCGGCGGCGGGAGGGTGCCGCCGGCGGTACTCGGCCGGCGGGCTGCCGAAGTGGCGCCGGAAGCTGGTGGTGAACGAGCCCGGGCTGCTCAGCCCGACGGCGTGGCACACGTCCAGGATGGAGTAGTCGGTGACGCGCAGCAGGAACGCCGCGCGTTCAAGGCGGCGGGTCAGCAGGTAGGCGCCGGGGGAGTCGCCGAACACCCGCCGGAACTCACGGCTGAAATGCGCCTGCGACAGCCCCGCGGCCCGCGCCATGTCGGCCACGCCGATGGGCTCAGCGAACCGCCGGTCGGCCAGGTCGCGGGCGCGCAGCAGGAACCGGCTGGGCGAGGCGTCCACGGGTGGCCGGGCTCCGCCCCGCTATCCCCACCAGAAGGCGGCGGCGATGATGGCGTAGAGGGCGATGAGGGTGGCGCCCTCCACCCAGGTGGACTCCCCGTCGAACGACACGAACGCCGCCAGGATCACCGACAGCAGCAGCACGGCGATCAGCAGCGGGCTGAACACTAGGGTGAGGGAGGCCAGCCCGAACACCTGGCTCACCAGCACCAGCACCGGCGCCAGGACAAGGGCGATCTGGATGGGGGAGTTGAGCACCACCGAGAACGCGTATTCGCTGTTGCCCCGGGCGGCCAGCTGGATGCCCACCACGTTCTCCACCGCGTTGCCGGCGATGGCCACGATCACCAGGCCAGCGAAGGCGTCGGAGATGCCCAGCTTGCCCATCGCGGGCTCCAGGGCGCTGACGAACCAGTCGCTGACGAAGCCGGCCAGCAGCCCGGCCACCGCCAGCATCCCGATGGCCACCGCCACCGGCCAGCGCGGGGCGTCCCCGTGGGGTTGCGCCGCGGCCCCCTCGCCGCCGGCCTCCTTGCGCAGCGAGTCCGGCAGGGACAGCGCGAACAGCAGCAGCAGCACGATGGACACCACCACCGAGAAGGCCACCGTGTGGGTCTCGGCGGGGGTGTGCAGCGAGCTGGCGAGGGATGGCAGGGCCATGGCGGTGACCGACAGCAGCATCAGCACGGTGATGGTGCGGGCGCGCTCCGAGCCCAGGGGCTGGGTGCCGTGCCGCAGGCCGCCCACCACGAACGCCAGACCCAGGATGAGCAGCAGGTTGGCCAGGATCGACCCGATCAGCGCGGCGCGCACCACCTCCACCAGCCCGGCCCGCAGGGCGAAGATGCAGATGAACAGCTCGGGCAGGTTGCCCAGCGCCGACTGCAGGACGCCGGTGGCGCCCGGGCCGAAACGGTCGCCCAGCTGCTCCACCGAGCGGCCCACCAGGGCGGCCAGGCAGGTGATGGCGCCCGCGGCCACCCCGAAGGTGGCCACGGGCGCCCAGCCTCCGAAGTTGGCGATCCCGGCGATGACGCACAGCACGGCGCCGCCGATGAGCAGCACCAGATCGGAGCGGATGAACATGCGGGTGGGGGCGTGGGATGCGGACATGGTCCGGCATGCTGCCACACCCGCACGACGGGTAGGTTTGGCGGTATGCGGCGCGTGGACCGGCGAACGTTCCTGAAGGGGGCCGCCCTGGCCGGCGCCGCGGGCCTGCCGGGCGGCTGGGCGCTGCTGCGGCCGGCGGGCGCCCCCGGCGCCACCGGGGCCATCGGCGCCCTGCGTGCGGCCACCCGCGGCGCCGTGCTGGTGCCCGCCGATCGCGGGTACGCCGGGGCGCGCCCGGGCTTCAACCTCCGGTACGAGGGCAACCGGCCCGTGGCGGTCCTGCGGGCCGCGAACGAGGCGGACGTGGCCGCCGCCCTCAGATGGGCGGCCGCGCACCGTGTGCGCATCGCGGCGCGCTCGGGGGGACATTCCTACGCCGGGTACAGCACCCCCACGCCGGCCTGGTGGTGGACCTCTCGGCGCTGCGCACGGTGCGTGTGGCCTCGACGGGGTGCACGTGGACGCCGGGGCGCAGATGGTGGACGTGCATGCGGTGACCATGCCCCGGGGCTGGTGCTGCCCAGCGGCAGCTGCCCCTCGGTGGGCGTGTCGGGCCTCACGCTGGGCGGCGGGATGGGGCTGTCCGGCCGGGCCTTCGGCCTGATGTGCGACCGCCTGGCCTCCGCCCGGGTGGTGACCCCCGACGGGGTGGTGCGCCATGTGGCCGCCGTCAGCGATCCGGATCTGTTCTGGGCGCTGCGCGGGGGCGGCGGCGGCAACTTCGGCATCGTCACGTCGTTTCGCTTCACCCCGGCCACCGCCCGGACGGCGGCGTGGTTCATGCTGCGCTGGCCCGGCGCGCAGGCCCAGGAGGTGCTGGCGGCGTGGCTGAGGTGGGCGCCGGACACCCACCGCATGCTCACCAGCCTGTGCACCCTGGCGGCCGGCGGTGGAGGGTTCACGGTGACGGCCCTGGGGCAGTTCTACGGCGATGAGGCGCGGTTGCGCCGTCTGCTGGCGCCGCTGCTGCGGGTGCCCGGCGCATCGCTGCGCACCGGCACCTCGGGCACGTTCGACCTGGTGCGCCGCTGGGCCGGCTGCCTGGACCTGAGCACGGCGGAATGCCACACGGTGGGCACCCGCCCGGGCGGCGCGATGCAGCGCGACCGGTTCGCCGCCGCGTCCGGCTACCTGCGCGACGTGCCGGGCGCCGCGGGCCTTCGGCAGCTGGTGCGCCTGGCGGAGGCGCGGACCGCCGCGGGCGGCGCCCTGATCTTCGACGCGTACGGCGGGGCCATCCGCTCGCCGGCCCCGGATGACACGGCGTTCGTGCACCGCCGTGAGCGGTGCTGCGTGCAGGCATACGTGGGGTACGGCGCCGGCGGCCAGGCCTCGGCCGACGCCTGGCTGGCCCAGGCGCGCGCCACGCTGGCCCGGGTGGGCAGCGGGTTCGCCTACCAGAACTACATCGACCCCCGGCAGCCCGGCTGGGCGCACGCCTACTACGGGGCCAACCTGGCGCGGCTTCAGGCGGTCCGCCGCCGCGTGGATCCCGACGGGGTGCTGCACTTCCCCCAGGCCATCCCGGCCTGAGCGCCGTCAGGGGATCAGCCGCGTCCCCCCGGTGAGCGCGGGGCGTCCCGACCCCAGGAAGTAGATGCCGGGCAGGCCGGGGGTCTCGAATCCCAGGGAGGGGTTGTGGCGCAGGGTGCTGGCGTCCAGCGTGGCGGTGCCCGTGCGGTCGTTGCTGACGAAGAAGATGGCCCCGCCGCCCTCCGGGGCGAGGTTGTCGTGGATCACGCTCCGGCGCAGCGTGAGCGTGTAGGTGTTGCCGTCCAGGTAGATGGCGCCCCCGCTGCCGCCGCCCGGCGTGCCCGCCCGCGCGGGGTTGGCACCCCGCCCGGTCACCCGGTTGCCGGTGAACGTGCTGCCGGTGATCAGCCAGGACACGCCGATGCTGCTGAGGGCCCCGCCGTTGGCGCATCGGCCGCCGGTGAAGGTGCTGCCCAGCACCCGCACGGGCAGTCCGCGCGTACTGGTCCAGTGCGCGCACCGCCGCGCCGCCCACGTCGGGGCCCACCGGGTCGCACCGGTTGGCGGTGAAGCGGCTGTTGATGATGGTGAGCCGCCCACCGCGGGCGAAGATGGCGCCGCCGCCCCCGCCGTCGAACGTCTGTCCCGTCGAGTTGCCGCGGGTCAGCGTGATGTTGCGCACGGTCAGCTGCGGCGCGCGCTGGTTCTGGCAGTGGGACGTGGTCCAGCGCTGCGCCGGGTCGCAGGTGTCCTGGTACAGGATGCGATGGGCGCGGTCACCGCTGAGGGTCACCAGCCCGCCGCCGTCCAGGGTGACCGAGGGGTGGTCGTTGCGCACCTTGGCGGTGGCGCGCATGTGGATGGTCACCGGCGCCGGCCCGCAGTCGAACCGCACCTGGCCGCCCCGGGCCACGGCGGCCACCACCGCGGACGACGTGCACGAGGCGGGGGTCCCACGCCCCACCACGCTCGCGGCACCGAGGGAGGGAAGGCGAGCCCCGCCAGGAGCATCGGTACGAGGGCACGTCGGAGCATCCCGGTGAGCCTAGTGGGGGTCGCCGGCACCTTGCTTCTTACAGGGTTGCCCTCTGACGCCGACGTTGCGTATGGCGGGTTCGGATCGGGGTCCGTCACCTCAGCGCCCTTGCGGGCTGCGCGGACCTGAGTCGAACCTCCCCGTCCGTGGGTCGGGGGACTCACACCCTGCACCGTCCCCAATCTGGGGGCCTCGGGCGTCCTGGTTGGCGGAGACTTCGACATGAGGTGTGGACCCGCCTCATTGGCGGATCCCATTGTCGCGGCCGCCGGGTCGGCGGCCATTCGACGAGGCGGGAAAACAGAACGTTCGGGGCGGCGTCGCCGCCCCGAACGTGGGCACCGCCTACTTGTCCCAGTTGGAGCTCCAGCTGGCACGGCTCCAGGATGCCCGGGACGTCGTCATGGTGGTGGTGCTCTGGACCAGGCACGAGCAGCTCCAGCTGGCACGGCTCCAGCTGGCACGTAGCGGGTCGCTGGCGGTGCTCCAGCTGGCACGGCTCCAGCTGGCGCGCAGCCAGTCGATGTTGCCCGTGGCCGGGTTGATGAGGCTGTTGGGCACCAGGCCGAGGTTGGCCTTCGGGAGCTTGGTGAGGTCGGCCTTCATCGCCGCCAGTGCCGCGATCTCGGGACCCACGTTCCTGACGTTGCGGGTGGTCCCCACCAGCGCCGCCTTCACCTGATCCGGGGTCCAGGCCGGGTGCGCCTGCAGCAGGTCGGCCACCACACCCGAGGCGACCGCGGCGCTCATGGAGGTGCCGCCCAAGCGGATGTAGCTGCCGCCCACCACGCAGCTGTTGCACAGCGTGGCGAAGTCGCTGCCGGGGGCCAGCACGCTCACCATGTGGGCGCCCGGGGCGATCACCTCGGGCTTGCGGTAGCCGTCCTGCGTGACCCCGCGGCTGGACCAGGTGGCGAGCTCGTCGTCGATGGTCGCCTTGGTGCTCTTGTCGTCCACACCGCCCACGCTGATGGCGTAGGGGTCGTTGCCGGGGGCGTAGGTGACCGCGTCGGACGAGGAGCCACGGTTTCCGGCGGCGGCGACAACCACCAGCCCGTGCAGCCAGGCCTGCTCCACGGCCGCGTCCAGCGGATCGATGCGGGCCGACTGCGGTGCCGAGGATTCCAGCGACAGGTTGACCACGCGGATCTTGTAGTCGGCCTTGTGGTCCACCACGAACTGCAGGCCGTTGATCACGTCCAGCACGGTGGCGTTGCCGTGGTCGTCGGACGCCTTCACCGACACCAGGTCGGCCTCCGGGGCCGCACCGATGTACTTGCCGAACAGCGGGTCGGTGACCGGCCGGTCGTACCCGTTGCCCGCGATGAGGCCCGCCACGTGCGTGCCATGGCCATAGCGGTCGGTGGCGGTCGTGGCGTCGGGGTTGGTGACCACGGTGGCCACCACGCGCGAGGCGGGGTCCACGGGCGAGCGGCGGAAGTCCACCACGTCCCCGGCGATGCCGGTGTCGATCACCGCCACGGTGACTCCGCGGCCGGTGGCGAGCCAGGGGCTGATCCACAGCCCGTCCGAGCCCACCGACTGGTTGTAGGAGGTGGCCGTCGTGTCACCGGGGCCGGTCGATTCGACCGAGTCCACGGAGCTCACCCTGGTGTTCTTGACCACCGCGTACACACCGCGCATGTGGCGCAGGCGCGCGGCGCCCGTGGCGGTGAGGCGTGCTCCGTAGCCGCGCACCATCGGCACCTGGCGCGTCACGCGGCCGCCCACGGTGGCGATGGCGGCGCGTCCCCGGGCGTGGGTGCTGCCGGGACGCATCATCACGATGTACTCCTGCTGCGACCGGGCCGACATCGCGGCGGCCTGGCCCACGGGCAGGGCGGTGGCCGCGATCGCGACCACGGCGGAGAGACGGCGGATGCTGGGGGTCGTCATCGCCGTCTCCTCAGTCGGTCCAGGAGGTTGACCAGGACGAGCGGCTCCAGCTGGACCGTGAGGGGTCCAACGAGCCGTCGGCCAGCAGCGAGCAGTCGCAGCTCCAGCTGGACCGCGCCCAGCCGGCGGTGAGGTCCGGGCCCGCGCTGCTCCAGCTCGACCGGCTCCAGCTGGACCGCGTGGGGTCCACCTGGCCCGTGGCCGGGTCCAGCAGCGTGTTGGGCGTGAGGTCCGTGTTGGCCGTCGGGACGTCCGGGGCGTACACGGCCATGCGGGCGTTCGCCAGCACGCCGTCGGGGGTCTGGGTGCCGCCCTCGGTGGAGGTGAGGATGCCCTTGACCTGGTTGGGCGTGAGGCTGGGCCGGCGGCCCACCATCAGCGCCACCATGCCCGACACCATCGGTGCGGCCATGGAGGTGCCGCCCGCGCGGATGTAGGAGTCCTCCACCACGCACCAGGGGCACATCTCCTGGAAGGCGCTGTCGGGGGCCAGGGTGGACACGATGTGCGCGCCCGGTGCCAGCACCTCGGGCTTGGTGACGCCGTCGGAGGTGACGCCCCGGCTGCTCCAGGAGGCCACCGTGTCGTCCGCGGGGGAGGGGGTTCCCTGGTCGTCGGTGGCGCCCACGGTGATGATGTAGGGGTCGTTCGCCGGGGCGTGGCTCACGGCGTCGGGTGCGTCGCCCGCGTTCCCCGCGGCCGCCACCACCACGATGCCGGCGTTCCAGGCGGCCTCGACGGCGGCGTCCATGGGGTCGGTCGCGGCGGAGGAGGGGTTCACCGAGTCCAGCGACATGTTGACGACGCGGATGTTGTAGTCGGCCTTGTGGTCCACCACGAACTGCAGGCCGTAGATGACGTCCAGCACCGACGCGTCGCCGTTGTCGTCGGCCACCTTCACGCTGATGAGGTTGGCCTCGGGGGCCACGCCGATGAAGTGGCCGCTGGCACCGTCCGTGCGCATGTTGCCGTTGCCGGCGATGATGCCCGCCACGTGGGTGCCGTGACCGTAGGTGTCCTCGGCGGTGGTGGCGTTCGGGTTCACGACCGCGCTGGCGATGACACGTGACGACGGGTCCCAGCCGCTGCGGCGGAAGTCGGGCAGGCCGCCGGCGATGCCGGTGTCGATCACGGCCACGCCGACGCCCCTGCCGGTCTGGGCCGGCGTGTACACGCGGGTCACACCGGCGCTGGTGGAGTAGTACGAGTAGCTGGAGGTGTTCCACACGTTGGGCGCCGACAGCGAGAGGGGATACGAGGTCTCCAGCCGGCGGGTGCTGACCGAGGTGGACTTCACGGCCGCGTTGAAGGTGACCGCCTTCACGGCCGCGTCCCCGCGGAGCTCGTCCGCCTGGCTCGCGCTGAGGTGCGCCACCAGCCCGTGGATGATGGGCAGCTCGCCGGTCACCACGCCGCCGGCGGCCATCACGTCGATGCGCGCCGCGGCCGGCGCGGTGCCGGGGAGGAACTGCACGATGGCCTCACCCGCCGGCGATGTGGCGGCCGGGGCGGCCACGGCGGCGTACGAGGCACCTGCGAGCGTTGCGAGGGTGGCGATCGCGCCGGCCGCACGGCGGCGCGTCAAACGAAAGGGCCCGGGCACGTGGGCGCTCCTTTGGGGGAAAGTCCTCGGAAACGCTGCCGTGTAACCGGGCGGCCTCGAGGCTTCGAGGTCCCTGGCTTTGCGTCCCCGCCTCGCGACGGGTTTGCCGGCTTGCAGCACTCCCGCCATCGGCGCCCTCTGCAGAAACGTGAGGGGGCCGCCGGACGGTTTTCTTACTGAAACTTGCGAATGGTGTGGGGGCTCTGACATGGCGTCACAGGGGGCCTGGGGCTATGCCCCGGGATGGGGCGCGGGCACCCGGCCTCGGGTGGACCCGAGGCCGGACCGGGTGGGTCCGGCCGCCCAGTGCTCGGTGGTGCGGGGCGGTGAGAACAGGTAGCCCTGGCCCAGGTCGCAGCCGAGTTCCTCAAGCACGCGCAGCTGCTCGGTGGTCTCGATGCCCTCCGCCACCACGGTGAGCCCGATGGTGCCGGCAAGTTCAACGATGAGGCGCACGAACGCCACGTCCTCCCGGCGGGTGGCGAGCCCCCCCACGAACTCCTTGGCGATCTTGAGGGTGTCCAGCGGCAGGGTGCGCAGGTAGCTCAGCGATGAGTACCCCGTGCCGAAATCGTCCAGGGCCAGGCGCACGCCCAGCCGGCGCAGGTTCTCCAGGGTGTCGGCGCCCCGCTGGGCGTCGCGCACCAGCACCGTCTCGGTGATCTCCAGCACCAGGTTCGCGGGCGGGATGCCGGTGCGGTGCAGCACGCCCGTGACCGTCTCCAGCAGGTCGTCGTCCTCCAGCTCCAGCGCGGACATGTTGACCTGCACCGGCAGGGGGTCCCCGGCGTCCGCCCACTGGCGCGCGGCGGTGCACGCGGTCTCCAGCACGTGCCGTCCCAGCGGCACGATGAGGCCGGTGTCCTCGGCCAGGGTGATGAACTCGGCCGGGCCCAGGCGGCCACGCGAGGGGTGGTTCCAGCGCACCAGCGCCTCCATCCCCACGGTGCGCCCGGTGCTCAGCTCCACGATGGGCTGGAAGTCCACGGGCAGCCGGCGCTCGGTGATGGCCTCCTCCAGCTCGGTGCGCATCCCCAGCCGGCCCACCAGGGCCTCCCGCATCTCGGGGTTGAAGATGGCGTAGCGGGCCTTGCCCGCCTCCTTGGCCTGGTACATGGCCACGTCCGCGTCGCGCAGCAGCGCCTCCACCTCGCCGCCGCTGTGGCGGTTGGTGGCGATGCCGATGGACAGGGCCACCGGCAGCACGTGGGGTCCCACCGCGAACGGCACCTCGAAGGCGTTGAGCACGCGGTTGGCGATGCCCGCGCAGCTGTGCTCCACGTCGGCGGGGTCGCGGCACAGCACGGCGAACTCGTCACCGCCGAGGCGCGCCACCAGGTCCTCACCGCGGATGCAGCCGGCCAGCCGCCGGGCGGCGCTGCGCAGCAGCTTGTCGCCCACCGCATGCCCCAGGGTGTCGTTGACGGCCTTGAAGTCGTCGAGGTCGATGAACATCACGCCCACCTCGGCGCCCGCGCCCGCCGACACCGCGGCCAGCACGCGCTCGCGGAAGAGGGCGCGGTTGGCGAGGCCGGTGAGGGGGTCGTGGTAGGCCTGGTGGTGCAGCCGCTCCTGCAGGTGGCGCAGGTCGGTCACCGCCTGCTCCAGCCGGTCGTACTGCAGGGCGGCGCTGGCGTTGGCCGCCAGGGTGTCGAACAGCGCCAGGTCGTCGTCGGTGAACCGGCGCGCGAAGCCGGTGCGGTTGGCCAGCAGGATCACGCCCACCACCCGCTGCTCGCCGCGCAGCTCGGCCGCCATGCAGTGGCGCACGCCGCGCGCGGTGAGGTACTGCTCCACCTCGGCCGGGAACGGGGCGCGCAGGATGGTGGGGCGGCCGGCGTCGTCCAGAAGGTCGCGCAGCGCGGCCGCGCCCCGCGCGTCGGCGGGCGTCATCCGCTCGCGCAGCTCGCCCGGCCCGATGCTGGTGCGCAGCGGCGGGTTGTCCTCCTCGCCGCTGAACAGGATCACCTCGGCCTGCTCCGACCGGTACGCCTCCAGCGCCCGTTCCAGCAGCCCCTCCAGGGCGTGGGCCACCTCGCGTGACTCGGCCAGGCCCCGGTTGGCCTCGTACAGGAACTCCAGTTTCTCGTGGCGCTGGCGCTCGGTGATGTACGACCGGTAGGCGAAGAACGCGATGGTGATGGGGATGAGCAGGATCGGCGCGGCCGTCGGCTGGCTCACCAGGATCACGGCCAGCATCAGGGCCAGGCTGGTGTTGGTGGCGGTCACCACGGCGTCCATCCCGAACATCTGGCTGATGGCGCCCTCCGGCAACGACCCCTCGGCCAGCCACATCGCGGTGCTGAGCAGCGCGATGGTGATCAGACCGCCCAGCTGCACCGCCACCAGCGTGCCGATCCAGGCGCGCACCCCGAACGACGGGTGGGCGCCGGCGATGAGGTGCAGCACCACGTAGCCCAGCTCGGTGGCCAGCGCGAACTGGGCCAGGTTGAACACCAGCTTCACGGGCGGCAGACCCCGCAGCACCAGCGCCACCAGCGAGCCCACCGTCACCGCGGCCACGCCGTGGGGCCCGGAGGCGAACAGCAGGGCCAGCGTCAGGGGGATGTCGGTGAGCGAGAAGGAGTGCGCGCTGCGGCGGAACTCCAGGTTCACCGGCCAGCGCTCGGTCACCACGATCGCCGCCGCCAGCACCCACCAGGGCACGATGTCGTCCACCACCGGCGCGTAGTGGCGAACCGGTGCGGCCATCAGCAGCGCCGCGGCCGCCACGATGAGCGCGTTGAGCACCCACACGCCGCGCACCCCCGACAGACGGGACACGACGGACGACGCTGGGGGCGTGTGGGGGGAGCGACGGGGCACGGGGGACGCTCGGGCTGGGGGGATGGGCGGACGGCGGACGGGGGCGTTCGGCGGCGCTCACTGCAAGTAGCACAGGCTGCAAGTTCTCCATAGCCTGGACCACCCATTTTCGCCCCCGCCCCGTGAGGTTCTGTTCCTTTGGGGGGGTGGTTTTGCCGCGCCACCTCGCCGGGCGCCGCGGGGCCCCGGTGAGTGGCGCCGGCGCGTCCCCGTGCGGGACGATGTGGGCAGGCGAACGCGAGGGAGGATGGCCATGATCGGGACGCGGCGGCTGGGCCGTGACGGGGTCGAGGTGGGCGAGATCGCGCTGGGCGCGATGGCCTTCGCGGGCTTCTACGCGGGGGGACGCGACGAGGCCGGCGTGGAGGCCATCCGGCGGGCGCTCGACGAGGGCATCACGCTGATCGACACGGCCGAGGCCTACGGTCAGGGCCACAGCGAGGGCCTGGTGGGGCGGGTGGCCGACCGCCGCGACCGGGCGGTGATCGCCACCAAGGCCAGCCGGGGGCACCCCGACTACCTGCGGGCCGCCATCATCGACCGCAGCCTGGGGCACCTGGGCATGGACCACGTGGACCTCTACTACCTGCACCGGGTGGACCCGGAGGTGCCCATCGAGGAGTCGGTGGGGGCCATGGCGGACCTGGTGCGACAGGGCAAGGTGCGCGCGGTGGGGCTGTCCGAGGCGGGGCCCGACACGGTGCGGCGCGCGCACGCCGTGCACCCCATCGCCGCGCTGCAGACCGAGTTCTCGCTGCTGCACCGCGAACCCGAGGCGGACCTGTTCCCGGTGACCCGTGAGCTGGGCATCACCTTCGTGGCGTACAGCCCGCTCAGCCGGGGCCTGCTCACCGGCCGCATCCGTGGCGAGGACGACCTGGCCGCCGACGACTGGCGCCGCCAGGTGCCGCGGTTCCAGGGCGCCAACCTGGCGCGCAACGTGGCGCTGCTGGAGACGCTCGAGCGGCTGGCGGTGCGCCACGAGGTGGCGCCCGCGTCGGTGGCGCTGGCCTGGGTGCTGGCCCAGGGGGACGACGTGATCCCGCTGGTGGGCATGGGCCGCCCCGAGCACGTGGATCGCAACCTGGAGGCCGCCGGGCTGCGCCTGGACGACGACGACCTGGCCCAGCTGGACGCGGCCTTCCCGCCGGGGGCCGCCAGCGGCGAGCGCTACCCGGCCTCGCACATGCCCTCGCTGGGACGGTAGGAGGGTCGTGCTGGCGATGGTGCTCACCCGGCCGGCGCCCGCCGGCCGGGGGCCGCTGGAGGCCACCACACGGCCCCTCCCCCAGCCCGGGGCCGGTGAGCTGCTGCTGCGGATGAGCGCCTGCGGGGTGTGCCGCACCGACCTGCAGCTGTGCGAGGGCGACCTGGAGGCGCGGCGGCTGCCGGTGGTGCCCGGCCACCAGGCGGTGGGCCGTGTGACGGACGTGGGGCCGGGCGTTGAGGGCTGGGCCGTGGGGGACCGGGTGGGGGCCTACTGGCTGGCCGGCACCTGCGGCACGTGCCGCTTCTGTCGTGACGGCCGCGAGAACCTGTGCGAGCGGGGCACCTTCACCGGATGGGATCGTGACGGCGGGTTCGCCGAGGCCATGCTGGTGTCGGCCGATGCGGCCGTGCGGCTGCCCGACGGGGTGGAGGACGTGGACGCGGCCCCGCTGCTGTGCGGCGGGGTCATCGGGTACCGCGCCCTGCGGCGCAGCGGCATCCGCCCGGGAGGGCGGCTGGGGCTGTTCGGGTTCGGGGCGTCGGCGCTGTGCGCCATCCAGATCGCGGTGCACTGGGGCTGCGAGGTGTTCGTGCACACCCGCTCGGCACAGGAACGTGAGCGTGCCCTGGCGCTGGGGGCCGTGTGGGCCGGGGAGTACACGCAGGACACCCCGGTGCCGCTGGACGCCGCCGTCACCTTCGCGCCCGTGGGATGGGTGGTCACCCGGGCCCTGGCCGCCCTGGACCGTGGGGGCACCGTGGCGGTGAATGCCATCCACCTGGACCGCATCCCCGAGTTCCCCTATGAGGACCTCTGGTGGGAGCGCAACGTGGTGAGCGTGGCCAACGTGACGCGCGCCGACGCGGCCGAGTTCATGGCCCTGGCCGCGGAGATCCCGGTGCGCACCAGCAGCCGCACCTACCCGCTGCGGGATGCCAACCGGGCGCTGGCCGACCTGGCGGCAGGGGAGGTGCCCGGTGCGGCGGTGCTGGTGATGGAGGGCTGACGCCGCCTGGTGGGCGCCCGGACCCTACGAGCCGATGCGCGTGAGGGTGAGCGTCCAGCGGACGGTGGTGCTGCCCTGCAGCACGCCGGTGGGGTCGTTCACCGCGCCCACGTGGCGGTAGCCGCGGGTGCGTCGCCCCGTGATCACCAGGCGGTGGGCCGACCCGTACAGCGCCTTGGGGAGCGGGCGCACCACCGTGCTGAGGGTGCCGCCACCGGCCACGTCGTAGGAGTTGCCGGAGTAGTCGTTGACGCGTCCGGTGTCGTCCCGGAACAGCTGGGTGGCGGGGACATCCAGCCACGACGTGGCGAACAGCGGGCAGCGCTGCAACCGGGCCTGGGCGGTCTGGCTCTGCCTGGACGGGTTGGCGAACGAGGTGCCGCGCACCACCAGGCCTCGCGCGCCGGCGCGGAGCGTCATGGACATCACCTGCGGCATGGTGCCGCAGCCGCTGGCGTCGGACGGGGTGTCGGGCCGATCCGGCGTGTACTGGCACACCGCGGGCTCCAGGGTGGCCTGGCTCCAGTGCTCCACCAGCGACCCCTGCGCGTCCAGCGTGGACGGCACGCTGATGTCGCCCGACACGTAGACCTTGGGTGAACGCATGGCCAGCAGCTGACCGGCCTTGCGTGAACGGAACGTGATGGTCTGCTTCCCCGATCCCTGGCTCGGGACGACGATGTCGCCGCTGCCCGCATCACACGACGACGACCCCAGGGCGGCCCGTCCCGCGTACGACCAGGTGGTGGTCTGCTCACCCTTGATCTGCGCCGACCACAGCGTGGCGGAGGCCATGGCGCGGCCACGGCCTGGGTGGCGGCGACGGCGACCAGCGCGACCAGCGCCTTCCGGGTGCGCGGCGGTGGGGTCTCGGGCATGGGCACCTCCCAGGTGGGCTCGCGGGGACGCGGAGCCGGATCATGTGCGTGTCGCCCGGACGCGGTCAAGGCGTCCGATCTCTCCGCCTGCACGGGGTGGGTTTCCGGAGGGCGGCCGCGACGCCGGGCCACGTCCCCCTGCGCCCCGGTGGTGCCCTGAGCCCGGGGCGCCCACGCGCCGCGCGCACCTGCGGCACCCGGCGCACGCTCGCCCGCTCAGCCCGCGGTGGGGTCCACCAGCGCCACGAGGCGTCGCGCCGCCTCGCCGGGCGGGATGTGACCGGCGGTCAGCTGCCGCATGGTCTCCTCGCCGCCGGCGGAGCGGATCGCCGCGTCGGCCAGCGCGCGCAGCCGCTGCTCGACCAATCCGGTCACCTCCAGCAGCAGCTGGCGCCGCCGCCGGTCGGGCAGTCCGCCGTTGGACGTCAGGTGCCGCCGGTGCGCGGCCACGGCCCGCGCCACCTCGGCCACGCCCGTGCCGTGCACCGAGTCGGCGAGCAGTACCTGCGGCCGCGGGGCGCCGCCGCGCCGCGCCAGGCCGGTGAGCTCCCCCATGTCCAGCATGGCCTCCAGGTCGCGGTGGGCCTCCCGCGCGCCCGGCAGGTCGGCCTTGTTCACCACCAGAAGGTCGGCCAGCTCCAGCAGGCCGGCCTTGTTGGCCTGGATGGCGTCACCCCACCCGGAGGCGGTGACCAGGATGGTGGTGTCGGCTGCGGCGGCGATGTCCACCTCCACCTGGCCCACCCCGGTGGTCTCAACGATCACCGGGCCGAACCCCGCGAGGGCCAGCAGGCGCGCCGTGGCCGGCACGGCCACGGCCAGGCCCCCGTGCCAGCCGCGTGTGGCCATCGACCGCACCAGCGCGGCCGGGGGCGCGCCGGGCATCCGCACCCGGTCGCCCAGGATGGCGCCGCCCGTCACCGACGAGCTGGGGTCCACCGCGATCACCGCGGGTCGTGCGCCGTCGGCCACCAGCACGTTCAGCAGGTGGCCGGTGAGCGATGACTTGCCCGCGCCGGGCGCGCCCGTCACGCCGATCAGGTGCACCGCCTCCGGCAGGGCCGGCAGGCGGGCCGACAGCGCGCGGGCCGCGTCGTCGCCGCGCTCCAGCACGGTGATGAGGCGTGCCACCGCCCCGCGGTGTCCCTCCGCGGCGTCCCGCAGCAGGCGATTTACGTCCCCGGTCACGCTGCCCGGGTGCGCAGGGCGGCGGCCCGGCGCACCGCCTCGGCCACGCTGGGCGCCGGCGCGCCCGGCCCCAGCACCTCGGCGATGCCCATCTCGGTGAGGATGCGGACGTCCTGCGGCGGGATGATGCCGCCCAGCACCACGGCGGTGTCCAGGTGCAGCTCCCGCAGCGCCTCCAGCATCATCGGCGCCAGCGTGAGGTGGCCGGCGTTGTGCATGGAGATGCCCACCACGTCGGCATCCTCGTCGAGCGCCGCGGCGGCCACCCCGCGGGGGGTCTGGCGCAGGCCCAGGTACACCACCTCCATGCCCGCATCGCGCAGGGTGCGGGCCACCACCTTCAGCCCGCGGTCGTGGCCGTCGAAGCCCACCTTGGCCAGCACCACGCGGATGGGGACGTCGGCGGCGGTCACACCACGATCCGTTCCACGTGGGTGCCGAACACGCTGCGCATGGCGTCCACCATCTCCCCGATGGTGGCGTCGGCGCGCACGGCGTCGATGAGCACGGGCATCAGGTTGCGGGCCGGGTCGGCCGCGGCGGCGGTGACCTGGGCCAGCGTGGCCTCCACCCGGGCGGGGTCGCGTGCGGCCCGCACTTCGGCAAGTCGCCGCAGCTGGGTCTCCTCCACGGCGGGGTCGATGCGCAGCGTGGGCGGGGCCGGCCCGTCGTCGTCCTCCGTGAACGCGTTGACGCCCACCACCACGCGCGTGCCGGCGTTGAGCTCGCGGTCGTGACGGTACGCGGCGTCGGCGATCTCGCCCATGAACCACCCGCTGTCGATGCCCCGGTACACGCCCTCCAGCACCGACCCGTGCCCCAGTTCCCGCAGGTGCGCGAACACCTCCTCGGCCCGGCGCTCCAGCTCGTCGGTGATCCACTCCACGTAGTGTGAGCCACCCAGCGGATCGGCCACGCTGGGGGCGCCCGTCTCGCCGGCGATCATCTGCTGCGTGCGCAGGGCGATGCGGGCGGCCGACTCGGTGGGCAGCGCCAGCGCCTCGTCGTAGCTGTCGGTGTGCAGGCTCTGCGTGCCGCCCAGCACCGCGGCAAGGGCCTGGATGGCCACCCGGGCGATGTTGAGCTGGGGCTGCGCGGCGGTGAGCGAGACGCCGGCGGTCTGCACGTGGAAGCGGCACTGCATGCTGCGCGGGTCGCGGGCGCCGTAGTGGTCGCGCATCCAGCGGGCCCAGATGCGCCGCGCCGCCCGCAGCTTGCCGATCTCCTCGAAGAAGTCGCTGTGGCAGTTGAAGAAGAAGCTCAGCCTGGGCGCGAACTCGTCAACCGCCATCCCCGCGGCCACCGCGGCCTCCACGTAGGCGAACCCGTTGGCAAGGGTGAATGCCAGCTCCTGGGCGGCGGTGCTGCCCGCCTCGCGGATGTGGTACCCCGACACCGACACCGCATGCCAGCGCGGCATCTCGGCCGCGGCGAAGGCCATGGTGTCGGTGATCAGACGGACAGAGGGCCGCGGCGGGAAGATGAACTCCTTCTGCGCCTGGTACTCCTTGAGGATGTCGTTCTGGATGGTGCCGCGCAGATCGGCCCGCGGCACGCCGGTCTCCTCGGCGGCGGCCACGTACATGGCCAGCACGATGGCCGCCGGCCCGTTGATGGTGAGCGACGTGGACACGGCGCCCAGGTCGATGCCCCGGTACAGCTCGCGCACGTCGTCCAGGGTGTCCACCGCCACCCCGGCGCGCCCCACCTCCCCGCGGGCCAGCGGGTGGTCGGAGTCGGCGCCCATCAGCGTGGGCATGTCGAACGCGGTGGACAGCCCAGTGCCGCCCGCAGCCAGCAGCTCCCGGAACCGCCGGTTGGTGTCGGTGGACGTCCCGAACCCCGCGAACATCCGCATGGTCCAGGGCCGCGTGCGGTACATGCCCGCGTGCAGTCCGCGGGTGTAGGGATACTCGCCGGGCAGCGGGTGGTCCCCGTACACGGGGGCCAGCGGGATGCCCGACATGGTGGCGGCACCGGGCGTCGCGTCGGCGTCGGTGATGTGGGTGCGGAGCGGTTCGGCCATTCGAATTCCTCTGGAATCAAATAGTTGGAACCAAAATGAACGACCCGGCTGGTGTACGCCATCGCACCGCTCGACTTTGATCCCCTGGCCGAGGCACATCGGCACTGGCTGGAACGCGGCTGGGACGCCCCCGCGGCGATGCTGGCCGCCACCTCCATCGCCCGTGCGCACCAGATCGTGCTGGCCGGCGTGGACGGCGCGCTGGCCGGGTTCGGCCTCACGTTCGCCCGGTTCGAGACGCTGGCGCTGCTGCACTTCTCACGTCGCGGATCCTGCCCATGGGCAAGATCGGGATGCGCCTGCAGGTGCATCCGGCCAGCGTCACCAACGTGGTGAGCCGCCTGGAACTGGCCGGGCTGGTGCGGCGCGTCCACTCGGCCACGACCGCCGCACCGTGCTGGCCGAGATCACGGACGAAGGCCGGCGGGTGGTGGAGGAGGCGGCCGCCGCGCTGACGGCCGCCCGGTTCGGGCTGGGCGACCTCGACGCGGCCGAGCTGGCACACGTGCGCCGCGCCCTGGATCCGGTGCGCCGCGAGGCCGGCGACCCGGTGACCCCGCTGCCGGAGGACTGAGACCGACGGATTCCAGGCTGGGCGCAAGGGGTACGGTGTGGGGCATGGCGATCCCTGTGCTCCCTGGCCTCCGGCGGGGGACGCCCGTGGCCGCGGCGCCCGGTCCGCGGATGCAGGACGTCGCATGCGTGCCGGGAGAGCAGGTGCTTCAGCAGCTGGGCACCACGCCGGACGGGCTGTCCGCGCAGGAGGCGGCCGCGCGGTTGCGCACCCACAGGCCCAACGTGCTGCGCGTGCACCGCGTCACGGCGCTGGCCGTGCTGGGCGCCCAGCTGCGCAACCCCCTCCTGATCCTGCTGCTGGCGGCCGCCGCGCTGGGGGACTCACCGGGGACGCCACCGACACCGCCATCATCGGGGTGATCGTGGTGATCAGCGTGGGCCTGGGGTTCGTCAACGAGTACCGCGCCGCCAACGCGGTGGCGGCGCTGCGCTCCTCCATCCGTCACATGGCCGTGGCCCGGCGCGACGGCGCGCGGGTGGAGCTGCCCACCGGTGACCTGGTGCCCGGCGATGTGGTGACGCTGCGGGTGGGGGACATCGTGCCCGCCGACCTGCGCCTCATCGAGGTCACCGGGCTGGAGTGCGACGAGGCGGTGCTCACCGGCGAGTCGCTGCCCGTGGACAAGGGCACGGAACCGGTGCCGGAGGGGTCCGCCACCGCCGACCTGGCGTCGTGCGCGTTCATGGGCACCGTGGTGCACGCCGGGGGCGGCACGGGCGTGGTGGTGGCCACCGGGATGGCCACCGCGTTCGGCGCCATCTCCGCTGGCCTGGGCGAGCGTCAGCTGGAGACCGCGTTCCAGGCGGGGCTGCGGCGGTTCTCCACCATGCTTGCCGGCGTGGCCGGGGTGCTCACCGCCGGGATCTTCGCGGTGAACATCGCGCTGTCGCGCCCCATCCTGGACGCGCTGCTGTTCTCCCTGGCCATCGCCATCGGCATCACGCCGCAGCTGCTGCCCGCCGTGGTGTCGGTGAGCCTGTCGGCGGGGGCCCGTGCGCTTGGGCGGCGCCGGGTGCTGGTGAAGCGGCTGGTGTCCATCGAGGACCTGGGGAACATCGGGATCCTGTTCACGGACAAGACCGGCACCATCACCGAGGGCGCCGTCACCTTCGCCGGTTCCGTCGATGCCCGTGGGCAGCCCGGCGAGCGCCCCTTCCTGCTGGGGCTGATGTGCAACGAGGCATCGCTCGGCTCGGCCGGTGCGGTGGGCGGCAACCCCCTGGACGTGGCGCTGCTGAGCGCCCCCGGCGCGGCGGCGGCGCTGGGCGCGGGTGGGGCGGCGGCGCACACGCGGCTGGGTGCGGTGCCCTTCGATCACGAGCGCCGGATGGCGAGCGTGCTGGTGCGGACGCCCGCCGGGGAGGTTCGCCTGGTCACCAAGGGGGCCCCCGAGGCGGTGCTGGAACGCTGCGTGAGCGTGCCCGAGGCGGCGGAGCGGGTACTGCAGGGGCTGTTCGCGGATGGCGCGCGTGTGGTGGCCGTCGCCAGCAGGTTCGCTCAGGATTTGCAGGAGATCACCGCCGAAGATGAGCGTCAACTGGAGCTTGAGGGTTTCCTGACGTTCGTGGATCGGCCCAAGGCGGACGCCGGATCGGCCATCGCCGCCCTGGCGGAGCTGGGTGTGGCCGTGAAGATCATCACCGGCGACAACGCCACCGTGGCCGTGCGCGTGTGCCGGGACCTGGGGCTGCGCGTGGACGGGGTGCTCACCGGCGCGCAGGTGGCGGCCATGGACGACGCCGCGCTGGCCGCGGCGATCCCCGCAACCACCATCTTCGGCCGGGTGGGCCCCGACCAGAAGGCGCGGCTGGTGAAGGTGGCCCACGGCTCGGGGGCGGATGTGGCGTTCCTGGGCGACGGGGTCAACGACGCCGTGGCGCTGCACGCCGCGGATGTGGGCGTGTCGGTGGACTCGGCCACGGACGTGGCCAAGGACGCCGCGGACATCGTGCTGCTGGACAAGGACCTGGGCGTGCTGGCCGAGGGCATCCGGGAGGGGCGGCGCATCTTCGGCAACACGCTGAAGTACGTGCTGATGGCCACCTCGTCCAACTTCGGCAACATGTTCAGCGCGGCCGGCGCGTCGCTGTTCCTGTCGTACCTGCCGATGCTGCCCTCGCAGATCCTGCTGAACAACCTGCTGTACGACGTGGGGCAGCTGGCCATCCCCACCGACCGGGTGGACCCCGAGGCGGTGGCCCGGCCGGCGGCCTGGGACATCGGCTTCGTGCGGCGCTTCATGATGGTGTTCGGCCCGCTCAGCTCCATCTTCGACTTCATGACCTTCTACGTGATGCTGGAGGTGCTGGACGCCGGCCGCCCCGAGTTCCGCAGCGGGTGGTTCGTGGAGTCGCTTGCCACGCAGACGCTGGTGATCTTCGTGATCCGCACGCGCCGCGTGCCGTTCCTGCGCAGCCGGCCCAGCCGGCCGATGGTGGTGCTGCCCATCGCCTGCGCCGCGGTGGGCGCCGTGATCCCCCTGACGCCGCTGGCCGGCACTCTGGGCTTCACCGCCCTACCCGTGCGGTTCTTCCTGATCCTGCTGGCCATGATCGTGGCCTACCTGGTGCTGGTGGAGGCGGCCAAGGCCCGCTTCTACGCGGCCCGCGCGCACGTGGAGCCCCCGGGGCGGTCGCCGGGCGAACGCCATGCACACCGGGTGCGGCGCCGGCTGGCGCGCTTCAGCGTGCACCAACCCGCGGCCGGCGCGCCGCTGGGGGCCGGTCGTCACCGTTGAATTGGGTAACGGTGATTGCCAATATCCGTCGGGTACGGCAACCGGCAGGAGCGTCGCCCCCGTGGCAACCGCATCCCACACCGCATCCGGCGACGACGCACCCGGCACCGGCGCCGCGGGCGCCATGACCTTCCGCGACTGCCCGCGGGACTGCCCCCTGCGGGTGACCGCCGTGCGGCTGTCGGCCGATGCCGCCTTCCGGCTGGGTGAGATGGGCCTGCGCGTGGGCACCACGGCCCGGGTGACCCACCGGGCGGCGTTCGGTGGCCGCGTGGTGGCGGTGGACCAGGCGCGGCTGGCGCTGGACGACGGGACGGCCCGCAGCATCCACGTGACGCCCGTGGAGACGCCGTCGTGAGCTGCCACGATCCCGGTGGCGCCGCGGCCACCGGGATCGCCGCCGCCAGGGTGCTGCTGGTGGGGGAGCCCAACGTCGGCAAGTCGACGTTGTTCAACACCCTCACCGGGGCGCGGCAGCGCATCGTCAACGCCCCGGGCACCACCGTGGAGCTGGCCTCCGGGGTGTGGAGCGGTCCGGATGGGGAGACGGCGCGGGAGCTGGTGGACCTGCCGGGCACCCACAGCCTGCTGGCCCGGTCGCTGGATGAGCGGGTCACCGCCGATGCGGTGCGCGCCCTGGCGGCGGAGGCGGGCGCCGAACCGGCCCAGTGCGTGATCGTGGTGGTGGACGCCACGGCCCTGGAGCGCTCGCTGTACCTGGTGGCCCAGGTGGCCGAGACCGGCGTGCCCTTCGTGGTGGCGCTCACCATGCTCGACCGGGCGTGCCGGCCCGGCGACCCGGAGCCCGCCGCGCTGGCCGGGGCGCTGGGCGACGCCATCGGTGTGCCGGTGGTGGCCGTGGACCCGCGGCGCCGCCGCGACGCGGGTCTGGAGGAGCTGGCGCTGGCCGTGGACGCGGCACCGGGGATGTGGGGCACCCGCCCGGCCGGCCTCCCGCCACTCAGCGCGACCGGCGACGACGACCTGGCGCACGCCGAGGCACTGTTCACCTGGGTGGAGGACGCCTGCACCCGGGTGCGCACGCGCCTCACCGGGCACCTCGCCGAGCCGCCGCCGCCCCGCACCAGCCTGTCCGACCGGCTGGATGCCGTGCTGCTGAACCCGTGGGCGGGGATCCCGGTGTTCCTGGCGGTGGTGTTCGCCCTGTTCGAGCTCACCACGCGCCTCGCGGCGCCGCTGCAGGACCTCATCCAGACCGCGGCCGACCGCGGGCCCGTGGCGGGCACCACCTGGCTGCTGCACCACGTGGGGCTGGGGGGCACGTGGGTGCAGGGGCTGCTGGTGGACGGCGTGTACGCGGGTGTGGTGACCGTGCTGACGTTCCTGCCGGTGATGGGCGTGATGTTCCTGGCCCTGGGCGTGCTGGAGGGCTCCGGGTACATGGCCCGCGCGGCGCTGGTGGCCGACCGCGCCATGCGCGCCCTGGGCCTGGATGGCCGTGCGCTGCTGCCGCTGATCGTGGGGTTCGGCTGCAACCTGCCGGCGCTGGCGGCCACGCGCACGCTGCCGCATGCGCGCCACCGGCTGCTGACCGGGCTGCTGATCCCGCTCACCTCCTGTTCGGCGCGCCTCACCGTGTACGTGCTGCTGGCCACCACGTTCTTCCCGGGCAACGCCGGGCTGGTGATCTTCGGGATGTACGTGGCCAGCATCGTGCTGGTGCTGGGCGCCGGCCTGGTGCTGCGCGGCACCCTCTTCCGGGACCTCAGCTCCGAGCCGTTCATGCTGGTGCTGCCGCACTACCAGTGGCCGCACCTGCGGACCCTGTCCACCTCCGCCTGGGTGCGGGTGCGCGCGTTCGTCACCGGTGCCGGCACCGTGATCGTGGCCACCACCCTGGCCCTGTGGCTGCTCACCACCATCCCCGCGCCCGGTGGGCACGGCTCGCGCGTGGACGGCTCGTTGTACGGCAGCATCACCGGGGCGGTGGCCCCCGTGCTGGCGCCCGCGGGGTTCGGGGACCAGACCGCCGCCGCGGCGCTGGTGACCGGGTTCGTGGCCAAGGAGGTGGTGGTGGGGTCGCTGGCCGAGTCCACCGCGCTGAACGACGGCACCGACACGGTCAGCACCCAGCAGCTGCGCCAGGGGCTGCGCCGCAGTTTCGCCGCGTCGTCGGGCGGCAACGGCGGGGCCGCCGCCCTGGCGTTCATGGTGTTCGTGCTGGCCTACACGCCGTGCGTGGCCGCCCTGGCCGAGCAGCGCCGCCTGTTCGGCTGGCGACCCACGCTGGCGGCGCTGAGCGCGCAGCTGGTGGCCGCCTGGGTGCTGGCCGTGGTCGTCTTCCACGTGGGGGCGTCGCTGTGAGCAGCTGGGCCGTGGTGCTGGACGACGTGGCCCGCCACGGCGGCACCGTGAACCAGGTGGCCGCCCGGCTGGATCTGCCGGAGGCCCTGGTGGCGGCCATCGTGGATCACGCCCGGCGCCTGGGCATCGTGGACGTGGCGGGGTCGTGCGGCACCACCTGCGGCGATCACGCCGCCGGTCCCGCCTGTGCGGGCTGCCCCATCCGTGGGGTGGCCGCCGGGAGGTCCATCGCCGGGACGTAGCGCCGAGGCGTCAGTCGTCCCGTCCGCCGCCCCCGGAGCCCCCGCCTCCTCCGCCACCGGACCCTCCGCCCGAACCACCACCACCGGATCCACCCGAGCCGCCGCTGGATCCGCCGGAGCCACCCGAGCCGCCGCTTGATCCGCCGGAGCCACCCGAGCCGCCGCTGGACTTCCCGGATCCGCCGCTGGATCCGCCTGATCCACTCCCGCCGCTGGAGCCGCTGGAGCCGCTGGAGCCGCGGGACCCCCTCCCGCCGCCGCCACTGGATCTCCCGGATCCGCCGCTGGACCCGCTCCCGCCGCCGGAGCCGCCCGACCCACCGGACTTCCCGGACCCGCCGCTCGACCCGCTGCCCTTCCCTGACCCACCGCCCGACCCGCCGTGCGTGGTGGTCACCACAGGCACGGCCGACCGGTCGGCGCGGGCCGCCACGAAGGCCGCCACGGCGCGGATCTCGGCTGGTGAGAGCACCCCGTCGAACTCGGGCATGCCGCCGCCCCCGCCGATCACCTGCGCCCGCACGCGCGCCGCGGTGGGCTCGAGCGCGTCCAGGTTGGGCCCCACCCCACCACGGGTGCCGGCGGCGGCCAGCGCGTGGCAGGCGCCGCACTCGGCCACGAACACCGCCCGGCCCGGCCGCGGCGGCCGCGCGGTGGTGTCGGTGCGGCCCCCCAGCGGCGACAGCCGGCCGGCCGAGACGGAGCCGCCCCCCCGCCCGGCGCCGTCGCCCGCCACCCAGAAGGCGGCCGTCCCCAGGATCCCGGCGGCCACCAGGCCCGCCGCCCACGGAAGCGCCGATGTCAGCCGGTTTCGGCCGGGCATCCCGTCACACCCCCGCTGGACCGCGGAGGCCCGTGGCACGCTCGGGCGCCGCCTCCGGTGACGGGTCGTGCAGCGGCAGCCGCACGGTGGCCACCGCCCCGCCGCCCGGGGCGTTCTGCAGGGTGGCGTCGCCGTTCCAGCGGCGAGCCAGGGTGCGCACGATCGCCAGGCCCAGGCCCGTGCCGTCCTTGCCCGTGCCGGCGCTGCCGCGGGCGAACCGTTCGAACACGCGCGTGGCGTCCTCCGCGGTGAGCCCGGGCCCCTCGTCGGTCACCGTCAGCAGGCCGTCGGTGCCGTCCACGCTCCAGCCGATGCGCACCGTCGAGCCGTCCGGTGTGTACACCAGCGCGTTCTCGATGAGGTTGTCCACCATCAGCCCCAGCTCGTCGGGGGGCGCGGCCACCACCGGCCGGCCCGCCCCGCCGGCCACCACCGCGCCGTCACGCGCGCCGGCGGCGGGCGCCCAGCGCTCGGCGGCCTCCTCGGCCAGCTCGTCCAGGCGGGTGGGGCGCTGCAGCGGTGCCCGCGCCTCCCCCTCCCGGGCCAGGGTGAGCAGCCCGGACAGCAGCCGCGCCAGGCGGTCGGCCTCCAGCTCGGCCTGCTCCAGGTCGCGGCGCAGCGCCGGGTCGTCGGCGCGCAGGGCCGCCGACTCCACCCGCAGCCGCAGCCCGGTGAGCGGGGTGCGCAGCTGGTGGCTGGCGTTGGCCACGAAGTCGCGTTGCGCGGCCAACGACGCGCTGAGGCGCGTGGTCATGTCGTTGAACGCCCGCGCCACGTCCCGCTGCTCGGTGGAGCCCTCCTCGGCCACACGGGTGTCCAGGTCGCCGCCGGCCACGCGCCGTGCCGCGCCCGCCAGGCGCGACAGGGGCCGGGCCAGCGATCCGGCCAGCAGCCAGGCCACGCCCAGGCCCAGCGCCAGCGCCACCGCGGCGATGGCCCCCAATGTCAGCTGGTCACGCCGCACCTGCGCGCGCACGCCCGAGGTGCTCTGGGTCACCCGCACCGCACCCACGCGCCGGCCCCCGTCCACCATGGGCACGGCCGTCACCAGGATGTCCCCGCCCAGGGTGTCGCTGCTGCGCGTGTCCTGCACCGCCCGTCCGGTGGCCAGGGTGCGGGCGATCTCCGGGCGGTCGGCGTACGAGTCGCCCTCCAGGGCGGTGCCGCCCGAGTCGGCCAGCAGCACCCCGCGGGCGTCCACCGCGATGACGCGGCCGCCCACGTCGCGTGCCGCGCCGTTCAGCAGGGTGCGCAGGGCCGCCCGGTTGGTGAGCACGCCCGAGGCCGAGGCGGCGATCAGGTGGGCCTGCCCGGAGGCATCGGCGCGCACCTCCGCGTCCACGCGCCCGGCCACGCTGGCCAGCAGGGGCACACCCAGGGCCACCGCGATGATCAGCATCACGTACGCGAACGCCAGCACCATCCGCCGGCGCAGGCTCACCGTCCCGCGGCTCCCGGATCGACGTCGTCGGGTCCCGCGAAGCGGAATCCCACGCCACGGGCGGTGTGGATGTAGGTGGGCGTGGACGGGTCGTCGCCCAGCTTCTTGCGGAGGCCGCTGATGTGCACGTCCAGGGTCTTGGTGGACCCGAACCAGTTGGTGTCCCACACCTCGTCGATGGCGGTCTCCCGCGTCACCACCGTGCCCGCGTGACGCATCAGCAGGGCCAGCAGCTCGAACTCCTTGCGCGACAGCTCCAGCGGCGTGCCGTCCAGCGACGCCTGCCGCCGCGCCTCGTCCAGCCGCACCGCACCGATCGTCACCACCGGGTCGTCCCGGGGTTCCGGGCGCCCCGCCACCTCGAAGCGCCGCAGCACCGCCCGCACCCGCGCCACCAGCTCCCGCGCCGAGAACGGCTTCACCACGTAGTCGTCGGCCCCGATCTCCAGGCCCACGATGCGATCCATCTCGTCGCCCCGCGCCGTCACCATGATCACCGGCACATCCGAGCTGCGCCGCAGCTCGCGGCACAGGTCGAAGCCCGAGCCGTCCGGCAGCATCACGTCCAGCAGCACGATGTCGGGCGAGTGCTCGGCCAGGGCGGAGCGCGCCTCCGCGAGGGTGCCCGCCAGCACCGGGCTGAAGCCCTCGCGCTCCAGGGCCGCGGCCACCGGCTCCACGATCCCCGCCTCGTCCTCCACCAGCAGCACCCGTCGGCGTCCCGTCCCCATGGCCGGGCATCATCACAGGTGCACCGGGTGCACCGGGCCGGTCATGGGGTCACACCACCACCGTGGCGCGGCACACCCGCCCGGACGGGCCGGTGGCGCGCACCCGGATGGTGTCGCGGCCCGCGGCGTTCGTGATGACCCGGCGCAGCGTGAAGCTGCCGCTGGGGGCGTGCGTGGTGCGAGAACCGCTGAAGACGCGGGCGCCGTTGCGGGTGATCACCACGCGCCACGCAACGCCGTTGCGGTTCTGATCCAGCTCGAACTCCACCTCGATGCCCGCGTCCTGCGCGCCGGCCTTCAGTGTGGAGCTCACCCCGGCCGAGCAGGTGCCGGCGCTGCGCACCCCGGCGCCACCGCGCGCCAGCGCCGCCGACGGCACCGCGATCGCCGTCGCCACGCCGAGGGCCACCGCCATCGCCCTTCGTCCCATCATCGTTCCTCCCCGCCACGCCCGGCCGGTCCGGGCAACCGGGGCAAGGCTCCCAGGCGCTGTGTTCGGGGACCGTTCGGTGCGGGTAATGGAACTCCCAAGGGTGCGCCTCGTCCGCCCGGGGCGCACCCCCGGTTCAGGCGTCGGCCAGGATGAGGTCCGCGGCGCGCTCGGCGATCATCATCACCGGCGCGTGGATGTTGCCGGAGGTGATGGCCGGCATCACCGAGGCGTCGGCCACCCGCAGCCCCTGCACCCCGCGCACCCGCAGGCGCAGGTCCACCACCGCCTGGTCGTCCGAGCCCATGCGGCAGGTGCCGCACGGGTGGTACAGCGTCTGGCCCGTGGCGCGGGCCCAGCGCAGCACGCCCTCCTCGTCGGGGGCGCCCGGTCCGGGGTTCATCTCCCGCGACACGATGGGGGCCAGGGAGGGCTGGGTCGCCAGCCGCCGCGCCAGGCCCACGGCGCCCACCACGGTGGCCTGGTCGTCGGGGTGGCTCAGGAAGCACGGCTGGATGGCGGGCGGGTTCACGGGATCGGCCGATGCCGCGTGGATGTGTCCCGTCGACCGCGGGCGCTGCTGGATGATCCCCACGGTCATGCCCGGCTCCCGGTCCAGCTCGCGCCGGGCGGCGTTCTCGTAGCTGGCGTGCATGAACAGGAACTGGGTGTCGGGGCGGTCGCCGCCGCCGGGGTGCGCGGTGACGAAGCCGTGGCACAGCGCCGGACCCAGGGTGAGGATGCCGGTGTGGCGGGTGAAATACCGCACCACCGCGGAGGCCAGGCGCCACCCGCGCGTGGACTCGTTGAGGCTGCGCACCCCGTGCAGGCGCCAGTTCACGCGCAGGGCGTAGTGGTCGTGGTAGTTCTCGCCCACGTTCACCAGCTCGTGGCGCACCGGCACCCCGATGGCGCCCAGCACGTCGGCCCGGCCCAGGCCGGACAGCTCCAGCAGCTGCGGTGAACGGAACGCCCCCGTGGCCACGATCACCTCGCGGCGGGCCCGCACCTCGAGCACCTCCCGGCCGGCCAGCAGCGTGGCGCCCGTGCACCGCGGGCCGTCGAACGCGAGGCGCAGGGCGTGGGTGTGGGGCAGCACGGTCAGGTTGGGTCGCGTGCGCGCCGGCGCGAGCCACGCCTCGTACGGGCTCCAGCGTCGCCCCTGGTACTGGTTCACCTGGTAGTAGCCGAACCCGCCCTGCTGCAGGTTGTAGTCCTCGTTGATCGGGTTGCCGTCCTCCTGGGCGGCGCGCAGGAAGGCGTCGGCCACCGGGAAGCGCTCCTGCACCTGGGTGACGTGCAGGGGGCCACCCTGGCCGCGGCCCGCCCCGCCGCCCGCGTAGTCCTCGACGCGCCGGAAGTAGGGCTCCACGTCGCTCCACGACCACCCCGTGGCACCGTGCTCCGCCCACCCGTCGTAGTCGGCCTGCTGGCCGCGCACGTACACCATGCCGTTGATCAGCCCCGACCCGCCCAGCCCGCGGCCGCTGGGCAGCGGGATGCGCCGCCCGTCGGTGTCGGGGTGCGGTTCGGAGGTGTACGCCCAGTTGTACTTCGGGCTGCGCAGCAGGTTGCCGAAGCCCGCGGGGATGCGGATGTACGGGCTGCGCGGCTCACCGCCCGCCTCCACCAGCATCACGGAATGCCGGCCGGATGCCGTCAGCCGGTTGGCGAGGATGCACCCGGCGGTGCCCCCTCCGAGAATCAGGTAGTCGACATCGTCCATCGGTGGCTCCGCTGCCTCGGCGTGGTCCTCCGGACACTATGCGGCATCCGGCGGACCGCACGCCCCGCGGCGGGGCCTCAGCGCTTCGGGCGGCCCCGCCGCGCTCCCATCCGCTGCAGCCGCACGCCAAGGCGCTCCCCGAACGAGCCGGGCTGCGGCACGGCTCCGATGGTGCGTCCCAGGGCGTTGAGGTCGAAGTGCACCCGCATGTCGGCGATGCGCCCGTCCGCCACCACGATGCGCGTCATGCCGGTGGCCGTGACCGGCCGGCCCGTGGGCGCGAAGCCCGGGGGGTCCAGCGGCCCGTCGAAGGTGGCCGCCAGGCTCCAGTACACGGCCAGGGTGCGCCCGTCGTCGGACACCCACCGTTCCAGGCATGTCAGCGTCATGTCCGGGAAGGCCCGGAACTGGCCGCGCAGCTCGGCCTCGATCTCCTCCCGGCCCCGCGCCGGCCCCCGCGGGAGGGTGGGGAACTCCATCACGGCGTCCTCGGTGAACAGCGCCCGCATCTCGTGCACCGCGTGGCGGTTCCAGGCGTCCAGCAGCGCGTCGTCCACCGCGAGGGCGGCGGCGCGGGCGGCGGAGTCGACGGCGTGCTCGCTCATCCTGACCTCCAGGTGGGTCCGGGCGGAGCCCCGGATCCCCGCGACGCTACGGCGGCGGGGGCCCGGCGCGCATGTGCGAGATCACCGCATTCACTGCACGCCGGGTGCGACCCTGGGGCCTACGACTTGGACACCGGTGTGGCGGTCAGGATGGGATCCACGAACTTGACGTACCCCGACAATCCGCCGTTGGGGCCCTCCGTGCGGCACTTGAAGTCGACCGTGACCGGCGTCGCGGGTGCCACCTGCCCGCCGGACGGCGCCTGCACGGCGGGCAGCTCGAGGTAGGTCTGCTCGTCGATGGTGCCGATGCCGAACAGGTCGTCCTTCGCCACCACCACGTTGTAGGTGTCCAGAGTCTGGAACGGGGCGGTCGTGCGGTTGACCGAACAATGCACCGCGGTGTCCTGTCCCGGCTTCACCTGGCGCCACTCCACGTGCCCGTCGAGGCGGTACAGCGTGTGCTTGGAGACGGTCACCTTGAACTCGAACTTGTACCGGAAGACGGAGTGGCGCTTGGGCGGCAGCGCCACCACCGTCTGCGGCGTGGTGTCCACCGCGGCCGGGCCCTCGGCCCCCTGCGGTCCCTGGGGTCCCTGCGGGCCCTGCGGACCGGTCTGGTCCCAGGCCAGCTGGGTCTGCCCCCCGGCGCACGACCCGGTGGTGGCGATCTTGGTGGGCGTGCCGCTGGCGGCATCGACGCAGGCGAACACGGTGGTGGTGGCGGTGGTGGTCCCGCGCGCGTAGCCGCCGCCTCCCGCGGCGACGATCAGCGCGAGGGCCGCCAGGGCGGTGTCCGGCGTGGGGCGCCAGCGCCGCGGACCGGATGGCGTGGACATCGCAATCCCCTTCGGTCGGATTCGACTGTTGGGCGACGCTGTCACGGGCCGGGCGATCCACGCACCTGGCCGTTCGGCCAGACGGCGGGACCGCCCGAGCGATCGTGTCACGCCGGCGGTGGCGCCACCAGGTTGGGCCGCGCCCCGGCCTCCGTGAAACCGGCCCGCAGGATGTTGCGGTAGGAGGCCTCGGGCGCGCCCGAGGCGCGGGCGCCGGTCTCGGTGGTGACCGTGTGACAGCCGGCGTCCCAGGCCAGCCGGATGCGGGCGGCCAGCACCGCGCCCTGGGCGCCGCGGCCGCGCATGGCGGGCACCGTGGCGCCCATCCCCAGCCAGGCCACGCCGTCGTCCATCCACAGCGCGCCGGTGCCCATGGGCGTCCCGTCCGGGGCCTCGGCGATCACACAGGTCCAGTCGGAGCGCCCCACCAGCCCCGCCGCCACGCCCGCGAACGGCGGTGGCAACTCGTATCCCGCGGCGAACGTGGCGCCGAACGTCTCGGCGTCCTCCGGCCCGCACACCCGCGTGCGCGCGTGCGGCGACGAGGCCGGGCGGGGCGCGGCACCCGGGGGCAGCAGGAACCGCATCCAGGCGTAGCCGTCCGCGAACCCGCGGGCGGCGAGCCGTGCGCGGGTCTCGGCGGCGTCCGTCCCGTCATCGCGCAGGGCCACCTGGCACACGCATCCGTGGCCGTGCAGCAGCTCCACGGCCTCCGCCAGCGCCGCCTCGCTCAGGAGCGTCAGCCCGGCTCCCAGCACGCGGTTCAGCATGGGCGCATGCGGCGCCGCCCGGCAGCCCAGCACGGTGTACGGGCCCACGCGAGCGCTGAACAGCCCCAGGTCGCGGGCCGCCGCCGGAGTGGCGGCGCCCCAGATGTCCGCGTAGGCGGCGAACTCGGCCCGGTCGGCCGTGGCCAGGACGTCTCCGGCGACGGCGGTGGTCACGAGGCCACCGGCAGCCGGGCCTGCACGGCGTGCACCGGGAAGTCCTGGATGGACGGCTCCGGCAGGCCGTGTCGGGCCATGGCCGCGACGAACCCCGCGCGGCCGGCGTCGAACCGCTCCCAGGCGTCGCGGTCCGGGCACGTGTCCACCACGATCAGCCCGTCCGGCGCCAGCAGGCACAGGTGCACCAGCAGGTTGTCGGTCCCCACCTCCGAGAGGAAGGCGTCGTAGGCGGCGGCCAGCCGGTCGGGGTCGCCGGTGAACCGCCAGATGGAGCCATGGAGGGCCGTCATCGGATCGCCTCCGCCATGGCGGCCAGGTTGGCCCCCACCACGGCCACGGTGCGCGACAGCGCCTCGGTGGGGCTGAACTCCACCACCCGCGTGCCGGCGGTGACCCGGGGGGTGTGCCCGGGCGTGACCAGGTACGCGTCGCCGGCGCGCACCACCTCCACACGGTCGGGGTACCGGAGGGTGATGCTGCCGCTGATGACGTACCCCAGGTGGGTGCACTGGCAGCGGTCGTCCGGCAGGCCCCGGAACAGCTCGGCCGGGTCGGCGTCGGCCGTGAACTCCTCGAAGGCCACCGTCCAGCCGTCACCGAGGTCGTGGAAACCCGCGTCGTAGCCCGGTGCCGCCACCCGGCGGCCGGCCCGTTCGCGCGTGATGTGGGACATCGCTCACCTCCGTTGGATTGGGACTGGGGCGAGCGTAGGAGGGGGTGGGGGGCCGGTCATGCGCACCGGTACCCAATCGGCGCGCCGCCGCTACCCAAACCCGTTGGCGTGTGCCCATGCGGTGGCCGACGCCCGGGCGGTACGCCCCGACGCGCCGACCTTGGCGTAGATGTTGGCCACGTGTCGTTCCACGGTGCGCACGCTCAGCACCAGTTCGGCGGCGATGGCGTCGTTGCCCAGGCCGCGTGCAGCAGCCGCAGCACCTGTGTCTCCCGGGCGCTGAGCGGCCCGCCGGGGCGTGATGGCACCGCCGCCCCGATCGCCAGCAGCTCGTCCTCGGCCGTGTGGCGCACCGCACTCGACCGCGCCACGTCGCCACGGCGTTCCAGCATCCCGGCGAGCTCCAGGCGCGCCACGGCGGCGTCGTAGCGGGCGCCGGCGGCGTCCCGCAGGTCCACCGCATCCTCGGCGGGCGCGACCGCTCCGGCATCGTCGCCACCCGAGGCCGTCAACCGGGCCACGGCCAGCAGATGGGCCGCGCGCAGCGGGGGATTGGGGGCCCGCGCGGCGATCCCCGCGATCTCCGCGGCGGCCGCCTCCGCACGTGGCCTGTCGCCCGCCGCCGCGGCGCGCACCAGCAACTCAAGTCCGGCCACGCGCTCGAACAGGTCGGCGTGACCGATGCGGCGCAGGAAGCGCTCGGCGCACTCCCCGGCGGAGACCGCGTCGCCGCGGTCGAGGCACAGGAGGCCCTCCACCAGCGCATGCAGGCGGTGGGTGCCGCTGCGCTCCAGCACCGACCTGGCCTCCGCCGGACGCCCCTGCCGCCGCCGCAGCTCGGCCAGTCGCACCAGGGCGTCCACGTCCCGGCCGGGGCGCAGCCGCGACAGTTCATCCACCGCGGCCTCCAGCTCATGCTCGGCGTCCGCCAGGTCGCCGTGCCACAGCAGCACGTCGGCGTAGTGCACCCGGCACACCGTGAACATCTGCCGGTCGCCGAACCGCGTGGCGATCTCTCGCGTGCGAAGGCACCACTGGTTGGCCCGCTCCAGGTCCCGCACCCGCTTGCACGCGTCGATGACGAAGCAGCACACGGTCTCGATGGAGTCGGCGTCGGTCATCTCACCACCCACGGCCGCCGCCGCCGCCGCGTCCAGCCGGTCCATGCCCTCGGCCACGTCCCCCTCGGCCACCAGCGCCAGGCCCTCCAGGGCCACGACCATCAGCTCCAGGTCCACCGCGCCCACCTGGCGGGCCAGGGGGAGGGCGGCGGCGCAGCCCTGACGGGCGCGGGCGGGGTCGTGCTCGCCCAGAAGGGCCATGTACCCGCGGATGAACGGCACGAACGCCGAGGCGAAACTGGGTGGCCTGCCCTCCACCAGCATCGCGGCCCGCTCGGCCCAGCCGATGGCCTCCGGGACGCTCCGGAACGCGTAGGCGTCGTACCCCAGCTGCACCGCCAGGCGGGCGGCGGCATCCGGGTCGTGGCGCTGCCGCGCCAGCCGGTAGCCCTCCTGGTGTGCGGCGAACGCGCCGTCGGCGTCCAGCGCGTAGCGCGCCGCGATCCCGAGCCCCTCGTACAGGTCGGGCGCCGGATCCTGCGCGATGGCACGGGCGAACGCGGCACGGGCTTCCTGCCATGCACCCGCGGCCAGCGCGGTGCGTCCCACCTCGCGCGCGTCGGTCACCGCCGCAGTGTCACCCGCGGCGCGGGGGGCGCGCCACCCCGGAGCGCACGCGGGCCCGCCGCCCGGAGGCGGCGGGCCCGGTCATGCGTCAGCCGGTGACGGCGGGGGCCGCCTTGGCCGCCGGCAGCACCCGCACGGGGGTGCGGTCCTGCACGGTCTTCACCTTCGCGCCCTTGGCCGAGGCCGAGAGCTTCACCTTGCCGTGCACCGCGGCCGCGGAGGTGGGGGACAGCCCCAGCACCACCCGGCGCGACGCGCCCTTCTTCAGCGTCACCTTGGGACCGATGGCCACGCCCTTCACCACCCGGAACCCGGCGGGAAGGTGGGTCACCGTCATCCCCGCGGGGATGGGGATGCGCAGCTGCACGTTGGAGGCCGTGGCGGGACCCTCGGAGCGGACCGTCACCACGTAGTTGCCGCTGACCCCGGCGTTCAGCACCTTCGGGCCGTCGATGGTGATCGACAGGCGCGCGGAGGACTTGGGCGCGGGAGTGCTGGGCGTGGGCGTGCTGGGCGTCGGGGTGGACGGCGTCGGCGTCGTCGCCGCCGGGCCCTGCACCGTGATGCTCTGGGTGCTGCTGCGCGCCAGCAGGCTGATGCCGCTGGTCTGCGCGTTGTGCGCCACCTCGGCGCGGTTGGTGATGGCCGTGCCCGAGGCCGTGCTGGTGTTCACCTTCACGCGGAACACCGCGGTGGTGGTGGCGTTGATGGCCAGGGACCCACCGCTGGAGCTGGTGGCGCCCGAACCCAGGCGCACCGTGATGCCCGACGCCGAGGCGTCGCCGCGGTCGTCGCCGCTGTTGTCGGTGAGGGTGCCGCTGCCGTCACCCGCGCTGATGCGCAGGGACCCCGGCACCAGCGTGGTGCCGGCCGGGATGATGTCCGACAGCACCACGTTGCTGGCGGCGTCGGTGCCCTGGTTGCCCACCGAGATCGTGTACTCCAGGGTGTCGCCGGCCAGCAGTTGCCCGCCGTTGACGTCGCTCACCGACTTGTCCACCACCAGGCGCGGGGCGTACAGGTCGATGGCGCTGGTGACCACGCCCGGCAGGTAGGTCTCGCCGCCGGTGGCCAGGTCGATGGTGGCCGAGGTGGCGCTGTTGGGGATGAGCCCGTCGGCGGTGAACACCGACGCGTCGATGCCCAGGCTGTTGGCGTAGTTGGGGGTCTTGGCCGTGTACGGCACGCCCTGGTTGGCGAAGCTGGAGTTGAACATGTCGTTCGCCGGGTGCACGGCGTCCGACAGGGAGGTGCCGTTGAGCTTCATGGTGTCGCCCGTGGAGCCCCGGTCGCCGTCGTAGGCCACCACGCCCACGCGCGCCGTGACGGCGCCGCTGGGGGGTGCCTGCATGCCCGAGACCGTGATGGTCTCGGTGGGGTTGGTGTTGTTCACCACGGCGAAGCCGTCGAACACCGACAGGTTGCGCGGCGTGGTGGCGTTGTCGCCGTACACCACCACCAGGGACCAGCCGCCGTAGCTGTTCTGGCCGGTGCCCAGCTGGATGTCGGCGAGGGTGTAGGAGCCGTTGCCCGCCGCGGTCACCTGGGAGGTGACGTCGGCGAAGGCCTGGTACGAGGTCTCGGCGCCGTTGACGTAGTTGCCGAGCTCCGCGCCGGTGACCGTGGCGTACGACCCGCCCGGCACCTGCAGCTTCACGCTGGTGCGCGCGGCCGCGTCCGGGGCGTTCACGCCGTTGGTGCCGGCGGTGCGCCGCCCGCCCCAGTACAGCCCGGCGAACAGCACCTGGGCGTCCGCGGGCATCGCGAGCGTGGCGGAGCTGGAGTCGAACGTGCCGGCGTTGGAGTCGGTGTCGACATATGCCATGTCGTAGCTGTTGTTGATGCCGTTGGCGCCCGCGAGGACGCCGGGGCACGAGGCCACCGACACGGGGCACTGCAGCGCCGTGTTGCCGATGATCGCGATGTCGCCCGCCGCATTGGTGGTGTAGCGGGGGGCGAAGGGGGTGACCGCAGATGCGGTGGCGACGAGGCCGAGCAGCATCGCCGCGGCGCCGATGAAGGCGCGCAGGACGGGTGTACGCATGGGAGCCGGATCGGCAGGTTGTCCGAAATCCGTATCCCCCATCGAGGGGGAGCCACCGCTCCGGAATCACGACTTCCGCGCTTGGCGAACGGCGTCGCGCGGTGGGCTACCGGATCTCGTCCAGTCCGCAGGTGAGGCTGGCGGTGGCGCGCTGGCTGGTGCCGCCGCCGGCCGGCACCAGCCGGATGCCCGCGCCGTCCACCTCCACGTGGTCGCCGTTCTTGGTGAACAGCCCGTGCCCGGTGGTGAGCGCGCCCGTGCCGGTCGCGGTCGCGGTGCCGCGAATGGCCCCCGTGGCCACCAGGTGGTCCCGGAACCCCGTGGTGGTGGCGGTGCGGATGATGGTGAAGCGCGCGGTGCGGCCACCCACCCGGCCCTCGCCCCCCACCCCGAAGCGCCGCCGGGCCTCGCCCACGCATCCCACCCGTGTGAGGTGGACGGGCGGTGAGCTGCCGATGCGCAGCGTCCCCGAGCCGTTGCCACGCTGCGCCGGGCAGGTGACGCTGATGGTGAGCGGCAGGTACTCGGGGGCGGCGGCCAGCGTGTGCGCGCTGCCCGTTGCGGTGGCGGTGGGGGCGCTGAAGGCGACGGTGGCGGCGAGGTCGATCCACGCCACCGGCACCGGGCCGCTCGCATCGGGCAGCTGCAGCGACGCCGTATGGACGTCGCCGCGCCGGTAGACCGTGGCGAACATGTTGGGGCCGTTCCAGGCGTTGGCGATGATGCCGCCCGCGGGCAGCTCCACGCAGTCGGCGTGGGTGAACATGAAATGCCGATCGCCCAGTGCGGCGCCGGCCACGGCGGTGGCGCCCGAGGTGGTCGCGGTGCCGCCGGTGCCCGCGCCCGAGCCGCCGCAGCCGGAGACGGCCGCGGTGAGCAGGAGGGCGAGCAGGGCACGTGCGCGCATCCCCGCCAGTATCGTCGCCCGGCGCGGGCGGCGCCACCGATCACAGGGCCGATGCGCACGCGGATGCGGCGTAGGCTGCCGGCATGTCCGCCACCGCGTTCGTGTACGGGCCGCACCTGCAGGCGCACAACCCCAGCGCCGACACCGAGCGCCGGATGCGCCGGGAACTGGGCATCGCCCTGCTGGAGGCGTACGGGCTGCTGGAGCACACGGACGTGGTGCGCCACGACCCGCGTCCGGCCACCGATGCCGAGCTGCTGGCCGTCCACGCCCCCGAGTACGTGGACGCGGTGCGCCGCATCGACGCCCGGCCAGAGCTGGCCACCCAGCCCGACGAGCGGCGCTGGGGGTTCGCCGACGGCGACACCGTGCCGCACGCGGGCATGCACGAGGCCGCCATGGCGGCGTGCGGCTCGGCGGTGACCGGCGCCCTCGAGATCTGGGAGGGACGGGCCCTGCGGGCGTTCTGCCCCGCGCCCGCGGGCCTGCACCATGCCCTCCGGGACCGGGCCACCGGAATGTGCATCTACAACGACGCGGCCGTGGCCATCCAGGTGTTGCTGGACCGCGGGGCGCAGCGCGTGGCGTACATCGACGTGGACGCGCACCACGGCAACGGGGTGCAGTGGATCTTCTATGAGGACCCGCGGGTGCTGACGTGCTCGGTGCACGAGAGCGGCCGGTACCTGTACCCCGGCACCGGTCACCTGGGGGAGCGCGGGGTGGGCGCCGCGGAGGGCACCTCGGTGAACGTGCCCCTGCCGCCCTTCGCGGGCGACGCCTCCTACCTGGGGGCCGTGGACCACGTGATCGGGCCCGCGGTGCGCCGGTTCGCCCCCGAGGTGGTGGTGATGATGACCGGCGTCGATCCGCATCACGCCGACCCCATGGCGCACCTGCAGGTCACCACCGCGGCCTTCCCGGAGCTGTACGCGCGGCTGCGCGGCATCGCCGACGATGCCGCCGGGGGCCGGTGGCTCACGGTCACCGGGGGTGGCTACAACATCGACCTGCTGCCGCGGCTGTGGGCGCTGCAGCTGGCCTGCATGCTGGACGTGGAGCTGCCCGAGGCGCTGCCCGCGGCCTGGCTGGCCATGGCCGCCCAACGGGCCGGGCGAGAGTTCACGTCCCGGCTGCTGGGCGACGAGCCCATCCAGGTGGACGAGGGGTCGCGTGCCAACGCCGACGCGCAGGCTTTCGAGACCATCGAGGCGGCGCGCACCCTGTTCGGCCTGGTGGGCTGAGCCCGGCCGGCGTCTCGCGTCGCGCGGTGCACCGGGGTTGCGCGCGCCACCCCCCGCGGGCCGATACTCCTCGCACGCGAGGCGGGCGGCTGTTGACACCGATGACGGGAGCGACCCGGATGCCCGAGCACGCCGACATGTCCACCCACGACCTGGCCCAGCGGCTGGGCCTCGTCGTCTCCGCACCGAACGCCTTCCACCGCCTGCAGCGGCGCGTGGCCTCCAGTCGCCCCGGCGCGGCCGTGTTCGCACGCACGCTCCAGCCCATCGACACCGCCGTCGCCGCGGTGTCCGGTGGCACGGCGACGTTCGCCGGGCTGATGGCGAACGTGCCCGTGGTGTTCCTCACCACCTCGGGTGCACGGACGGGGCGTCTGCGCACCAACCCGCTGATCGGCATCCCCTTCCACGGGGGCGTCGGCGTGCTGGGCACCAACTACGCGCGGCCCCGCACACCGGGGTGGGTGGTTAACCTGGAGGCGAACCCGGAGGCGACGCTCTCCCACCGGGGCATCACGCTGCCCGTGCGCGCCGAGCCGGTCGAGGGCCGGCTGCTGGAGGACCTCATCCGCGCCGGCGAGGCGGTGTACCGCGGGTTCGCCGCCTACGTCCCGCGCATCACCGGCCGCACACTCCGCGGCTTCGTGCTGCGCGCCCGCGACACGACCTGAGGGCGCCTACTCGCGCAGGGCGGCCGCCACGAAGCGTGGTGCGTACCGGGTGGTCATGGCCACCGCCCGCCGCAGCACGCCGGCGCGCCGGGACATGGCGTCGCCCACCCGGGCCTCCATCACCAGCGAGGTGTCGCCCGCGGCCATCACCACGATGGACTGCACCACGATCACCGGGCTGCCCAGATCGTTGCGCGCCGCGGCGAAGGCCACCGCATGGATGGCACGGTCGGCGCCGGGCACCCGCACGGCGCGGCAGTCCAGCAGGCCGCGCACCGTCCCCGCCGCCGCCGCGGCGTCGTACGTGCGCCGCAGTGCGGCGCAGAGGTGGTGCAGCGGGCGGCGTGCGCCGGCCGGGCGGCGCCACAGCGTGGCCGTCACGCCCAGGTCCCGTGGGCTGACGGCCACGCCTCGGGCGGCCACGTGCGCCGACCGCAGCGCGCCCGCCCGGCGATCGCCGGCGGAGGGTCGGCGCGCGGTGGCACGCACGTCGTACCAGCCGGTGCCGGCGGCCTCGGTGAGCATCAGCCGCAGGTTGCGGGCGCCCGGCACGGCCCCCAGCACCACGCCCGCGGTGACCTGGGTCGCCATGTACGCCCCCTGTGTGGCGGTGACCTCGCAGCGCACCTCGCGTCCCACGTCGGTCCCACGCAGCGTGTAGTCCACGCGGTCCTTCGCGAACAGGGGCCGGTCACCCGAGATGGGGTTCGGCAGATCCGCCGCGGCGACCTCGGTGCCGCCCACCGTGATCCGGGCGTGGAACAGCGTGGCGCCGTCCACCATGCCCCATTCGGCTGAGGTCGTGGTGCACCCGATCCGCTGACGGTTGTGCGGCTCCACCGACGCGGTGGGGGTGACCGGCCGGGGGTGCAGGTCGAACGCCGTCGCCGGCACCCGCACGTCCGTGGGGTGTGAGGTGGACAGCGGGGCGACGCGCACGAACGCGCCATCGGGGAAGGCCTTCATGCAGCGCAGCGTCGCCGTGGTGGTGCCCGCGGGGGCGATGGCGCTGCAGGTGTCGCCGAATGCGAAGTCCGCCCCGGCCGCGACGTGCACCGCGGTGTCCACCCCGGCATCCCCTGCGCCCGCGACCCAGGACACCCGCAGCAACGTGCCCTCCTGGGTGAGCACCACGCCCGAGGGCGCCGCGGCGGCCACCGGGGCACCCACCGCCATCACCGCCAGGGCGGCGGCCAGGGGGTTCGCTGACACCGGCGACGCGGGGCGAGAGGCACGCGGATCACCCGACCCGGGGTGCGCGCACGGCCGCCACGCGTGCGCTCCCAGGTGAGAGGCTTGGGGGGATGCGCGCGGGTGGTGTTCACGGGCGGGGCCGGTGGGTGACGCTGGCGATCGCGTTGTTCGTGGGCATCGGCGCCATCGATGGGGGCATCTCGTTGCTGGTGGACGCCGAGGGGTTCGGGGTGCGGGAGTCGTGGCTGCACGGCAGCCCCTTCTCCGACTACACCGTGCCGGGGCTGGTGCTGCTGGTGGTGATCGGCGGGGGATGCACGGCGCTTGCCGCGCTGGCGGTGCTGGGGCGGCGGGCCACGCGTCCGGCGGCTCTGGCCATGGGCGTCATCCTGCTGTGCTGGCTGGGGGTCGAGACGCTGGTGATCGGGTTCCACGGCGCCTGGCAGCTGGTGCTGGTGGGGGTGATCGGCCTCTGCGCGCTCGCCCTCATCGTGCTCCACCGGCGGCCGGCCGATGGCTGAGCCGCGCCGGTTCGCGCGGGCGTTCCGGCGCATCGTGGCCGAGGAGCTCGCACGGCACCCGCCGGGCGGGACGCCCGCATTGGCCGAGGCCGACCTCGGCGGGCTGCCCGACCCGGTGCGGCGGTTCGTGCGGGCGTCGGGCGCCATCGGTCGTCCCAGGCCGGTGAACATGCGCGTGCGCATGACGGCCCGCATGTACCGGCGCCCCGGCGCCGCGCCGTTCGCGGCCACATCCGAGCAGTACAACGTCTTCCGCCCGTCGGCGCGCCTGTACCTGATGCGCGCCCGCATGCTGGGCCTGCCGGTGCGCGCGCTGCACGTGTACCGCCGCGAGGAGGCCACCTTCCGGGTGCGGGTGGCCGCGCTGGTGGACATGGTGGACCTCTCGGGCGAGGACATCAGCCGCGCCGAGACCGTCACGGTGCTCAACGACATGTGCGTGCTGGCCCCCGGCACGCTGGTGGACCCGCGTCTGAGCTGGAGCGAGGTGGACGACGGGGCCTGCGAGGTCACCTTCACCAACGGGCCGCACCGCGTGAGTGCGCGCCTGGTGTTCAACGAGCGGGATGAACTGGTGGACTTCACCTCCCACGACCGCCCGGAGTCGGAGGGCGGCCGGCTGGTGCCACGGCGCTGGCGCACGCCCCTGGACGGCCACCGCGACGTGGGCGGCATGTGGCTCCCAACGCAAGGCCGCGCGGTGTACGAGCACCCGGACGGCCCGTTCACCTACGGTGAGTTCACCATCACCTCAGTGGAGTACGACGTGATGTGCGGGGGCCTTCCGGCCTGAGCCGGGGGGTCATGCGGCGCGCACCGCCTCCACCACGGCCACGGGGTCCGCGCCGACGGGCAGGAACGCGGCGGCGCCCGCGCGCAGCGCGGCGGGACGCAGCGCGTCGCGTCCCGCCAGCACCACCACCGCACGCGCACCCAGCATGAGCAGCTGGGTCACCAGCGCCACCCCGGCCGTCTCGTCGGCCGAGCCCAGCATCAGCACCACCGTCGCGCCGTCCCGGGCGACGGCCCCCGGTTCGGCCAGGGCGTCGCGCAGCGCGACCCCGGACACCGGTCCCAGGCCGGGTTCCGCGCCCAGCACGCTCAGCAGCGCGGCGCGCAGGCGACGGTCCCGTGCGACGGCACGCACCGGGCGTGGTGCCTGGGATGCCAGGGCGTGGTGTCCGCCATCACCGCTCATCCCCACACGATGCCCAAGGACGCGGCGGCCCGCATCGTCCAAACCGCGTAGGCGCGCGCCCCGCGGGGTGGGGTGCATTCGACCGAGGCGCTGACTTAGGATCATCGCCGGTGTCAACGGGGTCATCCGTCACGACGGTCGGCGCCGGGCCCGTCCCCTGGACGCGTGCCTGGGACGCCCTCGCGCCCGCGCAGCGGCTGGTCATCGGCGTGGCCGCCACGGCCGCCGGCTACTACGGGCTTGCCCGGCTGGGGTTCGTGGTGCAGTACCCGGGCGAGGTGTCGGCGGTGTGGCTGCCGGTGGGCTTCGCCGTGGCCATGCTGAGCCTTGGCGACATGCGCTGGCTGGTGGGCGCGCTGCTGGCCGACCTGCTGCTGGACGTCACGCCGGGCGGGCTCAACTGGGGCCCGGCGGTCACCCAGACCGTGGGGAACATGGTGGAGGTGGCCGTGGGGGCGATGCTGGTGCGGGCGGTCATCGGACCCCGGCGCCGTCTGGAACGCCCCAATCAGGCCCTCGCGCTGGTGGGCGCCCTCATGGTGGCGGCGGCGCTGAGCGCAACCATCGGGGACCTGGCCCTGGGGGTGGCCAACGTGGTGCCGTGGCACGAGATCCCGGTGAGCTGGCGCACCTGGTGGCTGGCCGACACCTGCGGCGGGCTCACCATCGTGCCCCTGGCCCTCGCCTGGACCGATCGGCGGGCATGGTGGGGCTGGACGGTGCGCCAGCGCGCCGAGGCGCTGATGCTGCTGGCGGCGGTGGTGGTGCTGAGCGTGGTGGCCTTCCGCAGCCACCATCCGCTCACCTATGCGGTGTTCCCGGCCCTCATGGTGGCCACCCTGCGCCTGGGGCTGCCCGCCGGCACGGTGGGCGTGGCGGTGGCGGCCGCATACGCGGTCGGCAGCACCGCCGACAACCTCGGGCCGTTCGTGGTGCGTTCCATCGATGATCAGGCGCTCAACACCCAGCTCTACGTCCTGGTGGCGGCGCTGACGGTGCTGATGCTGGGCACGCTGGTGGTGGCGGGTGAACGCAGCGCGCCGTCGACCTGGCGGACGCCCGCCGGCGCCAGGCCGAGCAGGCGGCCAACGAGCGTCAGCGCATCGCCCGGGACCTGCACGACTCGGTGTCCCAGACCCTGTTCTCGCTGTCGCTGCAGGCCGCCGCCGCCCAGAAGGAACTGCGGCAGGTGCAGCACCCCGGCGAGCGGCTGCCACGGGCGCTGGGGGAGGTGAGCAGCCTGGCCGCCGGGTCGCTGGCGGAGATGCGCGCGCTGATCTTCGAGCTGATGCCCGGTGCCCTCGCCGAGGAGGGGCTGGTGGCCGCGCTGCGCAAGCAGGCCGCCGCCGTGAGCGCCCGCGAGGACCTGCCGGTGCAGGTGGCGGGGCCCGAGGGCCGGCTGCCGCTCACCCCGGAGGCCGAGGAGCATCTGTACCGCATCGCCCAGGAGGCGCTGGCCAACGTGGTCAAGCACGCGGGCGCCATGCGGGTGGGCATCGAGGTGACCACGCCGCCCGGCAGGGTGGCGCTGCGGGTGGCCGACGACGGCCAGGGGTTCGATCCCGACGCCGTCTATGCGGGCCACATGGGGCTGCACACCATGCGCGCCCGGGCCGAGGACGCCCACGGCGGGCTCACCATCCGCCGCGCCGCCGGGTCCATCGGCACGGAGGTGGAGGCGTGGGTTCCGGTGCGCGCATGAGCGAGCCCGTCATCGGGGTGATGCTGGTGGACGACCACGCCGTGGTGCGCCGCGGGCTGGTGGCCTTCCTGGAGACGTTCCCGGACATGCGCGTGGTGGGCGAGGCGTCCGATGGCACGCAGGCCATCCGCCGGCTGGGCGTGCTGGAGGCCGAGGACGGGCTTCCGGACGTGATCCTGATGGACCTGGCGATGCAGCCGATGGACGGCGTGGAGGCCACCCTGCGCATCCGCGAGCGCTGGCCCGGGGTGGAGGTGGTGGCGGTGACGTCCTTCGTGGAGGAGGAGCGCGTGCACGCGGCCCTGCAGGCGGGCGCCACCGGCTACATCCTCAAGGACGCGGCGCCCGAGGAGCTGGCCTCCGCCATCCGCGCCGCCCACCGCGGGGAGATGCAGCTCGACCCGGCCGTGGCGGCCCGTCTGATGGCCGCGCTGCACGAGCGGCCGACGCCGGTGGCGCGCGCCCTCGACCAGCTCACCGACCGTGAACGGGAAGTACTGGTACTGCTGGGACAGGGCGGCTCCAACAAGCAGATCGCCCTGCAGCTGAGCATCAGCGAGCACACCGTGCGCACCCATGTGAGCAGCCTGCTGGGCAAGCTGGGCGTGACCTCCCGCACCCAGGCGGCGCTGCTGGCGACGCGCGAGGGCCTCACCGCGCCGGACTGAGCGGGTCGTCGCAATTGCGGTGCGGGCCTCGTCCGTTTGGACGATGGCCGTGCGGACGTGGCGGGTGAGGATCGCGGCGATGTCTTCCCACGCACCCCGGAGGTTCCCCGTGCCCCGCTTCACGCGTTCCGCCCTCGCCGCCGTCTGCTGCGCCGCGGCCGGCGGTGGTGGTGCCCTGGCGGTGGGCGCCGTCACCGCAGCCCCGCCGGTGGTCTACAACGCCTGCGTCGCCCGCTCCAGCGGTGCGCTGCGCATCAGCACGCCCTCGGGCTGCCGCCGTGGCGAGTACCCCATCAGCTGGAACAACACCGGTCCCGCCGGTGCGCCGGGCGCCACGGGGCCGCAGGGTGTCGCGGGGGCGCAGGGCCCAGCCGGGCAACCGGGAGCCGTGGGGCAGCAGGGGCCGGCCGGCACGCTCGGACCGCTCACCTATGTCCAGAGCATCTCCAACGCCATCCCGCCCGGCGGGTCGGGATCAGAGGCGGTCCGGTGCCCGCACGACGCACCCATGCTGGTGTCCGGTGGTCAGGAAGCGGTGATCGTGGCCCCCAGCGGGGGTCTCGGTGGGGAGGCCCTCGCGCACCTGGTGAACGCGTACCCCCTGCCCCCGTTCACGTGGGTGGCGACCTACGAGAACGTCGGCCCGGTCCCCATCGTCATCAGGGTTCACGCCGCCTGCGCCCCGGCCTGACCCTCACCCGCGCCCACCCGACATCCACGCCCACGTCCTGGAGGTTCCCATGTTCCGCGTCCCGCGTTCCGTCCTCACCACCGTCTGCTGCGCCACCGTGGCGGGTGGTGGCGCCGCTGGCGGTGAGCGCCGCCACCGCGCCCGCGCCGGTGGTCTACAACGCCTGCGTCGCCCGCTCCAGCGGGGCGATGCGCATCAGCTCCGCGGCGGGGTGCCGCCGCGGTGAGTACCCATCAGCTGGAATAACACCGGCCCCACCGGGCCGCAGGGTTCAGTGGGGCCGCAGGGCGCGGCCGACCCGCAGGGGCGGTCGGGCCGCAGGGGCCTGCGGGGGAACGCGGTGCCGACCCACGAGAACGTCGTGGTGTCGGATCCGGTCCAGCCCGGCCAGTCGGGGTCCGCGCAGGTCACCTGCAACGCGGGCGAGGTGCTGGTGGAGGGCGGCGAGGACGCCATCCAGGGCCCCCCCAACTTCTTTCCCGCCACCGGTGGGCAGCTCGTGGCCGCGTTCCGATCCCATCCCGGGGAGTGGTTTGCCACCTTCTACAACGCCGGGACCACCCCGCTGTACGTCAGGGTCCACGCGGCCTGCGTCCCGACCCGTGGAGGCCCGGGGTGCGCGGTGGTGGATGGCGCGTGCCACCCACCACCCGCGTCCGCGATCAGCCCAGCGGCACCTGCAGCCAGCTGAGCCAGTCCCCGTGGTGCCACAGCTCCACCACGCGGTCGTTCTCGAGGCGCGCCACGATGGTGCCGCTGGCGGCCGTGGGCCGGCCGGTGGGCGGTACCGGGATCACCGGCGAGCTCCCGGTGAACGTGGCCTCGCAGTGCCACAACCAGGCCACGCTGTCCCCCTGGGCCACGGTGGTGTCCAGCATCACCCGGAAGTCCGGGGCTGCCGGAACGCCGGGATGAACCCGGCCACGCCCGCGCGATCGAAGTCGCCGATCGGGGGCATGTGGTACTTCACGTCCGCGGCCAGCACCTCGTCCAGCCCGGACATGTCCCCCCGCATCCAGGCCGCGCCGATCAGGTCGAACATGCGGTCCGTGGTGGTGGACGTCGTCATGTCGTGCTCCTCTGGTTGGCATTCACGAATGCCCGCCGAACCGTGATTATCGTCACAAATGCGTGCGGTGCCGCAAGGCGACTGGCGCGGTCGCCGGTTTCCCGTCGGGCCGTTCCGTGGCCACCCCGTCGGAGGATGCGCGCGCCGTCCCTACCCTGAGTGTGGGGCGTCCACCGGGATGCCCCGAGGAAAGGGGTGTGTGATGCGCCTGAAGGACAGGGTCGCGGTGATCACCGGCGCGGGCTCGGAATGGGGCGCGCCATGGCGCTGCTGTTCACGGCCGAGGGCGCCACGGTGGTGGGCGCCGACTGGCACGGGCAGCAGCTGGACGAGACCCTGGCGATGGTCACCGCGGCGGGTGGCGCCATGACCGGCGTGCAGGGAGACGTCTCGGTGCGCGCGCAGGCCGAGGCCATCGTGGCGGCGGCCCGTGAGCGGCATGGCGGCCTACACGTGCTGGTGAACAACGCCGGCGTGATGGACCTCAACCAGGGCGCGGCGGAGATGGACGACGCGCTGTGGGACCGGGTGATGGGCGTCAACCTCAACGGCCCCATGTACCTCACGCGCGCGGCGCTGCCGGTCATGCTGGCAGGCGGCGGCGGAACCATCGTGAACGTGGCCTCCGTGGCGGGCATGGGTGGCGGCGCGGCCGGCCTGGCCTACACCGTGTCCAAGCACGGCCTGGTGGGCATGACGCGCCAGACCGCGTGGCGGTACGGGCCCGAGGGCATCCGCTGCAACGGCATCGCCGCCGGCGCGGTGGAGACCAACATCATGCAGAGCGTCGATCCCCAGCTGATGGACGCCGCCGGCAGCGCGCGCAGCCAGGCCTGGTACGCGGCCATCCCGCGGCAGCTGCAGGCTGACGAGATCGCCGGCGCGGCGCTGTTCCTGGCCTGCGACGACTCCCGTGGGGTCAACGGGGCGATCCTCCCCGTGGACGGCGGCTGGCTGGCGGCCTGACCGCCCCCGGCCGGCGCGTCAGCCGGAGCGGCCCAGCCCGCTGAGCCACCCGGCCCGCACCATGCCGGAGTCCTCCTCCGCGCCGCCCGCCACCGGGGCGAGCGGCGGGGTGGGGGCGCCGGCGCCGTCGGCCATGCCGGTCAGCAGCTCCAGCACGGCCTCGGTGCTGGGCACCGTCGGCTCCCACTCCAGCTGCCGGTGTGCCCGGGAGCAGTCCATGAGGGGCACCCCGAGGGCCAGGTCCAGCCAGCCCTCCGGCGTCGGCTGGATGCCGGCGCGCCAGGTGGCCGCCATGGCCCCGCGCACCAGGCGGGGCGGCACGCGCACCATCCGGGCGCCCAGGGCCGCCGCCAGCACCCGGGGCTCCAGCACCGGGTCGGCCGCGATGTTGAACGCACCCTCCACGTCGCGCACCACGGCCTCCAGGTAGGCCCGCGCCGCATCCCGGGTGTGCAGCGCCTGGAAGCGCAGGCCCGCGATGTCGGGCACCACGGGGATGCGCGAGGGGCGCAGCAGGGCCCGCGGCACCGCCGGGCCCAGGAACAGGCGCCGCACCCCCGTGGCGGCCTGGCGCGAGAAGATCAGCCCGGGGCGCATGCGCACGATCCGCGTGTTGGGGTGCACGCGCGCCACCCGGTCCAGCCCGCGTTCGGCCTCCACCTTGTCGCGGGCGTAGAAGCTGGTGCGCACGCCCTCCCGCGGCCACGATTCGTCCACCGCCCGGTCCTTCGGGCCCGGCGAGTACACGCCCACCGAGGAGGCGTGGATCAGCGCGGGCACGCCCACGTCGGCAGCCGCCTGCGCCACCCGCGCCGAGCCCAGCACGTTGGTGCGCCGCGTGGCGGCACGGTCACGGGAGGGCTGGATGGCCCAGGCCAGGTGGATCACCGCATCCACGCCCTCCATCATGGGGCGCAGCGAGCTCACGCCCACGTCGGCGGCGATCCAGTGGGTGCCCGCCGGCGGGTCGGGCGGCGGCCGACGCGCCACTCCCGTCACACGCGTGATGCGCGGGTCGCCCAGCAACTGGGACATCACCGCCCACCCCACGTTGCCCGTCGCGCCGGTCACCAGGACGTGCATGGCATCCCAATGCCCGTGGCGGGCACGGGCGAAACGTCATTCGTTCGCCCACCGGCGGGGTGCGGCTGGTGCGGCGCGTGCGTGTGTGTGTGGTCGAAGTCCCCATCCCCAGGTCCTGTGCGTGGGTGCTCAGAGGACGCACAATCCGCAGCCCCGAGTCGTGGCCCGCCGATTCTCGGCCGCCGGTGCCGCGCCTCCTTTCGCCGTCGGAGTGACGCCCGCCGACCGGGACTCCACGGTGCCCGGTCAGCGCTCGTGATCGTGCGCGTCACGTTGACCGGCGGAACTCCCGGCGCCCTCGTTTCCGGCCAGCGGCGGTCATGCGCGCCGCAGCGCCGACGGCCGGTGCACCGCCTCGCCGCCGCTTCTCTCGCTCTCCACCAGGTACTGCGGGTCGTCGGGGCTGGCCCGCACCACCCGTCCGACGGCGCGGGTGTCAGACGTGATCCGCCGCTTCACGCGGCCGACACCCTCCCCGCCGTGCGAACTCCAGCGCACGCGGTCCCCGGTCGGGAATTCGGGCATCTCCCGCTCCTTTCGTCGCCCGTGGCGTACCCGGTGGACCCCGCCGGAACCGCGGGGCGCGCTTGACGGGGAAATCGCCGGAATCGTAGGTTCATCCGCAACCTGACGGAGGGTGCACATGCGTGGGATGCGGCGCGGTCCAAGGCGGGCGCTGGCGCTGGGGACGGCGGCGGTGGCGGGTGCGTTCGCCGCGGCGGCGGCGGCCGACACGATCGTGTCCGTGCCGAGTGCCTCGACGCTGAAGGTGGACGAGTCCACCGTCTCCGCCGGCGGGGACGGCATCGGGCTGCTGCGCCGCGCCGACAAGACGCTCCTGGTGCACCAGCTGCACCTGGGCGACGCCCCGATCCGCGAGAACAACGGCACGTGTGACGGCAACTTCGTGTTGAACGAGGTGAGCTGCCGCGTCAACCCCAGCACGATCCGCCTCACCTTCGGCGACCACCCGGCGGAGGTGCGCGTGCAGGCGCCCGAGTACCCCCCCGCGGGCGGCTGTTTCGTCGACGGCATCCCCCCGCGGGCCCCCGACATCCTCTCGGTGGTGATCCGCTTCGGGAACGGCGACGACGCGGTCAACGTGGACTCGTCGTTCACGCAGCATTACGACTGCCCGGCGGCCCTCCTCGACCTGGAGAACAACCGCATCCTGCCGCGGCTGGACGTCGATGGCGGGCAGGGCGCGGACGTGCTCAACGGTGGCGAGGACGAGGACACCATCCGAGGCGGCCCCAACAACGACACCATCCAGGGCAACGCCGGCAACGACTTCCTCCAGGGCGAGGGGGAGGACGACACCATCCTCGGCGCCACCGGCCAGGATCTCATCAGCGGCGGTCCCGGCAGGGACACCATCAACGGGGGGGCCAACAACGACGACATCGTTCCCGGTCCCGGCAACGACTCGGTCACCGGTGGTTCCGGCGACGACACCCTCCACACGGCGGTGGGCGACGGCGCCGACGTCCTCGATGGCGGACCGGGCACCGACACCGTCGACTACAGCACTCGCACGGCGCCCCTGTTCATCACCGAGAACCCCGCCGGCACGCCCGACGGCGAGGCGGGGGAGGGCGACGACGTCAGCAACATCGAGCACATCATCGGCGGGAGTGGTGGCGACACGATCCTGGCCTCGGGGACCATCGACGGCCGCGAGGGCGCCGACTCGCTCAGCGGCCGGGGCGGCACCAGCGACACCCTCAACGGCGGGCCGGGCGGCGACACCATCGACGCCGTCGACGGCATCAAGGACACCATCACCTGTGGGCCCGACCGGGACATCGCGCTGGTGGACCTGAAGGACACCGGCATCCCCGCCGACTGCGAGGTGGTGTCCGTGCGCGCCACCGACGACAGCCCGCCCGGCATGAGCACGGCGGCCCGGCTGACGTCCCACGGCCTGGCCGTGCGGTTCCACTGCCCGGCGGACGCGAGGCCGGCCTGCCGCGGAACACTCAGCGTGCGCGCGCGGCCCGGTGGCGCCGAACTGGCCTCACGGACCTACGCACTGGTCCTCGGGCGCACCACCACCCTCGCCGTGCCCCTGGTGGCCACGGCGCGCGCCGGCCTGCGACGGGCTCACCGCGTGGACGTGGCCACCGTGGAGCGGGGCCATTCGCGCAAGGGCCCCAGGCGCAGCGACGTTCAGTTTCCGCTGGCGAGGTGATGCACCGGCGTCGCGTCCCGCACGCCCGCGTAGGTGGGCAGCGGGCGCAGCGCCCGGCGGAACACCGCCTGCAGCAGCCCGATGTGCCGCACCCGGAAGGCCGCCGCGCAGCTCAGCAGGTAGTACCGCCACGTGCGGCGGAACCGCTCGTCGTAGGCGGGCAGGTCGTCCCATGCCGCCTCGACGTTGTCGTGCCAGGCCATCAGCGTGCGGTCGTAGTCGGGACCGAACTCGTGGACGTCCTCCACCATCCAGTCCGGCTCCACCGCGCGAGTGATCTGTGAGGGGGAGGGCAGCACCCCGCCGGGGAAGATGTACTGGTCGATCCAGGGTCGGCGTGCCGCCGGGGCCGCAACCCGTGGATGGTGTGGTGCAGCATCAGCCCGTCGGGGGTGAGCAGCCGGTCGCATGTGCGGAAGAAGTCCCGGTGGTTCCTGGGGCCCACGTGCGAACATCCCCACCGACACCACGCGGTCGTAACGCCCCGTGTGACGGCGGTAGTCCTGCTGCAGGAAGCCACCGGCAGGCCGGCGCCGCGCTCGGTTGCCACCTTCAGCTGCTCGGCCGCGGGCGAGATCCCGGTGACGTGCACGCCGTGGTGCCGGGCCGCGTGGACGGCCAGGCCGCCCCAGCCGCAGCCGATGTCCAGCATCGTCATGCCGGGCTGCAGGTGCAGCTTGCGGCAGATCAGCTCCAGCTTGGCCTCCTGCGCCGCCTCCAGGTCGGTCTGGCCGTCCCAGTACGCGCAGCTGTAGACCATGCGTGCGTCGAGCATCCGCGCGAACAGGTCGTTCCCGGTGTTGTAGTGGCTGCGGGCGTTGCGTGAGGCCCCGCGCACCGATTGGCGGTTCCACAGCAGCGAGCGCGCCAGCAGCAGTCCCAGCTTGGGGCTGGTGCGGATCTGTCCCTGCAGGTCGGCGCGCAGCAACCGCACCATCAGCTCGTCCAGGGCCGGCACGTCCCACCAGCCGTCCTGGTAGCTCTCGCCCAGGCCCAGCTCCCGGTGGCGCAGCACCCGCGCCCAGAACCTGGGGTCGTGGATCACCGGGTCCCAGGGACGTCCACCGCCCGGTTCGATGCCGGCCCGCTCCAGCAGCCGGCGGCCCACCATCTCCGCGTCGCTGTGCATGGTCCTCCACCGCGGCGGCCTCCGGGCGCTGCGCGCGCCGGACGGGCGGCCGGGTGTCGAGGGTGCATTGGATGGAGGGGCACGGTCAAGCGGGTGCGTGCGCGGTTTCACCGCACCCCGGCTTTCGTTGCTTCCGCACGCAACCCGCGGAGGGGAAACGGCCCATTGCGGGCGGTCCGCAGACTGCCGGGCCGCTCGCAACGCCGATGACAAACGGCCCGTGACATCGGTTCGGGGATCCGCGGGAACCGGCATAGGCTCTGGCCAAATCTCCGCTCGGACCCCTCTCGGAGGAAAGAAATGAACATCCGTCTCGTAGGTGCCGTCGCCGCGGCCGTTGCGGCGCTGGGCGTCGCCGGCTGTGGATCGAGCAGCTCGAGCAGCTCCGCGAGCAGCACGAGCACGCCCACCACGTCGGCCGGCACCACCACGGCTCCCGCCACCACCGGTGGGTCGACCACGGCCCCGGCCACCACCGGCGCATCCACGACCGCGGCCATCGACGCCAAGGCCCTGTTCCTGAACGGCAAGTCGTCCACCAACGCGATGGCCTGCGCGGGGTGTCACGTGCTCAAGGCGGCCGGTGCCGCCGGCACCGCGGGCCCCAGCCTTGACGAGCTCGCCACCGACGACAACGCGGCGGCCATCAAGACCATGATCACCGACCCCAACGGCGAGATCGTGGACGGCTACCAGAAGAACGTGATGCCTCAGGACTACGCCAAGAGCCTCACCCCCGCGGAGATCTCGGCGCTGGCCACCTACATCGACAAGAACAGCCTGCACGCCGAGAAGTAATCCCGGCGGCGCGCCGCCACGGCGGTGCGTTCGCGGCGCTCGGTCGAACGTCCAGAAACCATGGGGCCGGGGGAACCTCCCCCGGCCCCACGGCGTTCCGGAGTGGGGGAACCCGTGCAAGGGTTCGGCCCGCACTTGCGCCCCCTGGGGCGGTGCGGCAATCTCCAACCGAATTCGTATGACGAGAACCGGACGCATCATCGGGCATCGGGGCCTGGCGCCAGCGTGCTGAGCGGGCTGCTGTTCTGCGGCAGCTGCGGCTCGGCGATGGAACCGCGCGACGGGGCCCTCGGCACGGCCCACGGCGACGCCTACGTCTGCGCCGGTGGCGGCGAACCCCACGGCTGCGGGATGCCGCCGCTGCCCAAGCGCCAGGTGGACCACGCGGTGGTGGAGTTCCTGGTGGGCCACGTCGTCGATCGCGAGGGCCGGCGCGCCGCGTGGCACGATGACCACCTGCAGCGCGTGCGGGTGGCCGAGGATGCGGTGGACCTGCGGGCCACCGAGCTGGCCGATGCGCGCCGCGTGGCCGACTTCGGGCGTCCCCGGTTCATCGACGGCCAGCTCACCGGCGCGCAGTTGAAGGAGCTGCGGGCCGCGGTGGCAGCGGCCGAGGACCGGCGGCGGGCCGCCGGGGACGAGCTCGCCGGGCTGCGGGCGCAACGGGTGCCGGACGACCTGGCGCAGCTGATCCCCGGGCGGCTCGACGGCCTGGCCGACGCCCTGGAATCGGGCCTCGACACCCCCGAGGGGCAGGCCCTGGCGCACCGCCTACTGCGTGGGGTGTACGAGCGGTTCACCGCGGTGCTGGAGGAGCCGGCGGCAGGTCCCTCGCCCCGGGCCGACGTCCTGTGGAACCCCGACGCCCCGCCCATCAGCGCCGACCATGTGGCCCGGCTGCTGGACGGCCGGCCCCCCTCGCCTTCCCGGGACGACCACCCGCCGCGGCCCGCGACGGCCCCGGCCGACACCGGCCCCGCGGAGGGCGGTCTGGCGCTGTACCTGCTGCCCGACCTGCACCCCGAGATCCAGGACACGCTGGCGCCGTCGGTCCCGCTGCGCCTCGGCACCCCGCCCGAGTAGTCCGGGGCGGGGCCCGCACCGTCACGGCGGGGTGCCCTGCGGTGCACGTCACGCCGATGGGGCGGCACCACCGGTCGTTTCCCCAGCCGAGCCCCGGGAACACACCCGGCAGCGCGCAGCGTCCGCGAACGGCTTCGCGCGAGTTCGGCCCCGATGCCCCCAACGGCACCGGGGCCGGTGTCTGCGTCCCGCCCGGTGCGCGGACGCGCCGATGCTGGGCGGCGGAATGTCGGGGGTCACCGCCGCCCAGCACCACCCCTCCCGCCGCGCTGGCGTCCGTGTGAGGATTGGGCGGTGCCCACCTCCGGAGTGCAGCTTGCCCAGATGAACGTGGCGCGGCTGCGTGCGCCCCTGGAGGCGCCGCAGCTGCGCGAGTTCGTGGCGGCGCTGGCCCCGGTGAACGCCCTGGCGGACGCCGCCCACGGGTTCGTGTGGCGGCTGCAGGACGAGGGCGGCGACGCCACCGCCGTGCCGGTGCTGGGTGATCCGCGACTCATCGTGAACCTGTCGGTGTGGGAATCGCTGGACGTGCTGCGGGCCTTCGTCTACAACGGCCACCACCTGGAGCTGATGCGCCGGCGCCGGGACTGGTTCGCCCGGATGGAGGAGGCCTACCAGGTGCTGTGGTGGGTGCCCACGGGCCACCGGCCCACCGTGGCCGAGGCGGAACACCGGCTGGGGCTGCTACGTGCGGGGGGCTCCACCCCGGAGGCGTTCACCTTCGCCCGGCCCTTCGGGCCGGACGGCATGGACTGGTCGCCACCCGAGCAGGAGACCCGGTCGGGGCGCATCCCCGGGGTGGTCTGAGGCGCCGGCGGGCCGCCGCGCGCGTCAGGCCAGCGTCACCGGCGCGGCGGTGGGTTCAGGCTGGGTCAGCACCCGGTTGCGCCCGGCGCGCTTGGCCGCGTACAGCACCTCGTCGGCGCGCCCGAACACCCGGCGGGCCGACTCACCGGCCGCCGGGGACACCACCCCGAACGACGCGGTGACCCCGCCCACGCCGCCGATCCGCAGCTCGGCGATCCGCCGCCGCAACCGTTCGGCGGCGGCGCCCGCATCCTCCAGCGCCGCGCCCGGCAGCGCCCATGCCAGTTCCTCGCCGCCCGTGCGCCCGATGACGTCCCCCTGACGGGCGGCCTCCGCCAGGCAGGCCGCGATGGCCCGCAGCGCCATGTCGCCGGCCTGGTGGCCGTGGCGGTCGTTGAAGGCCTTGAAGTGGTCCACGTCGATCAGCACCAGGCTGAGCTCCGTGCCGGTCAGCTGGGCGCGGGCCAGCTCGAGGTCGGCGGCCGCATGGAACGCGCCGTGGTTGAGCAGCCCGGTGAGGCTGTCCCGGCTGGCGCGGTCCTCGGCGTCGGCCAGCCCGGAGGCCAGCGCCAGGATCTCGCGGAAGTACAGGACGATGCGCACCAGCAGCACACCCAGCGCCGCGGCGGCCAGCACGGCGCCCACGGCGTGCGTCCCCTGCATGGCCAGCCAGGTGAGCAGACCCAGTGACGCCGCCGAGAACACCGCGGGGCCCACCAGGCGCGACCAGGAGCGCGGCGCCTGGCGCCGGGGTTCCTTCGGGTCGCGCCATGCGGACCCCATGTACATGAAGGCGGCCACCGACCAGGCGATCTGCACCACCCACGCCGGGATCACCTCGGTGGAGTCGGCCACCTCCAGCAGGTACAGCACATCGCCCACCCCCAGCACCACGAAGCCGGCGATGAGCAGGCCCAACGGTCCTCGCGGGCTCCACCCCGTCAGCGACAGCGCCACCAGGGAGCCGGCCACCAGCACCACGTCGGCGATGGGGTAGGCCAGATTCACCACGGCCGACAGCAGGCCGCCGTCGCCGGAGGCGGCGATCTGCGGCAGCACGAACGTGCTGGCCAGGGCCGCAACGCACAGCGCCGCGATGACGCCGTCCAGCCACGCGCTGACGCCCGCACGCCCCACCAGGTCCCGCACCAGCAGCGCCACGGCGATGAACGCCAGGGGGTAGAAGCCCAGGTAGAAGGCGTCGGCGATGGAGATGTCGGGGAAGCCCAGCCGCGCCCACAGCAGGTCGGCGGTGATGGACAGGCACATGGCGCCGGCCAGCAGCCACCACCCCGCCGTGCGGTCCCGGCGGGTCACCAGGCGCGTCACCAGCAGCGCCAGGGCCTCCGTGGACATCACCGTGGGCATCCACGCGACGGCGAACGCGGTGAACCACCCCGGGCCCACCCCCAGCCCGGCGCCCAGGACGTACGCCAGCAGCGACAGCGAGGCCGCAACCGCCATGCAGGTCAGCGGTTTCGACGTCCTGAACGGCATGACGAACGAATCCAGCGGCGATGAGGCCACGCAGGGTCTATCGGCATGCCGCGAGACCAGTCAACGCGCAGGGCCCCGCCGGCGACGCGCTGCGCCACAATGCCGGGGATGCTGATCCTGGTGATCGAGGACGACCCGACGCTGGCCGATCTGCTGATGCGCGGCCTGCGCGATGCCGGCCACGACGTGGTGGTGCACGGCGACGGACGTGAGGGGCTGGAGGCCGCGGCGGCCGGGGCGTTCGACGCGGTGGTGCTGGACTGGATGCTGCCGGGCATGGACGGGCCGTCGGTGTGCCGGGAGCTGCGGCTGCGCGGCCGGGACACGCCGGTGCTGATGCTCACCGCGCGCGCGGCGGTGCCCGACCGCGTGGCCGGCCTGGACGCGGGCGCCGACGATTACCTGGCCAAGCCGTTCGCCCTGGACGAGCTGCTGGCGCGGTTGCGCGTGTTCGCGCGCCGCGGCGGCGGCGGGGGGCGCCTGGTGCTGGGCGACCTGGTGGTGGACCGCGATGCGCGCACCGTGGCGCGCGCCGGCGCGCCCATCGTCCTCACCGCCCGGGAGTTCGACCTGCTGGTGGCCCTGGTGGCCCGGCCCGGCCGGGTGGTGAGCCGCGACCGCATCCTGGACGAGGTGTGGGACGGCGAAACCGACCTGCGCAGCAACGCCATCGACGTGCACGTGGCCAACCTGCGGGCCAAGATCGACCGGCCCTTCGGCACCGAGACCATCCGCACCGTCCGCGGCGTGGGGTTCGTGGCGCGGGCGGGCGGCGAATGAGGCGGCTGCCGTTGGTGGCCCGCCTGGTGGCGGGGTTCAGCGGGGCCATGCTGGTGGTGCTGGTGGCCGCGGCGGGGTTCGTGTTCTGGCGGGTGGAGCACGCCCTGGACGAGGGTCTCAACGCGGATCTGCGGGCCCAGACCGGCGACCTGCGCACGGAGGCGGCGCGCCTGCGTCCCGCGGCGGCCATCGAGGAGCTGGGCAGCCGGGGGCGCGACGCGCAGCTGCTGGACGCCTCCGGTGCCGTGATCGCGGCCGGGCCGGACGCCGCGGCGCCGCTGCTGAGCCCCGCCCAGGTCACCGCCGCCCTGCGCGGCACCGTGCGCGTGGAGCGCGGCAGCCTGTTCTCCGGGCGCGGTACGCACCGGCGCATCCTGGCCCAGCCGGTGGCCGGCCCCGGCGGGTCGGCGGTGGCCGTCACGGCGGTGCGGCTGGACCAGCGCGACGAGGCGCTGGGGGAGCTGCTGGCGCAGCTGGTGCTGGCCAACGCCGTGGCGTTGCTGGTGACCTCGTACGTGGGGTACCGGCTGGCGCGGGCGGCGCTGCGGCCCGTCGAGCGCTACCGGGCCGACGCGGCGCGCATCGCCGAGGGCGCCACCGGCCTGCGGTTGGAGGTGCCCGACGGCCCGTCCGACGAGGTGACCCGTCTTGGGCGGCACCCTCAACGCCATGCTCGACAGCCAGGAGCGCGCGGCCGGCCGCCAGCGGCAGTTCATCGACGACGCCAGCCACGAGCTGCGCACGCCCCTGGCGGCCCTGTCCGCCGAGATCGAGCTGGCCCTGCGGAAACCGCGGCAGGCCGGCGAGTACGAGGCCACGCTGCACCGGCTGGGGCAGGGCGTGGAGCGCCTCACCGGGCTGGCCGAGACGCTGCTGGCCATCGGCGCGCTGGACGGGTCGGCGCCCCGCGAGCAGGTGGTGGCGGTGCGCGAGGCGGTGGCGGCGGCGGCGGGCCGGGCGCTGGCCCAGCTGCCCGCGCACCGGGCGCTCACCACCCACGTGCCCGACGACCTGCGGGTGCACGCCGACCCGCGCCTGCTGGACCTGGCGCTGGGCAACCTCGTGGACAACGCGGTGCGGCACGGTGACGGGGAGGTCGGCATCCGCGCCACCGACGGCCCCCGCGCCGTGAGCATCCTGGTGCACGACGCGGGCCCCGGGATCCCGCCGGAGTTCCTGCCCCACGCCACCGAGCGTTTCCGCCGGGCCGAGGCCTCGCGCAGCGGCCGCGGCACCGGGCTGGGCCTGGCCCTGGCCGAGGGGGTGGCCCAGGCGCACGGTGGCCACCTGCACGTGTGCTCCGGCACCACCCACCATCACACCGCCACCGGCGCCATGCGCGACGAGCCGTGCCGCCACCCCGGCACCGGCACCACCGTGACGCTGCTGCTGCCCGTCTCGCCGCGCTGAGCCCCGCCCGGCGGGCGGCTTCACGGTGGCTTCATGCGCGTGCCGTTCACTTGACGGCGTGCACACACGCGGGGCGCCCGCCGTGGCGCCGTCCCAAGGAGACCGCATGAACAAAGACCGCGCGCTGACCGTGGCGGCCGTGATCGCCGCCCTCGCCTTCCTGGTGATCGGGATCGTCTACTTCGCCGACACCGCATCGTCCCTGCCGTCCTGGATGCCCGGGCACGAGGCGGGCTCGTCGCACCACCACGTCAAGCACGGCATCGCCGCCGTGGTGGTGGCCCTGGGCCTGGCCGTGCTGGCCTGGTTCCGCACCGGCCGGTCCGAGGCGGGGGCCGCCGGGTGAAGATCGACTACCTGCAGAGCATCATCCTCGGGGGCCTCCAGGGGGTCTCCGAGCTGTTCCCCATCTCCAGCCTCGGGCACAGCGTGGTGCTGCCGAAGCTGCTGGGCTGGAACATCCACCAGAACGACGACTACTTCCTGGCGTTCCTGGTGGCCACCCACCTGGCCACGGCCCTGGTGCTGCTGGCCTTCTTCTTCAAGGACTGGGTGCGCATCGTGGTGGGCCTCGGCCGCAGCCTGCGCGACCGTCGGATCGCGCCCGACGATCACGACGCGCGGCTGGGGTGGCTGCTGGTGGTGGGCACCATCCCGGCGGGCCTCATCGGCCTGCTGCTGGAGCACCCGCTGCGGCGCCTGTTCGCCTCACCGCTGACGGCCGCGGTGTTCCTCATCGTCAACGGTGGCCTGCTGCTGGTGGCCGAGCGGCTGCGTCGCCGCGCCCCCCGGCACGAGGAGGGCGACCCGGACGCCCGCATCGCCACCGAGCTGTCGTGGCGCTCGGCCATCATGGTGGGCACCGCCCAGGCGCTGGCGCTGATCCCGGGCATCAGCCGCTCCGGCGCGGCCATGGGCGGCGGGCTGCTGGCCGGCCTGTCCAACGAGGACGCGGCCCGCTACGCCTTCCTGCTGGCCACCCCCATCATCGGGGCGGCGGCGCTGCTGAAGCTGCCCGACCTGTTCGGGTCGGCGGGTGACGGCGTGCGCGGGCCCGCACTGGTGGGCGCCGTGTGCGCGGCCGCCACGGCGTACCTGGCCGTGCGCTTCCTGATGCGCTACCTGCGCACCCACACCCTCACGCCGTTCGGCATCTACTGCCTGCTTGCCGGGGGTGCCGCCACCGTGGCCCTCGCCGTGGCCGGGTGAGCCCGCGGAGCCGTCCGCTCACCCACACCCAATCTACTCCGCACGGGCCGGGCTCATGAGGCGCTGAGCCGGGGCGCACAATCGCCCCTCGTCCGAAAACGGGTACCTGGTCCTGGGGGTGGGCGGATGGTTCCGTACGTGCTGCAGATCCGGGAGGCCGACCGCGCGCGGGTGGCGCTGGTGGGCGGCAAGGGCGCCAGCCTGGGAGAGGTGTCCCGCATCCCGGGGGTCCGGGTGCCGGCGGGGTTCTGCGTCACCACGCACGCCTTCCACCGCGCGGTGGAGGGCGCCGCCGGGGTGGATGCGCTGCTGCAGCGCCTGGCGGGGCTGCGCGCCGACGACACCGAGGCCATCAGCGCGCTGGCCGCGGAGATCCGGCGCGGCATCGAGGACGCCCCGGTGCCCGATGACGTGGCCGCGGCGGTGGCGGGGGCGCTGGCCGGTCTGGGCCCGCGCACCCGGCTGGCCGTGCGCTCCAGCGCCACCGCGGAGGACTCGGCGGCCGCGTCGTTCGCCGGTCAGCACGACACGTACCTGGACGTGCCCGCCGCCGACGTGCCGGGGCGCATCCGCGCCTGCTGGGCCTCGCTGTTCACCGACCGGGCCGTGGCGTACCGCATGCATCACGGAATGGACCACCGCGCGGCGGGGATGGCCGTGGTGGTGCAGCAGATGGTGGCCGCCGACGCGTCGGGGGTGCTGTTCACCGCCGACCCGGTCACCGGTGACCGGCGCGTGGCGTCCGTGGAGGCGGTGCGCGGGCCGGGGGAGGCGCTGGTGGGCGGAACCGCCACCCCCGACGTCATCCGGGTGCGTGACGACCGTGTGCTTGAGACCATCGCCGCCGCACCGGCCGGGCCGGTCCTCACCGAAACGCAGGCCGTGCAGCTGGTGCGCCTGGGCCGGGTCATCGAGGCGCACTTCGGGTGTCCCCAGGACATCGAGTGGTGCCTGTCCGGCGACGGCGTGCACATCGTGCAGAGCCGGCCCATCACCACGCTGTTCCCCATCCCGGGTGATGACGACGGCCGGCCCCACGTCTTCATCTCCGTGGGGCACCAGCAGATGATGACCGACCCCATGACCCCGCTGGGCATCTCCGTGTGGCAGCTCACCTCCCTTGCGCCCATGCGCGAGGCGGGGGCGCGGCTGTTCGTGGACGCCACGCGCAACCTGGCCTCACCCACCACCCGGGCGCCGCTGCTGGAGCTGATCGGCAGGTCGGACCCCCTCATCGCCGACGCCCTGCGGGCGGTGCTGGACCGGCCCGACTTCGTGCTTCCCGAGCCCGAGGACGCGCCCCCGCCGCCGCCCAGCAGCGGTCCGGAGGGGCCGCTCGACCCCGACCCGGCGCTGGTGCACGAGCTGATCCGCCTCGGCGAGGCGTCGGTGGAGGAACTGGAACGCGGCATCGCGCCCCTGTCCGGGCCGGCGCTGCTGGAGTTCATCCGCGGGGACATCCGGGGGGAGGGCCGGCGGATCCTGTTCGACCCGCAGAGCCGCCGGGTGTACATGACCGCCATGGAGGCCACGTGGTGGCTCAACGACCGGCTGGCCGAGTGGCTGGGCGAGACCAATGCGGCCGACGTGCTGACCCGGTCGGTGCCCCACAACATCACCTCGCAGATGGGGCTGGACCTGCTGGACGTGGCCGACGCCGTGCGCCAGCACCCGCGGGTGGTGGCGTTCCTGGGGACCGTGGATGCCGATGACGACGGGTTTCTCGACCGGCTCGGCGGGCTGGAGGGCGGACCGCAGGCGGGCGACGCGCTGCTGGGCTGGCTGGCGCGGTACGGCATGCGCTGCGTGGGCGAGATCGACATCACCAGGCCGCGGTGGAGTGAGCGCCCCGGCCGCCCTGGTGCCGCTGATCCTGGGGAACGTCAGGGAACTTCGCGCACGGGGAGGGCCGCCGCCGGTTTGAGGAGGGGCTGCGGGAGGCCGAGGCGTGGGAGCGGCGGCTGCTGCAACGGGTGCGGGCGCTTCCGGACGGGGACGCGCGGGCCGCCGAGACCAAGCTGCAGATCGACCGGGTGCGCGCGTTCATGGGGTACCGCGAGTACCCGAAGTACGGGCTGGTGCGTCGCTACTTCGCATACAAGCGGGCGCTGATGGGCGAGGTGGACCGCCTGGTGGCCGCCGGGGTGCTGGCCGAGCGCGACGACGCGTTCTTCCTGCGGTTCGAGGAGCTGGAGGAGGTGGTGCGCACCCACCAGGTGGACCACGAGCTCATCCGCCGCCGCCGCGAGGCCTTCCGGGCCGCCCACGCGCTGACGCCGCCCCGGGTGATCACCTCCCACGGTGAGGCGCTGGCCGGGGCGTACCGGCGCGAGGGCCTGCCGGCCGGGGCGCTGGTGGGGCTGGCCGTGTCCGCGGGCACCGTGGAGGGGCGGGCGCGCGTCATCCTCGACATGGCGCAGGCCGATCTGCAACCGGGCGACATCCTGGTGACCGCCCACACCGACCCCAGCTGGACGCCGCTGTTCGTCACCGTTGCCGGGCTGGTGACCGAGGTGGGGGGCCAGATGACCCACGGCGCGGTGATCGCGCGGGAGTACGGCCTGCCCGCCGTGGTGGGCGTGGAGCACGCCACCCGCCTCATTGGGGACGGCCAGCGGATCCGGGTGGACGGAACCGGCGGGTTCGTGGAGGTGGTGCCGCCGCCGGACGCTTGATGGACCCGCGGTGGGCGTGGGTACACTCGGCGAAACCCATGAAGGATGACCATGGGGCCTGTTGCACAGGTCGGCGCGATGGACGGCGTCGGCGTTCCAAGCGATGCGCATGCCGATCCCGGCGGGTCGGCTTCCCCGTCGGCGACCGGTCGGCCGCGGTCCCGGGCCGCACGTTGGGGAGCGCATCGGTGACGGGCGGGCGACCCTTCCTGGACCCGCGGGAACGCCTGGAGGTGCGTCGCGCGAAGGAGCGCGGCCAGGCATTCGTGTACTTCCGGGACGACGAGGGCGCCCTGCAGATCCACACCCTCTCAGAGACCGAATCCACGGTGCTGGGACGCACACCCCCCTCCGAGGTGCTGCTGGCGTGGGATCGCCAGGTGTCGGGGCACCACGCGGTGCTCGAGCGCGTGGCGGGTGAGTGGATCGTGATCGACAACGACTCGCGCAACGGAACCGTCGTGGACGGTCGCCGCGTGGTGGACCGGCGACGCCTGCACGAGGCCGCGCTGCTGCAACTGGGCCGCACGAGCGTGGTGTTCTGCGACCCCGGCCGCATGACATCGGGCACCGAGCCGTCCGACCCGGGCTTCACGCTCCTGCACCTCAGCCCCGGCCAGCGCCGTGTGCTGGCGGCCCTGTGCGAACCCACCCTTCGCTCCGGCTCGCTGTCGGCGCCGCCGAGCAACCAGGAGATCGCGGCCCGCACGCACATGGGCGTCGAGACCATCCGGACCTACCTCCGGATGCTGTACACGGCGTTCGGCGTGCAGGGGATGGTGGGGGCACGCAAGCGCCTGCGCCTGGTGCACGTCGCCGTTGAGGCCTCCGTGGTGGATCTCAGCGAGCTGGAGGAACCACCCGACCGGTGAGACCTTCACCGGTCCGGCGAATATCGGGCCGGGGCGGCCTGGAGGAGCCTCTTGTCACGCACCGAGCCTCGGTGCCGGGGCAGCCACACCGGCCACCCCTCCGACAAGAAGGAAAGGATGCTCACCATGAGCAAGCTTGAGAACAGTTTCGTCCCCAACCAGATCGCCACGAACTCGTATGACGGCGACCTCAAGGTCACCCTCGTGGAGCCCAGCGGCACCTCGTCGCCTGCGAACACCGAGGTGGACTCCACCCAGCCGTTCGACATCGTCGTGACTGGGACCAGAAGGGCACCATGGTGCTGGATGCGGCGACCTCCGGCGCGACCTGGGACCTCGAGGTGCTGTACGAGCAGCGGGAACCCGGACGCACGCCGGCAGCCTGGCCCCTGCGTTGAACGCGGCGGTGCCGCCGGTGCCGGGTCACAAGTACACCGAGACGTTCACCATCCCGGCCGGCGCTCTGCCCCTGGGGATCTACAACATCTACGTGACCCTGGGCTTCACCTCCGTCACGGGCGTGCGCGTGAACGGCTTTGAGGGCTCAGCCCGCTGCGGGTGTACTGAGTCCCGGGCGGCGTGGACGAGGAGGAGACAAATCCATGAGCGACGCCACCACCAAGGGCTCCGGCGCGATGTCGTGGGTCGCCTGCGCCGCCTGCTGGGGCCAGCGTTGCATCGGGCGCCGTCAGGGCAGGGACACCCGCTGGTTCCCCTGCCCATGGTGCTTGGGGATCGGGGAGATCCTGGTCCTCACGTGAGACGTGATTCGGGTCCGCCGCGGTGTGGCGGCGGACCCCGATCACATCAGCCCACGTTGCACCATCACCACACCGATGTCCTCGCACATCCCCCGGTAGTGCGCCAAGCGCTCCCGGCCGGCGTCGTCAGGTGGCAGTCCCAGCACGCGCTCCACGCAGGCTGAGAACACCCGGTAGGCGGTCACCAGCTTGTCATCGGGCCAGGAGTCGGCTGGCTCCGGTCGCACCGTGATCCCGCACATGGGACCTCCTCAGGCGTGATGGACGGCTCGAGGCTACTCCCTCATCCGGCGGCGGCGACGCCGTGATGAGATCCAATCGCCTGAATTGCGCGCGCAATGAGGGAGATCCTCACCGGCACTCAGCACGGTCTTCGCGCCGGCGCTTCCATGTCGTCCACGACGGGACGTGCCCCCCGCGAACGGTTCGGCGTGAGGACGCGGGTGGCGTTGGGCGGGGCAGACAGCACGGTCGGGGCGACGGAATCAGCTCTCACGGGACTTCCGGCGGCGTTCCCGCGTGAGGGTGACGTCGTGGGCGGCCTGCTCCTTGAGGAGCGCATCGGCACCGGCGGCATGGGCGTGGTGTTCCGGGCCTACGACGCCTCCATCGATCGCAACGTCGCGGTGAAGGTGCTCGCGGCGATGGTCGCCGAGGACCCTGGCTTCCGCGCACGGCTGCTGCGGGAGGCGAGCGCGGCGGAACGAGTGCGGCACCCCAACGTGGTGCGGGTGCACGAGGTGGGGACCACCGAGGGTGGGGCCACCTACATCGTCATGCACCACGTCGCCGGTCCCAGCATTGCGCGCCTCATCGAGCGGGACGGGGCGCTGTCCCCGCGACTGGTGGTGCGGATGCTCGGCCAGGTCGCGGGGGCGCTGGACGCCGTGCACCGCGCCGGCCTGCTGCACCTGGATGTCAAGCCGGGGAACATCCTGTGGGACCCCGAGTCCGAGACCGCCTATCTGGCCGATTTCGGCCTTGCGGCTGCGGTTCGGGACGCGCCAGGCCGGGCGGTGCCGGGGTTCACGCCGGGCTATGCCGCCCCTGAGCAGCTGTTCGGTGGGGACCTGTCCGGCGCCTCCGACGTCTATGCGCTGGCGTGCACCGCCTTCCACTGCCTCACCGGGCACCCGCCCTTCCCGGGCGACGGCGCCCGGGTGCGTGCTGCACAGCCGGCCGGCGTCGCGCCGGCATTGCGTGAGGACGGCGACCTGCCGGCGGGTCTCCTCGACGCCCTTGAACGGGCACTGGCGCCCAACCCGACCGACCGGTTCTCGCGGGCCACGGAGTTCGCCGCCGCCGTCCGCGCCGCGCGGTGGGATGTCGTGTTCTTGGTGCCCGAGGCCACGCCGCACGTCACCGAGCTGGTGGACGGCCTGCGCCGCGAGGGTTTCGACGTGATCGTCGCGGATCCCGCTGATGAGCGGCGCCTCGGCACCCTGCTGCCCAGCGCCCGCACCGTTGCGGTGTGCGTGGACGCCGCCGTCCGTGACGATGGGCCCGTCGCCCGGGTCGTCGAGGCCGCGCTGACGAGCGATCCCGGTCTGCGCGTGCTGGCGGTCCTCACTGGTGGGGCGCCGCCGCCCAACCACCCCGCGCTCGGGCCGATGGCGGGGTTCGGATGGTTCGACGTGCGGGCCGAGGGTCCGCGAGACGTCGTGGCGGAGTTCCGCGACGTGATGGACGGTGCGTCCCGGGGGCGCGCCATCGCGGGGGCGTGCCCGTATCCCGGTCTGGAGGGATTCGAGGAGGGCGACGCGGCCGTCTTCGCGGGTCGCGAGCGCGAGGTCGCTCGGCTGGAGCACCTGCTCGCCACGCATGGGTTCGCGGCGGTGGTGGGCGCGTCGGGCTCTGGCAAGAGCTCCATGTTGCGCGCGGGCCTGCTCGGCCGGTCGGACCGCACCGACGCCCTGGTGGTCACACCCGCGGCCACTCCGCTGGAGCACCTGCGACGGGCGATGTGCGACGGGCGGGCGACGCTGGTGGTCGTGGATCAGTTCGAGGAGTTGTTCCTGGGGGGCGCGTCACGCGACGAGCAGGATGGATTCATCGCGGCGCTGTTCGCGCACCGGGACGCCCACCCCGCCAATCGCGTGATCATCGCCGTGCGCGCGGACCTGATGGGGCGATGTGCGGAGTTCTCCGTCCTGCGCGACGCCATGGCACACGCGCAGGTGCTGCTGGGCCCGCTGGGGTCGGACGACCTGCGGCGCGCCCTGGAGGAGCCCGCGCGCACCGCGGGTCTGCGCCTTTCCCCGGGGCTGGTGGAGCGTGTGGTGGAGGAGGCGGGGGAGATCCCGGGCGCGCTGCCGCTGGTGAGCGACCTGATGCGCCAAATCTGGGAGCGGCGCCAGCAGAACACGCTCACCATCGCGGCGCTGGTGGAGGCCGGAGGGGTCCGGGGCGCCGTGGCCCGCCGCGCCGACGCGGCCTATGCCGGCCTCACCGGCGATGACCGCAGGTGGGCGCGGGAAATGATGCCGCTGCTGGTGAGCCCCGGGGAGGGCACCGCCGACTCGCGACGGCGCGTGACGCTGTCGGACCTGCAGGCCGGTCACGACGCGGACGCCGTGCGGCGGATCATCGACATCCTCGTGGCGCAGCGGCTGGTCACCGTCGATGCCGCGGGCCCTGAGGGGGCGCCGTCGGTGGAGATCGTGCATGAGGCGCTCATCCACGGCTGGCCGCGCCTGCGTGAATGGGTGGATCACCGCCGTGACCGGCTCGTGCAGCGCACGCGCCTCACGCACAGCGCCGACCGTTGGCTTGAGAGTGGGGAGGACGAGGCCCACCTGCTGCGCGGATCACAGCTGGCCATCGCGCAGGAGCTGGACCCCGCAACCCTTCCCCGGGGCGTCCGTCGGCTCGTCCAGGAGAGCACGGATCGAGCGGAACAGGACCGCCGGCGTGAGCGTCAGCGGTTCCGGCGCACCGTCGGCGGCCTGTCCATCGGCATCGTGTTGACGTCCGCCCTGGCCGTGGTGGCCTTCACGCTGTTTGCCAAGGTGCGGGACAGCGCCCGGCGCCAGCACGCGGAGCTGCTGCTGAACCGGTCACAGCAACTGCGCGCGCGCGACCCCGCGGCCTCGCTGCGGCTGGCCACCCAAGCCGTCTCCACATGGCGTGCCCCGCAGACGGTGGCCAATCTCCGTTCGGCGCGCGCGGTCCCGGTTCCCCGCAGGGTGGTGCGGCTCACCAGCGGTGGAGATCCCTTCGACGCGGTACCGCTTGCGGGCGGTGCCGCGCTCGTGGCGGCCTCGGACGGCGTCGTCGTGGTCGATGCGACCGGCGCTCGGCGGCGTCTCTCCTCCAACATGGTCGTCAGGAAGATCCTCCCGCTGCGGGGCGACCGGGCGCTGATCGTGGGGCAGACCGCTCCTCGCCTGATGTTCGTCTCGGCCGCTGGGCGCATCGATCATGTCGCGCGAATCGCCGGGCTCCCTCAGCGGGAGATCCAGGATGTCTCGGTGTCGCCCGGTCGGCGCTGGCTCGGGCTGCTCACACGCCCGGGAGTGGCGTGTCGCGTCGATCTGGCGCCGGATCCGGTTCCGAGGGCACATTGCACGCGCCCGGCCGGGATGCGGGAGGCGGAGACGCTTGGCATCGACGACCGGGGCGGGCTCATCCTGGCGGGCAACGGCAGGGTCTGGGACTCGACGGCACGGGCGTCGCAACGCGCGCGGACGGGCTTCGCGTCGCCGCTGGCGGTGCCCGGGACGGCGTCCTGCTTCCTCCTGGGTGCCGGGCGTGACGTCACCCGGATCTGTGCGGGTCGGCTGCAGCGTCTCCTCAGACTCGACGCGGGCGAGCGGGTCGGGGCACTCGCACTCGGCGACGCCGCCTTCGCCGGGGGGATCGCCCCGCGCGTACTCGCGGTCGGCCTGCTCCGGGCGGATGGTTCACCCGAGATCGCCGTCTACTCGGCAACGCGGGACCTGTCGGCCGTGGTGCCCGGATCCGTCCGTGTTCCCGTGCCCGCCGATGTGCTGTTCTCGTTGAGGTTCCGCGTCGGGGGCCGTGTCGTCAGCGGTGCCACCTCAGGAGGAGCGCTGATGAACTGGGATGTGGCCTCGTTGGTAATGCGACGCGCCCGCCTTCCAGTGCCTGCGGGCCCACTGGGTTCCCTGCACCTCGAGGCGGGGCCGTCGGGGCTCGCCGTGGGCGGCGCCTGGCGCCTCGACCTCGACGGCGGGTTCCTGGCATCGGTGCCGCTGCCGGCGGGGGCGAGATCCCCCGGATTCCAGTGGGCACCGCGCAGCGACACGGGAGCGCTCCTTTCGGCGGAACGGGGACGGCCGCACCTGGACGTCTTCTCGTCGGGTGTCTGGAAGGAGCGCTCGCTCTCGGGCGTGCGGCCGCCCGTCCGCCGCCCCCTGCCGTTCGGCGTCGGGGACGGCGGCGATGTGGCGGTCATCCTGGACGACGGCAGGGCACTGTTGTCCAGGCATGACGGGACCTCGGTGGTGCTGGGAGCTCCGAGCGGACCAATCCAGGTTCTCCGGGTGATCGTCGCGCCTTCCGGAGACGCGGTGGCGGCGATCGACCTCTCAGGGCAGCTCCGCTGGTGGTCGGCCGACGACCCCGGCCGTGCGGCCGTCCGGTTCGGTAGCGGCGGGCGACAGGTCGTCGACGTCGCCTTCGCGCGCCACTCACCGATGGCGGCGGTGTTGACGGCCGGATCCGTGTTCGTCACCCGGCCGGGTGACGCAGAGGGGCGGCAGATCGCGTTCCGGGGTGATCAGAGCGGGGGCGTCGTCTCGGTGGACGACGGCTCGGGCCTCATTCTGGTTCGCGACAGTCGGACGCTCGCGGTGCTGGACCCGGCCGCCGCAACGGAGGTCTACGGCGCCTCCACGGGTGGATCGGCCACGCCCGGGTTCCTCCCGGCCGACATCGCCTACGACCCCCGGTCTCGGAACATCGTCTCGCTGCTGCGGCACCGCACGGGAGCCGGCTGGGAAATCGAACGCCGCTCGTGCGGCTGCATGAACCCGATCGGATGAGCGGCCCCACGACCGCAATCGACCAACCACGGACAAGGAGTCGGCATGGCACAAGCACCCCCGGACATCCCCAGGATCCCGGACCTCTTCGAGAGTGTCGACGCGGCACTGGAGGTGCTCGGCGTGATCGAAGGGCAGGATCTGGCCAGGTCCATCGCGGACGCGCTTGGCGGCACGGATCGCTCGCCGTTCCCCGAGCGCCTGCGCGCACCCCGGGTGGACGATCAGCCCGAGGGCTGGACGCTCTTCTCGGGCGTGGACCGCTATGTGGATGAGGGGCTTCGGACGCCCGCGTCGCGTGTCGCGCTGGACGGCGCGCCATGGCTGCATCAGCCGGAGGGATCCCCGTCCTTCGGCGACCAGCGGCCGCGCGGCCACATGATCTTCCCTCAGAAACCACGTACTACTCGGCGGCCACGGCGGTGCACCAGGCGGTGTCACCGCTGGGTCGCCTCCCGACCCGGCCGCCGCCGCGATTCTGCTGGACGACCCATTCCTGATCGCGCTTGACGCCATCGGCGTGTACATCCCGCCCGACCTGGCCGGCGGCGCACCAGCCACCCCGGTGTGGTTCGAGGGCCGGGCGGCCGCTGGCTGAACATGACGGCACCCATGGGGGTCGACGTCGAGGCGGAGTCGGTTGTCGCGCCCGGCATCGTCTTCCTGCGCAACCTTCGGCCTGCGGAGATGGCGCTGCTGGCCGACTACGCCGAGTCGACGAACCGGCCACTGCCGCTTCTGGCGTGCCTCGCGGTGGCCGACACGTTCGGAGAATCCCTCGCGTCGTCTGGAGGCGCACCCCACGAAGGGAGGCATGAGATGGGCTGGTACGGAGGCGCTGAATGGCATGGGATGAACCCTGCGAACGCGAACGGCACGTCCAGGGAGATCGCGGTTCCCAACGGTGGCGTCGCCACGCGTGTGTTCGTCCGGCTCGACGTCGAGCCGAGCGTCATCACGATGAGGAAGGGCCCCGCGACGTGGGTCTACGGCGCGCAGGGTGGCGCCATGCGGCTGTCGCAGGCGGCGGTTCCCGAACCTGGCGATCCGGTCCGGTACAGCCTGATGAAGCCGTCGAACGGGCCGGACAGGGTTGCGACCCCCTTCACGGTGACCGCGACCGCACCGGTCGCGATCGGGATGTGCCAGCTGGCGGCGCTCATGGCCTGATGCCGCCCGAGTGCCCGACCGAGAGGGGAGGTGCGGGCCCAAACGCACCCGGGACCTCCCCGTCGGGTCGGCACGAGACGGCGTCAGCGGACATGTGGATCTCACCGATTTCCGCCATCACCTGCCCGCGTAGCGTCACCGCAGAATCCGGACGCCGCGGGCACCGTCCGGTGATACGCCCCCGGGCCTCGAGGAGGAGAGACCGTGACGACGAAGGTGGCCCATTCCATCCAGCTGGAGCACCTCTGCCACGTGCGCGCCCAGTTGGCACCCGTGACGCTTGAGGGGGCGCCCACGGGCACGCGTGTGATCTTCGAGGTGGTGCACGGCGAGGTCGAGGGGGAGCGCGTCCGCGGAACCGGCGTGGGACCCGGGGCCGACTGGTTGCTCATCGGCCCCGACGGCACCGGGATGCTGGACGTGCGATTCACGCTGCGCACGCACGACGACGCGCTGGTGTTCGTCCAGTACAACGGACGCACCGATGTCCGCGGCGGAGCCGGGAGCGCGCCGGTGTATGTGGCCCCCCGGTTCGAGACCGGCGACGAGCGGTACGCCTGGCTCAACGGGGTGCAGGCGGTGGGCAAGGGCACCTTCGACCCCGACACCGCCGTCGTCGAATACGACTGGTTCGAGATCCGGTAGCCGGACCGCGACGGAGGGGAGACCGACCCATGGGACTTGCCGAGGACCTGACCTGGGCGTGGGGCAGCCACGACCCCACCGAGGTCGCGGGCCTGTTCGCACCGCATGGGGTGCGGGAGGAGTTCATCCTGCCCGGCGCCAAGCTGGTGGGCAGGGATGCCATCGCGGCCCAGGTCGGGATGTACATGACCGCGGGGCCCGACTGCCGGCTCGAGATCCGGCGCGAGCTGGTGGTGGACGACCGCCACATCGTGATGGAGTGGCTGTGGGGTGGCCTGCACACCGGGGACGTCGACGGCTGGCCCGCGCGCGGCGAGACCGTGCGGCTGCCCGGGGTGGCGGTCTACGACCTCAGCGCCGGGCTCATCCGGCGGGAGAACATCTACACGGACATGGCCATCATGCTGGCCGGCGCGGGGATGCTGGCCGGTGTGGAGCTGGCGCTGGAGCGCTGACGCCGGACGGGCCGCAGCTCCACCCGCCCCGCGTCTGCCAATGCGGGGCGGGGGAGCGCGGTCAGCTCAGGTCGCCGCGCCGGGCACCGGGTACTCGGCGCCGCACCATTCGCAGTGGGTCACCGGCTCCGGGCCGGTGGTGGTCACCGGTTGCGGTGCGGTGGGGTGCGGCCGGTCCGGCGGCACCTGCGCGGGGTCGAAGTCGGCCCCGCACCACTCGCATTTGGTCTCCTCCGTGGATGGCCTGGTGGTCATCATCCACCCCTTTCGACGGCCTCATCCGGATGATCCGCCCGGCGCTGGCCGGCGGCATCAGGGTGCGCCCGCCGCGTGTTGCCGCGCACTACGCGATGCCCGGCGCCGCGCGGGCGCCGGGCATCACGCATCGCGTCAGTCCTCCTGCTCGTAGGCCGGCGTGAGCTGCTGCTGATGCCGGTGTTCGTGCGCATCCTCGGCGGCGGGCGCGGAGAACGCGGTGACGTCCCGGGCCCGGATGAGCGTTGCCGCGAACAGCACGCCCAGCAGGATCAGACCGGCACCGGCCACGAACGCCACGTGGTACCCCGACACCAGGGCCGAGGCCATCTCGCCGGGCTGCGGCGCGTGGCCCAGTCCCGCCACCTCATCCGAGGTGCGGTTGGCCGCCAGGCTGGACAGGATGGCCAGGCCCAGCGCCCCGCCCACCTGCTGCGAGGTATTGAACAGGCCCGAGGCCAGACCCGCGTGTCCCTCGTCCACACCCGTGGTGCCGATCAGTGTGAGCGGGACGAACGTGAAGCCCAGGCCCAGGCCCATCACCACGATGCCGGGCAGCACATCGGCCAGGTACGAGCCGTGCACGTGGGCGCGGGACAGCAGCAGCAGCCCGGCGGCCGCCACCGACATCCCCACCAGCGCCACGGTGCGCACGCCGATGCGTCCGATCACCTGCTGGGCGATACCCGATGCCAGGATGATCATCGCGGTGAGGGGCAGGAACCCGAGGCCGGACTGCACCGGCGACAGGTGCAGGATCTGCTGCACGTACAGCGTCGCGAAGAAGAAGATCGCGAACATGCCGCCGGCCACCACCAGCATGGTGGCGTTGGCCGCGGTGAGCGAGCGCATCCGGAAGATGCCCAGCTGCACCAGCGGTGCGGCGCTGCGGCGTTCGATCACCACGAAGGCGGCCAGCAGCGCCACGGCGGCGCCCAGCAGGCCCAGCGTCTTGGGGGAACCCCAGCCGAAGGACTGCGCCTTCACGATGCCGTACACCAGCGCCACGAGACCACCGGTCACCGACACCGCGCCGGCCAGGTCGAACCCGCGGTGCTCCTGCGCGTGCGATTCGGGCACGCGGCGGGACGCCAGCAGGAACGTGATGAGGCCCACCGGGACGTTCACGAAGAACACCCAGCGCCATGACGCGTACTCGGTGAGGATGCCGCCCAGCAGCAGGCCGATGGCGCCGCCACCCACGGCGATCGCGGCCCACACGCCCATGGCACGGGCGCGCAGGCGGCCGTCGGGGAACGTGGTGGTCACGATGGACAGCGCGGCCGGTGACACCAGCGCGCCGCCCAGGCCCTGCAGGGCGCGGGCGGCGATGAGCTGCCCGGATGACTGGGCGAAGCCGTCCAGCACCGAGGCGGCGGTGAACAGCACCACGCCGGTGAGGAACAGGCGGCGCCGGCCGAACAGGTCGGCGGCGCGTCCGCCCAGCAGGAGGAAGCCCCCGAACAGCAGCGTGTAGGCGTTGATCACCCACTGCAGCGAGCCGGAGGAGAAGTGCAGGTCGCGCTGCATGGTGGGCAGCGCCACGTTGACGATGGTCGCGTCCAGGACGACCATGAATTGGGCGAGACAGACGATCGCAAGGACCAGCCAGGCGCCGCGGTGCAGCGGCTGTCCGGCGTGATCCGTGGGCTTGAGATCCGACGTCACCGACCCCTCCTTTCTGATGTAGAATCGGAGTTCCGGTTCCGCTTCGTACTATGCGGAACCGAGGTTCCGTTTGTCAAGGGGCAAACCCATGAAATCCCGACCGCTGCGTGCCGACGCGGCGCGCAACCGCGCACAGATCCTGGATGCCGCCCGGCGGCTGTTCACCGAACAGGGCATCGATGCGCAGATGGACGACATCGCGGCCGCGGCCGGGGTGGGGGTGGGCACGGTGTACCGGCACTTCCAGACCAAGGAGGCCCTGCAGGAGGCCGTCCTGGAGGGGCTGCTGAGCCCGATGGTGGATGCCGCCCGCGAGGGGCTGGACGAGCCCGACCCGGGGGAGGCGCTGTTCGCGTTCATCCGCCGCGCCACCCTGCGCGTGGAGGCCGACTTCGCCCTGCTGGGCGCCTTCAAGGAGGCCGACTACGACCTGGAGGCCACCCTGGCGCCACACAAGCGCCAGATGATGGAGGCCGTCTCGGCGCTCACCGAGCGGGCCCAGCGGGCCGGTGCCGTGCGCGACGACATCTCGGGCCCCGAGATCCTGGCGCTGCTGGGCGCCACCTGCCAGGGCGCTCGCCAGGCGGCGGGCAACGACGATGTTCGCGCCCGCCTGGTGGAGGTGGTCATCGACGGCCTGCGCGCGGCACCGGTGTCCGCCGGGCGCTGACGGCCCCCGCGGGGCGGATCAGCGCGTGAGGGAGTGCTCGCGCTCGGTGTCCTGGAGGGCGCCGGTGAGCGCGGACTCCAGCACGGGTGATCGCCGCAGCGCCGTGGGGGTGAGCCGGGCGACGCTGCCGCGCCGCGGTGGCAGTCCCACGCGCTCGGCCGCCTCGAAACGGCCCGTGCGGAAGAGCGCCTCCGACAGATAGGCCAGCTGCGGCTCGGAGAGGGTGTCGCGCAGGTTCTCGGGCGGCACGGCGGCCGCCCGCCTGATGCGGTTGCGCAGACGGAGGCGGTGACGGAATGCACTGAGCATGGTGACCCTTTTGAACTTACCGGAACCTGCATTTCATACATGCCCGCATACGGTTCCATGTCCGCGAAAGCCCCAGAAGTGACATCGATGTTTCCAGGATTTGGTGTGGATCCTCGGCTGGCCGTCATTTGCATCGCGCGACGAAGTTGCCAGCATGGGTCTCCCGGCCCCCATCGCTGCCGCGAGACGGGCCGTCACCCACGGCGATCGCGGTGACCATGAGCAAGCCCTCCAGCACCCCCGGACCCATGGGTCGAAAGCCGGAGGCCGCCGAGCCCGAGCACTCCCAGCGGCGCAAGCGGCTCAGCACCAAGCTGTTCGAGAAGGAGCTGGCGCGCCTGCAGGTGGAGTTCGTGCTGCTGCAGGAGTGGGTGAAGCAGCGCGGCATCAAGGTGGTGGTGGTGTTCGAGGGCCGCGACGCGGCCGGCAAGGGCGGGGTGATCAAGCGCATCACCGAGCGCACCAACCCCCGCGTCATCCGCATCGTGGCGCTGCCCAGCCCCACCGAGCGCGAGAAGACCCAGTGGTACTTCCAGCGCTACGTGGCGCACCTGCCCGCGGCGGGTGAGATCGTGCTGTTCGACCGCTCCTGGTACAACCGCGCCGGCGTGGAGCGCGTGATGGGCTTCTGCGACGAGGCCGAGTACGAGGAGTTCATGCGCAGCTGCCCGGACTTCGAGCGCATGCTGGTGCGGTCGGGGATCCACCTCATCAAGTACTGGTTCTCGGTGAGCGACGACGAGCAGGAGCGGCGCTTCCAGGCCCGCGTGCAGGACCCCATGCGCCGCTGGAAGCTCAGCCCCATGGACCTGGAGTCGCGTGAGCGGTGGGTGGACTACTCCCGCGCCAAGGACGAGATGTTCCGGTACACCGACATCACCCTGGCCCCCTGGTACGTGGTGCGGGCCGACGACAAGCGCCGGGCCCGCCTCAACTGCATGACGCACCTGCTGTCGCAGTTCGACTACGAGGACCTCACCCCGCCGCCGCTGGTCCTCCCGCCGCGGCAGGACGACCCCGGCTACATCCGGCCGCCCATCAACGAGCAGACCTTCGTGCCCGAGGTGTTCTGAACCGGCACGCGGTTCAGCCCGGGGTCTGCGTCACCTCCACGCCCTTCCAGAAGGCGACGTGGTCGGTGATGTGCTCGGCCGCGGCCAGCGGCTGGGGGTAGTACCACGCCGCGCCCTCGTTGACGGCGTTGTCCACCACCACGTCGTAGTAGCTGGCCAGGCCCTTCCAGGGGCAGGTGGTGTGCGAGGGGTTCTCCGCCAGGTGCTCCTGTCGCACCGCCGCGCGGGGGAAGTAGTGGTTGCCCTCCACCACCACCGTGTCGTCGCTCTCGGCCAGCACCGTGTCATGCCAGGTGGCGCGCACCATGTCCGCTCCTCTCATCGTGGTGGACTCACATCCGGGTGGTCGCGTTCTCACCGGCGTCGAAGCGCTCGCCGGTGGCGCGGGCCTTCAGCAGGTTCACCAGGGTGGCCAGCCGGCCCCCGGGGACATCCCAGTATTCGGCGCCCTCCGCCCGCACCCGCAGCAGCACCACCGAGGGGCTGTCGGGACCGTCGGGGAACCATGCCTGCGCACCGCCGTTCCACAGCTCGTGCACGCGATCCCGGTCGTCCACCACGGTGGCCGATCCGCTCACCGACACCCAGTCGGTGCCCGACCCGCAGGCCACGTTGACGCGCGGGTTGGCGCCGATGTGGGCGATCTTGCGCGACTCCCGCTCGGCGAAGAACCACAGGTCCCCGTCGAACTCCACCTCCTGCATGGTCATGGGACGGCTCACCAGGGTGCCGTCCTGCGCGGTGGTGGTGAGCATGCCGAAGCGGTGGTCGTGCAGCAGCTCGGTCACCTTGCGCATCGCCGCGTCGTCGTCGTTGCTCATGGGGTTCCCCTTCCGTTTCGCCGGTGGTACCCCCGGCCGCCGGATGCAACCTCGGGGACGGTGCCCAGCAGCGCCCGGGCGATGGCCCGGTGTCCCCGGTCGGTGGGGTGCAGGCCGTCGGTGCGGCTCACGTACCGGTCGCCGGCGGGCCGCGCCAGCCCGTGACCGGCGAACACGGCCTCCAGGTCCACCAGCCGCACCCGGGCACCCCGGTGGCGGCGGCCCGGATGGCCGCGTTCACCGGGTTCACCAGCCGGGTCCGCACAACCTCGCTCTCGTCCCCGCGGTGGTAGGTGGTGATCACCACCGGCCCGTCGGTGTGCCGCACCAGCCAGCCCAGCAGGTCGTGCAGGCGGGCCTGCAGCCGGTCCACGGCGGCTCCGGTGGTTGCGCGTCGCGGGGCCAGCCGGTCGAGGACGGGCTGCGGATCCCACCGCAGCGCCGGCGCCACCGGCGCAGCGCTCGCCGCCGCCACGTAGGCCGACCACCCGCCCATCACGTCGTTGGCCCCCACCGTGACGCTCACCAGCTGCGCCGGCCGGTCGAACACCCGCCGCACCGGGGCGGTGGGGCCGCCGCGCCAGAAGGCGGCGCTGCAGGAGTTGGTGCACGTGAGGGACATGTCCAGCTCCACCGGGGTCCCCGCGGCCCGCAGCGCGCGCGCCGCCAGCGCGGGGTACCCCCGGTCCGGCCGGTCGAACCACCGCAGCAACCAGGCCTGGGGCGCGGTGCACACGCCCGGCGGCGCCCACCCCGGCGGGCCCAGCAGGAAGCCGCGGGGGATGCTGTCGCCGATGGCCACGTACCGCAGCGCGGGCGGTGCCTGCACGGCCTCCCCGCGCGCCGGCGGGAGTTCGGTGAGGGCGGCGCCGCGGTGGGGGTGGGTCATGCACGCTGATTGCCCGGTGCCGCCGGCGGTGAAACCGGTGCCCCGGGGTCAGTCGGTGCCGGGCGCGGGTGGTCGTGCCGCCCACCCGTCCAGCAGGGCCACCGCGCGGCCGCGGGCCCGGCGTTGTGCTCCAGACGCCGCAGGATGTGGGCGTGGTGCACGGCCGAGAAGCCGCGGTGGCGCGCCAGGTACACCAGCCACCCTGTGGCCACCAGCACCAGCCCGATCAGCACGCTGCGCCACCCGATGAACAGCAGCTGCGACAGCGCCGCCGCCAGCCCCAGCGCCGGCAGCACGGGGCCCAGGGGCAGTCGCAGCACGCCGTCCGGGCGCCGGCGCTGCGCCAGCAGCGCGGCCAGGTTCACCAGCGCCATCGCCACCACGGCCGCCACGTTGGCCAGCGCCACCACGGTGGTCACCGCGCCCGCCAGGATCAGCACCGCGCAGGCCACGGCGCCCGCCAGCACGCTCAGCACCGGGTGCCCGTGCCAGGTGCGCCCCAGCACGGTGGGCACGTCGCGCTGGCCGGCCAGCCGCACCATGATCTCCGATGAGCAGGATGTTCGCGTTGGCCGCCGACAGGGGACACCAGGGCCGCGACGGGGATCAGCACGCCGCCCCAGGCGCCCATCAGGTGGCGGGCGGCGGTGCCCACGCTGGCCTCGTCGTAGGTGGTGACGCGCCCGGCCAGCAGCGCGACCACCACGCCCAGGTAAATCGCCGCCACGATCGCCATGGACACCACGATGGCCAGCGGGATGGTGCGATGGGGCCGGTCCACGTCGCCGGCCATGTTGGTGAGCACGTTGAAGCCCAGGTAGGCGATGAACAGCAGGGCGCTGGTGGTGACCACCGAACCCGCGCCGTGGGGGAGGAAGGGCGTGAAGTGCGCGCGGTGCACGTGGATGAGGGCGAACGCCACCAGCAGCACCAGCACGCCCACCTTCACCGCCACCAGCACCACCTCGGCGCGCCCGATGGCGCTGGCGGGCCCCAGGTTCAGCAACGCCAGCAGCCCCACCGCGCAGATCGCGAACGTGGCGGCGGGAGGGCCGCCCCAGAAGAACCGATGCACGTACACGCCGAACGCGTTCAGCACGAAGGCGGTGCCGATCACGCCGCCCAGATAGAAGCACCACGAGGCCACGAATCCCCAGTGACGGCCCAGCGCGGTGCCCACGTACGCGTACCCCGAGCCGCCCGGCGGCGCGACGCTGGCCACCACGGCGAACGACAGCGCCGACAGCAGCACCAGCACGCCGGCCAGCCCGAACGCGGCCAGGGCGGCCGGCCCCGCCCGGCGGATGGCCAGCCCGGACAGCACGAACACCCCGGCCCCCACCATGGTGCCCACCGCGAAGGCGATGCAGGACAGCAGGCCCACCTTGCCGCGGGGCCGGTCCGGGTCGCCGCCCGTGGCCGCCCACCGCAGGCGGTCGCCCGCACCGCCGGTCCGCACCGCTTGCACCGTGTCCGTCAGGGCTCGCTCCCTCCGCGGACCACCGTACCCGCGGCGCACCCGGGTGAATCACCCGTGGGGGTGCGGGCCGGCCACCGGCCGGCCCGCACCGGGCATTCACCGCCCCTTGGGCACCGTCAGCAGGGCGGTCGCCGCCGCCTGGACCCTGGTGCCCCGCGCCAGGATCTGCAGCCGGTACCGCCCGGCGGGGATCCTCCGGACCGAACCGATCAGCATGGTGGAGTCGCCGGCCCTGCGGAAGCGCTGGGTCATCAGCACGGTGGTGCCGTTCTGGCGTGCCAGCCGCAGCGTGAGGTGGGCCGCCGCACCCAGGCGCACGTGCACCCGCAGCCCGCCCGTCGCGGGCTGGGCGTCCGCGGCCGTGATCAGCGGGTTGGGACCGCGCCGTGCGGCCTGGATCACGTATCGGCTTCCGCCGGAGGCGCGCGTCGTGACCACGGCCACCCCGCCGGACCCCACCGCCACGTTCTGGACGGTCATGGGGAGCGGGGAGGAGCCCACCAGCTCGGGTGCGGCGAACGATCCGCCGGGGGCCCGCACGCTGGCCCACACCCGGACGTTCCTGGACGCGGTCCCAGGGGGGCTGCTCCACGCGGCCACCACCGTGCCGTCGGAGCCAACGCCCACCACGGGGTTGCCCGTCGTGGAGCCCACGCGGACGGGCGCACCGAACGCACCACCGGGAGGGCGCACGCTCACGGTGGGCTTGTCCACGCTGTCCGCGATGCCCACGGCGGCCGTCCCGTCCGCGCCCATCGCCACCGTGGGCGTCGCTTCGATCCGCGCGATCGTGGTGACCGGCCCGAACGGCGCACCCGCCGCGCGGCCCGCCGCGAGCCAGGTCTCACCGGCGGTCATGAAGTCGACAGCGAGGACGGCGGCCTCGCCGGTGGGGGAACTCACCTGGGTGTGGGCGAGTGCCTTGCCGGTTCCCAGCGGTGAGGTGATCTCGGTGAACGCGGCCGCCCCCGGCGCACGAACCGCGGCGCGCAACCCGGACTCACCGGCGGTCTCGTCGGGTGCGCCGTCCCGCCAGGTGGCGAGCATGCCGCCCTGCGCGTCGACGGTGATCTGCGCCCAGTTGGCCACCGGGCCCAGCGCGAGGGGCGCCCATGGGCCGCCGGCCTGGCGCGCCAGGATGACGTTGCCGGTGGCGACGTCGCGTCCGGGCGACCCGACGGCCACCACCGCATCCCCGCGGGCATTGGCGGACAGCCACGCGATGTTGTCCGCGGTGATCCCCGTGGCGATCTGCTCGGCCGTGGTCCAGGTGCCGTCGGCCGCACCCGTCGCGGCCCACACCGTGTGGTTGATGGGGGCCGCCGGGTCGAGGAGGTCGCCGTGCCACACCACAAGCGCCCCGCCCGCGGTCTTCGCCAGCTTGGGCGTGACGCCGTTGGTGCCCAGCACCGTCGGTGCCGACCACGCCCCGTTCCGGGGCTGGCGGAGGGCCACCACCTGCGACCCCTTGGTGGCTTCTCCCACAAGCGTGGCCGTCCCCGCGGCGTCGAGGGCGAGCTGATGCTCGGTGTCCGCGTTCGCCCAGACCTGCACGTCCTGGGGGGCGGACCACCCCACCGCGCCCAGCCCCGGTGTGGCGGCGGCCCCCAACGCCGCAACCCCCACCGCCATCATGCTCGCACCACCGAATACGCGCCTCATCTCGTCCCCCAGGTTGTGACCGTTTGCGATTCGCTCACGCTTGACGAGCGCACGCCACCGCATTTGATACGAATTCCGCCCTTCGGGTGAGCCGATGGTCCGTGGCGACATCGCGTTTACGGGGCGCAAAACAATCCCTTACGGGCGGCACTCGGTGAGCACACAGGGCGGCGGGGATGATCGGCGTGTCCTCATCGTCCACCGAAGGAGTCCGACGACGATGCGCCGTCTGCTCATCCTCTCCAGCGCCGCCACGCTGGCCCTCGCGCCGGCCACCGGCCTCGCGCAGTCCCCGACCAACCCCTCGGACACCCTGTCCCACAGCCCGCTGCCGGGCGACGACGCCACCACGGCGGCGGCGCGCAGCACCACGCACGCCCTGTACGCGCAGGGCGCGGGACAGCTCACCTACCGCGGGTCCGGGAAGGAGGTCGTCAACCTGCGCCGGTTCGGGCGGATCCGGGTGACCGCCGTCAACGGTGCGGCCCTCACCCAGACGCCCACCGGCAACCTGCGCAAGCGCGTCAACGGCAACGTCACCGTGTGGACCGGCCGCGGCACCCTCACCCTGGATGGCGCGGGCTTCACCGCCGACGCGTTCGCGGTGCGGTACGACGCCACCGTGGATGCCGGCACCGCCGGAACCGCGCCGGTGGGTGTGGCCACCGGGCGGGGCCGCGGCTTCTCCATCATCCGCGGCGGCATCCGCATCCCGTTCTTCCGCGCCCATCGCGTGTACCTCACGCAGGGGGCGCTCACCGCCAACCTGGCCGGCTCGGCGTTCTGGCACCTGGGCGGGCCGGCCAACGGCACCCTGGACCTCACCATCAACAACCGCATCCGAGTGTGGGATTACTCGTCCGCCAAGGACCTGACGGTCACCGGCACCGACCCCAAGTTCACCAGGAAGCTGGCCGACGGCTCCACCCTGTACTACGGCCTGCGCGCCGCCCACGTGGTGGTGACCGGAACCGCCTTCCGCACGCGCATCCACTCCACCGGGGTGACGGGGACCTTCACCCCCGGGCCGCCGCCGCAGTACGGCACGGCCACCGCAACGCGCAGCCTGTTCCGCGGCTTCGGCACCTTCTCCGCCGGCACCGCGTTCCAGCACATCAACGCGCGCACGGGCAACCTCACGCGGGTGCTCATCCAGCCCCGACGGGATCCCGCCGGTCGCGCCCCGTGCCCCGGGGCGCGACCGCCATCCCGGCCGGCCTACGCCGTGGGCTTGCGCGCCACCGCGTACAGCTTGCAGTAGTCGTAGGCGAACCCGTCGGGGCCGGCGGCCTCGTGCAGCGCCCGCTCGATGCGCTGGTCCAGTTCGCTGAACCCGCCGGGCGGGTTGCCAAGCAGGTGGGCCGCCACCGAACGGGTGCGCGCCATGAAGGCGTCCGGGTCGGTGTGCGCGCGCCGCCGCTCCATCCACACGTCCAGCGGCTCCATGCCGGCCGCCGTCAGGTCGGCCGCGATCTCATCCACGTCCCGCTGGTTGGTGGCGAACCAGCCGGTCCAGTCCTGGGACGCCCCCACCCGCTCCAGCAGGTCGCGCCACGCCACCTCGCCGCCGCGGCCGGCGGTGGGGATGGCCATCACGCCGCCCGGCCGCAGGGCGCGCGCCATGCGGGCCACCGCGCCCGGCTTGTCGGCGAACCAGTGCAGCGCCATGGCGCAGATCACGGCGTCGAACGCGCCGTCGGCCACGCCCATCTCCATCACGTCCTCGTTGCGCAGCTCGATGTGCACGTCGGGGAACTCACCGCCCAGCTTGGCCGCGAACTTCTCCAGCATCCCGGCGGAGGCGTCCACCCCCACAAGCGTCTCCACGCCGAACCGGCGCACCATCGACGCGGAGGTCCACCCCGTGCCGCAGCCCACGTCCAGCACCGTGCGGTACTCACCGGGCGGCAGCGACATGATCAGCCGGTCGGACCCGGCGATGTTGTGGCGCACGGCCTCGTCGTAGGTGTCCGCGCCCTTCGTGAACCCCTCGGGGGCGCTGGTGCTGTCGGTGGTCACCGCTGATCTCCGTTCGGCATTGCCATGGCCCGGGCAGTCTGCCGTACGGCCGCGCTGCCGGATGTCCCCGGCCCGCGGATCAGCGGAAGCTGAACTCCTCGTAGTGGATCGCCTCCGGCCGCACGCCGCGCTCCACCAGGCCGGCCTCCAGCGACCGGATCATGGGCGGCGGGCCGCACATGAACACCGAGCAGTCCTGCAGCCGTGAGGTGATGGCGCCGGCGACGCGGTCGGCCGTGAGGAAGCCGTCACGGTCGTCGGTGCTGAGGTGCACGTGCAGGCCGCGGTTCCTGGCGGCGGCATCGTGCAGCTCGTCCAGGTACACCGCGTCACCGGCGTGCGGCACCACGTAGAAGAGGTCCACGTGGGCGGGCACGTCGTCGGCGCCCGCCCACGACAGGAACGGGGTCACGCCGATGCCGCCGGCGATCCACACCTGCGGGCCGGTGGCGAGCTCGTGGTGGAAGCCGCCGTACGGCCCCTCGATGGCCACCGGGATCCCCTCGGTGAGGTGCCGGTACAGGCTGGTGGTGTGGTCGCCGTTGCTGCGGATGGACAGCCGCAGGTCGGGGTCGGCGGGGCTGCTGCTGATGGTGAACGGATGGGGTTGCCAGTAGCCGGTGCCCCCGAAGCTGGCGTACACGAACTGCCCGGGGGTGAAGTCCAGGCGGCTCCGGCGCGGGCGCATCCACACCTCCAGCAGGTTGGGGCTGAGCCGCTCCACCCGCGTCACCACGTGGTCGGCGCGGCCCCACCCGCGCAGGTCGGAGATGACCCGGGTGGCGAAGGCCGCCACGCCCATCGCCCCCACGGCCAGGTACACCCACCACAGGCCGGCGGATGCCCGGATGACCGGGTCCACCATCAGCCCGTGCACCACGGCGGCGGCCACCAGCAGGCCCGCCAGCCGGTGGGATGCCAGCCACCGCCGGTATGCCAGGCGCAGCAGGCTCGCCAGCACCGGGATCCGGGGCGCCAGGGAGATCACCGCCAGCAGCGTCAGCCCCAGGATGGACACCACGCCCAGGAGGTTGCCGGGGCCGTAGTGCGGTGCTCCGGCCGGGCTGGCCGGGTCGCGCACCCCGGCGCTGCGGCCCCCGCCCACGAACAGCCAGTGGGGGAGGAACAGCACCAGCCCGCTGATGGCGAGGATGCGGTGCCACACGTACACCCGGTCGAGGCCCCCGAACGCGCGCTCCACGGCGGGCACGCGCATGGTCAGCACCAGGGCGGCCGACAGGCACGCCACGGCCAGCACGCCGAACAGCTCGCCCACGTACTGGCGGTTGGCGAAGCCCGCGGGGCGCAGGAACGCCCACGCCAGCGTGATGACGGCCAGGAAGGCCACCACCGTGACGGCGCCCAGGCTGTCCAGGCCGCCGCGGCGCCCCGCCGGCTCACGGGTCCCCGCCGGCCGGGGGCCGCGGGCGCGTACCGCTCGGTCCGCGGTGCTCACGGGCGCAGCGTATCGCCACCCGCAAGCGCGCCCCGGCGCACCGGCGGGGTGGGGGAGGGCGCCAGGCGGCCCAGGGCCACCGCCGGCCCCCGCTGCGGGATCACGATGGCGCCGATGGACGGGTTGGCCCGCAGGTGGCGCTCGGCGGTGGCCTCATCGACGGTTGCCAGGACCGTGGCGTGCATCTCGGCCTCCCAGCCGGTGGGCGCCACCACCGTGGCGGTGAGCGGGCCGGCCACCGCGGCGTGCCCCGTGGTGGGGTCGATGAGGTGGTGCAGGGAGCGGTCCGGGCCGAAGCGGCGCCGGTCGCGACCCGATGTGGCCACGGCCCCCTGGGCGATGGTGATGCTGGCGGCCGGTTCGGCCCCGCCGCGCGGGTCGGCCACCGCGACCCCCCACGGGCCGTCCTCGGGGGAGCGGCCCCACAGGCGCAGGTCGCCGCCCAGGTCGACGAACGCGCCCGGCACCCCGGGCCACGCATCCCGCAGGGCCGCCAGCGCCCGGTCGGCGGTCCAGCCCTTGGCGATGCCGCCCAGGTCGATGCCCGTGCCGGCCGCCACGCGCACCCGGCGTCCCTTGCGATCGACGTCCACGTGGCCGTTCGGCCGCCAGTCGTGCAGGGGGGCGGGCGCCCGGGGCGTGAGGTCCTCGAACGAGCGGTCGTAGCCCTCGGCCACCAGGGCCGGCAGCACGGTGGGATCGAAACGGCCGTCCGTGAGGCGCCGTGCCTCCAGGGCCAGCGCGGTCAGCTCCGCCAACCGCGGGTCCACATCGATCCACGTCCCCGCCGCGGCGTTCACTCGCGACAGGTCGCTGTCGGGCAGAAAACAGGACAGGACGCGTTCGCAGGCCGCGATCTCGGCGCGCGCCGCGGCGGTGGCGCGCGCCACGTCGGCCAGCTCAGCCTCATCCGCGACCACGGCGATGGCGCAGTCGGACCCCATGGCCCGGAAGGGCTCCACCCGCAGGGCGCGGGTCACGAGGTGTGCGTGGTGACGTGGTAGGTGGGTGCGGTGACCTGCGGCACGTACGTCGCGCCGGCGGAGGAGGCCTGCGTGACACCGCTGGGCTGGGTGCGCGGGACGCTCCGGGCTGCGCGGGTGGTTTGGGTGTCCTGGGTTGCCTGCGCGGCCTGGGTGGCGTGCGATGCGGCCAGGGCCATGCCTCCCGCCCCGAACAGCACCACCAGCGCCGCGGCGGTGGCGATGTTGCGGCGGCCGGCCGCCTCCGACGGGCGCGTGGGACGCCGGTTCACAGCATCACGCCGGACATGGTGAGCGCCAGGGTGCCGCCCACCAGCGCCCAGCGGCCCCAGCGGCTCAGCGTGAGGCGCCAGGGCGACGGGTAGCCCATGGCCGCGGCGAACCGCTCGGCCGCGTCGTGATCGACCCGCCTGATGCCCCGGCTTCCGCGGGAGGGGTTCCGCATCGTCGCTGACTGTTCCATCGCACACCGTCCGGGGGGTCGCCGTTTGTGAGAGCTCCCGGGCGGGAGCGTGACGACGATGGTGCCGGTGGTCCCTGAGATCACCCTGAAGCGTTCGCGAGCGCTCGGATAAGCAACGGTTGGGAAATGGTCAGGAGCCGGGCCACCACGCGCCTCCCGTGCGCGGCGCTACTCCGGCCGGTCGTCGGCCACCAGGGCGGTCGCGGGGGCCGGCCGCGGCTGGGCCAGCGCCTGCCGGGCGGCCCGCGCGAGCGCCTCGGCCCACGGCATCGCCACTCGCACCGCCGCCAGCAGGCCCACCGCGACGATGCCGTCGAGCCACCAGTGGTTGGCGGTGGCCACCACCACCACGCACGTCAGCGCGGAGTGGCCCAGCGCCAGCCACCGCCAACGGCTGGCGCTCACCTCCACCGCCGCCCAGCCGATCAGCGCCGCCCAGGCCACGTGCACCGACGGCATCGCGATCAGCTGCGCGGCGTCCGGCACGCCCAGCCGCTGGTACACCGAGTCGCTCATCGCAAGGCCGGTGTCCACGAAACCCAGCTTGGGGTACATGCGCGGCGGCGCCACCGGGATGAGCTGGATCGCGAAGCACAGGCCCGTGAGCACGCCCAGCGTGGTGCGCCATCGCGCGAAGTGGTCCCGGTGGCGCAGGAACAGCCACAGCAGGAACACGCCCAGGGCCGGAACGTGCACCCAGCCGTAGTACTCGTTGAGGAACCGCATCAGGGTCTGGTGGTGCAGGAACAGCCCCTGCACCCACCGCTCGTTGGCGATGTGCAGCGTCTGCTCGATGTGCCACACGGTCTCGCCGTGCGCCATGGCGCCGTCGGTGTGCCGCAGCGGCTGCGACCCCAGGTAGGTCCACACCGTGTACAGCGCCGCCACGATGCCGGCCTCGCGCAGCAGCGCCGTGACGCTGCGCAGCCGCCGGCCCCGCGGGCGCCACACGCCGCCGGCCAGCACCAGCACGACCGAGAGCACCAACGCGTCCTGCCAGGGCATCCAGTCCATTCACCCCTCCCGAGCGGCCGCCCAAGACTACCCACCGCGGTGGTCACGGCCACACGGCGCCGGAGGGTGCCCCCGCGACCTCACATCGGGCGCCCAGCCGCCGATGCATGCGCGAAACCGGCCGATTTCGGCTGCCCTCATTCCCCGGAGGATCCGAAGTGCGCATTCCCCGCCGAGCCGTGCTCGCCGCCGCCCTCGCCGTGCAGGCCGTCGTCGCGGCCGGGGCCGGCGCTGCGGTCATCGTCCCCACCACGCCGCCGGACACCCGGTTCTGGGTGCCGAACGGCGTCGTCAACGCCGTGATCCCGGCGGACGGCAGGGTCTTCATCGGCGGCTACTTCGACAGGGTCTCCCCGTATACGGGCAGCGGCGTGCCGGTGTCCACCGCGGGCGTCCCCGACCCGGTGCCTCCCGTGGACGGCACCGTCAGGGCCGTGGTGCCGGATGGCGCGGGCGGCTGGTTCATCGGCGGGAGCTTCGGGCGCATCGGGACGACCTCGCACACCAACCTCGCGCACATCCTGGCCGACGGCACGCCGGACGCCGCCTGGACGGCCGGCACCGACGGCCAGGTGGATGCCCTGGCCCTCAGCGGCGGTGTGCTCTACGTGGGCGGCGCGTTCGCGAACGTCTCCGGCCAGTCGCGGCACAACCTGGCGGCACTGGACCCGGTGGACGGCACCCTGCGCACCTGGGACCCCGGCACCGACGGCGAGGTGCAGGCCATCCTGGTGACCGGTGGGGCCGTGTACATCGGTGGGCAGTTCTCCACCATCGGACCCGCCACCACCCGCCATGGCGCCGCCGCCATCGACCCGGCGTCGGGGCTGGCCACCGCATGGAACCCGGACGTCACGGGGAGCATCCGGACGATGATCCCCACGCCGGGGGCCGCCGGGATCATGCTGGGCGGTGAGTTCAGCGCCGTCGGGGGCACCACGGCGCACAACCTCACGGCGGTGCGCGCGGACAACGGTGCCGTCGGCTCGTGGCTGCCGGATCTGGACGGCGCCGTGGACACGCTCGTCAGCGACCAGGCCGGCAACGTCTACGCGGGTGGCGCCTTCGCGCACGTGGGGGCCACGAGCCGCCCGATGGTGGCCGCCTGGGACAACGCGGGCTCGCTGCTGCCCTGGAACCCGGCCTCCAACCATGAGGTGCGGGCGCTGCAGATCGTGGGCGACACGATGTACGCGGTGGGCAAGTTCACCGCCATGGGCGGCACGCCGCGTGTGCACGGGGCCGCATTCGACCTGGTCAACGGCGCCGTCCGCGCCTGGGACCCGGCGTTCGACGGGGAGGGCATGGCGCTCGCGGCGTCCGGGTCCCGCATCTACGCGGGTGGGTCCTTCCACGGCGCACGGGGCGTGGCGCGGACGGGCGTGGCGGCCCTCGACACCTCCACGGGGCGGCCCACCAGCTTCGACGCCGGCCTGGACGGCTGGGTGAACGACCTGGCCGTCTCCGGCGGGACGCTGTACGCGGTGGGCAGCTTCTCCCAGGCCAACGGCGGCACCGCCCGGTCGGGCGCGGCGGCCTTCACCACCACCGACGGCACGGCCACCGCCTGGGACCCGGCCCCCAACCAGGCCCCGGCGCACCTGCTCGTCCGCGGCTCGTCGGTGTACCTGGCCGGGGGCTTCACCACGCTGAGTGGCGCGTCACACGGCTACCTGGCTGCCGTGGACGCCACCGCCGGTGCTGCGTCGGCCTGGAATCCGGGGCTGGACGGCTCGGCGCTGACGCTTGGGCTGGACGGTTCCAAGCTGCTCGTGGGCGGGTTCTTCACGCACGCCGGCGGGACCACCCGGGCCGGGTTCGCGGCATTCGACCTGGGCGCGGGCGGGACGCTCACGGCGCTGCAGATCCCGGTGGCCGGTGGATACGGCTACCTCACGAGCCTCCTGCCGACCAGTGCGAACCTGTTCGTGGGCGGCGATTTCCTGACGGTGGCCGGGCAGTCGCACCTGAACTTTGCCGGTGTCGACCCCGGATCGGGCTCGGTGCGTTCCGGCACGCCCGACGCGAACGGCAAGGTCAACGTATTGGCCGATCCCGCGGGACCGCCTATGTGGGCGGGTGGTTCACCACCTTCGGGGCGCCGCGCATGCCGGTCTGGCGGCCCTGGACGAGGCCACCGGGGCCGTCAGCCCGTGGACGATCGGCGGTGACACGATCCCGCCGGGCGTCCTCGCCCTCTCCGCGCACGGCCCGGACCTGTACGTGGGTGGGTCGTTCGCCACGTTCTCGGGCGCGCCCACGGCGAACCTCGCCGTCTACCACCTCGCGCCGATCGCGGGCACCGCGCCGTCCATCACCGGCACCCCCGCGGCCGGCACCCCGCTCACCTGCGATCCCGGCACCTGGGACGGCGGCAGCAGCACCCTCACGCTCGCCACCTCCTGGAGCCGCGACGGCGCCGCCATCCCAGGCGCCACCACCGCCGCGCGCACGGCCGGCGCCGACGACGTGGGGCACGACCTCACGTGCACGGTCACTGCCACCACCGCGGGTGGGTCCACCACGGTCACCTCCGCGGCGGTGCGGGTGACCGCTGCCGCCCACCGGGTGGCCCCGCCGGTGCTCACCCGCCTGGCCATGGGGTGCACCAAGCCCGCGCTGCGGCGCGCCAAGCGGGTGTGCGTGCGCTTCCACCTCGACCGCGCCGCCACCGTGCGCGTCACCTTCACCCGGAAGGGGGCCAAGGCGATCACCGTGAGCGTCACGGCGAAGGCGGGGGACACCGGCGTGACGCTGTCCCGGAAGGTGGCGCGGCGCCTCACCGCCGGCACGTGGGCCGTGGCGGCCGTCCCCAGCGCGGGCGGCCTCAGCGGCACCCCGCGGAGCGCGCGCTGGAAGGCGGTCGGCGTCAAGCGATGAGGGCAGGTCGCGGCTGATGGCGCTGCGGGGGCCTTCACCTCCGCGGCGTCGTCACCCGTTCCGGCGAAGTAGTGACCCCGCTCGAGGTCCTCGATCAGGCCGGGCCCGCTCGGCCGCCAGCCCAGCAGCCGCTGGGTGGCCGCGCTGGATGCGGGCGCATCGACGCCCACGAACGCCGCCAGCCACGTGAAGCGCCCTGGGGCCTCCTCCGCCGGGATCGATTCCGTGGGCACGCCCAGCCCCCGGCCGATGGCCTCGGCGATCTGCCGGAACGGCACGCCCTCATCGGCCACCGCGTGCAGCGTCGCCCCGGCGGGCGCACCCTCCACGGCGCGCCGGAACAGCGATGCGGCGTCCCGCCGGTGCACCGCGGGCCAGCGGTTGGCGCCATCACCCAGGTACACCGAGACGCCCGCGGTGCGCGCGATGCCCACCAGCGTCGCCAGGAACCCGTGGTCGCCGTCGCCGTGCACGGTGGGCGGCAGCCGCAGCACCGACGCACGCACCCCGCGTGTCGCGAGCCCCAACGTGAACTCCCCGGTCTCGTGTCGTGTGCGGGGCCCCTCGGGCAGGGCGGCCGCCGTGGTCGCCTCGTGACCGTCCGTCTCGGTGGCGAGCCGCCCCGGCGCGGCCCACAGCGTTCCCGAGGCGATCACCAGCGGCCGGTGCGTGCCGGCCAGCGCGTCGCCGAACACCTCCACGGCGCGGCGGTCGGCCTGGGCGGCGCCCAGGAAGTCGCCGCCGAACGCCAGCTCGTGGTTGAAGGCGAGGTGGATCACGCCATCCGCCGCCTCCGCCTCCCGGTGCAGCACGTCGAGGTCGTCAGGCTGCCGCGCCGCACCTCGGCACCGGCCTCGGTGAGCGCGGCGGCGGAGGCGTCGCTGCGGGCGAGTCCACCACCCGGTGGCCGGCCCCCAACAACTCGGGGACCACCGCGGAACCGATCCACCCCGAGGCTCCGGTCACGAACACGCGCATGCTGGTCCCCCTCCATCCGATCTTGGACGTCCATCCCAGCACACGGATCTCTGCCGCGGACCGCATCGGGTGCTTGCGGCGGTCCGTTGCCGCCCTGAGCCGGTCAGCGGGGGCGTCCCGATGCGTCCCCCGCCGCGCCGGCGGACCATGGGTCATCGGTCGCCGTGCGGAAGGCCCGTGATGGATCGGCCCTCGAAAACCATCGGTGGGCAGGGCGTTGACGCGCGTCGGCGGTCTGTCGGGCGGGCCCTGAGGGCGCTCGTCCAGGCGCGTGCACGAGACGCATGGGAGGCGGTCTCGGTTTCGAGTGGGTTTAGAGTACCGGCCGGTTTCCCCATGGCGGCAGGGTTTTCGGCCGTTTGAGGGGCGTTCAAGTCTCTACGAGTTGAGGCGCCAGTACGCGCGTGGGTCCTTTGGGCTGGTCCCGATCCGCTCGATCATGCCTTCCTCGGCGAGTTGCCGGAGCCGTTTGATTGCGGCTGGTCGCGACATGCCTGTGGCTGCGGCGATGTCGCCGGTGCTGGGGCGTGCCTGGTCGCGGATAGCCCGCATGATCTGGCGTGAGCCGGGCGGGAGGCGGGCTTCGAGTTCGCGATCGATCGGCTCGGAGGACAGCACCAGTCGAACGCTGCCGGAGGTCTGGGTGTAGTTGGGGTCGGCGAGCCCGGCCAGCCGCATCTCCTCGAACATGCGGCGTATCCCCTCGCCGAGCTCCTGTCCGAATCGCAGGTCGGCGCAGACGCGGGCGATTCTGGGGTTACGGGCGAAGCGTGTCACCGCCAGGGGGTTCGAGGGGTCGACCAGGCCGGGGAAGCGCCCGGGGCTCTCGAACTCGATCCGATCGTCAAAAATTTCGATGCGGATGTGGTCGCCCATGGCGCTGTAGGAGCGATGGATGACGGCGTTGACTAGGCCCTCGAGCCATGCGTCTTCGGGCACGATCCCAACCGGCCCAAATCGGCCGTCGGCACCGAGGGCCTGACGGGTGGGGAGTCTGGATGCGATCTCGGTGCGTGCGCGGTCGATGACGTGCGGGATGGGGCCTTCGCAGCGGACATCGTCGAGAAGCTGCTGGCGCGCGCCTGTTCCACGTTGTGTCCCGCGGTAGCGCAGCACCCGCACGTATGCCTCCGGGTAGCGATCCTGGGGGTGCAGGCCGAACAGCAGGAGCGCTCCGACGGTGAGGCGCCCGTCGGGCCGGGCGAGCCCTCGGGCCTGCAGCAGGCGGGTCGGCTCCGGATGGTTGACCGCGTCCGCGTACGCGCTCAGCAGCGGCAGGTCCAGATCCTCCGGGTCGGCATCGACACCGGACGCCTCGAAGGTGGATTGTCCCTTGTCGTAGATCAGCTCCTGCACTTGGGCGGGGTTCAGCCGACGGGTCTCATCGCCAACCCGCAGGAACACCTCACCGCGGGCGTTCTCGTGAACACGCTCGCTGGCGGCAACCTCAACCACGACGAGCTCATCCTCCGCGCCGTGCGCGTTGAGACAGGAGACGCTACGGAACCGGGCTGGCACCGCGGGGCGCGTGAAGTCCAGGGGGGCCTGTCGCCAGTCGTTCAGGCGCGTCGGATTCGGGGGGCGGCCCTGGACGACGCCCTTCTCGAGGCCCACGACGATGACGCCACCCTCGGCGTTCGCCAGGCCGATGAGGTGGTTCGCGAGGTCCGCCGCCGAGATCCGGGCGCTCTTACGGTCGAACCACTGGTCCTCATGCAGCGACAGCAGCGCGGGTCCGATTTCGGTCGGGCCCAGCGCGAGCGCGTTTTCGACGTCGACGGCAGCCATGCATCTACTCTAAACCATTTAGAGTAGACCGAAGCGGGGCGGTCAGGTGGTCGCCGTGAGGGCCTGGCACACCGTCACGTTTCTACGTCTATGGCGGAGAAACGTCGGCCGTATCGTCTGCTTCTGAGCGCCAAATCGGTCTGCGCCGTTCGCCGCGTCCCTGTCCGCCGGTTCGCCATGCGCCAGGCACGACCGGCCTTGCTCGTCCGCTCTCGCCGCCTTTGAGCCCGCCTCCGGCCAAACGAGCGGCGCGGTCGTGCTGTGCCGGGAGCAGCGCGGTAGGCTCGCGGAAGCTCCGGGAGGCGCTTGAGATGGGTATCCCCGAGGAGTTGACACGCAGCGTCCTCATCACCGGCGCGGCTCGGGGGATCGGACGCGCCACCGCCGAGGCGTTCGCCCAGGCCGGGTGGAACGTCGTAGCGGGCGTCCGGGATCCCGCGCAGCTTGTGCCGTTCGAGTCTGATGGCATCCGGGTGGTGGCCCTCGACGTCACCGACCGCGATTCGGTTCGAGCGGGCGTCGGGCAGGCGAGCACCCTGGCGGGGGGACCGTTGACGTGCGTGGTGAACAACGCCGGCTGGGCCCCGTTCGGAGCCGTGGAGGACATCGATCTGGACGTCGCGCGTCGCGCGTTCGAGACCAACCTGTTCGGCGCCGTCGCGGTGCTGCAGGCGGCGATGCCCGCGATGCGCGAACGCGGCCACGGGGTCCTGGTGAGCGTGTCGACGCTGTCGGGGCGGATCCCGCTGCCGCTGTTCGGCATGTACAGCGCGACCAAGCTGTCGCTGGCCGCGGTGAGTGAGGCTCTGGCGCTGGAGGTCGCCCCATTCGGCCTTCGCGTCGTCCTCATCGAGGCCGGGGTGGTCGACACCGAGTTCGCCCGGTCGACGGTGATCAGCGGCTCGGCGGGCGAGCCCTCATCCGTCTATGCCGGAACTCGCGATCGCGTGCTGGGAGAGCTTCGGGGGATCCGCCAGCGCGCACCCGTTCGTGCCGAGGACGTCGCGAGGACGATCGTGGAGGCCGTGGAGAATGACGGTGCACCATTCCGTCACGTGTTGCCCGATGACGGTCTGAGGTCCCTGACTCAGGAGGTCGGTGGCCCGTCGCCGCATGCTCATGAACTGGTCCGCCGATTCCTGAAGCTCGAGTCCGCGGAGTAGCGACCGTGGATGCCCCCGACTCCACGCTGCTCGGGAGGGAACAGGAGCTCGCCGAGATCGAGGGGATTCTCAGCCGGGCGCAGCGCGGCGAGAGCGGGGCGCTGGCGCTTGTGGGACCCGCCGGGCAGGGTAAGACGACGCTGCTGCAGCATGCCGCGCATCTCGCGGAGCACAGCGAGCCGCCGATGCGTGTCCTGCGTGCCCGGGGCATCGAGTCGGAGGCCGAGCTGGCGTTCGCCGGGCTGCTGGAGCTGATCCGTCCGTTGCGCGAGCTGGTTGAGCGTCTGCCGGAGCAGCAGGCGCGTTCGCTGGAGGGCGCTCTGGCGCTGGGTGAGGCGGGTGCCACCGACCGGTTCAGCGTGTCGGCGGCCACCCTCGGCATCTTGGCGCTCGCCGCGGAGGAAGCTGCGGTGCTGGTCATCGTCGACGACCTGCAGTGGCTGGACCCGCCGTCGGCCGGGGCGATCCTGTTCGCAGCGCGTCGCCTGTGGAGAGAGGGCATCGCGATCCTCGTGGGCTCGCGGCCGGACGACGCGGTGCTGAACCAACTGGAGGGCCTCACGCGGCTCGATCTCGGCCCGCTCGCACCGGGTCCCGCGGGGGCACTCGCCAGGGCATCCGCACAGCGCGCACTCAGCGACACGGAGGTGGCCGCCCTGGTCGCGGGCACCGGGGGGAACGCCCTGGGGATCGTGGAGGCCGCCCGGGATGTCGGGGTGACGACGCTGCCGGTTGGGGGTGACGTGGTGCCCATCCCGGTTGCGGAGAGCATCCGCGTGGGCGTCGAGCGTCGCCTGCGAGCCCTCGCCCCGCACCAGCGGTGGGCCGTTCTCTTGGCGGCAACGGCGGGCTCACGGTCGGCGACAACCCTCCTGGAGGCTGCGCTGAGCGCCGATGGGCTGTCCCTCACTGAACTGGCCGGTGCCGAGCGGGAGGGCCTCCTGCGCGTGCATCCTGGCACCGTGGAGTTCGAGCACCCGCTGAGCAGATCGGCGGTGTACGTCTCCTCCGAGCCCGATGAGCGACGACGCGCCCACCGCCTGATCGCCTCGGTCAGCGGGGAGGGGTCGGCCGAGCGGGCGTGGCACCTGGCCGCGGCCGCGGTTGGCCCGGACGAAACCGCCGCCGATGCCCTCGAACTCGTCGGCAACGATGCGCTCACACGAGGCGCCCCCAGTACCGCGCTGCGTGCGTTTGAACGGGCCGCGTCCCTCACCAGGGACACCGAGCCGGCGGCGCGGCGATTGCTTCTCGCGGGGAACGCCGCGCGGCTCGCCGGGTTCACCGACCAGGCACGGGAGGCCATCCGCAACGCGCGAGAGCGCAGCCGCGATCCGCTGACGCGCGCCGACGCCCTGGGCCTGCTGTTTCAGATCGACACGTGGCGCGCACCCGTCGCCACAGCGCGCGTGATCGCGGCGGAGTCGGAGCAGCTTGCCGAACTCGACGCCGTGCGTGCCGCCCGCATGCTCGCCGAGGCCGCCGCAGCGCTGGCCCGGACGGGCAGCATCCCCCAGGGGGTCGAGTTCGCCGAGCGCGCCCACGCTGAGATCACCGCCAGGGGTCTGCAGGACGACGCGGTGGAGCTGAGCCTGCTGTTCGCCAGGGTCATGGACGCCCGCGCTCCGGAGGCGATCGAGCCGCTGTGCGATCTCGGAGTGCGGCTGCGCGCCGCTCCCCCCTCGGCGCAGACGCTGGCCCTCATTCAGCAGGTCGCCTGGATGCAGATCTGGGTGGAACGCTACGAGGAGGCGGAAGCGCTGCTCGAGTACGCCGTTGCTGTCGGTCGCCAACAGGCCGCTGGGGCCCTGCCCATGGCGCTCGCGATGAGAGGGGAGCTGGGGTACCGCCGTGGGCGCCTGCAGGCCAGCCTGGCCGACACCAGCGAGGCCGCCTCGCTGGCGACCGACTTCGGGCAGGCACACGCCCGTGGACTCGCGCTCACGTGTCAGTCGCGCACCGAGGCCGTGCTGGGGCGTGAGGCCGATTGCCGGGCCACCGCGCACGAGGCGGCCGCACTGGGCGCACAACTGGGTGGGGTGGACTCGCCGGTGTCGGCCTACGGGGCGCCGGCCCTCGGGCTCCTGGAGCTGGGTCTTGAGAACCCGGAGGCCGCCGTGCCGCATTTGGAGCGGCTGGTCCGAACCTTTCAGGCGGGCGGCATCCGTGAACCGGGGGTCGTGCTGTCCACTGGGGATCTCATCGAGGCCTACGCCGGTGCGGGCCGCACCCAGGACGCCCGGAGCCTTCTGGAGGGCTTCGCTGACCTCGCGGATCGCACACAGCGCACCGGCGCACGGGCGATCGCCGCGCGGTGCCGCGGGTTGCTTTCAGATGGCGCCGACGCCGAGGCGGCGTTCATCGATGCCCTGCGCCTCCACGGCGACGGGCCGATGCCGTTCGAGAAGGCGCGCACCCAGCTGGCCTTCGCGGAGTGGCTCGGAGGGGCCGGGCGGCTGGCGGAAGCCCGCGACCTGTTCGTGTCCGCCGCCGACACGTTTCGCCGCATCGGCGCCGCCCAGTGGGAGATGCGGGCGTCACGGGAACTCGGCGAGGCGGCGACCGCCGATGGCGCGACCGGCACCGAGCACCTCAGCGCACAGGAACTGCAGGTGGCCCGGGTGGCCGCCGCCGCAGCGAGCACGCCCGAGGCGGGAGCGCAGCTGTTCCTGTCGGCCAGGACCGTGGAGGCGCACCTGGAGCAGGTGTACCGCAAGCTGGGTGTGCGGTCGGTCGCCGAGCTGGCCGACAGCATGTGGCCCGAAGGCGTCAGCGACCAACTCGAGCTCGTCAGTCTCGGTGGTTTCGGGGTGAAGCGGGACGGTCGGGTGGTGGACGACCAGGTGCTTGGCGGGAGCGAGGGACGAACCACCCTTGCCATCCTCGCTGCGAGCGGCGGGCCGGTCACTCGCGAGGAGCTGACAGGTTGGGTGTTTCCTGGTGACCCCAGCGCGGCGGCGTCCGGGCGCCTCGCCGAGGCCCTGGACCACCTTCGACAGGCGCTCGGCCCGCAGCGGCTCCACCAGGCGGCCGACCGGATCCAGCTGTCGCTGCAGGACGGCGACCGCTGGGATCTGGGTACGGTCCTCGCCGACGCCGGCCGGATCACCTCGACGGACGGTCGGTCGGCGGTCGAGGACATGCTTGCCCGGTTGTCCTCCCCACCATTCCCGGAATGGCAGGGCGCCGAGTGGCTGGCCCCATTGGAAGCACGGTGCGTCGCGGAACTGTGTCGCCTGCGCGGCGTGCTGGCCGAGATTCTCATGGCTGAGGGACAGCACGAGGCGGCCCTCGCGCACTTCGCGGCGCTGGCTGACGCCCAGCCCGTCGAGCAGGCGTGGCATCGCGGCGTGATGCGCTGCCACGCCGCCGCGGGCAACGTCCCACTGGCCCTGCGGCAGTACCACGACTGTCGCAGCGCCGTGCGCGTTCTCAGCGACGAGGATCCCGACGCCGAAACGCAGGCGCTCTACCTGGAGCTGTTGCGGCGTTAGGCGCTCGCGCCGAGGGCCTCGGCGCACGCCGTCTCGATCACCCCGAGGCCGAAGTCCAGTTCCCTGTCGGTGATCACCAGCGGAGGGAGCACGCGGATCACGTTGGCCTCCGGTCCCGATGCGATGAGCAGCACACCGTCGGCAAGGGCGCGTTCCCGCACGGCCGTCGCCACGTGGGGCAGAGGCGCCCGTGTGTCGGCGTCGACGATCTCGATTCCGATCATCAGCCCCAGCCCCCGGACACGGAGCTGTGGGAAGCGCTCGCTGAGCCCGGTGAGACGCTCCATCGCCGCGGCGCCAAGGCGGCCGGCGTGGGCGGGGAGGTCCTCGGCCGCCATCGCGTCGATACCCGCGATCGCCGCGGCGCAGCTCACGGGGTTGCCACCGAAGGTCGAGCCGTGGTCGCCGGGCCCCATCGACGCCATCACGTCCGCCCGCGCGCCGACCGACGACAATGGAAACCCGCCACCGATCGCCTTCGCCATCGTCATCACGTCCGGTTCGACCCCGTAGGTGCCCGCCGCGAACCAGTCGCCGGTGCGACCGAATCCCGTCTGGATCTCATCGAACACCAGGAGCGCCCCGTGGCTGTCGGCACGCTCCCGCAACCCCGCGAGGAAGCGGCGGCCCGCCGGATGGCAGCCCCGTGGCCCTGCACCGGCTCGATCACGTAGCAAGCCGTCTGGGAGGGGGCCAGCTGATGCCGGTGGAGCAGGTCCAGCTCGCGCAGGGCCAGGTCGGCCGCCTGATCCTCCGAGGTGCCCATCTCATCGGGGCGCGGGAACGGCGCAACATGCACGTCTCCTGCGCCGATGCCCTGACGGAACGCCGCCTTGGAGGTGGTGGCCGCAAGTGCCCCCTGGGTACGCCCATGGAAGCTGCCGCGGAACGCGACGACCCCCGCCCGTCCGGTGGACAGCCGAGCCAGACGCAGAGCGGCCTCGTTGGCCTCCGACCCCGTGGTGGAGAACAGGAACTGCTCGATTCGACCCGGCGTGATCTCAGCCAGCCGCTCGGCCAGCAGCCGCTGTGGTGCATGTCCACACACCCCGCCAAGGTGGACCAGCGAGTGCAGCTGCTCCAGCACCGCCGCCATCACCGCGGGATGGCTGTGGCCGAGGTTGCATGTCGCGATCCCCGCGGCCATGTCCAGGTACCTGCGGCCGTCGCTGGCTTGGATCCACGCCCCGTCGCCCCGGACCGCCTCGATGCCGGTGATGTTCGGCTGGCTGAGGCTGAGGCTGAGGGCGTGGGGGCGTGGGTCGTCGCTGGACTGCGTGGACATGTCGGAACGATGGCAGACCGTTGGTACCGGCACAGCACAGCGTCGGCGGCACGGGGTCGGGAGCCCGCAATCGGGGCCGGGCGAGGACCCTCGGATTCACACCCCCGCGACTACGGACACGGGATTCGCTCAGCCCGGAGTCACGGCGGTCGAACGTCCTGCGAGGGTCAACTGCGGTGCGCCATCTCCGCGTGGAATAGCCCCGTCGAAGGGGTCTTCTCGGGGCAACCTCTCGTCTTGTGCGGGACCAACCCTCCCAGCGCTGGAGGTCGTCCTCTGGTAACGATGTACCTGGACAACTCATACGAGTGGACGTGCACCCCATCAATGCAGCGAATGCCATGCCAGTTCCTCCAGTACTGGAGGTCAGACACGCTGGACCTCCAGGAGATGGAAGCTCCGTTGGAGCACACCGCCAGCAACCAGCTGGCTCGGAGAGACGTCCGCAAAGGCGACACGATCTACGTCGTGACCGTCCGGGAGGGCACGCTTGTCTTGGTGGGCAAACTACTGGTCGATCGTGTTGTTGACGCCCAAACCGCCGCCGAGACGTTCCAAGATGCACACCTCTGGGAAGCCGATTGGCACGCCCTTGGTGCGGACGGGCCGATGACCCCGGTTCGCGCGCGTCCCGTTAGCGAGGCTCGTCTTGAACAGATCACCCTGATCGAGCCGAGAACGCGGAGCGAGATCGCGCTGCGGCGAAGGGACGACGGGGGGTGGACCCGAGGTGTCTCCAAACAATGAGGACGCTGAGCCCCAGCGCCGTCGGCGCCCTAGATGCGATCCTCCGTTCTGATGAACCGCCGAGGCGGCCCCGCCCCCGTAGCACGTCTCGAAAGTAGCTAGGCCGCGTCGACGCGGTCGCCTTTGGCGAGCCTCGCGGTGCGCAATGTCCCTTTTGGGCGAATCGGGACAGCTCAGCCTAGCCGCCTGGAGAGGTGAGGCAATCCGAGCTATGGCTTAGGTTCTGCTCATGCCTGACATGGTCTTCTCGAACGTCGGACACACAGCGGGTGCGCTGGTCGACCGCATTGAATCCGGCCAGATCGGCCTCCCCGACATCCAACGACCGTTCGTCTGGGAAGCCGCCAAAGTCAGGGACTTGTTCGACTCGATGTACCGGGGATTCCCGGTAGGCCACCTGCTGCTGTGGAGCAGCGGTGCGGAACTCGGAGCAAAGCAAATCGGCTCCAACGCTAAGGGAGAGGCGCCACAGCTCCTCATCGTGGATGGTCAACAACGCCTAACGTCGTTGTACGCCGTGATGCGAGGACGCCCCGTTGTCGGCAAGGACTACGTTGAACGCCGGATCCACATCGCGTTTCGACCGAAGGACGGGACGTTTGCCGTCGCCGACGCTGCGGTGGTGCGTGATCCCGCGTTCATTCCTGACATCAGTGCGATTTGGACCGGGTCGTCCTACGGTCTGATTACGAGCTTCTTGGCTCGGCTTAGTTCGCTTGGCACGCTCACCGAAGCCGACGCTGACGCTATCCCGAAGGCTCTGCAACGGCTCGAGAACCTCACCTCTTACCCCTTCACCGCCCTGGTCCTGGGCGTTGACGTCCTGGAGGAAGAAGTCGCGGAGGTCTTCGTCCGCATCAACTCCAAGGGCAAGAACCTCAATCAGGCCGACTTCATCCTTACGCTCATGAGCGTCTTTTGGGACGACGGACGCGCCGCGCTTGAACTCTGGTCACGCCAGTGCCGTCAACCGGGAGATCCGGCCTTCAACAGCTTCATGTCGCCAGATCCCGATCAGCTGCTGCGTGTTGCGATCGCCCTAGGTTTTCATCGCGGCCGGCTTGAGAGCGCGTACGCCGTATTGCGAGGGCGCGACTCTGAGACCGGCAGGATCACCCCAGAAGCCCGCCAGGCCCAGTTCGCGAGGCTCGGGGACGCGCAAAGGAAGGTCTTGGATAAGGAGACTTGGAACGAGTTCCTGCAATCTTTGGTGCGGGCCGGACACCGGTCCGCAAGCACCATCAGCTCCACTAACGCACTGTTATTTGCGTATGCGCTCTACCTCATCGGAAAGCACGAGTACGCAGTCCCGCTGAAACCGCTACGCGACGTCATCGCGCGATGGTTCTTCATGTCCTCCCTTACAGGTCGCTACACAACCAGTCCTGAAACGCAGCTCGAAGCCGATTTGGCGAGCCTTCCAACGCTTAAGCACGCCGAGCCATTCATTGAGCATCTCAACGCGATCGTTGACCAGCGTCTCACAACCGACTACTGGAACATCACGCTTCCCTCTGAGCTTGCCACGTCGGCCAGCCGGTCCCCGTCGCTCTTCGCATACTTGGCCGCGCTCTGCATTCTGGATGCGCCTGTCCTGTTCTCGAGAATGCACTGCGTGGAACTGATGAACCCGCTTCTCAATGGCAGCAGGCCGAAGCTGCAACGGCACCACCTGTTCCCGAAGAAGTACTTGGAGCAGTTGGGCATTGTCGACGGAAAACTCGTTAGCCAGATCGCGAACATGGCGCTGCTGGAGTGGCATGACAACATCGAGATCTCCGCAAAGGACCCGGCCGAATATTGGCCGGCCTACCTCAGCGAACTGCGCGAACCCAGTTGGGGCGCAGCGCCTTTCACCGACGCCGAAATCGCCCGCATGCTGCACCTGCACGCGCTGGACGAGGCCTGGCCCGCGCTTGAGTACCAAGAGTTCCTTGATCGGCGTCGCCGGGGCATCGCCCAGATCATTCGCGAGGGGTTCGAACGTCTGACGCAGGCCGCGGGGGAACCGCCCACAAACGGGTGGCCGCCGTCGCCCGAGGCGATCGAGCACCTCCTAGCTAACGGCGAGACGAATGACGTGGAGTTCAAGTCGTCGCTTCGGGCAGACACCGCAGAACACGGGGTGCCGCCGAAGGTATTGGAGAAGGTTGTTGCCCGAACGGTGGCCGGTTTTATGAATCAAGGCGGCGGGGTATTAATCATCGGAGCCGACGACGCGGGGGCTCCTCTCGGCCTCGACGCCGACCTGGCAACCCTCCCACGTAAGGACCTGGACGGGTTCCAGCAAGCCCTTGTCCAGGTGCTTGCAAAGCACTTGGGCGGCGACGTTGCCGCGTGCACCAAGGTCCATCTGGGGGCTGCGGGCCCCACCGAGCGTCCGATCGCGATACTTAAGTGCGGTGCGCACTCTGGACCGGTCTTCCTGCGCGACGGTGATCAAACCGAGTTCCACGTTCGCGTGGGCAACACCACTCGCCGGCTTGACATCGCCGAAGCTACTGCGTACATCGCCAAGCGATGGAACGGTCTCCAGTCCGCGCCAATCGCCGACATGACGCCGGAATGACCCGCGACGGGCGGGTGCCACCACCGCGTTCGCGCGGTCAGTGGCTCCAGTGCTCCCCTAGGGCGCTCCGGTCTCAGAGGGTCGGGCCCCTTGCGTGCCAGGTCTTCGGACCGTGCACTTGCGCTTGCAGCGGTACCTCATACGATTCCGCAGGTCGGATCCTGTCCCTCTCGTTCTCTGGCGTGTCAGCCTCCCCGCTTACCGAACGGAATCCACTGGCCGTGGCCGTCGTCGAGGACCCGGACGTCCTCGTGGGCGCGGTGCAGTCGGCGTCGCTCTCAGCAGGCGCTGCTCGGCATCGTTCAGCTCCGTTCGGGGAAGGCGTGGAGACCAGCGCCCTGGACGCCCGACCCAATCGCAGGGTGGTGGCCCGCTCGATACGACCCAGCACGCGCGATTCGGTGCCCAACATCGCGTGCGTGCTCTGTATGGATGGACATGGCCACGCCTGAGGCTCTTCCCGAGCGTGCGCCTGAGCAGGGGGAGCTGGTTCAGGTGCGGTCACGCCGATGGCTCGTCGAGGACGTTGTCGCGTTCAACGGCGCGTCGCCGATCGTGCGCCTCGCCTGCGCTGACGATGACGCCCAGGGTGAAGAGCTCGAAGTCCTTTGGCACTACGAGCCAGATCGACGCATCCTTGAGGATGACCGTTGGGATCACCTGGCATCTCGCGGCTTTGACGACCCCGGCCTGTTCGCTGCGTTCCTCGACACGCTGCGCTGGAACACGGTCACCGCGACGGACGCGAATCTCTTCCAGTCACCCTTCCGGGCGGGCATCTCGATCGATGCCTATCAGATGGAACCGCTGCGTAAGGCCCTGCGCCTCCCGCGCGTCAACCTCTTCATCGCCGACGACACCGGGCTTGGCAAGACGATTGAGGCGGGCCTCATCGTCCGCGAACTGATGCTGCGCAAGAAGGCCAAGACCATCGTGGTGGCCGCGCCGCCGTCGGTGCTGGAGCAGTGGAAAGCCGAGCTCGACGAGCGGTTCGGTCTCGTCTTCGAGGTGCTCGACCGGCATTACGTCGCCGCCGTCCGCCGCGAACGCGGCTTCGGCGTCAATCCCTGGGACACCCACAGCCGCTTCTTGGTCTCCCACAACCTCCTCACTGACCCGACCTACGCCGACCCCTTGCGCGCCTGGCTCGGTCACCTGCTCCCGGGCAGCCTGCTGATCCTCGATGAGGCCCATCACGCAGCGCCGTCTAGCGGGGGGCGCTATGGGATCGAGACCAAGTTCACCCGCGCCGTACGCGACCTCGGCGGACGCTTCGAGCACCGCCTGTTCCTGTCTGCGACACCGCACAACGGCCACTCGAACAGCTTCTCGACGCTCTTGGAGCTGCTCGATCCGTATCGCTTCACGCGAGGAGTCAAGATCCGCGGCCGCAGGGCGCTTGAGGACGTGATGGTGCGACGGCTCAAGGAGGACATTCGCGAGATCCAGGGGGGCTTCCCGAAACGCGAGGTTGTGCGGCTCGAGATCTCCGACCTTCCACCGGACGCGCCCGAGCTTGAGCTCTCGCGCCTGCTCGACGAGTACCGCACCGCGCGCGAGGAGCGATTGGCGGGAACTTCGAGCCGGGCGCAGGCCTCCGCCGTACTGCTCATCGTCAGCCTGCAGCAGCGTCTGCTGTCGTCGATCGAGGCGTTCGCGCGCAGCCTCGCCGTGCACCGCGCCACCGTCGACCGCCAACGAGCCGCAAGCACCGCCGACGCGGCGGACCCGCCGCAGATGGAGATTCTGCTCGGGGCACCGGGCCCAGACGACGAGCGTGGTGAGTGGAGCGACGAGGAGCTGGAGGCGGCCGAGACGACAGCTATGGAGCAGGCGACCATCGCCGACGAGGCCGGCGCACCAGGCGACGCCACCAGCTGGGAGCACGAGCAGCAACTCCTCGACCGGATGCAGGAGATGGCCGAGGCGTCACGCTACCTGCCTGACGCAAAGGTCCGCGCGTTGGTCGATTGGCTACGTGCAAACGTCTGCCCCGGTCTCCCTGGCTTTGGGAAGCGCGTCCGCGGAACGCCGGAGTGGAACGAGCGCCGGGTGCTCATCTTCACGGAGAACCGCGAGGGCACAAAGCGCTACCTGAGAGAGATCCTGGAACAGGCCATCGAGGGCACGCACCGTGCTGACGAGCGGATCGCCGTCATCACCGGCCTCACCAGCGGCGAGGCGCGCGAGGAGATCCAGCGCCGATTCAATTCCGATCCCGCCGAGGATCCGCTGCGAATACTCATCGCGACCGACGCTGCGCGCGAGGGCCTCAACTTCCAGGCCCACTGCTCGGACCTCTTCCACTTCGACCTTCCGTGGAACCCCGGCCGAATCGAGCAGCGCAACGGCCGCATCGATCGCAAGCTTCAGCCCGCCGATACCGTCCGCTGTCACTATTTCGTGCTGCCCCAGCGCGCCGAGGACCGCGTACTCGACGTGCTCGTCCGCAAGACCGAGACGATCAAGCGCGAGCTGGAAGCCTCTCGAAGGTGATCGACGACGATGTCGAGCGTCGCCTCAACCGTGGCATCCGCCATCGCGACGCCGAGCGCCTGGCTGAGGAGATCGCGGTGGCCGATCTCGACGCAGAGCGCAAGAGGATCGTCGCCGAGGAGCTTGAGGATGCCCGTGAGCGTCAGAACGATCTGCGCGGGCAGATCGAGCGATGTCGCACACTCCTCGAGCGCTCGCGGACATCCGTCGACTTCGACGCCGTCCGGTTCCGCAACGCCTTGTCACGCTCTCTGGAGGTGCTCGGTGCAGCGCCGCTTGAGCAGGAGTCGGACGGTGTCTGGCGGCTGCCGCAACTCGACCGCCGTGCCGCGGCGGACCCCAGCTGGCAGGCGACGCTCGACACGTTGCGCGCTCCGCGGCGCAGCAACCAGAAGCTCGCCGATTGGCGGCGCGAAGCGCCCGTGCGCCCGGTCGTCTTTGAGGATCCGGGGGTGATGACCGAGGACGTCGTACACCTGCACCTTGAGCAGCGCGTCGCCCAACGGCTCCTCGCGCGCTTTCGCGCCCAGGGCTTCATTCACCACGATCTCTCGCGAGCGTGCGTGACCCAGGTCTCCGATTCCATCCCGCGCGTGGTGCTGCTCGGCCGCCTGTCGCTCTATGGGGCAGGGGCGGAGCGGCTGCACGAGCAGCTCGTAACGGTCGCCGCGCGGTGGGTGGAGCCCGTCGATCGAGACGGGACGCTCACCGTCTATGCCCGCGAGGCTGAGACGCACAGCGTAGCCCTGCTCAACGGGGCTCTTTCCCGTCCGGTCCCCCACCAGCCCGCTGAGCAGATCAGTCGTCGGCTGCTCATGGCCGCCCCGCGCGACGTGGCCGAGCTGCTGCCGCAGTTGGAGGCACGGGCCCTCGACCTTGGCGCACAAGCGCAGGAACGATTGCGTGAGCGCGCCCAGCGCGAGAGCCATGACCTGCGCGAGATCCTCGAGCGTCAACGGGACCGGGTGCGTCAGGAACTCGCTCGCCATGGCAAGGAGTTCGCCCAGCTGACGCTCGATTTCGACGCTGAGGAGCGCCGCCAGGTCGAGGCGAACATGCGCTCGTGGGAACGGCGGTTGACGCAGTTCGACGCGGAGATCGGCACGGAACCTGACCGCATCGCCGTCTTCTACGACGTGTGCGCCCAGCGGGTGGAACCCGTGGGGCTCGTCTATCTCTGGCCGGACACCAACTGATGGCACGCCTCGACCCCAACGTGCTCGCGCACCTCGAGTGGCTCGGCTTTGTACAGCCCATCGGGCTCGTCGTCTCCGCACCTGCTCTGGTGCGCGCCGGCGCCGTGCTCGACCGCAGCGACATCGATGGCCAGCGGCGGCTGCGCGAGTGCGTCGCGGGCGATCCGGCCCGGCTCACCGACTTCGAGACATTCGCCCGGCATGTGCTTGATTGGAGCTTCTCGTCGAAGGGCTACGCCGGCGGCGCGGGGGGTCCGATCCCGCCGGAGCTCATGGTTGCGCTGCCGGACCATGGGGAGACGCTGCGCCCGGACTACGCTGTGCGTGAGCGCGACCCGCGGGACGGCCGGCCCGCGTGGCAGCTGCTGGTGCGTACGGTCCCTGAGAGTCTGGGGTTCGACGAGCGCGAGCCGGGCGGGCTCGACGCCACGGCTCACGGGCGCATGGAACGCCTGCTGAGGGAGACGGGCGTGCCCGCGGGTCTCCTGGTCAACGGACGCGCCCTGCGGCTCATCTCGGCACCTCGCGGTGAGAGCTCGGGCTACCTCGACTTTCAGGTCGAGCAGATGGCCCAAACGGCCGGGCGGCCCATCGTCAGCGCCCTGCGGCTCTTGCTCAACGAGCGGCGCCTGCTGGCAGTGCCGCGTGAGCAGCGCCTCGCTGCACTGCTCGAGGACAGCCGCCGCTTCCAGAACGAGGTCAGCGAGAAGCTCTCGGAGCAGGTCCTGCACGCGCTCTACGAGCTGCTGCGTGGGTTTCAGGCCGCACACGACGCCTCACGTGGCGAGCTGCTGCGCAAACCCTTGGGCGACGACCCTGACGAGGTCTACCGCGCCCTCCTCACCGTCATTCTGCGACTCGTGTTCCTGCTCTATGCCGAGGAGCGGGAGATGCTGCCGGCCGAGGCGACGTTCCTGCGCTTCTACTCGGTTGCTGGTCTGCACGAGCGCCTGCGTGAGCAGGCCGCCCGGTTCCCGGACACGATGGATCAGCGTTTCGGCGCTTGGGCGCAGTTGCTCGCGCTCTTCCGCCTCGTTCATGACGGCACCGGCCCCGGCGACCCCATCCAGCTGCCCGCGCGCCACGGCGGGCTGTTTGACCCCGACCGATTCCCGTTTCTAGAGGCCCGCGACGGGGACGGCTCGCGACAGATCCACGAGCGCATCGAGCCACCGCTCGTCACGGACCGCACCGTCTACCGCGCCCTAGAGAAGCTGCTCATGCTCGACGGCGAGCGCATCTCCTACCGCGCGCTCGACGTTGAGCAGATCGGCTCCGTCTACGAGACCATGATGGGGTTCCGACTCCACACGACGACCGGGACCTCGCTCGCGATCCGCCCCGCGAAGAAGCGCGGCGCGCCATCGATGGTCGACCTCGACGCATTGCTCGAGGTGGAGACCAGCGAACGCGCCAAGTGGCTCAAGGAGCACACGGACCGTACGCTCGCCGCGAGGATGTCCACAGCGGTGCGGGACGCGCAGTCACGCGAAGACCTTCACAGCGCTTTGCTATCAGTTGCCGACCCCGCCGCCTCGCCGGACCTCGTCCCCGCAGGAGCGATGGCCCTACAGCCGAGTGAAGAGCGCCGCCGCTCGGGCTCGCACTACACGCCGCGCACGCTCACGGAGCCGATCGTGCGCGACACACTCGCGCCGATCCTCGACCGCCTGCGCGCTGACGACCGCACGCCGCCGTTGCCGGACCAGATTCTCGATCTGAAGGTGTGCGACCCGGCGATGGGCTCGGGCGCATTCCTCGTCGAGGCCTGCCGCCAGCTCGGCGATGCGCTAGTGGAGTCCTGGGGCGCCCACGGCGGGCGCCCGGAGATCCCGGCAGATGAGGACGAGGTCATCCTGGCGCGGCGGCTCGTAGCCCAGCGGTGCCTCTACGGCGTCGACCGCAATCCGGTGGCGGTGGACCTGGCGAAAATGTCGCTGTGGCTCGTCACGCTCGCCCGCGAGCACGCGCTCACGTTCGTCGACCACGCGCTGCGCTACGGCGATTCCCTGGTCGGTTTGAGTCGTCGCCAGATCGAGTCGTTCCATTGGGAAACCAAGGCGGTGGGGTTCGAGGCGATCCGCATCGGCGAGCACCTCGACCGCGTCCGCGCGCTGCGCGCGCAGATTCGCGCAGCAGGCGACGAAGTGAGCGACTTCGCTCTACGGGACCTGTGGGACTAATCCCAGCAGTAGCTCGACCGCGTGCTACTAATCGGGGACCAGGTCGTGATCGCGCACTACTCAAGCACCAGAGCCGCCAACCGCAAGGCCACTCGGGCCGCCTTTGCGCATGCCGTCAGTGAGGGGTTGAGCGACGATCTGCGCGGCCGGGTAGAGGATGCGCGCGAGGCGCACCCGCCACTGGTGCCGTTCCACTGGGAGGTTGAGTTCCCAGAGGTGTTCGAGCGGGAGAACGGCGGGTTCGATGCGATGGTCGGCAACCCTCCTTTTGCCGGGAAAAACACGCTGGGCTCAGCCAACCCGACCGGTTATCCGGACTGGCTCAAGCAGGCTCACGATGGAACACACGGAAACGCCGATCTCGTAGCGCACTTCTTCCGTCGCGCCTACACGCTGCTGCGCCGGGACGGCACGCTCGGACTGATCGCCACGAACACGATCGGGCAAGGCGACACCCGCGCAACGGGCCTACGTTGGATCTGCACGCACGGGGGCCAGATCTATCAGGCCCGTCGACGCGTCAAATGGCCCGGGATGGCGGCGGTCGTCGTCAGCGTCGTACACGTTGCGAGGGGCGAATGGCTCGGTCGCCGCAGGCTGGACGATCGCGAAGTCGTAACGATCACCGCGTTCCTCTTCCACCGCGGTGGGCACGAAGATCCGGCCCAGCTTCGGGCGAATGCCGGGATGAGCTTCCAGGGCAGCATCGTGCTCGGGATGGGCTTTACGTTCGACGACACGGACGCGAAGGGTGTGGCAACGCCGATCGCCGAGATGCGTCGCCTGATCGAAGACCGACCTGAGAATTGCAAGGTGATCTACCCGTACATCGGTGGGGACGAAGTCAACAACAGCACGGCACACGCGCATCACCGATACGTGATCAACTTCGGTGAGCGCGAGGAGGACGAATGTCGGAAGCGATGGCCAGAGCTGATGAGCATCGTCGAACGCAGAGTCCGACCGTCACGGCTTGAAGACAACAGAGAGAACTACCGTAAGTACTGGTGGCAGTTCGCTGAGAAGCGTCGCGAACTGAAACGTGCACTCGTCGGGCTCGATCGCGTGCTCGTCCAGAACTGCGGTGCGACGCCGCACCTAGCCATCGCGCTTCAACCAGCCGATCGGGTCTTCGCCAACTCCTTGGCGGTCTTCTCCCTTGAAACCCTCGCCGCCTTCTGCGCCCTCCAGGCCCGCCCGCATGAGATCTGGGCGCGGTTCTTCGGCTCCTCAATGAAGGACGATCTGCGCTACACCCCGTCCGACTGCTTCGAGACCTTTCCGTTCCCTGAGGGCTGGCAGTCGCATCCGGTTCTTGAGACGGCAGGTAGGGCCTACTACGAGCACCGCGCCCAACTGATGGTCGCCAACAACGAAGGCCTCACGACGACCTACAACCGCTTCCACGACCCGGACGAGCGCGATCCGGAGATCCTAAAACTCCGCGAGCTTCACGCGCTGATGGACCGCGCCGTCCTCGACGCCTACGGCTGGACCGGCGTGCCGACCCACTGCGAGTTCATCCTCGACTACGAGGAGGAGGATGAATCGGGCCGACGCAAGAAGCCATGGCGTTACCGCTGGCCCGATGAGGTCCACGATGACGTGCTCGCACTGCTCATCGAGCTGAACGCGGAGCGTGCCGCCGCGGAGCAGCGCTCCGGCGCCGCGGCTGTGCCCAAGGGCAAAGGCGGGAAGGCCAAGCGGTCAGTCGCCCCACCGCAGGAGGAGAAGTTCTTCTGATGACCGACCTCACCGCCATCGAGGCGCGCGACCGCATCGTCGAGGCGCTGGAACTCGACCTCGTCGGACCGTGGGCAGGTCACGAACTCGCCTTCGAGATGCTGCACCGCCGCTCCCGGCCGTCCAACTGGTACCTGACCGGTTTTCTCATCCCGGTGGACGCGCCACTCGAGCAGCGTGCGGACGTGGACTCCGACGACGAGTTTGAGGACGTGCCGGAGGTGGAGGGTTTCGCGGAGGAGAGCGCCGACGAGCGCGTCGCCGCGAAGAAGGCCTACTTCCTCGTCGATGGGCCTGTCGACGCTGGTCGCCGCCGCGGCGCAGACCCTCACCGTCGAGGTGCGCTGGGGCGACTATTGCCTCGACGAGCATCAGCCCACGGAGGGCGATGCCGTTCCCGTGTGCGTCGGACGCCTCGCGACGCGACGGTGGAGGTGCCGCTCGGCCAAAGTCCGGGCAAGCCGGTCGTGCATCCGGTGCCCGAATCAGGGGGACTGGAGCTGCACACGCTCGAGCGAGGGCTGCCGGGCGGCGAGGCAACCGCCGGCATTCCGCCCGGCACGCGCTCCGTCTCCGTCTTCCTTGTCAACAAGCGGGCGCCCGCTACCGATCAGCCGGACCTCGCGTACGTGTTTCAGCCCCAGCTCGAGCTGCGCTGCGGGGAGGCGTTCGTCGCGCGACCCGACCTCGCGCGGCGGGCTTCGAGGACTGGGATGACCGCGTCGCCGAGCTGCACTACGCCGGACTGCCCGAGTACGCGACCGGGCATGGGATCTCGGCGGACTGGGACGTGCACGATGGGCGCTGCCATACGCTGCGAACGTGCTGGGTTCCACGGGCGGAGGTCGAGAAGACCGAGACGGCGCCCATCGAGGGCGTCGAGCTTTCCATGCAGGCGCTCGGTGAACTGCCCGATGGGGACGCCGCGCACACGGCGTTGCAGCCGCTCGTCGACCGGTATCGCGAATGGATCGCGCGTCAGCAGGCGGCAGCAGCGCAGCTGCCACCGCACCAGCGCGAGACAGCGGGCATCTTGCTTGCCAACGCGGGCATCGCAGCGAACCGCATCGAGCGAGGCATCGCGGCCCTCGCCGCCAACGACGCCGTGCTCGATGCATTCCGGGTCGCAAACCGTGCGGTGGGTGCCGCACTACGCCGACGCCTTGAAATCGACGACCCGGGATGGCGCGCGTTCCAGCTCGCCTTCATGCTCGTCAATCTGCCGGGGATCGCCGACCCCGGCGACGTCGACCGTGAGACCGTCGACCTGCTGTTCTTCCCGACCGGTGGCGGCAAGACGGAGGCCTACTCCTCGGTCTCTCCGCGTTCACGATGGTGTTGCGGCGCTTGCGCCATCCGGAGGCCGGGGCGCGCGCAGGCGCCGGCGTCAGCGTGATCATGCGCTACACGCTGCGCCTCCTGACTCTCGACCAGCTCCAGCGCGCAGCTGGCCTTGTCTGCGCGCTGGAGCTCGAACGTGAGCGCGACCCGGAGCGCTACGGCGAGTGGCCGTTCGAGATTGGCCTGTGGGTGGGCAAGGCGGCAACCCCGAACGTGCTCGGTCGCCGAGGGGACGGGCGCTCGGACACGGCGCGCGCGAAGGTCACCGCATTCAAGAACCAGCCGCGGTACAAGCCCTCGCCGATACCCCTGGAGGAGTGCGCGTGGTGCGGAACGCGCTTTGAACCTGACTCGTTCACGCTGCTGCCGAACGCCGACCGCCCCAAGCAGCTTCGCGTCGTGTGCGCGAACTTCCAATGCGAGTTCAGCGGCGACCGCACCCTGCCGGTGGTCGCCGTCGATGAGTCCCTCTACCGTCGCCTGCCCGCCTTCCTCGTGGCGACGGTCGACAAGTTCGCCACGCTACCCTGGATCGGCCCCTCCGGGGCGCTTCTGGGTGGCCCAGACCGCTACGACGCCGACGGCTTCTTCGGTGCCGCCGAGCCCGGCCACGGACGCCCGCTGCCCGCGGCGCTGCCGCCGCCCGACCTCGTCATCCAGGACGAACTCCACCTCATCTCCGGTCCGCTTGGGACCATGGCGGGGCTGTACGAGACAGCGATCGACGCTCTATGCGCGAGCACCGTGGGCGATCGCGTCGTGCGGCCCAAGATCGTCGCCTCCACCGCGACCGTACGCCGCGCCCAGGACCAGGTGCAGGCCCTCTTCGGTCGCCCGCTGACACAGGTGTTCCCGCCTCCGGCAGCGGACCGGCGCGACACGTTCTTCGCGCGCACCCTGCCTGCGTCGCAGCGGCCCGCCCGCCGTTACGTCGGCATCGCCGCGCAGGGCCGCAATCCCAAGGTGGCGATGCGCAAGGTGTGGCTCGCGCTGATGGGCGCGGCGGAGAATCTGTACCGCGAGGCTGGCGGGCACGAGAACCACGCGAACCCGGTCGATCCGTACATGACCGTGCTCTGCTACTTCAACAGCTTGCGCGAGCTCGGCGGGGCGCGACGGATCTTGGAGGAGGAGGTCCGAAACACCCTGCGCAGCTACGGCGAGCGGCGGCGGGTGTCCGAGCCGCGACGGCTCTTCCGTGACCGGCGCACGTTCTCTGAGGTCGTGGAACTCACATCGCGCGTTCCCACCGACAAGGTCGCCGAGGCGCGTCGCCGGCTCGGGCTGGGATCGCACGAGCAGGATCGCGTTGACTGCGCGATCGCGACGAACATGATCTCGGTCGGACTCGACATCCCGCGACTCGGGCTGATGGGAGTCCTCGGCCAGCCGAAGACTACCGCCGAGTACATCCAGGCGACGAGCCGCGTTGGCCGCACCGATGATGCGCCGGGGCTGGTGGTGACGCTGCTGAACATCCACAAGCCGCGCGACCGGTCGCACTACGAGCGTTTCCGCCACTACCACGAGACCTTCTACCGCTCGGTCGAGGTTGGGAGCGTCACGCCGTTCTCGGCCCGCGCCCTTGATCGTGGGTTTGCCGGGGCGCTGGTGGCGATGGCGCGTCACATCCGGCCGGAGCTGACCCCGGCGATGGGCGCGCAGAAGCTCGCCGGTGCGCGGACGGAGGTTGAGCAGCGGCTCCTGGCAGCGTTCAGGGACCGTCTACTCCAGCAGCCGATCTCCGACGAGGAACGCGTCGAACGGCTCGCCGGCGTGCAGAGCCGCGTCGTTGACCTGCTCGATTCATGGCAGAACGTGCAGGAGGGCTACGCCACAATCGGCGTGGAGATGCAGTACCAGCGCTACGAACTCGATCGCGCCAAACCGCTGCTGCGCGAGATGCTCGACGCCGAATTCGAGACCGAACATCATCGCAAGTTCCGCGTCAACCGCTCGCTGCGCGACGTCGAACCGGAGGTCAATCTGTTTTTGAGCGATCTCACCGGCGCCGCTGTGAAGGGCGACTCATGAGCAAACGCGCACACGGTCAGGTGCGCCGCAGCCAGGTCGTGACGACGTGGGGGCCCGGATCACTCATCGACCTGCCGCGCCACTCGGGGATCGTGGGCGGGCTTGAGACGTGGCCGAGCGTCGCGGAGCTGGAAGAGGTGGCCGACTCGCGCCTCCAACGCAAGCTTGCGCTCATCACGGGCGTGCCGCAGCCGCGTCTGTACGCACCTCGGCGGACTCAAACGACCCGTCAGCGCCGAAGATCGGCATTGGCGTGTGGCGTTTCCCCCAGTGGCTGGTGGTGCAGGGGCAGAGTGGCGGTGAGGGGAGCGAGCGCGCCCGCCGGCTCGTGCACCGCCGCGCGCTGGATGAGAAGGGCCGATTCGGCGGGGCCGAGGTGGTGCCGACCCGCTTCGTGCGCGCGTGCCCGCGTGGGCACGTGGATGACCTCGACTGGTACGGCTTCGTCCACCGAGGAGAGCACGGGTGCAACGGTCAGCTGTGGCTCGACGAGGCGCGGGACCGGTGGCGACCTCGGTGACCTGACTGTGCGCTGCCAGACGTGCAAGAAAATGCGCGGTATGCAGGAGGCCGCCGAGTTCGAGAACTTCGCGCTCGGCAGGTGCCAAGGCACACGCCCGTGGCTCGGCCTGCACGGCAGCCGTGAAGAATGCACGCTGCCTGCACGCCTGCTCACGCGCACGGCATCGAACGCCTACTTCCCGCAGGTGATGAGCGCACTGTCGCTTCCAGACCAGGCAACCGGGCTCGACAAGGTCGTCGGCGAACTGTGGAACGAGCTTATGTACGTCGAGAGCGCGGCCGAGCTTCTCTTCCTCAAGAAGAGGCCCACCGTTGCGGCCAAGCTTGCCGGCTATGGGGAGGGCGACGTGCTGGCCGCGATCGAGCGTGTGCGCGGAGGCGGCGTCGTCGAGCGGCCGGTCAAGCAGGTCGAGCTCGACGCCATACTCAGCGCACCCGAAGGTTTCGGAGACGACGTCCCGGTCGACCCCGACTTCCATGCTCGTCGACTGTCCGACTCGCACTGGCGGCAGTCGCCACTGAGCTCGCCGATAGCTTCTGTCGTGCAGCTGCACCGACTGCGCGAGGTGCTGGCCCTCATCGGCTTCACGCGTTTCGAAGCGGTGACGCCGGACGTGGACGGGGAGTACGACGGTGACGTCGAGCGTGCGAACCTCGCACTTGAGCCAAAATGGTTCCCTGCGGTGGAGAACCGCGGCGAGGGGATCTTCCTGCTGCTCGACCCCGAAGCGGTCGCCGCCTGGCTGACGCGCCCGGGCGTAGGGAGGCGCCTCGATCGGCTCCGCGAGGGTCATCGCATGTGGGCCGACGCACGCAAGCTCGAGCGGGCGTTCCCCGGCGGGCCGTACGTGCTCCTGCACACGCTCTCGCACCTCCTGCTTCAGTCATTGGCAATGCGCTGCGGCTACCCGGCGAGCTCGATCCGCGAGCGGATCTACGTCGATCCCGAAGGAGGGCGGTTCGGTCTGCTGCTCTACACGGCGAGTCCTGACGCCGAAGGCACCCTTGGCGGCTTGGTCGGCCAGGCGCGCAACATCGAAACGCACCTCGCGGTGGCGCTGCGCACCGGAGGACTCTGCTCGAACGACCCGGTTTGTGCGCAGCACGCGCCCGGCGAGGGGCTTGAGGGTCGCCATCTCCATGGCGCCGCCTGCCACGGCTGCGCGCTCATCTCAGAGACCTCGTGCGAGATGCGCAACGACTACCTCGACCGCGCACTCGTGGTCCCGACGTTGGCGGTCGATGACGCCGCGCTCTTTGCTTCCGTGCCGTGATCGAGCCGCTCCTCGCCCTTCCGAGCCACGCGCGGGAGCGCCTGATCCGCGGGATCGAGGCTGGGCTGCTCGCCCCCCCGTACCGCGAGGCCGCGATCGGCCAGCTGATCGGGACGGGCGCGGACTGCGCGGCCCTCAGCGTCCTCCTCTGCGAACTCGACCGGAGGGGCATTCGGGGGTCCGCCGTCGCCTTCGCCATGGAGCTCGCCGAACGAATGCTCGGCGGCGTCCCGCGTCCTGACCTGGTTTGGTCGGGGCCCGAGGTTCCTGGCCTGCACGCACGTGACACGCGACGGGTCTACGAGGAGCTCGTCGTCGGCGCCGAGCGCTCCCTATGGATCTGCGCGTACACCTACTACGACGGCCCGAAGGCGTTCGAAAGTCTTGCCCGGAGGATGGATGAGGCTCCTGACCTGCACGTGACGCTGCTGCTCAACATCCAGCGCAGGCGCGACGACCGGACCGCGAAGGATGAACTCGTGCACAGGTTTGCGACGCGGTTCTGGAGAAGCGACTGGCCAGGGAGGCGTCAACCCGACGTCTTCTACGACCCGCGGTCGGTCGATCTCGATGGACCCGAGGGTGTGCTCCACGCGAAGGCGATTGTCGCCGATGATGAAATCGCCCTTTGTCACGTCGGCCAACCTCACTGAAGCCGCTTTCCACCGCAACATCGAGGCCGGGGTCCTCACACGGGATCGCGGGCTCGCCCGCGAGTCTGTCTCTGCACTTCCGGGTGCTGATCCAACGTGCCTTGCTCCTGCCCTTGCCGAACGGCTGACCCGGCATGGGTTTCGTCGGATCGCAGAGACGACTGCAACCTTGTACGCAGGGGCAACGACGACGGACCTACGGTCTAGGGATCTTCCTAGGTGGGCGCGGCAGGGCTCGAACCTGCGACCCAGGGATTATGAGTCCCCTGCTCTAACCAACTGAGCTACACGCCCCGACCCGAAATCCGGGTGGCGATTCTCGCATGTCCGTCGGGATGCGTCCACGCTCCGCGGCGCGGGGAGGCCCGGCCCCCGACCCTCCGGGTTGAGCCGCCGGAACCGCACGCACGAGAATCGGCCGATGGTTTCGGCTGAGCGTGCAGACGGGGATCGGTGAGCGAGCCTCCAATCGAGCTGGTGGGCGAGACGGACCGGCTGTTCGCGCTGGATCCGGGGGAGTTCGTGGCCGCGAGGAACGACCTGGTGCGGCGGCTGAAGGCCGCCGGGGCCACCGAGGCGGCCGAGCGGACGCGGCGGCTCAGCGCGTCCCACGAAGGCCGCCTGGGCGCTGAACCACCTGGCGCGCATGGCGCCTGACGCGGTGCGGGAGCTGAGCGCGGCGGGGGAGGGGCTGCAGGAGGCGCAGGACGCACTCCTGTCGGGGACCGGGACGGTGGCGGCGCTGCAGGAGGCCGAGCGGCGGGGCCGTCAGGCGATCGCCGCGGCCGAGCTGGCGCTGCCACGCGATCTGGGAGCGCCCTGGAGGGGTGCGGGGCGCCCTGCGAGCGGCCTTGGTGGACGCCGAGGCCCGTGCGGAGCTTGCCGCCGGGCACCTGTCGCGCGAGCCGGAGCCGCCCGGTCTGTCGGGACCAACGCTGACGCCGCGCCTGCGGCTGCCGCGCCCCACGCCGGCACCACCGAGCCCCCGCCCCTGCGGCCGGCGCCGGATCCGGAGGCCCTGGTGGAGGCCCGCGAAGCGGTGGACCGCGCCGGCCAGGCGGTGGCCGCGGCGACCCAGGAGGCCACCGTGGCGGCGCAGCGCGTGGCGGACGCCGAGGACGCCGAGCAGCGGGCAACGCAGGCCCTTCAGCTGGCCGAGCGTGACCTCATGCAGGCGCGCCGGGAACACCAGCGGGCTATGGGGGAGCGCGCCCAGGCCGTGGCCGCGGCGGAGGAGGCGCGCGGTGCCCACGCGGCGGCCGAGGAGGCCGTGCAGCGGCGCAGGCGGACCTCGAGCGGGCGGCGGCCGACGCGCAGGCCATCCTGGGCGACGGGGCTTGACGCCGCGCCGCGGGGGTCAGCTGGGCTTCGCGCTCATTGCCCAGATGGTGACCACGTAAGCCACCATCAGGACGCCGCAGATGATGCCGGCGGCCCGGGACAGGCGTTCGCCGCCGCCCCTGGCCTTGCGCCGCGCCCACACGCCACCCAGGATCAGGGCGACCAGCATCAGCAGGAACCCGATGTCGGAGGTGAGGTAGCCAATGCCCATCCAGGTGGGGGTGGAGTCGCCCCAGTGCTCCCGGGAGCGGATCCACTCGGCGCCCGCCCGCATGAGGATGAACCCGGGGAGGGCGACGAGCAGCAGGATCCGGAACCCCGTGGCCTGCACCCAGCGTTCGCGCCCCGTGATCAAGACGAGGGCGGCGCCGAGCAGGCCGCCCATCATCAGCATGGCGCCGCCGACGTGCATGAACAGCGGCCCGTCCCACGGGTCGGGGCGCAGCGCGGCGAACATGGTGGGGCCGGTGGGAAGCAGCATCGTCAGGCCCCCGGTTTCCAGATCATCAGGACGAGGATGACCAGGTACAGCACCGCGGCGCTCCACCCGAACGCCTGGGTGGATGGCTGACGCAGCCGCGCCATCGCGGCCCGGTCATCACCGCCCCGCTGGGCCGCCTCACGGACGGTGCGCACCAGCGAGTCGCTGCGGCCGCCCAGGGCGCTCGCCACCACCCACAGGATGATCGAGGCGATGATCCACCCGTCGGTGAGGGAGTAGGCGTCCAGCTCGACGGCGAGCCACACCCCGAAGATCAGGGCGAGCGTGGCGCCGGCCATCACCACGTACCCGGGGATGGCGGCCAGCCGGAGCATCAGCGCCACATCACTGGCGTCGTCCCGCCGGGTGGCCGCCACCTGCAGGGACGCCTGCGCCACGATGCCGCCGATCAGCGCGAACGCCGCCAGCACGTGGAAGCTCAGCAGCCAGTCACTCCATCCCATGGGTGTCTCAGGTCGCTCGTGGACGCCGGTCGATGCTGTGCGGCGGTGTGCCCGCGGCCCGCCGCTGCCAAACATGTGCGGGGGGAATGCTCATGTGACCTCCGCGTGCGCCCCGTCGTCAACCCCGGTGGCGGCATCGCGCTGCACCACCAGCACCGCGGCGTCGTCGAAGGTGTCCTCGGGCAGCAGCGTGGCCAGCAGGTGGTGTGCCACCTCGCCGGGCGGCGTGTCGGCCGGGATCCCGCCGAGCACCTCCGCGAGCCGGCGCAGGCCGTCGTCCAGCCCGCGGTCGCGGCGCTCGATGAGCCCGTCGGTGTACAGCACCATGCGGGCACCGGGCTCCAGGTGGAACGCGACGGCCGGTGCGGTGCTGCGATCGATGCCGAGCGGGGGCTGCCCGGGGCGCTCCAGGATCCGCACGCCATCGGCGTCCTGCGCCACGGGCGGCGGGTGCCCGGCGCGCACGAACCGCACCTGGCCGTCGCGCCCGATGAGGCTGTAGATGAGCGTGGAGCAGAACGTGCCGGGCACGCCCTTGGAGGCCCGGTTGAGCCGCTCGTGCACCAGGTCGGGATCGGGGTCGGCGGCGATGAGGGCGGCGGCGGCGCTGCGCAGCTCGGTCATGGCGAGCACGGCCTCCAGCCCGTGGCCCACGATGTCGCCGATGAGCACCGCCACCTCACCGGCGTCGGTGGCGCGCACGTCCAGCCAGTCGCCGCCCGCGGCCAGCACCAGCTCGGCGGGCCGGTACCCGTAGCCGAAGCGGTAGTCGCCCAGCCGGTCGGGGCTGCCCATGGTGACGCGGTCCTGCAGGGCCAGTACCACCCGGTGGTCGCGGCTGCTCTGGGTGGTGCGCTCCAGGGCGTCCTCCACCAGCTGCAGCGCGGCCTCGATGCCCAGCAGCCGCGTGTCGGTGAGCTCGGTGCCATCCGGGAAGGCCACCGACACGGCCCCGGAGATCACGCCGGCCAGCCGGATGGGGTGCACCACCCACGCGTCCTGGTTGCCCAGCTGGGCGGGTTCGATCAGATGCGGGTAGGCGCGGGCGATCTCCTCACGCGACCGCAGCAGCTCCGGCACGCCGGTGCGGGCCGCGCGGCACACCGGCACGTCGGCCTCCAGCGGCAGCACGCTCCACGCCTCGGCGTGCTCGTCGCTGATGGTGCGGTAGTCGATGAGGTGCAGGGCGCCGCCGCGCAGCAGGTAGACGGCGCCGGTGTGGGCCCCCATGGCCGACAGGCCCGCGTCGGCGAACATGGCCGCCACCTGGTCAGGGGTGCGCGCGGTGGCCAGGCCCTCGGCCAGACGGGTGCGGTGGCGCGCCCGCCCGGCCCGCGCCCGCGCCTCCTCGGCCAGCCGCGTCCGCTCCAGGGCCTGCCCCGCCAGCGCCGCGAACGCCTCCACCAGGTGACACTCCAGGTCGGTCACCCGGGGGTGCACCGGCCACACCACCTGCATCACGCCCAGCAGGCCGCCCTCGGGGCCCACGATGGGCGCCAGGCAGAACGGGCCGCGGGCGCTGAAGGCCAGGAACCGGTTGAGCTCCGGATACACCCGGCCCGCGTCCGCCATGGAGGTGAACGACGGGATGCGCTCACCGCCGCCGGGAGCGCCACCGGGCCGGCCGGGGTCGAGGGGGATGGACACCACGTGGGGCGCATCGGGGGCATCCGCCGTCCGCAGCCGTTCCAGCAGGTGCGGCCTGATGCCGTGGGTGACGATGCGCAGCCGGTCGCCCACCACCTCACCCAGGGCCACGGCGGACGCGCCCAGCAACTCGGCGACCTCGGCCAGCAGGAAACGCAGCGTGTCGTCGGTGACCGACGCGGCCAGCCCCTCCGCGAACCGCTCCAGGGCATGCACGCGGTGCTGCGCCTGCACCTGCGGGGTGATGTCGGTGATGAAGGCCGCCACGGCCTGCACCCGGTCGCCCTCCACGATCGGCACGTACGTGGCGGCCACATGGGTTTGGGCCAGAATGGGCTGCCCGGGCGGGGCCGACAGCACCTCGGGGCCCACCGTGGCCGCCGAGTGCAGGCACTCCCGGATGAGGGGCGTGATCATGTCCATCCAGCCGGAGTCCGCGCACTCGGCCAGGGGGCGTCCCAGGTGATCCTCCACGCTGCGCCCGTTCTGGCGCGCCAGCTCCCGGTTGATCCACAGGAACCGCAGCCCGGGCGACAGCACCGCCATCCCGAAGGGCGCGTCCTCCCACGCGCGGCGCACCGCATCGCCCATCAGACCGGAGGTGAGCACCGCCCGCAGATCGTGGGGTTGCGGGTGGGGATGCCGCCACGCCTGCCATCCCGCCGCCGCGGCCAGCACGGCCAGCCCACGGCCCGGCACCGGCGCCGCCACGTCCCCCGCGGTGGGGGCGTCGGGGTCGCTGGCTGGGTCGCGGTCGTCCAAGAGCCGTTCCGGGCGGTTCCGCGTGCACGGTGCGGCGGGCGCACGGCACGCGACGGTGGGGACGCGAACATAACCCGGCGGGCCGCGCCGCGCCCAGCGCGCCACGCGGCCCGGATGGAGGTCAGCTCGCGGCGCCCACCGGGGCGTCCACGGGCTGGAAGTCCAGCTCGGTGACGATGTCGATGGCCGCGGCCACCGAGCGGGCGTTCGGGCAGTGCTTGGCGTGGATGGCGTTGCAGCGCTCCGCCGCCGCCCGCTGCTCCTCCGGGGCGCGCAGCGTGTAGCGCACCGTGATCTTGCGCAGCCGCAGCACGCCGTCGGGGTCCACCACCACCTCGCCGTCGGCGTCGGCCACCAGCGCGTCGCCGTTGGAGGTGATGCCGCGGGCGGTGAGGGTGCCCCCGAAGGTGCCGATCAGGCAGCCGGCCACCGATGCCACCAGGTAGTCCAGCGTGCCGGGGTGCTCCTCCACGCTGCTGGGATCGAACCCGTAGTGCTCGCCCTGCCAGCCGGGCACGCCGAACGTGACGTCGGTGCCGGTGAGTTCCAGGTGCGCGCGGCGGATGGGCGGACGTTCGCGGGTGAGGTGCGCGTTGATGTGGTGAACCGTCTCGGACATGAAGGCTCCTTGACCGTGTGGGCCGGTCCGCCAACCATATGACCCGCACCGCGGCGCCGACCAGCGCGGTAGGGTGCCCGCCGTGCCCGGTCGACCCTTCACCGCAGCGGCCCTGGCCGCGGCAGCCCTGGGCGCCCTGGCGCCGCTCGCCCAGCCGGCCACCATCACCACGCTGCGCGAGCAACCCGGCCTCACCCGCCAGGTGGCCATCGACGCGCGCTGGGTGGCGTGGACGCGCTGCCTGGGGCAGACCGGGCCCACCGAGGTGTGGGCGGCCCGCCGGGGCACCACCACCTCCGGCCCCATCCGCGGCATCCGGGCGCCGGGGGCGTGTGAGACGGCCACGCTGGTTGGGGTGAGCGGCGACCGTGTGGTGCTGCTGCTGCCCATCGGCGGCGGCCTGCGCAAGCTGGTGAGCGTGGACCCCACCACGGGCGTGCAGACGCTGCTCGACACCGACACGCCCCTGGACGATGGGGTGCGCATCACCTCGGCCGACGTGGCCGGCCCCACGGTGACGTGGCTGCGCGAGGTGGGGGCGGGCAACGGCCGCGAGGCCGACGTGCTGCAGGCCCCTGCCGACGGCACCCAGCCGCCGCACACCGTGTACCAGCGCAGCCTCATCTACGGCGCCGTGCACCCGGTGGCCGTGTGGGGCACCGCGGGCGGCGCGGTGGTGGTGCGCGAGCTGCTCACCGGCGCCGTGTACGGCTACGGCATCGGCCAGGAGCAGGCGGTGCTGGTGGACGGCACGCGGCGCACGGCGCTTGCCGGCATGTCCGGCGGGGCGCACATCGCCACCGCCGACTTCGCCAACGGGTGGTTCGTGTACACGCTGGTGCGCGACGGCTCCAACAAGGTGATGGTGATGGCCCGCAACGTGCACACCGGCGCCCGCCGCGCGCTGCGCACGCTGGTGCTGCCGCGCACGGTGCCGGTGCAGTCGCCCGCCGTGCCGGTGCCCACCATCGCCGGCAACATCGCGGCGTGGCGGGAGCGGCTGCGGGTGCCCGGGGGCTTCCGGGAGCGCATCGTGGCCAGCGACCTGGCCCGCCGCAAGCAGGGGGCGGTGGTGCTGCTGCGCGACAGCCTGGGCCAGCGGCTGTTCATGAGCCAGCCCGCGGCGTTCACCACGCGCGTGGCCTTCGCCACGGTGCACCTGGCCAACGCCTCCGGGCCCCTCGGCGGGTACCTGGGGCAGGCGCCCGTGGGCGCCCGCAGCGGCATCCAGGTGACCCGCCTGCGGTAGGGGCCGGCCGCTCAGGCCGCCCGCGCGGTGAGGCGGATGCCCGGGAAGTCCACCGGCACCTCCAGCGCCACGTTGACGTAGTTGGTGAACAGGTTGAGGGCGACGTGGGCCACGATCTCCACGATCTGCTGATCGTCGAACCCGGCGCGTCGCAGATCGTCGACGTCGCCCGGGTCCAGCTGCGCCCGCCGCCGCACCAGCTTGAGGGCGAACGCCAGGGCCGCGGCGGTGGCGGGATCGTCCGAGTGCCCCGCCTGGGCCGCCGCCATCTCATCGGCGCTGCCGCCCGCCTTGCCGCCCAGCAGGGTGTGGGCCGCCAGGCAGTACTCGCAGCGGTTGTGGTCGGCGATCGCCACGGCGATCTTCTCGCCCAGAAGGGGCGGGATCACCCCGCCGCCCAGGGCGGCGAACGCCCCCCACATGCCTGTGCTGTGTCAGGAAACCTTCACCGCGTTCCGGCGGCTGCAAACACATCGCAGCTCAGCGTCCTCGATCCCCCGAATATTCCCAATATGCGGGGGACACTGCGTCCTTGATCTGCTCGGTTTTCGCTCGCCGGAACATCACCGATGTTCCCTGACACAGCACCGGTGCCGCCCGCGACCCTGCGGATGGGGTCAGTCGGTGTGGCCGGGCAGCGAGAGGTCGCCCGAGGCGGTCTTGAACACGTCGGTGACGCACAGCAGCGGGTCGTGCAGGCCGGCGTTCACCCGCAGGGCCGCGGTGACGCCGTCGAACCGGGCGGAGCGCACCGCCCCGATGTCGGTGAAGGGCACGCGCACGGTCACGGTGCCGCCGTGGAAGGTGGGGCTCCAGCCCGGGCTGTCGATGAGGATGGGCAGCCCGGGCCAGGTGGCCGGCAGGTGCGGCGTGGTGCCGGCGGGGATGGCGGCCACCTTCAGCGCCGCGGGCCCGCAGGTGGCGTCGGGTGCCAGCACCACCCAGTGCGAATGCCAGACGGCGCCGTCGTCACCCAGCCGCCCGTCGCCGTTCTCGTCGAACAGCGGCGTGTCGTCGAAGTCCCGGTGGGACGTCACGGCGAACGCCAGGATCCCGGACTTCGGGGCGAACCCGACCACGGCGGGATCCAGCGTGGTGGGCCACACGTAGGAGAACACCCGGCTGCCGGCCAGCGCCCCGGTGGGCGCCGGGCGGCTCGACCCGGCGCGGCCGGACACGCGCATCCGGAACACGGCCAGCCCGCCGTGCACGCTGATGCGGGTGTGCACGATGTCGAACGCCGGCCGCACCGCGGCCCGCGCGGGGGTGGCCAGGCCGCCGCCGTGGGGGGTGTGGGCGGCCCCGATGGCCACCACCGGCACGGACGCCGCCAGGCCGAGGAGGGTGAGTACGCGCCGTCGCGACATGACGGCTCCTTTCTGGGGTGAACGGGTGTGCCCGGCCACACTGGCGTCGCTGACGGGACGATGCGTGATGTACAGTCCAGATGTGTTGACTGAACGTGCACAATCGCTGCCGCCCGTGGACCGGCTGTCCGGCCTGCTGGAGCAGTTCCGGATCCACACCCACCTGATGGACGCCGGGCCCCTGCGCGGCGTGCGGCGCTACCCCGGCGACGCGCAGGGATACCTGCACGTGGTGCGCGGCGGGGTGCTGCGCGTGACCCACCCGGCCGGGGGCCGCTGCCGGCGGAGGTGCTGGTGGACGCCCCCAGCGTGCTGTTCTACCCGCGGCCGGCGCCGCACGACTTCCACCCCGGGGCACCCCGGCCCCAGACCACCTGCGCGGCCCTGCAGCTGCCCGGCGCCCACCGCAACCCCCTGCTGCAGGCCCTGCCGGCGCTGATCTGCCTGCCCCTGCACCGCGTGAGCGGGCTGGAGCCGGCCATCGCGCTGCTGCTGGACGAGACCGAACGCGTGCGGTGCGGTCAGCGGCTGCTGGCCGACCACCTGTTCGAGGTGGTGCTGATCCAGCTGCTGCGCTGGATGCTGGACAACCCGGCGGCGGTGGGGGTGGCGCCGGGGCTCATCGCCGGCCTGTCCGACCCGCGGCTGGCCCGGGCGCTGGTGGCCATGCACGACGCACCCGGCCAGGCCTGGACGCTGCCGGGCATGGCCCGCAGCGCGGGCATGTCGCGCACCGCGTTCGCATCCGCGTTCCGGGCGACGCTGGGCCAGACCCCCGGCGGCTACCTGGCCGGCCTGCGCATGAGCATCGCCGAGCAGCGCCTGCGGCAGGGCGAACCGCTGGCACGCCTGGCGGGCGAGCTGGGCTACGGCAGCGCGTCGGCGTTCTCGCGGGCGTTCTCGGCCCACGCCGGTCGCTCCCCGCGGGCCTGGCTGGCGCTGCAGGACGGCCTCGCCGCACCCTGACGCATCCCCACGGCCCGCCTGCGGTAGCGTGCCGGGCATGCAACCCGACGGCGTGCCCCCAGACCAGTTCCGCCAGGCGCTGTCGGTGTGGGCAAGCGGCGTCACCGTGGTCACCGCCGCGGGACCCGACGGGCCCATTGGCATCACGGTGTCCTCGTTCTCGTCGCTGTCGCTGGACCCGCCGCTGGTGCTGGCCTGCATCGCCCGCAGCGCCCAGAGCCACGACCACCTGGTGGCGGCACCCGGGTTCGCCGTGCACCTGCTCAGCGCCGACCAGGCCGACACGTCCACGCTGTTCGCGCGCCCCGGCGCCGAGAAGTTCGACGAGGTCACCTGGGCCCCCGGCGCGTTCGACGCGCCGCTGCTGTACGCCGGCACCGCCCGGCTGGTGTGCGCCCGACACGCCGCCCTGGACGGCGGCGACCACACCATCCTGGTGGGCCGGGTGGTGGACACCCAGCAGGGCGACGCCCCGCCCCTGGTGTACTGGGGCCGGGACTACCGCTCCCTGAACGTCTGAACCCGCCGCACCGTGCCCGTCGAGTACCAGCTGGTGACACTCCGGGCCCGGGACGGAGTCAGCCACGACGCCATGCTGGTGATCGACGAGCGCGCCGCGCGGCTGCGGGAACGCGCCACGGGCCGGCGCACCGCCTGCATGCACGTGCACGGCATCATGGGCAACTTCCTGGTGGGCACCCTGCGCTTCCTGGCCCCGCCCCTTGCCCGGGAGGGCTTCCCGGTGCTGGTGGTGGAGACCCGCATGGGCAACGTGGGCCAGCTGTTCGGCCCGGGCATCTTCGACCGCGCCCGCCGCGACCTGGCCGCCGGGGCGGAGTGGCTGCGCGGGGAGGGCTGGGACAGCCTCATCGGCATGGGCTACTCCAGCGGGGCGTCGCTGATCACCCGCTGGGCCGCCACCGCCCACGTGCCGTGGCTGCGCGGCGTGGCGCTGCTTGGGCGCACCGTGGGGGCTGCCCGAGTCGCTGGAGGCGCGCGCCCGTCGCTGGCTGGCTCAGCCCAGCTACGAGTCGCTATACGAGCGGGCCCGGCAGGTGATGGAGGACCCCCGCGGTGAGGACGCCGACCGCCTGTTCACCATCGAGCGCAGCCGCAGGCCCACCAAGCGCCCCGGCGACTCGGAGGTGTACACCTACCGCACGTGGTGGTACTCCGCGGGCCGGAGGCCGACGAGGCCAAGACCCACATGCAGATCGGCCAGGTGCGGGCGCCCATCCTGATGCTGCAGGGCACCAACGACAGCGTGGTGCACCCGGAGGAGGCCGAGGCCCTGGCGGCGGTGGCGCGGCGGCTGGGCAACCCCAACGTGCGCGTGGTGATGATCGAGGGCGCCGACCACTTCTACACCGGCCGCGAGATCGTGGCCTCCCGCGCGCTGGTGCGCTGGCTGAAGCGGGTGGCGTGAGCTCCGGCCGCCCCTACCACCCACCGCGCCGCCCCCAGGTGCGCCGTCGCCAGCCGCGGTTCGGGCAGGACGACCGGCGCATCATCACGCGCCTGCTGCTGCTGGACACCGACGACGGCAGCAAGTGGGACGCCATGATGTTCACCCCGCGCGACACCCACGACTCGCGCGTGGCGGCGCTGGTGATCCACGGCTCGGTGGGCAACTACCTCACCGCGCATGCCGCGCCGGCTGGCGTTCGGGCTTGCCCAGGTGGGCATCCCGGTGCTCAGCGCCAACACGCGCATGGCCAACTACGGCGCCTTCTTCGGCAGCGGGCTGCTCGACCGCGTGCCCACCGACATCCACGCCGCCGTGGCCGCCCTGCGCCGCCGCGGCTACCGGCGCATCGTGCTGGTGGGCTACAGCATGGGGTCCACGATGGTGACCCACTACCAGGCCCGGCACGCCCCGCCGGAGGTGGTGGGGGTGTGCACCATCGCCCACCCGCTGTCGCTGCCCAACTCGCTGCGCCGCAGGTGGGAGCGCTTCGGCGCCACGCCCGACTACAACGAGATGAGCCGCATCGTGCAGCGGGGCATGGCGGGCACCGACGACCCGGATCGCGACCGCATCGTCATCGTGGAGCGCGGCGCCGGGGCTTCGCACCGGCCCGAGCACGCCGAGATCTGGACCTACCGCACGTGGTGGCATTCACGCGGGCCGGAGGCCCTGGCGGCAGAGTCACGTCGCTGGGTGGGCATCCTGCGCGTGCCGCTGGCCATCATCCAGGCCTCCGACGACATGCTGATCCCCGTGGACGAGGGCCCCGAGCTGGTGCGCCTGGCCACCGAGGGCGGCTGCCCCGACGTGCACCTGGAGTACATCGAGGGCGCCGACCACGTGTTCACCGACCGCCAGGCCCAGGCCGTGGAGGCCGCTCAGCGGTGGATCACCGGCCGGTTCGCGGCGCCGCCGGCGCGCTGACCTGGCCCAGGGTGCGGGCCGCGCCCGCCACCGTGCACCGGTTGCGCCCGTCCCGCTTGCTCTCGTACAGCGCGCGGTCGGCGGCCTCCGTGAGCGTGTCCGGGGTGGGGAACCGGGACGACAGCGAGGCGCCCACCGACACGGTCACCGGCACCACGCGCCCGTCGGACACGCGCACCGCGCCGAAGCACGACATGCGCACGTCCTCGGCCAGGCTGGCCAGGGCGTCGTGGTCGGGGATGTCGCGGGCCAGCAGCATGAACTCCTCGCCACCCCAGCGACACGCCACGTCGCCGGCGCGGGCGCGGGCCATGATGCGCCGGGCCACCGACACCAGCACCTCGTCGCCGGCGGCGTGCCCGAAGGTGTCGTTGACCGACTTGAAGTGGTCCACGTCCACCATCAGCACCGCGCAGGGGCGGTTGCTGCGGGCCGCCAGGCGCGTCTCCATCGCCAGGGCCTCGTCGGTGTGCCGGCGGTTGAACAGGCCGGTCAGCACGTCGGTGCGCGACTCGGTGTCCGACTGGGCCTGCGAATGCCGCATGCCGTGGGTGAGCAGCTGCACCATGCCCCCGGCGCACAGCATCACGGCCGCCGTGATGCCCGCCCGGCCGCCGGGTTCCATCACCGGCTGATCGTCGTGCAGCGCCATCACCACGGGGATGCAGGCGGCGCCCAGGTTCCACACCATGGATGTGAGGCTCACGCGCACGGGCAGCACGGCGGCGGCCCACACCACGTTGAGCACCAGCAGGGGCGCCACGGCCTCGGCCTGGTGGGTGAGGCTGGCCAGGCCCACGGCGGGCGCCAGCGCCTGCAGCAGCGTCACGCCGTACCAGTCGATGCCCCGGGGTGCCCATACGGCCAGGATCGCCAGCTGCGCGGCCGCCAGGATCACGGCGCTGGTGAGCATGTTGGCGTTGGCGGCGGGGCCCTGCGGGGCCACCCGTGCCGCGATCGATGACGGCGCCCGTCAGGGCGGCCGTCAGCAGCGCGGTTTCCCGGCGCACCAGATCCGGGTCACGCCGGGACATCGACATGCTCACGCGCCGCAGGTGCCGCATTGCATGGTTCATCGGCCCGGGCGGCCGGAGGCTCAACCCCTCCGGCCGTCCAAAATGCGTCCGCGCACCTCGTCCATCACCGCGGCGGCGCGGCCGTGCAGGCGCACCGTGCAGCGGTCATCCCAGGGGGTTTCGCTTTCGGTGAGGATCGCCAATTTGCCGCCGTTGTCCAGGACAAGCCCGGGCAGGCCGCTCACCGGCGCCACCAGCAGCGAGCTGCCGATCACCAGCATCACGTCGGCGGCGTGACACGCGGCGTAGGCAGCGTTGATGGCGTCGTACGGCAGGTTCTCGCCGAAGAGGATCACCCCGGATTTGAGCTGGAAGCCGCAGCGCGCGCAGCGCGGCACGCCATCCTCGGCGGCGTCGGCCAGCGCGCACAGCTCGTCCATCGACACGCGGTGGTCACAGCGCAGGCACACGCCGCGGTCCAGCGAGCCGTGCACCTCGATGGGGTCCTCGCTGCCGGCCCGCGCGTGCAGCCGGTCGATGTTCTGGGTGATCAGCTCGTGCAGCACCCCGGCCCGCTGCAGCTCGGCGATGGCCGTGTGGCACGCGTTGGGCTGCACGCCGCCCAGCATGTCGATGCGCGGCCGGTGGAAGCTCCAAAAGCGGGAGGGGTCGGACAGGAAGGTGGACATGGAGCCCACCTCCATGGGGTCGTACTTCTCCCAGATGCCCCCGGCGGAGCGGAAGTCGGGGATGCCGCTCTCGGTGGACACGCCCGCCCCGGTCAGTACCACGGCGTGGCGCGCATCACGCAGCAGATCCGCCAGCTCCTCAGCGCCCGAGTGCACCCGCAGAGCCTATCCCCGCCGCCCGCGGCTGTGCCGTCGCCCCGGGCCGTCTATCCTCCCGCCGGATGACGACCGAACCCGCCTCCACCGCCAGGCCCGACGGGCGCCTGCCCGATCAGCTCCGCGACATCCGCATCACCCCCGGTTTCGTCCCCACCGCGCACGGCAGCGCCCTCATCGAGATGGGCGGCACGCGCGTGATCTGCACCGCCACCGTGGAGGAGGGCGTGCCCGGCTGGCGGCGCGGCTCGGGCAAGGGGTGGGTCACCGCCGAGTACGGCATGCTGCCCGCCTCCACCTCCGAGCGGCGCCAGCGCGACGTCACCCGCGGCAAGCTGGACGGCCGCTCATCGGAGATCCAGCGGCTCATCGGCCGCGCCCTGCGCGCCGTGGTGGACACCGCCGCGCTGGGCGAGCGCACCGTGTGGGTGGACTGCGACGTGCTCACCGCCGATGCCGGCACGCGCTGCGCGTCCATCTGCGGTGCCTATGTGGCCCTGCGGCTGGCCCTGCGCGGTCACCTGGGCGACGGGCGGCTCACGGCCGACCCGGTCACGCAACCCGTGGCCGCCGTCAGCGTGGCCATCATCGACGGCGTCGCGCTGCTGGACCCCTGCTACCGCGAGGACGTGGCCGCGGACGCCGACCTCAACATCGTCATGACCGGCGACGGCAAGCTCATCGAGGTGCAGTCCACCGCCGAGGGCGCGGCGTTCAGCCGTGCCGAGCTCACGCAGGCCCTGGACCTGGCCGCGGAGGGCATCACCAGCATCCTCCGGGCGCAGGAGTCGGCGCTGTCGTGAACATCGTGCTGGCCACCGGCAACCCGCACAAGGCCGAGGAGCTGCAGCAGATGCTGGGCGCCTCGGTGGTGCCGGCGCCGCCCGGGTTCGACGTGGAGGAGACCGGCACCACCCTGCTGCAGAACGCCCTGCTCAAGGCGCACGCCCTGCGGGGCGACGTCGATCCCCGGCACCTGGTGCTGGCCGACGACTCGGGCCTGGCGGTGCACGCGCTGGACGGGCGTCCCGGGGTGTACAGCGCCCGCTACGCCGGCCCGGATGCCACGTACGCCGACAACAACCGGCTGCTGCTGACCGAGCTGGACGGCGTGGACGACCGCCGGGCCGCGTTCGTGTGCGTGCTGGTGGCGCTGGACGGTGCCGGCGGGGTGCGCATGGGCTGCGGGGTGTGCCCGGGCACCATCGCGCACGAGCTGCGCGGGGACGGGGGGTTCGGGTATGACCCGGTGTTCCTCGTCGCGGGGGACCATCGCTCCATGGCCGAGCTGTCGCCCCTGGAGAAGAATGCCGTGTCACATCGAGGCCGGGCCGCCCGCATGCTCAGCGCGGCCCTGGAGGCAGCCGCATGAACGAACCCGTCGACGACGCCGCGGAGACCGGCCAGCACAGTCACCTCTCGCGGGGCATCGGCTTCGTGTTCGTGGGCTGGCTGGTGGTCTACAACATCCTGCGGCTGCGGGGCGACAACCCGGCCGAGGCCTGGAAACCGGGCCTGCTGGTGGGCGGGCTGCTCGGCCTGGCCGCCTTCGGGGCGGCGGAGGTGGTGGGGCGGCGGCTCAGCGCGGCCGGGCGCGTGGCCATGCGCCGGCGCACGGTGGTGTCCGGAACGCTGGACGACCGTCAGGCCGACGCCGTGGGACTGGCCTCCAAGGTGCTGCTGGGCGCCGCCGTGGTGGCGGCCGTGGTGGCCCTGATCGACCTGGTCCACTTCGCCTCCGGCTCGCACGCCCTGGGCATGGTGGTGATCATCCTGTGGAACCTCGTGTTCGCCGGCTGGGCGGCGGATGAGGCCCTGCGCATGCGCCGGCACCAGCTGGACGGCCTGGAGACGGTGTACTTCGGGTCCCTGCTCACCGCCGCGATGGCGGGCGTGGCGCTGTCGCGCAACATCGTGCAGCCCGCGCAGGTGGTGCTGGTGCTGGTGGCCGGGGTCACCGGGATGGCCCTGGGCCTGGCGGGCTGGCGGCTCGGCGGCGGCCGGGGCGCGCCGCTGGCGACGGCGGCGGCCCTGGTGGTGACGCTGGCGACCCTGGCGCTGGCCACGCTCCTCTGACCGGCGTGGTCCGGCTGTTCTGCCCCCTGTGCGGGGCGCTGGCATGCGAGGCGCCGGAGCTCACCGCCGGCACGTGCGCCGGGTGTGGTGCCGCCTTCGCCGGCGGCGGCGACGACCCGCCGGCCGGCGCCGCGCTGGCCATGGAGGCCTGGGGGGTCAGCGGCCGCGACCCGCGGGTGGTGGCCGACGGCCTGTTCCGCCTCCCCGTGGACGATCCCCTCAACCGGGTGCTGGGCGTGATGTCCGACCGCCGCGAGGGCTTCTACCGCTGGTGGTTCTTCGTGGCGCCCGGCCAGGATCCGGCGGCGCTGATGGACCGGGCGGCGGGGCACTCCGCCACGTAGCGCCGCGGGGGTGGCGGGACGCGCCCCGGTTTGTGTAGCCTCCCCGTTGGCACTCTCACTGGGTGAGTGCCAACGCGCGGGCCACGGGGTCCGCGCCTGTCGCAAACACCAACCCTGGACGGGGGAGACGCATGAACCTCAAGCCGCTGGGAGACCGCGTGCTGGTGCAGGCGGTGGAGCAGGAGGAGGTCACCGCCAGTGGCCTCGTGCTGCCGGACACCGCGAAGGAGAAGCCGCAGCGCGGCAAGGTGCTGGCCGTCGGTGAGGGCCGGTACGTGGACGGGGCCCGCCAGCCCCTGGATGTGGTCGCCGGTGACGAGGTGATCTACAGCAAGTACGGCGGCACCGAGGTGAAGGTGGACGGTGAGGACCTGCTGATCCTCGCCGAGCACGACATCCTCGCCAAGGTCGAGGGCTAGACGCGCCGTCGGCGCACACGAGACGTCAACACACGCTGATGTGAGGGAGTGACGGCGCAATATGGCCAAGCAGATTTTGTTCCATGAGGAGGCTCGGCGGGCGTTGGAGCGTGGTGTGAACACGCTTGCCGATGCGGTGAAGGTGACCCTGGGTCCGAAGGGTCGGTATGTGGTGTTGGACAAGAAGTTCGGGGCGCCGACGATCACCAATGATGGTGTGACGATCGCGCGTGAGATCGAGGTTGAGGACCCGTTTGAGAATCAGGGTGCGGCCCTGGTGCGTGAGGTCGCCACGGCGACGAATGACGTCGCCGGGGATGGCACGACGACGGCGACGTTGTTGGCGCAGGCGATGGTGCGTGAGGGGTTGAAGAATGTGGCGGCGGGTGCGAACCCGATGGGCCTCAAGCGCGGCATCGAGGCGGCGGTGGATGCCGTCGTGACCGCCGTCGCGGGTCAGGCCAAGGAGGTGTCGGGTAAGGAGGACATCGCCCGGGTCGCGACGATTTCCGCGCGGGATCGTGCGATTGGTGATGTGATCGCGGATGCGATCGAGAAGGTGGGTAAGGATGGTGTGGTGAACGTGGAGGAGGGCCAGACCTTCGGGATGGACCTGGATTTCACGGAGGGATGCAGTTTGACCGGGGGTACATGTCGCCGTACATGATCACCGATCAGGACCGCATGGAGGCGGTCTTGGAGGACCCGTACATCCTGATCCACAACGGCAAGATCAGCACCGTGCAGGACCTGCTCCCCGTCCTTGAGCGCGTGATCCAGAGCGGGAAGTCGCTGCTGATCATCGCGGAGGACGTTGAGGGTGAGGCCCTGGCGACCCTGATCGTGAACAAGCTGCGCGGCACCTTCACCGGCATCGTGGTGAAGGCCCCCGGGTTCGGGGACCGCCGGAAGCGGATGCTTGAGGACATCGCGATCCTCACCGACGGTGAGGTGATCGCGGAGGAGATGGGCCTGAAGCTCACCAACACGCAGGTGTCCCAGCTCGGGCGGCCCGCAAGGTCGTGGTGGGCAAGGATGCGACGACGATCATCGATGGCGCCGGGGACGCGGCCCTGATCCAGGGCCGCATCAAGCAGATCCGCGGTGAGATCGAGACCTCGGATTCCGACTTTGATCGGGAGAAGCTGCAGGAGCGCCTGGCCAAGCTCGCCGGCGGTGTGGCGGTGGTGAAGGTCGGCGCCGCTACCGAGACGGAGATGAAGGAAAAGAAGCACCGGGTGGAGGACGCCCTGCAGGCCACCCGCGCCGCGCTGGAGGAGGGCATCATCCCCGGTGGGGGTGTCGCCCTCGTCAACGCGATCGGCAGCCTGGACGGCCTGAACCTGAGTGGGGATGAGGCCACGGGCGTGCAGATCGTGCGCCGTGCCCTGGAGGAGCCGCTTCGTCAGCTGGCCGACAACGCGGGCCTTGAGGGCAGCGTGGTGGTCGGCAAGGTCCGTGAGCTGGGTGACGGGCAGGGATTGAACGTCGACTCGGGTGAGTACGTGGACCTGGTCAAGGAAGGCATCATCGACCCCGCGATGGTGACCCGCAGCGCGTTGCAGAACGCGGCGAGCATCGCCAAGAACATCATCACCACCGAATGCGTCGTGGTCGACAAACCCGACTCGGACGGCGGACCCGGCATGCCCCCCAACATGGGCGGCATGGGCGGCATGGGCGGCATGATGTAACCCCACCCCACACGGGGTAGGACGCAGTTCAGAGGGGCCCGGCCAACACCGGGCCCCTCGCCGTTTCCGGCCCGCTGCGCCCTCACGCAGACGACCCGTAGAATTTCGCAGGTGGGCGACGAGGCCGACCCAAGGGCGCGTCAGCGCCCGCTCGCGAGGGGCGCCCTGGGCGCGGCGTCCATCCTGACTCTGCTCGGCCTCGGGATGGTCCTCTGGCCCGTCGTCTTCCCGAAGCAGGCGTCCATCCCGGTGATCATCATTCCGGGCGCCGCGATCCTGCTGCTGGGCCTCGCCGTGGGGACGGTGGGGCGCTGCTGCGCGCCGGGGCCGAGTCGACCGCGATCGCGAGTTGAACGCCGCGCCTGGCACGAATGTCCCATGACGACTGAGTCGCTGCGCACAGGCGCTCGCCGAGTACGTCGATCGGGTCGACGGGAGGGCGATCGTGGTCACCCTAACGGCCGTCCGCCGCGGTGCTCATCAGCCCGGAGGACCTGGCGAGCCGAGGAGACCCTGGCGGTGCTGGCGAGGCGACGTGCGCCAGCTCGGCGACGCGGAAGGCGGTCGTGCGGGCGAGGGCGTGGCTCGACGCGGCGTGCTCTGCGTCCGGCGAGCTGCTGGTCCCAATCCCGTTTCGCAGCGCCCGCAATCCGTTTTGCAGCGCCCGTAATCCCATTTGTCGGCGCGGCCAATCCGTTTTGTCGGCGCTTCGCGCCGCCCCGTCTACGGGGTCGGAGGGGTGTCCGGCGGGAGCGTGATCAGCCCGGGGGGCGGATCCGCGTCGGGCGGCAGCGTGGTGGACGCATCACCCGAGGTGTCGCCCGAGTTGGGCCGCGCCGGGCATTTGAGGCCCCGCTTGTTGACGTACCCCTGCCACTTGCGGGCATAGGTCTCGAAGCCCAGCCCGGGGGCGCGCCGCTCGAGGCTGTGCAGCAGGGCGATGTGGTAGCAGTGGTAGTTGAGGTCGGCCTTCAGGGGGCCGGAGTTGTAGCCCGCGGCGTGCAGGGCGTACAGGCTCCACGACCCGGTGTCGTGGAACGGCAGCGCGTTCGACACCGACACCGCGCCCTGCTCTGCCAGTTTCAGGGCCCGGCGGCGCTCATCGGCCACCGCCTGCTTGAGGGCGTGGGAGGGGTGCTTGCCGGTCTCCACGGGCATGCCCAGCCGGGTGGCGGCGGCGTACAGGTCGATCAGCGCCGCCATGAACCCGTTGAGGGCCGCGCCCTTCCAGGGGTCGTCACCGGGGAACACCCGCTCCGGGTACCACAGCATCTTCTTCTTGGTGACCGGGTTGATCAGCATCGCCTTGCCGCCACCGGCGCTGGTGGGGACGCTGAAGAACTGGATCAGCCGCGAGGCCATGGTGGCGTAGCGGGGGTTGCCCGTCTTCACCCATGAGGAGGCGAACAGGGTGGCCATGCGCGACTGCGCCATGCCCGAGGTGCCCGGCACGAATTTGAGCGGGCGGTCCCGGTCGTCGTAGTACTCGTACGCCATCCACGGCTGGCCCGCGTAGCGGCGCTGCACCGCGAACTGCAGCATGGCCTTGGCCAGGTCCTGCACCGGCACCTTGGCGTTGAGCTTGCGCCAGCGGCCCGCGGTGGCCACCGGGTTGAACTCGAATCCGAAGCCCTTGCGGTAGTTGAACAGGATGCCGTCGTCGCCGTACAGGATCACGTGTGCGCTGGGGCTGTCGTGGGTGGCGTACCACCACGCGTTCACCCGCACCACGCGCTCGATGGTCTTCTTGCGTCCCAGGGGCGTGGGCCGGGAGTGCACGATCTGGTCGGCCCGCACCAGCCAGGTGAGGTCCTTGGCGGTCTGGGTGCCCGGTTTCGCGGTGGCCCACCGGTTGAGCAGCCCCGGCTCGGAGTCCAGGAACGACGGCAGCGTGTCCAGGTGGAAGGTGGGCGGGGGCTTGGTGGTGCGCACGTCGGTGCCGTCCGTGGGAACGGCGGCGGCGGCCACACCGGCGCACGCGCACACCATCGCCGCGGCGGCGGCCGCGGTGCGGATGGCCCGTCGCAGTGGCGCGGGGCGGTGGCGGATCGAGGGTGTGGGATGCGTCATTTGCAGCAACATCGACCGGAGGGGGCCGACCTGTAGCCCGCCGGAGGTCCGGTGGCCGGGCGCCATCGTAGACCGCAACGGCCCCGGGGCCTCAATCGGCGGTGGCCAGGACCGGCGGCGGGGTCACCCGGTGACGGGCGATGCCCAGCGACGCCACGCCCGCCAGCACCCCCATCATGCCGGCGGCCACGAACGCCAGCAGGTAGTCGCCCAGGGCGGTGCGCGCGGCCCCGGCGATCCAGGCGGCGGCCGCCCCGCCCAGCATGTGGCTGCAGAAGACCCACCCGAACACCACGCCGGCCCGCTCGCGCCCGAAGCTGATCACCGTGAGGGCCACGGTGGGCGGCACCGTGGCCACCCAGTCCAGGCCGTACACCACCGCGAACGCCACCAGGCCCAGCCGCGGGCCCGAGAACAGCGGCACCAGCAGGGCCAGCGAGGTGCCGCGCAGGATGTAGTAGACGAACAGCAGCCGGCGGGGGTCGGCGCGGTCGGTGAGCCACCCCGACGCCGTGGAGCCCACGATGTCGAACACGCCGATCACCGCCAGCAGCGACGCCGCGGTGACATCGGGGATGCCGTGGTCGTGGGCCGCGGGCATGAAATGCGACTGCACGGCGCCGTTGGTGGTCCAGCCGCACACGAAGAACGTGCCCGCCAGCAACCAGAAGTCGCGCACCCGCACCGCCTCGCGCAGCACCCGCAGCGGCGTCACGAACGGGTTGCCGGTGTGCGGCACATGCGGGGTGGGCGCATCCGACCCAAAGGGGGCCAGGCCCATCTGGTGGGGGTGGTCGCGCATCAGCGCCGCCACCACCGGGATGGTGAGCGCGCTCAGCACCGCCACCAGGCCCGCGGCGGTACGCCACCCCTGGTGCTCGGTTATCCACGCCAGCAGCGGCAGGAACACCAGGTTGCCGGTGGCGAAGGCGGCGGTGAGCAGCCCCGTCACCAGCCCCCGGCGCTGCACGAACCACCGGGTGGCCACGATGGCCGACAGCGGCACGCTGATGGCGCCCGTGGCGATCCCGATGACCGGCCCCCACAGCACGTCCAGCTGCCACAGGCTGGTCATGCCGATGGTGAGCGCCGCGCCCACGGACACGGCGGCCAGCGCCACCACCATCACGCGGCGCATGCCCAGGCGCTCCACCAGCGCCGCGGCGAACGGCGCCGTCAGCCCGTAACACAGCAGGTTCACCGCGATGGCCCCGGACACGTCGTCCCGGCCCCACCCGAACTCGTGCTGCAGCGGCACCACGAACACGCCCACGGTGGAGCGGAAGCCCGCCGCGGCCAGCAGCGTGAGGAACGTGATGGCCACCACGATCCATCCGTAGTGCACCCGGGCGCGCAGGGCCGTCATCGGCGGAGCGTACTCGGGTGGGGCGCGCGTCCGCCGCGGCGTGTGAGAATCACCGGCCGATGACTCACGACGATGCGCATTCGCTTGTGGAGGCCGCGGGCCGCGCCGCCCGCGCGGCCGCCCCGTCCCTGGCCGCAGCCCCCGAGGCCGCCCTCACGCACGCCCTGCACCGCATGAGCGAGCTGCTGGTGCACTCGGGCGAGCCGGTGCTGGAGGCCAACGCCGCCGACCTGGAGGCGCTGGACCCGAGCTTCCCCGAGGCCATGCGCGACCGGCTGCGGCTGGACCAGGCGCGCATGCGGGCCATGGCCGACCAGATCGCCATCCTGGCCGACGCGCCCTTCCCCGAGGCCGTGGTGGCCACCCGCGACCTGGGCAACGGCCTGGTGCTGGAGGAGCGGCGCCGGCCCGTGGGGGTGATCGGCGCCAACTACGAGGCGCGGCCCAACGTCACCATCGACGTGGCCAGCCAGCTGGTGAAGTCGCGCAACGCCGGCGTGCTGCGCACCGGCGGTGCCGCCCTGCGCTCGGCCACCGCCCTGATGGACCTGGTGATCGCCCCCTCCCTGCGGGACGCCGGCCTGGACGGCGACGCCATCCAGCTGGTGCGCACGGCCGACCGGGCCGGTGCCCGGGCGCTGGTGTCGTTCCCCGGGCTGGTGCCGCTGGTGATCATCCGCGGCAGCGGGCCCACCACCCGCGAGCTGTCCGCCCATGGCGCCGCGCACGGGGTGCGCATCCTGGCGCACGCCGACGGCGGCGGGGTGCTGTACCTCGACGCCGGGGCCGACCGCGACATGGCCCGGCGGCTCATCCGCGACAGCCTCGACCGGCTGGGCGTGTGCAACCGGCTCAACCTGCTGCTGCTGGACCGCTCGTGCTGGGACGAGCTGCTCACCCTGGCGCTGCAGGAGCTGGCCCCCCTCGGCATCAGCGCCTCGCTGCCGCCCCACGAGCACGCCCGCGGCTTCGAGTGGGCCCTGGACGAGGGCAACGAGGCCCACGTCACCATCGACGCCGCCGACTCGCCGCAGCACGCCGCCACCATCGCCAACGACGAGACCTCCGGGCTGGCCGCCGCCATCGTCACCGACGACGCCGATGCGGCGCGCGCCTTCCTGGACGCCTACGCCGGCACCGGGGCGTTCTGGAACGCCACCACCCGCCTGCTGGACGGCTTCAAGCTGCTGGCCGCACCCGAGACGGGTATCAACGTGGACCACGTGCCGGGCCCGCGCGGCCCGGTGACCTTCCGCGACCTGGCGTTGCGCCAGTTCGTGGTGCGCCCCGCCTAGCGGGAACCTCCCATCACCCACGGCGCGCCCTTCCACCCGGGGGCGCCGTCCTGGACACTGCCCGGATGCCCTTCTCGCAGCTTCGCGTGCACCCGGTGCTGCCCACCGCCATGGTCTCCAGCCTGGTGGCGCGCCTGCCCACCGTGATGGAGGGCCTGTCGCTGGTGCTGCTGACCCGTGCCCAGGGGCACCCCTACTGGGTGGTGGGCACGGTCACGGCCGCCCTCATCCTGGGGCTCGGCATTGGGTCGCCGCTGCTGGGCCGGCTCAGCGACCGCCTTGGGGCCACGCCGGTGATGCTGAGCTCCTGCGCGCTGGCCGCCGTGACGCTGGTGGTGCTGGCCGCCGTCCCGCAGCGCCTCGGGGCCCCCGGGCTGCTGGTGGGCGCCGCCATCGTGGGTGCCGCCGAGCCACCAGTGACATCCGTGATCCGGGCGCTGCTGGTGCGCCTGCCCGGCGAGGGCGAGGGGAGGGGCTGCTCACCCTGGAGGCGGCGTTGCAGGAGCTGCTGTTCGTGTTCGGCCCGCCGCTGGCCGCGCTGCTGGCCGGCATCAGCCCGCGCCTGGCGGTGGCCTCCTGCGCCGTGCTGCTGGTGCTGGGCACGGCGTGGTTCACCGTGGTGGTGCGGCACCACACCCCGCCCACGCCGCGTGAGCCGGGGCCGTCGGTGGTGTCCGGCACGCCCATGCGCCTGCTGCTGGCCGCCTTCGCGTTCACCGGCCTGGCCTTCGGGGCCATCGACCTGTCCACCATCGCCGACCTGGACCACCAGGGCCACCGGGGATGGGCGGGCGTGGCGCTGGCCGTGTGGGCGTTCGGAAGCCTCATCGCCGGCGTGGTGGCCGCCAAGCACCCCTTCACCGACCTGTGGAGCGCGCTGCCGCGCGTGCTGCTGGCCATGGCGGTGCTGAGCCTGCCGCTGCTGGTGCTGCGCCAGCCCATCCTCCTGGGGCTGGGGCTGCTGCTGCAGGGCGCCTCCATCGCCCCGGCGCTGGGGACCGTGTTCAGCCTGGTGCCCCTCATCACCGCGCCCTCGCAGCTCACCGAGGCCTTCTCCTGGGCCGCCGCCGCCATCCTGGGCGGCGTGTCGGCCGGCAGCGCCATCACCGGCGTGCTGCTGGACAGCGTCGGCGTGGCGGCCGGCTTCGGTCTGGCGGTCGCGGGGCCGCTGGCCGCCGCGTGGATGGCCATGCTGCTCTCGCGCCACCGCGTGCACCTGGCCGTCACGGCATGACCGACCAGGGCCGCCGCACCGCCGGGGTGATGTCGGTGGCGTTCCTGGCGCGTCTGCCGGTGGTGGTGATGCCGCTGCTGATGGTGCTGCTGCTGCGCGACGCCCACGTGGCCTACGGCTCGGTGGGGCTGATCACGGCCGCCTACGTGGTGGCCGGCGGCGTGGGCGCGCCGGTTGCCGGCCGCATCATCGACACCATCGGCGCCGCCCCGTGCTGGCGGTGGGCGTGGCGGTGACCTCCGGGTGCCTCATTGGCATGGCCTTTGGGGCGCGCCACCTGGACCCATCCGCCCTGATGGGGCTGGCCGCGGTGGCGGGCCTGGTGATCCCGCCCATCACGGCGGTGCTGCGCGGGGCGCTTCCCGGCATCGCCGACGGCGCCGTGCTGCGCAGCGCCTACGGCATGGAGGCCGCGCTGCAGGAGGTGCTGTTCATCGTGGGGCCCGTGCTGGTGGTGCTGGCGGGGCGTGTGATGTCGCCCGACGCCAGCCTGGTCACGGGGGCGCTGATGATGCTCACCACCACGCTGGTGTTCGCCGCCGTGGTGCGCCGCCACGTGCCCGGCGGGCGGGAGCGCGCCAGCGGCTGGGCCCTGGCAAGCGGCCAACTGCGCGTGCTGGTGGTCATCTACGGGCTGATGGGGCTCACCTTCGGCCTGGAGGAGATCGCCGCCATCGCCGTGGCCGACCGCGCCGGGCACCGCGGGCAGGCCGGGATGATCCTGGCGGTGTGGTCGGTGGGCAGCATGCTGGCCGGGCTGGCATCGGCCCGGTACGCGCGCGGCGACACGCTCACCCGGCTGCGGTGGCTGCTGGTGGTGATGGCCGTGCTGGGCGCGCCGCTGTACTGGCTGGCGGCCGACCCCGTGCTGATCGCGGTGGGCCTGTTCGCGCAGGGCGCGGTGGTGGCCCCGGCCCTGGCGGTGGTGTACGAGATGATCCCGGGGGCCGCACCGCCCGGCCTGCTCACCGAGGCCTTCGCCTGGGGCAACAGCTGCGTGTACGCGGGCATCGGGGCCGGCAACGCGCTCAGCGGCACCATGGTGTCGCGGTGGGGGCCACAATGGGCGATGGGGGCGGCGTTCCTGGCGCCGGTGGCCGCCGTATGGGCATCCCGTCTACTGCGGGGTCAAGCGGTGGAGGTGAATCGCCGATAGCCCCGATGCATGGGCGAAGGCCGTGACCCGTGCATCGAGCGCGTGCACCTGAACGGAGTCAGGCGTGAATCACCCCCGGAACGGACGACGGCAGAGCGGTTTCGCGCTGATCGAGGTGCTGATCAGCATCATCATCCTGGCCGTCGTCGCCACCGCCGTGCTGCAGGGCTTCGCCGCCGCGTCCGGGCAGGTGGCCCGGTCCCGCACCGACACCCAGGCGGCGCAGATCGCGCAGGGCCAGATGGAGGCGCTGCACCGGCTCACCTACGACAACGTGGGCCTGGTGAACGGCAACCCCACGGGCACCGTGTCGCCCACCGGCACCAAGACGGTGGACGGAACCACGTACAACATCACCACCACGGTGGTGTACGTGGACGACCCCGCGCAGGGCCAGGCCCACACCAACGTGGACTACAAGAAGGCCACCATCACGGTGACCCCCGCCGTCAGCGGGGCCAAGGCCGTCACGGTGTCGTCCATCTTCGCGCCGGACAACTACGCGTCCATCTCCGGCAAGGCCACCGCCGTGGTGACCGTGGTGGACTCCCTCACCGGCCTGCCGCTGCAGAACGCGGCGGTGACCCTGAACGGCAGCACCTCGCCCACGCGCATCGACACCACCGACGCCAACGGCAAGGTGGTGTTCGCCGGCCTGCTGCCCAGCGCCACCAACGTGGCCAGCCCGCAGTACTACTACGTGGCCTCCGCGACGCTGGCCGGGTACAACACCGACCCGGCCACCACCCCCACGCAGACCCGCATGAACCTGGCGGCGTCCCAGACCTGGAACGTCACCATCAAGATGTACAAGCCGGCCACGATCTTCGTGAACATGAACGACTCGGCCACCGGCAACGCCATCGCCACCCGGGCCGACATCACGGTGACCCCGCCGGCCCCCGGCTCGCCGCAGCTGACCTCGGTGAGCAACGGCACGGCCACCATCACCACCCTCGGCGGCCAGCCGATCATGCCGAGCGCCTCCACCACCCAGGTGGACGTGTTCGCCGACTGCTACCTGCCGGCCACCCAGTCCAGCGCGGTGCCGGCCACGGGGTACCCCACCAACACCAGCCAGACCTTCACGTTCTCGCTCACCAAGGCCACCTCCGGCTGGGTTGACGTGTACGTGAAGAACACCGGCGGCACGGCCCTGTCGGGCGCCACGGTGACGCTGTCCGGTGGCCCCAACAACCTCAACCCGCCCTCGCGCACCACCGACGCCAGCGGCAACGTGAAGTTCTGCGTGCCCTCGGGCGCCATCCCGTACCTCATCGGGGCCTCGGCCACCGGCTACGCGGCCGGCAGCCAGCAGGCCACGGTCACCACCAACGCCACCACCACGGTGAACATCAAGCTGGCCTCCACCAGCGGCGGTGTCTCCACGGTGCGGCTCACCACGGCATCCGCCAGCCAGACGGTGCGGCTGCTCCTGGTGTCCGGCGGCAGCGGCGCCACCTACGACAAGACGGGCGTCACCAACGCCTCCAAGTACCAGGACTTCCTCAACGTGCCGTACGGCAACTACCAGGCCTTCCGGGCCACGGGCTTCAACTCCGGCGTGCCCACCTGGGGCGCCCCGGTGTCCTTCACCGTGAGCTCCGCCAACGTCACCCAGGCGGTGCCGTGATGACCGCCTCGCACACGCACCGCCAGCGCGGCTTCACCCTGGTGGAGCTGCTCCTGGCAACCGTGATGATGGGGATCCTGGGCCTGGCGATCCTGGCCTTCTTCACCTCGTCGATGCGGCAGGCCACCACCACCCAGGCGCAGGGTCAGGCGCAGTCCGACGGGCGCTCCTCGCTGGACCTGCTGTCCAACGAGCTGCGCCAGGCGGTGAGCCCCGACGGCGGCGGCACGCCGCCCATCATCAGCCTGGGGCAGAACAGCATCGAGTTCTACCTGGACCCGCGCCGCGACCCCACCATCACCTCGGTGAAGCCGATGAAGGTGCGGTACCAGGTCACCGGCGGTGCCCTGGTGCGCGACTCGGCGGCCCCCGTGGGCGCCAACCCGCCGTACACCTACCCGGCCTACTCGGGTGCGGTGACGCTGGTGCCGGCGGTGGCCAACACCTCCGTCGCACCGCTGTTCAAGGCGTACGACTCGAACGGATCGGCCCTGGGGGCCAACATCTCCAGTCCCGCCACCAACGCGATCGTGCAGCTGTCGCTCGACCTGCTGGTCTCGTACCGCAACGGCAATGCAAACACCACATTGGAGCTGAACACCGATGTCGTTCCGCGTAACCCGCGCACCCCGCGCTGACATGCGGGAGTCCCAGCGCGGACAGAGCATGATCACGGTGATCGGTGTCACCAGCATCGCCGCCCTGCTGGTGATCGCCAGCGTCAAGTGGGCCAACGCCGGCACCGACCAGTCCACGCGCGCCGCCCGTGAGGACGTGGCCACCCAGGCCGCCGAGGCGGGCGTCAACCTGTACATGTCGCGCATCGTGGAGGACCCCACGTACGCCGACAGCTACGTGGACACGGCCGAGGACCCGCGCACCGACAGCCAGAACGGCACCGTCGTGAACCCGGGCAACGCGTGGGCCACGGGCCACACCTGGACCTACGCGGGTGGCAGCAGCACCTGGGTGCCGCTCAACGACGCGCGGTTCGGCAAGGCCAGCTACTCACTGCGCATCACCATCAACCCGTCGCAGACCGGCGTGTGGGTGCAGTCCACCGCCCGCGTGATGCCGTCGGGGCAGAAGAACGCGATCGTGCGTTCGGTGCAGGCCCGCGTGGCGCCGCTGTCGCTCACCGACTTCCAAATGATCGCCGACGCGGACATCGTCTACGGCAACACGGCCACCACCACGGGCAAGATCTACTCCACCGGCGATGTGACCCACCAGGGCACCGCCAAGGCGCAGGTCTACGCCAAGCACCTGGTGTGCCGCAACAGCTCGCCGTGCGGCGGCTCGCAGGCCACCAACGGCGCCTTCCAGGCCGGGGCGTGGGACAGCACCACCAACCCCACGGTGTCCTCGGTGCTGCCGCCCATCGACTTCACCTCGTTCACCAAGGACCTCACGCTGATCAAGGCGGCGGCCCAGGCCACGGGCGTCTACAAGAACGACGCCACCGCATCGGGCTGGCTGCTGCAGTTCCTGGCCAACGGCACGGCGAAGATCTGGAAGATCACCGGCAACCCCAACCTCAACACCTCGGTGGGCACGCTGGGCTGCCCCACCACGGTGACGCTGCCCAGCGGCGGCAACCCCGGCTACTTCTACTTCGAGCAGCCGGTGGTGGTGGGCCAGGGCGCCGGCATCAACGGCACCTACAACCCCACCGACGCCTGCGGCGGCTCCGGCCAGCGCGCCTCGGTGGTGAACGGCCGCGTCACCGTGGCCAGCTCCAACAACCTGTACGTGGGCAACGACATCTCCTACAACCAGCCGGGCGACGACATCCTGGGCCTCATCTCGGCCAAGGCCATGTACGTGGCCGACTACACCAACAACAACCTGACCTGGTCGGCGGCCACCCTGGCCCAGGCCGGTCAGTGGCTGGGCGTCGGGGCCAACGGTTCGCACAACGGCACCATGACCTTCACCGGGTCCACCGCCACGCGCGACGGCGGTGCCATGTCGATGTTCGACTACCGCAACTACAACTACGACCCCAACCTGCAGGTGCTGCGTCCGCCGCTGTTCCCGCAGCTGGACGACACGTGGGCCGTGCAGAGCTGGCGCGTCGTGACGCCGCCCGGCTGATCATGAGGGCGGGCGCGGGGGCGGCCCGGGGGGGAATACTCCGCCGGATGACCACCCCCGCCGCCCACAGGTGATCGAAACCTCATTCGCCGCGCTGGTCCTGATCGTGGCCGGCGCGGCGCTTCGCCGTGCGGGGCTGCTGCGCGAGGAGCACGCGCAGGCCCTGGTCAACATCGTGCTGTACCTGGCCATGCCGGCCCTGGTGTTCCTCATCCTGGCCCGCGCCGACCTGCGCGCCGACCTGCTGCTGGCGCCGGTGGCCGCCTGGGTGGGGCACGTGGTGCTGATGGTGCTGGCGGCCGGCATCGCCCGGGCCCGCCACATGGACCGGCCGCGCATGGGCGCATTCCTCACGGCCATCGCCGTGGGCAACACGGGGTTCTTCGGCCTGCCCCTCATCGCCGCCAGCGGCCCCGGGTTCTCGCTGCCCGCCGCCATCATGCTGGACTCGCTGGCCACGGCGATCATCACCTGGACCTCCACGGTGGCCATCGGGACGGCGTTCGGCAGCGCCGGCGACGGCCGGGCCCGCGTGGACTGGGGTGGCCTGGTGCGCGGCCTGATGCTGCCGCCCATGTGGGGGCTGCTGGCGGGCATCGCCTGGAACCTGGCGGGGATGGGCCGGGTGCCCACCGCGCTGGCGCGCCCGCTGGAGATCCTCAGCGGCGCCGTGCTGCCGCTGGTGATGCTGTACGCCGGCCTGGTGTTCAGCCCCGACGGCCTGCGCCGCAACGCGGGCGACGTGGGCCTCATCACGGTGATGCGCCTGGTGGTGGGCGGCGTGGTGGGGGTGCTGGTGGGCCGGGCCCTCGGCATGAACGGCGACCTGCTGCACACCGTGGTGGTGATGGGGGCGATGCCCACCGCCATGATGTCGCTGGTTCTGGGGGATCGCTACGGGCTGCGGAGGGACATCCTGTCCGACGCCGTGGTGGTGACCTCACTACTGTGCACGGTGACCCTGCCGATCGTCCGTTGGATGGTGCTGTGAGCGATCACCCGGTTGTTCCGTTCGGCGACCGCCTTGCGGCGGCCGTCACCGCCCGCCACTCGCATGTGGTGCTGGGGCTCGACCCCGACCCCCGCCTGGCGGGCGAGGGCGCGCAGGCCATCCGGACGTTCTGCGAGCGCCTGGTGCGCGCCGCGGGACCCGCCTGCGTGGCGGTGAAGCTGCAGATGGCGTGGTTCGAGCGCCTCGGGGCACCCGGGTGGGGCGCCATGGAGGCCGTGGCCGACCTGGCCGCCTCGCAGGGGCTGCTGGTGATCGCCGACGGCAAGCGCGGCGACATCGGGGTGACGGCGGCCGCCTACGCGCAGGCGCTGCTGCGCCCGCCGTTCGACGCGCTCACCGTCAACCCCATGCTGGGCGGCGACGCGGTGCAGCCGTTCGTGGAGGCGGCGCGGGCCGGCGGACGCGGGGTGTTCCTGCTGGTGCGCACCTCCAACCCCGGCGCCGCCGAGCTGCAGGACCTGCCCCTGGCCGACGGCCGCACCTGGTGCGAGGCCCTGGCCGAGCGCGTGGCCGGATGGGGTGCCTCCGGCGTCGGGGCATCCGGGCTGTCGGACGTGGGCGCGGTTGTGGGCGCCACGGTGCCCGAGCACCTGGTGCGCCTGCGGGCGCTGATGCCCCACCAGCCGCTCTTGATCCCCGGTGTGGGGGCGCAGGGCGGCAAGGCGGAGGACCTCGGGCCGGCCTTCGCGGGCGGCCCCGGTGCCGCCGTGGTGGCGGCCAGCCGCTCCATCATGCGCGCCCAGGACCCGGCGTCGGCGGCCGAGGAACTGCGCGCTGCGCTGTGGGCCGCGGCGGGAGGGTGATCCCGGCGGGCACCGCGGTGCGCATGCCGGCACGCGCGGTGACCGCTGCCCTGGTGGGCCTCGCGTTGGCCGGGACGGCGGCCAGCGCCGCCGCCCCGCGCCCGCAGGCCCGCGCCTGGATGCTGCTCAACCCCGACACGGGCGAGGTGCTGGCGGCCCACAACCCCGACCTGCGCCTGCCCATGGCCAGCACCACCAAGATGATGACGGCGCTGATCGGCGTCGACCGCATCCCCCTGGACCGCCTGGTGACGGTGCCGGCGTCGGCCGCCGAAGTGGGGGAGTCCTCGGCGTCGTTGGTGGGTGGCGAGCGCATCCGCATGCGCGACCTGCTGGCCGGCGTGATGATCGCCAGCGGCAACGATGCGGCCACGGCCATGGCCGACGCGGTGGCCGGCGACACCACGCGGTTCGTGGCGCTCATGAACGCCCGCGCACGCAGGATGGGTCTGCGCGACACCCACTACGCCAACCCGCACGGGCTGGATCAGGCCGGGCACCACTCGTCGGTGCGCGACCTCATCACCGTCGGCGAGGCCGTCATGGCCGACCCCACGCTGGCCGCGATGGTGGGGCATCGGCGGGTCACCATCCCGGGGCCGGACGGTGCGGGCACCCGCGTGTTGCAGAGCCACAACGGGCTGCTGGACATCGACCCCGACGCCGACGGCATCAAGACCGGTGACACGGGCGGCGCCGGGTACGCGCTGGCCGCGCACGCCCGCCGGAGGGGCCTCGGCGTGCAGCTCTACGCGGCGTTCATCGGGGAGCCCAGCGAGACGCGGCGGGCCACCGACGCCAAGGCCCTGCTGGACTGGGGGTTCTCCCAGTACGGCCGGGCGCGGCTGACGCGGGCCGGGGCCCCGGTGGCCAGCGTGGGCGTGCGCGACGTGGGCGGCACCATGCTGCTGCGGGCCACGGGCGATCCGCTGGTGGCCACCGTGCGGCTGGGACGGCCGGTGCGGGAGCAGGTGGTGGCGCCCGCCGAGGTGGTGCCGCCGGTCACCGCGGGCCAGGTGCTGGGGCGGGTGGTGTTCCGCCAGGGCGCCACGGTGCTGGGCGAGCGGTCCCTGGTGGCCGATCATGGGGTTGACGCCCCCGGCATCATTGACCGGGTGCGCGCCGGGCTCGAGGCTCTCATCCCATGATCGTCACGGTCACCCTCAACGCGGCCCTGGACCGGACGGTCACGGTGCCCTACTTCCAGCTGGGCACCCGCAACCGTGCCACCGACGCCCTCACCCTGCCGGGCGGCAAGGGGGTCAACGTGGCGCGGGCGCTCAAGCTCATCGGTGAACCCGTGATCGCCACCGGCCTGGCGGGGGGCCCCGTGGGCACCTCCATCATCGAGGGCCTCACCGGCGAGGGCATCCTCAACGACTTCGTGCGCATCCGGGAGGAGTCGCGCACGTCGGCGGTGGTGATCGACCCCAACGGCAAGCAGACCGAGATCATCAGCCGCGGTCCCATGGTGGGCGAGGACGAGCTGGCCATGTTCATCGACAAGCTGCGCTACCTGGCCCGCGGCGCGGACATGTTCGTGCTGTCCGGCTCGCTGCCGCCCGGGGTGCCGGAGGACTTCTACGCCACGCTGGTGCGCGAGCTCAAACCCAGCGCGTTCACGGCGCTGGACACCGAAGGCGAGGCCCTGCGGGCGGGGCTCGCCGCCGAGCCCGACCTGGTCAGCCCCAACGCCCGCGAGGCCGAGGAGATCGTGGGCTACGAGTTCAGCGAGGACGGCCTGGGCGACCTGGAGGAGGCCGCCGTGACCCTCACCTCCATGGGTGCGGCGTCGGCCATCGTGCACCGCGCCGAGGGGTGCGTGGCCCGGCTGCGCCTGCCGGGCAACAAGAACGGGGTCACCTACCGCGCGTCGTTGCCCAAGCGCGAGGTGGTGAGCACGGTGGGCTCCGGTGACGTGATGCTGGCGGGCTACCTCACGGGCCTGGCACGCCACTCCTCGCCCCAGGAGTGCCTGGCGCTGGCCGTGGCGTGCGGCAACGCCAACACCCAGCGCATGGGCGCGGGCGTGTTCGACGCGAAGGAGCTCGAGGCGCTGCGCCGCCAGGTGGAGGTGACCCTGGTGGAGGAGGCCCAGGCGGGCGCCGGCGCGTAGCGGGGGGACCGCGGGACCCACGTCCGGCGCGCTTCACGGCAGGCCCGCAGTCCGGCCGGTGCGGTAGCCTCACAGCTTCCGAACCAGTGATCTTCGCCGCCGCTCATCAACCTCCTCCTTCCCCGACCCGGGTCAGCCCAGCTGCTGCCCGGGTCGTGTGCGTCGTTGGGCCCGGCCGGTCATCTGGTGGGGGCAGGCACTAGGGACGGAAAGGCGGTCGGGTGGAGATCGAGATCGGGCGGGGCAAGAAGGGACGACGGGCGTACGGGTTCGATGAGATCGCGATCGTGCCGAGCCGGCGCACGCGCGACCCCGAGGACGTGGATCTGAGCTGGAGCCTGGGCGGCTTCACGTTCGAGCTGCCGCTGCTGGCGTCGGCCATGGACGGCGTGGTGGATGTGAAGACCGCCACCATCCTGGGCAAGCTGGGCGGGCTGGGCGTGCTCAACCTCGAGGGCATCCAGTGCCGCTACGAGGACGCCGACGACCAGCTGGAGCGCATCTCCAAGCTGGCCCCGCAGGAGGCCACCCGGGGGCTGCAGGAGGTGTACCAGCAGCAGGTGCGCCCCGAGCTCATCGCGCAGCGCATCCGCGAGATGAAGGCCAACGGCATCGTGGTGGCCGGGTCGCTCACGCCGCAGAAGGTGGAGGAGCACATCGGCGTGGCGCTGGAGGCGGGCCTCGACATCCTGGTGATCCAGGGCACCGTGGTCAGCGCCGAGCACGTCTCGTCGGTGGTGGAGCCGCTCAACCTCAAGCGGTTCATCGCCGAGCTGCCCATCCCGGTGATCGTGGGCGGCTGTGCCTCCTACCAGACGGCCCTGCACCTGATGCGCACCGGCGCGGTGGGGGTGCTGGTGGGCGTGGGCCCCGGCGCCGCGTGCACCACCCGGCAGGTCATCGGCGTGGGCGTGCCGCAGGCCACGGCCATCGCCGACGCCGCCGGCGCCCGCATGCAGCACCTGCTGGAGACCGGCCAGTACGTCAACGTCATCGCCGACGGCGGCATGAGCTTCGGCGGCGACCTGGCCAAGGCCGTGGCCTGTGGCGCCGACGCCTGCATGATCGGCTCGCCGCTGGCCAAGGCCGAGGAGGCCCCGGGCCGCGGCTACCACTGGGGCATGGCCACCTTCCACCCCACCCTGCCGCGGGGCACCCGGGTGAAGACCACCACGCTGGGGCCGCTGGAGCAGATCCTCGTGGGTCCCGCCTACGAGAACGACGGCACCCTCAACCTGGTGGGCGGCCTGCGCACCGCCATGGCCACCTGTGGGTACGAGTCCATCCAGAGCTTCCAGAAGTGCGAGGTGATGGTGGCGCCCGCCCTCAAGAGCGAGGGCAAGAAGCTGCAGCAGGCCCAGTCCGTCGGTATGGGCTGATGCCCCACACGCACCGGGTGGCGCTTGACCCCGCCCTCGCCAGCGCCGTCCCCGGGGGCGTGCTGGTGGTGGACTTCGGGGCCCAGTACGCCCAGCTCATCGCGCGGCGCATCCGCGAATGCCGGGTGTTCTCGGCCGTGGTGCCGCACGACGTCGACCCGCAGCAGGTGGCGGCGCTGCACCCCAAGGGCCTGGTGCTGTCCGGCGGGCCGGCGTCGGTGTACGAGCCCGGCGCCCCGGAGCTCAACGCCGAGCTGCTCAAGCTGGGCGTTCCGGTGCTGGGCATCTGCTACGGCCTGCAGGCCATGGCGCAGGCGCTGGGCGGTGAGGTCACCCGCAACGACTCCGGTGAGTTCGGCAAGACCCCGCTGACGGTCACCGAGCGGGACTCGCTGTTCCGCGACCTGGCGGCCGAGCAGTGCTGGATGAGCCACCGCAACGCGGTCACCCGCGTGCCCGAGGGGTTCGTGGTGACCGCCCAGAGCCCGGACGCGCCGGTGGCGGCCATGGAGCACCGGGCCCGCGGCCTGTACGGCGTGCAGTTCCACCCCGAGGTGGTGCACACCCCATTCGGCAACGACCTGCTGAAGGCGTTCCTGTTCGACGTGTGCGGCTGCGACGCCACCTGGACGCCGGTGCACGTCATCGAGGACCAGGTGGAGCGCATCCGGGCGCAGGTGGGTGACGAGCGGGTCATCTGCGCGCTGTCGGGCGGCGTGGACTCGGCGGTGGCGGCGCTGCTGGTGCACCGCGCCGTGGGCGACCGGCTCACCTGCATCTTCGTGGACCACGGCATGCTGCGGCAGGGCGAGGCCGAGCAGGTGGAGGAGGCCTTCGGCGAGCACTTCCACGTGCCGCTGGTGCACGTGCGCGCCCAGGAGCACTTCCTGCGGCACCTGGCGGCCGTCAGCGAGCCCGAGGAGAAGCGCAAGATCATCGGCCGCGAGTTCATCCGCACCTTCGAGGCCGAGTCGGCCAAGCTGGGCGGCGTGCCGTTCCTGGTGCAGGGCACGCTGTACTCGGACGTCATCGAGTCGGGCTCGCGGGACGCCGCCAAGATCAAGAGCCACCACAACGTGGGCGGCCTGCCCGAGGACATGGCCGTGCAGCTGGTGGAGCCCCTGCGCCAGCTGTTCAAGGACGAGGTGCGCGTGGTGGGCGAGGAGCTGGGCCTGCCCGAGCGCATGGTGTGGCGCCAGCCGTTCCCCGGGCCCGGCCTGGCCATCCGCATCATCGGCGACATCACCGCCGAGCGGCTGGAGGTCCTGCGCAAGGCCGACTTCGTGCTGCAGGAGGAGATCCGCCGCGCCGGCCTGTACCGCCAGCTGTGGCAGAGCTTCGCCGTGCTGCCCGCCATCAAGAGCGTGGGCGTGCAGGGCGACGAACGCACCTACGCGTACCCCATCGTGATCCGCGCCGTCACCTCCGACGATGCCATGACCGCCGACTGGGCCCGCCTGCCGTACGACCTGCTGGAGCGCATCAGCAGCCGCATCATCAACGAGGTGGACGGCGTCAACCGGGTGGTGCTGGACATCACCTCGAAGCCCCCGGGCACCATCGAGTGGGAGTGAGGTGAGACGGCTCGTCCTCGTCGTCCTCGCCGCCGTCTGGCTGGCGGTGACGACGGGTGCGGCCGCCGGCGACCCGGGTGCCCCCGGGCCGTACGCGGTGCGTCACCTCACCTACCGGCTGGCCGGGGTGCACCTCCCCGAGTTCCGGACGGCATCCGAGGTGTGGGGTGACGTGATGGCGCCCGTGGGCGCCCCCGGGCCGCGTCCCCTGGTGATCGTGCTGCACGGCCAGCACCGCACCTGTCGCCCCGGGCCGCGCCACCCGAAGGGCTTCCCGTCGCGCGACTGGCCGTGCCCCAAGGGGTGGGTGCCGGTGCCCAGCCACGAGGGGTACCGCTGGCTCACCCGGCTGCTGGCCTCCCAGGGCGACATCGCGGTGTCCATCTCCGCCGACGCGGTGAACGCCCAGAACAACGCCGCGCCCGGCGTGGGCGCTCTGCAGCGCGGGGTGCTGGTGCGTCACCACCTGGCGCTGTGGACCACCTGGGCCACGCAGGGCGGCGACCCGTGGGGCGGTGTGTTCCAGGGGGCCGTGGACACCTCCCACGTGGTGCTGGTGGGCCACAGCCGGGGCGGGGAGGGGGTGGCCCAGGCGGCGGCCATGGCCCTGCCCACCGACCCCTGGCGCATCCGCGGCCTCGCCCTGATCGCGCCCACCGCCTTCGGGCGGGAGGCCACGCCGGGCGTGGACACCATGGTGCTGCTGCCCTACTGCGACGGTGACGTCACCGACCTGCAGGGCCAGACCTACGTGGACGGCCGGCGCGACCTGGTGGCCGGCGACACCGGCCTGCGCTCGGCGGTGCTGCTGATGGGCGCCAACCACAACGCCTTCAACACCGTGTGGGCCAGGGACGGCTCCGACGGCGACAACTGGGGCTACGGCCCGCACGGTGCCGCCCAGAACCGGGTGTGCGGCCGCCACGCCAAGGGCAGGCTCACCGGCGTGCGCCAGCGCGCCGCGGGCGGCGCCTTCATCGCGGCGCTGGTGAAGGCCGCCACGGCCGACGACCCGGAGTCGATCGACGTGCTCACCGGCCGGGTGCCCGCGCCGGCCTCCGCCGGCACGGCGCGCGTGCTGGTGTCCCAGAACGGCGCCGGCGATCCGCAGGTGTACGCGCCCGCGCTCACCGGCGCCCAGCCGCGCGCCGCCGGGATGCGCGCCTCGGTGTGCCGGGCCTACCGGCTTGGTGCCGGTGACACCTGCGCCGGCACCACCTCCCCGGAGCGGCAGCCGCACTGGGTGGGCATGGACGACGGCGGCCCGTACCCCGCGCCGCTGGCCCTGGAGCTCACCTGGCGCGCCCGCGGCGCCGTGGTGTCGCTGCCGCTCACCGGCGGGACGCTGGACGCCACCGGGGCCACGGCCATGGTGGTGCGCGCGGTGGGCGATGCGGCCGTGCGCGACCAGTCGCTGAGCCTGCACCTGGTGGACGCCGCCGGCGGCACCGCCGACATCCCCGCCGTCACGCCCCTGGTGCCGCTGCCGGGGCCGCGACGCGGCGACGGCGACCTGCTGCCCAAGCTGTGGGCCCAGACGCTGCGCTTCCCCCTCACCGGCGCGGTCATCGACGTGGCCCACCTGGTGAGCGCCGGCCTGGTGTCTACCTCCGCCCGCGGGCACGTCTGGGTGCTGGACGCCGCGCTGGAGGTGCCCCAGGTGCGCCCGGTGGCGCAGGTGACCCTGCCCCAGGTGGTGCTCACCCACATGCGCGTGCGGGAGCGCGGCAGCCGGGCGTTCACGGTGCGGCTGCCGGTGCGGGTGCTGGGGGCCGTCACGCGCCCCGCCGTGCTGAGCATCGGCGTGCGCTCACCCGACTACCGCACCACCTGGCAGACCCTGGTGATCCCGCCGGGGGCCACCACGGCGAGCATCCCGGTGCGCCTGCCCGCCGACCGGGTGTTCACCGGCAACCGCACCTTCCTGGTGTTCGCGGTGGCCCGCCGCGACGTGGTGGTGGGCCGCTACGACGGCTGGGTGGCGGTGCGGGACGACGATGCCAAGCCGAGGTCACATCGCCGCACCGACCTCACCCCAGCCGTGTCGTCCGCCGAACGGTGGCGGTCCGCACGCCCGGCGCCACGAACCGGTAGGTGACGGTGGCGACCACCCGCCCGGGGTGACGCGCCAGCGCCCTGCGGGCCCGGGTGGTGAGCACCAGCCGCATCCGCGCCGTTCCGGCCGTGGCCAGGGTGGTCGTCCCGCGCCCGATGGTGGCGCCGCCGGACCGGCCGGCCAGTCCCAGCTTCGCGGCGGCGCGACGGCCGATGGTGACCGTTGCGGTGACACGGCAGGGGCCGCCGCACAGGACCGCGGTGGCGACGGCGTTTCGCAGCACCGCACCCCGCGGGATCGCCCTCGCCAGCCGCAGCACGGACGCCCGAGCGGCGGTGGAGGGTCCACCGGTTGTGGGGGGCGTCCCGCCCTGATGCGTGGGGCATGACCGGTCGGCGGGTTGCAGCATCGCGACGGCCTCGACCCTGCCGAACCGATCGGTCGTCACGAAGGACGGCGCGTGGAGGGCGGCGATCAGGCCGGTGGTGCCCAGCCTGTAGTCCGCGCTGGGGCACCCCTCCGCCGACGGAGCGGTGCCGGTGGCCTGGATCCGGGCCGACGCACCGGGGGCGAGGTGCGCCACCGGGCAGTGCCAGAACCCGTAGTCGAAGGTGAACCAGACGGGATCGGGGGTGAGCTCTGACGGCGCGCTGCAGTCGGTGCCGTCGATGCGCACCGATCTCAGCGCGATGCGGTGCATGGCGAAGCGCGCCTCGTTGTCACCAAGGATCTGCGGATGTGCCGCCACCCACACCTCGGCGCCGGCGATGGGCGTGTCCCCGCGGTTGATGAGCGTCCCGGTGAACCCGACGGCCGCGCCCTGGTCAAAGGTGGCGACGCTCGGTGCGTCCCATGCGAGCTCGGGGGTGATCTCGGTCCCGTCGGTCACCTGCAGGACGTAGTTCATCAACGTCGCGTGCTGGATCACGTCGTTTCCGCTCGGGTCGTCGACGCTGATGATGGCGATGGTGCCACCGCCCCCTCCGTACACGCGTCCGTCGATGCGCACGGGCACGCCGACCGAGCCTCCCGCGGGCACGGTGCCCAGGTTGCAGCGGTGCCGTCCGGCGCACACCCCCGGGCCGTCGAACGTCACGTCGGCCGCGGCGGGCTGCTCGGAGAGATCCGCGTTGAGCCCGGGCGATTCGGGCGGCGCAATCGCCACCGTGAGGTCCCGCGCCGGCCCGGCGCCGTGGTTGACGGCCACCAGTGTGACCACCCGGCGCTCGCCCAGGCCCACCCTGTCCGGGAACACCCCGGGGGTGGTCAACTCGGGTGCGCTCGGCCCACCGGCCTGCACGGTGTAGACGAGGGCCGGGGCCGACGCGCCCCCGAACCCTCCGTCCGTGGTGTCGAATGCGCCCAGGTACACCTCCGCCGAGGCCCGGAAGTACGCGGGCGCGCGGAACGTGAAGGCCAGGTCCCGGGTCCCGGGGGCGGTGAACGCGATGGTGCAGTTCACCTCGCCGCCGACGAGCGCCTCGTACTCGGGGTCGAGCACCTGCGTGTTGTTGACGCAGCCGGGCGCGGCGGGATCCACCGTTGCGAGGGGGCCACCCGCGAACACCGCCAGGTCCCGGGTGCCGTCCGTGACGGTGACCCGTGCCGTGAAGTGGTACGCCGCGCCGGGCGTCAGCACGTTGCCTGCGGGCTTCTGTACCCACCGCACCTGCACGGCCGCCGTGGCCGGTCCGGCTCCCAGCAGCACGCCGAGGAGCACCAGCGGCACCAGCAGGACCCTGCGCATCATTCGCTCCCGGGCACGGAGGATTCGGTTCGCCCTCCACGGTAGCGCCGTTCACCGTGATGTGGCGCGATGGCTCACGGATTTCTTGCAACGCGCCGGGAATCGCTCCCGGCGGGCGCTCAGCGTGCGCTCAGACGGCGGTGCTGCGCCGTGGGTAGGGCAGCACGCGGTCCCGGTGCGCCCAGGTGACCACGCCGGACACCGTCTCGATGCGGAAGGCCCCGTCCCCGGGGTGATCCAGGAAGTCGGCCAGCATCGCCAGCTGATCCGGGGTGAGGTGCGCGGCGATGCGCTCCAGCGGCGGCCCCTTGGGGGTGCGCACCGGCAGCGCGGTGACCGGGGCGGTCCCCACGGTGTCGGGGGCACGGACCGGGCCGTGGATGGGCCCGGACGACACCCGGCTGGGACGCCACACCTTGCGGCTCTGGGTGTGGTGCCAGCAGTACGGTCCACCCCGGTAGGTGGACTGCTGGCACCGACGCCCGTGGGCGGCGACGGCGATGCAGCGGTTGACGGTGGTCATAGGGCCAGGCGAGGGGACGATTTCGACTCGGGCCGCCCGGGTGCTGGACCTCGTGCGACCTGTGACAAGTTGTACCGCGTACCGCGCGAGTGTGGAACCCCGGCCAACAGAAAAAACCCATCCGTGTGGCCCGTGCTCCACACCATTCCCGCAACTGTGACGTTTCAATCGGACGTCGCGGGGTGGGGATGGGGTCCTTGCGAGCGGGCTGCCCGTCGCCTAATCTCCCTCGTCGGCCCGCCCACCTGCGGGCGGCATCGCAGCGGCCGTTTTCCCCGGAGGATTCCCACCGTCGTGCACACCATCAGCGCAAAGCCCGGAACCGTCGAACGCTCGTGGTGGGTGGTCGATGCCGACGGCCAGAACCTGGGCCGTCTCGCCACCGTCATCTCCGAGACCCTGCGCGGCAAGCGCTCGCCCTGGTTCACGCGGCACGCGGACGCCGGTGACTTCGTGGTGGTGGTCAACGCCGAGAAGATCGCCGTCACGGGCAAGAAGCTCACCGACAAGCGCTACTACCGGCACTCCGGCTACCCGGGCGGCCTCAAGTCGCGCACGCTGGCCGAGCAGCTGGAGCGGCGTCCCGAAGAGGTGCTGCGCATGGCGGTGCGCGGGATGATGCCGCGCAACCGGCTGGCGCGGAAGCAGCTGCTGAAACTCAAGATCTACGCGGGACCCGAGCACCCGCATCAGGCGCAGGACCCGCAGCCCCTGCGACTGACCCGGACGGCGGAGGTGCCGGCATGAAGACCGACAAGCAGGGCCGGTACACGGCCACGGGCAAGCGCAAGACCTCGGTGGCGCGCGTCATCCTCGCCCCCGGCGAGGGCAAGGTGCTGTGCAACGGCCGCAGCGCCGAGGAGTACTTCGGCCGCGCCGTGCTGGTCACCACCGCGCTGAAGCCGCTGGTGGCCACCAACACCACCGGGTCCTTCGACGTGATCGCCCGCCTGCACGGCGGCGGCCCGTCGGGCCAGGCCGGCGCCCTGCGGCACGGCATCGCCCGCGCGCTGTGCGTGGCCGACGAGAACCTGCGCCCGGAGCTCAAGAAGGACGGTCTGCTTACTCGCGATGCCCGCGAGAAGGAGCGCAAGAAGGCCGGCCTCAAGGGCGCCCGCAAGCGTCCGCAGTTCTCGAAGCGCTAATCACGGCGTCCTGAGCCAGGCGCCCGCCAGAACGCTCTTCGGCACCGACGGCGTCCGGGGGGTCGCGAACCGCGACCTCACCCCGGAGCTGGCGCTGGCCATCGGCAGGGCGCTGGGCAGCGGGCTGCCCGCCGGGTCCACCGTGGCCATCGGCCGCGACACCCGCCGCAGCGGCCACCTGCTGGAGGCCGCCCTGGCCGCCGGCTGCGCCGCCGCCGGGTGCGACGTGCTGCTGCTGGGCGTGCTGCCCACCCCGGCCATCGCGGAGGCCGTGCCGCGGCTGGGTGCCGCCGCGGGCGCAATCATCAGCGCCTCCCACAACCCGTTCCCGGACAACGGCATCAAGCTGGTGGGTGCCGACGGGTTCAAGCTGGGCGACGCGCAGGAGGCCGCCGTGGAGGCGGCCGTGCACGTCCCGCCCGACGGCGAGCGGCCCACCGCGGGCGACGTGGGCACCATCACCGTGGTGCACGACGCCGCCGAGGCGTACGTGGCCGCGCTGGCCGAGCGCTTCCCCACCGACCTGTCCTCGCTGTCGCTGGTGATCGACTGCGCCAACGGCGCCACGCATGAGACCGCCCCGCAGGTGCTGCGCCGGCTGGGCGCCCGCGTGGAGGTCATCCACGCCGACCCCGACGGGGTCAACATCAACGAGGGCTGCGGGTCGACCCATCTGGATGCGCTGCGCGACGCGGTACGCCGCGCGGGCGTGGACCTGGGGCTGGCCTTCGACGGCGACGGTGACCGCGTGCTGGCCGTGGACGGCGACGGCGCCGTGGTGGACGGCGACCAGATCCTGGCCATCCTGGCGCTGTCCATGCGTCGCCAGGGGGTGCTGGCCGGTGACGCGGTGGTCACCACCACCATGACCAACCTGGGCTTCCGCCGCGCCATGAGCGCCCACCAGATCGAGGTGCGCTGGACCGACGTGGGCGACCGCTACGTGCTGGCCGAGATGCGCCAGCACGGGTTCGTGCTGGGCGGCGAGCAGAGCGGGCACCTCATCAACCTGCGCTCCGGCCCCACGGGCGATGGCCTGGCCACCGGGCTGATGCTGCTGGACGCTCTCGTGGAGACCGGGCAACGCCTGTCCGAGGCGGCCGCGGTGGTGCAGCGCCTGCCACAGAAACTTGTGGGAGTCCGCAGTTCACGAAAGGGTGAGCTGAAGGATGCCGATGAGGTGTGGCAGGAGGTGCGGGCGTTCGAGGCCGAGTTCGGCGAGGACGGCCGCGTCGTTGTGCGGGCGTCGGGCACCGAGCCGCTGGTGCGGGTGATGGTGGAGGCGCCCACCGAGCAGGACTGTGACCGCTGGTGCGAGCGAATCGCCGGTGCCGTGCAACGGCGCCTGGGGGATTGAGAACTCGGGCACCTGATCCGTCAGGGAGGTAGGGCATGTGCGGGATCGTGGGGTACGTCGGCGGCCGGGCATGCCGCGACCTGATCGTGCAGGGGCTTGAGCGCCTGGAGTACCGCGGGTACGACTCCGCCGGCTTCGCACTGCAGAACGGCTCCGGGTTCGCCACGGTGCGCGCGGTGGGCAACCTGGCCAAGCTGCGCGAGGCCAGCGCGGCCGCCGATGGCGCCGGGGCCGACGCCACCACCGGCCTGGGACACACCCGGTGGGCCACCCACGGCCGGGTCACCGAGGCCAACGCGCACCCCCACCTGTCGGCCGACGGCACCGTGGCCGTGGTGATGAACGGCATCATCGAGAACTACGTGGAGCTGCGCCACCAGCTGCAGGAGCAGGGCGTGGTGTTCCACAGCGAGACCGACACCGAGGTGGTGCCCAACCTCATCGCCAAGCACTACGGCGGCGACCTGGCCGCCGCCGTTCGCGCCGTGCTGCCGCTGCTGCACGGCCACTACGCGTTCGTGGCCATGCACACCGACGAGCCCGGGCGGCTGGTGGGCACCCGCCACGAGTGCCCGCTGGTGGTGGGCGAGGGGCCCGGCGAGCGCTTCTTCGCGTCGGCCATCCCGGCGTTCCTGCGCGAGACCCGCAACGTCATGCTGATCAACGACGGCGAGGTCGTGGTGCTGGAACCCGGCGCCACCACCGTCACCACGCCGCACGGCGAGCCCATCGAGCGGGCCTCCGAGCCCGTGGACCTGGACGAGGAGGCCGCCGAGAAGGGCGGCTACGAGACGTTCATGCTCAAGGAGATCCACGAGCAGCCCGCCGCCCTGTGGGACACCATCGGCGACCGCCTGCGCCCCGACGGCACGGTGCACCTGGAGGGTTTCGGGCTGGACGACGCGGCCCTGGCGCGGGTGGAGCGCGTGCACATCGTGGCCTGCGGCACCTCCTACCACGCGGGTCTGGTGGGCCGGTACCTCATGGAGGACTGGGCGCGCGTGCCGGTGCATGTCGAGGTGGCGTCCGAGTACCGGTACCGCACCTGCCTGGCCGGCCCCGGGGATCTGGTGATCGGCATCACCCAGAGCGGCGAGACCGCCGACACCCTGGCCGCCATGCGCGTGGCGCGCGAACGCGGTGCCCACGTGGTGGCCCTCACCAACATCATGGGCTCGCAGGCCACCCGCGACGCCGACGGCGTGCTCTACACCCGGGCGGGCCTGGAGATCGGCGTGGCCGCCACCAAGAGCCACACCGCCCAGATCATGGCCCTGGCCCTGCTGGCCCTCAAGCTGGGACGCCTGCGCTGGGCGCTGACCCAGCCGGGCAGCATCGACCTGGCCGAGACCCTGCGGGCGCTGCCCGACGGCATCGAGGCCTACCTGGCATCCGACGCCCCCGCGCAGGTCAAGGACGTGGCGGCCAAGTACTTCGACCGGCCGTTCTTTTTGTACCTGGGGCGCCACGTGGGCGTGCCGGTGTGCTTCGAGGGCGCGCTGAAGCTGAAGGAGATCAGCTACATCCCCACCGAGGCGTACCCGGCCGGTGAGATGAAGCACGGTCCCATCGCCCTGCTGGACGAGGGGTCGCCCGTGGTGGTGGTGGCCACCGACGGCCACGTGTTCGACAAGGTCGTGTCGAACATCCAGGAGGTCAAGGCGCGCGGGGCGCGGGTCATCGCGGTGGCCACCGAGGGCAACGAGGAGATCGGCGGGCACGTGGACGACGTGCTGTGGGCGCCGAAGGCCCCGGCCCTCCTCAGCCCCATCACGGCCCTGGTGCCGATGCAGCTGTTCGCCTACGAGATCGCCTCGCTGCGCGGCCTCAACGTGGACCAGCCGCGCAACCTGGCCAAGACCGTCACCGTCGAGTAGCGGGGCCCTGATGCCCGTCATCGGCGTCGGCATCGACCTCATCGAGATCGAGCGGATCGCGGAGGCGCTGCGGCGCCGTCCGCGGTTCGCGCGGCGCTGCTTCACCGAGCAGGAGGCCGCCTACTGCGAGGCCAAGGCGTTCCCGGCCCAGTCCTTCGCGGCCCGGTTCGCCGCCAAGGAGGCGGTGGGGAAGGCTCTCGGCATCGGCATGACCCGCTGGCGCGAGGTGGAGGTGGTGCGCGGTCGGGGCGCCCCCACCGTGGCCCTGCACGGCAGGTACGCCATGCGCGCCGAGGTGCTGGGCGTGACGCGCATCAGCATCTCGCTGACGCACAGCCGCGGGATGGCCGCCGCCGTGGCGGTCGCCGAGGCCGACGGCTGATCGCCCCTGGGTCCCCGCGCCGCGCGGGGAATAGGATGGAACCGTCATGCCGACGGCACGCTCCACCACCGCCCCGCCCACCCCGGGCCTGACCCCCCTCTTCGACGCGGCGGCGTCGCGCGCCGCCGACGCACGCGCCACCGCCGAGTTCGGGATGCCGTCGTCGCTGCTGATGGAGCGCGCCGGCCTGGAGAGCGCCCGGGCCATCATGCGGCACTTCCCGGCGGTGCCCCGCGCCACCATCCTGGTGGGTCCGGGCAACAACGGCGGCGACGGCATGGTGGTGGCCCGCCACCTGCTGGAGGCCGGCTGGGCGGTGGACCTGGTCAGCACCGACGGCGGTGCCCCCACCACGCCCGACGCGGCCGTCATGGCCGGCATCGCCGAGCGCCTGGGTATCACGGTGCGCGCCTTCTCGTCGCGCCAGCGCACCCACGACGGCGTGCTGGTGGACGCCCTGCTGGGCACCGGCACCCACGGCGCCCCGCGGGCACCCATGGACGCCATCGTGGCGTGGGCCAACCGGTGGCCCGGACCCGTGGTGTCGCTGGACGTCCCCACGGGCGTCGATGCGGACACCGGTGCCGTCGCCGGCGCCGCGGTCACCGCGGCCCTCACGCTGACCTACCACGCCGACAAGCCCGGCCTGCACGTGGCGCCCGGCCGGGGTCACGCCGGCCTGGTGGAGGTGGTGGACATCGGCATCCCGTCACAGGTCACCGAGACGCCGGTGGCATGGCTGGGGCATGAGGCCGCCGCGACCGCGCTGCCGCCCAAGGCGCCCACCGGCGAGAAGTACGGCGCGGGGGCCGTGTTGGTGGTGGCCGGCGCCCCCGGCATGACCGGCGCGGCCGTGCTGGCCAGCACCGCGGCACTGCGCGCGGGGGCGGGCCTGGTGGTGGCCGCCGTGCCCGAGTCGCTGCGGTCGGAGGTGGCCGCCCACACCGTCGAGGTGATGTGCACCGGCGCGCACGACCGGGACGGGTGTCTGGCCATCGAGTCGGTGCCGCACATCCTGCGCCAGTCCGAGCGCGTGGCGGCCGTGGCCATCGGCCCCGGGGTGGGCCGGGCAGCGTGCACCACCGAGGCGCTGCGCGAGCTGCTCACCCGCCTCCGGATGCCCATGGTGATCGACGCGGACGGGCTGCTGGCACCTGGCCGAGTTCACCGGCCTGCCGTCGCTGCGGGCCGCGGACACGGTGATCACCCCCACGCCGGCGAGGCGGCCCGCCTGCTGGGCTGGACCCGCCCGCGCGTGGAGGAGCAGCGGCTCACCGCCGCGCGCACGCTGGCCGAGGACACCGGCGCGGTGGTGGTGCTGAAGGGCCCCGGCACCGTCGTGGCCCACCCCGACGGCACCACCGTGGTGGCGCGCGGTGGCGGCGCGACCCTGTCCACCGCCGGGTCCGGGGACGTGCTCACCGGCATCGTCGCGGCGGGCCTGTCCAAGGGCATGTCCGGCTTCACGGCCGCCGTGGCCGCCGTGTGCCTGCACGCGGCCGCCGGGGACGCCGCCCCGGGTGGCGACGGCACGGTGGCGCGCGACCTCATCGCGGCCCTGCCGCCCACGCTGGTGCGGCTGCGCGCGGAGCCTGTGTGACCGGCGCCACGCCCGAGCGCGCCCGGGCTGAGGTCGACCTGACGGCCATCCGCGACAACACGGCGCTGCTGGCCCGGCGCGCCCCTCCGCCCGCCTGATGGCCGTGGTGAAGGCCGACGGCTACGGCCACGGTGCGGTGCCGGTGGCCTGGGCGAGCCCTTGAGGGCGGCGCCACGTGGCTGGGCGTGCACACCGTGGGGGAGGCGGAGGTGCTGCGCGCCGGCGGTCTCACCGCGCCCATCCTGGTGATGGGTCCGCTCACCGGCGACGAGTGGGCACGCGCGGCCGCCGCCGGCACCGAGCTGGCCGTGTGGTCGCGGCACGGGATCACCTCGGCCGTGCACGCCGGCGTGCCGGGCGTGCACCTCAAGCTGGACACCGGTATGGGCCGAAGCTGGGCGCACGCAGCGAGGACGTCCCGGCCCTGGTGGACGCCGCCGCCGCGGCGGCGGCGCCGGTGACCGGGGTGATGACCCACTTCGCCACCGCCGATGAGACGCAGGGGGAGAACGCGGGGTTCATGCTGGAGCAGCTGCTGCGGTTCCGCTCCGCGGCCGCGGCCATCGCCGACCGCTTCCCCGGGGCGCTGGTGCACGCGGCCAACTCGGCGGCGGTGCTGCGCGACCCCGACACCCACCTGGACATGGTGCGCTGCGGCATCGCGCTGTACGGCTGCTCGCCCTTCGGTGACGACCCGTCCACCCACGGGCTGCGGCCCGCCATGACCCTGGTGTCGCGGCTCGCCAGCATCAAGACGCTGCGGTCGCGTGACAGCGTGGGCTACGGCCGCACCTGGCGGGCCGCGCGCGGCACGCGGGTGGCCGCGGTGCCGGTGGGCTACGCGGACGGGTACGCGCGCTGCCTGTCCAACCGCGCCACGGCCCTGGTGAACGGCCGCCGCGTGCCCGTGGTGGGCACCATCTCGATGGACCAGCTCATGGTGGACCTGGGTCCCGAGAGCACCGAACGGGTGGGCGACCCCGTGGTGCTACTGGGCGCCTCCGGCGACGACCGCATCACCGCCGAGCAGCTGGCCGAGCTGCGGGGCACCATCAGCTACGAGGTGGTGTGCGGCATCGGCCCACGCGTCCCGCGGGTGCATCTGCCGTGAGCACGGATCCAGGGTGAACCCCGCCCGGCTGGCGGAACCGCTGGCCGTCCTGGGCGCGGGCGTCTGGGTGGTGGGCGGCGCCATCCGCGACGCGCTGCTGGACCGGCCGGTGCTGGACGTGGACCTTGCGGTGGCCGGCGACGCCGATGCGGCCGCCCGGGCGCTTGCCCGCCATATGGGGGCCACCCGCTTCCCGCTGTCGGCCGAGTTCGGCGCCTGGCGGCTCAGCGGCGGCCGGCTGCCGTGGCAGGTGGACATCACGCCCCTGCAGGGCCCCGGCCTGACCGCCGACCTGGCGCGACGCGACCTCACCGTCAACGCCATCGCCATGCCGCTGGTGGGCGGGCGCGAGCTGGTGGACCCGCACGGCGGGGAGCGAGACCTGCGCGAGGGCGTCGTGCGCGCGGTGGGTGAGGCGGCGTTCCTGGACGACCCCGTGCGCGTGATGCGCGCCGGGCGGCTCGCTCACGAGCTGGGCTTCCGGGTGGAGCCCCACACCCTGGCGCTGGCGCGGGCCGCCGCGCCGGGGCTGTGGGGGGCCTCGGCCGAGCGGCTGCGCGACGAGCTGTACCGCTGCGTGCGGGACGCCCACGCGCACACGGCGCTCGCGGCCCTGGACGCCGTGGGGGCCCTGGGGGTGCTGGTGCCCCAGCTGGAGGCGGGGCGGGGGATGACGCAGACCGCCTACCACCACCTGGACGTGCTGGGCCACACGCTGGAGGTGGTGCGGCACGCCGCCGAGATCGCCGCCCACCCCGAGGAGGTGTTCCGCGGCAACGCGGCCGCGGTGGCCGAGGAGCTGGCGGTGCCCCTGGCCGACGGACTCACCGGGCGGGAGGCGCTGATGCTGGCCGCGCTGCTGCACGACATGGCCAAGCCCGAAACGCGCACCACCCTGCCCGACGGCCGCGTGGGCTTCCCGCACCACGGCCGCCTGGGCGGCGAGCGCGCGGAGGAGCTGCTGGAGCGGCTGCGCGTGGCCCGGCGCGTGCGCGAGCACGTGGTGGCGCTGGTGCGCGACCACCTGCTGCTGGGGTTCATGGTGCACCGCCAGCCCCTGGGGCTGGTGCAGGTGGATCGCTACCTGCGCGCCACCGATCCCGCGCGCATGGGTCAGCTGGTGCTGTCGGTGGCCGACCGCCTGGCCACGGACGGCCCGCGCACCACCCCGCCGCAGATCCAGCGGCACCTGGATCTGGCCCGGCAGGTGCTGTCCATCCACGTCTCACTGCGTGCCCGCGGGGTCATCCAGCCACCCGTTCCCGGCGACGAGCTGGCGCGCCGCGTGGGCCGCGAACCGGGCCCGTGGCTGGCCCGGGCGCTTGCCCGCATCCGCGAGGTTCAGCTTGTCCGAACCGTAACTCCAGAAAGTGCAGTAGGCATCGCTCGCGAAATCGCCGCAAGCGACTGAAATACGACCAGGTATTTTCGCTTCGTAAGTTCCGGCGGGAAGTGTTTGGCCTGCCCTTAAGGGGCGGGTATGGTCCTCCCGTGCCCCAACGACGCCGCCTAGCGGTTGCGATGGTCTGCGGTCTCATCCCGGTCCTCGCCACCGTCCCAACGGCCGCCGCGCAGTGCGGCCGGGTCGATCCCGGTTCCGCCCAGCAGGTCATCGCGCGCATCATGGCCGCCCGATCCGACGCCAACCTCCCGGCCTACCAGGCCCAGCCCCGGCTGGCCCGCGTGGCCATGGCCCACGCGGTGCGCATGGCCCGCTCGGGGAGCATCTGGCACAACGACCTGGCCAGCTGGGCCAACGGCAAATCCGCCGCCCAGAACGTGGCGACGGGCCAGTCCGGCACCGACGCCTTCCAGCTGATGTGGAACAGCCCGCCCCACCACCAGGCGCTGGTGTCGCGCAAGTACCGCCTGATGGGCGTGGGCGCCGCGGTGGCGTGTGACGGCTCGGTGATGGTCGCCGTGGACCTCACCTCCGCCAGATAGCCCACGGCGGGGTAGCCTCCCGGACCATGGTCCGGCTCACCCGCATCTACACCCGCCACGGCGACGGCGGCGACACGCACCTGGGCGACATGCGGCGCGTCCGCAAGACCAGCGTGCGCGTGGAGGCCTTCGGCGACGTGGATGAGGCCAACAGCGCCATTGGCGTGGCCCTCGCGCAGGGCGTGCCCGCGCCGTGGGACGCGTGGCTGGCCCAGATCCAGAACGACCTCTTCGACCTGGGGGCCGACCTGTGCGTGCCCGAGGACGCCGACGTGGGCGCCACGCGCCTGCGTGTGCTGCCCCAGCAGGTCACACGGCTTGAGGGCTGGTGTGACGCCGTCAACGACGGCCTGGAGCCGCTGCGCAGCTTCATCCTCCCGGGTGGGCACCCCGCCGCCGCGGCGCTGCACCTGGCGCGTGCGGTGTGCCGCCGCGCCGAGCGGCGCGTGGTGGCCCTGGGCGACGCCGAGCCCATCAACCCGGCGGCCGTCACCTACCTCAACCGGCTGTCCGACCTGCTGTTCATCCTGGGCCGCGCGGTCAACGCGGGCGGCCAGGGCGACATCCTGTGGCTGCCCGGCGGCGGGCCGGAGGGCTCAGGCTCAGGCTCAGCCGGTGGTGGGGACGCGGACCCGCCGGACCAGCAGCAGGATGACCACCCCGGCCAGGACCAACCCGGCTGAGAACACCTGCGCCGTGGTGAGCGCGCCCACGGTGTCGGGGTTGCGGCGGATGAACTCCACCAGGAAGCGCTCGGTGCCCGCCAGCACCGCGTACAGCCCGAACAGCTCCCACGGGCGCCCCAGCCGGCCGCGCAGGCGCCACAGCGCCCAGAACACCACCATCATCGCCAGCGTCTCGTACACCGGGGTGGGGTGCACGGTCTGGGTGGTGGGCACGGTGCCGTCCGGGTAGCTCATCGCCCAGGGCAACTTGGAGGGGCTTCCGTAGTCGCCGTCACCCGCCAGCTGGCAGCCGATGCGGCCCACCGCGTACCCCAGCGCCAGCGGCGCCGCGGCGGCGTTCGCCAGCTGCCCCAGGGGGATCCGCTGCGCCACCCCGGCACCCAGGGCGCACAGCGCCCCGCCGATGAGCCCCCCATACCAGGTGAGGCCGCTGCCCGACACCAGCCCGCCGCCGTTGTCGATGGCGTACCAGACCTTGGCGCCCACCAGACCACCCACGGCGGCGCCCACGATGCACCAGAACGCGGCCTCCGGGTCGTAGCCCCGCTCCGCCAGGTCAACGCGCAGGAACCACCAGGCGCCGATGAACCCCAGCGCCACCATCGCGCCGAACGCGTGCAGGGTGAACGGGCCGATGCTGAACAGGTCCGGGTACATGCGCCCGGAACGCTACCTGCTGGCGCTGGTCCCCGGGCCTCAGGGGGTCAGGGCGTCGGGTGCAGGCGCGGAGTCAAACAGACGGCAATGCATTGGGCGTGCCGTGATCCGCGGCTTCAGAGAATCGGTCGCAAGCGCCGGTCTCAATGCGCCCATGCGTATGCACGGGGCGCCCCGGCGGTGAGGTTCCTATGCGCCCATGCGGTGAGGCGCTCTCTTTCTTGTGGCGCAGGCTCCCTTTCGTCGTTTTAGGGCGGCGCCGTCTCAATGCGCCCATCGATGCACGGGGCGCTCACTCGTTGAGCGCTCGCCCTAACGACGCGCATCGGCATACGCCGAAGCCCATTGCGCCTCGTACAGCGAGCTGATGCGCACCGTGTCACCCGGGCCGGGCGCGTGCACGAACTGGCCGGCGCCCAGGTACAGACCCACATGGGTCACCGTGCCGTCGGGCTGGGAGAAGAACACCGCGTCCCCGGCCTGCAGGTCGGTGGGGGCCACGGACGCCCCGCGCGTGGCCTGCGCCGCGACGCTGGGGGGAAGGTCCACGCCGGCCTTGGCGTACACCACCTGCACCAGCGCGGCGTCGTCCAGCCCTCCGGGCTGGTCGGCGGGGTTGGGGGTGCCCAGCAGCTTCACCGCGTCCTGCGCCACCTGCGCGCCGTGCTCGCCCACCGTGGGCAGCACCGGCATGGTCAGGGGGTTCAGGCCCGTCACCCCCGTGAACACCGACCCGTTGGGGTCGCCGCCCAGGGCGGCGTAGTTGGTGCGCACGTTGTTGGCCCAGTTGGAGTTGAGGCCCATGGGGTCGTTGGTGGCGCCCTCCGGTGCCCAGCGCTGCTGGATGGCCGGGATGGTGACGCGACGGTCGCCCAGGTACAGCGGCCCGCCCAGGTTCTGGGCGGCGCGGGAGATGGCGTCGGCCCAGCTGGCGAAGCGCATCCCCGGGCCCAGGCCGAACGGGTTGAAGATGGCCTGGCTGGGGCCGTAGGTGCCGAACGAGGTCTCCGCGCCGCTGATGGCCACCAGCAGGCGGGGGTCCAGCCCCACGCGCGCGGCCTCGGACACGAAGGTGCCGCCCAGGCCGGCCAGCGGGCTGCCGTGCGACAGCAGGTAGGCGTCGATGCGCCCGGCCGTGCCGGCGTCGGGTGCGCTGGGGGCGGGGGCAACGGTGTCGGTGGCGGCGGCCACGGGCGCGGCGGCGGCGGTGACGCTCACCAGCCGCACCACCGGCGGCGCGCCGCCGGCGTCGGTGACCGGGTCGGTGGCCGCGGCGGCGGGGGCCGGCGTGGCGTCCAGCGTCCGCTGGTCAACCCCCAGCTGCGACAGCAGGTCGTCCTTACGCTCCTGTGCCTGCTCCACCCTGACGGCGAGGGCGTCGTGGGCCTCGGGCGACTGCGCCTGGTCCAGCTGCGCGCGGAGGGCGGCTAGCTGCGCCGAGGCGGCGTCGATGCGCGCCTGGGTGGTCTCCACCCGCGCCTGGGCGGCGTCACGGGTGGGCGCGGCCACCGCGGAGGTCGCAACGGTGGCGGTGAGGGCCAGCGCGGTCCATGCGGCGGCCCAGCGGGGGGAGGGGAGGCGTCCTGCCATCAACCAAGGCATCGGCCGAAGGAGCGTTGCAGTTGAGAAGACGAGGCCCATCGGTCCAGACGATGTAGCGCGCGCCGCCGGTGGGTCCCGCCGGAATCCGCAGGCGGGTTCCTCAGCACATGTCGAGGTCTCCGCCTACCGGGATGCCCGAGGGCCCCTGATTGGGGATGGTGCAGGGTTGAGTCCCCCGAGCCACGGACGGTGAGGTTCAACTCAGGACCAGGCAGCCCGTGAGGGCGTTGTGGTGACGGTGAACTCGCCGGACCCGCCATACAGGACGAAAACGGTCGAAGAAAACCCTGTGAAAAGCGGACTTCGAAAAACAAACCGGCCTACGGCCGGACGGCACCCGAGAAGTCGCCGTGCTCGGCCAATGAGGAGATCTTCACCACGTCACCGGTGTGGGGGGCGTGGATGAACTGGCCGTTCCCGATGTAGATGCCCATGTGGCTGTGATCGGAGTGGAAGAACACCAGGTCGCCCGCCTGCAGGTCGTTGTACGACACCTGCGGGAACATGGAGAAGATGGCCCCGGTGTAGTGCGGCATCGAGATGCCGATCTGCGCGTACACGTAGGAGGCCAGGCCGGAGCAGTCGAAGCCGCCGGGTGCCGCGCCGCCCCACACGTACGGGGTGCCGAGGTAGCGCTCAGCGATGGCCACCACGGCGGCGTTGCCGGCGCCGCTGCCCGGGGCGGCGACGCCCGCGGAGGTCTGCGGCGTGGTGCCGTCGGAGGTGGGGGTGCCCGACTGGGCGTTGGCGGCGGCCTGCTGCTGTGCGAGTGCCGCCTTCTGCTGCTGGATGGCGGCCAGCTCCTGCTGGTGCTGCACCACCAGGGCGTGCCGCAGGTCGGCCTTGGCGCTGCTCAGCAGGTCGCGTTCACGGTTGAGGTTGGCCAGCACCTCGGAGCGGCGCTTGGATGCCTCGTCGGTCTGGGTCTTGGCGTCGGCCTGGTCCTTCACCAGCTGCACGCGGGCCGTGGCCAGCTGGGTGAGGTCCTTCTTGATGCCGTCCACCGTCGCGCCGTCCTGCTGGCTGATCCGCTGGAACATCGCGACGCTGTCCATGGCGTCGGTGACGCTGCCGCTGTCGATCACCACCTGCACCAGCGTGGGCGGGGGGCTGGCGTAGATGCTGCGCAGCCGGTCGGCCAGGCGCGTGCGCGAGGTCTGCAGCTTCTGCTGCGAGGTGTGGATGAGGTCCGTGTTCTGCCGGATGCGGTCCTTGGCGACCTGCAGGTGGTACACGGCCCCGTTGTAGGCCTCTGTGGCGCGTTCGGCGTCGGAGCTGATGGCGTCGAGCTTCGACTGGAGTGCTTCCACGGCCGCGCGCTTGCCGGAGACGGTGCCGGTCTGGGCGGTGGTGAGGTTCGGGAGCAGCGCCAGCCCGGTGAGGCCGGCGGATGCGGAGATCAGTGCGGCGAGGTGCCTGCGACGCGAGGTGCGATCAGAGGAGATCGACACGGCTCCTTGGTCGGGGCCAGGAACGGACCGGGCCAGATGGCGCGGCGGCCCGGCGACGCTAGCCTGTCGGACCTGTCGAATCAAGCGACTTCGGGCCGGCCGGCTCACGCGGGGACCAGTGAAACAGATTGCTCGGACGTCTGCCCCGATGGGCAGAATGCCACCGTGAGACGCTCAACGCTCATCGCGGCCCTCTGCGCAACGGGCGTTGCGGCCACCGCCGGGGTGCTGCAGACCGCGCTGGCCGTGGATGCGCCCGCCGGGGGCGGTGCGGCGGCCAGCGTGCAGGGCGTGGCGGCGGCGGACGGCACCGCGGCCCAGGTCACGGCCACCTCGTCCGGCGACGGCGGCGGCGCGGCCTCCGCGGCCGGGCTCACGCTGGGCCTCGGCAGCATCGGGTCCGTCGACACCCAGGCCCACGCCGCGCGGAACGCGGACGGCAGCACCGCCGACGGTGAGGTTGTGGCCACAGATCTGGTGCTCCTGGACGGGCATGTGCACATCGGGCAGGTCAGCATGCGGGCCGACGCCACCTCGGGTGTATCGGATGCCCGAGCCGAGGTTGTGAGCGTGGACGTCAGCGGCGTCACCGTGGACGGGGTCGCCGCGGCCGCCGGTGCCGGCACATCGCTGGACGTGCCCGGGGTGGGGTCCGTGCGCATCGGGGAGTCCTCCGCCGACGGGCCCGCCAGCCTGCACGTCAACGCGGTGCACGTGGTGAGCGCCGCGGGCGGCGAGCTCACGGTGGGGCACATGGACCTGGCGGCTGCGGCCGGCTCGGGTGCCGTCGACCGCCCGGCCCCGGTCACCGCGCCCAGCCCCGACCCCGAGCTGGCACCGGCGCCGCCGGCCTCCACCACGGCGCGCACGCCCTCCGGGCCGCCGTCGCGGCGCGCGGGCACGACGCATCGGCACACCACCCCCGCGCGCACCACCACCCCCGCCGCCACCACCCAGGCCACCACGCCCACGCCCCCCGCCGCCACGGGCTCGGGCGGCAGCACCTCGGCGCCGGTGGTGACCCCGCCGAAGGGGGCGTCGGCGGTGCTGCCGGCGGGCTCGTACACCGTCCCGGTGTCCGGGGCCACCAACTTCACCGACGACTACGGGGCGCCGCGTGCCGGCACCGGCTGGCACCACGGCATCGATGTGTTCGCCGCCATCGGCACCCCGGTGGTGGCCGTGGCCGACGGCACGGTGTCCAAGGTGGGCTGGAACGACCTGGGCGGCAACCGCCTGTGGCTCACCGACGGCAACGGCACCGGCTACTACTACGCGCACCTGTCCGCGTACGCGCCCGTGGCACGTGACGGCGGCCGGGTGCGGGCCGGCGAGGTGGTGGGCTACGTCGGCAACACCGGCCAGGCGGCCACCACGCCGCCCCACCTGCACTTCGAGATCCACCCGGGCGGGGAGCCGGCGCCCAGCATCGACCCGTTCCCGTTCCTGTCCGCGTGGCGGCTCGGCGGGTCCACCGCCTTCGAGACGGCCCGCCCGCTGCCGGCCGCGCCGGACGCGAGCTCGGGCGCGGTGATGGTGGGCGTGGCGCCCGAGCGCGACAGCGCCCCGCCGGCACCCGCGCCCATCGCCAGCAGCGCCCGCTGAGCCCAGCCTAGGCCCCGCCGGGCTCCCCGTCGGTGCGGGTGCGCTCCTCGATGGGCGTGCGGGCGTTGCGGCGGTCCTCGCGGGGGTTGGCCTCCTCGAACCGGCGCAGCACGTCGTCGGGCACGGGTCCGGAGGGGATGTCGTCCAGGGCGGGCATCCTGGGCCGCGGCTGCCGGCCGCGGTCGGGGCGGGGCGGGGCGGGGTGCTCGGACGGGCCGTCCGGCGGGTCGGTGGCAGCCTCCGGCGCCGGAGGCTGCAGCGGGATCTCCTGGGTGTCGTGATGCTCCTCGGGCGGCTCAGCGGCCTCCGCATCGGGTTCCGGTGCGGGGCGGCGCCGCAGCACGCGCACGTGCTCGGCCACCGGCTCGGGGGCGGGGGGGAACGGGTCGGCGGCGCGGGTGAGCACGCGCGCCGGTTCGTCCTCCAGCGACACGCCGTCGCGCTCCACCACCACGCGGTAGTTGCCGGCGCGCTCACCGTGCATCACGCCCAGGTGCTCGCGTTCCTCCTCGGCCGCAGCGAGGGCCTCACGTTCCGAGCGGTGACGGCTGATCTCGCTGCGGTGGGCCTCAGCGAGGCCGCCGCGGCCCACCACCACCACCAGGTATCGCTTCCGCAACATGCCCCGACGCTACCTGCTGGGCGGCCGGTTCGCATGGCCGCGGGCCCTTAGGTGACGAGAAACGCCGGGATCGGCGTGCCGCATGGCAACGGCGCGTCTCCCGGCGACAGTCGCGCCACGGCATCCACTCGCCGCGCGCCCTGGGAGGACGAGCGGCCCTCCTCGTGCGGCACCAGGCCCTCCGCCGTGAGCGTGCACCGCACCAGGCGCTCCCAGGACGGGTGAGGCGTCGCGGGTGCCGCCAGCGGGACGGGCGGCCAGGCGTCATCGCAGCCCAGCAGCGGGCGGCCCACCAGGCAGAACACCGCGAGCGCCGCCCCCGGGTTGCCGGGCAGTGCCAGCACCGGCACGCCGTCCACCCGTCCCAGCCACGTGGGCCGCCCGGGCCGCAACCGCAGCCCGTCCACGTCGGCCACCGCGCCCAGCTGGGCCAGCACCCGCCGCACGTGGTCGTGCGGCCCCACCGACGCCCCGCCCAGGGTCATCACCACGTCCGCGCCCGAGGTGAGGGCGTCCCGGATGGCCCCCCGCACCGCGTCGGGGTCGTCCGCCACGCGCACCGAACCGTGCACGCAGGCCCCGGCCGCGCGGATGAGGGCGTCCAGCATGGGCCGGTTGGAATCCCACACCATGCCGGGCCGGTGCGGTGTGCCGGGGGCCACCAGCTCGTCGCCGCTGGCCACCACGGCCACGCGCACCCGCCGTGCGCAGGCCGCATCGGCGTGGCCCAGGCCGGCGATCAACCCCACGTCGTGGGCGCTGAGGGTGGTGCCCGCGGGCAGCACCAGGGCGCCCGCGCGGAACTCGCACCCGGCGGCGCGCACGTCGTGCCCCGCGGGCACCGCGGGCACCGTCACCAGGCCGTCGTCCGTGCGCACGTCCTCCAGGCGCACCACCGCGTCGGCGCCGGCCGGCAGGCGCGCCCCGGTGCTGATGCGCACCGCCTGCCCGGCACCCAGGTCGATGCCCGCCGGGGACCCGGCGGCGCTCTCACCCGCGGTGCGCAGCGCGCCCGGCGTGTCCACGGCGCGCACCGCCCACCCGTCCATGGCCGACACCGGTGCCTCGGGCAGGTCCAGGTGCGCCACCAAGTCCGCCGCCAGCCGCCGGCCCCGCAGCTCCTGCAGGGGCACCCGTTCGGCCTCGCCCGCGGGGGCGAGCCCCCGCGCACATTCCCGGGCGGGATCGACGGGTGTGGCCGTGGTCACGCGCCCGAGGGGGCCACGCCGCGCGCCAGCTCCAGTGCCTCGGCGGGCGTCCGCCCGGCGCGGGCCGCCAGCCAGCATGCGATGGGGGCGGCGGTGCGCTGGGAGGCGTGGGCGGCCACCCCGGCCAGCTCCAGCAGCGCGGTCACCTCATCCTCGGACGGCGCCTCCACACCAATTCGTCCTGCGTAGAGTGCGATCCATTCCGCATCGGTCATTCGTGTTCCTCCGGAGGCGTGTCACTGGAATCGGCGCTATTTTCACACACAGCCCCCGAGACAAATTCAATGCGCACCCTCACCCAGACCGCAGCTTCCCCCGCTTCCCCCGGATCCGTCACGGCCGCCGTGCTGGCCAACGGCACGCGCCGGCGCATCGCGGATCAGCTGGCGGGCGCGCCCGACGGCCTCACCGTGGCGGACCTGGCGGGCACGCTGGAGGCGCACCCCAACGCGCTGCGGCGGCACCTGGCCACCATGGCCTCGGCGGGCCTGGTGTCGGCGGCCACCGATCCGCCGCAGGGCCGTGGCCGGCCCACCGTGCGGTACACCCTCATCGAACTGGACGACGTGACCATGGTCAGTGCACACCAGGAACTCGTGCGCATGCTGGTGCAGCTGCTGGGGGACATGGGTGCCGACGACGAGAAGGTGTGCGCGTTCGGCGACCGGCACGGCGGCAACCTCGTGCGCGGTGAGGGCCGCGCCGCGGTGGTGTCGTCCCTCAGCCGCCTGGGGTTCGCCCCGCATGAGACCACCCCGCGTCAGGACGCGCTGGCGGGGGCGTTGCACCTGCGCCTGGAGCACTGCCCGTTCCGTGACGCCGTCCTGGCACCGGGGGGCGAGATGGTGTGCGCGCTGCACCGCGGCCTGCTCAACGGCATGGCCCGCACCGCCTGTCCCGGTGCCGTGCTGGAGGACCTCACCTCCCGCGAGCCCGTGCAGGCGGGCTGCCTGGTGCACATGGCCGGTTTGGAACCCGTCACCGCCTGACGGACGTCCCTGAGGTGGGCCGCTGACGGCTTTCCCGCGCGTGTCTCCGCGGGAAACCCGGAGCCCGTGCGCATCCCCGAATAAATACATTCAGACCGAGAATAAATCGGTCGGGGGATGCGATGACGCCAGGACAGGGCCTGTCAGCACCGGTACGACGTTTCTTCACGCGCATGTCCGGGGGGCGGGAGTGGAGTTCCCAGGACCTCGCGAGCCGCGACTGGGAGTCGGCCTACCGGGACCGCTGGCAGCACGACCGCGTGGTGCGCTCCACGCACGGGGTCAACTGCACGGGCTCCTGCTCCTGGCAGGTGCACGTGAAGGAGGGGATCGTGACCTGGGAGACCCAGGCCACCGACTACCCCGCCAACGGCCCCGACGTGCCCGACTACGAGCCGCGCGGCTGCCCGCGGGGCGCGTCGTTCTCCTGGTACGTCTACTCGCCGCTGCGCGTGCGCCACCCCTACGTGCGCGGTGCCCTCCTGGCCGAGTACCGCAGGCGGCTGGCCGAGACCGGCGACCCCGTGGAGGCGTACGCCTCCATCGTGGAGGACCCCGAGGCCCGCGCCGCCTACACCTCCCAGCGCGGCAAGGGCGGGTTCGTGCGCGCCTCCTGGGACGAGGTGGCCGACCTGGTGGCGGCCTCCCAGGTGCACACCATCCGCAAATGGGGCCCCGACCGCGTGATCGGGTTCTCGCCCATCCCCGCCATGAGCATGGCCTCGTACACCGCCGGCGCGCGGTACCACTCGCTGATGGGTGGCGTGCTCACCAGCTTCTACGACTGGTACGCCGACCTGCCGCCCGCCTCACCGCAGATCTGGGGCGACCAGACCGACGTGCCCGAGAGCGCGGACTGGTGGAACGCCACCTACCTGATGATGTGGGGCTCCAACATCCCCATGACCCGCACGCCCGACGCGCACTTCATGACCGAGGCGCGGTACAAGGGCCAGAAGACGGTGGTGGTGTCGCCGGACTACTCCGACCACACCAAGTTCGCCGACGACTGGCTGGCGCCGCAGCCCGGCACCGACGGGGCGCTGGCCATCGCGATGGCGCACGTGATCCTGCGCGAGTTCTACGTGGAGCGGGACACGCCGTACTTCACCGACTACGCCCGGCGGTTCACCGACCTGCCGTTCCTGGTGAAGCTCACCCCCCGGGACGACGCGCACGTGGCGGGAGGGTTCCTCACCGCCGCGGACCTCGGCGGCGACGCCGAGCACGACACGGCCAAGACCGTGCTGTGGGACGTGGCGGCGGGCGCCCCGGCGGTGCCGAACGGGTCCATCGGCTTCCGCTGGGGCGCCGCGGGCGAGGGGCGCTGGAACCTGGAGCTGGGCGACATCGACCCCGCCGTGTCCCTGCTGGGCCACCACGACGACCTGGTGGCCATCGACCTCCCGCGCTTCGACGTGGGCACCACCGAGGGCGGCGGGGTGATGCGTCGCGGCGTGCCGGTGCGGCGCGTGGGCGACCACCTGGTGACCACGGTGTTCGACCTGCTGGCCGCCCAGCTGGGCGTGGCCCGCGAGGGGCTGCCCGGTGAGTGGCCGGCCGGCTACGACGACCCGCTGCCGTGCACGCCGGCCTGGCAGGCCGAGCTCACCGGCGTGGACGCCGAGCAGGTGCTGCGCATCGCCCGCGAGTTCGCCCGCAACGCCGAGCGCACCAACGGCCGCTCGATGATCGTGATGGGCGCCGGCACCAACCCCTGGTTCCACAGCGACCTCATCTACCGCTCAATGCTGAGCCTGGTGGTGCTGTGCGGCTGCCAGGGCGTCAACGGCGGCGGCTGGGCCCACTACGTGGGGCAGGAGAAGGTGCGCCCCATCACCGGGTTCTCCCAGGTGGCCTTCGCCCTGGACTGGACCCGTCCGCCCCGCCAGCAGGCGGCCACGCCCTTCTGGTACCTGGCCACCGAGCAGTGGCGCTACGAGGCGTTCCGGGCCGACGAGCTGGCCTCGCCCCTCGGTGACGGGCGGCTGAGCGGCCAGCACTTCGCCGACCTGTACGCCAAGGCGGCGCGCATGGGCTGGCTGCCGGCGTACCCCAGCTTCGACCGCAACCCGCTGGAGATCACCGCGGCGGCCGAGGCCGAGGGGGTCCCGCCCGCCGAGTACGTCGTGCGCGAGCTGCGCGAGGGCCGGCTCAACTTCGCCGCCGAGGACCCGGGCGACCCGGCCAACTTCCCGCGCGTGCTCACGCTGTGGCGCTGCAACCTGATGGGCAGCTCCAGCAAGGGCCACGAGTACTTCCTGCGCCACCTGCTGGGGGTGCCCAACGCGGCCATCCGCAGCGAGGAGTCGCCCGAGGGCATGCGGCCCACCGAGGTGCGCTGGCGCGACGAGGCCGCCCAGGCCAAGCTGGACCTGCTGGTGACGCTGGACTTCCGCATGAACGGCTCGTGCCTGTACTCGGACGTGGTGCTGCCCGCGGCCACCTGGTACGAGAAGGACGACGTCAGCAGCACCGACCTGCACCCCTTCGTGCACGCCTTCTCGGCGGCCATCGCGCCGCCCTGGGAGACCCGCACCGACTGGGACATCTTCGTGCGCCTGGCCGAGTCGTTCTCGCGCCTGGCCAAGATCCACCTGGGCACGCGCACCGACCTGGTGGCGGCCCCGCTGCTGCACGACACCCCCGATGAGCTGGCGCAGATCGCCGCGCCCGTGGCCGACTGGAAGCTGGGGGAGTGCGACCCGGTGCCCGGGGTCACCATGCCCCGACTGGTGCCGGTGGTGCGCGACTTCGGCGCGGTGCACGAGAAGATGCTGGCCCTGGGGCCGCTGGTGGAGGGCGCCGGCACCGCCTGGAAGGGCGTGTCGTGGGTGCCCGACGATGAGGTGCACGAGCTGGGGGTGCAGCACGGGCTGGTGCGCGAGGGCGTCGCGGCGGGCCGGCCGCGCATGGAGCGCGCCGACCAGGTGTGCGAGACCATCCTGGCGCTGTCGGGCACCACCAACGGGCGCCTGGCCATCAAGGGCTTCAAGGCGCTGGAGAAGCGCACCGGCACCCCGCTGGCCGACCTGGCCGAGGAGAACGCCCACTTCCGCATCACCTTCGGTGACACCCGGGTGCAGCCGCGCAAGGTCATCGCCTCCGCGGAGTGGTCGGGGATGGAGAGCCGTGAACGCCGGTACTCGCCGTTCACCATCAACATCGAGCGCGAGGTGCCCTTCCGCACCCTCACGGGCCGCCAGCACTTCTACGTGGACCACCCGTGGATGCTCGAGTACGGGGAGGGGCTGCCGGTGTACCGGCCGCCGCTCAACCTGGCCCGCCACCTGGGCGACCAGACCATGGGCGAGGGCGCCGAGGTGACGCTGCGCTACCTCACGCCCCACTCCAAGTGGAGCATCCACAGCACCTACCAGGACAACCTGCACATGCTCACCCTGTTCCGCGGGGGCCCGGTGATCTGGGTCAGCGTCGAGGACGCGGCGCGCATGGGCGTGGCCGACAACGACTGGATCGAGGCCTACAACCGCAACGGCGTGGTGTCGGCCCGCGCGGTGGTGTCCCACCGCATCCCCGAGGGCACCTGCGTGATGTACCACTCGCAGGACCGGCACATCAACGTGCCCATCAGCGAGGTGTCCGGGACGCGCGGGGGCACCCACAACTCGCTCACCAAGATCACCCTCAAGCCCACGCACATGATCGGCGGCTACGCGCAGCTGAGCTGGGGGTTCAACTACTACGGGCCCACCGGATCGCAGCGCGACGAGCTGACGGTCATCCGCAAGCGGCACACGGAGGTTGCGTACTGATGCGTGTCAAGGCGCAGGTCGGGATGGTGATGAACCTCGATAAGTGCATCGGGTGCCACACGTGCAGCGTCACCTGCAAGAACGTGTGGACCAACCGCGATGGCGCGGAGTACATGTGGTTCAACGACGTGGAGACCAAGCCCGGGGTGGGGTACCCGCGTCGCTGGGAGGACCAGGAGCAGTGGAACGGGGGATGGGAGCTCACCCGCAAGGGCCTGCAGCTCAAGAGCGGCGCCCGGTCGCGGCGGCTGTTCAACATCTTCTTCAACCCCGACCTGCCCGAGATGGGCGACTACTACGAGCCGTTCACGTTCGAGTACGAGCACCTCACCAAGGCCGGTCCCAGCGAGCACCAGCCGGTGGCCCGCCCCGTCTCGGCGGTGAGCGGCAAGCCCATGGACATCGAGTGGGGTCCCAACTGGGAGGACGACCTGGCCGGGGCGCCCGAGCACGCGCCCGCCGACCCCAACCTGGCCGGCGTGGAGGACGCCGTGCGCATGGAGTACGAGCGCGTGTTCATGATGTACCTGCCCCGCATCTGCGAGCACTGCCTCAACCCGTCGTGCGTGGCCTCCTGCCCGTCGGGCGCCATGTACAAGCGCGACGAGGACGGCATCGTGCTGGTGGACCAGGAGGCCTGCCGCGGCTGGCGCATGTGCGTCTCCAACTGCCCGTACAAGAAGGTGTACTTCAACTGGCAGAGCGGCAAGGCCGAGAAGTGCACGCTGTGCTACCCGCGCATCGAGGCGGGCATGCCCACCGTGTGCTCGGAGACGTGCGTGGGCCGCATCCGCTACATCGGCGTGGTCCTGTACGACGCCGACCAGGTTGAGGCCGCCGCATCGGTGGAGGACCCGCGCGACCTGCTGGACGCGCAGCTGCGCGTGTTCCTGGACCCCGAGGACCCCGAGGTGCGCCGCGCCGCCGAGGCCGAGGGCATCCCCGCGGACTGGATCGAGGCCGCCCGCCGCTCGCCGGTGTACGCGCTGGCCATCCGCTACGGGGTGGCGCTGCCGCTGCACCCCGAGTACCGCACCCTGCCCATGGTGTGGTACGTGCCGCCGCTGTCGCCGGTGATGAGCATGATCGAGGGCGAGGGCACCACCTCCGAGCCCGACGACGTGTTCCACGCCATCGAGAAGCTGCGCATCCCGGTGCGCTACCTGTCCAACCTGCTGTCCGCGGGTGACGACGAGGTGATCCGCCGCGTGCTGCGCCAGCTGGCCGCCATGCGCCGGTTCATGCGCGAGCGCACCATCGCCGGGGAGGCCGACCCGTCGGTGGCCGAGGCGGTGGGGATGAGCGTGGCCGACATGGAGGACATGTACCGGCTGCTGGCCCTGGCCAAGTACGACGAGCGGTTCGTGATCCCCAAGACCCACGCGGAGGTGGCGAGCGTGCTGTCGGCCCAGCAGGGCTCCTGCGGGCTGGAGTTCGCCGGCGGTCCCGGCGGGTGCGGTGCCAACGGCCGCGCCACCCGCACCGAGGAGGCCGTGGTGGCCTTCCACCCGGCGCCCGTGCCCCCGCCGCCCGCGCCCGTGTCGGCCCCGGCGGAGGGCGGTTGCGGTGGCGGGTCGTGCACCTGCGGCGGCCACGCCGTGCCCGCCGCGGGGGGTGCGGCATGAACCCGCTGGACGTGGCCTCACTGGCGCTGCGCTACCCCGACGCCGAGGTGCTGGCCGCGCGCGCCGAGGTGGCCCGGTGGTGCGCGGGCCTGCCGGACGGGCCCGGTGTGGCGGCGCTGCGCGAGTTCGCCGCGTGGTGGGTGGCCCGGCCCGCCGAGGATCTGCAACGCGAGTACGTGGCCACGTTCGATTTCTCGCGGCGCACCTCACTGGACCTCACCTACCCCAGCTTCGGCGACCGCCGTCAGCGCGGCCTGGCGCTGCTGGCGCTGCAACGCCGCTATGCCGACCACGGCATGGAGCTGGACGGCCCGGAGCTTCCCGACCACCTGGCGGTGATGTGCGAGTTCGCGGCGGTGGTGCCGCAGGCGGGCCTGCCGCTGCTGGCCGAGTTCGCGCCCGCCATCCAGCTGCTGCACCTCGCGCTGGCCGACGCCGGATCCGCGTACGCGGGCGTGGTGGGCGCCATCGGCGAGCTGCTGCCGCCGCTCAGCGACGACCAGTGGGCCGACGTACGCGCCATGGCCAAGGACGGGCCGCCCAGCGAGGACGTGGGCCTGCAGCCGTTCGCCCCGCCGGAGTACATGCCCGATGCGCCTGCGCCCCGCGCGCCGTGCCGGGCCGAGAGGAGCGTGGCATGAGCCGACCCGACCTGCTGCTGTGGGTGGCGCTGCCGTATGTGGCGGCCACCGTCTTCGTGGTGGGCCACATCTGGCGGTACCGGCACGACCAGGTGGGCTGGACGGCCCGCTCCACCCAGCTGCTGGAGCGCCGGCGCCTGCGCGCGGCGGTGCTGCTGTTCCACGTGGGGTTCCTGATGGTGCTGGGCGGCCACGTGCTGGGCATCCTGGTGCCCGCGTCGGTCACCTCCGCGCTGGGGCTCTCCGAGCACCATTACCACCAGGTGTCGGTCACCGCGGGCACCATCGCCGGCGTGCTGATGGGCGCCGGGCTGCTGCTGCTGGCCGTCCGCCGCGGCACCCACGCGGCGGTGCGGGTGACCACCACCAACGTGGACCGGCTGGTGTACCTGCTGCTGGCCCTCATGCTGATCACCGGCATGGTGGCCACGGTGGGCAAGAACCTGCTGGGCGGCGGCTACGACTACCGCGCCACGGTGGCGCCGTGGTTCCGGGGCCTGCTCACCCTGCACCCCGACACGGCGGCCATCTCGGGCGCGCCCCTGGTGTACCGCCTGCACACGATCGTGGGCTGGCTGCTGATCCTGCTGTGGCCGTTCAGCCGGCTGGTGCACGCCTGGAGCGTGCCGCTGAGCTACCCGGTGCGCAGCGCCATCCTCTACCGCTCGCGACGCCGCACCCCCCTGGTGCCCGCGCGCGACATGACCACCGCACCCTAAGGAGGACGTGGTGTCGAGCTTCGAGCCCAAGGGAAACCCCCGGGCGTTGTTCATGGCGACGCTGGCATTCCTGGCGTCGTTCTACGCGTGGAGCATGCTGGGCCCCCTCGGCCCCTCGTTGCAGGACAAGATGAACCTCTCGGAGGTGCAGCTGGCGGTGATGATCGCCGTGCCCGTGCTGATGGGTTCACTGATGCGCATCCCGCTGGGCGTGCTCAGCGACCGCTACGGCGGCCGCATCGTGTTCACCTGCCTGATGGTGTTCACCCTGATCCCGCTGGCCGCGCTGGCGCTGATGCACACCAACTTCACCGCCGTGATCATCTTCGGGTTCTTCCTCGGATTCGCCGGCGCCTCGTTCGCCGTGGGCGTGCCGTACGTGAGCCGCTGGTACCCGCGTGAGAAGCAGGGCATGGCGCTGGGCCTGTACGGCATCGGCACGGGCGGCACCGTGGTGGGTGGCCTCACCTTCCAGCGCATCGCCAAGCACTGGGGGCTCACCGCCCCGTTCGTGGTGGCGATCGTCGTGGTCGCCGTGGTGGCGGCGCTGTTCTGGCTGGTGGCGCGCAACGCGCCGGTGGAGCCGCCCACGGGCACCAGCATGTTGAGCAGCCTGAGGGTGTTCCGCGAGCGGCCCCGGGCCTGGGCGCCCACCTTCTACTACTTCCTGGTGTTCGGCGGGTTCGTGGCGATGTTCGCCTACCTGCCCAAGCTGCTCACCGGGGTGCACCACCTCACCAAGACCGACGCGGGCTCGCGCGCCGCGGGGTTCGCGTTGGTGGCCGTGGTGGCCCGTCCCATCGGCGGCTGGCTGGCCGACCGCATCGGCCCGGCCACCGTGCTGCGCATCTCGTTCGTGCTGACCGCCCTGCTGGCGGCGGGCCTGGCGCCCACCTACAAGCACATGGTGCCGCTGACCATCTTCGCGCTCACCCTGGCCGGCGCGTTCGGCCTGGGCACCGGCGCGGTGTTCAAGGAGGTCGCGCACGAGTTCCCGGACCAGGTCGGTGCCGTGACCGGCGTCGTCGGGGCGGCCGGCGGCCTGGGCGGGTTCTTCCCGCCGCTGGTGATGGCGTTCGTGAAGTCCCAGTTCCACAGCTACACGCTGGGCTTCGTGTTCCTGGCCATCACCGCCGTGCTGGCCCTGGTGGTGCTGCAGCTCATGACCCGTGGGGCCCGCCCGGCGCCACGGCCCGCGCTGGCCGGGTGAGCGCACCGGAGGTGGCGTCGTGGACCGGGTCGGCTGGGGCCGACCCGGTCGCGGTGCCGGCCACCGGTGTGGCGAGTGAGCGGGTGTGCGTGCACGGCGAGCTCACCACGGTGCGGTTCGCGATGGCCCCGGGGGCGGAGATGGGCACGCACGCCAGTTCCCGCCCGGTGGTGATCGCCATCACCGAGGGCCGGGTGGAGGTGACGGCGGGCGGGGAGACGCGCACGCTGGTGCCCGGCGGCGCGGTGAGCCTGCCGGCCCGTCACGCCCACGCCCTGCGGGCGCTGGACGGTCCGGCCCGCTTCCTGCTGGTGATGGGGCCGGTCCCTACTCCTGCGGTGGTTCCCGGAAGCTGAGCGAGTCGCGGCGGGCACGCCGGGCCTCCTCCGGGGTCATGGCCGCCCGCACGCGCGGAAAGATGGTCGCCGCGAAGGCGAGGGCCCCCAGGGTGGGCAGCACGGCGGCCGCCCCCAGCAGGAACCGCCACACGCCGCCGTGGTGGCCGTCCACCACCTGGGGCTCGGCCAGCAGGCGCAGCAGCACGCCGGCGTTGATGCCCGCGAAGGCCACCCAGCCACCCTCACGGCCCGGGCGGGCACCGCGCACCTTGGGGAACATCCAGAAGGCCACGCCCATGATCATCAGCAGCAGGAAGCCCAGCAGCAGCACGTGGGTGTGCAGCACCACCCAGGTGTGGCTGGGCGCGGGCCGGTCGAGCGCGGGCTGCAGCAGCATCCAGCTGCCCATCCCCAGGCCCAGCACCAGGTACGCCAGGGAGGCACGGATGCACCAGCGGCTGAGGGGCGGCATGCCCGTGATGATCGCGCACGGAGCCCCGGCCGTGGGCGTCGCCGCCGTCAGTCGCGCAGGTGCGGGCCCAGCACCACGCCGGCGCCGGCCACCATCACCAGCAGGATGCCCCCCACCTGGGCCACGTCCAGGGGCTGGTGCAGCACCACGCCGCCGATCAGCGCGGCCACGCCGGGATCGGTGGCCAGCAGCACCCCCACCACCGTGATGCTGGCCCGTCGCAGGGCGGCGATCTCCAGCGTGTAGCAGAGGGCGTTGGACAGGGTGCCCGCGGCCAGACCCAGCGCCACGGCCACGCCGATGTGGGGTGGCGATGGGTGCCAGGCCACCAGCAGCGGGGCGGTCACCACGGCGCCGGTGGCCAGCGCCACCGTGAGGCCCGGCAGGCCCAGACCCAGCTCACCCACGCGTCGTGCGAACAGCAGGTAGCACGCCCACAGGGCTCCGGCGGCCAATGCGAACCCGATGCCGGCGGCGCCCGCACCGCCGAGTTCGCCGTGGCCCACCAGGAACACCCCCAGCAGGGCCGCGCCGGCGAACGCGATGTCCCGGCGCCGGTGCGCCGCGGCCACCGCCACCCCGATGGGACCGAGGAACTCGATGGTGACCGCGGGTCCCAGGGGGATGCGGTCGATGGCCAGGTAGAAGCACAGGTTCATGGCCGCCGAGGCCACGCCCAGGCGCACCAATGCCCCCACGGCGTGGCGCGGCACCGACCGCACGCGCCCGCGTGCCATGAGGGCGAGAACCGCGGTGGCGCCCAGAAGACGCAGCGCCGTGGCGCCCGGTGGCGCCACGAACGCGAACAGCCTGGTGGCGATGGCCGAGCCGGCCTGCGCGGTGAGCGAGCCGCCCAGCACCAGGGCCACGGCCCGGCCGGCCTGCCGGTCCGGCTCACTGGCGGGGTGGTGCGGGGCGTCGTCCCCGCGCCGTGGATCAGGCGTCGACGGTGAGGGGCTGCACACCCCGCACCAGGCGGCGCTCCTCCTCGCGGGCGATGGCCTCCTCGAAGTACCGGATCACATCCATCGGCACCGGACCCGAGGGCACGTCGTCCCAGGTGGTGGGCATGACCACGCGCAGCGTGGGGCGGCGGGCGGTGAGGTGCTGGTCGGACGGCTCGGCGGGCAGGGCGCGAGCGGCGGAGGCGGTGTTCATCGGGGCGGGCTCCAGGCGTCGGTGGACCGTGGTTGGGTCCCCTGTTCGGCGTCGCCCGGACGCTCCCTTCCGGGGGGCGGCACGCCCCGCGGATCACCGGTCCGAATCGACCGTGAGGTTGGCCTGCGCCAGCCGGGCCGCCACGCGCGCCACGTCCTCCTCCGGCGCGGTCTCGTGCACCTGGTCGCGGATCATCTGGCGGATGTCGTCCTCGGTGATCACCGCGCCGGCCTCGGCCTCCTGGGCCAGGGCGCCCACCACCTGGTCCACCTCGGTGTCGGTGAGGCGGCGCTGCAGGATCCCGAGGAGCGCCACGTAGTCCTGCCGCGGGACGCCGCCGGGGTACCCGGCGCGCAGCCAGGCCACCACGCGCACCACCAGGTCGTTGGCTCGTGACGGGGTGATGCCCATTACTTCTTCTTCGCGACCACGGTGGGGTACCCGGAATCGAAGCTCAGCTTCTTGCCCATGCCCGAGGCCACGATGGCGGTGAGGCCGAGGGCCACGCCCCCCACCACCAGCAGCAGGCACAGGCCGGCCAGCGCCTTGCCCAACGGGCGGGCCGGAGCGTGATCGGCGGTGGCATCGCCACCGCTGCCGGTGGCGTAGGCCCGGATGCCCAGGGCGAACATCAGCGGCACGCCCGCGCCGAACAGCAACCCCCACAGCAGCACGCGCCACGATCCGTTGAGCGCCAGGTGCAGGTTGTTCATGGTGGCGTCCTAGTGTGCGATGAGCACGTCGTCGGCGGGGCCGCCGGGGGGACCCGACGTGCGCGAGCCGTCGTTGTTGACGTTGGTGTGGTCCACCACGTCCCGGCGTGAGTGGCGCCACATGGTCCAGCTGCCGGTGGCGAGCAGGGCGAACATCAGGATGGCGCCGGCCAGGGTGTTGCCGGGGACGTCACCCAGATGCCACACCAGGAAGCCGGCCACGCCGGCGGCGGGGAGGGTGGTGATCCACGCCAGCACCATCCGCAGCGCCACCGCCCACCGCACCTCGGTGCCGCGCCCCAGGCCCGAGCCCAGGATGGACCCGGTGGCCACGTGGGTGGTGGAGAGGGCGAAGCCCAGGTGGCTGGACACCAGGATCACGGCACCGGCGGCGCCGTCGGAGGCCAGGCCCTGCGGGGGCTGGATGTCCACCAGCCGGCTGCCCAGGGTGCGGATGATGCGCCAGCCGCCCATGTAGGTGCCCATCGCGATTGCCAGGGCGCACACCGCCTTGACCCACCAGGGGATGGCCTTGAGGTTGGTCCAGTGGCCGCTGCCGATGAGGGCCAGGGTGATGATGCCCATGGTCTTCTGCGCGTCGTTGGCCCCGTGGGCCAGCGACAGCATGGAGGCGCTGCCCACCTGCCCCCACTTGAAGCCCCGGTCGCGGAAGCGGCGGTCCACCCCGACCGTGAGCCGGTACACCAGCCAGGTGCCGATCATCGCGATGGCGGCGGCGATGACCGGGGAGGCGATGGCCGGCAGCACCACCTTGCCCATCACGCCGTCCAGCTTGGTGCCGTCGCCCTGCCACTTCACCCCGTTCATGCCCAGGCTGGCGATGGTGGCGCCGATCATCCCGCCGAAGAGGGCGTGGGAGGACGAGGAGGGGAGACCCACCAGCCAGGTGGCCTGGTTCCACAGGATGGCGCCCACCAGCCCGGCGGACAGGATCATCAGCAGGCCCGCGCCGTGGTGGCCCAGGAGGTTGGCGTTGGGAGCGCCGGTCTTGTCCTGCACCTTGATGACGGCGTTGGTGACGGTGAGCGCCACCTCCACCGACAGGAACGCCCCGACGATGTTGAGCACCGACGACAACGCCACCGCGACCCGCGGCCGCAGCGCCCCCGTGGCGATCGACGTGGCCATGGCGTTGGCCGTGTCGTGGAAGCCGTTGGTGAAATCGAACGCCAGCGCGGTGACCACCACGAGGCACAGCACGACGGTGTCTGGGCTCATGGGCACACGCTACGTGAGCCGGCGGTCGCCGGAGGGCCGTTTTTCCACCGGATGTGTGGGGCGAACCGCGTATTCACTCCACGGGGGCGGTGCGGGTGACGTTCACGCTGATTCCGTGGGGGCCATTCGACACGCGCGGGACGCCGGGGATGCCGGTCGGCGTGGGCCCGGAGCCCCCGCGGTCATGCGCTGAAGCTGTCCCCACACGAGCAGGTGCCCGTGGCGTTGGGATTGCGGATGCGGAAGCCGGTGCGCAGCAGGCCGCGCTCGTGATCGATGACCGATCCGGTCACCTGGATGGCGCTCTTCAGGTCCATCAGCACCCGCACCCCGTTGCTGGTGACCTCCCGGTCGCCCGCGCCCGCCGCGTCGCCGGGCTCCAGCAGGTCCAGCTTGTACTCCAGGCCCGAGCAGCCGCCGGCCAGGATGCGCAGCCGCACCCCCTCGGGGCGACCTGCCTGCTCGGCCGACTCGCGGATGTAGGCGGCCGCGGAGTCGGTGACCTCCACGATGGCGTCGGCCACGCCGGCCTCCTGGGCGGCGCGGGCGGCCCGGGCCCGGGCGCGCGCGGCCTCCTTCTTCTGCTCCAGGGTGAGCGGCGCCGTCTCAGCCATAGCCCATCACCTTCATCATGAACCGGCCCTCGTCGGTCATGGAGGCCGGGCTCCACGGCGGGTCCCACACCCAGTTGATCTCCACGCTGGTGACACCCTCCAGCGGCGACACCGCCGCGCGGCTGTCGTCCAGGATCTTCTCGGTGAGCGGGCACCCCATGGAGGTGAGGGTCATGTCCAGCACCACGTTGCCCTCATCATCCTGGCGAACCTCGTACAGCAGCCCGAGGTCAACCACGTTGATCCCGAGCTCCGGGTCCTCCACGTGCTTCATCGCGCTGCGGATGTCGTCCTCGGTTGCCACCTCATCCCCCCGTGCTCGTGGCGGTGTGCGTTTGCAATGCGTCCTTCAGCGCCATCCAGCTGAGCAGCGCGCAGCGCACCCGCACCGGGTACCTGGCCACGCCCTCCAGGGCCACCGCGTCGCCCAGCACGTCCTCGTCGGCGGCGGTCTCCCCGTGCATCAGCAGGCGCACGTGCTCGATGGCGGCCATGGCCTCGTCCACGGGCTTGCCCACGGCGGCGTCGGCCATCATCGACGCCGAGGCCTGCGAGATGGAGCACCCCTCCCCACTGTGGGCGATATCGGCGATGCGCCCGTCCTCGATGCGCACCTGCACGTGCAGGCGGTCGCCGCACAGCGGGTTGTTGTGGGCCACGTCCACGGTGGGGTGCTCCAGGGTGCCCTGGTGCCGCGGGTTGCGGTAGTGGTCCAGGATGATCTGCTGGTAGAGGTCCTCGATGCCCATGCGCTCACCCGCCCATGAACGTGCGGGCCGAGCCGAGGGCCCGCACCAGCGCGTCGATGTCGTCGGTGGTGTTGTAAAGGTAGGTGCTGGCGCGGGCGGTGGCCGAGGCCCCCAGGGCGCGCATCAGTGGCTTGGCGCAGTGGTGCCCGGCGCGCACGCACACGCCCTCGCGGTCCACCAGCTGGGCGATGTCGTGGGGGTGCAGGTCGGGCAGCGAGAAGCTGATGGGGCAGCCGCGCTCATCCGGGTCGGCCGGTCCGTAGATGCGCAGCCCCGGCACCTGGCCCAGGGCTCCCATGGCGTAGGCGGTGAGCTCGCGCTCGTGGGCCCGCACCCGGTCCATGCCCACCCGCGACAGGTAGCCCACCGCGGCGCCCAGGCCGATGGCCTCGGCGATGGGGGGCGTGCCCGCCTCGAACTTGTACGGCAGGTCGGCCCAGTCGGATCCGTCCTCGCGCACGTCGGAGATCATCTCGCCGCCGCCCAGGAAGGGTTCCATCGCGGCCAGCACCCCGGGGTCGGCCACCAGCACGCCGATGCCCGTGGGGCCCAGCATCTTGTGGCCGGTGAAGGCCAGGAAGTCGCAGCCAAGCTCGGTGAACCGCACCGGCATGTGGGGCACGCTCTGGCTGCCGTCCACCAGCACCATCGCGCCGTAGGCGCGCGCGGTGCGGGCGATCTCCGCCACCGGGGTGATGGTGCCCAGCACGTTGCTGCAGTGGGTCACGGCCACCATCCGCACGTGCTCGGTGCGCAGGGTCACGTCCAGCCACTGCAGGTCCAAGCGGCCGTCGCCGTCGATGGGGGCGAACAGCACGCGGGCCCCGGTGATCTGGGCCACCAGCTGCCAGGGCACGATGTTGCTGTGGTGCTCCATCTCGGTCACCACCACCGCGTCGCCGCGCTGCAGCGAGCGCACCCCCCACGCCCACGCCACCAGGTTGATGGCCTCCGTGGCGTTCTTGGTGAACACCACGCCCTCGCGGCGGGCGCCCACGAAGGCCGCCACGGCGTCGCGGGCGGCCTCGAACCGCGCCGTGGCCTCGGCGGCCATCTCGTACACGCCGCGGTGCACGTTGGCGTTGGTCTGCGTGTAGTAGTTCTGCATGGCCGCCAGCACCTCCCGGGGCTTCTGGGAGGTGGCGGCCGAATCCAGGTACACCAACGGTGCGCCGGCGTCCCGACCGTCCAGGATCGGGAAGTCGGCGCGCAGCGCGGCGGCGTCGATGGACCCGGTGACGGTCACTGGCCGGGTGCCACCGCCGCCTCGGACGCGCCGAACTGCGCGTAGCCCTGGTCCTCCAGCTCGTCGGCCAGCTCGGGGCCGCCGGTGCGGGCGATGCGGCCGTCGAACATCACGTGCACCACGTCCGGCGCGATGTACTGCAGGATCCGGGTGTAGTGGGTGATGATCAGGGCGCCCAGCTCCGGTCCGCGCAGCGAGTTCACCCCGTTGCTGACCACCTTGAGGGCGTCCACGTCCAGGCCCGAGTCGGTCTCGTCCAGTACCGCGAACTTCGGCTCAAGCATGGCCATCTGCAGGATCTCGTGACGCTTCTTCTCGCCGCCGGAGAAGCCCTCGTTGAGGTAGCGCTCGCTGAAGCTGGGATCGAACTCCAGCAGGCGGCTCTTCTCCTGGAAGCGCTTCATGAAGTCGCGGGGGCTGATCTCCTCGCCGCGCACGGCGTTGATGGAGGTGCGCAGGAAGTTCAGCACCGACACCCCGGGGACCTCCACCGGGTACTGCATGGCCAGGAAGAAGCCGGCCCGGGCGCGCTCGTCGGCCTCCATCTCCAGCAGGTCCTCACCGTTGAAGGTGACCGACCCGCCGGTGACCTCGTAGCGGGGGTGGCCCGCCAGGGCGTAGGCCAGGGTGCTCTTGCCGGAGCCGTTGGGGCCCATCAGCGCGTGCACCTCGCCCTGCGGCACGGCCAGGTCGACGCCCTTGAGGATGGGGGTGCCGTCCACGGCAACCTGGAGGCCCTCGATCTTGAGAATGGGTTCAGCCACTGTGTGGTCTCTCTCCTACGACTCGAACGGGTGTGAATGGGATGGAGTGGGGTCCACCAGGATGCGGCCGTCCGACACGGTGACGGCGAACATGGGCTGGGGGCTGCTGGCCGGTGGGGTCAGCGCGGTGCCGGTGGCCACATCGAACTGGGCGCCGTGGCGCGGGCACTCCAGGCGCCCGTCGTCGAGGAACCCCTCCGACAGCGAGGCGCGCGCGTGGGTGCATGTGTCGTGCAGGGCGTGGATGACGCCGCCGGCGTGCACCAGGCACACCGGCGTGCCCGCCAGCTCCACGCGCCGCATGGTGCCCTCGGGCAGGTCGGCCACGGCCGCCACGTCCACGGCGGTGCTCACGCCAGCTTCTCCGAGACGGCCTGCTCCAGCTCGTGGCGCAGGTCCTCCAGGGTGATCTGCTCCAGCACCTCCTGCAGGAACCCCAGCACGATGAGGCGCTTGGCCACATCGGTGGGCACGCCGCGGGAGCGCAGGTAGAACAGGTGCTCGTCGTCCACGCGGCCCACGGCGCCGGCGTGCGAGCACTTCACCTCGGCCGTGGCGATCTCCAGGAAGGGGATGGTCTCGGCGCGCGCCCCGTCGTTGAGCACCAGGTTGCGGTTGGTCTGGTAGGCGTCGGTGCCGGGTGCGCCCGGCTCCACCACCAGGTTGCCGTAGAACACGGTGTGTGCGCTGTCCTTCAGCGCGCCCTTGTACAGCAGGTTGCTGTACGTCTGGGGCGCCTCGTGGCGCGCCACCACGCGGTGCTCGAAGTGCTGGTGCCCATCGGCGAAGTACACGCCCAGGGCCCGGCTGTCGCTGCCGGGGCCGCTGGCCACCATGGTGGCCTCCACGCGCACCAGGTCGCCGCCCAGGCTCACCACCACCGACCGCACCCGCGCGTCCTTGTGCGCGGAGGCGGTGATGCGGGCGTGGTGGCGCACACCGGCGCCCCACTCCACGATGCTGACGTGCTCCAGCTCGCCGCCGGGCAGCACCACCAGCTCGGCGGCCGTGGACACGGCCACCTCGGCGGCGGGGAGGCGTAACGGTCCACCACCGTGGCGCGGGCGCCCTCGTCCACCACCACCAGCGTGCGGGCGTGCACGTGCGCGCTCGCACCGGACACGCTGAGGAGGGTCTCGCTGGGGAGCTCCAGGTGCACGCCGCGCGGCACGTACACGAACGTGCCGGCCTGCCAGCTGGCCGCGTTGAGCGCGCCGGGCCGGTCGTCGAAGCCGATCAGCGAGTACAGGTGCGTGCGCACCAGGTCCTCATGGTCGATGAGGGCCTGGCCCAGCTCGGCCACGATGACGCCCTCCGGCAGCGCGCCCAGCTGGGGCACCCCGGGGGTGGCGTCGGCCAGCACCAGCCGTGCGCTGCGCCGTCCGTCCTCGGGTGGGGAGACGGCCGAGCCCGCCGCGGCGGCCGCCGACGGCTCGTTGGCGTCCAGCCCCAGCGAGGCGGGCGGGGTGAAGCGCCAGTCCTCCTCCTCGCCCGTGAGGGCGGGGAGGGTCTGGAGGTTGTGCGTGGCGGTGGTGCGCGCCTGTTGCGCCCAGGTGGGCAGGTCAGCCAATTGAGCCCTCCATCTGCAGCTCGATCAGTCGGTTGAGTTCCACGGCGTACTCCATGGGCAGCTCCTTGGCGATGGGCTCGATGAAGCCGCGCACGATCATCGCCATGGCCTCCTCCTCGGACAGGCCGCGGCTCTGCAGGTAGAAGATCTGGTCGTCGGCCACCTTCGACACCGTGGCCTCGTGGCCCACGGAGGTGTCCTCCTCCTGGATGTCCATGTAGGGGTAGGTGTCCGACCGGCTGTCGTCGTCCAAGAGCAGCGCGTCGCACACCACCGAGGCCTTGGCTCGCTTGGCGCCGGGCTCGATCTTGACCAGGCCGCGGTACGAGGTGCGCCCGCCGCCGCGGCTGATGGACTTGGACACGATGGTGCTGCTGGTGTCGGGCGCCACGTGCACCATCTTGGCGCCGGCGTCCTGGTGCATGTTCTCGCTGGCGAACGCCACCGACAGCACCTCACCGCGGGCCCCGCGGCCGGTGAGCCACACGGCCGGGTACTTCATGGTGACCTTGCTGCCCAGGTTGCCGTCCACCCACTCCATGGTGGCGTTCTCGTGGCACACGGCCCGCTTGGTCACCAGGTTGTAGACGTTGGTGGACCAGTTCTGGATGGTGGTGTACCGGCAGCGGGCGCCCTTCTTGACGATGATCTCCACCACCGCCGAGTGCAGGGAGTCGCTGCTGTACACCGGCGCCGTGCAGCCCTCCACGTAGTGCACGAACGAGTCCGGCTCGCAGATGATCAGCGTCCGCTCGAACTGGCCCATGTTCTCCTGGTTGATGCGGAAGTAGGCCTGCAGGGGGATCTCCACCTGCACGCCCGGCGGCACCCAGATGAACGAGCCGCCGCTCCACACGGCGCTGTTCAGCGCGGCCAGCTTGTTGTCACCCGGGGGGATCACCGTGGCCCAGTGCTCGCGGAACAGCTCCTCGTGCTCCCGCAGGGCCGTGTCGGTGTCGCAGAAGATGACGCCCTTCTTCTCCAGGTCCTCGCGGATGGAGTGGTACACCACCTCGCTCTCGTACTGCGCGGAGACCCCGGACAGGTACTTCTGCTCCGCCTCGGGGATGCCCAGCCGGTCGAACGTGTTCTTGATGTCGGCGGGCACCTCGTCCCAGTCGCGGCCCTGCTTCTCGGACGCGCGGATGAAGTAGTAGATGTCCTGGAAGTCGATGCCATCCAGCTCGGCACCCCAGGTGGGCATGGGCTTGCGGTCGAAGATCTCGAGCGCCCGCAGGCGGAACTTGGTCATCCACTCCGGCTCGGACTTGAGCGCGGAGATCTCCCGCACCACGTCGGCGCTCAGCCCCTTCTTGGGGGTGAACACGGAGTTCGCGGGGTCGTGCCAGCCGAACTTGTACTGGCCCATCCCCTCGAGTTCGGGTGGCGTCGAAGTCGACACGTGGTTCCTTCCTGTCTTCTTTCCGGTCCCGGTCGGTCTAAAGGATATCCGCGTGACCGAAAAGGGAAAGGGGCATCCGGTCAAGTCTCGCGGCGGTGGTACGATCGGCCCGTGATGCGCGACGAGACCACCACTGCGTCCGGCGCCACGTCCGACGAGCTCCGCATCGAGCGGCTCACCACCGCCCTGGGCGACACCACGCGCCGCCGCGTGTTCTTCGCGGTGCGCGAGGCCGGTGGGACGGTGTCCAAGGACGAGGTGGCCGCCGCCGTCGGCATCGAGCGCCGCCTGGCCGCGCACCACCTGGACAAGCTGGTGGACTACGGCTTCCTCACCGCCGAGTTCCACCGCCGGTCCGGCCGCAGCGGCCCGGGGGCGGGGCGGCCGGCCAAGCACTACCGGCTGGCGGAGGAGGAGCAGGAGGTGGCGGCCCTGCCGGAGCGCCACTACGACCTGCTGGCCTCGCTGCTGCTGAAGGCTGCCTCCGACACCTCGGAGGGCTCGCGTCAGGACGTGCTGGAGCAGATCGGCCACGATTTCGGCTATCAGGTGGGCCTGGCCGAGGTGGCCGCCGGGCGCACGCGCCCCGGTCAGGTGGGGGTGGACGCCGCCACGCAGGTGGTGCGACTCCTGAGCCGGTACGGGTTCGCCCCTCAGGCTGAAGCCGAGGGTGAGGGAACCACCATCCGCGCTTGCGCGTGCCCCTTCGAGGAGCTGGCCTTCAACGACCCCGAGCGCATCTGCGGCCTGGACCGCTCCATCTGGAAGGGCATGCTGGCCGCGTTCGACAGCCACGCCACCCTCAGCGTCGCCGCCAGCAGGGCCAAGGGCGACGAGGCCTGCGTGGCGGAGATCGTCCCCACCGACTGACCGTGCCCGGGGCCCTGCGCATGGCCCGGACCCGCGATCTGGATGAGGGCGCCCTGGCGGCAATCCGCGCGCTGGTGGACCTGGCGTTCGCGGGGGACTTCGACGACCACGACTGGGCCCACGCGCTGGGGGGCGTGCATGCCCTGATCGAGATCGACGGTGCGACGGTGGGGCATGCGTCCGTGGTGCCGCGCAGCTTCTGGCTGGACGACCAGCCGCTGCGCTGTGGCTACGTCGAGGCCGTGGCCGTGCACCCCCACCACCGCCGCCGGGGCCTGGGGTGGCGGCTCATGGGCGCCATGGAGGCATTGATCGCGGGCACCGACGACCTGGGCGCGCTGTCGGCAAGCGAGGCGGGCGCCGCCCTGTACGCACGGCGCGGCTGGCTGCCGTGGCGTGGGCCCCTCGGCTGCCGCACCGACCTGGGGGTGATGCCATCCCGCGGGGATGAGGGCGTGTTCGTGTTCCCGGTGGGCGCCCCGCCCGATCCGCGGGCCCGCCTGGTGTGCGACTGGCGCCCCGGCGACGTCTGGTGATGCGAACCTCTGGGAGCAGCCCTGGCTGCTCCCAGAGGTTGTTCCGGGCCTTCGGTCAGGTCCGGCCCGCCGTGCCGGTGGACCAGATGGCGTGGCCGGCGCTGTACATCACAAGGTTGCCGTCGTTTTGCAGGACCAGGCTGGTGCCGCTGGTGCCGGCGGTGTTGCTTGCCCAGGTGACCTGGCCGGCGTCGGTGTATCCCACCAGGTTGCCGTCGGGTTGCATGACGACCATGTCGGTGTTGGAGCGGCTGTTCGCCCAGAGGGCGCGGCCGCTGGGCCCGTAGAGCACGAAGTTGCCATCGGACTGGAGCCACAGGTGGTAGCGGCCGTCGGATGAGTCGATGTGCATCTGGCGGCGCAGCACGCGGTTGGCGGTCATGTTGTCGCCGCAGGCGGCCCAGCGGTTGGTCTGGTCTGGGAGCTGATTGAGGGTGGTCGAGACCAGCATGTCGGGGCCGGGTGCGCCCTTGGCCTGCAGGCACTGGAAGGTGCCGCCGTCGGGGATCCACAGCCGCTTGAGGTCCTGGGTGACGTACCAGGAGGTGACGGGGCTGGGGTTCTCCCCGGACCACTTCACGATATGCCCCGCGAAGGCCGTGCCGGGAGGTGCACCGGGGCTTCCTCCGGTGGGCTGGGAACCGGGATCTGCCGGCACCGGTGTCCCGGTTCCGGTGTCGACGACGACCTCGGGGGCCGGATCGGGCGTGGGTGTCGGCGCCGGCGCCGCGTCCAGTTGGAGGGCGGTGCTGCCCAGCACGGCCGTGACGGCTGCGGGTTGGGCGTTGACGAACTTCATCCAGTTCGCGGTGTCCAGCAGGAGGGTCACGATCTTCGCGGGCGTTGCCTTGATGAGCGCGATGCCAACCGTCGAGTTGGCACGCAGCACCGCGGCCGCGACGTTCCGAACCAGCAGGGGACGGCATGAAAGACGCTGAACGCGCCTGGGCGAGGTGCTGCAGGACCGGTACTGCAGGAGGTCGTCGTCGATCTCCGCGGTGAGTGTGTTCAGGGCGCCCATTGTTCGCGTGGACAGGCCGATGACACCCAGCGGGAGGAATGCGTCGAGCGTTGTCGCCAGCGCGTAGTAGCCCCCGTCCTGCGTCGAACTGATCTTCACACGCACGGGGTCGGACCCGATCGGGATCTTGATGACCTCGTTCGGGAAGAGGCTCGACGCATCGTTGCCGTTGTGGCGCCGGGTGAGGATTCCAGCGACGCTGGAGTCGATGCGGGTTCGGCTCGTCGCCCCCGACCTTCCGGTGATCGCAAGGCGCACTGGGACCTGGAGCTGATTGCGCACCGTGATCTCTGACCCGCTCACGCAGGCCTGGAGGGCAAACGTTGCGGGCACCGATCCCCGGCTCGTGTCCATCTGGCAAAGCCCGGGTTGGGGGCCGGCAAGCGCGGGTGCGGCGATGGTGCCGCCGGCGAGCGCGATTCCGAACAGGCCCAGCGATCTCCGCATGCTTCTCCTCACACCGGAACAGGCACCGCTCACAGCGGCTCGATGCGAAGTATTGCGGCTACGACCAGCATCGAAACTCGACGATGGTCGGGTTGATGCTGCCGATTCGACCGGGAGCCCAGGGACGCTGGAGTGCTCGGCGCGGCGGCGGGCGCGTCCCCGCTAGTCGCGCAGGCGCGTGGTGCCGAACAGGTACGTCATGTACATCAGCGCGCCGCCCATCACGAGCGCGGCCACCGCATCGGCCCACTTGGTGTCGGCCACGTAGGTCACGCCGGCCACCAGCATGGCCCCGCCGACGAACAGGAACAGGCCGAACCCGAGCCAGTTGGCCCACCCGGTGGGCAGGTACTTGCGGTACCCCACCTGGTCGGCGGCCGGCGCGTAGTTGGCGCGGCGTCCCCCGGACTTCTTCTTGGCGTTGGCGCGACCTGCGGACACGGTGAGCGAGGGTAGCAGGACGCCGCATGCCGGTGGGGTAGCCTGCGGCGCAATGGAGCACCACACCCTGGCCTGGGGCCGCCCCGACCCCGGCAACCCCCCGTTCCGCTATCGGGTGCGCACCCGGGTGGAGATCACCGACACCGATCTCGGCGCGGTGGTGTACTACGCCCGCTACCCCCATTTCATCGACCGCGCGGTGGTGGCGTATCGCCGGCACCTGGGCATCCCGCCGCTGGGCCCGGAGGGGCACCTGTTCGTGGTGCGGCGGCTCACCATGGACTACCTCACCTCCGCCCGGTTCGACGAGCCGCTGGACGTGTGGGTGCGGACATCCGCCCTGGGGCGCACCAGCCACACGATGCAGGTGCGGGTGGCGAATGCCGATGACCAGATGGTGCGGGTGGATGCCGAACTGCTGCTGGTGGGGCTCACGGGCTACGAGGACGGGCGGCCGTCCCGCATGCCCGACCCCATGGTGCGGGCCATCCGCGACTTCGAGGGCGAGGCGCTGCCCGGATGAGGCCGTGGGGTGAGCCCGCCGCCGCCCTGATCTCGGCGGGTCTGGACGCGGGGCTGCTGGCCCGCGCGGAGGCCGCCCTCCTGGCCGACCTGTGGCTTCCCGACACGCCGCGGTTCGATGCGCACACGCACCTCGGGGCCGACGCCGACGGACACCGGCTGGGCGTGGACGACCTCATCGCCGACATGGACCGCTGCGGCATCACCGCCGCGGTGGCGTTCCCGGCGAACGAGCCGGGTGCCGACGGCACCTTCACCGCCGCCAACCGGGAGGTCACCGGGGCCGCCCACCGCCACCCCGGCCGGATCACCGCGTTCTGCCGCGTGGACCCCACGGGCGAGTGGCGGGGGCCGATGCGCGGGCCGCCCAGGCCGGGGCGCGCGGCCTGAAACTGCACCCGGTGGCCCAGCGCTTCCGCATCGACGATCCGCGCGTTGCCGAGTGCGTGGCCGACGCCACCGAGCGTGGCTGGCCGGTGCTGATCCACGCCGGGTTCGGCGCCCGCGCGCTGGCGGCGCCGCTGCGGCACCTGCTGGACGCGGTGCCCCGCGCGCGGCTCATCCTGGCGCACGGCGCGCGCGGCGACGCCCGCGCGGTCACCGCGGCGCTGGCCCACCACCCCGGCGTGTGGTTCGACACGTCCCTGGCGGCGCTGCCCGACCTGGTGGACCTGCCGCCCTCGCGGCTGCTGTTCGGCTCGGACCGGCCGTACGGCGAGCACGCCACGGCCCTGCAGCTGGTGGCGCTGGCCGCGCACGTGGCGGGGTGGAGCGGGGCCGACACGGCCGGGGTGCTGGGCGGCAACCTCCGCGGCCTGCTGGGGGCGGCGTGAGCGCGTCCACCGCGCAGGTGCGGCTCATCGCGGCCCTCGGTGCCGTGGAGATGGCGCTGGTGCGCCGCGACGCGGTGGCCGGACCACTGCTGGCACAGGCTCGGCGGGCGGCCGAGGGGCACCCCGCCATCGACACGCTGCACATCGCGCACGACATCGCGCGCACCGTGGACCTCACCCAGCGCACCGACGCGGCCGACGCCGCCCGCAAGGTGTGCCAGGCGCTCACCCGCGCCGCCGTGCAGATGGTGCAGGCCGACGCCCGGGGGGAGGCATGAGCGCCGGGCGCGGCCGGCTGGCCGAGCTGCTGCGGGAGGCGGACCCCGATCCGGTGGAGCTGGCGCTGCTGGTGGCCATGGAGGCGCAACCCACCCTGCGGCTGGACGGTCAGCTGTCGCGCGTGGACCGCATCGCCCGAGAGGCGTTGACCCTGGGGGGCGGGGTGGACGGCGTGGTTGTGGCCCTGCGGGTCACCGGGCTGCAGGGTGACCGCACGCTGCGCAACGACCCGCGCGGCAGCCTCATGCCGGACGTGCTCGACCGCGGCGTGGGCCTGTCGTTGTGCCTGGCCATGCTCACCGTAGGGGTGGCGCGCCGCGCCGGCGTGCGCATGTGCGGGGTGCTGCTGCCCGGCCACGCCGTGGTGTGCGCGGACCACTCCGACGCACCCGCGATGTTCGACCCCCACCACGGCTGGCGGGCCATCAGCCGCCTGGACTGCGCCCAGCTGGCCTCCGGTGACGCCGAGCTCACCGATGAGGACCTGCGCCCCGTCAGCGCCCGCGCCCTCACCGCCCGGATGCTGGCGGACCTGCGGCAGGCGTACCTCACGGTGCGCGACCTGCGCAACGCACTGTGGACGGTGGAGCTGGGGCGCATGATCGACCCGGGGGACACCGAGTTGCAGCGGCAGCGGGCCGTGCTGCTGGCCGGTGTGGGGCGGTACCAGGATGCGCAGGACGCCGCCGAGGGATACCTTGCCGAGCATCCCGGCAGCCCCGACGCGCCCCTGGTGGAGCGTCACCTGGAGGCCCTGCACGACATGATGCGACGGATGAATTGACCACCAGCCCCGTCATCCTGGAGCAGGTGGAGGCGGCCAACCGCGCCTTCTACGACGCCTTCCAGAACGGTGACATCGGCGCCATGGAGGCCTGCTGGCGCGACGGACCCGGCGTGTCGTGCGTGCACCCCGGCGGGCCCATCATCAGCGGGTGGCCGCTGGTGCGCGCCTCGTGGGAGGCAATCCTGGAGTCCGAGCCCGAGTTCGTGATGGACATCGAGGTGGTGGACGTCACCGTGGAGGACCCGGTGGCCTGGGTGACGTGCCTGGAGCGCATGTCGCGCCTCGGACACGCCGGCCGGGCCGGCGCCCAGGTGGTGGCCACCAACATGTTCGTGCTGGACGCCACCGGCTGGCGGCTCAGCGTGCACCACGCCTCGCCCGTGATGTAGACGTGTGGCGCCGCCCGGTGGCGGCGCCCACGACGTGGAACGCGGGTGGAGCGGGTCAGCCCTTGTTGGCCAGGAAGTCCGCCACCATCTTCTCGCCGGCCTCGTGGCCCTGCTCGAAGTAGACGCGGTTGATCTCCTTGAAGGCCTCCCACTGGTCCGGCGTGTCGTCCTCGGCCATGGTGGCGTCCACCGGGCAGGCCTCGACGCAGGCATCGCAGTCGATGCACTCGGCGGGGTCGATGTACAGCATGGTGGCCTGCTCGAAGTGCTCCTCGCCCGGAGCGGGGTGGATGCAGTCGACGGGGCACACGTCGGCGCACGACGTGTCCTTGGTGCCGATGCAGGGCTCGGTGATGACGTAGGCCATGTAGGCGGGCTCCTGGGTGTCGAACCTGGGCAGCCGTGGTCGGCCGCCCCGCGCGATGACGAAATGTACCGCCTGGCGGGCCACCTTTGGCCGTCCGGGCGGCGCCCATGGGGCATGACAGCCGTCACCCGTGGGGGCGGGGCGTCCCCGCCGGTGGGATCGGTGCGGTCACCGCCGATACACATCTGGGTGCGCGCCGCGCGTCGCACCACGCCCGGGCGGAGCCCCGGAGCCTCCCGCAACGCCGACCCCCGGACCGCCCGTGACGCCTCCCTCACGCCCCGCCCGCCACGCCGCCCTGGCCTGCCTCGTCGCCGTGCTGGCGGCCGCGCCCGCCGGGGCGCAGGACGCCCTGCCCCTGGAGACCGGCCTCCCCAAGGGGCTGGCCGCGCCCACCGCCAAGCTCAGCTGGAGCGGGCGCCCCGTGGTGGCGCTGCAGGCGCACGCCCAGCCCTCGGCATCGTCCCGCGTGGTGGGGCGGATCTCGCCCATCGGCGAGCTGGGCGGCGGCGACCTGGGGCTGCTGGTGACGGCCGTGCGCACCACCACCGAGGGGACCTGGGTGCGGGTGATCCTGCCGCTGCGCCCCAACGGCAACCTGGGCTGGGTGCCCGCCGACAGTCTGCAGCTGCACGCCACCGCGGTGCGCATCCTGGTGGATCAGAGCCAGCGCCAACTCACCATGTTCCGGGCCGGCCGCGTGGTGCTGCGCACCCGCGTGGCCATCGGCGCGCCCGCCACGCCCACCCCCAACGGGCGCTTCTCCATCGCCGAGGTGATCCGCACCGACAACCCCGCCGGGTTCATCGGCCCCTTCGTGCTGCCGCTCACCGCCTTCTCCAACGTCCTGGACACCTTCGACGGTGGCAATGGCCGCGTGGCCCTGCACGGCACCAGCGTGCCGTCGCAGCTGGGCCAGCGGGTGAGCCACGGCTGCGTCCGCATCCGCAACACCGACCTGATGCGGATCGTGCGCGCCATCACCCCCGGCGTGCCGGTGACCGTCCGGGCGTAGGACTTCCCGGAGGCCTCGCGCGGGGCCCTCGCCATACGAAATGCTTTCGTTTGTCATGCGTGTGGGCGCATGGCCGCGGAGTAGCGTCATCGGTGCGTTCACTCCCGATGCGTGAGGTGCCCGACATGCACGTGCGTCGTTCCGTCCTGCTCGCGATGGCCGGTGCGGCCGTCGTCGCCCCGGCCGCATCGGCGGCCACCTCCGTGGGGCATTCCGGGTGGTCGTGGGCCGCGCCCACACCACAAGGCCAGACGCTCAACGACGTCCGGTTCCTCGGGGAGTACGGCTATGCGGTGGGCGACTTCGGGACCCTGTTGCGCACGGCCGACGGTGGCCTCACCTGGGAGGGGCTGCCATCGGGCACCACGAATGACCTCCGGCGGGTGGAGGGTCCGGACGCACGCACCGTCGCCTTCTCCGGGGTGTGCACCCTCGGCCGCAGCCTGGACGCGGGGGCCACCGTTTCCCTGGCGCACATCACCGGCGGATCGGTGGGGTGCACCAGCGACGTGGTGGCGGCACCGTTCAGCGACGCCAGGACCGGGTTCGTCCTCTTCGCCGACGGCACGCTGCTGGCCACCAGCGATGGGGGCACCACCTTCTCGCGGCGCACCGCGGTGCCCGGGTCGCTCGCGGCCGGTGGATCCTCCGGTGCGCCGGCGGACATGGCGCTGAGCGGCGGGACGATCCTGGTGGCGGAGGGCGGCGCCGTGGTGCGCTCCATCGACGGCGGCAGCACCTGGACCACCGTGATCGACCAGGTGGCCCCGGCGCCCTTCCCGCATTTCACGTCGGTGACCATGGTGACCCCCCAGGTGGGGTACGCCTCCATTTCCTCCCCTGCGTACGTGTTCAGGACGGTGGATGGCGGCGCGACGTGGGTGAGCCATCCCATCCCCGACGGTTCCGGCGGGCGCATCCGCTGCGCGGACGTCAACGTGTGCCTCATCGCGGGTCGCGGCAACTCGCTCCTGCGCACCGTGGACGGGGCGGCCACCTTCACGTCCGTGACGCCGTCCGAGGTGGCGTTGAACTCGGCGGCGTTCGCATCGGCCACGCGGGCGGTGGCGGTGGGTCAAAGCGGATTCACGGTTGTGTCCGACGACGCCGGGGTCACCTGGCGTCCGGTGGGCCAGCGCGTGACCGACAGCCTCACCGGCGTGCGCGGCGGGCCGGGCGTGACGGTGGCCTGGGGCCTGCGCGGTGAGGTGCAGTCCTCCGCCGACGGCGGAACCACATGGACGCGCGGTGCCATCCCCAGCTCCAGCCCGGTGAAGGCGGCGGCATTCGCCACGCCGCAGGTGGGCGTCGCCCTGGCGTCCGACGGCGGGGTGTGGCGCACCGACAACTCGGGGCTGAGCTGGCAGCTGCTTGACCCGGGGCCCGCTGGGACCACGCTGCGCACCGTGGTGGCGCTGAGCGCCACGCGGTTGGCGCTGGTGGGGCCGCGTGACGTCCGCGTCTCGACGGACGGCACCACCTTCACGCGCGTGGCGGACCCGCTCGTGGCCAAGGCCACCGACCTCAGCTGGGCGTTCCCGGTGCGTGGCGGCCTGGTGGTGGCCGGTCCGCGCCGCATCCTGTTCTCCGCGAACGGGCGCACCAAGTGGACGGCGGTTCCGCGTCCCACCCGCGGCGGTCGCGCCACCGTCATCGGCGCCCTCGACTGCACCGCCGCGGGGGCATGCTGGGCCACCAACGGCGGGCGCCTCTACGCCACCCCCGATCTGGGCAAGCACTGGACCGACCTCACGGCGACCCTGCCCGGCGACGCATCCAGGTTCGGGGCGTCGGCCACTCCGGTGGTGCGCGACGGCAAACACGGGCACCTGCTCATCTACGGCTTCTCCAACGGCGTCTCGGCGGCATTGGTCCAGACCGCGCTGTACACCGCCGACGGCGGGCGCACGTGGACGCCCCAGGTCGTCGGCACCCAGACGGTCGTGGGTGGCGCGATCACCTCCTCCGGTGAGGTCCTCGTCGGCGCGGGAGGCGAGGTGTTCACCTCCACCACCCACGGGGTGGCGGGCACCGCCACCGTCCTCGGGCTCAAGCCGTCCAAGAGCACCATCACGCGGCCCACCACCGTCACCATCACCGGCAGGCTGCGGCCCGCGCTGGGCGGTGAGACGGTGCACGTCACCGCCGCCGGATTCCCCATGAAGACCGCCACCGTCAGCGCGGCGGGGACGTTCTCACTGCAGTACCGGGTGCGGCGCACCACCACGTTCGTGGCCCACTGGTGGGGTGACGGGGCGCGTCAGGGCGACGGATCGCCCGTCGTGACCGTCACGAAGAAGTGACGGCGGGCCGGGGCGTGACGGAGAACGTTCGACCGTCACGCCCCGGAGGATTCCCCATGCGTCGCACCGCACTGTTCACCATCCTGGCCCTCGGCGCCGTCGCCGTCCCCGCGTCCGCCTGCAGTGTGGTGGCACCCACACCGGGAACCGCCGCCCAGGGCGACGTGGTGGTTGCCGGCACCGTGCTGTCGGTGCGCGGCGGCGCCGACCAGGTGCATCCGAAACAAGCCCGCGTGCGGGTGGACACGGTGCTGCGCGGCACCGCCGGGTCCACGCTGACCGTCTACACCTCGGCGTCCAGCGCCTCCTGCGGATGGAACTTCCAGCGCGGGCATCGCTACCTGGTGTTCGCCAGCCGCGTCAAGACGACGGGCGACGGCCCGCCGAAGGGCGCGCTCAGCACGTCGCTGGGCGACGCCAACCGTGAGCTGACGCGCACTCAGACCGTCACGCTGGACGACACGTACTGGCCCGCTCCCGAGGGGTTCGACCCGAAGGCCGACATGACGCCCCGGCAGTTCGTGGCGTTCCGGGGGCACCCCCTGTTCTGGACGGGCGCGTTCGGCGCCGGCGGCCAGCTGCGCACCATCCGGGTGCACGCGCCCACCCGTGCGGTGACGGTGGTGTACGCCAACGGCGGGCACCGCCTGCACATCACCACGCGCCCCGCCTGCCCGCGCACGGAGCCCGTGACCGGAGGCGGCGTGAGCTTCACCGACCACCTCATCCACGTGCGCGGCGTCCCGGCGGGGGAGCGCGGCGGTGGCCTCACCCTGTTCACCGGCACCGTGGAGGTGCGCATCACCGGCGGCAGCGCGGCCACCCGCCTTGCCACCGCCAAGCGCATGACCGCCAACAGCCGGCCGGTGCCGTGGGGCACCATCGGACCGCTGGTGGCACCCGACGTGCCGGTTTCCCGGCTGGCGTCCTGCGTGGTGGTGGAGGGGGTGCTAGCGCTGCACCGGTAGGGCGGCCACCACCACGTCGGCGGCGTGCGCCAGGGCGCGCGCCGCCGGTGAATCCGGATCGGCCGCCACCACGGGGAGGCCCTGGTCGCCGGCCTGGGCCACCGCCGACTCCAGGGGGATCTGGCCCAGCAGGGGCACCCCAGCTCGGCCGCCAGTGCCCCGCCGCCCCCGCCGCTGAACACCTCGTACCGGGTGCCGGTGTCGGGGGCCACGAACCAGCTCATGTTCTCGATGACGCCCACGACGGGCAGGTTCACCTGCCGGGCCATGGCCGCGGCCCTGCGCGCCACCCGCTGGGCGGTCATCTGGGGGGTGGTCACGATCAGCAGCGAGGCCGTGGGCAGCAGGCTGGCGATGGACAGCGACACGTCGCCGGTGCCGGGCGGTAGGTCCACCAGGAGGTAGTCGGGCTCGTCCCAGTACACGTCGGTGACGAACGTGGTGAGGGCCTTGTGCAGCATGGGGCCGCGCCAGATCACCGGGGAGTCGTCCTCGGTGAGGAAGCCGATGCTCATGATGCGCACCCCGTGGGCCTCCACGGGCAGGATGAGGTCGTCCACCATCACCGCGGGCCGGTGCACGCCCATCATGCGGGGGATGGAGTAGCCGTACACGTCGGCGTCCAGCAGTCCCACCGTGTGGCCCGCCGCGGCGAGGGCGATGGCCAGGTTGGCGGTGATGCTGCTCTTGCCCACGCCGCCCTTGCCGCTGGCGATGCCCAGCACTCGCGTGCGGGCGTCGGCGGTAAACGGGCTGGGGCGCTCCGGGCCGCCGGCCACCCCCGTGCGCAGGGCCCGCCGCTCGTCGTCGGTCATGGTCTCCAGCGTGACGTGGATGGTCTCCACGCCCGGCAGGGCGTCCACGGCGGCGGTGACCCGGCGCTGGATCTCGGCCTTCAGGGGGCAGCCGGCCACGGTGAGCTTGATCTGCACGCTCACGCGGCCGCCGGACACCGTGACGTCACCAACCATCCCCAGCGCAACGATGCTGCGGTGCAGCTCGGGGTCCTGCACGTCGGCCAGCACGGCCATCACCGCGTCATGGCTGAGGGCCGTGGTGCTCACATGAACATCCTGGCCCAGGGCTCCGCCTCGGTCATGGTGACGCCCCACGGGCCGTGGCCGGGGTAGATGCGCACCTCGCCGGGCAGCTCGGCGAACACGCGCTCCAGGCTGCGCTGCATGTCGGCGGGGCTGCTGCGCGGGAAGTCGGTGCGCCCGATGCCCTGCGCGAACACCAGGTCGCCCACGATGGCCTCGCCGGCGTCAGCGTTGTAGGCCACGTAACAGCCGGGGGAGTGGCCGGGCGTGTGCAGCATGCGGAAGCTCATGCCGTCCAGATCGAAGGTGTCGCCGTCGGCGAAGACGCGGTCCACCTCCACGCCCG
>JAXLSS010000003.1:0-282541 GCA_046330395.1 Thermoleophilia bacterium
GACCCAGACACCCCGAGAGCGCGCCGCGGGTGGCGCGAACCCATCGAGGCCGGGCTCTACCGGAGCCATCGTGTGGCCTGCCCCTCGTCCCTGGACCAACGCTGCGGCCGGCGCTGCTCGTGCCCGTTCACCCTCGTCGTGCCCGGCGTCGAGCCCGGTTCGCGCCGGCAGATCAGCCACCCCGGACCTGTGGGTGATGCGCGCGCCGAACGGCGCCGGCTCCTTGCCGCGGGACGCCCGGCGCGGGAGGAGGAAAGCGGTGGGCCCGAGACGCTGCATGACCTGGCGCGCGACTACTTCCGCACCATCGCCGCGGCCTTGGCGCCGTCCACGCTGAAGGGGTACGAGGAGGCGTACGTGCGCTCCATCGCGCCCCGCCTCGCCCACGTGGAGCTCACCGAGATCGACCGCGAACTGGTCGAGGAATGGATCGCCGGGATCCTGACCAGCCAGGGCCGCCACGCAGCATGGAAGGCGCTCGCGTGCCTGCGCCCCATGCTGCGCCGCGGCGTCGAATGGGGCCGCCTTGCTGACAACCCGGCGGCCCGCATTCGCCTGCCGCGGGCGAGCACGACGGCCACCGAAGGCGCCCATTTGCAGGGATCACGCCGGGTGCTCGACCGCACGCAGCTGACGCAACTGCTGGCCGCCTGCCCCGCGGTGCGCGTGGAATGCATGGTCCGCCTGTCCGCCGAGGCGGGCCTGCGCAAAGGTGAGGTGATCGGCCTGCGCTGGGGTGACCTGGACCTCGCGCTGCGCCGTGTGACCGTCGCGCGCACCGTCTGGCAGGGCCGCACCGACGGCCGGAAGGTGCGCCACGTGCGCCCCCCGAAATCCGGTCGCCCACGCCGCGTTGCACTCCCCGAAGGCCTCACCACACGCCTGGCCGACTGGTACGCCGAGTCGGTGATCGAGGGCGGCACGGCCGCCGAGGGATGGGTGTTCCCCGGTCGCGACGGCGGGCCCATGGACGAGGGCTCACCCAACCAGGCGCTCGAGCGCGCCCTGCGGCGCGCCGGCCTGGTGGACGCCCAGGAGCGCGGCCTGGTGACCTGGCACGGGCTGCGCCACGGGGCCGCGAGCCACATGCTGGCCGCCGGAAAACCACTCACCGCGGTGGCCATGCAACTGGGCCACGCCGACCCGAGCATCACCGCCCGGATCTACAGCCACCTGCTCAACGACTCCATGCTGGACGACGCCGTGAGCACCTTCGATCCCGCCGCGAGCACCGAAACGTTGCGGGCGACCTTGGGGGGCAATCTATGAAACGACGAGAACGCGAAGGCCATACGATTCTCGGGGGGTGGGCCAACCGGAATCATAATCCGCGTGTCGGGGGTTCGAGTCCCTCCTCCGCTACCTTCAAGGCCCGCAGATGCGGGCCTTTTTCGTTGGCCAGCCCGATTGCCGCTACAGGCGCTCGATCACGTGAGGGGCGACAGGTTGACGAGCGTGATTCCCAGCCAGACGAGGCTTGTCAGCACCGCGGCGAAACCCCATCGCGATCGAGGCCCGACCCTCCGCGCGTGCCAAGCCAACGGCACCGTCAGCCAAGCAGCGGCCAGCGCGACGGTATGGCTCAATGACGAACCCCTGTGCCAGCTGCCGGCCAGCACCACCGTCGTCGCGCCCCAAATGAGAACCGCCAGCCGATGGCGACCCACCCAGCTGTTCCGAACGCTTGCGTTCACGCGGGCAAACGTACAAGCGAACTGTGGACATGGGCCCCTGCGAACGAACAGCTCGAATGCCCGGTCAGGGGCTGTGCACGTCCGCCGACGAGGCCGTCTCCGCGAGCGAGCTGATCCGGCGCGCTCTGCGCGCGTACCTGGATGCCGCCTGACCGATCGCCCACGGCCTGTCGCCGCGTGCGGGGCGGCAACCGGTGAGATGCTGGGCGTGATGCGCCGCACCCCGACGGCCGGCGCGACCGATGGCTGGAGGAACCGATGCGTCTTGTGACCTGTGGGGTGTGCGTGCTTGCCGCCGTGGCGAGCCCCCTGGCCGCCTCGGCGGCCACCGCCCCGGAGCCCCTGCCTGAGCACGCCCGCATCGTTGAGGGCGCCGCCATGGCCGGGCTGCGCATCACGGCCACCGACGCCATCCTGGCGCGCTGGGGCGTGCAGTGCGTGGAGGGATCGTGCGGCTGGGAGGTCGCGGGGAAGCCCGGCCAGCGCGTCGGCTACTCGTACGCGGACGTGCCCGGGGTGCTGTTCATGACCACCACGGTGCCCGGCTGGGTGACGCGTGCCGGCATCCACCCGGGCTCCACGGTGGCCGAGCTGCGCGCGGCCTACGGCGCCCGCCTGCGCCCCGCCGACCGGTGCCTGCCGAACGGCATGCTCACCATCCGCAGCGTGCAGCACGGTTTCGCGCTGATCACCGGCACCGGGCCGTGGCGGTACACGTTCTTCCGCACCGGGCGACCGGCGCACGCGGTGCGCCAGATCGTGGTGGGCCGCACCGCCTACGCTCCGCCGCCCGCGGGCCGGTGCATCGACGACGTCCCGTGACGCCGTGCGGCGCGGACCGGTTCACGCCGCCAGCTGCGCCACCAGGCGGCGCTCGCGGGAGCCGAACCACGGGGGGTTGCCCGCACGCGCGTTGGCGGTCATCCGCTTCGGGTCGGAGGTGGCGGGGATGGTGGCGGTGACCCGCGGGTCGGACAGCACCCACTTGACCAGCACCTGCGGCCAGGTGGTGACCCCGAACTCGCGGAACGGCTCCAGCGTCTCCGGGTGCGGCGGATCCGCGAGCAGCGACCCCTCGCCGAAGGGCCGCATCACCAGCACCCCCAGCCCCAGCTCCTGGGCCAACGGCAGGATCTCGCGCTCCACCGCGCGCTCCCGGGGGTTGTAGGGCACCTGCACCATGCCGATGCGGCCGCTGCGCATCAGCATCGCCAGCTCCTCGAAGGCGTGCTCCTGGTAGTGCGTGGCGCCCACAACACCCACCGCGCCGCGGTCGCGGAGCTCCTCCAGCACCGGAAGGTGGAGCCGCCAGCCCACCAGGTTGTGCACCTGGTAGCAGTCCACCCGCCCGCCGAACCATCCGAGCGCCCGCTGGATCTGCGCGGCACCCGCCGCGGCGTCCGGGGTCCACACCTTGGTGGCCACGAACGCCTCCTCACGACGGGCACCCAGCGCCTGAGCCAGCACCTCCTCGGCCCGTCCGTACATGGGGGAGGAGTCCACCAGGGTGGCGCCCGCGGCCAGCGCGGCGTCCACCACCCGCGCGCGATCGGGGGCCAGGTCGGGTCCCACGTCCAGCACCCGCCACGTCCCCAGCCCCACCACGGAGACCTCGGGTCCGTCCGCGCCGAGCCTGCGCCGTTCCATGTGCCGCCTCCGGGTTGTGGTGGGCTGATGCTCGCACGGTGGCGCCCGGGCGGTTCGCCGGCGGGGGCGGCTGGTGGTGGGTGACGATGTCACCGCTCCGCGCACGGCGGTGGTGGGCGCCCTGCACCGCGACGGGCGGACGTTCCTGCGGGTGCGCACCTCGGAGGCCGTGGGCAGCACGGACCGCATCACCCGCACACGCACGGCGGACGGCCGCCGGCTGGCATTGCATCCGCAGCTGCCCGCGGCGCTCCCCCGGGGCGTGCGGCTGGTCCCGCTGGGCGCACTGCCCATGGGTACCTTCACGGTGCGGCTGCGCCTGCGCGATCCGACGGGCAACACGACGGAGCTGACGCGCCGGCTGCGCATTTCCGCCGCCGCGACGCGGCTGATGCCCTGAGGCCCTCAGCCGCAGGAACTCCCAGGACAACCCGCACTCGGTGCCATGTCACCGAGCCATGTGGGTCGTTGATGGTCCACATGGACGTAATATCGTCCAGTCGGACGGAATACCGCACGATTTAGGGCGTGGCGCCCGCGTACTCCTCGTCCGTTACCAGCGGCCCCCAGTGCACCGCCGCGCCGTGCTCATCCACCTCGTGGATGGCGAGATGGGTCATGAAACAGTCCTCCGCCGCCCCGTGCCAGTGATCCTCACCCGGGGCGAAGAACACCCGGTCACCGGTGTGGAGCACCTCCACCGGACCACCCCTGCGCTGGCACCGGCAGGTGCCCTGGGTGATCCAGAGCGTCTGGCCATGGGGGTGGGTGTGCCAGGCGCTGCGCGCACCCGGGGCGAAGTGCACGCTCACCGCCGCCACGTGCGACCCGCCCGTGGGTGCCGCCACGGGGTCCATGTACACCTCGCCGGTGAACCACTCCGCCGCCCCCCGCGCCGTCGGGACCGCGCCACGCGTGATCTCCATCGCCCGTCTCCTCTCGTTGCCCGGCAGCATGCCACCCGAGACGACCGGGATCAGCCCGAGACCGGCACCTCGGCCGCGGTGATGCGCAGGCGGCGTTCCACGCGCAGCAGGATCACCGCGGGAACCATGGCCGCCACGGCGAAGCCCATCACCCACCAGTGGGTCTGCGCGAAGGCGTGGGCCACGTGGTCCTGCACGGGCCGGGGCAGCCCCCCGGCCGGCGTGGCCTGTTGCACGCCGCCGCCGCCGATGAGGTTGGCCAGCACCACCGCCATGACCGCGCTGCCGATGGAGCCCCCCGCGTATTCACGGGGTTTCTGTGAAGCGCGCCAGACAGGATTCGAACCTGTGACCTTTGGTTTCGTAGTCCGGACCAACAGGAAATTGCAGGCATAGCAGGGACAACCAAGCGGGTTCTCGTTGTCCCTGCACCCCCAACATCCCGCCTCTTCCCAACCTGGTGTGCGCCCGGTGTGCACCATCAGTGCCCTCAATCCCGGCGGTGACCTGGGCCAGGGACCGGCTGTGCGCGAGTCGTTGAAGCACCCGCGCCATTCCTTTGGGTCCGTCAAACGGACGAGCCCCACGGTGTTTCGGCTCGCCCGACCTTGGGGTCAGGCGGCCCCGGTGTCGGGCACCCGCCAGATCGCCGGTTGGCCGAAGCGGGCGCTCAGAAGGATGCCAACCCCGTACAGGACGATTTGCGGGAGCATCAGCAGCATCATGCTCAGCGGATCGCCGCCGGGCAGGATGGCGGCGACAAACGCGATGACGACAACCGCCAATCGCCAATGCTCGCGGTAGAGGCGGGCGCTGGTGATGCCCATGCGGGCGAGGGCCGCCATGGCGATCGGCACTTCGAACAGCACGCCTGAGGCGAGCAACAACGAGGTAACGAAGCCGAAGTACTCGCCGGCCCGGAGCTGGGTGTCGAAGGTGTTGCCGCCGAAGCCGAGCAGGAATCGCAGCGCGACCGGAAGCACGACGATGTAGCCGAACGCGACACCGGCGGCGAACAGCCCCGCGAGCGTTGTGATCACGGCCAGCACGACGCGGCGCGGCTGGTCCGATACGGCGGGGATGATGAACGCGTAGAGCTGGTACAGCCAGACCGGTAGGGCGGCCAGGATGGCGGCCCACAGCACGACCTTGAGGGTCGTCATGAACGGTTCGGTTGGGGAGAGGGTGGTGAGTCGGGAGACCCCGTTTGGAAGGGGACGCATCAGCAGCTCCAGGAGCCGCTCACGGATCACGTACATGCCGACGAACGCAACGAGCAGTGCGAGCGCGCTGATGATGAGTCGGCGCTGGAGCTCACTCAGGTGGTCGGTGACGCTGAGCAGTTCGTCGGGCCGCGCGCGACGTGGCCCGACGCGGGGTGTGCGTGGCATCCGAGGCCCCGGGTTCGGAAGGGTCAGCCGACGTTCGTGGTGGTCTGCTGCGAAACGGCGTGCAGTTCCTGCTTGACCGTCTCGGGCGTCGCGGCCTCGGCGAGCAGGCCCTGCGGGGTCGGCGCGGGCTCGGAGTGGACCGCGGCGGCTTGGTGCGGCTGGTTGTCGTCCTCGCCGGTGATGCCGCTCTTGAAGTCACGAATTCCGCGGCCCAGATTCTTGCCCAGCTCGGGAAGACGCTTGGGACCGAAGATCACCAATGCGATCGCCAGGACGACCATGATCTGAATGGGTGAGAAATCGAACATGGGGCTGCCTCCATTGGCGGTGTCCGGGGTGCCCCCGGGGGTCACATCGGGCGGTGGTCACCGGCCGATGCAGGACCGGCCGGTGACGAAGTTTCGGTTGGGAGAGCCGTAGGGCTCTACGTTCCTAGTACGGGGCGGTGTAGAGGCCGACCAGCTCCCCGGGGTACGGCGGGCGCTGGATGAGCTCCAGGTAGGTGCCGTCGGGATCCCGGAAGATCACGACCTTCCGAGTGCCGAAGTCACCCATGTCCCACTCCTCGACCTTGCCGACGCCCTTCACGCAGGCCTGCAGGAGCTTCTCCCGGGCGGCCTCGATGTCGTCGACTTCGATCGCCAGGCGCATGATCCCGAGGTTGACCGGGGACTTGTACGGGTGGCCCACGGGCTTGGGCTTCGACCACTCAAGCAGGTCGATCGGGTTGCGCTGATCGGCGCGGATTCCGAAGAACGGCGCGTCGAAGTAGATCTGACCGGTGACGCCCTGGCCGAGCGCGCCGACCGAGGCGTCCTGGGTGTGGCTGGCGACCCGTCGGTAGATGTAATCGAGGCCGAGCACGTCCTGGTAGAACGGGAAGGACCGGCGCAGCGAGGACACGTTGATGTTCTCGTGGAAGGAGACCGCCGGCCCGACAACGGTCTTGTCCTCCAAGTACTGGAGTGTTGTGCCGTCGGGGTCCTTGAACCCGAACGAGATTACGCCACCTTCGGTTGGGGTGATGACGATGTTCGAGGGCTTACCCCAGGGAACACCACCCGCAGCCACCACCTGGTCGTAGGCCGCCTGGATGTCCGGGGTCAGGAACGATGTCCGGTAGATCCCCAGATGCACGAAAGTCTCGTAGGGCACTCCCACCGGCTTCGGGTCCTTCCATTCAACGATGTGAATGGCGCGCGAGGGGTACGCCTGCCCGTCGCTCAGCATGTAACCGTCGAAGCGACCGCGCCTGATCCCCAAGCCGGGGTAGGCCTGTGCCGGTCCGTTGGTGCGTCCAATGACCTTCAGCGGCAGGGTCGCCAGGTAGAAGTCCTTCGCGCGCTCTACGTCCGAGACGTTGATGACGAGGTGCGAGTAGCGGTTGACGTGAACGCGGAGGCCGCGCTCGGGGTTGGCTGGACCGCCGAGGTGCTCGGGGAACTGAGCGGCGCTAGCCTTGTCGACGGCTGTGAGCAGGCCGAGGGCGCCGCTGGCGCCGACACCAAGAATCGCCGCGCGCTTGAGGAAATCCTGACGCCGGAACATTCCCGCGTTGGTCTCCTCAGCAAGCTGAACAAGGTCGTCCATCTGATCCTCCCAGGTCGGGGATGACTGCCGGGAGATGTGGCCACCAGGGCGGAGGTGCGGCGGGCCGTCCGGCGTTCAGACGCTCCCACGCCGGCTTTTCAGCCAGGAAGTGCGATCTTTGTTGTGCTGCCCCGCCGGTGCTGCGAAGGAGTAAAGGGCGCTACCTCGCGCTGGTTCTGTGCGGGTCGCCCGTCGTGGCATATGGAGCCATCGTGGTGGTGTGTGGATCAACGTGCAGCAGCCGTCCCACCCGCGGATAGGCGCGCTGAGAGCAGTTGGTCCGGTCACACACGCGGCACCCTGGCCCGATCGGAACGTGGTTTGTGCGCTCGTCCAAGTCCAGACCGCGCGCGTACACCAGGCGGTGGGCATGCCGGATCTCGCAGCCCAACCCCACCGCGAACTCCTTGCCGGGGCGGTTGTAGCTGCCGCCGGAGTGGCGCACCATTCGTGCGATCCAGAGAGAGCGGTGTCCGTCCGGCATCTCGGCGACCTGCGTCAGAACCCGGCCGGGGAAACTGAACACCTCGAACACATTCCACAGTGGGCAGCTGCCGCCCAACCGCGAGAAGTGGATGCCCGTCGCCGAATGGACTTTCGAGACGTTCCCGGCCCGGTCAACGCGCAGGAAGAAGAACGGCACCCCTGCCTCGTTGGGGCGTTGCAGCGTGCTCAGCCGGTGGCAAACCGTCTCGATGCCCTGCCCGAAGCGCCCTGCCAGAGCCTCGATGTCGTACCCGGTCTCCTCGGCTGCGGCAAGGAATCGGCTGTATGGCAACACCACCGCGCCGGCGTAATAGAGGGCCAGGCCCGCGCGGGCCAGTGAGCGGGACTCGTCGGATGTCAGCGTCTCACCCCGCGTGTGGACGTCGAGCAGCCGCCCTTCACCAAGGTAGGCGAGTTGCGTTGCCATCTGGAAGGCTCGCCGCCCTGGCTTGAGGGTGTCTGAGACGGTCAGGATCTTGGACTCAGGGTCGTAGCGGCGTCGCGAACCCGGATCCCCACCGGCCACGACCCGTACCCCGAATCGCCGGAACAGGAGCTGCTCCAGGACCAGGTCCGGACGCGCGCCGCCGATTTCCTCCGAGAGCACCATCTCCTCCGCGGCGGCGTCCAAATCAGGAAAGAAGCTCCGGTTGTCGTAGAAGAAGTCCCGGACCTCCTCGTACGGCATTCCGAATGACTCGCCGCTCTCATCGGCTTCGAACCGCACTGACGCGCCGAGAAGGGCCGCTTCTTGAGCCTGTTCGCGCACGTGGCGGAGCCGGCGGTTCAGGACCACCACTGCGCGGGCGACGGCCGGCAGCGTCCGCACCAGCTCGTGCACATCGTGGGGACGGACTTCCTGATCCGGGTTGAGGGTCGGGTCGGCGAAGATCGCTTCCAGCTCCCCAGCCAGACGGGCGTTGTCGTCCTCCGACAGTGACCGCAGGTCGACGCCGATCGAAGCGAGGCGCAGCAGTACCGGGACGCTCAGGGCCCTGCGGTTCCGCTCGATCTGATTGAGGTAGCTCGGGGAGACCTCAAGCATCCGCGCCAATGCTGCCTGCGTGAGGTTGCGTTCCTCGCGCAGACGACGAATCTGGCTGCCCACGAACGATTGCCGCGCACCCGACACTTGGCAACCTTCGCATCGCCAGCGCAGCGACACAACAGGATTCGAACTTCCTGACCCGGACGGCCCTGTGGGAAGGTCAGCGCGTCAGGGGCGTCGCAGACTTCGTCGCGGCGCAATCGCCTCGCGACGCCGCACCGAACGGAGGAAACCGTGCACAGAGACAGCGCTCGCGGAATCCGCGCCCACGTCAACCGCTTTTCCCACAACGTGATCAACGTCTCGGACCTCGACCGGTCCGTGGAGTTCTACGAAGCCACCTTCCCTGTGCGCCGGCGTTGCCGTATCGACGGACCGGCCCAGGCCTACCGGTCGCTCGGGATCGACCATGGGCAGTTCCGCGGCTGGGTCCTGGAGAGCAAGGCCAACGCATGGCCCCCCGGTGACCTCAGTGCCGAGGCCCGCCCTCGGGAACTACACCTGATCCAGTGGCTGAATCCCGAACCGGTGGGCACCCCGTACCGGGCGGCCAACAACCTTGGCATCTACCGCCAGAACTCCCTGGTTGGGGATCTGGATGCGGCGTATCAGGCGGTCTTGGACCACGACGGCCGGCCATACGGCCCACCCGCTCCGATCCTTCTCACCCCGGAAGGTTTCCGGGTGCGCACCTACGGCTATCGCGACCCCGACGGAACGACCCTTCAGATGATGGGCCCCGACGAGCCGCACCCCGAATATCCGGGGGCGATCTACCACTGCAACATCAACGTTTCCGACCTCAACGCGTCGAACCGCTTCTACCGAGACCTGCTTGGTCTGGACCACATCATCTATCTGGAGCCGAACGAGGTGCAGCCGATGGCCAACGGCAACCTGGGCGACCGGATGATGCTCGCCGACGGCTCCCCGTATGACGGCACCGATATGGACTTCAAGGCCGTGTTCCTGGGTATCCGATCCGATACGCGCACCCCGGTCGACCTTGTGCAGTGGAAGACACCCGGATATGGCGGGCACCCCTACGAGGCCGCCAACAACCTCGGAATCGTCCGCGTCGCCATCGAGGTCGATGATCTCGACGCAGTCCACACCACACTCAAGCCGACCCTGGGACAGGACATCAGCGACGTCGAGACCTGGGACATGGGGGAGTTCGGCACGCACCGAGTCGCGATGCTCCGCGACCCCGACGGGACCATCCTCGAGGTCATCGAGGCCCCCGCGCCCGCCGGCAACCCAACCCCGCCCGAGTTCGGGTGACCGCCAATGCCGCCCACCGTGATCGACAAGGACAGCTCGATCTTCACCGTCGTCAACGAGTTCCACGTGACACCGGAACAGCAGGGGGAAATCCTCCGGGTGTTCCCGCCGCTCATGACCGACGTCGTCAGCCGCATCCCAGGGTTCGTCTCCGGGAATCTCCATATCAGCGCCGATGGCGAACGGGTCCTCACCTACTACCAATGGCGATCCAAGGAAGCCTACGAGGCGTTTCTCGCCGATCCTCAGGCCGCCAGCAGAGTCTCTGAGGTCATCTCCCCATACGCTCCAGACCGCCGCGTGTATGAGGTCGCTTTCCAAGTCTGGGCCGACAGCTGACTCGACCGTTGAGGTCCCTGGCGACGAACTCACCAGGGACCCACGGACCGGCCACCCCGGAAGGGCAACCATGCCTTCCTCAAGGGCGCTGCCGCTGACGACGCGCTCCTGCACGCGTCTCACCGACCGGGCGGTTGATTCCGCGCTAGGGAACCCACGTGTCGAGTGCTGGCGTGACCTGGAGTTCGTGGGTCATCGCGCGCGGGCCCTGCGCGGCGAGGAAGGCCACCGTGTCCGCGAGGCTCCCAGGATCGGCCGAGCGGGCGTCTCCGGCCCCGGTGCGGTCGATCACGGCGTCGACGATCAGGAGACTGACGTGCACTTGGCGCTCTCGGAGTTCGAGCGCAGCGGCTTGGGTGAGTGCGCGCACGCCGAAGGAACCGGCTGCCCAGAGGCCGCGTTCCGGCATCGCGCGTCGAGCTGACCCGCCGGTGACCTGGATGATGGTCGCCGGGCCGCCCTGCTCGGCGAAGAATCGCGTTGCTGCGCTGAGGAAGGCGAAGGCGCCAAGCATTGGACGCACGGCCCAGCGGTCGAAGTCGTCCGGAGACGCCTGCCAGAGCGGGCCGCCACCGAACGGCCCGGAGGCCCCGGCCGCGTAGGGTGAGGCGGCGTTGACGGCGAGGTCTACGCGGCCGTGGCGGGCTGCGGCGTCGCGAAGGGCGCCGAGGACCGAACCCTGGTCGGTGACATCGACCTCGGTGCCTTCGGCACCGGCGGCGCGCACGCGTTCAAGCGTCGCTGCGGAACGCGCAGCGCCGACAACCGTCCAGTGGTCGGTAAGCAGACGTTCGATAATGGCATAACCGAAGTTACGGGCTCCAATAATCAGCGCAGTAGGCATCGAAATCCGACCTCGTCTGTGGGGCGTCGGGTTTCGGGCAGAGCAGTCGCAAGCCGGCGACGCGGCCCAACGCCACCACCAGACTATTGAATCCCTCTTGGTCGCCCACCAGCGATCGGTAAGGCGCGTGGTCCGGGCCGCCGGTGCTCTGGTGCGCCGCCGACATGACGAGCGGCAATCGGCCGTACGACCGACAACGGTAAGCTCCGGGCACGCTGGCACCGACCTCAAGGAGTTCTGCATGGAGATCACCGGCCACTGCCTTTGCGGCGCCATCACGTACCGCTGCGACGCTGAGCCGGTCCTCACCGGTGTCTGCCATTGCACGGACTGTCAGCGCCAGACGGGCACGGCCTCCTCGGTTGTCGTCGCCGTCCCCGCGGGAAGCCTGAAAGTCGCAGGCGAGATGGCCTCGTTCACGACCGTGGGTGACGTACACGGGACCGAGACCAACCGCTTCTTTTGCAGCAACTGCGGCTCACCGATTGTGAGTCGGATCGTCGCAAGGCCCGATCTGGAGTTCATCAAGGCCGGCACACTCGACGACACTTCCTGGTTGCGGCCCACGGTCGAGTTCTTCGGGCGTTCCGCTCAGGCGTGGGAGCCTGAGGTGCCGGGAGCAACCCGCCTCGACACAACTCGTAGCTGACCACTCACCATCGCCCTCATAGACGGGCCGTAGTCCTGCACGGCTTGCTCGTGTGGCCTGGACGGCGAAGCGGCGACCGTTGCTCGGCTACCAGGGGTCCGGAAGCCGGCTTCCGAGGAATGTCCGCGGATTCAAGTCTCCCCAGAGCCCTATCGCACACTATGCACCGAGGTTGCGGCACTCGGAGCGAGTGCGGATCCGGCCTTCGCGTGAGCCCGTGCCCGCGGGTGTGCGCAGGTTCGCGTTGGTGCGCGCCAGGGTGTGTGTGCCGACCCCGCCAACCGCGCACCACCGTCAACTCGGGAGCCGCCGGGCGGCTGTGAGCTCGGCCGGGTGCGCGGGGGTGCGCGCGGGTTCGCGCGGGGTCGCGCAGCCCTGCGGTCGCGGGCTGTACCGGGGCTCCGCTCGTGAGGCAGGGCTGCTCGACGCCGCACGAGCCAAGGACGCGCTCACTTCCAGGGACGCGCGACACTCGCCGCAGCCACCGGCTGGGACTGGAATGCCGATGTCCTAGCCCTTGACGAACCGCCGGCACACCTCCTCGGCCCCCTCCAATGCCGTCGCAACTCAGCCTCGCGTCAACTCCGTTGAGGCCATGGTGCAACGCGTTGAGCTTCTATGTCAATTCGGGTCAGCCAGGGGCGGGCTCGCTGGGGTGGGTGGCGTCTGCCAGCAGTTGGCGGTAGACGACGTTGGAGAGGCGGCGTTTGAGGGCCCGCAGGGCCTCCAGGGGGCCGTCGCCGTTTTGACGGCGGCGGCGGTAGAACTCTTTGCCGGGGCCGGGGTGGCTGATTTGGGTGAGGGCCATTTGGTGCAGGGCGTGGTTGAGGCGCCGGTTGCCGGCGCGGCTCAGGCGCATCCGGGTGGTGTTGCCTGAGGAGGCGGGGATGGGGGCGGTGCCGTTGGCGGCGGCGAACGCGTCGCGGTTGCGGTACCGGGTGATGTCTCCGACTTCCCCGAGGATGCGGGCGGCGTTGACGGTGCCGATGCCCAGCAGGTCGGTGAGGCTGGTGCCGGTGGCGGCGACCAGAGGGGTGAGCATCCGGGTGAGCTCGGTGATCTCGGTGTCGATCTGGGTGATCCTGCCCAGCCGCCGCCGGGCGATCTCAGCTTGGGGCCGCGGGTCGGCGTGCAACTGGTCGGTGAGCCGGGTGAGGTTCTTCTTGCCGCGCAGGCCCCTTGGGGGCGGCTGGATGCCGAGCATCCCCAGATCGCGCAGCACCCGGTTCTGGGTGCGGGTGCGTTCGGCGCCCAGGCTCTTGCGGTAGTCGACCAGCAGCTTGAGCTGGCGGGTCAGATCGTCCTTGCGGATCGGGGGCAGGGCGGGCTCCCGAGCCACGATCCGGGCGATCGCCAGGGCGTCCCGGGCATCAGAGCGCCCGGCCCCGCGCAGCCGCATCCGCTCCCGGGCGGTGTAGTGGCCGGGGACCTCCCGGACCTGCAACCCGGCGCGGGTGAGCGCCCAGGCCAGCCGCAACCCCCAATTGCCGCCACCCTCGATCCCGACCCGCACCGGCACCTCGGGTAGCTGCCCGGTGAGCCACTCCAGGATCTGGGTATGCCCGGCCGGGGTGTTGGCCGCCTGGGTGCGTGCGACCGGGGCCCCCACCTCATCGACCACGCACACCTCGAACACGCGGGTATGCGCATCGATCCCACAGACCAACATCACTGACCCCCTCGCGTCGTGACCGGCTGGCACCCGTGGGCCGGCGCGGACGCGCACACATCTCTTGGGATCAGACCAACCCCGCGCTTCTATCAAGCGACGCCGCACCGGCCCCCAGGCGGGCCCGGGAGGGGGCAATCAAGGCTCTCGGCCAACCCTCGGCAGGCATTTGTCGAGCCACCCTCCCGGCCCCTTCACCGACGAGGCTAAACCCCACCGGCGCCCCCAGCATCACAGAGATGCATATGTGCCGACAGAACATCGAGCCATGCTGGACGCACACGGCAAGACCACCACGCGGCGACCGGCGAGACGATCGTGGGGTGGAGCGCGCTGGCGTCATTCGAAGCGGGGTGGTCAGGCGATGACGCATGGTTCCTGTGGGCGGGCTCGAAGCGAAGGGACCCTCAAGAGTCCCGAAGCCAGGCCGTCCATCAGACAGCGCGTCTCCACCCGGAGGGGGCGTGTTGACCCCTGCTCGGTGGCGCCTGCTTCGTTGATGAGTGCATGGAATCCGCGGCTCACTGCAGCCAACCCTGGGCTCGGCACGGGATCCCTGGGGGGCCGTCGCGCCGCCGAGCGTGACCGTCACCGTCGAGCTGACCCGGGCTCAGGTGGAGGTCATCGCCGAACGCGCGGCCCAGCTCCTGGCGGCGCGCCAACCCGCCCCTGCGGCCGAGTCACCGTTCATGACCATCGTGGAGGCGGCTGCTTACCTTCGGGCGCGCCGCCAGCGGGTCGACGACCTGCTCAGCCAAGGCGCGCTCAGCAGAGTCAAGGAGGGAAGCCGCACGCTGATCCGGCGTGCCGAGGTCGAGACGTACCTTTCGACTGGGGCTGACCGGCGACGACGGGGTGCTTCGCCCGCGGCAGTCTCTGGTGATGCAACCGTCAGGACGCCTTGCGCGCCTCCCGAGCCTGAGCCTTTTGCGCAGCCGCAAGCGTCGCCTTCAGGGCCGCCATCAAATCCACGGTCGGCGCCACCTGCCGCTGGAGTGTCGCGGTGAGCTCCGTGAGGTCCTGCTGAAGGTGGACGACCGCGGCGTGGGCCTCCGCCGTGCTGATCTCCTGTGCGTCACGGCTTTGCAGGGCTTGGTCGACGGCCCTCCGTATCCAGGTGCTGACCGTCAGGCCTTCCTCGTCCGCCATGGCCTTGACGCGGTTGATGGTCTCGACGGGGAAGCGCACCGGAACGTGCTGGGTGAGCGGTTTGGAGCTTCGGCGGCGTGGCGTGCCGGTCGCCGGCTCCCGTGCCGCCGGATTGTCGTAGTGCTCGAAGGCCTCGTCGTCGTTCATGCGCGTGTGTGATGTTAGTACCGCCGAGCCAGTGCGGCGGATGGTTCGTAGATCCCGATCGGGCGGCATTTTCGAGCCTCCCCGCTGCGGGCGGGTGCCAGGGGGACCAGGATCAACCCGCCGGGGATCCGCGCGACCATCAGCCAGTCCGCGGGGCCATCCGGCAGCGCCGGGTAGAACAGCGGATCCCCGAACGCCCAGCCCTCCAACGCATCCTCGGCGGTGAAGGGGTGGTGCTTGGCCAGGTGCGGCAGGTTGCCATCATCCAACTCAAACGGGTCGTCAGCGTTAATCGCCTCGAGGTCGAACCGATCCCTCATGGCGTTGTGTTCCAACGTACCACAGGTTGGGACGGGAGCTCATCGGTGGTGCCGCACACGCCCCGAGGCATGACCTCACGCACCATCTGCAGGTGAGTGGCGCGTGGGCGGTGTCGGCGTGCGACCCACTAGCTCGTCCCGGAAGACCGGTTCGGGGAGGTCATCGGGGACCAGGTGAACGTAGGTGGAGAGCGTGAAGGCCGCCGAGTGGTGGCCGAGCACCATCTGCACCTGTTTGGCGTTCCAGCCGGAGCGGAACAGGATCGAGGCGCAGGTGTGGCGCAGCGTGTGCAGTCCCGCCCACGGCACGCCCGCCCGCACCGCCGCCGGCTTGACCACCCTGGCCAACAGGTTCGTGGCGTCCTGCGGTGCACCGTTGAAGGTGGGGAACACCGGATCCTCATCCCCGGGGAATCGGCTCGCCGCCCGGTGGGCGCGCAGGTCGGAGGCGAGGGCCGGGGAGATCGGGATGTCGCGGATCCCGAAGCGGCTCTTCGGGGCGTCCAGGGTGTTGCGGTAGCGGCGGCGGCGCACGCGCACCCGACGCGACTCCAGATCGACGTCGCCCCAGCACAGCGCGGTGAGCTCCCCCACGCGCACCCCGGTCTGGGTGAGAAACCCGACCAGCAGGCGCCACTGGTGCGGTACCTCACCCATCAGCCGGGTGAGTTCCTGCTCGGTGAGCGCGCGCGGCTGCCGCGCACCCGCGGCCTGGCCACCGGGCAGGCGCAGGCCCAGGCAGGGGTTGGTGCGCAGCACCCCCTCCTCCACAGCGGTGGCGAACAATGCCCGAACAGGCGCCATGATGTTCCGCACCGTCGAGGGTGCCTTGCCCTGCTCGGCCAGTTTGAGGGTGAGGGCCTTGAGGTGTCGCGGCTCGATCGACGACAGGCGGCGCCCGCCGAGCACCGGGATGACGTGCTGCTCCAGGTCGTCCCGGTAGTCGCGCAGCGTGTTCGGGCGGATCCCACGACTCGTGCGCCCCGTGTAGGTGCTCGCCCAGTCCCGCGCGTAGTCACCGAACAGCACCCGCGACTGCTCGCGATACTCGCCGCGCTGCACGTCCGCGTTGAGCTCGGCCTTCAGCGCTCGCGCCTCGGCCAGCGTGCGGGCGCTGCGCCGCCGCTGCTTGCCGTCCGGATCGCGGTAGGCGACCACGTAGCGGCCACCCCGGCGGTACACCCCGGGAACGCTGGTCTTCTCCAACGCCGCGGCCATCTGGCGAAGTTACCACTTCTGTTACCACCCACCCTTTAGGCGGATGGTCCCTGTTGCTGGAGATGGCCGAGATACGCTTGGCCATGGCGTTCCGAGTGAATGGGCCGTGTAGGGATCGAACCTACGACCTTGGGATTAAGAGTCCCCTGCTCTGCCAGCTGAGCTAACGGCCCGCGGGCATGTTACCGAAGCCGAACCCCTCCGGTCGGGGCGGAATGGCCCCCCGAAACGGATGGGATCTACTTGCCGGTGGTGGTGGCCTTGGGCGTCAGGGACTTCAGCCGCTGGCGCACCGCCGCCGAGGTGGGGCCGTCCGGAACCAGCTCGAGGTACCGCTGGTACGACAGCCGCGCCAGCAGGGTGCTGCCCTGCTGCTCGGCCAGCTGCCCCTGCTGCAGGAAGGCGTCGGCCACCTTGGGGTTGCGCAGGGTGAACTTCTGCAGCGCGTTGATGGCGTCGGTGTTGCGACCGGTGGTGGTGAGGGCGTTCACCAGCTGCTGGGTGGCGGTGAAGTCGCGTGGCGCCAGCGCCACGGCCTTCTGGGCCGTGGTGATGGACTCGTCGGTCTTCTTGTCGGCCAGGAGGGCCGCCGACAGGTCCGACAACGCGGTGGCGTCGTTGGGCGTCTTCTTCACCTGGGAGCGTGCGTCCTTCACCGCCTGAGCGGTGACCGAGGTGCCGTGGTTGCCCAGCAGCACCAGGACGATGGCGATGGCCCCCACCCCGGCGAACGCGATGGACGTGAGGACGGCGATCACCCGGACGATGCGCTTGGTGCGTTTCTCGTCGAGCAGCACGGGTCAGGACGCTAACACAGGGTTGCCAGGACCTCGTCAGCGCGGCGGCTGATGGCGGCCTCATCCAGGTCCACGGCGGCCCCGTCGCGCAGCCGCGCGACCCCGTCCACCCACACCCGGCACACCGCGGCGTCGGCCCGCAGGAACAGCTCGTGGGGATCCCCGGGCCCCACGGCGCCCGCGGCGGGCCGCACGGCCACCATGTCCGCGCGCTTCCCCGGCTCCAGGGTGCCCACCCGCGAATCCAGGCCCAGCACGCGCGCGCCGTCCAGGGTGGCCATGCGCACCATCCGCTCCGGCGTGAGCACCGCACCCGCGCGGGCGTGCACCAGGGCACAGGCGCGGGCCGCGGCCCGCCCGTCGAACGCGCCCCCCGACCCGGGGCTGTCGGATCCCAGGCCCACGGCCACACCGGCGTCCCACAGCAGGGCCAGGGGCATCACCCCCACGCCGATGTGGGCGTTGGAGCTGGGGCAGTGGGCCACGCGCACGTCCGCGGCGGCCAGGGTGGCGGCGTCGCGGGCGTCCAGCTGCACGCAGTGGGCGGCCACCATGCCCGCACGCAGCGCTCCGGCGGCGGCCAGGCGCGCCACCGGCGCGGCGTCCGGCGGGCCGTCCCACACGGCGGGGGCACCACCCCACCGCCGCAGCGTGTCGGCCAGGGGGCCGTCGCCGCTGCGGAGTGCGCGGCACTCGTCCGGGGACTCGGCGATGTGCGTGCTCCACGCGCGCCCGACCAGCTCGGGGTGGGCGGCCATGGCACCCCACAGGCCGGGCCCCACGCTGTAGGGCGCATGGGGCGACACGCCCACGCGCACGTGGCCGGTGGCCTCGGCCTCCAGCGCCCGGACGGCGGCGGCGGCGGCCTCCGCCCGCTGCGGGTCGTCACCGAACGCCTCCACGCACACCGTGGCGCGAAGGCCGGCGGCGTGGCAGGCGCGCACCCCCGCGCCCAGCGGGCCGTTGTCGCACAGCGATGTCGTGCCGCTGCGCAGCGCCATCAGCGCGCCGTGCGCGGCGGCGACGTCGTGGTGCTCCGGGGGCTGACCGCGCATGACGGCCAAGAACCGCCCCAGCCACGCCCCGAACCCCGGCCCGTGGGCCACCCCGCCGGCCAGCGCCCACTCCAGGTGGCAGTGCACATCCACCAGTCCCGGCGCCAGGATCACAGCGCCCAAGTCGGTCTGCACCGCGCCGACGTGGCGCCGCAGCACCTCCGCGGCGGGTCCCACATCCAGGATCTCGCCGTCCGCGACGGCCACCGCACCGTCGTGGATGGGCGGGCCGCACACCGGGAGCACCCGGGCGGCCCGGAGGACCTCAGCGGTCGCCGTCGCCGATCTCGCCGGGACGCGACGACTGCGCGTCGTGGGTCTCCTCGCCGCTGATGCCCTTCTTGAACTCACGGGCACTGGAACCGAGGCTGCGGCCGATCTCCGGGAGCCGCTTCGCCCCGAACACCACCAGCACGATCAGCAGCACGATCAGCAGCTGGACCGGTGAGAAGTCCATCCTGTCCTCCTGACCGGCGCGGCAAAACGCCGGAGTTGGCAACCCCGCCAGGGTAGCATGCGGTCCGTGAGCGCCTCACGCCGTGCAGGTGCGGCCTGGTTCGACCCCATCCCGGCGGCGTGGGGCGGGCTGGTGGGCGCCATCGGGGTGATGGTGGGCGGCGGTCACAGCATGCCCATACGACTGTCCATCGCGGTGGTGGCGTACGCCCTGGGCGGCTTCCTGGCGGGCGTGCGCGCGGGCACGCGGCGGCTGCCCCACGCGCTGGCCGGCTGGGTGGTGTCCATCGCCATCGCCCTGGCGTTCGTGCTGCTGTCGGCCGCGGCGCACGTGTTCGGTGCCGATTCGGAGGCCGAGCTGCTGCCCGGCGGCGCCGGCGCGACGCTCACCACGCTGGCGGTGGGGCTCGCCGGATGCGCCGCTGGGGGCCTGTTGGCCCACCGCTGGCTGCGCCCGAAGGCGCGCCGGCGCCGCTACTGAGCGCGGTCGGGGAAGTTGCGGTAGTACTCGCTGGCGGTGGGACCCGACTGCCCCAGGTACTTGCCCTGATAGGGGCGGTCCACCGGCGTGGTGAGCGTGAGGAACGAGATCTGGCCGATGGGCATGCCCGGGTAGATGGTGATGGGCAGGCGGGCCACGTTGGACAGCTCCAGCGTGATCATGCCGTCCCAGCCCGGGTCGATGTAGCCGGCCGTGGAGTGGATGAGCAGCCCCAGCCGGCCCAGGCTGGACTTGCCCTCCAGGCGCGCCACCAGATCGTCGGGGATGGCGACCCGCTCCAGCGTGGACCCCAGCACGAACTCACCGGGGTGCAGGATGAACGGCTCGTCGTCGTCCATGCGCACCAGGTCGGTGAGGTCGTGGGACGGTGACCGCACGTCGATGAACGGCTGCCGGTTGTTCTGGAACACCCGGAACTCCGGCGCCACCCGCACATCCACCGAGGACGGCTGGATGAGGGACTCATCGAAGGGATCGATCACCAGCCGACCGGACGCCAGCTGTTCGCGGATGCTTCGGTCGGACAGGACCACGCCGGAAGCGTACGCACCCGCATGGGGCATCCGCTACCCTCGGACGCATGGCCGAACGCGCACTCCGGGCGCCCGCCCCCACCGACGCCGACCACCTCGAGCGGGTGCGTCAGGCGCGCGCGGAGGGCCGGGTGCCCGACGTCATCCTGGGCGACGTGCTGGTGGGTGACGGCCCGCTGGACCACCTGGAGGCGGTGGACGTCACCGCGGACGAGCTGGAGCAGCTGGTGCGCGCCACGCGGCTGCCGCGCTGGGTGATCGCCAAGAACCCCCTGTCCGGCGGCTTCGTGGACACCAAGGCCCTGATGCGCTCGCGTGACCTGGTGACGGTGTGCGAGGAGGCCGCCTGCCCCAACATCGGCCGCTGCTGGGCCCGCCGCACCGCCACGTTCATGATCGCCGGCGCCCAGTGCACCCGCGGGTGCCGGTTCTGCAACGTCGCCACCGGCCGGCCATCGGGGCCGCCCGACCCCGATGAACCCGAACGCGTGGCGCGCACCGCCGCGGAGATGGGCCTGCGGTTCGTGGTGGTCACCGCCGTGGCGCGCGACGACATCCCGGACGGCGGCGCCGCGCACTTCGCCGCCACCATCCGCGCGCTGCGCGAGCACGTCCCCGGGGTGAAGGTGGAGGTGCTCATCCCCGACCTGCGCGGGGCGTGGGACGCGCTGGACGTCATCCTGGACGCGGCGCCCGACGTGATGAACCACAACACCGAGACCGTGCCGCGGCTGTACGCGCGCGTGCGGCCGGGCGCCCGGTACGAGAGCGCACCCTGGAGCTGCTGGCGCGGTCGGCCGCGGCCGGCCTGCGCACCAAGAGCGGCATCATGGTGGGGCTGGGCGAGCGGCTCCCCGAGATCGCCGGGGTGTTCACCGACCTGGCATCGGTGGGCTGCGAGCTGGCCACCGTTGGTCAGTACCTGCGCCCCACGGTGGGCCACCTGCCGGTGACCCGCTACTACGCGCCCGCCGAGTACCCCGCCCTCGCCCGCCTGGGCCGCTCCGTGGGCCTGGCGCACGTGGAGGCCGGCCCGCTGGTGCGGTCGTCCTTCGAGGCCGACCGCGTGGCCGATGCGGTGCCCGTTTTCGGGTAGTCCGAGGCGCCCGGTGGGCGCCCGCGGACCTCGCCGCGACGTCGCGTGCGGGACGCTCAAGTTGGCGTGGGAGGGGCCCGATACGGGGAGAGCTTGTTGAGGCCACGGCCACAAGCAGCACGCCACGGATGGCGGCTGGGCCAGAGTCCAGGAAAGGGCCATGAAGGGCTACCGAACCAAGAAGATCGCCCTGCCCGGGGGCAGGGTCATCGAGATCGTCTACTTCGCCGAGCCGAACGGGGATGACCCGGACACCTCGGCCCCCGAGGCGGCCTCCCCCGACGCCGCACACCACCACCACACCCAGGGCCTGCACGTGTGCGAGGCCTGCGGTGGCGACCTGGTGTACCCGGTGGCCTGGGAGGAGCGCGACGGCGACCGCTGGCGCATCGAGCGCCGCTGCCCCGACTGCGAGTGGCGTGACACCTCGGAGTTCCACCAGAGCGAGGTGGAGCTGTTCGACGACGTCCTCAACGAGGGCACCGAGGACCTGCTGGTGTCGCTGCGCAACTTCGCGCGCACCAACATGGAGGAGGACATCGAGCGCCTCATCGAGGCGATCCACATGGACCTCATCCAGCCGATGGACTTCTGACGATCTCGCCGTGATACGCCGGGCCCGCGCAGCGGGCCCCACGTCGAAGTGCGTTCAGCTGGGGGGCTGGCCCACGTAGGGCAGCCCCGCGGCCGCCCACGCGATGATGCCGCCGTCGAGGTTGGCCACCTCGGTGTGGTCGCTGTTGCCGACGAGGTAGTCGGCCACCTGGGCGCTGCGGCGCCCGGACCGGCACATGATGATGAGCGGCTCGTCCGGGAGTTCGTCCACGCGCTCCAGCAATTCGCTCATGGGCAGCAGCTGCACGCCCTCCACATGGGTGGTGTCGTACTCGTGCTGCTCACGCACGTCGATGATGACGGCGCGGCCGGCCTGGGCAGCGTCCAGCGCCTCCTGGGGGGTGAGCTCCTCCATTGGACGGCATCTTACCGAGACGCCCCGCCGCCGCCCCGGCGGCGTTCGACCATGGGACCCGTCAATGAGACGGGTCCACGCCTCATGTCGAAGTCTCCGCCTCGAAGGCCGCGGCTGCGCCCCTGATTGGGGACGGTGCAGGGTGTGAGTCCCCCGAGCCATGGACGGCGAGGTGCAACCTGTGACCGGGCAGGAGCAAGCCCGCGGTGGTGACGCCAAACTCGCCGGACCCGCCATCCAGAACGGATCCCTGCGAGAAAGACCCTGCAAAAAGCGGATCTCTGAAGCTAGAAGCGCTTCACGACCCGGTAGAGCGTGTCGCGCTGCACGGCCCTTCGGCCCGTCGCCTCGATCGCCGCCACCATGCGCTCCGTGTCCAGTTTGAACGCGGTGCCCGCCGCGCGCACCACGTTCTCCTCGATCATGATGGAGCCCATGTCGTCGCAGCCGAACTCCAGCGCCAGCTGGCCGATGCGCAGACCCTGGGTCACCCATGAGCTCTGGAAGTGGTCGAAGTTGTCCAGGTACAGCCGGCTGACCGCCACCATCATCAGGTAGTCGGCCGAGGTGGTGTGGGCGTGGTCGTCACCGCGCTTGCTGCCGCCGCCCGACTGGTAGCTCCAGCACACGAAGGCCCGGAAGCCCGGTGCCTCGTCCTGCAGCTCGCGGAGGCGGCGCAGGTGCTCCACCCGCTCCTCCAGCGTGTCCACGGTGCCGTACATCATGGTGGCGCTGGTGCTCATGCCCTGCAGGTGGGCGGCCCGCATCACACCCAGCCACTCGTCGGTGGTGGTCTTCTTCGGGGCGATGATCTGACGCACCCGGTCCACCAGGATCTCGGCGCCGCCGCCCGGGATGGAGTCCAGCCCCGCGGCCCGCAGGCGGGTGATGGTGTCCTCCAGCGACAGCTTGGAGAACCGCGCGATGTGCAGCACCTCCGACGGCGAGAGGGCGTGCAGGTGGATGGGGTAGCGCGCCTTGATCGACGAGAACAGGTCCTCGTAGTAGTCGATGCGCAGGCCCGGGTGGTGGCCGCCCTGCAGCAGCAGCGCCGTGCCGCCCAGGGCGAGGGTCTCCTCGATCTTCCGGAAGATCACCGACTTGGGCAGGACGTAGCCCTCGGGGTCGCGCGGCAGCCGGTAGAAGGCGCAGAAGTCGCAGTCGGTCACACAGAAGTTCGTGTAGTTGACGTTGCGATCGATGATGAACGTGACCTCGTCCGGGTTGCCCTCGCGATCGCGCACCTCGCGCGCGGCGCGCCCCACCGACACCAGGTCGCCGCTGCGCAGCAGGGTCAGCGCGTCGTCGTCGCCGAGGCGCTCCCCGGAGCGGGCGCGATCCAGCACCTCGAGGTGGTCGGCGGGCGGTGCAACCGTGGTCATCGGACGGGTGGTCCCCCTGTGGTCAGGCGGCCGCGAGGTGCGGCAGCCGGGCGAGCTGTCCTGTCTCGCGCGCGAGCTCCAGGAAGTGGGTGAGCCCGCGGCGCTCCGCGGGCCCGAAACCGTAGCGCAGGCGCGCGAAGTAGGCCGCGATGAAGTCGGGCGGGAAGGGGAACCGGCGGGCGGCCGCGGCCACCACGGCGCCGGGGTCGGCCGCATACCGCTCCTGCGCCTCGGTGAGCAGGCGCACCAGGTCGTCCAGGCGGGGCGCCAGCGCCTCGGGCACGTCCCGGCGGGCCGCCCACACCGCGAACACCATGGGCAGGCCGGTGCGGGTGGCCCACATCTCGCCCAGGTCGGTGTGGTGCGGGGCGAAGGGCGTGCGCAACCCTGCCAGGGCTTCATCGCCGATCAGCAGCACCCCGTCGGTGAGCCGCAGCGCCTGGCGCGGCGGCGTGGTGAGGAGCACGAACTCCACGTCCGGGCCCGCCAGCACGCGCAGCAGTGCCACGGAGGTGGCGCTGTGCGGGAGTGAGCGCCACCGAGCGCAGCCGCTCGAACGGCACGCGCGAGAACACCTGGATGCTGTCCACCGCGCCGCACCGGCGCTGATGGACGCCACCGGCAGCAGCCGCAGGGCATCGGCGTTGCGCGCGAACTCGATCGACGACATGGCCGACACGTCCAGCCGCCCGTCCAGCACCTGCGCGTTGAGGGTGGTGGGCACCCCGTCGGTGAACACCATCCCCTCGCCGTGGGCGCGGGCCAGGTGGTGGTACAGGGGGTACATGTTGAGGTGGGAGATGCGTCCCACACGCAGCGCCGGGGTCACGTCGCCTCCTGGACGGTCACGCGCAGGGGTCCGGCCAGCAATCCGGCGTCGGTGGGGTCGCCGGCCGGGATGCGCCACTGGGTGGCGCCGAACGCCACGGCCACCTGGCAGGCCTCCGGCCCCAGGTGATGCCAGCTGGGCTGCACCTCCACCCCCGGGGGGAGCACGGCGCGCGCCGCCGCCATCACCGTGAGGTCCTCCACGCCCCACGAGCCGGGCCGGGCGGTGCTGTCGTCACCCGGCTCGGGGCGCACGACGCGCAGCAGGCCGGTGTCACCGGCCAGCTCGGCCAGCGCCAGCAGCCGGTCGGCCACCTGCTCGGGGGTGGTGCCGGCCCCGTACCGCACAAGCGCCTCACTGGGCCTGCCGTGGGCGTGGGCGTCGCGGTGCGCGGCGATGCTGCCCTCGGTGTCGACGTCCACCAGCCAGTCGGCGGGCGGGTCGCCCCGCACCACGCGCACCGTGCCGGCGGGTGCGGGCGCCACCCGGGCCGCCGCCAGCGGGTCGGCGTGGCGGATGAGGTCGATGAGTGCCTCGCGGGTCACGAGTACCGGTCCACCACCCCGTCGGCGATGGCCTGCAGCGCGTGGGTGTCGGCGTTGCCCACCGGGGCCACCACGGCCTCCCGGGCCCGTGCCACGTGCTCCAGGGCCCGCCGGCGGGCCTCCTGGGTGGCCGGGTGCGCGGCCAGGCGGTCGCACAGGGCCTCGATGCCGGCATCGCCGTCCGCAGCGCGGATGGCGCCGGCCAGGGTGGGCTCGTCGCGCAGCGCCAGGATGACCGGCAGCGTCACCGTGCCGTCCCGCAGGTCGGCGCCGCGGCGCTTGCCGGTCACCGCGGGATCCCCGGTGTAGTCCAGGATGTCGTCGAAGATCTGGAAGGCCATCCCCACGGCGTCGCCGAACTCGGCCAGGCGCTCCTGCCCCTCGGCATCGGCCCCGCCGAGCATGCCCCCGATGCGGCACGCCGCGGCGAACAGGGAGGCCGTCTTGCGCCGCACCCGGTCGGTGTAGTCCATCTCGCGCAGCAGCAGGTCGTGGGCGGCCCGCCCCTGGGCCAGCTCGCCCAGCGACAGGTCCAGCGCCGTGGCCGACAGCGTGCGCACGGCGTCCGGGTGCCCCGCGGCGGCCAGCTGCGCGAACGCCTGGGCGAACAGGAAGTCGCCCACCTGCACGGCGGCGTCGGCTCCCCGGCTGCTGGACACCGTCGCCCTGCCGCGGCGCAGGGTGGCGCCGTCCAGCAGGTCGTCGTGCACCAGCGTGGCCATGTGCACCAGCTCCACGGCCGCCGCCGCCCGCAGCACGGCGTCGTCCGGGTCGGACACCTGGCCGGCGCAGCACAGCACCAGCAGGGGACGCAGCCGCTTGCCGCCGGCGGCGAGCGTGTCGATGGCCGAGTCGGCCACGTCCGGGACGCCGTCGGCCGCCGCGTCCTGCAGCCGCTGCTCGCAGGCGCGCAGCGCGTCGCGCGCGGTGCGCGCCACCATGGCCGCCGATGTGGTGGAGGTGCCTATGCGGGCACCCGCCCGTGGTGCAGGGCCACGATGCCCGCGGCGAACAGCCGCCAGCGCACGTCCACCAGGCCCGCGCCGGCCATCCGGGCCGCCAGCTCCGGAGGCTCGGGAAACCGGCGCACCGACGCAGGCAGGTACTCGTACGCCGCGCCGTCGCGCCCCAGCACCCGTCCCAGCAGCGGGATCGTGCGGTCGAACCACGCCTGGTAGAAGGCGCGCAGCCGCGCCGGCGTGGTGATCTCCAGGATCACCACGCGCCCGCCGGGCCGCACCACGCGCGCCATCTCGGCGATGTCCCCGTCCAGGTCGGAGACGTTGCGGATGCCGAAGGCCACGGTGGCGGCGTCGAAGGCGTCGTCCGGCGCCGGCAGGGCCAGGGCGTCACCCGCCACGAACTCCACGGGCAGGTCCTGCTGGGCGGCCTTCTCGCGGGCCAGCTCCAGCATGTTCTCGGCGAAGTCCACGCCCAGCACCCGGCCGGCGCGCGTCACCCGGCGGGCCAGCGCCAGGGCCAGGTCGCCGGTGCCGCAGCACGCGTCGATGGCCGATCCCCCCGCCGCCACGTCGGCGGCCGCGGCGGCCGCCTCGCGCCAGCGGCCGTCCAGCCCCGCGGTCATCACGCGGTTCAGCAGGTCGTAGCGGGGGGCGATGCGGTCGAACATGGCCCGCACGTCGCCGGCGGGCAGCGTGCCGCTGCGCGGGTCGGCGGTCACCGGCCACCCCGCAGGTCCGGGGGCGGGGCGTCCGGCACGGTGGGCACCTCGCCCCAGCGCTGCAGCAGGCGATGGGGCACGCCCAGGTGGTCCAGGGCCTTGCCCACCATGAAGTCCACCAGGTCCTGCACCGAGGCCGGGTGGGTGTAGAAGCCCGGCATCGCCGGCATCACCACGGCGCCGGCGCGCGTGACCGTGGCCATGTTGTCGATGTGGATCAGGGACAGGGGCGTCTCGCGGGTCATCAGCACCAGGGTGCGCCGCTCCTTCAGCATCACGTCGGCGCAGCGGTGGATGAGGTTGCGTGCCGTGCCGTGGGCGATGGCCGCCAGCGTGGACCCGGAGCAGGGGCAGATCAGCGCCCCCGGCGCCAGCGAGGACCCCGATGCGAACGGCGCCGTCAGGTCGTCCAGCCCCAGGATGGTCACGCGGGTGCGGTCCTCGGCGTTGGCCGCCACGAACTCGCGGACCACGGCGTCGGGGTCGGCGGGGGCCGCGGTGCCGCGGTGGAACAGCTCATGGTTGATCACGTGCGCCCCGGACCGGCTGACGCACAGCCCCACCTCGCACCCGGCGGCGGTGAGGGCGCGCAGGGCGGTGGCGGCATATGGGGCGCCTGAGGCGCCGGTGACTCCCAGGAAGACGCGCGTCACGCACCCCATGGTAGTGGGCGGCGCGGGGCGTTTCGGGGGACCGGTGTCCCCAACACGACTGCGGCCCGCGAGATCGCGGGCCGCAGGATCACACCGTGTGCCGCGGGGCGGCTACTGCACCTTCCACTTCGTCCCGAGCCCGTCCAGGAACGTCCCGATGTCCTGGTACTGCTGAGGACTGAAGTTCTTGAACGCGGTCATCGCGGAACCGGGCGTCTTGCTCGGCGGGTCCTTGAGGTGGGCGATGTGCCAGTCAATACCGCGGTTCTTGGATCCCTCGTTGTTGAGGTTGGGACCGAGGTTGCCCCCGCCCGCACCGATGACATGGCAACCGGTGCACCCGCTGACCTTCACGACGTCGTAGCCCGCTTTGGCGGAGGCGCTCGCGCCGGGCGTCAGGGTTCCCGCGCCGGCGGTCGGGGCCTCGCTGGTGGCACCCTTGTAGGTGAGCCACGCCAGCAGGGCGAAGATGATCGCCGCCGTCGACAGCGCGATGGGGCGACGGCTGATGCGCCGCTCCGGGCTGCGGTCGATGAACGGGGTGATCACCAGCAGCAACATCAGCACGTTCGGAACGATGAACGTGGCCATGATGAGCGGCATCGCGACGTTCTGGCCCTTGAAGATCTTCAGGAGCTCGAACAGGAAGAAGAAGTACCACTCGGGCCGCGGCACGAAGTCCGTGGTGGCCGAGTACACCGGCTTGCCGATCTCCACCTTGTGGAAGATGGCCATGCCGATGATCCAGGCGAACGCCAGGATCGCCACCAGGTGATCCTTGTAGATGGCGTACGGGAAGAAGGGCTTGCCCTCCTTCTTGGCCTGCGAGTACTCCTTGAGGTAGGCCTCCTGCTGTGCCTTGTTCACGAGCCTGCCTCCACCGTCTGCGGGGCATCCTCGACGGTGACCTCCCGGCGGCCCGCGGGCAGCCGGTCACGGGCAGCGGCGCGGCGCGCGGCCTCCTCCTCGCGACGGACGCGAGCCAGGCGGTGCGAGTGGGGCGGCTCGGAGATGCCGAGCTTGGCCACGAGGAACAGATGCAACCCGATGAACGTCGCGATCCCGCCCGGGATCACGAGCATGTGTATCGAATAGAACCGCGACAGTGAGTCGTTGGTGAACTCCGTGCCGCCGCGCATGACATCGGCGACGTACGGCCCCAGGATGGGGGCGCTGGCGGTGATGTTCATGGCCACCACGGTGGCCCAGTAGGCCTTCTGGTCCCACACCAGCAGGTAGCCGGTGAGGCCCATGAACATGGTCATGAACAGCAGGATCGAGCCGGTGACCCACGTGAGCTCACGCGGGTACTTGTACGACCCGAAGATGAACACGCGGCCCATGTGCAGGAACACCAGCACGATCATCGCGCTGGCCCCCCACTTGTGCATGCCGCGCACCAGCCAGCCCCAGGTCACATCGTTGGTGATGTGCTGGATGCTCTGGTACGCCCGGGAGGGGTCCGGCTTGTAGAACATGGCCAGGAACATCCCGGTGACGGCCTGCAGGCCGAACACGGCCATGATGGCGAAGCCCAGGGTCTGGAACCAGCTGGTCTCCGCCGGGATGTTGCGCTTGAGGAACCAGGTGAGGCCGAACTTGGCGCCGGTGCGGTGATCGACGAAATCGACGACCGCGTCCTGAACCTGGCCGACCGGCCCCTTGGGTCCGATGTCAGTGGTGCTCACCGGGTCTCCTAGAACGGGTAGAGGTTGGACAGGACGCCGGTGACCGCCTCACCCGGACCGTGCAGCTTGTACGGCTTGAGGTTCTGGTCGACGGAGAACGGCCGCCCGATCATCACCCGGGAGTCGGCCGGGGCGGTGGACGGGTCGAGGCGTGCGGAGGTGCCGGCCTTGACCACCTTGATGTCGAAGCGGTCCAGCGGGCGCGGCGGCGGGCCGCCGGTGACCCGGCCCTGGGAGTCGTAGGCGCCACCGTGGCACGGGCAGACGTAGCCGTCGGCCGCCTCGATGTACGCCACCGGGCAGCCCAGGTGGGCGCAGCGGTTCCAGATGGCGTGGATGTCCGAGCCCTTGCGGGACACGAACGCGCGCCGGTCGGACTCGCGGCTGGGACCGGACACCGCGATGGACGTGGTCTTGCCGTCGGGGAAGTCGGAGAGGGCGCCGACGTCAACCCACTTCCACTTCTCCTCCTTGACGGAGTCCGTCACGGCGAACCCGACGATGGGCACCAGGATGGCCGCGGTCATCACGGCGCCACCGGCCACCGCGACTCCCGACAGGAACCGGGTGCGGGTGATGAACTCCGGATCGTCGTGATGATCGTGCGACGGAGCCGGGTCCACGGCGCGCGGGCCGCTGTACTGGCCCCCGGGGCCCGTGGCTGGGGACGAACTCCCCTGGCTGTCTGCCACCTGGTGAAACCTCCTCGTGCAGGGACGAGCGTGACGGGCTGAGCCCGGACGCAGGGAATTCAACCAGACGCCCGCCCCACCGGCACGCCCACACCGCGGGGCCGAGTGTCCCCACGCCGGGGCGAGGGGACCCCCGATGGCGGCCGGCCCGGATCCGGAAGCGTTGCGGTATCGTGCCGGAATGCGTGTGCGTCCCCGCCTGTCACGCATCACCGCCGCCGCGCTCGCCACCCTGGGCGCGCTGGCCGCGGCGGGTACCGCGACGGCGCGGGACCCGCTCCACCTCCACCGGTGCGGCGCCGCACCGCAGTGCGGCGCGCTGACGGTGCCCCGGGATCGCGCCGACGCGACGGCCGGGAGCCTGGAACTTGATGTGGAGCGCTACCCGGCGCACGGCGCCACGCGGCGCACCGTGGTGCTGCTGGCGGGTGGACCCGGCCAGGCGGCGATCGGCTCCATCGACGCCATCGCCGGGTTCCTGCGCGACGGGGCACCGGGCACCGAGGTGGTCACGTTCGACCAGCGCGGCACGGGCGCCTCGGCCCTGCGCTGTGCGGCGCTCCAGTACGACGTCGGCTCGGCGCAGATCACCACACCCGGGGGCGCCGCGGCGGCGGCCACCTGCGCCGCGCAGGTGGGGGTGCAGCGACGCAACTTCACCACCGCCGACAGCGTGGCCGACCTGGAGGACCTGCGCCTGGCGCTGGGGCGGCCGTCCATCATCCCGCTGGGCGTGTCGTACGGGACGCTGGTGGCCACCTGGTACGCGCGGACCCATCCCGCGACCACCGCCGGTCTCGTCCTGGACTCCGTGGTGGACCAGCAGGCCATCACGATCCCCGACACCGACGGCTACACCGCGGCGCGGCGGGCGCTCGCCGAGCTGTGCGCCGGGCGGCGCTGCAGGGGGATCACGACCAACCTGGTGGGCGATGTGGGCCGCCTGGAGGCCCGGCTGGCGACGCAGCCGCTCACCGGGGTGCGCGTCACCGGGCGCGGTGCGCGGGTGCGCGAGACCTTCGGCGGGCCCGCCGACGCGGCGGCCCTGCAGGACCTGCTGGGCCTGGGCGACCTCTCGTCGTCGTTCCGGGGCCTGTTCCCGGCGGCCGTCGAGTCGGCCCTGCGCGGGGACCCCGCCCTGCTGCTGCGGATGCGGCACGCCCTCACCGGCGGCTCGCTCACCCCGCCGAGCGAGCTCAGCGTGGCGCTGCTGGCCGCGACCACGTGTGAGGACGCCCACGTGCCGTGGACCGCCCAGGCCGGGCCGGCCGAGCGCAGGGCCGCCGTCACCGCGGCCGTCGGGGCCCTGGACCCCGCCGTGTTCACGCCGTTCGCGCCGCCGGGACCCGACGAGGCGGCGTCGCTGTGCCTGGGGTGGCCCGACAGTGGCCTGGTGAACGCCCCCACCGCCCCGCTCCCGGACGTCCCCGTGCTGGTGTTCGAGGGCACCCAGGACCTCCGCACCCCCGTGGAGGGGGCACAACGGATCCTGGCGGGCCTCACCCACGCCACCCTCGTCACCGTGACGGGCGCCGGCCACTCGGTGCTGGGCTCGCACGTCTGCGCGCTCAACGCGGTGCGCCTGTTCCTGCGCGCCCGGTCGCCGGGGCACCCCTGCGCCGGCGGCACTCCGCCCACCGTGGCGCCGCTCCCCCCGGCCCGCCTGGCGGTGCTGCACACGTTCGGCGTGCACGGGCGGCCGGGCCGCACCCTCCGGGCGGTGGCCATCACGCTCGACGACGCCACGCAGTCGGAGTTCCTCTCACCGTCCACCCGGTTCGGGGGGCTGCGTGGCGGGTGGGGGCAGCTGGTGGGCGACCGCCTGGACCCGCGGTTCCGGCTCCACCGGTACTCCGCCGTGCCCGGGGTGCGGATCGACGGGACGATCACGCTGATGGCGTCGCTGTTCACCAACCACGGCCCCATGGTGGACGGTGTGGTCCGCGTGAGCGGGCCGCAGGCCGCCCGGGGCAGGGTGCGGCTGGTGCGAGGGCACCTGGTGGGCACGCTGGGTGGCCGCCACGTGAACGTGCATCTGCCCACCACCACGTGAGGGACGTATCACGCGTGCCGGCCCGCGCTCATCAGTGGGTGCCCACCCACGAGCGAGGAGCCCGCACCACATGACCGTCTCACGCGTCGCCCTCACCTGCGCCGCCGCGCTGTGCACCGGCACGGCCATGGCCACGGCCACGCCCGTCACCATCCCCGTGCACATCACCGAGTGGCCCTCCGGGACCCCGGCACCGACCACCACCATCACCGGCGAGGTGGACTGGGTGACCCCATCGGGCACCCTGATGAAGCCGGTGGCCGGCGCACCGCTGGTGAACGGCGCCCTGCAGGTGGACGTGCCACCCATCCCCGCCGGCCTGCGCTGGAGCGTGGAGCTGTGGGAGACCGGGCAGCCCGGGCCGGTGTACCGCTCGGCGCCCCTGGCGCGCCTGCCCGCCACCAACTCGCGGTTCCCGCTGTTCAACCAGTGGATCGACGTGGTGCGGGAGACCTTCCACAGCGACGCGCTGTTCAGCCCCGACTGGCAGGTGGCAAGCCGCATCGAATCGAGCCTGGCACCGTACGGCCCGGCCACGGTGCGCCTGAGCGCGTCACCGGGATCCCAGACCTGGCACGTGATCGTGGTGGGGCGGGGCTACCGGTTCGGGGACGACTTCGCGCTGCGCCCGGCCACCGACATCGCCCATCCGGAGCGGGTGATCCAGGCCGTGCCGCAGGGACCCGGCGTGTACATCCCCACCTGGCCGTTCGGCGGCCCCGGGGCGACGGCGGTGCGCACCACGGTCACCACCGCGCTCAGCGGCATCCTGTCGGCCTACCCCTACTTCCTGCCCCCGCCGCCGTTCACCCCCACCTCCATCTCGGTGAGCAGCATCGGCGGCTTCAGCTCGGACGGGTCGCTGACGCTGCGCGCCAACGGCGGGCGCATCGGGAGCGACCTGGTGGTGGTGGGGCCGCCCGTGGGCGCCGCTGGCTGACGCGTCAGGTGCGGTCGCCGGCCCCGGGGATGCCGTACTCCGCCCACCGGCGGTCCACCTGCGCCATCACGTCCTCGCTCATCCGGATCTCGTCGGGCCAGGGTCGCACCTGGCCCTCCCCGGGCAGCTTGCGGGTGGCGTCGAAGCCGATCTTGGAGCCGTAGGCGAAGTAGGGGGCCGCGTGGTCGAGCGCGTCCACGGGGCCGTCCACCAGCAGCATGTCCCGGGCGGGGTCCACGTTGCTGAACGCCCGGAACGCCACGGCCGAGGTGTCCTGCACGTCCACGTCGTGGTCCACCACGATCACGCAGCGGGTGAGCGACAGCAGGCCCAGCCCCCACACCGCGTTCATCAGCTTCTTGGCATGCCCCGGGTACCGCTTGCGCACGCTCACCAGGGCGCAGTTGTGGAACACCCCCTCCAGGGGCAGGTGCATGTCGTGCAGGTCGGGCACGCTCATGCGGATGAGCGGCAGGAACATGCGCTCGGTGGCCTTCCCCAGGAAGAAGTCCTCCATGGGGGGCTTGCCCACGATGGTGGTGGCGTAGATGGGGTCGCGGCGGTGGGAGATGGCCGTGACGTGGAACGTGGGGTAGTCGTCCACCGGCGTGTAGAAGCCGGTGTGGTCGCCGAACGGCCCCTCGGGCCGGATGTCGGCGGCGTCCACGTAGCCCTCGATGACGATCTCCGCGTTGGCGGGCACCTCCACGTCCACGGTGCGGCACGGCACCATCTCCACGCTGCGCCCGCGCAGGAACCCCGCGAAGATCATCTCGTCGATGTGCGGCGGCAGGGGGGCGGTGGCGCTGTAGGTCACGGCCGGGTCGGTGCCGATGGCCACCGCCACCTCCACCCGGCCCGCCGAGTCGCGCAGGTGCGCGGCGCCATCCTTGTGGATCTGCCAGTGCATCATCGCGGTCTTCGAGTCGACCACCTGGATGCGGTACATCCCGCAGTTGCGCACGCCCGTGGCAGGGTCCTTGCTGAACACCAGGGGCAGGGTGATGAACGGCCCGCCGTCGTCGGGCCAGCAGGTCAGCACGGGCAGGCGCGTGAGGTCGGGCTCGTCCATCCACACCTCCTGGCATGGGGCCGAGCGCACCTCCTTGGGGCTGAACGCCGCCAGCTCGCGCAGCTTGCCCAGCGCCTTCATCTTCTGCACCAGGCCCTGCGGGGGCTGCAGCTCCAGCAGGTCCTGGATGCGCTCGCCCGGACCCTCCAGGGTGTCGGAGTCCAGCGCCATGCACATGCGGCGCTCGCTGCCGAACTGGTTGATCAGCACGGGCATGGACGATCCGGCCACGTCCCGGAACAGCAGCGCGGGGCCGAAGCGCTTGCTCACCCGGTCGGTGATCTCGGTGATCTCCAGCCGCGGGTCGACGCGGGTGGTCACCTCCACCAGCTCGCCGGCCGACCGCAGCCGCTCGATCCAGTCGCGCAGGTCGCGGCTCATGCGAACACCGCGTCCAGGTCGGGCGGGTCGGCCAGGGTGGCGGCCAGGTCCGCCAGGGGCTCCGGATCACCGGCCAGCACGGCCCGGAACGCCGCGTCCAGGCGCTCCTGCGCCACCGGGGTGCGGGGTCCGGCGATGGCGGCCACGGTGCCGAGCCACAGGTCGGGCAGCACCTCGCGCCGGCCGGCGGCCACCAGGCCGGCGGAGTGGGCCACCAGCAGCGCCAGCGCCCGGATGACGAACAGGTCGCCCGAGGCCGACACCTCCACGAGGCCGCTGGCGTAGCAGTAGTCACCGGCCAGCACCCCGTGGGGCTCCTCGTCGGCCCGCGTCAGCGCACGCGGGGTGCCGTGGTGCACCAGGAACCCCTCCAGGATGAGGTCGAGCCCCACCGCCTGGGCGGGGGTGAGCGGCGGGCTCACCCGCGGCGCCAGGAGGAGCGGGACATCGTCGGTGCGCACCACGGCGGCCAGCGTGGGATCGGCCATCAGCATGCGCCTCACCCGGCCACGGCCTCCGCGGCCTCGGCAAGCGCCGTCCGGGTGGCCGCCAGGTCGGCGTCGGTGTGCGCCATGCCGGTGAACCAGGCCTCGAACTGCGAGGGCGGCGGGTACACGCCGCGGGCCAGCAGCGCCCGCGCGAACGCCGCGTAGGCCCCGGTGTCGCTGGCGGTGGCCTGCGCGTAGTCGGTGACCGGACCGGTGGTGAAGAAGGGGGTCACCATGGAGCCCACCCGGTTCACCGTCACCGGCGCGCCGCTGGCCCGCATGGCGTCCTCCAGCGCGGCGCCCGACTCCTCCAGCCGCTCGTAGACGCCCGGGGCCGCCAGGCCCGCCAGCACGGCCAGGCCCGCCGCGGTGGCCAGCGGGTTCCCCGACAGGGTGCCCGCCTGGTAGCACGGCCCCTCCGGGGCCAGCTGGTCCATCACGTCGCCGCGGCCGCCGAACGCCCCCACCGGCAGCCCGCCGCCGATGATCTTGCCGAAACAGGTGATGTCGGCCCGCACGCCGAAGCGCTCCTGGGCGCCACCGCGGGCCAGCCGGAACCCGGTGATGACCTCGTCCAGGATCAGCAGCGCCCCCGTGCGGTCGCACGCGGCGCGCAGGCCCTCCAGGTAGCCGGGCCGCGGGGCCACCACGCCCATGTTGCCCGCCACCGGCTCCAGGATGATGGCCGCCGCGCCCTGCAGCGCCTCCTCGGCCGCGGCGAGGTCGTTGTACGGCACCAGCCGCGTGGCCGCGGTGGCCGCCGCGGGCACGCCCGGGCTGGTGGGCACCCCCAGGGTGGTGGCGCCGCTGCCGGCCTGGGCCAGCAGGCCGTCGATGGCGCCGTGGTAGCCGCCGATGGTCTTCACCACCACCTCGCGGCCGGTGGCCGCGCGCGCCAGGCGCAGGGCGCCCATCACGGCCTCGCTGCCGGATGAGGTCATGCGCAGCCGCTCCACCGACGGGAAGGCGTCGATCACCGTCTCGGCGAAGCGCACCTCACGCTCGGTGGGGGCGCCGTAGGAGGTGCCGCGCGGCAGCGCGTCACGCAGGGCGTCCAGTGTGGCGGGGTGGGCGTGACCCAGGATGGCCGGGCCCCAGGAGGCCAGGTGGTCGATGTAGCGGTTGCCGTCGACATCCCATACGTACGCACCCTCGGCGCGGTCGATGAACACGGGGTCCCGGCCGATGGAGCGCATCGCGCGCACCGGCGAGTTGACCCCGCCCACCAGCACCCGGCGGGCGCGGGTGTACAGGGCATCGCTGGCGGGGGTGGCGTGGGGCGGCACGCTCATGCGGCGCGCTGTGCGGGGCGCCACTGGGGCAGCGGCTTGCCCGCCAGCGCCAGGTCCTCCCACTCCCGGTACTCGGGTGCGTAGTACACCAGCCGGATCTTCTTGAACTCGTACGTGGAGTAGAGGATCGCCCGGTCGGCGGGGTCGTTGAACCCCGTCTCCTCGGCGATGGCGGCGATGGTCTCCTCACACGCCTCCATGGAGCGCGCGTGGACCATGGTGAAGATGGAGTAGGGCCAGTCCTCGTAGGTGGGGCGCTTGTAGCAGTGCGACACCGACCGGTAGGCGGCCATCTGCGGGCCGACGCGTTCCAGATCCTCCTCGGGCACGCGCCACACGGCCATGCCGTTGGCGCCGAACCCGGCGCGGCGGTGGTTGAGCACGGCGGCGAAGCGGCGCATGTAGCCCCGCTCCACCAGGTCGCGGCCACCCGCCAGCAGCTGGTCCACGGAGAGGCCCACCTCGGCGGCCCAGTCGTCGAACGGCGACGACCGCAGGGGCAGGTCGCGCTGCAGCACGTTGATGAGGCGCTGATCGTCGGGGCTGGGCAGCGGCAGCCCCTCGCGCTTGGGCGGCGCCTTGGGCGCCTCCTTGGCCGCCTGGCCCTGCGCGCCGGTCATGTCCAGCTGCACGTTGATCTTGAACAGCTTCAGGGTGGGCAGCATCCGCATCGACTCGGCCCCGGTCTCCCGCGCCAGGATCTCGAGCGTGTCCTCCAGGCTCAGCCGGGCACCCGGCTCCACCGCCAGCGTGAACCACAGGTTGAAGGCGTGGCTGCGGCGGTAGTTGTGGCTCACCCCCGGGTGGCCGCCCACGATTGCGGCGGCGTCGAACAACCGGTCGTCCGGGTACCGCGCGGCCACCAGGGTGCTGGTGTACCCAAGGCTGCGCGTGTCGAAGATGGCGGACACCTGCCGGATGATGGCCGCGCGGCGCAGCACGTCCATGCGGCGCAGCACCTCGTCCTCGGGCATCCCGATGCCGGCACCCACCTCGGCGTAGGGCCGCGCGACGATGGGGATGCCGGCCTGCAGGGCGTTCAGCAGCTCCCGGTCGCCGTCGTCGGGCGTGTGGTGCAGCCGCTCAGGGGCGGTGGTGGTCATGCGTCCTCCCGCAGCCAGCGCGCCGTGTCCTCAGCGCCATAGGTGATGATCATGTCCGCCCCGGCCCTGGTGATCGCGGTGAGGGTCTCCAGCATGGCGTCGCGCTCGTCCAGCCACCCGCGGTCGGCCGCCGCCTTGAGCATGGCGTACTCCCCGCTGACGTGGTACGCCGCCACCGGCACGTGCGCCACCTCGCGCACGCGGGTGATCACGTCCATGTACGTGGCGGCGGGCTTCACCATCACCATGTCCGCGCCCTCGGACAGGTCCAGCGCCACCTCGCGCAGGGCCTCGCGCGCGCCGTTGGCGGGATCCATCTGGTAGCCGCGCCGGTCGCCGAAGCCGGGGGCCGACCCGGCCGCGTCGCGGAACGGGCCGTAGAAGGCCGAGGCGTACTTGACGGCGTAGCTCATGATGGCCGTGGTGGACAGGCCGTCGGCGTCCAGCGCCCACCGGATGGCCGCCACGCGGCCGTCCATCATGTCGCTGGGGGCCACGATGTCCGCCCCGGCGCGCGCATGGCTGAGGGCGGCGCGCGCAAGGATCTCCAGGCTGGCGTCGTTGTCCACCTCGCCGTCCACGATGACGCCGCAGTGGCCGTGGTCGGTGTAGGCGCACAGGCACACGTCGGTGATCACCACCATGTCCGGCACCGCGTCCTTCACGGCGGCCACCGCCTGCTGCACCGCCCCGTCGGGGCTGTGACTGGCCGTGGCGTGCGCGTCCTTCTCGTCGCTGACGCCGAACAGCAGCACCGCGGGCACGCCGGCATCGAAGGCCCGCCGCGCGCGGCGTGCCAGCAGACCGGGCGACAGGCGCGCCTGACCGGGCAGTGAGGCGATGGGCACCTCCACGTCGTGACCCGTCACGGCGAACAGGGGCAGGATCAACCCGTCGGCCGACAGGCGCGTCTCGCGCACCATGCGGCGCAGGGTGGCGCCGGCGCGCAGGCGACGGGGTCGCTGCAGCGGAACGGGGCCCGTGGAGATGGCGGTGTGGGGTGCGGACATGGGTCGCGAGTTTCGCATACGCTCCGCGAAAGGGCCGCACGGCAGCGCCCCGGGGAGACGGCGTCAGCGGTCACCGATGCGGCCATATGGACGGTTCAGCGTCCATATGATGTGCCCAGCGTGTCAGATGGCGCCCGGCGACCCCACCAGATCGACGCCGTCGACCATGGCCTCCCGCACCATCGCCGCCGCCGCGCCCCGCTCCAGCTCGGCCACGGAGTGCTCGGTCACCACCACGGCGTTGCCCGTCCAGCGCTGGGCGGCGGTGCGCAGCTGGGCCACCTGGTCGCGCCACCCGGGCTCGTGCTCCCACACGTCGTCGGGCCGCACCAGCAGCAGCTCCACGCGTCCCTCGTCGCCGCCGCCCTCACGTGGGGCGTCGCCCAGCAGGACGGCCCACACCGGCGGGATGTCCCACTGCTCCATCTGGCGCCGCAGGCGCCGCGTGAGCTCGCGTGTGAGCTCCACCAGGGCCACCACGTGGGGCGCCGCCAGGTGGTCGCGGTTGAGCTGGTAGATGGTGGCTCGTCCGGCCGGCAGGGCCGTGACGATCCCCTGGGCCGCCAGGCGGTGCAGTGCGGCGCGGACGCCGCTGTGGGAGGATTGGCCCAGCGCGCGGGCCACCTCCCGGCCCGTGAGCGGGCGTTCGGCTCGCACCAACGCCGCCAGCACCGGGCCCTCAAGCCCATTCGAGACCAGGCGTATGGGCATTCCGAAGTCCATTCGGACACTCTACCGTCCATACGGTGGTATGAACGCGACATATGGGTGAGCAGTGCGACCGGATCCAGGGGATTCTGAGGTGTTCGCCCCCCTGGACCCGCAAGAGGTCCTGCTGGCCTACACGCGTGGCGCGTTCCCCATGGACGGGCCCGACGAGGCATGGAACCCGGCGCCCTTCTACGTGGCCGACCCGCGGGCCGTGCTGCCCATCGCCGACTTCCGGGTTCCGCGTTCGGTGTCGCGCGCGCTGCGCCGGGCGCCGTACGAGGTGTTCATCGACCGGGCCTTCGGCGAGGTGGTGGACGCCTGCGCCGTGCGCGAGGAGGACACCTGGCTGACCCCGCGGCTGCGGGTGGCATACCGCGAACTGCACCGCATGGGCCACGCGCACAGCGTGGAGTGCTGGGAGGGGGGACGCCTTGTGGGGGGCCTGTTCGGCGTGGCCATGGGGGCGCTGTTCACCAGCGAGAGCATGTTCCACCGGGCGCCGGACGCCGGGAACATCGCCATGGTTGCTACGGCGTCCCACCTGCTGGCACGGGACTACCGGCTGTGGGACATCCAGATGGTCACGCCCCACACCCTGCGCTTCGGGGCCCAGCGGGTGCCGCACGAGGACTACATGCGGCTGCTGGGCCATGCGCTGCGCCGGCCCCGCCGGTTCACCGACGCGTGAGGTTCGCCACCCCGCGCGAATATGCGAACCTGCGCGGCGATGCCGCCGCACACCAGGCAGCAGCTCCACTCCCGGCGCGCGCGCCGACGCAGCGAGGAGCGACGCCGCAGGCGCCGCGCCACCGTCTCCGTGGCGGTGCCCGCGGCCGTTGTGGGGTTGCTCGTACTCGCCCTCTGGGTGGCCCTGGGTGCGCGCGGCGGCGGCCACACCCGCACCACCAGCACGCCGAGCATCGTGGTGGGCCCCGGCGCCCGCCCGAAGGACATCCTCCTGGCGCGGGCCGGCACGGTGGAGGTGAAGCTGCCCGTGGACCAGGCACGCATCACCGCCATCGCCTTCAGGCCCAGTGAGAACACCACCGCCGTGGAGCTGACGCCCGCGGGACCCCTGCGGTACCACACCGCCCCCCAGAACGGGCGGCCAGGCCCCGAGCGCGCCGCGGTGGACGTGGGCGCCCCCGCCGGCACCCTGGTGTTCGCACCCGTGGACGGCACCGTGACGTCGGTGACCGACTGGGTGCTGCGCGGGCACGTGGAGGGCGTGCAGATCAGCATCGAGCCCCAGGACGCCACCGACATCACCGTGGTGGTGGACCACGTCACGCCGCACGCGGGGTCGCCGAAGGTGCACGTGGGCCAGGCCGTCCGGGCCGGGGTGACGCCGCTGGGCGAGGTGGTGGACCTCACCGGGATCATCCCCCAGGAACTGGCGCAGTACACCGCCGACGCCGGCAACCACGTGGCCATCGAACTCGACCGCACCGGCAGCGATTAGTGTCCCGGGTCGGGCGGCCGGGAGCGGCGTGGCGAGTGGAAACCGCGTGCAACACGGAGGAGGTTCGGGACAATGGTGGTGCCATGACCCGGGCCGACGACGCAGCGCTCGGCAGGGTTTGCACATTCGGCGCGCGTGAGCCGTTGCACGTGAGTTGGCAGCCGCCGGGCTGCCGCGGCACGTCCGAGCCGGGCCGCTAGATGCGCGCGCTCATGGTGGGTGACGTGGTGGGCGGCGTGGGCCTGCGGGCGCTGCTGGAGATGCTGCCCGCGCTGCGGGACCAGCACCGGCCCGACCTGGTGGTGGTGAACGCGGAGAACGCCGCGGACGGCACCGGCACCTCGGCCCGGCAGGCCGGCGAACTGCTGGACGCGGGCGTGGATGTGCTCACCGGTGGCAACCACTCCCTCAAACGCACCGACTTCCACGCCGTGCTGCGCGACAACCCGCGCGTGCTGCGGCCCGCCAACCTGCCGCCCGCCGGCGCCCCCGGCCGGGGCCTCACCGTGGTGCCCACCCCCGCGGGCGACGCGGCCGTGATCAACCTGCAGGGAGCCGTGTTCCTCAACAGCACCGACAACCCGTTCAGCGTGGTGGACGAGCTGGTGGACCGGGCGCGGGCGGTGGCGCGGCACGTGTTCCTGGACTTCCACTCGGAGGCCACCAGCGAGGCCACCGCCATGGGGCGGCACCTGGACGGGCGCGTCACCGCCGTGGTGGGCACCCACACACACGTGCAGACCGCCGACGCCCGCGTGTTCCCCGGTGGCACGGCCTACATGACCGACCTGGGCATGACCGGGCCCCACGACTCGGTGATCGGCGTGCGCAGCGACATCATCGTGCGCCGCTTCCTCGGCACCGACACCACCGCGCGCTTCCAGGTGGCCGAGGGCGAGGTGCTGGTGCAGGGCGCCCTCATCACCGCCGACGCCGACGGCCGCGCCACGTCCATCCAGGCGTTCAGCCTCCCCGCCCCCCCGACCCGGGACCCCGCATGAAAGTGATGTCCGTGGTGGGCAACCGCCCCCAGTTCGTGAAGGCCGCCCCGCTGTGCCGTGCGCTGCGCGCGCGCTGCGACGAGGTGCTGGTGCACAGCGGCCAGCACTACGACCCCGAGCTGGCCGACCTGTTCTTCGACGAGCTGGCCATCCCGGAACCCGACCACGCCCTGGGCGTGGGCCGGGGCAGTCCGCTGGTGCAGCTGGCCGCCATGGTGACCGGCCTGGAGACGCTGATCCACCGGGAGCGCCCCGCGGCCGTCCTGGTGTACGGCGACACCACCACCACCCTGGCCGGGGCCCTCGCCGCCGCCAAGCTGGGCGTGCCGCTGGCGCACGTGGAGGCGGGCCTGCGCTCGTTCGACAAGACGATGCCGGAGGAGCAGAACCGGGTGGTGACCGACCACCTGTCCGGGCTGCTGTTGTGCCCCACCGACGTGGCCGTGCGGAACCTGGCCGCCGAGGGCATCCGTGAGGGCGTGCACCAGGTGGGCGACGTCATGTTCGACGCGGCGCTGATGTTCAAGGAGGCCGCCCTCCAGCGGCCCGGCCCGGCCGCGCTGGACCTGCCCCGCGGCGGGTACCGCCTGGTGACGGTGCACCGGGCCGCCGCGACGGACACCCCCGAGGCGCTGGCCGCCCTGGTGGACGTGCTGGCGGCCATCCCGGGCCCGGCGGTGTTCCCCGTGCACCCCCGCACACGGGCCAAGCTGGAGGAGGCGGGCCTGTGGGACCGCGCCACCGCGCTGCCCAACATCCGCCTGATCCCGCCCGTGGGCTACCTGGATTTCACGGCCCTGCTTGTGGGCGCGGCCGCGGTGGTGACCGACTCGGGGGGTGTCCAGAAGGAGGCGTTCTTCCACCGCATCCCCTGCGTGACCCTGCGCGACACCACGGAGTGGACGGAGACGGTGACCCACGGCGTGAACACGCTGACGGGAATGAACGCGCAGAAGGTCGCCGAGACGCTGGCGAACGCCCGCTTCCCCGAGGGCGTCCCTGATCTCTACGGCGATGGCCACGCTGCGGACCGCATCGCCGAAGAGGTGGTGCGCTTCATCGCAGGCTGAGGACGGGTTGACGGCGGCCCAAGGGCCGCCGGCCGGGCCGTCAGCAGCTTCTCGTTGGGAGCGCTGCCGACCCGGCAGCCTCAGCAATGGGATCCGCCAATGAGGCGGATCCTCACCTCATGTCGAAGTCTCCGCCGCCCAGGACGCCCGAGGGCCCCTGATTGGGGACGGTGCAGGGTGTGAGTCCCCCGAGCCAGGGATGGCGAGGTGCAACCTGTGACCAGGCAGGCGCAAGCCGCGGTGGTGACGCCAAACTCGCCGAACCCGCCATCCGCCGCGGAACCCTGCGAGATCAACCCTGTGAAAAGCACGCGCGACTGCCGATAGCTCTTGGTGCGACGCGCGTGCCCGCGCCGTCGACGGACAAAAAACAGTGCCTAGAGATCGAACGGAGAACGGCCCCCGTCGTTCGGGTCATCGCTCGGGCGTGCGAACACGTCGCTGGGGCCCATGCGCGCCATCAACGCGTGCGGGGGGACCACCACGTACAGCCCCCTGGCGCCCAGCTCGCGTTCGCGCCGCGACCACCAGCGCGCCTCACGCAGGTCAACCACCCCCGCAGGAATGAACAAGCCGCCCACCAGCCCCGCCATCTCGCCCGCCCCGCGGGTGAAGTGGTCGAACAGCAGCAGGATGATCACGCCGAACACCACGATGCCCGCCAGGCGCGTGCGCCGTTCCCGGCCCGCCGCGTGCGTCTCGTACACCACGCCCCGGGGCGGCGGCAGCGGGATGGCCGACTCGCGCAGCCGCCGCTGGCTTGCCACGCCCGCCACCACCAGCGTGACGATCCCCACGACGGCCCCGGCGATGCCGGTGCGCAGTGGTGACAGGTGCTGGCCCAGCAGCCAGGCGGCCATCCACCAGCCCGCGGCGGCCACGCCGATACCCACGCCGGCGACGCCCCGCAGGCGCACCTCATCCACCACCCGGACCAAGCGGGCCAGACCGACGAGTACCGAGTCGGCCACGGTTCCCGCTCCTTTCCGACGTTCAGCGACAGGAGCTAGAGTAACGTGCCTTTGAAGCGACCCCCTCACCCACCGACCCAACTGGAAACCCGATGAGCAACCCCACGCCTCGCGTCGGCGTCGTGGGCCTCGGGTACGTCGGACTTCCGCTTTCGGTGACGTTCGCCGAGGCGGGTGTTCGCGTGCTCGGCCTGGACGCGGTGCAATCCAAGGTCGACCTGGTCAACTCCGGGCAGTCCTACATCGAGGACGTCCCCACCGAGACGCTGACCCCACTGGTGCAGCAGGGCCTCATCCGGGCCACCACCAACTGGGACGACGTGCGCCAGGTGGAGGCGGTCATCATCTGCCTGCCCACCCCGCTGGACGACCACCGCGAGCCCGACCTGTCGGCCGTGCTGGGCGCGGCGGAGAGCCTGTCGCAGCGGCTGCGCCCCGGTCAGCTGGTGGTGCTGGAGAGCACCACCTACCCGGGCACCACCCGCGACGAGGTGGCCCCCATCCTGGAGCGGTCCGGCCTCAAGGCGGGCAAGGACTTCCACGTGGCGTTCTCGCCGGAGCGCGTGGACCCGGGCCGGGAGGACTGGACCACCCGCACCACGCCCAAGGTGGTGGGCGGACTCACCCCCGAGTGCAGCCGCCGCGCCGCCGAGCTGTACGGGGCGGCCTGCGACACCGTGGTGCCGGTCAGCGGCCCCGAGGTGGCCGAGATGACCAAGCTGCTGGAGAACATCTTCCGCAGCGTCAACATCGCGCTGGTCAACGAGATGGCCCTGCTGTGCGACCGCATGGGCATCAGCGTGTGGGACGTCATCGACGCCGCGGCCACCAAGCCCTTCGGCTTCATGCCGTTCCGGCCCGGTCCCGGCCTGGGCGGCCACTGCATCCCGATCGACCCCTTCTACCTCACCTGGAAGGCGCGCGAGTTCGACTTCCACACCGAGTTCATCGAGCTGGCCGGCAAGGTGAACTCCCAGATGCCGTCCTTCTGCGTCAGCAAGGTGGCCCGCGCGCTCAACAGCCGCCGGCAGGCGCTCAACGGCAGCCGGGTGCTGGTGGTGGGCGTGGCGTACAAGAAGAACGTCAACGACATGCGCGAGAGCCCGGCGTTGAAGATCATCGACCTCCTGCGCGCCGAGGGCGCCATGGTCACCTACCACGACCCGTTCGTGCCGGAGCTGCCCAAGAAGGGCATGGCGTCGGTGCCGCTCAGCGACGAGGTGCTCGGGGACCAGGAGGCCGTGGTGGTGGTGACCGACCACGACGGCATCGACTGGGCCGACCTGGTGGCCCGCTCGCCCCTGGTGGTGGACTTCCGCAACGTCGCCCCGGACGACCCCAAGGTGTGGCGCCTGTGAGTGACGCGCCGGTGCGCATCGGGGTGGTGGGGATGAACTACTGGGGCCCCAACCTGGCACGCAACTTCGCGCGCCTGCCGGGGTCCCGCCTCACCTGGTGCTGCGACCTCGACCCCGAGGTGCTGGCCCGGCACGAGTCCAGCTACCCCAGCACCCGCTTCACCACCGACCTGGACGAGGTCCTGGCCGACCCCGACACGGACGCGGTGGTGATCGCCACCTCGGTGCCCACGCACGCCAAACTGGCCAAGCGGGCGCTGGAGGCGGGCAAGCACGCCTTCGTGGAGAAGCCCCTGGCCCTCACCGGCGCCGACGCCCGCGAGGTGGCCGACCTGGCGCGGGAACGGGACCTGATCCTGATGGTGGACCACCTGCTGGTGTACCACCCGGGCGTGCAGAAGGTGAAGCGCATCATCGAGGACGGGCTCCTCGGCCAGGTGTTCTACCTGTACGGCAACCGGCAGAACCTCGGCATCGTGCGACCCGATGAGAACGCCCTGTGGAGCCTCGGGCCCCACGACATCAGCGTGATGCTGTGGCTGGTGGGCGAGCGCCCCGTGGAGGCCGCGGCCAGCGGGGAGAGCTACCTGCAGCCCGGCGTGGAGGATGTGGTGTTCGGGCGCATCCGGTTCCCCTCCGGGGTGATCGGGCATCTGCACCTGTCCTGGCTCGACCCGCACAAGATGCGCAAGATGACCGTGATCGGGCGGGACAAGATGGTGGTGTTCGACGACATGGAGACCGAGCGCAAGGTGACCCTGTACGACAAGGGCCCCATCCCGCGCACGGAGACCTACGGGGAGTACATCCAGGTGCGCTCCGGCGACATCCACATCCCCAAGATCCCGGGCACCGAGCCGCTGCGGCTGGTGTGCGAGGAGTTCATCCGGTGCGTGTCCACCCACACGCAGCCCCTGGCGGACGGGGAGGCGGGAACCATCGTGGTGGAGGTGCTGGAGGCCATGACCGAGAGTCTGCGATCGGCCGGCGCGCCCATCGCGCTGGGGGGATAGGAGAGACATGCGCGAGAACCTGGTGTTGGGCGAGGGCGTGGTGATCGGCGAGGACGTCGAGATCGGCGCGAACGTGGTGATCCGCGACGGCACCGTCATCGGCGACGGCTGCGTGATCCAGGACAACGTGGTGCTGGGCAAGCAGCCTCGGCTGTCGGCCAAGTCCACCGCCAAGCGCGACCCCCTCCCCCCGCTCACCCTGGGGGCGGGTGCGGCCGTGTGCAGCGGCGCCGTGGTCTACGCGGGCACCACCGTGGGCCCCAAGGCCATCATCGGCGACCTCGCGTCGGTGCGCGAACGCTGCACCATCGGCGAGTCCGCGGTGATCGGGCGCGGCGTGTGCGTGGAGAACGACACCAACATCGGGGCGTTCTGCAAGGTGCAGAGCAACTCGTACATCACGGCGTACTCCGACCTGGAGGACCACGTCTTCATCGCGCCGTGCGTCACCACCACCAACGACAACTTCATGGGCCGCACCGAGGAGCGTCACGCCCTCATCCGCGGCGCCATCATCCGCCGCGGTGCGCGCGTCGGCGGCGGCGTGGTGATCCTCCCGGGCATCGAGATCGGCGAGGAGGCCTTCATCGCCGCCGGGTCGCTGGTGACCAAGGCCGTCCCCGCCCACAAGCTGGTGGCCGGGCTGCCCGCCAAGGTGTGGCGCGACGTGCCCCAGAGCGAGCTCCTGCCGGGCGAATAGCCCCGGCGTGACCCCGGGCACGGGTGGCGTGCCCCGGGGTCTGCCTCAGCGCCTTTACCGTTTCCTGGGGAACAGGGAACACGCCGCTTGCCTGCGCAACGGTTTCCCCGAAGACGGCCCGTCCTACCTTGCTTCTCACACCGACGCGCTGTGACGCCGGTGCAACCCCGGAGCAAGGAGCACGACGATGACCACCAAGACGCGCAGGATCCTGGCCACCCTCTCCGCCGGCACGGTCATGCTGGGCGTCGGTGCTGCCGGTGCGTTCGCCTCCGGCACGCACCGTCGCCACGACGACCACGCCGTGAAGGCCCACCACAGGGGCGCCCACCACGCCCGCGGTGCCCACCACGCCCAGGGCCGGGACGACCGCGGCGGTGCGAGCGCGACCACGCCCGCCACCACGACCACCCCCGCCACCTCCACCGCCCCCGTGGCCGGTGACAGCGCCCGTGACGCCGCGGAGGCGGCGGCCGCGCAGGCCGGCGTGGACGACTCCCCCAACGGCACCCGCGGCCGTCACGGCGGGGCGGACGACGGCCCGGCGCACAACTGATCGACGCCCCGGCGGCCCGCCGCGGCGCGGGGCTCACCGCGGTACGGGAGGCCCCACCCGGAACACGAAGGATGCCCGCCGCCACCGACCGCAACTGCGCGTCGGTGGCGTCCGGGCCAAGGCCGATGTGGGGCCGCCCGCCCGGCACGGCCCGCAGGTACCGGCGGATGATGGGAGGCCGGGCCGCGGGTGGCACCTCCTCCAGGCGCACCGTCCGCCCCCGGCCATGCAGCAGGCGCGCCGCCCCACCCGCGGCGCGCACGTTGCGCACCCAGTTGCAGTCGTCGCCCAGCATCGACACCAGGTACCAGACCCCCTCGACGTCGGCCATCCCCAGCGGGAAGCGCCGGGGGCGGCCGGAGGCGCGGCCCCGCACCTCCAGCGTCACCCACCGGCGCGGCGCAAGACCCAGCGCGAACACCCGCGACCACACCCGGGCGTAGCGGCGCGCCACCCGGTCGGCGCGGCCGCCCGCGTACATGCGGCGCAGGTCCTCATCGCTGTTGATGCGGGCCGTGCAGCGCCACATCAACTCGCGCAGGGCGCCCCCGCGCATCCCCGGCGACCGGCTACTTCACCCGCACCACGGCCCGGCCACCGCTGATGACCCAGCCGGGCACGGTCACGCGCACGCCGGCGCCGGGCTTGTCGGCCTCCTCACCGGGACCCAGGAGGCGCACGGCGTTGTGCTGGTCCTGACCCAGTTTGCGCACCACGTGCAGCACCCGCTCGGTGCGGTTGGCCCGCGGCACGCCGGCGGCCAGCAGGGCGTTGGCCCGTGCAACCGCGCGGGCGGTGCGCAGCGGGGCCGCGGGACCGCCCATGGCCGTCAGGTCGGCGCTGGAGGGATCGAAGCCGGTGTCGTCGTTGGGCACCACGCGCAGGGCGAACGACCCGGGTCCGAACCCGGTGGGCACGCGCACCGGCACCGTCACCGTGACGCGGTCGGCGCGGTACGCCTGCAGCACGAGGCGCAGCATCGCCCTGCGACCGGGCGTCGCGTGCGCCGGCAGCAGTCTGGCCGACACGATGCGCGCCGCCTTGATCTCGGGCACCAGCGACTGCGTGATCTCGATGTCGCCCGGCACCAGCACCCTGGTGCCGTTCTGCATCAGCTCCGCCAGGTGCGTGGCCAGCACCCCGCCGGACACGGATGCGACCTCACCGGTGGCGGCGTAGACGTTGTGGTACACGACCGGGCGGGGCAGATCGCCGCCGCGCAGGGTGATGCGCAGGTCGAGCGTGCCACTGGTGATGCCGTCGCGCACCAAGAGCAGCGGCTGCGCCTGCAGCAGGGGCGCCACGTTGGGGGCCAGCTCCGGCATGGCCGCCAGCTGCACGTGCATATCGGTCGTGGTGTTGCGGGCCGAGTCGTGCGCCACCGTGTGCACGTTGATGGCCGACACCGGTCCCAGCTGGCCCACCACGCCGTTGCGACGGTCGCCAGTGAGCATCCCCTGCACGGTGCCCGGCTCGCCCAGCTTGTAGCTGCCGCCGCGGATGGGGGCGCTCACCACCGAGTAGATGTAGCCGTCCCCCAGCATCAGCCTGGTGGCGCCGGCACCCACGAACGGGTGACCGAACCCCAGCACCGTGGACCCCTCCACGTAGGTGACCGTGCCGATGGCGCCGAACACCATGTCGCCGGCCAGCCCCAGCACCGTCATGCTGGCGCCGGGCGTCAGCGCCACCGCCGGGCGCAGGGTGCGCGGCAGCGCCTGCTGCACCACACCGTCGGATCCCAGGGCGCGCCGCGCCAGGGGCAGCAGCCGCGGGTCGATACCGGCGACGCTCCACGCCTGCAGGGGGTACATGGCGCGCACCGCGGGATGGGCACGCTGCAGGCGCCCGGCGGCCGCACGGGTCTTCACGATGCGCACCGGGCGCGCCGCGCCGGCCACCGGACGCTCCAGCGCCTGGGCGCCGGAGGCGGCATTGAGCATGTTCTCGATGGGGGTGATGCCGATGAGCGTGCTGGCCTCGTCGGCCGTTCCGTAGGCGATGGCGCCGATGACGCGCGCCACGCCGTCAGCGCCGGTGACGTACACCGGGCTGCCGCTCATGCCCTCGGCGACACCCCCCGTCTCGGTCATCAGCGGCCCCTGGGCGCGGGCCAGGATGAGCGAGTCGTCGGCCAGCACCCCGGGACCCACCACGTCCAGGATCGTCACCGGGAAGGTGGTGATGTCGGTGCCGTGCACCACGGTGTAGGCGGTGCCGGTCATCCCGGCCTGCACGCCGGACAGCGGCAGGATGGGGTCGGCGCCCACCGCCGGGGCGGCGGTGCACAGCGCGGCCGCCAGGGCCAGGCCCAGGACGGTGCGCCGGCGGGGGATCCAGGACGGCGACGACGAAAGGGGGAGTCCCGTCAACGCCGTCCGGGATGGGTGCCGCGAGGAGAATCGTAAGAAGACGGGACCGATCCCCTGCGCGTTCGTGTGCGTTCGTGGCATCGGCGGGTCTCCCTGGGCGCCTCATCCCCCGGAGGGGGGATTTTTCGCGTCGGTATTACGTGGGTCTGTCGGAGGCTTCCGCAAGCGGAGCGCCATACTGACTCGCATAGTACGCCCGATACTCACCGGATTTGATGGGTTCCCACCAGGAGCGGTGATCGGAGTACCAGGAGACGGTGTCCTGGAGACCGTCGGTGAATGACCGTTCGGGGGCCCAGCCGAGGCCACGCAGCTTGGTGGTGTCCAGCGCGTAGCGGCGATCGTGACCCGGCCGGTCCTCCACGTGCCGGATGGCGGTCTCGTCGCGGCCGGTGAGCTCCAGGAGCCGCCGCGTGATCTCCATGTTGGGGTGCTCGTTTCCGCCGCCGACGTTGTAGACCTCGCCCGCGGCGCCGTGCTCCGCGGCGAACAGGACGCCGGCGCAGTGGTCGTCCACGTGGATCCAGTCGCGCACCTGCATGCCGTCCCCGTACACGGGCACCTGCTGACCGTCCAGCAGGTTGGTGACGAACAGCGGGATGAGCTTCTCGGGGTACTGGCGCGGCCCGTAGGTGTTGGATCCGCGCGTGATCACCACGTCCATGCCGTAGGTGCGGTGCCATGCCAGCACCTGCAGGTCACCGCCGGCCTTGCTGGCCGAATACGGGCTGGAGGGCTCCAGGGGGTCGGTCTCGCGGAACGCCCCCGACGGCACCGAGCCGTACACCTCGTCGGTGGACACCTGCACGAACCGCCCCACGCCGGCGCGGCGGGCCTGGTCCAGCAGGTTGGCGGTGCCCACCACATCGGTCATGGGGAACGCCGCCGGGTCGAGGATGCTGCGGTCCACGTGGGTCTCGGCGGCCATGTTGACCACCAGGTCCACACCGCGCATGGCGTTGGCCACCGCCTCGGGGTCGCCGATGTCGCCGTGCACGAACCGGTAGCCGTCGGTGCCCTCGAACTCGGCCACGTTCGCCGGGTTGCCGGCGTACGTGAGCTTGTCGAGGTTGACCACCTCGTGGCCCCGGGCACGGGCCAGGCGCACGAAGCCCGAGCCGATGAAGCCGCAACCGCCGGTGAGCAGAATCCTCATGTCGTCTCCGCGATGTAGTCGGCGAGCGCGGCCCGCCAGTGTCGAAGCACGGGTGCGCCGGGGCGCGTCACCGCCAGCACCGAGCGTGCGGGCCGGGGCGCGGGCCGGCCGAGCTGGTCGGTGGTGATGGGCTCCACGCGGCACGGCAGGCCGGTGAGGTCGAAGACCGCCTCGGCCAGGCCGGCCCAGGTCACCGAGCCCGCCCCGGCCGTGTGGTACACGCCGGCGGGCTGGTCCAGGAGGGCTCGAAGGGCCGGCGCCAGATCCTTGGTCCAGGTGGGACACCCCTCCTGGTCGGCCACCACCTGCACGGCGTCGCGCTCGGCACCCAGCCGCCGCATGGTGTCGATGAAGTTGCGTCCCTTCGCGCCGTACAGCCAGGCGGTGCGCGCCACCCGCGCGCCCTCCGGGTGGGCCGCCAGCACGGCCTCCTCCCCCGCCAGCTTGGTGCGCCCGTAGGCGCCCAGGGGCGAGGTGGGGTCACCCTCGGTGTGGTCGCGAGTGCCGGTGCCGTCGAAGACGTAGTCGGTGGACGGGTACACCAGTCCGGCACCCACGCGCGCCGCCGCGCGGGCCACGTTGCCCGCACCCGTGGCGTTCACCGCGAACGCGGCGTCCTCCTGGGCCTCGGCGCCGTCCACGTCGGTCCAGGCGGCGCAGTGGATGATGGCCTCGGGGCGCACCGCGTCGACGCAGGCGTCCACCGCCGCCTGGTCACGGATGTCCACCTCCAGGTCCACGCCCACCGGGTCGTCGCCGTGGTCGCGCAGGTGGGCCATGAGGTCCTGGCCCAGCATGCCGGCGGCGCCGGTGACGAGGATGCGCATCCCGCTACAACAGCCCGATCGTCGAGGAGTCGCCCACCATGAAGCGGTACGCCCGGGGCTTGGCGGTGCTGCGGGCGATCACCACGCCGCGGCCGATGAGGCTGCTCTCCACGCGGGCGTCCAGGTCCTCAACGCGGCTGTCCGCCAGGAAGATGGAGTGCTCCACCTCGGCGCGGCGCACCACCACGCGGTCGCTGATGGCCGTGTAGGGCCCGATGTAGGCCGACTCGATGACGGCGCCGGCGCCGATGATGGCGGGGCCACGGATGGCGGAGTCCACCACGCGCGCGCCCTCCTCGATCACCACGCGGCCCTCGATGGCACTGGAGCCCAGCACCTCCCCGGACACCCGCGGCTCCATCACGTCCAGCACCAGGCGGTTGGCCTCAAGCATGTCCTCGAGCTTGCCGGTGTCCTTCCACCAGCCGGTCACCACGTGCGGCTCCACGCGCCGGCCCTGGTCGATGAGGTGCTGGATGGCGTCCGTGATCTCCAGCTCACCACGCGCGGACGGGCTGATGGCGCGGGCGGCGTCAAGGATGGACGGCGTGAACATGTAGACGCCCACCAGGGCGAGGTCGCTGCGGGGCTCGGCCGGCTTCTCGGCCAGACGCACCACGCGGTCGCCGTCCAGCTCGGCCACGCCGTAGGAGCTGGGGTTGGGCACGCGCTGCAGCAGGATCATGGCATCGGCGTCGCCGCTGCGGAACCGGTCCACCAGGCCGGTGATGCCGTCGCGCAACAGGTTGTCGCCCAGGTACATCACGAATGGCGAATCGCCCAGGAAGTCGCCGGCCGTGAGCACGGCGTGAGCCAGCCCCAGGGGCGCGTCCTGGCGGATGTAGGTGACGGTGACGCCCAGCGCCGACCCGTCGCCCACGGCCGCCTCGATCTCGGGCTGCGTGTCGCCCACGATGATGCCGATGTCGGTGACGCCGGCGTCGCGCAGCGCCTCCAGCCCGTAGAACAGGACGGGCTTGTTGGCGACGGGCACCAACTGCTTGGCGGAGGTGTGGGTGATGGGCCGAAGCCGTGTGCCCGCGCCACCGGACAGCACCAAACCCTTGAGTCGATTCCGCACGGCCGCTGAGGTTACCCGTGTGGGTTTCCGAAATCCAACCGGTCGCGGGGACCGGCGGGACCTCCATGGCCATCGCCCGCTATCGTGCCGCGCCGGTGGATGACACGCACTGGTTTGCGACCCGCCATTGGGTGGGCGACCGGGCGGACCCGGAGCGGCTTGCCGCCGCACGGACCGCCTCGGGGTCACGCGTCTCGGTGGTGGTGCCCGGGTTGAACGTGGCCGCCACGGTGGCGGGCGTGCTGGACGGCGTGCGGGGCTGGATGGGCCCCGGCGGACTGGTGGACGAGCTCGTGCTGATGGACAGCCGCAGCACCGACGACACCGCCGTCATCGCCGCCGAGTGCGGTGCACGGGTGGTGCAGGACGACGAGGTGCTGCCCCGGCTGCCGCCGCTGTCCGGCAAGGGCGAGGCCATGTGGAAGAGCCTCGCCGTCACCACGGGCGACCTGGTGGTGTGGCTGGACGGGGACATCGTGGGGTTCGACCCGGCGTACGTGCCCGGCCTGCTGGCGCCGCTGCTGCAGGAGCCGGCGGTGGGGTTCGTGAAGGCCGCGTACGGCCGCCGCCTGGGCGAGGGCCTGGAGGGCGGCCGTGTGACGGAGCTGTGCGCGCGCCCCCTGCTGAACCTGTTCTGGCCCCACCTGGCGGTGGTGGCCCAGCCCCTTGCCGGCGACCAGGCGGGGCGCCGCGAGCTGCTGGAGCGCCTGCCGTTCGCCACCGGCTACGGGGTGGAGTTCGGCCTGCTGGTGGGGGTGGACGCGCTGGCGGGCCGTGACGCCATCGCACAGGTGGAGCTGGCCGACCGCGCCCACATCAACCAGGACACGGTCGCGCTGGGCCGCATGGCGTTCGCCATCACCCAGACGGCCATGCGCCACCTGGAGCGCCAGGGGCGGGTGCCGCCGGGCCTGGCGGGCATCGGCGCCTTCGGCCGCCCGGAGCGTGGTGCCGATGGCTGGAGCCTGCGTTCCCACGAGGTGCGCGTGGATGAGCGGCCGCCCATGGCCGAGGTGCGGACGGCGGCGCCGTGAGCGACGACCGCGTGGTGTACCTCGACCTGGACGGCACGCTGTTCGGCAGGGGCGGCTCGCTGCTGCACGACGGCGACGGCGCCTTCACCGACGCCGGCGTGCGGGCCCTGCGGCTGCTGGACGCCGCGGGCGTGCCCGTGGTGCTGGTGAGCGGGCGCAGCCGCAGCCGACTGGAGAGCACGGCGCAGGTGCTGGGGGTGGAGGGCTTCCTGGCCGAGATGGGCGCCTGCGACTGCGGGTACCCCACCCAGCCCGGCCAGAGCGTGCACCAGGCCATCGCCGCCACCGGCATCGTGGACGAGCTGCTGGCACGCGAGCCGCGGCTGGAGCCGCACCGGGCCGCCCGCTGGGCGCGCGACGGCAGCCACATCTTCCAGGGTCGTGTGGCGGACGACGCGGCCGACTGGGTGCGCACCCGGTCGGGCGGTGCGCTGCGGCTGGCCGACAACGGACGCATCGGCCCCGACACCCACGTGTTCCACCTGCTGCCCGCCGGCGCCTCCAAGGCCGCGGCGGTGGCCACCGACCTGGCCCGCAGGGGCATCGACGGCTCGGCGTGCCTGGCCGTGGGCGACTCGGCCGAGGACCTGGCGATGGGCGGGCGGCTGGGGTTCGTGGCGCTGGTGCGCAACGGCGCGGATGCCGATCCGCGGCTGGCCGCGCGCGCGCCCTGGGTCACCCGGGGACGTCACGGGGCGGGCGTGCTGGAGGCGGTGGAGGCCTGGCTGTCGGGGAGCGCCCCGGGGCGCTGAGGCCTACTGGCCGGGGACGGCCACCGGCATGGGGACCGGCCGGCTGCAGTCCACGACCACCCCGCGCCAGGCGGTGAGGGCGCGGTGCGCCAGCGGGGCCCGGCGTGCGGCCGGCGCGTGACGCGCCACGGCCAGGGCGTGGTGCGCCGCCGGCGAGGTGGGGCAGCGGCCCCACACCGCGGCCAGGGCGGTGGCCTGGCGCAGATCGCCGTCACCGGAAGCGGCGGCGGCCATGGGGGCCATCAGGGCCAGGGCGGCCACGGCGGTGGCGGCGATGCGGCGGTGGCGGCGGGTGATCGGCACAGGACAATGGTTGCGCAGCGGCGGCCCGGCGTGCCCACCCAAGCCGACGGCGCGCACCCACCCGTTCGCGGGGTCACCCATCCGCCCGGGACCCCCCGCCCGCGGCGGCCCACAGCCCGCCGATGGCGGCGCCGGCGGCCGCCAGGTTGGTCTCGGTCAGCGCGAGGGCGTCCGGTTCGGGCAGCAGGGCGCGGTTGATGGGGAAGGCCGCCGCCACGCCCATGCGCCGCAGGGCCCCCGGCAGCAGATCCAGCGACCCGCATACCGCCACGCAGGGCACACCGGCCTCGCGAGCGGCCGCCGCCACCGCCGAGATGGCCTTGCCGTCGGCGCTCTGGGAGTCCACGCGCCCCTCACCGGTGATGCACAGCGCCGCCCCCCGCAGCGCCTCCTCCAGCCCGGCGGCCGCCAGCACCAGCTCGGCGCCGGGGGTGAGCACGCCGCCCAGCAGGGCCACCAGCCCGGCGGCGGCGCCACCAGCGGCCCCCATGCCCGGCACGTCGGTCACCGGCACGCCGGTGTCGCGCTCCAGCACCCGCGCGTAGGACGCCATGCCCGCGTCCAGGCGGGCCACGGCGGCGGGGTCGGCACCCTTCTGCGGGCCGAACACGGCCGCGGCACCGTGGGGCCCCAGCAGCGGGTTCGTCACATCGCACGCCACGCGGATGCTGCAGGCTCCCAGGCGGGTGTCCATGCCGGTGCGGTCGATGCGCGCCACCCGCTCCAGCTCGCCGCCGCCCCCCACCACCTCGGCGCCGTCGGCATCCAGGAAGCGCACGCCCAGCGCCCGGGCCAGGCCCATGCCCCCGTCGTTGGTGGCGCTGCCGCCCAGGCCCACGATGATGCTGGTGGCACCGATGTCGAGCGCCGCGGTGATCTGCTGGCCGGTGCCGAAGGTGGTGGTGCGCGTGGGGTCGCGCTCGCCGGGCACCAGCCGCTCGTACCCGGAGGCCTGCGCCAGCTCCACCACCGCCACATGCCCGGGGAGCTCGCCGATGGCGGCCTCGATGGGTCGCCCCAGCGGGTCGTGCACCACCGCACCCCGCCGCCGGCCGCGGGCGGCGGCCACCAGCGCGTCCAGCGTGCCCTCGCCGCCGTCGGCCACCGGCACCAGCCGCGTGCGCACCCCCGTGGCGGTGAGCCGCACGCCCGCCGCGATGGCGCGTGCCACCTCGGCGGCCGACAGCGCCCCCTTGAACGCCGCGGGGGCCACCACGACGGTGCCCGCGCTCACGCCGAGCCGGGCTCCCAGCGCACGCCCAGGAAGTCCAGGAGCCAGTCGTGGAAGGCCTCGTCCCCCAAGCGCTCGCGGGCGGCGCCCAGCCGCTCGGCCTCCGAGCCGGACACGATGCGGAAGGGGGCCGCCGGATCCTCCGCCGCGCGAAGCACGGCCGCGGCCACCTCGCCGGGGCCCAGGCCCTCACGCGCACGCCAGGCGGGGAACGACACGCGCATCTGGTCCAGCAGCGGGGCGTACGGGCCCTCCCCGGCCAGCATCGGCCCGTTCACGCGGGTGGCCGCCGGGAACTCGGTGTCCACCATGCCGGGCTCAACCACGTGCACACGCAGGCCGAAGGGGCGCAGCTCCACGCGCATGCCCTCGGCCCAGGCGGTCATGGCGTACTTGCTGGCGTGGTACATGCTGAGCAGCGGGTGCACCACGCGGGCCCCGATGGAGGTGACGCACACCACGCTGCCCGAGCCGGCCTCGCGCATGGCCGGCAGGGCGTGCTGCATGAGGGTGACGTGGCCGAACAGGTTGGTCTCGAACATGAGGCGCGTCACGTCCAGGTCCACATGCTCGGCGGGCGACATCTGCGCGAACCCGGCGTTGGGCACCACGCACGCCAGCGCCCCGCCGGCGATGTCCTGGGCCTCCCGCACCGCCACGGGGATGCGCTCGGCGTCGGTGACGTCCAGCGTCACCGGGTGCACGTCGGTGAGCCCGGCGAACGCGGTCCCGGCCGTCGCCGGGTCGCGGACGCCGGCCACCACCCGCCAGCCGGCGCCGGCGAAGGCGTGCACGCACGCGCGGCCGATGCCGCGGCTTGCCCCGGTGATGAGCACGGTCCGCATCGGTGGGGAAGGCTACTCGGGCGGAGCGCCCGTGCGCAGCACCGGGTACTCGGCGGTGGGCGGCGAGGCCATCGGCAGCCGCAGGGTGAACGTGCTGCCGGCGCCCGGGGCGGAGCGCAGGTCGATGACGCCGCCGTGCGCCTGGGCCAGGCCCCGGGCGATGGGCAGGCCCAGGCCCGCGCTGCGCCCCTCGCGGCTGGGGTCGCCCCGGTAGAAGCGGTCGAACACGTACGGCTGGTCGGCCAGGGGGATCCCCTCGCCCGTGTCGGCCACCGCCATGCATGCGGACGACCCGTCGGTGCCCACCAGCACCTCCACCTGACCGCCGGGCGGGGTGTGGCGCAGGGCGTTGTCCAGGAGGATCAGGAGGATCTGCTCCACCCGCGCGGGGTCGGCGAACACCGGCACGGGACCGGCGGCCGCGTCCGCCCGCAGGCGCACGCCCTGAGCCTCGGCCAGGGCCCGCCGTGACGACACCACGCCGTCGGCCAGGGCGTCCAGGTCGAAGCGTTCCCGTTCCAGCGGCAGGCCGCCGCTGTCCAGGCGGGCCAGCTGCAGCTGCTCCTCCACCAGGCGCTCCAGGCGCTTGGCCTCCACGTCCATGAGGTCCAGGAACTCGGTGCGGTCCTCGGGCGTCACCCTGGGCCCCTGCAGCAGCTCCAGGAGCCCCTTGATGGCCGCCAGGGGCGTCTTGAGCTCGTGCGAGACGTTGGCCACCAGGTCGCGCCGGGCGCGCTCCAGCTGGCGGGCGTCGGTGACGTCGCGCATGGTCACCACCATGCCGGCGGCCGGCGCCGCCACCGGCACCACGATGAGCTGCAGCTCGGTCCCGCCGGGCAGCAGCACCTCACGGGGCTGGCCGTCGGCCGGGTCGTGCACCGCCTCGGCCACCGCGGACATCACGGGCACCGGCAGGTCGGCGGCGCGCATCACGGTGACCCCGTCGGGCACTCCCAGGAGGCGCCGGGCCGCCGGGTTCATGCTGGTGACCGACCCGTCGTCGTCGATGGCCACCACCCCCTCGGCGAGCGACGAGATCAGCATCCCGGCGCGGTCGCGCTCCGTGGTGATCTGCCCCACCTGCTGCTCGATGCGCGCGGCCATGGTGTTGAGGCTGGCGCCCAGCATGGCGAACTCGCGCAGGCGCTTCACCGGCGCGCGGGCCGACAGGTCGCCCGCCGCCAGCTTGGTGGAGGTGCGCGCCAGGATGGCGATGCGCTTGCCCACCAGCCGTGACAGGCCGTAGCCGGCCAGCGCGGCCAGCCCCAGCACGGCCGCCACCGCCAGGATGAGCCGCCGCTGCAGGCGCTGCAGCTGGGCGTTGGACACGCCGCGCGCCGGCGCGGCGGCGTCCACCTGGATGCTGCCGCCGAACACGGCCCCCAGGCCGGTGGGCGTGTCGGTGACCCACACCGTGCGGTACCCCGGCGTGGTGTTGACGCCCGGGTGGGCCTGCGGGGTCTGGCGGCGCGCCTCGTCCAGCAGCAGGCAGCAGCCCCGCGGGGCGGTCCCGGTGAGCACGCTGTTGTCGGGGTTGACGCGCGTGATCTCCACCTCGGCGCCGGTCTGCGCCGCGATCAGGGTGGCCAGCTCGTCCAGGCTCTCCTCGGTGGTGAGCAGCTCGGGGTTGGCGCCGGCCAGGTCACCGCGGATGGTGGCCAGGAGCGCCCGGCCCTGGGACTCGGCCGAGTCCTTGCGCAGCGAGGTCTCCAGCGTGGGGAACACCGTCAGCAGCACCGCCGCGGCCGCCAGCGCTCCCACGCCGATCAGCGCGGCCATCAGCCACGTCTGCAGGCCCGGCGGACGCAGGCGGGGCTCCGCGGTCATCAGGTCCGGGAGGTGTCCGCCCCGAAGGCGTACCCCACACCGCGCACGGTGCGGATCAGCGTGGGGGTGGAGGCGTCGAGTTCCACCTTCTGGCGCAGGTGCCGCACGTGCACGTCCACGCTGCGCAGATCGCCGAAGAACGAGCCCTGCCACAGGTGGTTCATCAGCTCCTCCCGGGTGAACACCCGGCGGGGTGAGCTGGCCAGCTTGTGGAGGATCTCGAACTCGCTGAAGGTGAGGTGCACCTCGTCGTCCCCGCGCATCACGGTGCGCGCCACCGGGTCGATCTCCAGGTCGCCCGCCCGCAGGGTCTGCCCGCGCTCCGGCTCGGGGCGGGCGCGCCGCAGGTTGGCGCGCACCCGCGACACCAGCTCACGGGGCGAGAACGGCTTGGTGACGTAGTCGTCGGCCCCCAGCTCCAGGCCCAGCACCTTGTCCAGCTCCTCCCCGCGGGCGCTGAGGATGATGATGGGGGTGTTGCGCTCGGCCCTGATCCGGCGGCACACCTCCAGGCCGTCCACCCCGGGCAGCATCAGGTCCAGCACCACCAGGTCGACGGGCTCCTCGGTGATGGCGCGCAGCGCGTCGTCGCCGCGGGCCACCGGGACAACCTCGAAACCGGCGTCCTTGAGGGCGTACTCCACGACCTTCCGGATCGCCGCCTCGTCCTCCACCACCATGATGCGTTCGGCCATGTCGCAACGATAGTGACCCCCGTGGGCAAACACGCAGCCCCACCGGCGCCCGGGGCACGGGCTTGCCGAGCCTTCATGCGATGCCCCCGATGCCGCAACGAAGGGGACGCTACCCTCATGCTGTCCCACGAGACCCGCCGCGCACAGGGTGACCATGACCGACCCGCTTCCGCCGTTGCAGCCCCCCACCGCGAAATCACCCGGGCCCGACCCGGAGCCCACCACCCCCTCCACGCCGCGCCGGCGGCCCGCGTGGCTGGCCACCGTGGCCGTGCCGGCCGTGGTGGGCGCCGCCGCCGCCTTCGGTGTGGGCGCCCTCACCAGCAACGACGGCGGCCGCACCGTGACGGTGGTGCAGACCTCCGCCGGCGCTCCCGCCACCACCACCGCCACCCCGGCCCAGACCAGCACCCCCGGTGACACCACCACCAGGAGCGGGTCGCACAGCGTGCAGCAGATCGTGGCGGCCGACTCACCCGGCGTGGTGGCCGTGCAGACCGGCACCGACACCAACGGCAGCCTGGGCACGGGCTTCCTCATCGACACCCAGGGCCACATCGTCACCAACGCCCACGTGGTGCCCGCCGGCACCACCAGCATCACCGTCGGCTTCAAGGACGGCACGCAGGAGTCGGCCACGCTGGTGGGCCGCGACGAGACCGAGGACGTGGCGGTGCTGAAGATCGCCAACATCCCGTCGTCCGCCCGTGTGGTGCCCATGGGCACCGTGCGCACGCTGCAGGTGGGCGACCCGCTGATCGCCATCGGCAACCCGCTGGGCTACACCCAGACGGTCACCACGGGCATCGTGTCCGCGCTCAAGCGCGTCATCTCCTCGCCCAACGACAGCAACATCTCCAACGTCATCCAGACCGACGCGCCCATCACGCACGGCAACTCGGGCGGGCCGCTCATCGACTCCAACGGCCGCGTGGTGGGGATCAACTCGCAGATCGCCACCGACAGCGGATCCAACGTGGGCATCGGCTTCGCGGTGCCCATCGACATCGTCAAGCCGGTGGTGGCCAGCATCATCTCGGGGGGCACCGCGCAGCACGCCTGGATCGGCATCCAGGGCGCCACGGTCACCCCCGACGTCGCCAAGGCCAACGGCCTGGGCAGCCAGAAGGGCGTGATGGTGGTGAAGGTGGACTCCCGCGGGCCCGCCAAGACCGCGGGGCTGAAGGGCGCCACCAGCGGCACCGGCACCAACGACACCCCCAAGGGCGGGGACGTGATCGTGGCGGTGAACGGGCAGACCACCAACGACATGGGCGACGTGTCGCTCAACGTCGCCAGTCAGGCGGTGGGCGCCACCGTGCACGTGACGGTGCTGCGCAACGGCAAGAAGCTCAGCATCGACGTCCCCCTGGCCAACCGCCCGGCGGACGTCAAGTAGGCCGCGAGCCGCCCCCGGGCCGGAAGGCGCCGCGGGCGGCGAGGCGCGGCCCGCCCAGCAGCTCCACGCAGTACGGCACCGCCGGCATCACCGCGTCCAGGCATTCGGCGATGGCGGCGGGCTTGCCGGGCAGGTTCACGATGAGGCACGCGCCCCGGTGCCCGGCGGTCTGCCGCGACAGGATGGCCGTGGGCACGCTGCGCAGCGACGCGGTGCGCATGGCCTCGCCGAACCCCGGCAGCATGCGATCGCACACGGCCTCGGTGGCCTCCGGCGTGATGTCCCGCGGCGCCGGCCCGGTGCCGCCGGTTGTCACCACCAGACAGCACCCCTCCCGGTCGGCCAGCTCCACCAGGGCGCCCTCGACTGCCGGCCGCTCATCAGGCACCACGCGCGTCACCGGCGTCCACGGGTCGGTGAGGCACTCCTCCAGGTACTCGCGGATGGCCGGCCCCCCGCGGTCCTCGTACTCACCGCGGCTGGCCCGGTCGGACACGGTGAGCACGCCGATGCGCACGGGCCCGCTCACGCCGGCGTGCCGCCCAGCTCCACCACGCGCCGCTTGATGTGGGCAAGGATGGCCCCCATGCCCCGCAGCCGCAGCGGCGAGATGAGCTCGCCCAGCCCCATGGCCGTGAAGAAGGTGGCGGGCGTCTCCAGCACCTGCTCCGGTGTGGCCCCCGTCAGCCCCTCGGCCAGGATCCCCGCGTACCCACGGGTGGTGGGCGCCTCCTCGGGGGCGTCGAAGAACACCCGCACATGCCGCTGGTCGTCCAGCTCGACGGCCAAAAAGAACGGCGACTGGCATTCGTGCACCCGCTCCAGGGTGCTCTGGTCGGCGTACCGCTCGGGCAGCCGGGGCAGCGTGCGCGAGTAGTCCAGCAGCATCTGCAGCCGCAACTCGCGGGGCGAGGCGGCGAAGTCGTCGACGATCTCCTGCAGGGGCCCCGGGATCACGGGCGCCAGGGGTGGCCGGGCCGCTCGATGGGCACGCGCACGGTGTTGCCCCACTCGCACCACGAGCCGTCGTAGTTGCGCACGTCCGGCATGCCCAGCAGGTGGGTCAGCACGAACCAGGTGTGGCTGGAGCGCTCGCCGATGCGGCAGTAGGCCACCACGCGGTCCTCGTCGCGCAGGCCCAGTTCGTCGCGGTAGATGGCCTGCAGTTCGGCGAGGCTGCGGAAGGTGCCGTCGTCGTTGGCCGCGCGCCGCCACGGCACGTTGCGCGCGGTGGGGATGTGACCGGCGCGCAGCGCGCCCTCCTGCGGGTAGTCGGGCATGTGGGTGAGCTCCCCCGAGAACTCGCCGGGTGAGCGCACGTCCACCAGCGGCCCGGAGCCCAGGTGCGCCAGCACGTCGGCCTGGAAGGCGCGCAGGGTGGTGTCGTCGCGGGGCACCTCGGGGTAGTCGGTGCGGATCCGCTGGGGCACGTCGGTGGTGGTGGGGCGCCCCTCCGCCAGCCACTTCTGCCGGCCGCCGTCCAGCAGCCGCACGTCGGCGTGGCCGAACAGGCTGCACACCCACAGGGCGTACGCCGCCCACCAGTTGAAGTTGTCGCCGTAGAACACGATGGTGGTGTCCCGGGTGATGCCCTTCGCGGACATCAGCTCGGCGAACCCCCGCGAGTCGACGTAGTCGCGTGAGACCTGGTCGTTGAGGTCGGCGTGCCAGTCGATCTTGACGGCACCCGGGATGTGGCCGGTCTCGTACAGCAGCACGTCCTCGTCGGACTCCGCCACGACCACGCCGGGGTCGTCCAGGTGCTGGGCCAGCCAGTCGGTGGTGACCAGGCGCTCGGGATGCGCGTAGGCGGCCAGCCGGGGGTCCGGGTCGGGTGCGACGCTCATGGGGTGGGCTCCTTGCAACGTGGATTCCCCATAACCTAACCGGGATTCCTGGTTTTCGGTGCGGCAGCGCGGCACGACCGGCACGCGCCACGCACCACCACCTCGTGGTCGTCCACCGCGAAGCCCGCCGCATGGGCGGCGTGGTGCAGCGCGGCCTCCAGGGCCTCGTCCTCGAAGGGCAGCACCGACCCGCAGCCGGTGCACACCAGGTGGTGGTGATGATGGCCGTCCGGGTGCGCGGGCTCGAACCGCGACACGCCGTCGCCGAACTCGATCTTGGTGACCAGGCGCAGGCCCACCAACTGGTCCAGCACGCGGTACACCGTGGCGATGCCCGCGCGGCCGCCGTCGGCGCGGATGGCGTCGTGGATCTCCTGGGCCGTGCGGCAGCAGCCGGCGCCGGCGACGTGCCCCAGCACCGCGGTGCGCGCGGCGCCCGCCCGGTGGCCCGCCGTGCTGAGGGCCAGCCGGGCGTGGGCCAGCCAGTCGTCGTGGTCGTGCCCGGAGTGGGTCATGTGGCCCTCACGCGTGCGAGTGGTCGTGACCGTGGCCGTCATCCAACACCACGGGCGTGCCGTCGGGCAGGTCCTGCACCACCACCCCGAATGCGGCCATGAGGGCGTCCCGGGACACGGCCTGCGCCGGGGGGCCCACCGACACCAGCCGCCCGGCCACCAGCATGGCCAGGTCGGCGGCCATGGCCTCGCGCACGTCGTGGGTGGAGTGCACCACCGCGGCGCCCCGGTCGCGCTCCTCGGTGATGGCGCGGGCCAGCAGCTCGCGTGCCGCCGGGTCGAGGCCGCCCGTGGGCTCGTCCAGCACCAGCAGGTCGCCGCGCTGGGCCAGGGCGCGCGCCAGGAACACCCGCTGGCGCTGCCCCCCGGAGAGGTCGCGCAGGGGCCGCCGCGCCAGGTCGGCCACGTCCATGCGCCCCATCGCCTCCTCCACGGCCTCGCGGTCAAGCGCCGATGGACGCCCCATCAGGCCGAGGTGCGGGATGCGTCCCATGGCCACCACGTCGCGCACCCGCAGCGGCAGCGTGAAGGCCTGCGGGTGGAACTGACCCACGTAGGCCACTCGCCGCGGCTGGCCGGCCGGCGCACCGCCCAGCACGCGCAGCTCCCCCGACATCACCGGCTGCAACCCCATCACGGTGCGCAGGAAGGTGGTCTTGCCCGAGCCGTTGGTGCCGAGGATGGCCAGCACGGCCCCGAGGGGGAGGCGCAGGCGGATGTGCTCCACCACCGCCCGGCCCTCGAAGCCCACCGCCAGCCCCTCGGCCTCCAGCGCGACGGTCACGCCGCCACCGCCGGCTGGGGCACCCGCCGTGTGCGCAGCGCCGTGACCGCCAGCGTGGCCAGGAACACGCTGACCTGCACCAGCACGATGGTGGCCCCGCCGGCCGTGCCCCACCGGTACGAGATCAGCAGGCCCGCCACCACCGAGGCCGCACCCAGGCCCGAGGCCACGGCCATCATGGTGCCCACCCGGTGCGCAACCAGGGCCGCCGTGGCCGGCGGCGCCACCAGCATGCCGAACATCAGCAGCGTCCCCACCGACCGGAACGACACCACCACCGTGGCGGCGATCAGCGCCAGCATGATGCCGTGGTAGCGGGCGGCGGGGAACCCGGCCACCGTGGCCCCCTCGGGGTCCACGCACAGCAGGGTGAAGGGCCGGGCGCACACGGTGGCGACGGCCAGGACCGCGGTGGTGAGGACGGTCTGCACCACCAGATCGCGCGGTGAGATGCCCAGCACGTCGCCGAACAGGATCCCGGTGAGGTCGCCCGCCAGGGATGAGGCGTGGGACACGATCACCACCCCCAGGGCCAGCATCCCCACGAACAGCAGCCCAATGGCCGTGTCGCCCGACAGGCGCGACGCGCGCGTCACCAGGGCCACGCCTCCGATCATCACGCCGGCGCCCACCGCGGCGCCCAGCATGCCCGGCGCGCCCATCAGCATGGCCATCGCCACCCCCGGCAGCACGCCGTGCGCGAGGGCGTCGCCGATGAAGGCCAGCCCGCGCAGCACCACGAACGTGCCCACCACGCCGGCGCACACCGCCACCAGCACGCCGGCCAGGATGGCCCGCAGCAGCAGCACGTCCACCACCGGCTGGACGCGGGGAGGGGGCGGCTCCGCCGAGAGGCCGGCCACGATGCGGTCCATCGCCCGCGTGACCAGCCCGGCATAGCCACCCGTGGGGGGGAGCGCGTGGGTGGCCACCGTGATCACGGGCACGCCGGTCTCGTCGGCGATGGCGGTGGTGACCTGCGAGGGCGTGCCGCGCTCGGTGAACATGGCCGGCACGTGCGCGTCGCGGATGGCCCGGGCCAGCCCGGCCACGCGCGCACCGGAGGCGGCGGCCTCGGGGGACAGCGACGGGATCACCGCCCCCACCAGGCGGAACCCGAAGGCGCGGGCGAAGTAGCCCATCGACTCGTGGCCGGTCACCAGCACCCGCCGTCCGGCGGGCAGCCGCATCGCCCGCGCCCGCAGCGTGTCGTACAGCCGCAACAGCCGGGCGCGCAACGCCGCGGCCCGGTCGCTCACGTCCAGGCCCAGCCGCGCCCGGAGATCGGCGGCCAGGGCGCCCACCACCCGCCGCATCTGCAGGGGATCCATCCAGATGTGGGGATCGGGGGCGCCGTCCACGTACCGCAGCACCACGTGGTCGCCGGCCGTGAACACGGGCGCGCCCGACTGCCGGATTGCGCCTCGCAGCGAGGTCTCCAGGCCCAGCCCGTTCTGCACGATCAGGTCGGCTCCGCCCAGCCGCGACACGTCGCGCAGCGAGGCCAGGAACTCGTGGGGGTCCACGCCGTTCGGCATCACCTCGGTGACGTCCGCCCGAGGGCCCACGAGCTCGCGCACCAGGTCGCCCAGGATGGAGGTGGTCACCACGATGTGCGGCCGGCGCGTGGCCGCCCGTGCCTGCGGTGCGACGGCGGCGGCACACAGGGTCGCCACCAGCGCCACCACCGCGATCCATCGCCCCGTCCACCCCATGATGGGAATGAATATCACAATCATTCCCGGCGTTGTGGCCTCTGGCACACTGTGTCGGCCCGTGCCCGACGCCCCGCGCATCCGCCCCGCCACCGCCGCCGACGCCGCGGTCATCGGCGCCATCTACGACGAGGGCATCGGCGACGGCAACGCCACCTTCGCCACGGGGCCGCACCCCGCCGCCGAACGCGTGGACTGGCTGGCGGCACGGCCCGCCGACGCGCCCGTGTTCTGCGCGGAGGCCGACGGGCGCGTTCTGGGCTGGTCGGCCCTGGCGCCCTTCTCCCACCGGTCGTGGTACCGCGGCGTGGCCGAGTACACCGTGTACGTGGCCCGCGACGCCCGCGGCCGGCGGGTGGGCGCGGCCCTGCTGCGGCACCTCGTGGACACCGCCCCCACCCTGGGCTACTGGAAGCTGGTGGGCATGATCCTGCCCGAGAACCCCGCGGGCCTGGCGCTGGCCCACGCCCACGGCTTCCGCACCGTGGGCACCCACACCGGGCATGGACGCATCGCGGGGGAGTGGCGCGACGTGACCCTGGTGGAGCGCCACCTGCACGTCCCGCACTGACCCGGGCGCACCCGGACACGCGGCCCCGCCCCCGTCGCAGGTGCCACACTCGCCCGATGGAGCCCACGCCCGCGGTGCTGCTGCACACCACCTCGATGGCCTACGACACCGCGCTGGACGCCCAGCACCGGCTGGCCGACCTGCGCCGCGCGGGCCGCATCCCCGACGTGGTGTGGCTGCTGGAACACCCGCCCGTGTTCACCACGGGCCGCCACGGCGCGCGCGGGGACCTGTTCGTGAGCGACGACCACCTGGCCGCGCTGGGGGCGAGCTTCCACACCGTGGACCGCGGCGGGCACATGACCTGGCACGGACCGGGGCAGACCACCGGGTACGTCATCGCCGACCTGCGCCCGGGGCGCCGGGTGCGAGCCTTCGTGGAGGCCCTGGTGCAGTCCATGGCCCAGGCCGGCCTGCGGGCGGGCCTGCCCGACGTCATCGCCGACCAGCAGCGCATGGGGCTGTACCACGACGGCCGCAAGCTGGGCAGCGTGGGCATCCGCGTGTCGGGCGGCGTCACGCTGCACGGCCTGGCGCTCAACCGCGACCCGGACATGTCGTGGTTCGAGCTGATGACCGCCTGCGCGGCGCCGGACGTGCGCGCCACGTCCATCGCGGCCGAGGGGGGCGACCCCACGCGGGCCACCGTGGAGGCCTCGCTGGCGGAGGCGCTGGCCACGCGGATGGCCCTGCGGCTGGAACCGGGTTCCCTGGACGACCTGCTGGGCGCCTGAGGTCCCGGGGCGGACTACCTGCGGCGCGCCTCCCAGGCCGCCAGGGCCGCCACCATCACCCGGTCGTCGTCCGGGTCGGCGCCCGCGTCGCGCACCCACTCGGCCAGCCGGTCCGCCGGCACCTCGAACGGCTCGGCGTCGGGGTGGGCCTCCAGCAGCGCGTCCGCAAGCAGCTCGGGGTCGGTGCGCAGCACGGTCACCAGAGGTTGACGGCGGCGGCGGCGGCCAGCACCAGCATCAGCACGCCGTACCCGCTGTAGCCCGTGGCCATCAGCACCACCCCCAGCACCGCGAGGATCACGGCCATCCCGCCCCACACCGGTTTGGGCAGGCCGCTGGCCCCGAGGGTCCAGCCGTCGCCCGGGGCCCGGCGCCTGGGTGACTCATCGGTCATGCCCGCAACCTACCCCACACTCCGGTTGGTAGCCTCGCCGCACCCCAGACGACCATCTTGGAGGCCCACATGTCGGTAGCGGTTGGCCAGGCGGCCCCGGACTTCACCCTGAACGGCCAGGACGGCGAGCCCGTCCAGCTGTCGTCCCTGCGCGGCACCCCGGTGGTGCTGGCGTTCTTCCCGCTGGCGTTCAGCGGGGTGTGCACGGACCAGTTCGGCGGCCTCGGCGAGGGCGCCGGGGCGTACGGCGGCGACAGCGCCCGCGTGCTGGCGGTGTCGGTGGACCACACCCACTCCCAGCGCGAGTTCGGCAAGGCCATCGGCGCGGACGGCGTGACGTTCCTGTCGGACTTCCAGCCGCGCGGCGCCGTGGCCACGGAGTACGGCGTGTTCAACGACGAGCGCGGCTTCAGCAACCGCGCGGTGTTCATCATCGACGGGGAGGGCGTGATCCGCGACATCCAGATCCCGGCCTCCAACCTGGAGATGCCCGACCCGGGCGACGTGAAGGCCGCCGTGTCGGCCTGCGCGCTGTAGGTCAGGACACCTTCGCGGCCAGCTGCCCGCACGCGGCGTCGACGTCGGCGCCGCGTGACCGCCGCACCGAGGCCTCCAGGCCGCCGCGTTCCAGGGCCAGCAGAAACCGCTCCCGGCGGTCGGGCGGCGACGCCACGAAACCTCCGTCGGTGGGGTTGTACTCGATCAGGTTGACGTGGAAGCGGCCGTCCCGCAGCAGCCGTGCCAGCCGTTTGGCATCGGCCACGTCGTCGTTGACGCCGTCCAGCAGCAGATACTCGATGAACACCCGGCGGCCCGTCGTGTCGCAGTAGCGCCGGCACTCGGCCAGCAGGTTGGCGATGGGGTAGCGGGCGTTGAGCGGCATCAGCTCGCTGCGCGTGCGGTCGTCGGCGGCGTGCAGGCTGATGGCCAGGCGCACCGGCAGCGGGTGCTCGGCCAGGCGGGTGATGCCCGGCACCCACCCGGCCGTGGAGATGGCGATCTGGCGCGCCGAGATGCCCAGGCCGGGCGCCTCGCGGTGCAGCTCGTCGCACGCGGCCAGCACCGCGTCGAGGTTCTGCAACGGTTCGCCCATGCCCATGAACACCACGTTGGACAGCCGGGCGCCCTGGGCCTCGGCCTCCGCCCGCGCCACCAGCGCCTGGTCCACGATCTCCCACTCGGACAGGTCGCGGCCGAACCCCATGCCGCCCGTGGCGCAGAACCGGCAGGCCAGCGCGCAGCCCACCTGGCTGGACAGGCACACCGTGCGCCGCCCCTTCGCGTGGGCGATGAGCACCGTCTCCACCATCCGGCCGTCGTCCAGCTGCAGCCGCCACTTCACCGTGCCGTCGGCGGACACCAGCCGGTCACGCGGGGTGACCGCCCAGAGGGGCAGCTCGTCGGCCAGCCGCGCCCGCAGCGCCGCGCCGTAGGCGGTCACCTGCGACCAGTCCTGCGCACCGGCCGCCTGGGCCTGCGCCGCCTGGGTGAGGCGGTATCGCGGTTCGCCCCACTCGGCGAGCAGGCCTGCCAGGTGCGTGCGGTCCATTCGGGTCCTCGGTGGGTGTCGCGTGCGGTGGGACCAGGAACTGTGCCCGAAACCGCGGCGCGGAGTGGGCGGACGGGGTGCCGGGGGCACTGACGAACGTCGGATCCGGCGCGCGGCCGTGCGGTAGCCTCGGCCGCGTGAACCGGGACAAGCTGTGGGACTACGCGCGCCTGTCGCGCATGTGGGCGCGCATCCTCATCGGGGTGGGCGTGCTGGTGCTGCTCAGCGGCCTGGGGCTGGAGTTCAGCGACCCGCACGGGTCGCCCGGTCACTGGACCATCGTGGCCGTGGCCACCGCGGTGCCCACGACGGTGCTGTTCACGTTCCTGCTGCGGTCGTGGATGCGCGACGGGGCGCTCCCCAGCGCCCGGCTGGGCGACGCGACCCCGGTGCGGGGCACCAACGTGCCGGAGGCCAGCCGCCGCGACTGGCGCACCTGGAGCGTGCTGATGGCGGTGTTCTTCGCCTTCGCGGGGATGGCGCTGAGCGCCTTCCTGGCGGGCACCCTCGGCGGCGGCGGCGAGGCGGAGGGCGTGGTGGTGGGCGTCTTCACGGCCTGGGGCATCGTCACGTTGCGGGATGTGCGCAAGGTGGATGAGGCGGAGAAGGCGGGCAGCAGGACTTTCTACGCGGAATGCCGGCGTCCAGTGGCAGTGGGGCAGAGATTGGTTTGGCGCTGATCGATTTTGCTTCTTACAGGGTTGCCCTCTGACGGCAGCGCTCAGGATGGCGCGTCCGGATCGTTTGGCGTTACCACAGCGCCCTTGCGGGCTGCGCGGAACTGAGCCGAACCTCCCCGTCCCTGGGTCGGGGGGATTCACACCCTGCACCGTCCCCAATTTGGGGCGCAACCGCGTCCGGGTGAGCGGAGACTTCGACATGGGGCGTGGACCCGCGTCATTCGCGGGTCCTGAATGTTGCGGCCGCCGGATTCGGCGGCCACTTCGGACGAAGGCCTAGGAGGCGCCCCGGCCGGTGAGGACTCTGGGAATGGTTTGCAGCAGGAGCCTCAGGTCCCACCACACGGACCAGTTGGTGACGTACATGTAGTCCAGGCGGACCATCTCGTCGAACGGGACGTCGTTGCGTCCCATCACCTGCCACAGGCCCGTGATGCCGGGGGTGAGGTCCAGGCGGCGGGCGCCCCAGCCGCCGATCTGGATGGCCTCGTGCGTGACGAACGGCCGCGGCCCCACCAGGCTCATGGAGCCGGTGACCACGTTGAACAGCTGGGGCAGCTCGTCCAGGCTGGTCTTGCGCAGGAACCGGCCCACGCGGGTGACGCGCGGGTCGTCCTTGATCTTGAACAGCGGACCCGAGTCGGCCATGTCGTTGAGGTGCGCCAGGTCGAAACGCTGGGCCTCGGCGTCCGGGTTCATGGTGCGGAACTTCCAGATGCGGAACACCCGCCCGCGGGAGCCCATGCGCTCCTGGCGGAAGAACACCGCGCCGTGGGAGTCGAGCTTGATGGCGATGGCGATGAGCAGCAGCACGGGGCTCAGCACCAGCAGGCCGCCGCCGGCGAACAGGATGTCCATGCCGCGCTTGGCGATGCGGGCACCCACCGACAGCCGCGCGCTGGACAGGGTGATGAGGGGGAACCCGTGGAGTTCGGCCACCGTCGCGTGCGGCGGGGTGATCTCGAAGTAGCGTGGCACGATGGAGATGGGGATGGGGATGCCGCCGGCGTCGCGGATGTACTCCAGCACGTCCTCGTCGCTGCGCCGGCTGAACGCCAGGATCAGCTGGGTGGCACCGGAGGCCTCGATGGCGTCCACCAGGCCCAGACGCGGGATGTCGTCCTCGATGACGGTCTTGGGGTACACCGGAACGTCCGCCACGGTCTCGGCGCGCGGCAGCGGCTCGTCGTCCACGAACCCCACGATGTGCGCGGCGTCGCGGGCCCGCACGGCGCGTTCGGCGATGCGCTGGCCGATCTCGCCGGCGCCCACGATCAGCACCCGCTCGGGGGCGCTGCGCGCGGACAGGCGGCGGGCCATGGACCGCACGCCCAGCGCCGCCACGCTCGCCAGCGGCACCCAGATGAGCAGCATCCGCACGTCGTCGCGGGCGGCCATGTCCGGGGCGACGAACGCGCCCAGGCTGATCACCATCAGGGTGACGGACACCACGGCGGTGCCCACGGTGCGCGCCTCGTCCAGCGGGGACATGGTGAAGTGGTTGGGGCGGTACAGCCCGAGCGCGGCGAACACCACCGGCACGCACACCGTGACGGCCAGCCCCGCCTCCCAGCGGCCCGCCGGGTGCACCCCGAATGCCTCCACGGCCTGCCCGGCGATCACCAGGCACACCACCGCCAGCACCATGTCGGCCAGCAGCAGCCACAGCGAGGTGGCGCGCCGGGCGCGGGCGGTGAGGCGCAGTTCGGGGGTCGTGAGATCTCCGAACCGAGGCCAGGCATCGGTTCGGAGGTTGTCACCAGTCCTCAGAGGGGGGCCGGTGTCAAGCAATTGGGGGGTCCTCCACGGGCACGTGCTTGATGGGTTCCGGCGGGATTCCGCGCCGGGGAACTACCCAAACCATGCAACCCTATGGGCGAGTCGCGTGGACGTCACCCATCGGTTCGTACAGTTTTTCCCCGGTTCACGGCACCCGCGAGTAGGTGTCGCACGGTTGTCTCACCTGTATCGGCGGGTGACCCGGACCACTGGACCCCGCGGGTTCAGTCCGGATGCGTCCCCGCGTCCTTCGCGAACGCGGCCAGGCGGACGGCCAGCTGCGGGGGCACCACGGTGTCGCTGTCCCGCAGCTCTCCCAGGGCCGCCCGCACGCCCACCAGGGCCGTGTACAGCGGCGGGCAGGTGGGGCAGGTGCTGAGATGCCGCTCCAGGGCCGAGCGCGTGGCCGCCTCCAGCCCGCCGTCCATGTACTCGCTCACGAACCTGCGGGCGTCCCAGCAGCGCATCGGCACGTTGCGCAGGGCCCGGCGCACACGCTCGTCGCGGTCCAGCGCCGTCACCAGGGCCATGCGCCCGCGCCGCAGCCGCTGCTTGGCCGCCTCCACGCCGATGCCCTGCACACGTGCGATCTCGGGCACCGACAGGCCCTCCACGTCGTGCAGCAGCACCGCCGCCCGGGCGCCGGTGGGCACGTGGATGAGGGCGTCCTCGATGCTGCGCACCGTCTCGGCGCGCTGCAGCACCCGCTCGGCGTCCACGGTGTACGCGTCGTCGGCCCACAGGGCGTCGGCGTCCTCATACGGGAGCTCCCGCACGCCGCGGCGGCGCTCCACCGCCACGTTGTGCACCACGGTGCGCAGCCACGTGCTGGCGGATGCCTCGCCGCGGAACCCCCCGCGCGCCCGCCACGCACGCAGCAGCGCCTCCTGCACGGCGTCCTCCGCGTCGGCGTCCTGCGGCAGGATCGCCCGGGCCAGCCGGAACAGGGACCGCCCCTGGTCCCGCACGAGCGCCGCGAAGGCGTCGGAGTCCAGGGGCGTTGAGGGCGATGTCCCGGCGGTGTCCGTCAGTGTGAGTGCGCTTTGTCCGCGGGTCGCTTGCAGGTTGAGAGGCCCAGGGGCATGTACAGCGGGCAGTTGCCCACCGCGGCGGTCAGCAACATCACCGCGGCCAGCACGAACAGGATGACACCCAGGAGGGTCCCGTGGCCCACCTTCATGGCGGCGATGATCAGCACGGGGGCCACCACGACCGCGCGCAGCAGCCGGTCGGCGGGGTGCATGTTGATGGTCATCAGGATCCTCCTGCATGTGGGGTGAATGATCGACGCCCCTTTGACGGCCGGCCCCGCCGGATCGGGACGTGTCGGAGGTCCCCGGGCGCGCGGACGGACGTCCCGCCGCCCGGCGGCCCGGCGGTTGCCCCGCCGCGTCGCCTGTGATACCCATAGGGGTATCCGGAATCGGGACGGGAGGCACTGTGGCGGACCAGCACGAGCTGATCATCATCGGGGGCGGCCCGGCGGGGCTCACCGCCGCCATCTACGCGGCCCGCGCCAACCTGGCGCCGCTGGTGCTGGAGGGGTACGCCGCGGGCGGTCAGCTCATGACCACCACGGACGTGGAGAACTACCCCGGCTTCCCGGACGGCGTGCAGGGACCCGACCTGATGCAGATGTTCCGCGACCAGGCCGGCCGCTTCGGCGCCGACCTCCAGGCGGTGGACGTCACCCGGGTGGACCTGTCCCAGCGCCCGTTCGGGGTGTGGACCGACGAGGGCGAGTACCGGGCCAACGCGCTCATCATCAGCACCGGCGCCTCGGCCAAGTGGCTGGGCCTGGAGAGCGAGACCCGGCTGCGCGGCTACGGCGTGAGCTCGTGCGCCACCTGCGACGGGTTCTTCTTCAAGGACCGCGACATGGTGGTGGTGGGTGGTGGCGACTCGGCCATGGAGGAGGCGTTGTTCCTGGCCCGCATGGCCAACTCGGTCACGCTGGTGCACCGCCGCGACCACTTCCGCGCATCGCAGATCATGGGTCAGCGGGTGCTGGAGCACCCCAAGATCACCGTGCGGTGGAACGCCGCCGTGGACGAGATCCTGGGTGAGCGCAAGGTGGAGGCCGTGCGCCTGCGGGACACGGTGACCGGGGAGACGGACGTGCTGCCCACCGCCGCGGTGTTCGTGGCCATCGGCCACAACCCCAACACCGAGCTGGTCGCCGGTCAGCTCGCCACGGACGAGGCCGGGTACCTGGTGACGCGGGGCACGCGCACGGACGTTGAGGGCGTGTTCGCCTGCGGTGACGTGCAGGACACGGTGTACAAGCAGGCCATCACCGCGGCGGGCAGCGGCTGCCAGGCCGCCATCGACGCGGAACGCTGGCTGGAGACGGTGCAGCACGCACATGCGTGAGGCCCATCACAACGAGAGCGGGAGGGACGGACATGGCTGAGGGTGTGCTCGAGATCACCAAGGACAACTTCCAGGCGCAGGTGCTGGAGTCGGAGAAGCCCGTGCTGGTGGACTTCTGGGCGGAGTGGTGCGGACCGTGCCGGATGATCGGCCCGGTGGTGGAGCAGATCGCCAAGGAGCGCGCGGACACGCTGGTCGTCGGCAAGCTCAACGTCGATCACAACGGCGAGCTGGCGGCCCGGTACGGCGTGCAGGGCATCCCGTTCCTGGCGGTGTTCGAGAACGGCCAGATCGTGCGTCAGGCCGTGGGCGCCATGCCGAAGGCACAGCTGGAGCGCCAGCTGGGACTGGCCTGAGCCATGCCCAGCTACGACCTGGCCTGCGACGACTGCGAGACGCGGTTCGAGACGTTCCGGCAGGGCTTCCTGCGGGATGAGGACCGCGTCTGCCCGGAGTGCGGGTCGGTGCACGTGACCCAGCAGTTCACCGGGTTCGTCACCGCGCGCCCGTCGCGGGCGGACACCGCGCCCACCATCACCGGTTTCGGCGGGCAGGGAGGCTGCTGTGGCGGTGCCTGCGGAGGCCACTAGCGCCACGCCCGCCCCGGCAGGCGACCCCCAGCGCGATCAGCTGCTGCGGCGGCTGCGTCGCGCCGAGGGGCAGCTGCGGGGCGTGCAGCGGATGCTGGAGGAGGGCCAGGAGTGCCGTGACGTGCTCACCCAGCTTGCCGCGGTGAAGGCCGCCCTCGACCAGGTGGGGCTGCACCTCATCTCCGAGCGCCTGCGCACCTGCGTGGCCGACGGCGGCACCGACTGCACGCAGCAGTTCGAGGACGCCGTGGCCACCTTCATGCGGTTCGCGTCGCTGGCGCGGTAGCGCGCGACGGCATCCGACGCCGTCAGCTGAAGATGGAGCTCTGGGGCGGCGCGGTGTCGCCTCCGGGCGCGGCGGCCGCCCAGTCGATGGCCACCCGCGTGGGGTCCCGCGGGTCCACGCGCAGGGGCACGGTGGTGTTCTCCCTGATGGGCCCCTGCCGCACCACGTCCAGCATGGTCCGGGTGCGCGTGGTGATGAGCCGGCCGTCGGGGGCGCGCAGCTCCACGTCCACGGGCACCACGAACCGGCTGGCGCCCACGCGGGTGTTGCTGGTGTGCACGCGCCGGATCACGCCGGTGGCGGGGACGCCCGTGGCCAGCAGTGACCTGCTGCGACGGGACGGCCCGATCAGCGTGAACCAGAACACGGTGGTGATGATGGTGAGCACCAGCACCGGGATCCCGATGGCCAGCAGCAGGATCCAGCCCGTCGACAGCGGGTGTCCGCCGCCGGTGGCGAAGGCCGCGATGTGCGCGCCGGACGAACTCATCTCACCGCGCATCGGCAGGTCCCGCCGGCGACGCGAGCGGCGGGGCGTCCCGGTGGGACCACAGCGCGGCCAGGGTGCGCACCCGGGGCTCCTCGCCTGGATGGGCGTCGTGACGGTCCAGCAGCACACCCGTGCACCCCGCGGCGCGCGCCCCGCCCAGGTCGGCGACCACGTCGTCCCCGCAGTGCACCACGTCCGGGCCGGGGGGCACGCCCAGCAGGGCCAGGGCGTGGTGGAACACCGCCGGGTCGGGTTTCGCCGCCCCGAAGGCCGCGCTGGTGACCACGGCGTCCACCAGGGGCGTCATCCCCAAGCGGTCCAGCACCTCGGGCAGGGCGCAGTCCCAGTTGCTCACCACGGCCACGGGGATGCCGGCATCCCGGAGGCGCCGCAGCAGGGCCGGCGCGTCGGGGAAGGCCTCGAAGCGCAGGGCCTCCAGCAGCAGCGGCAGGGCGACCTCGGCGGGCGGCGGCGCGGGGAGGTGCGACACCAGCACCCGCGCGCACTCCCGCCGCAGCTCGGCGAGCGCGTCCGGGTCGGCGCCCCTGATGTGGTGGGCCCGGTAGTGGTCGATCTCGGCCGCCAGCGCCCGCCGCACGCGGTCGAGCGGCGCGGGATGGCCCGCCCGGGCCAGGGCCGCGGCGAGCGCCGGGGCGGGGTCGCCGGCCAGGCGCAGCAAGGTTCCCGCGGCGTCCAGCAGGACGGCGGCGGGGCGATGCGGAATGTGTCGGGAATGCGACAACCGGAACGCTATCGTGGGCCGGAGCGGCCCGTTTATACTCGCACGCGGCCGCGGCGCCTCGGCGGGCCGGGGAAGGACTGCAGTGTCAACTCGACGCCGGACGGCGGTCACCTGCTGTGCGCTTGCCCTGCTGGGGGCGGGCGTGTGGGGGCCGTCGCTCGTCGCCAGCCAGTACGCGGATGGTCCAGGCGGAACCGAACATCTCCTTGGGCACCCCGTTCGGGGGTGGGAATTCATCATCGACGCCGTGCGCACCTCGCGCGGCGCGCGGCTGGGCTCGCCGGACAGCGCCCTCGAGGTGGCGCGTGACCAGGTGTGGACCGGGTCGTCCGGACGCGCCGTGGCCGTGCGGCTGCGCTGGACCCGTGGGCGCTTCACGCTCACCTTCCCGGCCGCCGCGGAGGTCCCGGCGAGCGGCCGCGTGGTCGTGCGTCCCATGTCGGCGTTCTCGTGGGTCGTGGAGGGGCGCGTGCAGCGGGGGCCGCGCCAGGTGATCGGCGTGCTGGACTACCGGACGGGGCAGGTGGTGTGGGACGTGCGCCGCGCGAGGTCGCCGCGGTGAGCTCGGTTCGCAGCAGACGCATCCGGCGCATGCGCGCCGCCCGGTACCGGCGCGGCCGCAACATGCGCATCCTCGGCGTCTGCGCGCTGGTGGTGCTGGGCGGCGGGGCCCTGGCCGCGGGCCTGGTGGTCAACTCGGTGGCGTCCGAGCTGCGCAAGCAGAAGGTGCAGGAGATCCGCCTGGGCCAGAACACCCGCGTGTACGACCGCGACCACCACCTGCTGGGCATCATCGCCTCCACCCAGAACCGCACCGAGGTGCGGTCCCGGCAGATCCCCAAGTTCCTCAAGAACGCCACCGTGGCCATCGAGGACAAGCGGTTCTACGAGCACCACGGGGTGGACTACTACCGCCTGGTGGGCGCGCTGGTGCACAACCTGGTGGGCGGCCACCAGGGCGGCTCCACCATCACGATGCAGCTGGCCAGGAACCTCATGCCCGGCGGCGCCAACGCCCCGCGCACGTTCAAGCGCAAGATCCAGGAGGCGTACCTGGCCAACAAGTACGAGGACAAGTACACCAAGGACCAGATCCTCACGCGCTACCTCAACAGCGTGTTCTACGGCCACAACGCCGTGGGCGTGGAGGCGGCCTCGCTGACCTACTTCCGCAAGGACGTGTGGCGGATCAACCTGGAGCAGGCGGCCCTGCTGGCGGGCCTGCCGCAGGCGCCCAGCGCCTACGACCCGTTCACGCACCGCGACGTGGCGCGCGCCCGCCGCAACAGCGTGCTGCAGCAGATGGCCGACCAGGGCTACATCACCCAGGACCAGTCGTCGGCGGCCCAGAAGCGCGGCCTGGAGCTCAGGCGCGGCAACGCCTACTCCAGCAAGCCTCAGGGCGAGCCGTACTTCTTCGACTACGTGCGCCAGCGCCTCATCGACTCGTTCGGTCCGCGCGCGGTGCAGCGGGGCGGGTTCACGGTGAACACCACCATCGACCGCACGCTGCAGACCTACGCGCGCGACGCCATCACCAGCAACCTGGGCCTGCCCGACGACCCGGTGGCGTCCATCGTGATGATCGACGCCCAGAAGGGGTACATCCGGGCGATGCAGTCCAGCCAGCCCACCACCGGCGCCACCAGCCAGTTCAACTACGCCACCCAGGCGAAGCGGCAGGCCGGGTCCACCTTCAAGGTGTTCACCCTCACGCGCGCCATCGAGCTGGGGCACAACCCGTACACCACCGACTACGTGTCGCGGCAGCTGGACTTCCACGATCCCCGCTGGGGCCTCATCCAGACCTCCACCTACTCGCACGGCTACCGGGGCCGCATCAGCATCGAGCAGGCCACGCTGACCTCGGACAACACCGTGTACATGCAGATGGCCCTCGACGAGGACCCCAACACCATCGTCGATCTGGCGTACCGCATGGGGATCCCGCGCAGCCGCGACCTGCCCCGGTACCCGTCCATCACCCTGGGCACGGGCAGCGTCACCCCCCTCGACATGGCCACCGCCTACGCCCCGCTGAGCAACGGCGGCTGGCGCGTGCAGGCCACGGGGGTGCAGAGCATCAAGCAGTCCAACGGGCAGGCCCTCGCCATCCCGCGCAAGCGCACGCCGGCCATCAGCGACGGCGTGGCGTACGAGGTGACCAAGGTGCTGCGTGCCAACGTGGCCGGCGGCACCGGCATCGGGGCCAACATCGCGACCAACGTGGCGGGCAAGACCGGCACCACCGAGGAGTTCAGCGACGCCTGGTTCGTGGGGTACACCCCCTGCTACGTCACCGCCGTGTGGATGGGCTACCCCAACACCAGCGAGCACCGCAACATGACCAGCGTGCACGGCCGGTCGGTGAACGGCGGCTCGTTCCCCACCTCCATCTGGGCCTCGTTCATGCGCAAGGTGCTGGCCGACCCGCGCTACAAGTGCGACCGCACCGACTACCCGCTGCCGCAGCACCCGGTGGTGTGGCAGCCGTTCAGCAGCGCGTTCACGCGCATGCCGGCGCCGGTCACCTCCAGCTCGACCCCCAGCACCACGCCGTCCACGGGCACCAACACCAACGGCGGCGGGGTCACGCGCACGCCGTCCTCCCCGTCGCAGCCGCCGCCGCCGGCCACCTCCACGCCCACCCAGGCGCAGCCGCCGCCGCCCACCCCCACACCGCCCACCACCCCGGCCGTGCCCACGCCGCCGGCCACCACGCCGGCCGCGCCGACGCCTACATCCACCTCGCCCTGATGCGCCGGGTGCCATGGCGAGCTGCGGTCGGTCGGGCCGTGCGCGCCACGGACACCCCGCTGCGCGCCGGGCTGGTGGCCGGGCTGCTGGCCCTGCTGGCGTACCTGTTCGGGCCCCCCGGCGGTGATGCCGCCGCGCACCTCTACCAGACCCAGGTGTGGCGGGAGCACGGCTGGCAGTTCTGGGACAACCTCTGGTACAGCGGCCGCTACAGCCAGGTGAACTACAGCCTCACCTACTACCCGCTGTCGGCCCTGCTGGGCACCGTGGTGGTGGTGCCGGCCTCCGCGGCCACCGCCGCCGGGGCCCTCTCACGGCTGCTGCAACTGCACTGGCCACACCACGGGCGGGGCGCGTCCTGCGCCGCGGCCGGCGGCATGACCCTGGGGGTGCTGGCGGGCACCTACCCCTTCCTGCTGGGCTTCGCGGTTGCCCTGTCGTGCCTGCTGGCGGTGGTGCAGCGCCGGCTTTGGACCGCGTCGGTGCTGCTGCTGCTCACCACGCTGTCGCACCCGCTGGCCATGGTGTTCCTGGTGGTGGTGCTGGCGGCCGTGGCCGTGGTGACCCCCGGCTGGTGGCGGGACGGGCCGCTGCGCTGGCTCGCGGGCGCGGCGGTGGCCACGGTGGTGGCCCAGTGGGTGCTGGTGAAGGCGTTCGGGTCGTCCGGGGCCACCTACCCGTTCGACCCGAAGGACGCGGTGGCCATCGCCGTGTTCTGCGTGGCGGGCATCCTGCTGAGCCGCGGGCTGCACGACCACCGCGCCATCCTGGCGGTGTTCGTGGCCTACGGCCTGCTGGCCGCGGCCGCCTTCGCCATCCCCACCCCCATCGGCGGCAACGTCGTGCGCCCGCTGCTGTTGATGGGTGCCGCGCTGCTGTTGATCCCCATGGCCGCCTGGGGTTCCGCCCGCGGGTGGCGGTGGTGGCCTGCCTGGCGGGGGCGCTGCTGTGGCAGGGGCTGCCGGCCGTGGCGGGCTGGCGCACCGCCACCCGGGCCCGCGCCGCCTCCCAGCAGTTCTGGTTGCCCGCCATCGCCTTCGTGGCCCAGCACGGCAGCCCCGAATACCGCGTGGAGGTGGTGGCCACCGCCGACAACTGGGAGGCCTACCACCTGGCCGGCCGGGGCGTCCCGCTGGCGCGCGGCTGGTTCCGGCAGGACGACTTCCCCACCAACCGGGCGCTGTACCGCACCCTCACCGCGCGCACATACCAGGGCTGGATGCGGCGCACCGGTGTGCGCTACGTGCTGCTGCCCAACGACCCGCTGGACTACACGGCCCGCAAGGAGGCCGAGCTGCTCACCAGCGGCCGGTCGGACCTGCGGCTGGAGGCCCAGATCGGCAGCTGGACCATCTACGAGCTGCCGGACGCCACCCCCATCGTGACGCCCCGACACCGTGCCCGCGTGCTGAAGCTCACCTCCGAGCAGCTGGTGATGCGCGTGGACCACCCCGGCACCGTGCGCGTCCGGGTGCGGTACACCCCGTACTGGCGCATCGTGGGCGGCGGCCGCGGGGCCTGCGCGGCCCCCCTGCAGCCCTGGGGCACCGAGGTGCGCGTCACCCGGGCCGGCGTGGTGCGCCTCAACTTCCAGCCGCAGCTGTCCACCATGGTGCAGAACGTGCTGGGCGAGAGCACCACCTGCCCTGCCACGCCCGAGGCACCCACCATCCCCGCGGGGTTCTGGCGCTTCCGCGGGCGGTGATCCGTGGCAGGGGTTCCACCGAACCTGCCGAAATCACCCGTGGATGTTGACTGACGGCACGCGGGCCGCAAACGTCCCACGCCGGTTCGCCGATGTGGAAAGGGTGCGGGTGAGGGGCCACATGGGGCGCTGGAAGGGCCTCGCGGCATGCGTCGCGGCGATGGCCGTGGCCCAACCCGCCACGGCGGCGCTGTCCCACCGCTACCTGGTGCTGTTCCCCGCCGGGCACCTGCGCGTGGCCGGTGCGGCAGCGGCGCGCGTGCACGGCGGTGTCCTGCGGGCGAATCCCCATCTGGGATACGCGGTGATCCGCGGGGAGGCGCCCCGAATGCGCGAGGTGCTCCTGGGCACGCCCGGCGTGCAGGGCGTGGTGCCCGCGGCGGGCCGCCTCACCCGGCGTGTGGCGCCACCCGTGCGGCGGGGACGCTCCGCCACCGCGCTGGCCAAGGTGCCACCCAACCCCGAGCCCCTGCAGCCCCTGCAGTGGACCCTGCAGGCGGTGCGCTCGGGTGTGGATCTGGAGCGCACCGTGGGCAGTCCGCTGGTGTCCATCGCGGTCATCGACACCGGGGTGGACGCCGGGCATGCCGACATCGCCCCCAACCTGGACACCGCGCTGTCCCGCAGTTTCGTGGACGGACCCGCCACCGACGACCCCAACGGCCGCGGCACGCTGCTGGCGTCCGTGGCCGCGGCACCGCAACGGCATCGGGATGCTGGGGGTGGCCCCGGGGGTGCGGCTGGTGAGCCTGCGGGCCGCGGCACCCAACGGGATCATGCAGCTGGCGCCCTTCGTGGAGGCGCTCACCTACGCCGCCGACGCGGGCATCGATGTGGCGCTGGTGGGATCGAGCGTGCGCATCCCCGGGGACAACTGCGGGGACGCCCCCGCGGCGGTGCAGACGCGGCGGGCCGCGGCCCTGCTGGTGCAGCGCGCCGTGGACGACGCCCGCGACCGGGGCGTCAGCGTGGTGGCGGGCAGCGGCGACACCGCCTCCCCGCTCACCGCCGGGCAGGTGCGCTGCGACACGCTGCCCCAGCAGACCGACCGCGTGGTGGACGTGGGGGCCACCGGGCCCAGCGGCCGCAAGGCGGCATACGCCGACTGGGGCGCCCCGCTGATGCTGGCCGCACCCGGCGGGGACATCACCGACTACCCCGACGACCCCCTGCACTACTTCGCCCCCGAGAACATGGTGCTGGGGGCGTATCCCGCGGCCCTGGCGGCGGCGCGCGGGCAGCTGGACCCCGCGGGCCTGCCGCTGGACCCCACGCTGGTGCGCAGCTGCTCCGCCCAGGCCTGCGCGTACTACCGCTGGGGGCAGGGCACGGCCGTGGCCGCGGCCCACGTCGCCGGCGCCGCGGCGCTGGTGATCACCCGGTACGGCTCCGCCGACCCGGTGACGGGCGACTGGGGCATGGTGCCCGGGGACGTCACGGTGCGGCTGCGGCGCACCGCCCTGCAGGTGCCGTGCAGCACGCCGGTGGTGACCTACCCGGACCAGCCCACGGTGGACCCGGCGCTGTGCACCGCCGATGGGACGCACACCACGCTCACCGGTGACGGCCTGGTGGACGCGGCCGCATCGGTGGGCCTGGCGCGCCTCGCGCCCCCAATCGCCCCGTAGGGGCACCGCGCCACGACACGAGGCGGCGCCGCCGCCTGCATCGCAACGGTGCGACGCGCTCACCCGTTGCCCTCAGAAGCCCAACTTCTCACCACCGGGACCCGCCCGCGGCGGGTCCCACGCCCCATGTCGAAGTCTCCGCCGAGAAGGCCGCGGCTGCGCCCCAAATTGGGGATGGTGCAGGGTGTGAGTCCCCCGAGCCACGGAGGGCGAGGTGCAACCTGTGACCGGGCAGCCCGTGAGGGCGCGGTGGTGACGCGAAACTCACCGAACCCGCCATCCGCAGCGGATCCCTGCGAGACCAACCCTGTGGACGCCCTTCTGAAGTGCCAAACGTCACCCGGGCGACCGCGCGGGATTGACGCCGGGGGCCGGACCGGAGAGGTTCGGCCGAGCGCCCCCGACGCCCCTACCACGCCAATGAAGGGACCCAGCCGATGCCACGCTCACGTCGGGTCGCCCTGTCGGCCGCCGTCGCCCTCGGCGCGGCCACCGGAGCGGCCGCCATCGCCCAGGCGGTCACCAGCACCACCAGCACCCGCGAATACCTGGTGGTGTACCGCTCCACCGCCGACGCCCAGCAGGCCCGCCAGGCCATCACCGCCGCCGGCGGGACGGTGGTGCGGGAGAACAGCGACGTCGGGGTGGCGGTGGTGCGCAGCTCGGCGGATGGGTTCGCCGACACCGTGGACGCCTCGACGGCCGTGGTCGGCGCGGCCGACGACCACACCGTGATCGGCCGGGCGCCGCAGGACCGCATGGCCCGCAACCGCGCCGTGGAGCACGACCAGCAGGTGGGTGGCTCGCCCAAGACCCCCACCGGGTCACCGCAGAAGGGCGCCGACCCGCTCACCGGGCTGCAGTGGGACATGAACACGATCGGCGCGCCCCTGGCGCACACGCGCGAGATGGGCAGCCACGGCGTGCTGGTGGGGGTCATCGACACGGGGATCGACGGCACGCACCCCGACATCGCGCCCAACTTCAACGCCAAGCTGTCGCGCAACTTCACGGTGGACGACCCCACCATCGACGGGCCCTGTGCGGAGGAGCCCGACCAGTCGTGCAACGACCCCAGCAACGTGGACGAGGACGGTCACGGCACGCACGTGGCGGGCACCATCGCCGCGGCGGCCAACGGCATCGGCATCACCGGCGTGGCGCCGAAGGTGCAGCTGGTCAACCTGCGCGCCGGCCAGGACTCAGGCTACTTCTTCGTGGAGCCCACCGTGAACGCCATCACCTACGGCGCCGACATCGGCGTGGACGTGGTGAACATGAGCTTCTACGTGGACCCGTGGCTGTACAACTGCGACGCCAACCCGGCCGACTCGCCGGAGGCCCAGCAGCAGCAGCGCACCATCCGCGTGGCCGTGCAGCGGGCCATCGACTACGGGCGCAGCAAGGGCGTCACGTTCATCTCGGCGCTGGGCAACGAGAACACCGACCTCAACAACCCCACGGTGGACGACACCAGCCCGGACTACCCGCCGGACGCCGCCTACCACCGCGTCGTGGACAAGTCGTGCATCGACGTGCCCACCGAGAACAGCGGCGTCATCGCGGTGAGCTCCGTGGGGCCATCGGGCCGCAAGGCGTACTACTCCAACTGGGGCACCGACCAGACCGACGTGTCGGCCCCGGGCGGCGACAAGCGCGACTTCTTCGGCACGCCCAGGTACCTGGCGCCCGAGAACCGCATCCTGGCGCCCTACCCCAAGAACGTGGCGGACGCCGAGGGCACCCTCAACCCCGACGGCACGCCCAACACCCCGATGGTGCTGCGCGACTGCACCAAGGGCGGGGTCTGCGGCTACTACCAGTACCTGCAGGGCACCTCGATGGCCTCCCCGCACGCCGCGGGCGTGGCCGCGCTGATCGTGAGCCGCTACGGGTGGTCGGACGGGCACGGGGGCAAGTACCTGCCGCCGGCCATCACCGAGCGCATCCTGCTGCGGACGGCCACGGACACGCCGTGTCCCGACCCGGCCACGTTCACCTACCCCGACCCGGACCTCACGCCCGACTACACCGCCACGTGCGAGGGCACGCCGGAGAAGAACGGGTTCTACGGGGCGGGCATCGTCAACGCCGCCGCCGTGGTGGGCCTGAAGGGCCACTAGGCACGCGCACGCCCGGCCGGCGGGGCGACTCCCCGCCGGCCGGGCGCGGCTACCTGGGACCGATGCGCGGGGTCCACTGGGGACCCCCGATGCTCCAGTCCAGCGAGGCGTGGAAGTTGTTCACCGCCAATGCCCAGGCGTACCAGCCCATGATGGAGGCGATGCCGAAGAACGCGCTGGCACGGTAGAGGGTGAGCAGCCCCGTCTCGGGGATGAGGCGGTTGAGCCACCCCCAGAAGGGGTCCTTCGGGTACACCTCGCGCCGGAAGAACTCGGTGGTGAGGATGCGCCAGTTCCACAGCAGCCACAGCGCCCAGAGGGTGTCCCACACGCCGCCCAGCGAGGTGTAGTAGGCGATGGCGTCAACCCGCCGGCCCGCCTCGCCCACGTACTCCCACACCCCGAAGTGCATGTGCCACTGGGTGAAGGGGAACGCCACCATCACCCCCACCGAGTCGAGGGTGTCCGACAGCACGTGCGCCCAGTTGCCGATGAGGAACGACAGCGCCCACATGCGGCTGCGGGTGAGCGCCAGGATGATCAGGCCCATCACCACCCCGAACATCAGGGTGTGGGTGAACCCCACCCCCACCCAGCCGCGGTGGAAGTGCACCGGGTCGCTCACCAGCTCGTGGCCGCCGGAGAAGTCCAGGCCGTACACGGCCCACTTGGTGGCGATGTCCGGGCTGTAGGACCCCAGGATGCAGAAGGGGATGCTGATGGCGGCGCCCAGCTTGAACCGGATGAGGTACGGCTCCAGGTCATGGGCCGCCCAGCTCACTGACGGCCCCGCACGCGCTCCAGCGCCCCCACGAACCAGGGACGCACGAAGAAGCCCAGCACCCGCGGGCGCAGCCAGTGGGCCAGCAGCAGGAACGGGATGCACTGCCAGAACCCCAGGAACGCCGCCTGCGGCAGCTGCGAGCCCAGCCCGGCGTAGAGGAGGGTGGCCACCACCCAGTACGCCACCGACAGGGCGCCGGGGATGGCGTCGTCCGTGACCTGTGGGGCGGGCTCGGGCATCCGCGGGACAATGCCACACGGGCGCCCGGCACCGCGGTCGGCGTGTGCCAAGCTGCACCACCTGTGGACGGACGCCTGCGGATCATCACCTGGAACGTGTGCCATTGCCGCGGCGGGCTGGAGGTGCCCGGCGCCGACTGGCGCTCCACGCTGCTGGGCACCCCGCGCGTGGACGGCGGGTACCTGCACCTCAACCGCAAGCACACCCAGCAGGTGGCGCACGTGCTGCGCGCGGCCCGCCCGGACGTGGTGATGCTGCAGGAGGTGCCCCCCACGGCGGTGGCCACCCTGGCACGGATCCTGGGCATGCGCCACGCCTGCGCGGTGCGCACCGGCCCGCTGGTGGGCAGCGCCGCGGTGCGCGGGTGGCTGGGCGCCCGCAACCCCGACCTGTGGCGCACGCAGGAGGGCAACGCGAACGCCCTGCTCCTGGGGCCCCGTCTGACGCCGCTGGGACGCCCCACCGGACTGCACCTCAACCCGCGGCGGGCGGTCCTGGCCAACACCCTGCGCGGGCATCTGGCGGTGGACGAGGCCGTGCGCTGGATCACCGAGCCCCGGCGCGCGCTGGCGGTGCGCGCCCTGGTGGAGGGCGGCGGCCACGTGACCCTGGCATGCGTGCACGCCCACCCGGGGCGTCACCCCTGGCAGGCCCACCGTGAGATGGCGCGCCTGGCGCGCTGGCTGCGCCGCATGCCCGGCCCGGCGGTGCTGGCGGGCGACCTCAACCTCATGCCCGACCACCCCGCGCTGGAGCACCTGCGGGAGGCCGGGTTCGACGCCGCCGAAGCGCCCGGGCTGGGGCTGGACCGCGTGCTGGTCCGGGATGCGGACGGCGGTCCGGAACTGCGGTGGGCCACGTCGCGACGCACCGTGGAGGCGCAGGGCCGCGGCCGGCGACTGCGGGTGCTGCTGTCCGATCACGACCCCGTGGAACGGCTGGTCGCGGTCAGGGCGACCTGACCTCCAGCTGGGCCACCAGCAGCAGGCTCACCACCACGCACACCCAGAACAGGGCCCGGCGGCGGCCGGGGGACACCCGTGCGACCCACTCGCCGCCGGCCCAGGCCAGCGGGAACGCCATCACGCCGAACCGGGACATCGACTGGAGGCTGCCGGTGGACAGCGGCATCGCCAGGGTGAGGGCGCTGTACAGCACCCAGGGGCTGCGCCACCCGTCCCGGGCCCGCAGGCGCAGCAGCAGCCAGACGTCCAGCACGGTGAACGCCACGTCGCGCACCGCCGCGGTCCATGCCGCGTTGATGTTCAGCGGGTTGAGCTCGCCGAGGGTGCTCCACAGCTGCCGCGGTCGCAGCCACCCCACCCCCACCGGACCCCGGTCCCAGGCCTTCTGGGCGTCCAGGGGCAGGTGCCACGATCCCCGGTGCACCTGCATCCACCAGAAGAACGCGGCCAGGGCCACCAGCGAGGGCACCAGCGCGATGACGGCGCGCATCAGGCGGCGGCCCCGCGGCGCGTCGACGCTGAGCGCGATCAGCGCCACCAGGACGGCCACCAGCAGCCCGGGGGGCCGGGCCACGGCGGCCGGCGCGGCCACCAGGCCGGCCAGCAGCCACCGGCCACGGGCCGCGGCCAGCGCGGCGGCCACCGCCAGGCCCAGCACGATGCCCTCGGTGTACGCCAGCCCGCTGTAGACGGTCCACGGGGGCACCAGGGCAACCACCCAGGTGGCCAGATCGGCGGCATCCTCGCCCCGCACGCGGGCGGTGAGCCGGTGGAAGGCGCACAGGGCCACCAGGAATCCCAGGTTGGCCGCCAGCAGGGCCGCTGCGAACGGGTTGATCCCCACCCTGGCGGCGCCGGCCATCAGGGACGGCAGCAGCGGGAAGAACGCCAGGTTGGTGTAGAAGTACCGCACCAGCGGGGTGAACGTGTCGTACCCGCCGCGGGCGATGTCGAGGTACCAGGTGGTGTCCCACCCCCCGAGGGGTGAGAGCTGGCGGGGCACCTCGGACCCCACCCCCCGTTCCGGCACCCCCCACAGCGCCGCCGTGATCACGGTGGCCGTCAGCACGGCGACGCGCGTGGCCAGCCATGCCACCACCGGCACCAGCCACCAGCGCCGCACCGCCACCGGGGCGGGCGTCACGGTCGCCACAGCGTCCACGGCCGGGCCAGGACCGCCCCCACCGCCAGCATCACCGCCGACGCCCCCAGCGCCACCCACGCGGCCGGGAGCGGGGACGGGTGCACGCCCAGGTCGGTGCCGCCCGCGGACAACCCCACGGGGGCCCGCGCGATGACCCAGGTGCACAGCGCCAGCGCCACCAGCCCCACCACGGCCAGCCACGCCCCGTGGGCCGTGGCGGCGCGGCCGGCGCGGCGCGCCACCATCGCGCGGAAGGCCAGGTCGCAGCCGGCCACGCCCAGCACCGGCAGCGCCATCACCGCACCGGCCGCGTCCCAGCCCGACACCGGGAAGTCGCCCAGCGAGAACCAATCCAGCCCGGGGACCACCAGCAGCGCCACCCCCGCCACGCAGGCCAGCAGCGGAAGGCGGCGGATCACCCGGCCCCTCCCCCGGCACGCGGCGGTACACCTCCACGCCGTCGCGCGTCCACACCAGCCGGAAACGGGGGTCCAGGCGCAGCCGGGCCATGAGGGGCGCGGCCTGGGCGGCGTCCACCCGGTCGGCCACGTACGGTCGCCGTTCGTCCACCACCACCCACTGCGCGTCCGCGGTCACCGGCCACGAGTAGATATACCGGCGGGCCGACAGGCGGGCACCGAAGGGGTTGCTGGCGGACACCGGCACACCGGGGTCGGTGGGGATCACGCGCAGCGCGGCCGCCTGCGCGGCGGCGTGCGGGTCGGTGCGGAACTCCCACGACCGGAACGACCACGCGCCACGGGTGTCCGGCCAGAACGGCATGGGCCCCTGGCGATACCCGCCCACCAGGACGGCCGCCAGGAGCGCGGTGCCCAGCACCGCGGCCGCCGACACCCGTGGGACGCGCCACCGCGCCGCCAGCAGGCGGTGGGCACGGGCCAGGCCGCCCACGCAGGCCGCCACCAGGAACGCGCTGATGACGTCGGTGTACTGGAACAGCGGCGAGTACTGGGGCCAGTAGTGGGCCAGCAGGTTGAGCGCCAGGTCGGGCAGCGCCCCCAGCGCCACCAGCGGGGCAAGCAGGGGCAGCGCCAGCAGGCTCAGGAACAGCGCCTCCAGGTAGCCGGGCCGCCCGCCCGAGACCGCGATGTGCAGGGCGTGCACCGGATCGGTGAGCACACGGTGCAGCACCGCGCTCTGGCTGTCGCCCAGGTCGCCGTACCGCCCCAGGTACGGGTTGGCGCCGCTGGGGGAGAAGTGCGGGATGATCACCCCGATCGCCAGGGCCGACCACCCCAGGCCGCCGGCGATGAGCCCAAGGCCGTACCCGCGGTGGCCGCGACCGCGACGCAGGAGCGCCCACACCCCCATCATCGCCAGCGCCACGCCCACCTGTTCCTTGGTGAGCGCGGCCAGCGTCGCCAGCACCGCGCACCACACCGGCCGCCGGGCATCCACGGCCCACATGCATCCGAGGAGGAGCGGGGTGGCCAGGGCCACCGGGTGGAACTCGGTCAGCACCGACCACTGCACCGACGGGTACAGCAGGTACGCCGCGGCCCCGGTGAGCGCCAGCCCGGTGTGACCGGTCCAGCGGCGGCCCAGGAGGTAGGTGGGCACGGCCCCGAGGGCCACCACCAGCACCTGCACCACCAGCAGCAGGCGCGGGTCGGGCCACACCCACCACAGCGGCACGAAGGCCACAAGCACGGGATCCACGTGCGCGCCCAGGCGGTTGAACTGCCGCCCGTCGCCACCGGTGACCTCCAGCAGGTGCCCGTGACCGCTGGACCACACGGCCTGCACCATGTTGCCCAGATCGAACCGCCCCGCCCAGAACTGGTCGTAGCGCAGCAGCGCCAGGTGGGTCATCAGGGCGGCGAACGCCACCATCAGGGCCACCAGCACCAGGGTGGCGGGTGCTGGGCGGCGGCGCAGCGCGGCGGGGACCCCGTGGATCATGCGCGCCGGGCCCAGAACGCGGTGGCCCCCACCACCGCGAGCTCCACGAGCGTGAGGGCCAGGCGGGACCCCACCGACAGGGCCACCGCCACGCCGCCCGGCACGTGCTGCGTGAGCGCCACCGCGAACGCGCCGTCGCGCACGCCCAGGCCCGACGGCACCACCACCGCCAGCAGGGACACGGCCACGGCGAACAGGAACGCCGAGCCCACGAACCCCGGACCGCCCGCGTCCACGCCGCCAAGCCCCCGCACGAACAGCCACGTGCCGAGGCCCAGCAGCACGGCGGCCACCGCGTAAGCCGCGACCAGGCCCAGCACGCGGCGCATGGGCACCACGGCGGGCAGCGGGGGCCGAGCGGGCGCGCGCACGGGCCAGGCCGTCACCGGCGCCATCACGCGCGGATGCAGGGCCAGGAGCGCCAGCGGCACCAGCACCACCAGCCAGCTCAGCCAGGCCGGGCCGAGGCGCCCGTACACCAGCACGAACACCGCGCCCCCCGCGGCCGCCGCGGCCAGGGACAGCACCTGCTCGTAGGCCATCGCGGCCACGGTCACACCGCGGGACACGCCCAGCCGCCGGGACAGCTCCATGCGCCCCACCACCATCACCACCGACCCCGGCACGTAGCGGCCCAGCAGCGACACCGCCCACGCCGCCAGCACGCCGCGGCGCGGGGCCCGCCTGGACCCGATGGCCTCCACGGTGGCCACGTACCCGGCGCCGCTGAGCAGGTAGAAGCACACCAGCGCCACCACGCACCCGGTCAGGGGCAGCGCGTCGGGGTGCCAGTCGTGGCTCCGCACCTGCGACCAGCCGCGCACCAGCGCCCACGCCAGGCCGGCCACGGCCAGGAGGGCCGCCAGCCGGCCCAGCCAGGCCATGAGGCGCCCCCGGGGTCCCGGGCCGTCGGCGGTCACGCCCGCCGCGCGGTGGCCAGCAGCCCGAACCAGCCGGGTGCCCGCCCGATGAAGGGCGTGTCCAGCTCCAGCGCCATGCGCAGGATGCGCGCGGCGCCCCGGGGGGCCCCGCCCCCAGTCCCGGCCGGCCCGCGTCCACGCGCCGGCGCAGCATGGGGGCGTACACGTGGCGGTGGTAGAGCCCCGTCAGCGGGAACCCCCAGCCGCGCACGTCCACCCGCACGAAGCCCCCGGCCCGCAGCAGCTCGGTCAGCTGCGGTGCCGCGTACCGCCGCCGGTGGCCGGCCCAGGTGTCGGTCCAGTCCATGCGGTGCGGCCCGGCGGGCACGGTCACCACGAGGAGCCCGCCGGGACGCAGCACCCGCGCCAGCTGGCGCACCGCCCCGGCGTCGTCGTCCAGGTGCTCCAGCACCTCGGCGCACACCGCCACGTCCATGGTGGCGTCCTCCACGGGCAGGGCCGACATGTCGCCCTGCAGGGCCCGGTGCGGGCCGCCCGGGGCGGTGGCCAGACGCTGGGCGAGCAGCTCCGCGAACGCCCGGCTGGCGTCGGTCGCGGTGACGCGGTACCCCTCGCGCGCAAGCCGCAGGGCCATGCTGCCCGCACCGGCGCCGGCGTCCAGGGCGCGCGCGCCGTCGGAGGGCCGATGCAGACGACGCAGTCGCCGCATGATGAGGTCCTCGCGGTAGTCGTGGCGCGGGCCGTACAGATCGGGGGCGTCGCCCCACTGGTGCTCCCGCACCGGCGCGGCCGGGTCGTTCACGCGTTGCACCCTAGCCGGGATGGGCCACTAGGCTGCAGGGAATGCGGATCGCCCTCGTCACCTGCGCCGAAGCGCGCGACCACGATGCGGACCTGCCGCTGCTGACCGCCGCGCTGGCGGACCGCGGAGCCGAGGTGGAGCTGCCGCACTGGGACGACCCGGACGTGGACTGGTCGGCGTTCACCGCCGTCATCGTGCGCAGCACCTGGAACTACACCGACGATCCCGCGGCGTTCATCGCCTGGATGCGCGACACCGACGGGCGCACCATGCTGCTCAACGACGCCCGCCAGATGGCGTGGGCGCTGGACAAGCGGTACATGGCCAGCCTGGCGCGCGCCGGGGTGGCCACCGTGCCCACCGTGTTCGTCGCGCCGGGCGACCCCGGCACCGACCTGCCCGCCGGTCCGGTGGTGGTGAAGCCCGGCGTGGGGGCGGGCTCGCGTGACACGGCCCGTCACGAGCACCACGACGACGCCCGCCAGCACATCGCCGCCCTGCACGCCACCGGGCGCACCGCCATGGTGCAGCCGCACATGGCGGCCGTGGACACCGAGGGCGAGAGCGGCATGGTGCACATCGACGGGCGGCTCAGCCACACCATCCGCAAGGGACCCATGCTCACCGGCGACCGCGCCGTGGTGGGCGGGCTGTTCCTGGAGGAGGACATCCGCCCGCGCACCGCCTCCCCCGCGGAGGTGATGCTGGCCCAGGCCACCCTGTCGGCCGTGCCGGGCCCCACGCCGCTGTACGCCCGCGTGGACCTCATCCCGGGCCCCGCCGGCCCCCTGCTGCTGGAGCTGGAGCTGGTGGAACCCTCGCTGTTCGTGGATCAGGCGCCCGACGCGGCGGCGCGGTTCGCGGGCGCCGTGATGGCCCGCACCGCGTCCACCAGCGGGGCCGCCACGCGGGCCGGCCGCCCCAGCAGCTCGTAACGCGCCCGGGCGGCGCGGCCCAGCCGGTCGCGCAGCGCGGCGTCCCCCGCCAGGCGGGCCAGGGCCGCGGCGAGCGCCCGCGGATCGCCGGGCGGTACCAGCAGCGCGTCGCGTTCGTGGGTGAGCACCTTGCGCACCCCGGGGGTGTCGGCGGTGACGATGGGACGGCCCACCGCCATGGCCTGCCACACCTTGTTGGGCACCACGCGGCCCGCCTTGTCGCTGCCCCCGAACACGCCCAGGCAGATGTGGCTGCGCGCCAGCTCGGCGCCGAGGCGCTCGTAGGGCACCCACGGCGTGTGCACCAGCCCCGGGGGAGCACCACGCGCGAGCTCCCCGCGCAGCCAGCCGTCCAGCTGCCCGGCCCCCACGATGTGGATGGGCGGCACCCCGGGCATGCGGGCCGCCGCCAGCACCACCCCCAGGCCGTGCAGGGGCGCCAGCTTGCCGACGAACAGCGCCTGCACGGGGCCGGGCGGCGGGTCGGCCGCCGGGAACCGCAGCGGTTCGGCGCCCACGGGCACGGCCACCGTGCGCCGCGGGTCGGCGCCCAGGTGCGCCACGCACCACGCGGCGTTGGCGCGGGTGTCGGTCATCACCAGGTCGGCCAGCCGCACGGCCAGGCGGTCGAAACCGGTGAGGGCGGTGGCCGCGACCCCCGAGGCCCGGCCGCGGTCACCGGCCAGGGTGTCGCCCAGCGCCACCATCAGGTCGGCCACCAGCGGGGCGCGCAGGTGCCGGGCCGCCAGCCACGCGGGTGCCATGTCCGGCTGGGCGGGGTACCCGGCCACCACCGCATCCACGGCGCCGGCGCCGCGCAGCCCGGCCAGCAGACGCGCCCAGCCGCCACCGAACCGCGCCGCCGAGGCCGCCAGGGAGGCCGCGCCGAGGAACGCACCCGCCTTGTGGCGGTCGCGCTCCCACACGGCGGCGTGGCACTCCACAACCTCGTGGCCCAGCTCGGCCAGCCCGTCCCGCAGCACGCGGCCGCGCGGGTAGTCCGACTCGTAGGTGCCCAGCCAGAGGAACCGCACCGGCCCGCTACCTCACCACCTCGCGCACCCGGGCGGCGGCGTCGTCCTCGCGCGACCGGGCGTGCTGACGCTGGATCATCTCGCTGAGCAGGCCGAACGTGAGCAGCTGGATGCCCACCAGGATCAGCAGCACGCCCAGCAGCAGCAGCGGCCGGTTGCCGATGGCGTGGCCGGTGAACCGCAGCACCGACAGGTAGGCCGACACCAGCAGGCCAACCAGCAGCATCACCAGCCCCAGGCCGCCGAACAGGTGCATGGGCCGGTGGCGGTACCGGCCCAGGAACGTGATGGTGAGCAGGTCCAGCAGGCCCCGGGCGTACCGCTCCCAGCCGTACTTGCTGGTGCCGTGCTGCCGCGGCCGGTGGTTGACCGCCAGCTCGCCCACGCGGAATCCCTCGTGCGCCGCCAGCACGGGGATGTAGCGGTACTGGTCGCCGGCGATGGCGAGGGCCCGCACCACCTCGGCCCGGTAGGCCTTGAAGCCGCAGTTGAGGTCGTGCAGGGGCACGCCGCTGACCGCGCGCGTGACCCCGTTGAACACCCGCGAGGGCAGCCGCTTGCCCAGCGGGTCGCGGCGCTGCGCCTTCCACCCGCTCACCAGGTCGAACCAGCCCTGCTCCAGGTGCGCCAGCATGCGCGGGATCTCGGCGGGGTCGTCCTGCTGGTCGCCGTCCATGGTCACCACCACCTCACCGCGGGCCGTCCCGAACCCCGCCATCAGGGCCTCGGCCTTGCCGAAGTTGCGCCGCAGGCGCACCAGCACCACGTCCGGTTCCCGCCGCGCCACCTCGGCCAGGGCGTCGCCGCTGCCGTCCGTGGAGCCGTCGTCCACGAACACCACCTCGGCGGGGCGCCCCAGGGCGCGCACCACGGGCAGCAACTCGGCCAGCAGCGGCTCGAGCGCCCCGTGCTCGTTGAACACCGGTACCACCACCGACACCAGGCCGCCGCTCACGCCGCATCCCCCGAGCGCGTGCGGCGGGGCACGCGCGGCCGGCGGGCCGGCGGCGCCGGTGCCGCGGACAGCACCCCCGAGCGCACGCGCAGCGCCACCAGCGTGGACATGGCCCACAGGGCCGCCACGGTGGCCACCACGAACAGGGGGCCGAGGGCCCCGCGGCCGCCCTGCCCGGCCGTGCTCACCAGGTACCACGCCGCGAACAGCGGCCCGCGGTCGATCTGCTGACCCACCGACAGCGTCACCACCGCCAGGGGCAGCACCGCCACCACCGCCAGGGCGGCCACCTGCCCCCGCCGCGGGGCGGAGGTGGCCACCAGCCCGGCGTGGGCCGCGGGCACGATCAGGAGCAGCGCCGTGGGGTGCAGCGCCCACGTGAGGATGATCGCCAGCGACAGCACCAGCAGTCCCGCGGCGGCCTGCGCGGCGGGGGTGGCGGGCACGCGTGTGGGCCGGCGGCCCCACAGCGCCCACACGATGGCGGCGGTGATGAGGGACACCCCCAGCGCGAACGCGCCCTTCGAACCGAAGGGCGTGGCCGAGGGCAGCGCGGGCGCCCCCGCGGCGAGGCTGGGCAGCATCCCCGCCACGCCCAGGAGGTGCAGCACGGTGCCCCCCACCAGGAGCGGCGCGCAGCGCACCACCACCGCCCGCAGCCCGGGCCGCACGCGCAGGCCGGCGCGGCGCAGGCGCACCAGGCCGTCCACGGTGGCCACCAGCAGGGGCACGGCCAGGAGCAGCAGCACCACGCGCACCATCACGCCGGGCAGCTCACGACCGGCCACCGCGATGCCCGCGCTGGGGCCGTCGACGCGGTCCACCTGGTCCAGCGTGCCGAGCAGCGTCATCACCGCGTTGCCCACGAGGGTGAGGTGCTCACCCGTGGGAAGGGCGTGCGGCCGGGGCAGGGTGTCGGGACGGGCCGCGATGGTGACCGCCGGGACCCCGTCGGCGATGGCCGGCCCCTGGTCGCCGAAGGTCTGCGGGATGGCCATGCGCGACAGCTGGGTGAGCAGTCCCGGGCGCGACACCGGCGCCATGCCGCCCCGCGCCAGCGCCGCGCGCGCGATGTGGTCCAGGTCCAGGGCCTGCCGCCCGTCACGCCCCTGGCTCCACACCCACACGCGCCCGTCGGCACCGTCGGCGGGGGCGTCCAGCACCACCACGGCGGCGATCTTGAAGTCGGAGAACCGGGACAGGAACCACCGCATCCCGGCGTTGCCCGCCGTGCTGGCGGTGGTGGACACGAACAGGAACGGCCGCACGTGGGCGGTGGTGGCGGTGAGCCGCGCCAGCTCCACCAGCAGGGCCGACGCGGACGTGCCCTCGGTGAGGCCCGCGGGCTCGTCACGGGGTGCCACCACCACCACCCCGGCGTTGTCGCCCGTGCCGCTGGGACCGGGCACCACCAGGTACACGTTGGTCATCTTCACCAGGTCCGACCCCACGCGCGCCGAGAACTCCTGGCGGCGCACGCGGCGCGCGGCGGGGGTGGTGAGCCCGGGAATCTGCACCTGCTCCAGCTGCCGCTGCATCCAGTCGGCCGCCACCCCGTCCCCCTGGGACCCGGGCGCGCGGAACGGCGCCCGGCCCTCCAGGTCGGCGGCGGCGTCGCGCACCACCGACCCCTGGATGGCCGGAGGCACGGTGGGCTCGGGCGGGGCGGGCCGCGACCGGAGCGTGAGGAACGCCACGATGATCGCGACCCCCGCCACCAGCCACGCGGTTCGATAGAGCCTGGCGTTCAGCACGGCCGGCGAAGGTTACGCCCCCGCGGGTGCCACCCGGATGTTCGGGGATCCCGAGGACTGGGGATACACTCCTGCGCTTTGCGCCCCCGACCGGTCCGCCGTGGCCCGGTCTCACCCCACGGAGGTGCCGTCGTGCTGACACCGGTGACCGTCGGGACCAAGTCCCTTGCCGACTACCACTCCATCATCTCGCGTGACCTGATGGACGAGATCCGCACGCTCGCCGAGCCGCTGCGCGGCGTGCGCGTGTGTCACATCAACGCCACCAGCTTCGGCGGCGGCGTCGCGGAGATCCTGCACAGCCTCGTTCCCCTCATGAACGACGTGGGGCTGCGGGCCGACTGGATGGTGATGTTCGGCACCGACGAGTTCTTCGGTGTCACCAAGGCCATGCACAACGGCCTGCAGGGCGACGCGCGCGGCATCAGCGAGGACGAGTGCGAGGTCTTCTACCACTACAACGTGCTGAACGCGGGTGGACTCAGCGGGGACTATGACGTGATGATCATCCACGACCCGCAGCCGGCCGGGATCCGGGGGGCCACCCCCCGGTTGAACGGCGCCAAGTGGGTGTGGCGGTGTCACATCGACATGTCCACGCCCAACCAGCAGGTGATGGACTTCCTCCGCCCCATGATCGACCGCCACGACCTCACCGTGTTCCACCGTGGCGAATACGTGCCCGCCGGCGAGATCCCCGAGCCCGTGATCATGCCGCCGTCCATCGACCCGCTGGTGCCCAAGAACATGGCGCTGCTGCCGGAGGACGCCGCCCGCATCGTGGAGTCGTTCGGGGTGGACCCCCAACGGCCCCTGATCCTGCAGGTGTCGCGGTTCGACCCGTGGAAGGACCCGCTGGGGGTCATCGACGCGTACCGGCTGGTGAAGCGCACCCGGCCGGACGCGCAGCTGGCGCTGGTGGGCTCCATGGCCAGCGACGACCCGGAGGGGATGGAGTTCCACCAGCGCACGGTGGCGCACGCCGGCGGCGACCCGGACGTCCACATCCTGTCCAACCTCGACCACGTCAACGCGGTGGAGGTGAACGCCTTCCAGACCCACGCCGACGTGGTGCTGCAGAAGTCCCTCAAGGAGGGCTTCGGGCTGACCGTCACCGAGAGCCTGTGGAAGGCCAAGCCAACCATCGCGGGCAACGTGGGCGGCATCCCCCTGCAGATCGCCGACGGCCGCACCGGCTGGCTGGTGAACTCACCGGAGGAGTGCGCCGACCGCATCCTGCGGGTGCTCTCCAACCCGGAGGAGGCGCACACCATGGCCCGCGAGGGCAAGCGGTTCGTGCGCCACGAGTTCCTCACGCCCCGCGAGCTGCGCGACTGGCTGGGGATCATGACCCGGCTGCTGACGCCGGCGTGACGTGAGCACCCCCGGCCGCGACGACCGCGTGATCCTGGTGTCCAACCGCGGTCCCGTGTCGTTCGAGGCGGGTGAGGGTGGAGCGCGGGTGACGCGGCGCGGTGGCGGGGGCCTAGTGAGCGCCCTGTCGGGCCTCACGCGGGTGACCCCCATCCTGTGGGTGTCGGCCGCCCTCACCGACGAGGACGTCGAGGTGCAGCGCGAGGCCGAGGACGACGAGGACGGGCGCTTCCCGCTGCCCGGGGTGGGGCAGGACACGCTGGGCCGGTTCGTGGTGATGGACCGGCAGACCTACCACCGGCACTACAACCTCATCAGCAACCCGATGATGTGGTTCATCCAGCACTACCTGTGGGACCTGTCCAACGTGCCGGACATCAGGCGCGAGGAGCAGGACGCCTGGGAGCTGGGCTACCAGGTGGTGAACCGGCTGTTCGCCGCCGCGGTGAGCACCGAGCTGGAGCAGCACCCCGACGCCCTCGTGATGCTGCACGACTACCACCTGTACACCGCGCCCGAGGCCATCCGGCTGGCGCACCCGGACGCGTTCCTGCACTTCTTCGTGCACATCCCGTGGTCGCAGCCCGACTACTGGCGGGTGCTGCCGGCCCACATCCGCGAGGCCGTGCTGCGGGGCCTCCTGGCCAACGACATCGTGGCCTTCCACACGGCCCGGTACGCCCGGAACTTCATGCTGTGCTGCGAGGACCTGCTGGACGCGCCCGTGGACTACCAGCGGCGCGTGGTGCCGTGGCAGGGGCGCGAGGTGTGGGTGCGGTCCTACCCCATCAGCGTCAACGCCGAGGCCTTCGAGGGCATGTCCTCATCGGCCGAGGTGGTGGCCGAGGAGGGTCCCATCCTTCGCCGGCGGCGCTCGCACCTGATCGTGCGGGTGGACCGGGCGGACCTGTCAAAGAACGCCATCCGCGGGTTCAAGGCCTTCGACGTGCTGCTGGACGACCACCCCGAGCTGGCCGAGCAGATCACGTTCCTCGCGCTGGTGCAGCCCTCCCGCGGGGACATCCCCGAGTACGTGGAGTACATGGACAAGATCCGCACCACGGTGTCCCACATCAACACCAAGCACGGCAACACCGACTGGATGCCGATCGACCTGCGCGTGGAGGAGAACCTCAACCAGGCCCTTGCCGCGTACAAGCACTTCGACGTGCTGCTGGTGAACCCCATCTTCGACGGCATGAACCTGGTGGCCAAGGAGGGACCGTTGCTGAACGAGCGTGACGGCGTGCTGGTGCTGTCCGAGAACGCCGGCGCCCACGAGGAGCTGGGCGCGTTCGCGCTGTCGGTGAACCCCTTCGACATCGAGGACCAGGCGCAGGCCCTGTACCGGGCCCTCACCATGGACCCCCAGGAGCGCGCCGACCGGCTGGAGCACATCAAGCAGGTGGTGCGCGAGAACGACGTGGCCAAGTGGCTGGCCGCGCAGCGGGCCGACATCGACAGCAAGCGGGCGGAGCTGGTGTGAGCGAGCTGACGCACATCGACGCGCGCGGCCAGGCCCGCATGGTGGGGGTGGGCCACAAGCCCTCGGTGGTGCGGCGGGCCGTGGCGGAGGGACGGGTGCTGGTGTCCCCGGACACCGCCGGCGCCATCCTGGAGGGGCGCGTGCCCAAGGGCGACGTGGGCGCGGTGGCGCGGCTGGCGGGCATCGCCGCGGCCAAACGCACCCCGGAGCTGGTGTTCCTGTGCCACCCGCTGCCCATCGACGGCGCCGCGGTGGAGGTGGACATCTCCCCCGAGGGCGTGGTCACCCTGACGGCCACGGTGGAGACCACCGCCCGCACCGGCGTGGAGATGGAGGCGCTGACGGCGGTGAGCGTGGCCGCGCTGAACGTGTACGACCTGGTGAAGGGAATCGACCCGGGTCCGGTGATCGAGGGGGTGCGCCTGGTGGAGAAGCGCAAAACCCCCGCGTCGTGATGAAACTTCCCTGACACCGCGATCACACCTCACCGGTAGCCTTCCTCGCCGATGAGCGCCCCGACACGCCTGGAGATCTCGGCCGCCGCACCCGTGCGGCCCCCCGTGGACGCGGTGCTGGCGGCGGTGGCCCGCCGCGAGAAGCAGGGGTTCGACGCGGCCTGGTGGGCCGACCACCTGCTGCACTGGTTCCCGCCGTCCATCTGGACCGACGACCTCACCCCGCAGGCCGCGGCCCAGCCCAGCCCGCACGTGTGGATGGACCCCTTCGCCATGATCGCCGCGGCCGCGGGGGCCACCGAGCGCATCCGCCTGGGCGTGGCCGTCACCGACACCGTGCGGCGCCATCCCGCGGCCCTGGCGCAGACCGCGCTGACGCTGGACCACATCACCCGGGGCCGGTTCGTGCTGGGCGTGGGCACCGGGGAGGCGCTCAACCTCGCCCCGCTGGACCTGCGCAACGACCGGCCGCTGGCGCGCCTGGACGAGGCCCTGCAGGTGATGCGGCTGCTGTTCTCCACCCCCGACGAGGTGGACTTCGCCGGCGATCACATCACCCTGCGCGGCGCGGCGGTGGGCCTGCGCCCCTACGGCGAGGTGCCCCCGCCCATCTGGGTGGCCGCGCACCGCCCGCGGGGACTGCGCCTGGTGGGCCGCCTGGCGGACGGCTGGCTGCCCGTGGCCACCAACGTGGACCGGTACCGGGAGATGTGGGACGTGGTGCGCGCCGCGGCGCGTGCGGCGGACCGGCCCGAGGGTGCCGTGACGCCCGGCGGGTACGTGCGCGTGGCGCTGGCGGAGGACGACGAGACGGCCCGCCGCATCTGCGTGGACTCCACCCTGCTGCGGTTCATCACGCTCACCGCCCCGTCGGAGAGCTTCACCGCCCAGGGTGCCGAGCACCCCCTGGGGGCGGGGGTGTTCGGGCTGACGCGGTTCCTGCCCACCGGTCTGGGCCGCGCCGAGGCGCTGGCGCTGGCCGACCGGGTGCCCGGGAGCGTGGTGCTGGACACCGTGGTGGCGGGCACCCCGGCCACCGTGGCCGCCCACCTGGCCGCGGTGGCCGAGGCGGGCGCGCGGCACCTGCAGGTGGTCAACATGACCCCCCTGGCCGACCCCACGCGCGCGGCGGCCAGCGAGGCGCTGCTGGGCGAGGCCCTCACCGACCTGCGGCGGATGCGCGGCGAATGAGGGCCCGGGGGCTGGCAGCCGCCGCGGCGGCGGCGGTGGCGCTGGGCGCACCGGCCGGGGCCCTGGCGGCCGGCGGCGCGGCGTCGGCGGCGTTCGAGCGCTGGGACGAGGTGTCGGGCGCGGTCATCACCGGGGACACCGTGGTGGCGCTGGTGGCGGCCACCAACCAGGTGAAGGCCACGAGCACCGACGGGCGCACGGGGGTGGCGTTCACCTACTTCTCCGCGGACGCCGAGACGGTGCGGCTCACGCCCGGCCGCAGGCGGTTCCGCCGTACGGGGTTCGACACGGCGCTGACCGTGCGCACCAGCATCGGCAGCATGGTGGGGGGGCGGGTGCTGGGCGACGCCGCCGGGCACATGCTGGTGGTGCCCGGCACCACGGGCTTCCCGCCGCCGGTGGTGTGGTGCTGCGATGCCAACCGGGACGAGGTGGTGCTGGAGTCCGACGGCTCGCCCACCGCGCCGGTGGTGATCGCGGCGGGGTTCGACGAGGGCCGCGTGCGGTTGGTGCGGCTGGAACCCGGGGGTGGCATCTCCCTGATCTCGAGCTCCCCCCAGAACCTGCCCGACCCGGACGCCCTGGACGTGACGCGCACCTCGGCACCGTTCGGCGGCAGCCCCAGCGGTGGCCTCGTGGCCCTCGCCGACGGCGTGGTGGCCTGGGCCGAGAACCCCGCCACCGGGGTGCTGCGGGTGGGCACGCCAACCGACGCGGGCGTCAGCAACGTGGGCGACGTGCAGATGGGCGGGGCCATCCAGCGGGTGTGGGCGGCACCCGGGCTGGTGGTGGCCCTGGTGCGCACCGGCGCCGGCCTGCGCGTGATGCGGCTCGTCCCGGGCCGGACCTCGCCGGTGGCCGTGTGGCGGGGGCGCGCGGAGCCTCGCGTGGCGGTGGGCGGCGGGGCCGTGGCCGTCGCCGCGGGCCGGATGGTGCTGGCCTCCCGGTCCGGGTCGGTGGCGCGGGTGGCGCTGGCGCGGGGTGACGTGGCCGCCGTGGCGGTGGACGGCAACCGCGTGGTGTGGTTCCAGCGGATGCTGCGCCGCAGCAAACGGACGTTCACGCGGTGGACGGTGGCCCGGGTGGGGGTGGTGCGCAAATGAGGCTGCGTCTGCGGGGAATCCTGTCCGCCGCGGTGACCGCGGTGCTGCTGAGCCTGGCCGGCACGGCGTCCGCCGCCGTGGTGGGGCTGCAGGACGACCGGTTGCCCAACTCCGCCGACCCCGCCGTCATCGCGCAGCGGCTCAACCTGCTGGCCGCCACCAACACCCGCATGACCCGCGTGGACATCCTGTGGAGCCGCGTGGCCACGCGGCGGCCCGCCGACCCCCGCAACCCGGCCGACCCCGCCTACAACTGGGGCGTGTACGACCAGGTGTTCCGCGGCCTGGCGGCCCGGGGCATCGGCACCATCGTGGACTTCGCCTCCACCCCCTCGTGGGCCAGCGCCACGGGCAAGACCGGTGCGGCCCCCCGCCCCACCGACGCGGGGCTGTTCGCGGGCGCGATCGCGCGCCGCTACTCCGGTGCGTTCCGCGACGCCGACGGGCTGGCCCTGCCGCGCATCACGCGCATCGAGGTGTGGAACGAACCCAACATCGCCCAGTACTGGTTCCCCCAGTGCCGGCGGGGGCCGCGCGACCAGTACGTGCCCGTGGCCGCCCGGCAGTACGCCGCCCTGGTGGCGGTGGCCGCCCGCGAGATCCGCGCCGCCGACCCCACGGCCGTCGTCATCGCGGGGGTGGCGGGGCCCGCGGGCAACCTCACCGACGCGGGCAAGCACTGCCGCACCGGCACCGAGAGCGTCAGCGTGAGCACCATGATCAACACGCTGGCGGTGAACGACGTGCGCGTGGACGCCTGGAGCCAGCACATGTACCCCATCGGGTCACCCGACCAGGCCACGTTCTTCCCCAGCTGGCGCACGATCAACCAGTTGAACCCGCTGCTGGATAAGCTTTCGCCCGGTCTGCCCGTCTACGTCACCGAAACGGGCTACCACACCTCGTACAACCGCTTCCACCGCTACTTCGTGAGCGAGCAGCAGCAGTCGGACTGGCTGGCACAGACGTTCGACTGGGCCAACCGCACTCCCAGGGTGGCGGCCACCATCTGGTTCAACCTGCAGGACAACCCCAGCTGGACCGGCGGACTGCTCCGTTCGGATCTCACCGCAAAACCGGCGTGGGCCCGCTACGCGGACATCGCCCGCACCTCGAAGGTCCCCCAGGACTGGCTTCCATGAGCGATCGACTCCAGCACGTTCAGGCCTATTACGACCGCATCGCGCCGCGCCTGTACGCGGTCGAGGACCGTAACTGGCACCTCCAGAGCCGCATGTCGCTGGTGCTGGGCACCATCGACTCGCTGGCGCCGCGCACCACCGCCGACGGTGCTCCGCCGCGGGCCCTGGACGTGGGGTGCGGCACCGGGTTCCTCCTGGAGCAGCTGGCCGGCCGGGGGTACACCGGGGTGGGCGTGGACCTGTCGCCCGAGTCGGTGGCCATCGCCCAGAAGCGGCTCGTGGACCTCGGGGTGTCCGACCGGCTGCGCGCGGAGGTGGGCAGCGCCTACGAGCCGCCGGAGGGCCGCTTCGAGCTGATCACCCTCACCGATGTGCTGGAGCACCTGGAGGACCCGCGCGCCTGCCTGCGGGCCCTGCGGGAGCGGCTGGTGCCCGGTGGGTTGCTGGTGATCTCCACGCCCAACCGCCATTCGCTGCCCGGTGCGCGCCGGTGGGTGGCCGAGCGGGCACCGTGGCTGGGCATCAAGCTCAACCTGGCGCCGGTGGACAATTGGCAGAGCTGGGGCGATCTGGAGGCCCACGGGGCGTCCGCCGGGCTGGCGGCCGTGAGCCGGCGGGGCATCTTCTTCCGTCCCGGCGGCCGCGTGGGGTCGCAGATCGGGCGCATCTACCGCTTCGACGGCCCGCGCACGGCGGAGGCGGCGCTGTCCACCACGCCGGTCGGCCGGTTCGGCTTCTACGTCTGCGTCGGCTTCCGCCCGATCTGAGCGAGCCCACCCACACCCCCCGCACCCGCCGGCTCCTGGGGGCGGGGATGCTGGCGCTGTTCATCGCGGCGCTGGGCGTGTTCGTGCTGCCGTTCGCGTTCCCCACGCCACCGCCCATCATCACGCGCTTCCAGGCCACCCGGCTGTTCAGCCCCAACGGCGACCACCACCGCGACACGGCGCGCATCAGCGTGCACATGCGGGTGCCCGGCACGATCTCGCTGGACGTGGCCTCGGGGAACACCGTGGTGCGCAGGCTGGTCACCGACCGCGCGGTGCCGCGCGGGTGGGTGCGCGCCGCCTGGGAGGGGCGGGACGACGCGGGCAAGCCGGTGCCCGACGGGCGCTACTCCATCCGCGTCAACGCGCGAGCCTCCAACGACCGTCGTTTCCGCTCCAGCAGGCGCATCATCATCGACACCCAGGGCCCGGGCCTGGCCCTGGCCGAGGTGCGCAGCGCGGGGCCCAGCCGGCTGCGGGCCCCCGCGCAATGCGAGGCCACCATCGTGACCGACGGGGACGGACGGGTGGGCATCGACCGCACGGCGCGGCCCGCGGGCGGCGCGGTGGTGCAGCACATCGGCTCGCGGCCCGCCCGTAACAACGCGGAGATCCACATCGACTGGAACGGGCGGACCGCCGGGCAACCCGTGGCCCCCGGGCTGGTGGGGTTGCGTCTGTGGGCCTCGGACGCCGTGGGCAACACGGTCACCCAGCAGCGCACCTGCTGGGTGGGGAACCTCACCGGCGTGCTGCGCCCCGCCCTCCCGTCGCGGGGTGCGCGCATCAGCGTGGCGCTGCGTGACGCGGACGGTCACCCGCTGCCCGCGGGCGAGCGCGTGACCCTGCGTCTGTACCGCCGCATCTCGGGTCCCGGCCGTGGCGAGCGCGTGCTGGGCGCGCGCGTGGCGCGGGCCGTGGCCACCACCGCCGGCGCCGCCGCCATGCGGCTGCCGCCGCGCATCGCGCCGCGGGCCATGTGGCTTGTGGTGGACGCCGCGGGCGGGCGGGCGCTGATCGATCTGGCGGGCACCTCGTGACCGGCGTCGAGCTCACCCGCGCGGCGGGCGCCGTGGCCACCGCGGTGGGCGTGGCCGCGCTGCTGCTGCCGGTGCCGCGCGTGTCGCCCACCCTGCGCCGGGCCGCCGGACTGGTGCTCACCATGGTGGCCTGGGCGGTGCTCACGGTCACCCTCGCCCCCTCGATCACCTCGCGCCTCACGCACCCGGCCGTCGCCGGCGCCGTGCTGGTGGCCGCGGTGGTGGGGCTGGGCCTGGTGTGGCTGGGCGGCCGCGCGGTGGTGCGCTGGCCCACCGCCTGGTTCGTGGCCCTGGCCGTGACCCTGCCGGTGCGCATCCCGGTGCCGCTGGGCGGTGACGACCACAACCTGCTGCTGCCCCTGTACGCCGTGATCTTCGCGGGCGTGGCGGGCCTGGTGTGGGAGCGGCTGCGCGGCCGGATGGACGCCCGGTGGGAACCGTCAACCAGCCTGGACCTGCCGCTGGGGATCTTCCTCACGTTCGCCCTGGCCAGCGCCGCGTGGAGCGTGGACGGCAAGGAGGCCACGGTGAAGATCGTGTTCTTCTACGTGCCCTTCCTGCTGCTGTACCTCACGGTGGTCGCCTGGTGGCCGCGGGCGCGCGCCGTGCCGGCCCTGACGCTCACCACCATCGCGCTGGCGGTGCCCGTGGCCCTGCTGGCGCTGGTGCAGTACGCCACCGGGCACATCCTGTGGAACGTGCGCCTGGAGCAGTCCAACAAGTACAGCAGCTTCTTCCGGGCCAACTCCATCTTCTGGGACCCCAACATCCTGGGGCGGTTCCTGGTGGTGGGCATCCTGGCCGTCACGGCGCTGGTGTGGCTGCGCCCGTACCGCCGCGAGGCCGTGGCCGCCGCCGCGGTGCTGGTGGTGTTGCTGGGCGGCCTGGCCGTGTCGTTCTCGCGGTCCAGCTGCCTGATGCTGATGACCGGGCTGGCGCTCCTGGCATGGCGGGCCTTCGGGGGGCGCCGCACCGTGGCCGTGGGCGGCATCACGCTGCTGCTGCTGGGTGGCGTGGCCGTGGCGAGCTCGCACAACGTGCGCCGGGCCCTCACCAGCCCCCACCGCATGTCCAAGGTCAGCGAGGGGCGCTTCGACCTCATCCGGGGCGGCGTGCACATCTGGGAGCGGGCGCCCGTGCACGGCGCCGGGCTGGGCGGCTTCCAGAAGCGGTACCAGCAGAGCCTCACCCCCAGCGAGCAGCGGCGCGTGCGGGTGGTGATCAGCCACAACACGCCCATCACCGTGCTGTCGGAGCTGGGCGCGGTGGGCTTCGGGCTGTTCGTGTGGCTGTGCCTGCGCGTGTGGCGCGACATCCGGGGCGCGGCCCGGCGGGTGGGCGGCGAGGCGGGGTGGGAGATGTGGGTGATGCTGGCGGTGGTGACCGGCATCCTGGTGCACGCCCTGTTCTACGCCGGGTTCTTCGAGGACCCCTACCTGTGGACGCTCACCGCCGGCGCGCTGGCGCTGGGCGCGACGGCGGGTTCTCAGGCCCGGGAGCCGGAACCGGGCGGGTAGACGCGTCGCCATGCGCATCCTGTGCCTCAGCAACATGTACCCCGGCCCGGACAACCCGGACTACGGGGCGTTCATCAGGGAGATGTGCGACGCGCTGGAGGGGCGTGGGCACACCGTGCGGCGCACGGTGATCGACCACCGCGCGGGGGGACCCCTGGGCACGCCCGCCAAATACGCCGGGCTGCTGCGACGGGGCCTGGCCGCGGCGCGGGACGCCGACGTGGTGTACGCCCACTACCTGTTCCCCACCGGGCCGGTGGCCGCCGCGGTGCACCGGGCCACGGGCGTGCCGTGGGTCATCACCGCCCACGGCGGCGACGTGGCCAACCTGGCCCGCCCGCCGCTGCGCACCGCCACGCGGCTGGGCCTGCACGGCTGCGCGGGGATCATCGCGGTGAGCCGCTACCTGGCCGACGGGCTGCGGGAGTCGGGCATCCATGGGACCCCCGTCCACGTGGCCCACATGGGCGTCAACGTGCATCGGTTCACGCCCGCGCCCTGCGAGGCCGCCCGAGCCGAGCTCGGCGTGCCCGCGGGCGTGCCCTGGTGCTGGCGGTGGGCGGGCTCACCGAACGCAAGGACCCGCTGGGCCTGCTGCAGGCGGTGGCGCGGCTGCGCGCCACGCACCCGGAGGTGCGCGTGGCCTTCGTGGGCGACGGGCCGCTGGCGGCGTCCATCGCCCCCGCCGCGCGCCACCTGGGGATCCCGGCCGGCCACGTGATCCGCGCCGGCGCTCTGCCCCACCCCCAGGTGGCGCGGTGGGTGGCCGCGGCGGACGTGCTGTCGATGGTGAGTCGCGTGGAGCCGCTGGGCGTGGTGGCGCTGGAGGCGCTCGCCGCCGGGCGGCCGGTGGTGGCCACGGCGGTGGGCGGTGCCCGCGAGGTGGTGCCGGCCCGCGGTCCCGGCCGGATCGTGGACCCCGGCAACCCCGCGCGACACGCCGCCGCGATGGCCGAGCTGCTGGACCACCCGCCCACCCCTGACGCCTGCCGGGGCGTGGCCGTGGGCGGCGCCGTGGAGCACCAGGCCGCCCGTGTCGAGGCGGTCCTGGCGCGGGCGGCCGCCACGCGGGCCGCTGGTAGTCTGCGTCGTCAGTGACGATCCAGGCACGCCAGCCGGTGGGCCCCGCGCCCATCCCGCGCCGGACCTTGCTGTGGGCCATGTTGGCGGCCGCCGTCGGGGCGGCCCTCACGGTGCTGTCCCCGCCCGCCGGGTTCGCCTTCGCGGTGCTGGTGGCGGTGGGCGCGATGGTGCGCGGCATGCCCATCGGCACGGCGGGGGTGCGGCTGACCGCCCTCACGGCCGTGGCCGCCGTGGCCGGGCCCAACCTGGCCATCCCCCAGGCGCCGTCGCTGTTCGCGTTCCGCGTGCTCATCGCCGTGCTGCTGTTCGGCGCGCTGGCCTACACGCTGGCGGGGGGCCGCCTCGGGGGGTTCGGCCCCATCTCGATCCCGGTGGCCCTGCTGGGCCTGATCACCCTCTGGGCGGCCATGTCCATCGCCTGGGCCGACGACAAGGGGCCCGCGGCCCGCTGGACGCTGCTGTTCCTGCTGGAGGCCGCGCTGGCGGTGTCGCTGCCGCTGGCCTTCGCCACCAGGCGGCGCGCCATCAGGCTGCTGGTGGTGCTGGGGGCCGTGTTCGCCGTGTCCAGCATCCTGGCGCTGATGGAGATCAAGCTGGGCATCCGCCTGCCCACGTCGCGCCTGGCCAAGAAGTCGGCCACCACCACGTTCGCGGCCACGTCGCTGTTCGGCAACGAGAACAACCTGGCCACCTACCTCACGCTCACCCTGCCGTACCTGCTGGTGCTGCCGCTGGTGTTCCACGAGTTCCGGCTGCGCGTGCTGGGCCTGGCCGCCAGCGCGGCCGCCCTCGTGGCGCTGCTGTTCACCGGCAGCAAGGCCAACCTGCTGGCCACCGGCATCATCCTCGTGACCCTGCTGCTGTTCTTCGGCACCGACCCGCGCCAGCGCCGCCGGGCGCTGGGCGCCGTGCTGGTGGCCGCCGCCGCCATCGGGCTGGTGGTGCCCGCGGTGCTTGGCGGGGGGCTCATCAAGCTGCCGCAGCGGGCCATCACCAAGTTCGACTTCGGGATCCTGCAGAGCCAGGTCAGCACCGGCACGGGCTCGGGCGCCGTGCGCGACAGCCTGCTGAAGGACGGCCTGGCCCTGGTGGGCGACACCGGGGGCATCGGCGTGGGCGCGGGCAACGCCGACACCCACGTGCGGGCGCTGCAGAACTTCCCCGGCGTGTCCAACATGCACGACTGGTGGCTGGAGGTGGTGGTGAACCTGGGCCTGGTGGGGCTGGCCCTGTACGTCTGCTTCTACCTGTTCCTGTTCACCCGCCAGCTGCGCATCGCCCGCACGGCACAGGATCCCCTGCTGCGCTACCTGGGGCTGGCCGGCGCGGCGTCGCTGGCGGGCTTCGTGATGGGCAGCCTGGGACCCTCCAGCGTCCTGACGTTCGCCCCCATGTGGCTGACGTTCGGGTTGGGCATGCTGACGGTGACGCTGGCGCGCCGCGCGCCGGACCGCGACGGGAGGGTGCCGTGAGCCTGCGGGTGCTGATGCTGAGCCACATGTATCCCAGCCCGGTGAACCCCACCGCCGGCATCTTCGTGCACGAGCAGGTGCGCGCCCTCCGGGACCTGGGGCACGACGTGCGCGTGATGTCCCCCAAGGGTTATGCGCCGCCGCTGCTGTCGCGCTGGAGCGCGTACCACGACGTGCCGAAGGGCGACACCGTCGACGGCATCCCCGTGCTGTACCCGCGCAAGCTCACCCTGCCGAGGGCCCTGCTGGGGGCCCGCAACGCCGACGCCATGCGGTTCGCCATCGCCGGACCGCTGCGCCGCATCCACCAGCGCTGGCCGTTCCAGGTGATCCACGCCCACATGCTGGTGCCCGACGGCTGGGCCGCTGCGCGCGTCGGCGCCGGGCTGGGCGTGCCGGTGCTCGCCACCGCCCACCGGGCCGATGTCATCGACCTGCCCGCACGCAGCGGCGCGTTGCGCCGCCAGGTGGGTCAGGCGGTGGAGCGGATCGACCAGATCGTCACCGTCAGCCGCGCCATTCGGGAGTCGGCCCTCACGTGGGGCACTCCGCGACGTGAGATCCAGGTGGTGCCCAACGGGGCGGACACCACGGTGTTCCAGCCGCACGACATGGCCGAGGCGCGCGCCCGGCTGGGCGTGCCGCAGGACCAGCGGGTGCTGACCTACGTGGGCAAGCTGGTGCCGCGCAAGGGCGTGGACATCCTGGTGGAGGCCATGGGCCTGGTGCAGCTGCGCCGGGCGGAGGGAGCGCCGCTGCTGCTGATGGCCGGAATCGGCGAGCTGCGCGACCCGCTGGAGGCCCGGGCCCGGGCGCTGGGCATCGCCGACCGCATCCGCTTCGTGGGCAAGGTGGCCCACGACGACGTGGCCTGGTGGATGGCCGCCGGCGAGGCGTTCGTGCTGCCCTCGCACTCGGAGGGCCTGCCCACCGTGTGCTGCGAGGCCCTCAACTGCGGCCGGCCCGTGGTGGCCACCGCGGTGGACGGCACACCCGAGATCGTGCGCGACGGCGACACCGGCCTGCTGGTGCCCGCCGGCGACGCCGAGGCCCTGGCGGCGGCGCTGATCCGGATGCTGGACGAGCCCGGGCTGCGCGACCACCTGGCCGAACGGGCGCTGCGCGTGGGCCGCGAGGAGTACACCTGGGCGGCCAACGCCCGCCGCAACGCCGAGCTGTACGCGGAGCTGGTGGGGTGAGCACGGTCCCCGCGGTGGTGCTGCAGGCCTCCGGGCCCAACAGCCTGGGGATCATCCGCGCCCTGGGCTCGGAGGGCGTGCCGGTGTTCGCCGCCGACACGTCCCCGTCGGCACTGGGCGCCAGCTCCCGCTACGCGCGGTTCACCCACACGCCCGACCCGCTCACCGAGCCCGACCGCTTCGTGGACGAGCTGCTGCTGATCGGGCGCCGCCTGGGGTCGCGGCCGGTGCTGTACGCCACCCACGACGAGGCCATCGCGGCCATCGGCCCACGGGAGGCCGAGGTGGACGCGCTGTTCCGGCGGCCGTGGAGTGCGTGGGACCGCATGCGGGTGACCATGGACAAGGGTGGCCAGCACGCCGCCGCGAAGCGCATCGGGTTCCCGCTGCCGGGCACCCTGGACGTGGCGGACGGGGAGGACCCCGTGGCGGCCGCCGAGGCCGCGGGCCTGCGCTACCCCCTCATCCTCAAACCCCGGTACGCGCCCGAGTTCCGTCGCCGTTTCCGCGCCCAGGTGCTGCGGTGCGACACGGCCGACCAGCTGCGCCGCAACTGGCCCGACGCCGTGGCGTACGGCCCCCAGCTGCAGGAGGTGATCCCGGGAGGCGACGAGCAGCTGTGGACGCTCGGCAGCTACCGCGGCGCCGACGGCACGCCGCTGGCCTCGTTCACCGGGCACAAGCTGCGCCAGTGGCCCCCGCAGTTCGGCACGGCGCGCGCGGCCGAGGCGCACTGGGACCCGGAGTTCGCCGCCCGCTGCCACGCCCTGCTGGACGCCCTGGACTTCCACGGCATCTCCCAGGTGGAGGTCAAACGCGACCCGCGGGACGGCCGCGACTACCTCATCGAGGTCAACCCGCGCTCGTGGCTGTGGGTGTCGCTGGCCACCGCGTGCGGGGTGAACGTGCCGTACGCCTGCCACCTGGACGCCGTCGGCACGCCCCGCACGTGGCCGGCGGGCCACCGCGACGGCCTGCGCTGGACCCTGCTGGGCAAGCACCTGGCCGCCAGCGCCCGCGAGGTGCGGCGGGGCGCCTGGAGCCCCGGTGCCGCACTGGCGTCGCTGCGCCCGCCGTTCATCGACGGCGTGATCAGCCGCACCGACCCACGGCCCGCGGTGGTGCAGTACGGCCGCATGCTGCGCCGGGGGGCGGGCAGATGAGCCTGCGCATCCGCATCACCGGGTGCGCCCCGCATTTCGCCCCCCGCGCCCGGTGGGTGCTGGGGGTGTTCGCGGAGGCGCTGGGTGAGACGCCCGAGTTCGTGGAGGACGGCGTGGCCGAGCTGGCCTACGCCCCCGCGGCCCCCGACGACGGGGCCGTGTGGATCCCCGCGGACCGCGACGCCCAGGAGTTCTTCCAGGGTGGGGCGGTGCTGCCCCCCGACGGCCCGCACCGGCTGGGCGAGCTGACCTTCATCTTCGCGCCCACGGCTCCCAGCGAGACCATCCCGGCCGACCTGGTGGTGAACGCCTTCCACCTGCTGGCGCGCTGGGACGAGTGGTGCACCACAGAGCGCGACCCCTTCGACCGGGTCCCCTACGCCGCGTCCACGTTCGCCCTGCTGGGCCTGGACCCCGACGAGCCGCCGGTGGAGGGGTACATCGCCCTGCTGCGCCGGGCCCTGGGCCGCCCCGACCCCGCCGGCTGGTCGGTGTTCCTCACCCACGACATCGACCGCATCCGCAGGCGTACCGCCAAGGGCCTGGCCGGGATCGCCCGCCGCAACCCCGCCCGCGCGGCGCGCACCCTGCTGGGCCCCGACCCCTGGGACAACCTGCCGCAGGTGCTGTGGAGCAGCACCCGCCGCGGCGTGGCGCCCACCGTGTACCTGATCGGGCGCAACGTGCACCCGCTGGACGGCACGCCGCGCCGCCGGTACGAGTCCCAGCGCGCCCGCATGGCACGCGCCGTGCGGGCGGCCGGCGGCGAGGTGGGACTGCACTGCAGCTTCGGCGCCTCGGAGGACCCCACCGCCCTCGCAGCGGAGCTCCGCGGCTTCCGCGCCGAGGTGGGCGAGCCCGTGACGGGCGTGCGGTACCACTACCTGCGCTTCCGCTACCACCAGACCGTGCGCTGGCTGGAGGACGCCGGCGTGGAGTACGACACCAGCCTGGGCTGGTCGGAGACCACCGGCTTCGCGGCCGGCATCGCACGGCCGTTCCACCCCTGGATCATGGGCGAGGAGCGCCCCGCCCGGCTGCGGCTGGTGCCGCTGGCGGTGATGGACACCACGCTGCACTCCCGTCTGGGGCTGGACGCCGACGGCGCCGTGCGCCGCGGGCTGGACGTGCTGGACCGGGTGCGGCGCGCCGGTGGCGCGGTGAGCCTGCTGTGGCACAACACCTACTTCGCCGACGACCGCGCCCCCGGTTACGACCGGGCGTGGGAGGACCTGCTGGACGAGCTGTCGGCCCGCGGCGCGGCGCTGGGGCCCGTTGCGCCCCCCGCCACCCCGCGCGGTGCCGACCTCACCGGCCGCCGCGTGCTGCACCTCACCAGCGTCCACCGGCCCCGCGACGTGCGGATATTGCACAAGGAGGCGTCCGCGGCGGCCCGCGCCGGAGCCGACGCCCAGGTGCTGGGCCTGCGCACCCCGGCCCGCCGGGCCGATCGGGTGCTGGCCGGCTGGCGCCTGATGCGCGCCGCGGCGGGCACCGACGCCGACGTGTTCCACGTGCACGACCCCGAGCTGCTGCCCGGCGCGGTGTGGCTGGCCCGCACCACGGGACGGCCGGTGGTGTACGACGTGCACGAGTACCTGCACGAGACCGTGCGCACCAAACGCTGGCTCCCGGCACCGGTGCGCGTGCCCCTGGCCTGGGTGACCGGGCGGGTGGAACGCGGCCTGGCGGCCAAGCTGGACGGCGTGGTGGGCGTCAACGCCGACCTGGCGGCGCGGTTCGCGCACGCGGGCGCGCCGCAGGCCACCGCGGTCACCAACGCCCCCTGGGGGTCCGGATACCCCGAGCCCGGTCCCGCCGCGGGCCCGGTGGTGCTGTACGTGGGCGGGCTGGGGCCCTATCGGGGCCTGCCGCTGATGCGTGAGGCGTTCCCCCTGGTGACCACCCCCGGCGCGGTGCTGCGCCTGGCGGGCCCCGGCGACCCGCCGGACCTGCCCGAGCGCGTCGAGTACCTGGGGGTGGTGGACCACGCGGAGGTGGCGCGCCTGCTGGCCGAGGCCGCGGTTGCGTGGATTCCCCTGCAAAACCACGGAAACTATGCCCGCGCGGTGCCCACCAAGCTGGTGGAGGCCATGGCCGCCGGGCGGCCCGTGGTGGCCAGCGACTTCGGCCGCATGGCGATGATCGTCCGGGCGGCGGGCTGCGGCATCCTGGTGCCGCCCGATGACCCCACGGCCCACGCCGCCGCCCTCGACCGCCTGCTGGGCGACCCGGAGCTGGCCGCCCGCATGGGCGCCGCGGGCCGGCGCGCCTTCATGGACGGCCTCACCTTCGAGGCCCAGGCCGGGGGTCTCACCGCGTTCTACGCCGACCTGCTGGGGATCCGCCGATGAGAGTGATGTACGTGTCGCAGTACTTCGTCAGCGCCCAGCAGGCCGGCGGCGTGCGCCACTGGCACCACACCCAGGCGCTGCGCAACGCCGGCCACGCGGTGTCGGTGGTGACCTCGTACGTGCAGCACAAGGACCGCACCATCGCCGAGCGCTACCGGGGCCGCAGGGTGGTGCGCGAGGTGGAGGACGGCGTGGAGATGTGGCGCGTCTACAGCACGCCCGGCTACGGGCGGGACCTGCGCTCGCGCCTGTCCAACTACACCAGCTTCGCCTTCTGGGCCGGGGTCGCCATGGCCAGGGTGCGACGGCCCCGCGTGGTGGTGGCCAGCTCCCCGTCCCTGCCGGCGGCCGGCGTGGCCGCGGTGGCCGCCAAGCTGCGCCGCGCGCGGTTCGTGCTGGAGGTGCGTGACCTGTGGCCCGACTCGGCCGTGGCCATGGGGCTGGTGAACGACCGCGCCACCATCGCCGCCGCCACCCGCCTGGAGGACTTCTGCTACCGGCGGGCCGACCACATCGTGGCGCTCACCGAGGGCATCCGGGACGGCATGATCGCCAAGGGCGTGCCCGCCCGGAAGATCACCCTCATCACCAACGGCGTGGACCTCACCCCCGACGGCCCGCCACCGCAGCCGGCCGCCCTGGACGTGCCGGAGGGCACCACGGTGGCCATGTACGTGGGCGCCCACGGCACCTACAGCAGCCTCAACACCGTGCTGGACGCCGCGCACCTGCTGCGCGACCGGACGGACATCCGCATCGTGCTGGTGGGTGGGGGCGACCAGAAGGCCGCCCTGCTGGAGCAGGCGCGCACCCTGGAGCTCACCAACGTCACGTTCATCGACCTGGTGCCCAAGAGCGAGGTGCCCGGCTGGCTGGCGCGGGCCGACATCTGCCTGCTGCCCTACCAGGACCGCGAGCTGTTCGCGGGGGCCCTGCCCAACAAGGTGTTCGACTACCTGGCGGCCGCCAAGCCCATCCTTGCCGCGGCGCCCGAGGGGGAGCTCACGCGACTGATCCGCGAGGTGGACTGCGGGCGCTGCGTGCCCGCGGAGCGGCCGGCGGAGATGGCGGACGCCATCCGGGCCCTGGCCGACAGCCCCGACCGCGCGGTGATGGGGCGCCGGGGGCTGGAGGTGGCGCTGGAGCGGTACGACCGCCGTGCCCTGGCGGCGCGCTTCGTGGCCGTGGTGGAGGGCGTGGGGGCGTGAGCGCGACCCCGGGCCCGCCTCCGGAGGCCGTCGGCGGCCGCCTCAAGCGCGGCATCGACCTGGCCGTGTCCGTGCCCCTGCTGGTGGTGACCGCCCCGGTGCTGATCGGGATCGGGCTGTGGGTGCGCCGCGACTCCCCCGGCCCCGCGTTCTTCCGCCAGACCCGCGTGGGCCTGGGTGGCCGGGAGTTCCGGGTGTTCAAGTTCCGCACCATGGTGGACGGGGCCCAGGGGATGGGCACCGGCCTGCGGGTCACCTCCGGTGACGCGCGCATCACCCGGGTGGGCAAGTTCCTGCGGGCCACCTCACTGGACGAGCTGCCGCAGCTGATCAACGTGGTGAACGGCGACATGAGCCTGGTGGGCCCCCGGCCCACCGTGCCCGAGCAGGTGCTGCGGTACACCGACCACCACCGGCGGCGGCTGGAGGCGCGCCCCGGCGTCACCGGGCTGGCGCAGGTGACGGGACGGCAGATGCTGCCCTGGTCGGAGCGCATCGAGCTGGACATCCGGTACATCGACTCCTGGAGCGTGCGCCGCGACCTGGCCATCGTGGCCCGCACCGCGCTGATGCTGCTGCGCCCCGGCCAGGACGTCTACCGCGACAGCGCGCCCCCGTTCGACCTTCCCGAGGTGCCCGCTCAGCCGGAGGACCCGGCGGCCTCCTGAAACCGATCGGCCAGGTCGCTGTACAGCCGGCAGTGCTCGATGGTGGCCGAGCTGGCGGTGGAGTCGGGGTCGATCCGCAGGTAGGGCTTGTCACCGTCACGTTCGGTGCGCATGCCCGCCGGGGAGGCCACCAGCACGATGTACCCGGTGTCGAGAAGCCCGCCGCTGAGGCGGTCGGCCGTGCCGGGGGGTGCGTCGGCGGCCTGCAGCAGGACCATGTGCGTGATCATGTGCCGCCGGCCGAACAGCACCTTCACCGCCACGATGAGGCGGCGGTCGGTGAGCACCGCGTGGGTGCGGTGCATCCGGGCGAACGACATCTTCCGGGCCTGCCCCATGCGCGGCACCACGTAGAAGTCGGCGGCGGGATCGTCCACCAGGGTGCGCTCACCCGCCTCCGGGCTCCACGCGTCGAGGTAGTGGGCGCGTCCGCCGCGCACGCGGCTCACCACGAACCCCACCACCACGATGGCCACCAGCACGCCCACGAACACCATCACGGCCGTCATGGCGGGCATCTTTCCACGTTTCGCCGGGTTCCCGCGCCATGGCCGCGGTTGGCACGGCCCCCGCCGCGGCCCCGGGCGCCGCTCGGCCAAGTAGCATCGCGCGTCGATGAATCGAGAACTCACGCTGCGCGACTACCTGCGGGTGGCCTGGAGCGGCCGGTGGCTCATCCTGGGCCTCACCGTGCTGGCCATGGTCGTCGGGGCCCTGCTCACCGTCGCCAAGAAACCGACCTACACGGCCACCACCCGGGTGTACATGGGCCAGGCCACCACCATCTCCGGCGTGCCCGTGCAGACGCCGCTCACCAACCCCACCATCGCCCCGTCCATGCTGGACAACGACGCCATCCAGCAGGAGGTGGCACAGAAGACGGGCACCACACCGGCGCAGGTGCGCTCCTCCGTGAGCCTGTCCACGCCGCGCATGGCGGTTGGGACCTCGGGCAACCTGCCCACCATCCTCACCATCACCGCGCGGACGCACCGCCGCGCCCTGTCCATCGACATCGCCAACGCCTATCTGGACGCGGTGGTGAAGGTGGCCTCGGCCCAGTACGACCAGGCGCACAAGACCTACCTGGCCGACGCCACGCGCACCGCCGGCGAGGTGAAGTCCCTGATGGCCGAGACGGCCCGCTGGCGGCAGCGCGTCGCCACCACCAGCGGGCAGGACGCGCAGCAGGCCGGCACCGCGCTCAGCTACGCCCAGCAGCAGCTGGTGGACGCGCGGAAGCAGGCCTCCGACGATTCGGTGCTGCTGCTCAAGTCCGAGCAGATCGAGGCGCCGAAGGAACTGTCGCGGTCCAGCAGCGCGAAGAGCTCCGGCACCGCACCCAAGCGGGTGCAGACCATCGTCCTGGCCGGCCTCGTCGGCCTGCTCCTGGGCCTGCTGGTGACGTTCGTGTGGCGCGGGAGCCCGGCCGCGCGCGCCGCCGTGGGTGAGCCGGCTGCGTAACCGCGTCGCCATCGCCGCCGTGCTGGCCGGCCTGCCGCTGGCCGGATGCGGCGGCGGGGGTCACCCGGCCCCCGCCCCCACCCGGACCACCGCGGCCGGGCTGCCGGTGCGGGTGGTCAACGGCGACACGGGCGCCCCGGTGCCCGGCGTGAAGCTCCTGGCCCAGCGCGGCCGCACGCAGACGCCGTCGGGCACCAGCGACGCCGCCGGGGCCGGCACGGTGCCCGCGGGCACGCAGATCGTGCAGGTGCGCCGCCCGGGGTACTCGGCCGGCACGCAGGACATCGCCGCCACGGGCACCACCGTCGTCACGGTGTACGAGGAACGCCTGCAGAGCCCCGAGTACGGGGTCAACACCCAGCGCACCCGCTACAACCCGGCCGTGCGGGCCCCCGTGGCGGGCGGCACACCGGCGTGGCGGTTCGACACCAAGCGGCTGGCCGAGTTCCCGCCGGCGGTGAAGAACGGCATCCTCATCGTGGGAACCAACTCCGGACGGGTGTACGGCGTCAACGCCCACACGGGCAAGCAGCTGTGGACCCAGTTCCGCAAGGGCAAGATCGCCTCCAGCCCGGCCATCGGCGGGCGCCGCGTGTACGTCACCTCAATGGACGGCACGTTCACGGCCTACCGGGTGCGCACCGGCACGCGGCTGTGGGAGTACAACAACGGCGGCAGCCCCATCGAGAGCTCGCCGCTGATCATCGACGACACCGCCTACTACGGCGCGTGGAACGGCACCCTGTACGCCGTCAGCCTCCGCACGGGGAAGGTGCGGTGGACCGCCCAGGCGGGCGGCGCCATCAAAGGCAGCGCCGCACAGTGGGGCGGCAACGTCATCGTGGGCGACTACGGCGGGTCGCTGATGGCCGTCAACGCCCGCACCGGACACGTGGTGTGGCGCACCCATGTGGGCAGCCGGCTGTACGGCGGTCCCGGGGTGAGCGACGGGCGCATCGTGATCGGGGACGTGGGCGGCCAGGTCATCTGCGTCAGCGCGGCGTCGGGCCGGGTGCTGTGGCGGACGCCCACCGGGGGGTACGTGTACAGCAGCCCCGCCATCGCGGACGGCACGGTGTTCATCGGGGCATACGACGGCGTGTTCCGCGCGTTGCGCCTCTCGGACGGGTCGTCGAAATGGTCGTTCAATGCGGGCGGCCGCATCTCGGGGTCGGCCACCGTGGTGGGTGACACCGTGTACACCGCAGTGCTGGCCGCGCCGGGGCAGCCACGCCACACGTGGGGGCTGTCCACCGCCACGGGCGCGGTGCGCTACCGCGGGCAGGACGGGCGCTACTCCCCGGCGGTGGCCGCGGGCCGCACGCTGTACATCGTGGGAGTCCACACCATCGATGCGTATCGCGCGTCCGGGTAGGCGCGGCCGCATCGCCCTGGGGGCGATCGCGGCGGTCTGCGTGGCCGGTGCGGGGCTGGGCGCGTGGGGCCTGCGCGCCGGATGGTTCGACACGGGCAGCATCGAGGGCAGCACCACGGGCTTCGTCCCCGCCGCGGGCCCGCAGACCAGCGGGGCGGCCCGGTCCTGGCCCCAGTACGGCATGGACCCGCAGCGCACCCGGGCCAACACCGAACTGCGGCTGGACCCGCCGTACCGCCGGCTGTGGCGGCTCGACGCCGGGTCGCTGGTGGAGTTCCCGCCGGTCATCGGCAACGACCGCGTGGTGGTGGGCACCAACGGCAAGCTCGGGATCTGCCTGGACCTGCGCACCGGCCGCGTGCTGTGGCGCACGCGCCTCAACGGGTCGGTGGCGTCTTCACCGGCCATGGTGCACACCCGCGAGCGCCGGCTGGCCCTGTTCACCATGGTGCGCGGGGGCCTGCTGGCCGTGGACCAGCGCACCGGGCGCCGCCTGTGGCGCATGAGCTTCGGATCGCACGTGGAGAGCTCGCCCCTGGTAATCGGCGACGCCGTGTACATCGGCACCCTCGACGGCCGGGTGATGCGCATCTCGCTGCGCCGGCGCCGCGTGGAGTGGACCGCCCGCACGGCGGGTGACGTCAAGGGCAGCCTGGCGGCATCGGGCACCAACGTGGTGGTGGGCGACTACGCCGGCCACGTCAGCGCGTTCGACCGCGCCACGGGGCGGCTGGTGTGGCGCACCACCAGCCCGGGCACGCGCCTGCGCGGCTCCGGGCGGTTCTACGCGGGGCCCGCCGTGGCCTACGGCCGCGTGTTCATCGGCAACGTCAACGGCCGCATGGTGGCCCTGTCGGCGCGCACCGGGGACGTCGCCTGGGTGCGGGTGATCCCGAACTACCTCTACTCCAGCGCCGCCGTGGCCGACCGCACGGTGTTCGTGGGCAGCTACGACCACCACCTCTACGCCCTTGACGCCGTCACCGGCCGGGTGCGGTGGCGGTTCGACGCCCACGAGCGCATCACCGGCGCGCCGTCGGTGATCGGCCATCTGGTGTGGTTCTCCACCATCGCGCGGCGACCCTCCGACGGCCGCACCTTCGCCCTGGACGTGCGCACCGGTGCCGTGCGCTACACGGTGGCCGACGGCCGCTACACACCCGCGGTCGCGGTGCACGGCACCCTGGTGCTCACCGGCGTCCGCACCCTCACGGGCCTCGCGCCGACGGGGCACCGATGAGCACGGGACGACTCGCGCGCGCCGGCATGGCCGTGGCCGTGTTCGGCCTGCTGTCGCGGTTCCTGGGGTACGGCCGCGAGAAGGTCCTCGCGGTCTTCTACGGCAGCACGGGACAGACGGACAGTTACGTCAACGCCCTCAACCTGGTGAACGTGGGGGCCGCGCTGCTGCTGTACGCGCTCACCACCGTGGTGATCCCCACCTTCGCGCAGGAGGAGCAGGACCACGGTGAGGATTCGGCGTGGCGCCTGATGTGGGCCATCGCGGCATGGGTGTCGATCGCCCTGGCGGCCGTCACCGCCGTGATCGCCCTGTTCCCCGAGCCGGTGGCCGCCATCTACCAGCAGGACGCTCACGGCCAGGCCCAGACGGCGCGCCTGATCACCATCATGGCCCCCGCCCTGTTCGCACAGGGCGTGTCCGCGTTGTTCACGGCGCTGCTGCAGATCCACGGGCGATTCGCCATGCCCGCCGCCATCGGGGTGGCGTTCAACCTGGGCATCATCGTGGGCGTGGTGGCGGGCGCCGGCCACTTCGGCATCCGCGCGGCGGCCTGGGGCGTCACCGCGGGCGCGGCCCTGCAGGTGGTCCTGCAGCTCCCGCAGTTCCTCACGCTGGCGCGCCGGCAGGGCACCCGCCCCGCGATGGCCCATCCGCGGCTCACGGCGGTGGCCCTGATCTCACTGCCGGTGTTCGGCGCGTCGGCCCTGCAGCAGGTCAACAGCTTCACCGACCGCATGTTCGCGTCCACCCTCGAGGCCGGCCGCAACACCAACCTGGCGTACGCCAACAGCCTCGGCGCGCTGCCCCGGATGCTCCTGCTGACCCCCTTCCTGACGCCCCTGTTCCCCCTGGTGGCGCGGATGGTGGCCGAGCGACGCGACGACGACGCCGTGCGCGGGATGATGCGCACCGCCGGCCTGCTGGGCCTGGTGGGCGTGCCCACCACGCTGCTGATGACCCTCTACGCCCACGAGACGGCCCAGATCCTGTTCGCCGGCGGCAAATGCCAGGTGGACTGCGTCAACAACATCGGCTCGCCGCTGGCGTTCTACGGGCTGGCCACCCTGGGCAACTTCATGTCCATCTTCTTCAACCGGGCGCTGGCCGCCGCCGGATTGCAGCGCGCCATCCTGAACGCCACGGTGATCGTGGTGGTGGTCACCATCGCCCTGGACTGGCTGCTCTTGGGGCCCATGGACCAGGCGGGGCTGGCGGCCGCCAGCGCCATCGGCGTGTACCTCAACCTGGTGCTGTACGCCGTGTCGCTGCGCGGCCGGTTCCCCACCCTGAGCATGCGGCGGCTCACGCACCAGCAGGCGCGCCTGCTGATGTGCGCCGCGCCGGCGCTGGCGGTGGTGCTGCTGCAGGACCGCCTCATGCCCACCGACCACGGGCATGGGGTGGTGCTGGTGGTGCAGCTGGCGGAGAAGGTGGTGCTGGCCACCGCGGCCTACCTGGCCGCGGCCTGGGTGTGGGCGCGGCCCGAGCTGCGCGAGGCGCAGCGGGCCGCGGGCTCGCTGGTGCGTCGCCGCCGGCCGGCCACCCCATGACCCCACCGCGCCGGGCCGGGGAGGCGGCCGCGCTGGCCGCCGTGCTGGCGATGGCGGTGGGAGCCCGGGCCCTGGCGTTCGGCGGGGTCGAGGCGGCATACCTGGGCGACGACATCCGGTACGTCCAGGTGGCGCAGAACCTGGCGCACGGGTTCCCGCCCAGCGGGCCGGCAGAGTGGTTCGGCGGCCGCGTCGCGTTCCTGTTCCCCGTGGCGTGGCTGTTCCGGGTGTTCGGCGCCGACGACGTCACCGCCGTGATGTGGCCGTTCCTGGGCTCGCTGGTGGCGGTGGTGGCCGCGTTCCTGGCGGGACGGCGGCTGGCGGGACCCGCGGTTGGCCTGGCCGCCTCGGCCATCGTGGCGGCCACGCCACTCGAGATCTCGATGGCCACCCGGCTGCGGCCCGATGCCGTGATGCCGGGCCTCATCGCCCTGGCGGTGTGGGCGGCGCTGGGCACGCGGACGGGACGGAGCGCCATGGTGTGGGCCGGCGCGGCGGGGGCCCTGCTGGGCGTGGCCTGGTCGGCGCGGGAGATGGCGGTGGTGATGGCGCCCGTGGTGATCGCCGCGGGGTGGCCGGCGGGTCGGCGGGGCCTCGCCTGGGGCGCCGTGGGCGCCACCGCCGCCGTCACCGCCGCCGTCACCGCGTGCGCGGCGGTGGGCGCGGACCCGCTGCTGCCCATCACGGGCACGGCGGGGGCGTCATCCACACGCAACCCGTCGGCGGCGTGGTCGTGGGGGGCCACCTACGCGCACCGGTTCCTGGAGGGGGCGTTCCAGCCGCACAACGCGCTCTTCCTGGCCGCGCCGGTGCTGATCGCGGCGGTGGTCGTGGTGGTGGTGGGCGCCGACCGCACCGCCCGGTTCCCGTTGCTGTGGAGCCTCTGGGCGGCGGCATACCTGGAGTTCGGGACGCTGGCCAATCTGGAGAAGCCCACGCGCTTCCTGCTGCTGGCCACCATCCCCGCCGCCGTCACGGTCGCGCTGGCGGCGCGGCGGCTGCACGAGCGGGCCTGGATGGTGGTGGCGGCACTGATGGTGGTGGCCTCGGTGACGTCCCTGCACGCCATCCCCGCCGCGGAGGGCCGCGGCACCGACGTGTGGCTGCTCGACCGGGTGGCGGGCCGCCTGCGCGACCTGCCGCCGGGGCCGGTGGTGGCCGAGAGCTACACCTGGCAGGCCAAGCTCAGCGCGTTCCTGGACCGCGGCCGGCAGACGGTGGCCGTCGCGCAGGACCCGGCGTTCCTCACCCCCGCGCAGCGCGTCGCCCGCCGGCGCATCACGCCGCTGCCCGACGTGGCCCGCGGCCGCGGGGGATACGTGGTGGTGGCGCCCGTGAGCGCCCGCAGCGGATGGCCCGCCAACTGGAACGACTACCGGCGGGATTTCCATCAGCGCATCCCATGGGACCAGCTGCACCTCGTGGCCACCGTGGGGGCGGCCCGCATCTACCGCTGGCCGGACGGGGCCGCCGCCGGACCCCGCCGGGCGATATCGTCACCGCGATGATCACCTCGCTTGTGACCGGCGGCGCCGGCTTCCTGGGTTCGCACCTGTGCGACCGGCTGCTGGCCGAGGGTCACCGCGTGATCTGCGTGGACAACCTGGACACCGGCACGCTGGAGAACATCGAGCACATCCGGGACCCGCGGTTCGAGTTCGTGCAGCACGACATGACCGGGCACCTGGAGCTGGCCGGGCCGGTGGACGAGGTGTTCCACCTGGCCTCCCCGGCCTCGCCCATCGACTACCTGCGGCTGCCGCTGCACACCCTCAAGGTGGGCTCCTACGGCACCCACAACGCACTGGGGCTGGCCAAGCGCCACCGCGCACGGTTCATGCTGGCCTCCACCAGCGAGGTGTACGGCGACCCGCAGGTGCACCCCCAGCCCGAGGACTACTGGGGGCATGTCAACCCCATCGGCCCCCGGGGCGTGTACGACGAGGCCAAGCGCTACGCGGAGGCCATGACCATGGCCTACCACCGCCAGCAGGGCGTGGACACGCACATCGCGCGGATCTTCAACACCTACGGCCCCCGGATGCGCCCGCACGACGGGCGGGCCATCCCCACGTTCCTGCGCCAGGCGCGGGAGAACGCCCCCATCACGGTGTTCGGCGACGGGTCACAGACGCGGTCGTTCTGTTTCGTCAGCGACCTCATCGAGGGGTTCCTGCGCCTGATCCGCAGCGACTACCACCTGCCGGTGAACCTGGGGAACCCGGGCGAGTACAGCATCCTGCAGCTGGCCGAGGCGGTGATCGCGGCGACGGGCAGCGCCTCACGGGTGGTGTACGACGCCCCGCCCGTGGACGACCTGCTGGTGCGCTACCGAGATCGCCCTGGCCGAGCGCCTGTTCGACTGGCGGCTTCACCGTGGCGCCTGCAGGACGGGCTGCGCCACACGATCGACAGCCTCACCGCAACCGGCCGGTGACGGCAGCCGTCCAGGCCACCGGGCCCGGCGGCGCGCTACGCGCCCGTGCGGCTTTGACGGGCTGGACGCAGACGGTGGCGCGCGGTGAGTGCTTCGGCTTCCTGGGCCCCAACGTTGGTGCCTACAAGAGCACCACCATGCGCATGCTGTGCTGCCTCAGCCGGCGGGACGCGGGACGGCTCACCGTGCTGGGGCTGGACCCGGACACCCACCCGCGCGACGTCAAGGCCCGCCTGGGCGTGGTGGCCCAGGAGATCACGCTGGATCTGCTCAGCGTGCGCGAGGAAATCCTCGCCTGGGAGCATGCGCGACCGACATTCCGCGTTCGAGGCGGTGCGGCGCACCGACGAGCTGCTGGAGCCGGGTGGCGCCAGGGACCGCGCCGGCGAGCGCGTGGAGGGACTTCGGCATGAAGGCCGCCTGCATCGTCATGCGCTGGTGAACCGCCCCGAGCTGGTGCTGCTGGACGAGCCGACCACGGGACTGGACCCGCACGCCTGCCATGGGGACGCCCGCGCGAGCTGCGGCGGGGCGGGGTGACGCTGGTGATCACCACCCACTACATGGACGAGGCCGAGCGCCTGTGCTGATCAGCCGGTGATCATGGACTCGACGGCGCGGGTGTGGGAGGGTACACTTTGCGGCCATCGCCGCCGAGGTGGGTCGCGAGGTGCTGGAGCCGCGCCTGGACATCGCAGAGCGCGGGCTGTTGGCCGCCTGGCCGGAGGCCCCGGCGCACACCATCGACGACGACGGCCTGCTGCGGACGGCTGGACTCGATGCCGAGGTGCTGCACGCCGCGCTGCGCGCCCACGGGGTGCACGGCGAGCTGGTGGCCGCCCGGCGCGCCACCTGGAGGACGCCGTTCCTGGGGCTCACGGGTCGCACCCCTGGACGGCGAGGCCGAGGGCTCGTCCGAACCGCGTACGCGAGGTCGTCCAGGGGGTCGAGGCGCACTGGCGATGGCGGGCCGACGCATCGACGGCCACCGCGGTCTGCAACGGCGAGCCTCGCGCGCATCTCGAATGTTCAGGCCTCGTCACTGGTTTATCGCCTCGGGTCAGTTCTCGTCATTGCAGCGGCGGCCGGGGTGGGTGTGGCCACCCCCGGTATTGGGCGGCGCCATCACCGGCTGTTACCGCGTGCATGGCGGCGCGTTGCGCGTGATCGACGCCGCCCGCACCACCACGTGCGCCGGGAACGAGCGCAGGCTCACGTGGAACCAGCGAGGGTGTCCCCGGCCCGCAGGGCCTGGGTGGGCCGGGCGGGCACCGTCCACGGGCAACCCGCCCAGCGGGGCCGCGCTGCGCGGCGTCTACGCGGCGGCCTGCCACGAGCACGTCCTCGGCGCGGGCGAGCATCCCGGCCCTGCACGGCATCAGCCACGAGGCCAGCTGGCCTCCGAGCCGCGCCTGCGGTGGTGGCACCGGCCATGAATCCCCAAGCCCGCCGGCTGCCCCGGCACCATCTACCAGCCCGAGGCCGCGCCCGGCGTCCTGTGCATCTACCGGGCGTTCGAGGCCGCCCTGCAGGACCCGATCGTGTTCCGTCTGGGCGCCGCCGAAGCACCGGACGACATCACCTCGTTCGGGCAGGCCGCCGGCCGGTCCGGCGCGCTGCTCCTCTTCAACCGCTCGGGGACCGACGCGTTCGCCATCGCGCGGGGATCGTGGGCGGTGACGGCCCCGTAGGGCCTCAGGAGGAGGCCGCGTCCCCCGCGCCGGGGTCGGACAGGTCCGTGGTGCCCGAGGTCCAGTGCTCGCGGTTCCACACGGGGGTGCGGCCGAAGGTCTCGGCCAGCCAGATGCCGGCGGCGTACAGCAGCAGCATGGGGGCCATCAGCAGCATCATGCTCAGCGGGTCACCGCCGGGGAGCAGCGCGGCCACCAGGGCGATGATCACCACGGCGATGCGCCACTGGGTGCGGTACAGCCGTGCCGGCACCACCCCGATACGACTGAGCGCCAGCATGGCCACGGGCACCTCGAACACCAGCCCGGCCGCCAGCAGCAGCTCGGTGGTGAAGCCGATGTACTCGCCGAAGCGGATCTGCGCGGTGAACTCGTTGCCGCCGAAGTTGAGGAAGAACTTGAGCGCCACCGGCAGCACCACCCAGTAGCCGAAGGCCACGCCCCCCAGGAACAGCGCCGACACCGCGGCCACGATGACCAGCATCAGCCGCCGGCTCTGGTTGCCCACGGCGGGGATCACGAACGCGTACAGCTGGTACAGCCACACCGGCAGCGCGCCCAGGATGGCCGCACCCAGGCACAGCTTCATGATCGAGAAGAACGGCTCGGTGGGCGACAGGGTCACCAGGTGGTTGCGCTCCCGGTCGGGCAGCGGCCGGGTGAGCACGTGGATCAGCTCGGTGCGGAACACGAAGGCCACGGTGAAGGTCACCACCAGGGCCAGAAGGCTCACCACGATGCGGCGGCGGAGCTCCTCCAGGTGCTCCACCACCGACAGGTGCTCATCCCGCTGACCGTGCGGATCCCAGCGGAGTCGTCGTCGCGCCATCCTCCTGGCTACCGTGCGCCGTCCGGCTGGTCCTCACCGGAGCGCAGGACGCCGCCTTACACGTCGCCCGACGCGGTGGCGGGCGCGGCCGGGGCCGCCGGGGCCGTCACCGCGGGCGGGCGGCGCGGTGCGCGCGGCCTGGAGGTGGGGCCGTCGTCGCCCAGGAGATGCCCGACTTGAACTCGTTGACGGCCTTGCCCCAGGTTGCGGGCCATCTCCGGCAGGCGCTTGGGACCGAAGACGATCAACGCGATCACCAGCACCATCAGCATCTGCACGGGAGAGAAGTCCACACCACACCCTTCGCGACCGGATCGGGGTGGGTAGCGTAGCCGCGCGGGCGGCCTCGGACCAGCCGTGGCGGTTGCTGTTAGCGTGCAGACGTGCCACCCGACCCGCAGGCCGACTTCGTGGTGCGTCAGATGCGTGACGCCATCATCGACACGGACCTCAAGCTGCTGCAGTTGCTGAACCAGCGCATCACGCTGGTGAAGCGGCTGCGCACCTACAAAACCGACCAGGGAATCCCGTTCGTCGACCCCGAGCGGGAACGGTGGATGCACACCTACCTGCAGGCCGCCAACCGCGGCCCCCTGTCGGCGGAGGGCCTGGACCGGGTGTACGACGCCATCCTGGACCTCAGCAAGGACGAATCGGGGGTCTGACGCACCCCCGGGTGGGTCTCACCCCGCGAAGTCCTCGGGGTTGACGTCCTCCAGGAAGGCCTTGAAGGCCTGCACGACCTCCTCGGAGTCGGTGGCGGTGGCCTCGTCGACCACGAACCCGTTCTCGTCCAGCACGGCGTCGGCCACGAAGATGGGCGCGTTGGTGCGAACGGCCAGGGCCAGGGCGTCGGAGGGTCGCGAGTCGACCTCCACCTCGGCGTCCCGGACGCGCAGCGTGATCACCGCGAAGAAGGTGTGCTCCCGCAGCTCGGTCACCGTGATGCGGGTGACCTGCGCCTCCAGACCGCCCACCACGCTGGCCAGCAGGTCGTGCGTGAGCGGCCGCGGGGTCTCCACGCCCTGAAGCTTCATGAGGATCGCCGTGGCCTCGGTGCTGCCGATCCAGATGGCCAGGTAACGATTGTCGGCCTTGGCCTTGAGCATCACGATGGGCTGCTTTGCCCCGATGTCGAAGTTGACACCGGAAATCGTCATCTCATGCATCGTGACGCCTCCCCCGGCCCAGGAGCGCTCGTGGCGCGCCGCCTGTGCGGCAATGATAGTGGCGGGCGGGGCCACACGCGCCCCGCCACGTCGGTGCCCATCAGCACGGGGGTTTCGGCTTGAGTGTGCGCGGGGCGGGTTGCTAACCTCGCCCACGCACATACGCAGGACCCCGGGCGATTAGCTCAGTCGGTTAGAGCGCATCTCTGATAAGGATGAGGTCCCTGGTTCGAATCCAGGATCGCCCACTCGCACCTCACGCTCACAAGGACCCCCCCACATTGAGCAGCGCCAGGCGAGCGGTGGCCAGTTCCAGCGACGGCGAGGCGGTAGACGACAGCAGGCGGTTGAGCCTGTTGCTGGTGGACGACCATGCGATCGTCCGGGAGGGCGTGCGGCGCCTCATCGGCCAGCACGAGGACATGGTGGTGGTGGGCGAGGCCGGCTCCGGTGAGGAGGCCCTGGAGATGGTGGCGCGCCGGCGCCCCGACATCGTGCTGATGGACGCTCGGATGCCCGGCATCGGCGGCGTGGAGGCCACGGGCAGGCTCACCTCGGACCATCCCGACCTGCGCGTGGTGATGTTCACCGCCCACTCCGAGCAGGAACTGCTGTGGGACGCGCTGGACAGCGGCGCGCAGGGGTTCGTGCTGAAGGACTCCGACAGCACCACCCTCACCCAGGCCGTGCGGCAGGTGGCCGGCGGCGAGCCGTTCGTGGACCCGCGCCTGGCGCCCGACTTCCTGCGCCAGTTCGCGCGACCCCGCCAGAACAGCGTGCTGTCCGCCCGCGAGCGGGAGATCCTGCAGATGCTGGCGGACGGGTTCTCCAACCGCGAGGTCTCCGAACGGCTGGTGGTGAGCGTCGAGACGGTGAAGACGCACGTCAAGCACATCCTCGCCAAACTCGAGGCGGAACACCGCACGCAGGCCGTGGCCATCGGGATCCGCCAGTCGCTGATCCGCTGAGCGCACCGGCCCGACCGCCATCCGGGGGGCTTCCCGGGGCGCTTGCGGCCATCGGCGCGTGGCGTCCCGGCGACGCCGAGCACTTCAACGAACGGCTGCTGGACGCGGCCCGCACACTGGGGGCCGACGGCGCGGCGGTGTACCTGAAGGAGCCCACCAGCGGCGGGCAGTTGCTGAGCGCGTGCGTGGGGGCCGCGGTGCCCGCGGTGGTGCCGCCGCCCTCGGCCACTCCCATCCGCCTTGGTGAGGAGACCGTGGGCTCGCTGGTGCTGACCGGCCCGCACGGCGCCACGCCGGCCGAGCTCACCGGCATCGCCATCGCCCTGGGGCTGGCGCTGCGTGCCGGTCAGCTGTTCGAGGCCCTCCAGGGCCGCGCACGGGATCTGGACCGCGAGGTGCGCCTGCTGATGGGGCTGCAGGAGATCGCCGCGGCCGTCACCCGCGCGGGGACCCCGCGGGACGTGGCCGAGGTGGTGGCCTCCCACGCCCGCCGCCTCGTGCGGGGCACGGCGGCGGCCGTGGTCGACCGCCACCGCGTGGTGGGCCAGGAGGGGCATCCGCGGCCCGTCGCCATCACCGCCGCCATGGCGGCCATCGCGTCCGGCCACCCGCAGCGGCTCCCCGGGCCCGTGCTGGCCCTGCCCATCCCCGCCAAGGACCCGGAGGCCACCCAGGTGGCGCTGGTGGTGAGCCTCGACGGCGGTGAGGTGGGCGACGAGGACGCCGACCGGCTGGCGTCCCTGGCCCAGCAGGCCGCCATCGCCTTCACCAACGCGCGGCTGGTGGCCGACCTGCGCGCCGAGCAGGAGCACCGCGCTCGCACCTCGGCGGCGCTGGTGCACGCACAGGAGCAGGAACGGCAGCGCATCGCCGAGGACATCCACGACGGCCCCATCCAGGAGCTGGTGGCGCTGGGGCTGCTGCTGGACGCATTGGGCCAGGAACTCGCCCGGGACGGCGTGGCCGCCGGCCGGGAGGTGGCCCAGGCCTCGGGGTCCGCGCGGGAGGCGGTGGGCCGGTTGCGCGAGGCCATCTTCGACCTGCACCCCATGTCGCTGCGCCAGCTGGGGTTCGCCGCCGCGGTGCGGGTGGTGCTCAGCCGCGCCTCCGCGCGGGGCGCGGACGCCGAGATGGGCGACCTGGCGGCGGCCGACCGCCTGGACCACGCCGGCCGCACCGTGGCCTTCCGCATCGTGCAGGAGGCGGTTGCGAACGCGGTCACCCACGCGGCGGCGGCGCACATCGCGGTGTCGGCGGGCCTGGACGCCGACACGGTGTGGGTGGAGGTGCGCGACGACGGGCGCGGGTTCGACGTGGAACGCACGCGCACCGACGTCGCCGGCGGTCACCTCGGCCTGGACGCCCTCCGCGAGCGGGCCTCACTGGCCGGAGCCGAACTGGTGGTGAGCTCGCGACCGGGCAGCGGCACCGCGGTGCGGGCGCGCTTCCCGGTGCCGTCTCAGCCCGACTGAGGCGGAGCGCCCAGCCGCGCAATCGCGCTGGCCAGGGCATTCTGGTCGCCGAACCGCAGCTCCACCACCACGCCGCCGCGGGCCCCCGTGCGGACGCGCACCGGGGTGTCGAACGCCGCCGTGAACGCCTCCAGGGCCGCATCGGCCAGCTCGGGCGGTTCGGCGGACGCGGGGCGACGCGGGGCCTCGCCCTCCCGGGCCAGCCGTTCGGTCTGACGCACCGACAGCTCCTCGGCCACGGCCCGTTCGGCCAGCCTGCGCCGCCCGCGGGCGCCGTCCACCATCAGCACGGCACGGGCGTGACCCTCGGAGAGCCTGCCGTCGTCCACCATGCCCTGCACGTCGTCGGGCAGCTCCAGGAGGCGCAGCAGGTTGCTCACGGTTGGCCGCGCACGGCCCAGGCGCTGTGCCACGGCCTGATGGCTCTGCCCGAAATCCTCGGTGAGCACCGCACACGCACGCGCCACCTCGATGGGCGAGAGATCCTCGCGCACCAGGTTCTCCACCAGCGCCAGCTCCAGGCGGTCGCGCTCGTCGGCCTCCCGCAGCAGCACGGGCAGCCGCCGCAACCCGGCGCGCTGGGCGGCGCGCCAGCGACGCTCCCCGGCGATGAGCTCGTACCCGTCGCCGTCGGGGCGCACCACCACGGGCTGCACCAGACCGTGCTGGCGGATGGATTCGGCCAGCCCCTCCAGCGCGGCCGGCTCGATGCGCCGCCGGGGCTGGTTGGGGTTGGGGTGGATGCGCTCGACCGCCACCTCGGTGAGGCCCGCGGCACCCTGGGCACCGGGCTCGGGCAGCACGGGGTCACCCAGCAGCGCGGACAGACCGCGACCCAGCCTGCGGCGCTCGGTGGTCTCAGCCACGGGCGGCCACCTCCTTTGCGGCCTCGAAGTAGGCGTCGGCGCCCGCGCAGTGCGGGTCGTAGCGGATGACCGGCTCGCCGTGCGACGGGGCCTCGGCCAGGCGGACGTTGCGCGGCACCACGGTGCGGAACGCCAGCTCGGGGAAGTGGCGGCGCACCTCGGCCACCACGTCACCACTCACCCGGGTGCGCGCATCGTGCATGGTGAGCAGCATCCCGGCCACCCGCAGGGACGGGTTGAGGTGCGCCCGGATGCCCGCCACGGTCTCCATGAGCCGGGACAGGCCCTCCAGCGCGTAGTACTCGCACTGCACGGGCACGATCAGCCGCTGGGCCGCCGTGAGGGCGTTGACGGTGAGCAGGTCCAGCGAGGGCGGGCAGTCCAGGAAGATGTAGTCGAACTCGGTGGTGAGCGGCAGCAGGGCGCCCCGCAGGATGCGCTCCCGCTCGGCCCGGCCCGGCAGCTCCACCGCGGCGCCCGCCAGATCGGGCGAGCTGGGGATGATGCGCAGGTTGGGGATGTGCGTGGGCCGCACGGCGTCCACCGCCGGCGCACCGTCCAGGATGATGTCCGCCGTGGTGGGGCCGTCGGCGGGACGGATGCCCAGCCCGCTGGAGGCGTTGGCCTGCGGGTCCACGTCCACCAGCAGCACGCGCGAACCGGCCTCGGCCATGCATGCGGCGAGGTTGACGGCGGTGGTGGTCTTCCCGACCCCACCCTTCTGGTTCACGACGGCGTAGATCACATGCGGGCCTGGGGGGGTCACGCTACGCGATGGGACGGGCCGCGGCCCGTCCCGGTCGGCGCGGGTAGCGGCCGGGCACCTCGCCCGCCCGGCGGTAGGCGCGCACCACGCGGCGCGCGTCGGTGAAGGGATGCACGGGCAGGGGCTCCAGGGGCGTCAGGGACAGGGCGGTGGCGGCCACTCCCGCCGCGGCGAGGGCGTCGGGCGGCAGCTCGGTGGACCACACCACGGCGCAGCCGTCCGGGGCCAGCAGCGGGGCGGCGAGCTCCAGGGTGACCGGCAGCGGGGCCACGGCCCGGGCGGTGACGGTGCGGAACGACGCGCGGGCGCGGCGGGCGAGGTGCTCGGTTCGGTCAGCCACCACCCGTACGTTAGGGAGCGCCGCGGATGCGTCCTCCAGCCAGCGCGCCTTGCGACGCTCGCTCTCCACCAGGGTCACCTCCAGATCCGGCCGCGCGATGGCCAGCACCAGACCGGGAAAGCCGCCGCCGCTCCCGATGTCGGCCACCGGACCCCGGATGTGGGGACTGCCCAGACCGGCCAGGCTGTCGAGGAGGTGGCGGTCCACCGCCTCCTGCACGTCGTCGATGGCGGTGAGGTTCTGCGGTTCCACGCACATGCGGTCCCACAGGGCCAGCAGCACCCCGGCGGTGGCGGGGGTCACCTCCAGGCCCATGGCCGCCGCGCCCCGGATCAACCGGTCGGCGGGGGGATGTTTCACGTGAAACGCCCCGCGGGAGTTACTCGGCCGGCTCCACGATGATGCGGCGGCGCGGCTCCTCGCCCTCGCTGCGGGTGACCACGTCGGTGCGCTCCTTCAGCGCCATGTGGACGATGCGGCGGTCATGCGGGGTCATGGCGTCCAGCTCGATCTCCTCGCCGAACTCCAGCGCCTCCGCGGCGGCGCGCCCCGCCAGGTCCACCAGCGCCTGCTCGCGCCGGGCCCGGTAGCCATCGGCATCCACGGTGACGCGGCGCCGCACCCCGCCGTCCGAGCGGGTCACGATCTGGGCGGCCAGGTACTGCAGCGCGTCGATGACCTCACCGCCGCGCCCGACGATGGCGTTGCTGCCCGGGCCCTCGATGGCACCCACCAGGCCCGCCTCGGCGTCCTCCTCGACCCGCACCTGGGGATCCTGCACATCGAAGCCGTCGGCCACCGCGCGCAGCACCCGCGCGAGGGACTCGGCGCCGGACGCCGACTGGGGGGCCATGCTCACCGCCGTTTCTTCGGTGGCCGCCGCTTGCGGGCGGGGCTGTTGGACTGGCCACCACCGGCCCGCGGGCGCGCACGGCGCGCCGGGGTGGCGGCGGTGGTGGAGACATCACCGGTGGCCTCCGCCGGGCCTGTGGCGGCGACATCGCCGTCGGCCAGGGCGGCGGTGCCCGCGGCGGGACGCTTGGCGCGGCCGCGGGGGGCGTCGGACGGGCTGGGCGCGGGCGTGGGCTTGGCCGCGACGGCGCCCTCGGCGGGGTGCGCGATGTGCAGCCCGATGATGTGCTTGATCACCAGCATCTGCCCGGCGGTCCACAGGTTGGTGGTGACCCAGTAGATCCCCAGCCCCGCGGGGAACGGGAACTGCAGCGCCGTGAACACGATCGGGATCGGCAGCAGCCGCATCAGGCGCCGCTGCGAGTTGGGCGTGTGCGGCTCGAAGGACAGCTCGGTGGACAGCAGCTGGGACAGGCCGTACACCCCGAGCCCGATCACCAGCGCGATGACGCTGAGGTCCTTCAGGTGGATGGTGATGTTGGGGATCAGCCACATGAACGACGGGTCGCTGCCGTCGTTGATGTGCTTGGAGAAGCTGCGCAGCACGTAGTACAGCGCGAAGAACACCGGCAGCTGGGCGGCCATCGGAAGGCACGACGCGAACGGGTTCGCGTTGTTCTCCGAGTACAGCTTCATGACCTCTTCCTGCTGCTTGCGCCGGTCGTCCTTGTATTTGCGCTGCAGTTCCTTGACCTTCGGCGCGATCACCTGCATCTGGCGCATGGAGCGGTACTGCTTGATCACCAGCGGCAGCAGCGCGGCCCGCACCAGGATGGTCAGCACCACGATGGCCCAGCCGTAGGTGAGCCCCAGGTGCTGGTGCTCCACCTTCAGCACCCACTCCAGAGCCTTCTCGATGGGTTGCAGGGGGCTGATCATGCCGCCGGCCGCATCGTGGGACCGTCATCGTGCACGTGGAACAGGCGCTGGTCGTGCGGGTGATCGACACCGCCGGCGCTGAACGGGTTGCAGCGCAGCAGGCGCCAGCCGGCCAGCACCAGCCCGCGGGCCGCGCCGAACTCCCGCACCGCCGTCACCGCGTACTCGGAGCAGGTGGGGTGGAACCGGCACCGCCGCGGGAACGCGGGCGAGATGAAGCGCTGGTAGGCCCGGATGGCCGCCACAACCGGTGTGCGCGCGCTCATGCGGAACGCTCCGCCACGGCGCGCTCGCCGAGACCGCGGGTGAGCACGGCCTCCAGCCGCAGGCCCAGCGCCGCCGACCCGCGCTCCTCGAGGAACTCGTGGATGCCGCGGCGCGCGATCACCACCACATCCGTGTCCGCGGGCACCAGGTGGGCCATGGTGGCGAACTGCTCGCGCAGCACGCGCTTGACGCGGTTGCGCTCCACCGCGCCGCCCACCTTGCGCGACACCGACAGCCCGAGGCGGGGCGCGTCCGCCGCAGCGTCGGCGTCACGGGCGAACAGGTACACCACCAGGTGCCGGTCCGAGGTGGAGCGGCCACGGCGGTACACCGCGTCGAAATCCCGGGAGCGCGTCAGCCGACCCCGCCGGCCGCGCGTGGCGCCGTCGGGCGTGAGCACGGCGCAGGTCAGGCCGACAGCCGCGCGCGGCCCTTCGCGCGCCGGCGCTTCAACACGGCTCGGCCGGCCCGGGTGCTCATGCGCTTCCGGAAACCGTGGGTCTTCTTCCGCTTGCGGCGGTTGGGCTGGTAGGTCCGCTTCACGGAGGGATCGCTCCTTGCGCACGGGGCTGATCTGCTGGGCGCGCACGCCAGCCTCCGAGCCGGAGCACGCGGGCGAGGAACCATACCAGAGCATCGCCGGGCCCCGCGGGACGCATGTTTCGTCCACAGCCTGGGAAAACCCTGTGGACAACGCGCTGACACGCCATGTCATGGGCGTTTCAGGAATGTGACACCGGGGCCCGCGAAGGATCCTCAGACGAAAAAACCGCATGCACCCACCGAACGCTTTCCACAGGCCCCGGACCCCCTTTCGGGCGCCCCGGACGCGGGGTTACAGTCGGCACCCCGATACGGACACCCGCCCGTCCGAAGGGATCCCACGCCGCCTGTGATCGCCTCCCCCGCACCCGCCACCCGCCGCGCAGCACCCGAGCTCTCCGCCCGGGTCGCGGTGTACGCCGACCCCACCGAGCCACCCCGGCTGGAGGAGGTCAGCGGGTCGGATCCGGGCGTGCTGGTGGAGCGCCTGTACGAGGCCGTCGCCGCCTGGGCGCACGTGCCCGTGCTGGCCGTGCGGGAGATCATCGAGAACCTCGTGCACGCGGGGTTCTCCAACGCCCTGGTGAGCGTGCTGGCCGAGGGGCGCATCGTGCGGGTGTCCGACTCCGGCCCCGGCATCCCCGACCCGCCGCGGGCGATGGAGCCCGGCTTCACCACCGCCGGCCCGGCCGAGCGCCGCTTCATCAGGGGAGTGGGCTGCGGCCTGCCGCTGGCGGCATCGCTGATGGACGCCGAGGGCGGCGACCTGCACCTCACCGAGAACCTGGGGGGCGGCACGGTGATCACCATCTCCGCCCCGGCCACGGCCTCCGCGGGCGTGGAGCCGCCCTCCGGCCCCGGGGACGACGGGCGCGTGCTGATGGCCCTGCTGCTGGAGATCGGGCCCTCACGCCCGGACGACCTGGCCACCGAGCTCGGCTGGGCGGTGTCCCGCTGCGGCCGCGAGCTGGTGGTGCTGGAATCCCGGGGGTTCGTCACACGCACCGAGGACGGGCGACGGGCGCTCACGCCCGACGGCTCCAGCCTGCTGGCAACCCTGTTCTAATGCGACTCCCGGGACGGCCCGGGGGCGCCACACGACCCCCCCTTCAGGTATGGACGCGACGTCCGTGAGCGCACCGGGGCAGATCCCGCACACGCCCGATGGTGCCGAGGCCGTGTGGGCGGAGGTGTGCGTGCGCCTGCGCCAGACGCTCAACGCCACCACCTACGAGTTCGCGTTCGACCGGGCCCGCCCGCTGGGCATCACCGACCACACCCTCACCCTTGGCGTGGACACCGACTTCGCCCGCAACTGGATCCAGCAGCGCTACATGCCCCTGGTGCGTGACGCCCTGTTCGAGGTCACCGGCACCGACATGCACGTGGAGATCCGGGTGGCCCCGGCCGAGATCACCCCCGGCGATCCCGCCGACGGGGCGCTGCCGGAACCGCCGCCCATCAAGGAGCTGCCCAAGCGCTCCCACGGCCGGCTGCAGCCGCGCTTCACCTTCGAGGCCTTCGTCACCGGGCCCGGCAACCGGTTCGCCCATGCGGCCGCCCTGGCGGTGGCCGAATCCCCGGCCCGGGCCTACAACCCGCTGTTCATCTACGGGGGCGTGGGCCTGGGCAAGACCCACCTGCTGCACGCCATCGGCCATTTCGTGGACACCAACATCCCCGAGATGTCCTACCTGTACGTGTCGGTGGAGACGTTCACCAACGAGTTCGTCAACGCCGTCCGCGACGGCAACATGCGCTCGTTCAAGGACCGCTACCGCAACGTCGACGTGCTGCTGATCGACGACATCCAGTCGCTGCAGGGCCGGGAACAGACCCAGGAGGAGTTCTTCCACACCTTCAACGCCCTGCAGGAGGCCGGCAAGCAGATCGTGATCAGCTCGGACCGGCCCCCGAAGGCCATCGCCACGCTGGAGGACCGGCTGCGGTCACGGTTCGAGATGGGGCTGATGACCGACATCCAGCCGCCCGACCTGGAGACCCGCATCGCCATCCTGCGCAAGCGCGTGCTGCACGAGGGCTACGAGATGCGCGACCCCGAGGTGCTGTCGCTCATCGCGGAGCGCGTGTCCAGCAACGTGCGCGCCCTGGAGGGCGCCCTCACGCGGGTGATCGCCCTGGCCTCCATCGCCGGCCGCCCCGTCACGGCCGAACTGGCCGCCGAGGTGCTGCAGGATCTCTACCCGCCCGGGGACGGGGTCATCAGCATCGAGGCCATCCAGCGCGAGGTGGCGCACCACTACAAGGTGAGCGTCGAGGAGCTGCAGGGCCACAAGCGCACCCGCCACATCGTGACCCCTCGCCAGGTGGCCATGTACCTGTGCCGGGAGCTCACCGACGGCTCGCTGCCCACGATCGGCCGGGCCTTCGGCAACCGCGACCACACCACGGTGATGTACGCGGTGCAGAAGGTGGGCAAGCAGATGGCCGACGAGGGCGAGGTGTACACCGCCGTGCAGGTGCTCACCAACCGCCTCACCGGCCACTCCGGCGCCTGAACACCCTGTGTGCTGCCTGAGGATTCGAGGTGGACGACGGGCCCGTTCCTCCCCAGCTTCCGGGGCCGCCGGCCGGCATGCGGCGGACCCGTGGACGGATGTGGACGGGGCACCCTCGTCACCCACAGCCGGACGCACCGTCAGAATGCGAGCACGATGGGGATCCGCGGGATCCCTCCACAACTCCACCGGATACAACTACCTCAACTGAATCTATGTCTTTCTTTTTGAAGAACTGCGGCACGACGGCGTCGTGTGTGGACGGTAGGGTCACGGCGTGCGACTGATCTGCGCAAAGGACACGCTGTCGGCGGCGCTCACCGCCGTGGGGCGTGCCACCTCCACCAAGACCACCGTGCCCGTGCTGGGCAACGTCCTGATCGACGCCGAGGACGGCACCGTGCGGCTGGCGGCCACCGACATGGAGCTGTCGCTGCGCGCACCGCTGGATGCCACCATCGAGGAGGCCGGTTCGGTGGTGCTGCCCAAGCTGGCGGCGGACATCGTGCGGTCCATGGGTCCCGGCGACGTGGTGATCGACCACCGGCCCGGCGAGGGCGTGGTGTCGGTGTCCAGCGGCACCTCCTCCTTCACGCTCAACTGCCACCAGGCCTCGGAGTTCCCGGAGCTGCCCGCCGACGCGGGCGAGGGCATCCGGCTGCCGGCCGCGGCCGCGGTGGCCTCGGCCGAGCGGGTGGGCAAGGCCGCCTCCCGCGACGACACCCGCCCGGTGCTCACCGGCGTGCTGGTGCGCGTGGAGCACGACGCGCTCACCATGGTGGCCACCGACTCCTACCGCCTCGCGGTGCGCCGCACCGCCATCGAGGGCGGTCCCGGGGAGCCCGTGCAGGCCCTCATCCCGGCCCGGGCCCTGGGTGAGCTGCAGCGCGTGGTGGCGCTGGCGGGCGTGGACGAGGTGGAGCTGGTGCTCACCGAGAGCCAGGCCATCATCCGCGCGGGCAGCGTGCGCCTCACCACCCGGCTCATCGACGGGGAGTTCCCCGACTACCGGCGCCTCATCCCCGAGCAGTTCGAGCACAACCTGGTGATGGACCGCCAGGAGGTGCACGGCGTGGTCAGCCGCATCGCGGTGCTGGCCCAGCGCAACATCCCGGTGCGACTGGCATTCAGCGAGGGTCAGCTCACGGTGTCGGCCACCAGCGACCAGTTCGGCGAGGGCCACGAGTCCATCCCCGTGGCGTTCTCCGGTGAGCCCCTGGAGATCGGCTTCAACGTCGAGTTCCTGCGTGCGGGGATCGAGAGCATCGACGGCGACGAGCTGCGCCTGGGCATCATCAGCCCCCTGCGGCCCGGCCTGCTGCGAGGGGCGGACGAGGAGTTCCGGTACCTGCTGATGCCCATTCGCCTCAGCGGCTGACCGTGCCCGCGCCCGCCCGCAGGGTGTGGCGCGCGGCCGCCCTGGAGGTGGCCGACCTGCGGTGCTGGCGGCGGGCCCGCATCGAGCTTCCGGAGGGCCTGGTGGTGGTATCCGGGCCCAACGGGGCGGGCAAGACCTCGCTGGTGGAGGCGCTGGTGCTGGCCACCATGGGCGTGTCGCCGCGCACGGCCCAGCTGGCCGAGCTGGTGCGCGACGGCGCCCCGGCGGTGCACGTGGCGGCCGACGTCACCGGGCCGGGCACCTCGGGCATCCCCAGCACGCGCGAGCTGGGGTACGCGGCCGGCATCGGCCGGCGTCTGGTGGCCGACGGCGAGCCGGTGCGCCAGCTGCTGCGCTGGCGCCTGCCCGGGTCGGTGCTGGTGTTCGCCCCCGAGGAGCTGCGCGCGGTGAAGGGGCCGCCCGCCGCCCGCCGCCGGGCCCTGGACCGCCTGCTGGAGGCGGTGGATCCCGCCGTGGCGCTGGACCTGCTGGAGCACCAGCGGCTGCTGGCGCAACGCAACGCGCTGCTGCGCCGCATCCGGGCCGGCGAGTCGCCCGTGTCGGCGCTGGGGCCGTGGGACGCCCAGCTGGCGCCCGTGGCGGCACGCATCACGCTGGCACGCCGCCGGGAGGTGGCGGCCCTGTCGGCGCCGTTCGCGCGGTGGCTGCGCGACCTGGGCGGCGAGGAGGGCGGGATGCTGGCGCTGGAGTCCTCCCAGTCCGTGGAGGGGGACCCGGACGAGGCCGCGCTGGCCGAGGCGCTGGCGGCCCGCATGGCCGGGATGCGGCCGCGGGAGGTGGCCGCCGGCATGACGCTGGGAGGACCGCACCGGGACGACGTGTGGATCGGCACCGAGGGACACGACCTGCGCCGTCTGGGCAGCCAGGGCGAGCAGCGCACGGCGGCCCTGGCCATGCTGCTGGCCCACCGCGAGCGCCTGCGCGACGGCGGCACCACGCCCATCATGCTGCTGGACGACGTGCTGTCGGAACTGGACCCCGACCGCAGAGCGGCCCTGCTGGCCGCGGTGGACGACGGGTCGGGCCAGGTGCTCATCACCTCGGCCGAGCCCGAGGGCCAGTCGGTGATGGGTGCCCGCAGCGCCACGGTGATCCGCGTGCGGGAGGGGCGGGTTGCCGCCACGGCGTCGCTTCCGGCGTGACCCCGCCGCGGTGGGCGACCTGCTGGCGCGCTATCGCGACCGGCGGCCCCCGGGCGCGGTCCCACGGGCCGCGGCCACGCTCGACGAGGCCTGGGCGCAGGCCTGCGGTGAGCTGGCGGCCCACACCACGGTGCTGCGCGCATCCCGCAACGGGGTGGTCACCATCGCCTGCACCGACGCGGGTGTGGCGCAGGAGCTCAGCCTGCGCGCCGAGGAGCTCACCCGGGCCCTGTCGGATGCCGCGGGAAGGGCGCTGCTGGGGGTACGGGCGGTCATCGCCGACCATGCCGTCACCCCGCGGGCACCGGCGGGTCCGCCGCCACCCCCCGCACCCCCGGGACCCGAGGCCGTGGCCGCGGCGGAGGGCCTGGCGGCGCACGTCACCGACCCCGAGTTGCGCGCGGCGGTGCAACGGGCCGCGGCGGCGGCCCTGCAGCGGCGCTGGAATAGATGAATACCCTGCAATAAGGGAGAATCAGCGTTTCTCGCCGGCCGCGGCCCCTGATAGGGTTCAGGGGCTGTTGACCCCCGCCGGAAAGGCCGCGTGAGCACAGACAAGAATGGCCGCCCGGGCTACGACGCATCCGACATCACCGTCCTCGAGGGCCTCGAGGCGGTGCGGCGCCGGCCCGGCATGTACATCGGCTCCACATCCCTGCGGGGCCTGCACCACCTGGTGTACGAGGTGGTGGACAACTCGGTGGACGAGGCGCTCGCCGGTTTCTGCGACACCGTCGAGGTGACCCTCCACCCGGACGGCTCCTGCACCGTCGCCGACAACGGCCGCGGCATCCCCGTGGCCGCCATGGAGGACCAGGGCGGCCGCTCCGCCCTGGAGGTGGTGCTCACGGTGCTGCACGCAGGCGGCAAGTTCGGGGGCGAGGGCTACAAGGTGTCCGGCGGCCTGCACGGCGTGGGCAGCAGCGTGGTGAACGCGCTGTCCGAGCGCCTCGAGGCGCGGGTGAGCCGCGACGGGTTCGAATGGATCCAGGAGTACGCCAAGGGCGAGGCGCAGACCACCCTGCAGCGGGGCGAGGCCACCGAGCGCACCGGCACCACCATCACGTTCAAGCCCGACCCGGACATCTTCGAGGAGCTGGACTTCGACTTCGACGTCCTGGCCAAGCGCTTCCGCGAGACCGCGTTCCTCACCAAGGGCCTGTGCATCCGGCTGGTGGACCAGCGCGGCGAGGGCCGCGAGGAGACCCACAAGTACGACGGCGGCCTGGTGGACTTCGTCACGCACCTCAACGAGGGGCGCGACGTGGTGCACCGCGACGTCATCACCCTCGAGGCCGAGGGCCCGGAGGGCAGCCTGGACGCCGCCTTCCAGTGGACCAACAACTACACCGAGTCGGTGTACACGTTCGCCAACAACATCAACACGCATGAGGGCGGCACGCATCTCACCGGCGTGCGCACGGCGCTCACGCGCACCGTCAACGACTACGCGCGTGAGAAGGGCATCCTCAAGGAGAAGGACGACAACCTCGACGGGGCCGACACCCGCGAGGGGCTCACCGCCATCATCTCGGTCAAGCTGCGCGAGCCGCAGTTCGAGGGCCAGACCAAGACCAAGCTGGGCAACTCGGAGATCACCGGGTTCGTCAACCAGGAGGTCACGCGGGCCCTGGCCGAGTACTTCGAGGAGAACCCCACCCAGGCGCGGGCCATCTGCGCCAAGTGCGTCAACGCCGCCCAGGCGCGCATGGCCGCCCGCAAGGCCCGCGACCTGGCCCGCCGAAAGGGCGCGCTCGACTCCGGGGGCCTCCCCGGCAAGCTGGCCGACTGCAGCGACCGCGACCCCCACGCCACCGAGCTGTTCCTGGTGGAGGGCGACTCGGCCGGCGGCTCGGCGGTGCGGGCGCGGCAGAGCAGCTTCCAGGCCATCCTGCCCCTGCGCGGCAAGATCATCAACGTGGAGAAGGCACGCATCGACAAGGTGCTCTCCAACAACGAGATCCAGGCCATGATCACCGCGATCGGCACCGGTATCGACGACGACTTCGACGCCGAGAAGGCCCGGTACCACAAGATCGTGGTGATGACCGACGCCGACGTGGACGGGGCGCACATCCGCACCCTCATCCTCACGTTCCTGTTCCAGCACATGCGCGGCCTCATCGACCACGGGTTCGTGTACATCGCCTGCCCGCCGCTCTACAAGGTCAAGCTGGGCAACCAGGAGCAGTACATCGAGAAGGAGGCCGACCTGGAGGAATGGCTTCTGGACCGCAACCTGGCGTCCATCGAGGTCATCCCCCTGGGGCACGCGCCGCTGTCCCTCACCGAGAACCGCTTCCAGCGGTTCCAGCGCGCCCTGCGCGAGCACGAGGGCTGGGCGGCCACCCTGCGCGCCAGCTACGGCGGCGGCACCATCGACTTCCTCATGGCCCACCACCTGGTGGGGGCCCGCCCCGAGTCGCTCGAGGACCTGGCCCGGATGGTGCGCGACGCCTCGCACGAGTCGGCGCAGCTGGCCGCCGACGTCATGGGTGACGCCGGGGTGGTGCGTGCACGCGCCGTGCGGGCCCGCACCGGTGAGGCCAGCTCGGCGGTGCTGCCGATGGAGCTCTTCGCATCGCGCGAGCTGAACCAGCTGTCCAACGCGCGCACCCGGCTGGAGGACCTGGTGGGCAAGCCCCCGTTCCGGGTCACCCGCGGGGCGCGCATCCGCGAGGCGCTCACCTACGACGCGCTGCGGGCCATGGTGCTGGAGCTGTGCCGCGAGGGCATCACGCTCAACCGCTTCAAGGGGCTGGGCGAGATGAACAGCGACCAGCTGTGGGAGACCACCATGGACCCCGACCGCCGCATCCTGCAGCGGGTGTCCATGGACGACGCGGCCTCCGCGGGTGACCTGTTCGCCACGCTGATGGGCGACAAGGTGGAGCCCCGCCGGCAGTTCATCGAGCAGAACGCGCGCAGCGTGCGCTTCCTCGATGTCTAGCCTCACAACCACGAACTGACGCAAAGGGGACCGGGTGGGCACACTCGACCGCGACGGACGCATCGAGCTGCGCGAGCTGGAGCAGGAGATGCGCAGCTCGTACCTGGACTACGCGATGAGCGTCATCGTGGGCCGGGCGCTGCCGGACGTGCGTGACGGGCTCAAGCCCGTGCACCGCCGGGTGCTCTACACCATGGACGACATGGGCCTGCAGCCCGAGCGCGGCCACGTCAAGAGCGCCAACATCGTGGGTCGCGTCATGGGTGAGTTCCACCCCCACGGCGACCAGGCCATCTACGACGCGTTGGTGCGCCTGGCCCAGGACTTCGCCTCGCGGTACCCCCTCATCGACGGGCAGGGCAACTTCGGCAGCTCCGAGTTCCCCGCGGCCGCCATGCGCTACACCGAGGCCAAGCTGTCGCGGGTGGCGGTGGAGCTGCTGCGCGGCATCGATGAGGACACCGTCGACACCAGCCCCACCTACGACGACCGGCGCACCGAACCGGTCGTGCTGCCCGCGCGCCTGCCCAACCTGCTCATCAACGGCAGCTCGGGCATCGCGGTGGGCATGGCCACCAACATCCCGCCGCACAACATCGGCGAGGTCATCGACGCCGTGGTCGAGATGATCGACAACCCCGAGGCCACCGTCGAGGACCTCATGCGGCACGTCCGTGGCCCGGACTTCCCCACTGGCGGGGTCATCGTGGGCCGTCAGGGCATCGTGGACGCCTACCGCACCGGCCGCGGCCGGGTGGTGGTGCGCGGGCGGGCCCACAACGAGCAGCTGCGCAACGGCCGCAACGCGATCATCTTCACCGAGCTGCCCTACCAGGTGAACAAGTCGGACCTGCTGTCGCGCATCGCGCAGCTCGCCAACGACAAGGTGCTGCCCGAGGTCAGCGAGGCCAACGACGAGAGCGGCCGCGACGGCACCCGCGTGGTCATCACGCTGCGCCGTGGCGCGGTGCCGCTGGTGGTGCTGAACAAGCTGTACAAGCACACGGCCGTGCAGAGCACCTTCGGCGTCAACGCCATCGCCCTGGTGGACGGCGTGCCGCGCACGCTGGGCCTGCGCGAGATCCTGTTCCACTACCTCAACCACCAGCGCGAGGTCGTGATCCGCCGGTCGCGGTACCGGCTGGGACGCGCCGAGGCGCGCGCCCACATCCTGGACGGCCTGCTCATCGCCCTGGGGCGCATCGACGAGGTCATCGCGCTCATCCGCGCCGCGGCCGACCCGGAGGAGGCCCGTAACGGCCTCATGGAGCGTTTCGGGCTCACCGAGGTGCAGGCCCGCGCCATCCTGGACCTGCGCCTGCAGCGGCTCACCCAGCTGGAGGCGGACACCATCCGCGCCGAGCACGAGCAGCTGCAGACCGAGATCGCCAAGCTGCGGGCCATCCTGGGCGACGAGGCCCGGGTGATGGCGGTGATCCGCGAGGAGATCCTGGCGCTGCGCGAGCGCTTCGCCGACGAGCGCCGCACCGAGATCGTGCCCGGCGAGGGCGAGATCGACCTCGAGGACCTCATCGCCGAGGAGGAGATGGTGATCTCCATCTCCCGCGGCGGCTACCTGAAGCGCCTGCCCGTCACCACCTACCGGGCCCAGCGCCGGGGCGGCAAGGGGCTTCGCGGGGCCAAGCTCAAGGACGACGACTACATCGAGCACCTGTTCATCGCGTCCACGCACCACTACCTGCTGTTCTTCACCAATCAGGGGCGCGTGTACCGCCAGAAGGTGCACGAGCTGCCCCAGGGCGCCCGCGACGCCCGCGGCCGGCACATCAGCAACGTGCTGGCCCTCCTGGAGGACGAGGAGGTGCGGGCGGTGTTCGCCACACGCGACTACACCGAGGGCAAGTACCTGGTGCTGGCCACCCGGGAGGGGATGGTCAAGAAGACCGAGTTCACCGCCTACGACACCGTGCTGCGCGAGGCCGGCATCTACGCCATCAGCCTGCAGGACGGCGACGAGCTGGTGGGCGTGCAGCTCACCGACGGCGACGACGACCTGCTGATCGTCTCGGCCCGCGGCCAGGCCGCCCGGTTCACCGAGGGCGCGGTGCGCCCCCAGGGCCGCCAGACCCAAGGGGTGAAGGCCATGAACCTGGACGAGGGCGACCGGGTGCTGGCGCTGTGCGTGGCCAGGGACGACGAGGACCTCATGGTGGTCACCGGCAACGGCTACGGCAAGCGCACCCCCATGGCCGACTACCCGCGCAAGGGCCGGCCCACCAAGGGCGTGCGCACCATCCGGGTGAGCGACCGCAAGGGCGAGCTCATCACGGCGCGACCGGTGCGCGAGGGCAACCAGCTGCTGCTGGTGTCGCTGGCCGGCCAGGTCATCCGCATCGACGTGTCCGCGGTCAAGCGCATGGGGCGCTCAACCGAGGGCGTGCGTCTGATGGTGATGCGCGAGGACGACCAGGTGGCCAGCGTGGCCAGCGTGGTGGAGAGCGACGACGAGAACGGCGACGAGCAGGTGTTCACGCCGGAGGACGTCGCCGGCGAGGGCACCGGTGCCGAGGCGCTGGCCGAGCCCGCCGGTGACGAAATGGAGCCGGCCGAGGGCGAGCCCGAGGAGGGCTAGCCGCGAGGCATCCCGAGGGCCCGGGTGAGCGCATCCGGGTCCTCGGCCGACACCCACAGCTCGTGCAGCTTCACGGGCCAGCCGCACACCCGCGCACGCTGCACCGGGGCGAACCCGATGCGCACCAGCCCGCGGCTGGAGCCGTTCACCAGCCAGCGGCCCCCCCAGCCGTGCACGCCCCACCCCAGGAAGGGCAGGCGCACCCCGGACTGCGCCCCGGTCACCGCCGACCGCGGCACCGAGGCGCTGAAGGCCCACCCCATGCGCACCGTCAGGCGATCGGGGTCCACGCGGATCTCGCTGCGCCGGGGACCCATGCCCATGGGTGCCATCAGGCGGCGGTTGCCCGCCGAATACCGCAGCCCCATCCGCAGGGTCGCGGGCGGCACTAGGACGCCTTGCGGGTGTCCTCGGCGCCGCCGCCGCCCTGGGCGGCGGCCAGCGAGGCCTTCAGCGCGGCCATGAGGTCGACCACCGGGGCGGGTTCGGCCTGGGCGTCCGGCACCGTCACCGTCTGGCCGTCGGCCTTGGCCTCCAGCATCTCCATGATGGCCGCGCGGGTGCGGTTGGGGTACGCCTCGGGCTCGAACGGCTTGGTCATGCCGGTCACGAGCTGCTCGGCGATCTCCAGCTCCGCGTCGGCCACCTCCACCTTGGCCATGCGCTCGTGGATCTCGCCGTGCACCTCCGTGCGCACGTCCTCGGGGTAGTACAGCGTCTGCAGCGCCAGCACCCCGTCCATGCAGCGCACCAGCACCAGGTGCTCCTTGGTGGACAGCACGAACCGGCCCACCGCGGCGCGGCCCGTCTTCTCCAGCGCCGCCGCCAGCAGGGCGTACGGGCGGTCGGCGCGCTCCTGCGGCTCCAGCCAGTAGGCCTTCTCGAAGAACACCGGGTCGATCTCGGACAGCTCCACGAACTGCAGGATCTGCACCGTCTTCTCCTGCTGGGGGGCGAACCGCGCCAGCTCGTCCTCCTCCACCACCACGAAGCGGCCCTTGGAGACCTCCCAGCCCTTCACGGTGTCCTCGGCGCGCACCTCCACGTCGCGGTCGCCGTCGAAGCGCTTCTGCTTGACCGGGCGCATGGTGTCGCGCACCAGCGTGCGGAAGCTGGGGTCCTTCCGGTCCTGGGCGATCCCGACGTTCACCGGGATGGTCACCAGGCCGAAGCTGATGAAGCCCTTCCAAATCGCGCGCATGCGTGTCAGTGCTCCAGATCCGTCTGATGGTCGAACGGCCGGCCCGGATCCGGGGGCGCCGGAGGGGGTGGTGGCACCAGTGGGGTGCCGGGCGCGCCCGTGGTGATCCCGTCCAGCATGTGCCGCATCATCTCAACGGGGAACGGCAGGACGTACGTGCTGGTGTTGTCGCCCTTGCTGGCCTCGGTCATGGACTGCAGGTAGCGCAGCTGCATGGCGGAGGGGTACGCGGCCATCTTCGCCGCGGCCATGCTGAGGTGGCCGGCGGCGTCCGACTCCGCCAGGGCCGCCACCCGCAGCGCCTCCGACTCCTCCACGGCCTGCGCCCGCCGGGCCAGGGCCCGCTCCATGTTCTCGGGCAGCTTGAGGTCGGTGAGGTTGACGCTGGTCACCTCCACCCCCCAGTTGGAGGTCTGCTCGTTGGCGCGCTCCCGGATGTCGGCCTCCACCACCGCCAGCTGGGTGAGGAACTCGGCCAGGTTGTGGGCCCCGATGGCCTCGCGCAGGGCCGTGAGCGCGATCTGCACGGTGGCGTCGCCGAAGTGGTTGACGTTCTCCACGGCGTCCACGGCGTCAACCACCTTGTAGTACACGACGGCGTCCACCGTGACGGCCACGTTGTCGGAGGTGACCGCGCTCTGCGCGCGGGGGTCCTCCATGATGGTCTTGGTGGACACCCGCTCCATCTTGTCCAGCAACGGGATGGTCAGGAACAGGCCGGCACCGCGCGTCCCGGCGAGCTTGCCCATGCGGTGGATCACCACCCGCTCCTGGCTGTCGCACACGTGCACCGCCAGCCTCAGGTAGGCCCCCACCAGGAGCACGATCAGCAGCAACGGCAGCAGGTTCACACGCTCACGCGTCCTTTCGCGGCGGCACGAGCATCCCGCCGCCGCACGTCGCACTCAACCACGGTTGACCCCTCAGGCGTCTGCCGACGGGTCATCCCCCCGGCAACGGAGGCCCGGTGACGTCGGTACGATGGACGGCGCAACGCGAGCCGCCGGCCCTCCGGCGCGTCCGCGGGCGAGCGAACATCGTGCCGCTTCCCGACCCCACAGACCTGCTTCCACATCGGGAGCCCTTTCTCCTGGTTGACGAGATCGTCTCGTTGGAGCCGGGTGTGGCCGCGCACGCACGCTGGACTCTGCGTGACGACCACTGGTTCTTCCGCGGGCACTTCCCCGGCAACCCCATCACGCCGGGGGTGTTGATGGTGGAGGCGCTGGCCCAGACCGGCGGCCTGGCCGCCATGAGCCTGCCCGAGAACGCCGGGAAGCTGGCCGTGTTCGCCGGCATCGAGAAGGTGCGGTTCCGCCGCATCGTCCGCCCCGGCGACACGCTGGAGCTGGAGACCCGCCTCACCCGGCAGCGCGGCCCCGTGGGGTTCGGGGAGGGCGTGGCGCGGGTGGGCGATGAGGTGGCCTGCACGGCCACCATCAGCTTCGCCCTCATCGACGCCGACCGGGCCGAGGCCTGATGCTCAGCAGCCGCCACGGCCCGCCGATGCGGGCCCGCCTCACCGCCCTGGGCGCCCATGTCCCCAGCCGCATCGTCACCAACGCCGACCTGGAACAGCAGGTGGACACCACCGATGAGTGGATCGTCACCCGCACGGGCATCCGGGAGCGGCGGTGGGCGGCGCCCGAGGAGGCCACCAGCGACCTCGCCGTGGCCGCGGCCCAGCAGGTGTTGCACACGGCGGGCCTCGACGCCGCGGAGGTGGACGTCTTCATCGTGCCCACCTGCACCCCCGACCACATCTTCCCGTCGGTGTCGGCGCTGGCCGCCCACCGCATCGGCGCCGTCAACGCCGCGGCCTTCGACATCCAGGCCGCGTGCAGCGGCTTCATCTACGGGCTGGCGCAGGCCACGGCGCTGGTGGAGTCGGGGCTGGCGCGCAACGTGCTGGTGGTGGGCGCCGAGGTGCTCTCGCGGTTCATGGACATGAACGACCGCGGCACCTGCGTGCTGTTCGGCGACGGCGCGGCGGGGGCGCTGATCACCGGCGTCCCGGCCGACGGCACCGAGGGGTTCATGGGGTTCGAGCTGGGCGCCGACGGCAGCCAGGCGTACGACCTGCAGGTGCCCGTTGGCGGCACCCGCCACCCCGCCTCCATGCCGTTCGCGGCCGACGAGGCGTACATCAAGATGAACGGGCGCGAGGTGTTCCGCTTCGCCACCCGCGTGATGGAGGAGTCCGTGCTGCGCCTGCTGGAGCGCACCGGGGTGGGGATCGACGAAGTGGACCTGCTGGTGGCCCATCAGGCCAACCAGCGCATCATCGACCACGCGGTGAAGAAGCTCGGCATCGCCGAGGACCGCGTGTTCAACAACCTGGATCGCTACGGGAACACCTCCGCCGCGTCCATCCCCCTCGCGCTCACCGAGGCGCGGGAGGCGGGTGTGCTCACACCCGGGGCCCTGCTTCTGCTGGTGGGCTTCGGGGCGGGGTTGACCTGGGCGTCGTGTTTGGTGAGGTACGAACCCGAATGATCGTGTTGATGTTCCCCGGGCAGGGTGCGCAGGCCGTGGGCATGGGCCAGGAACTGGCCGACGCGTTCCCCGTGGCGCGCGAGACGTACGACGAGGCCGACGAGGTGCTGGGCTACCGCCTGTCGGAGGTGTGCTTCGCGGGGCCCGTGGAGCGGCTGACGCGCACCGACATCTGCCAGCCGGCGCTGGTCGCCACGGGCGTGGCGGCCCTGCGTGTGGCGCTGGAGCACGGCCTGCAGGGGGACCTGGTGATGGGCCACTCCCTGGGTGAGTACCCGGCCCTGGTCGCCGCCGGCGCCATGTCGTTCGGCGAGGCGCTGCGCATCGCCGCCGAGCGTGGTGCGGCCATGCAGCAGGCCGCCGACGCCAGTCCCGGGGCCATGGCCGCCGTGCTGGGCGCCTCCGACGAGGACGTGGCCCGGTACTGCGCCGAGGTGGGCGAGGTGTGGCCCGCCAACTTCAACTGTCCCGCCCAGGTGGTGGTGAGCGGCACGCAGGCCGGCATCGACGCCCTGCTGCGCCTGTTGTCGGAGCACGGCATCAAGTCCGCACGACTGCAGGTGGCCGGCGCGTTCCACTCCCCCCTCATGGAGCCGGCCGCCGATCGCCTGCACCCCGCCCTGGAGGCCTGGACCCCCAGCCCGCCGAACATCCCCTTCCTGTCCACCACCACCTGTCAGGTGGAGCCCCCCGAACGCATGCGCGAGGTGCTGTACGCGCAGCTCACCGCGCCGGTGCGCTTCGCCGACGCCGTGGGCGAGACGCTGCGGATGGGCGCCACCACCTTCGTGGAGATCGGCGTGGGCCGGGTGCTGTCCGGGCTGGTCAAGCGCGTGCGCCGCGACGCGAACGTGCTGCAGATCGGCACCCCCGCCGATCTGGGCGCGCTGGTCGAGGCGGTGCGCTGATGCCGGTGGCACTGGTCACCGGCGCCTCGCGCGGCATCGGGGCGGCCGTGGCCGCCGCGCTGGCCGGGAACGGGTTCGACGTGGCGGTGGGATACCGCGGTGACGCGGCCGCGGCCGCGGCCACGGTGCGTGCGGTGGAGGCCGCGGGCCGCCGCGCGGTGGCCCTGGCCGGTGACGTGGCGGTGGAGGAGCAGGCGGCGGCGCTGGTGCACGGGGCCGAGGAGGCCCTGGGCCCCCTGGACGCGCTGGTGCTCAACGCGGGCATCACCCGCGACGGGCTGTTCCTGCGGATGTCCGCCGACGACTGGAGCGCCGTGCTGGACACCAACCTCACGGGGGCCTTCCACGTGGCCAAGGCCGCGCTGCGGGGCATGATGAAGCGGCGGGGCGGCTCCATCGTGACCATGTCCTCGGTGGTGGGCCTCACCGGCAACGCCGGGCAGGCCAACTACGCGGCCGCCAAGGCCGGCCTGATCGGCCTCACCAAGTCGCTGGCCCGCGAGGCCGGCGGCCGGGGCGTGCGGGTCAACGCCGTCGCCCCCGGGTACATCGTCACCGACATGACGGCGGACCTCCCCGAGGCCCAGCGGCAGCAGCTGCTGGACTCCACCCCCCTGGGCCGGCTGGGCACGGCGGAGGACGTGGCGGGAGCCGTCGCCTTCCTGTGCTCCCCGGCGGCCGCGTTCATCACCGGGACCGTGCTGCAGGTGGACGGGGGCCTGGCGACATGACCCCCCTTCGCCGGGTGGCGATCACCGGCATCGGGCTGGTCACCCCCATCGGAATCGGCGTGGAGGCGGTGTGGGCCAACGCCCTGGCCGGCACCAGCGGTGCACGGCCGGTCAGCGCCTTCGACCCGTCGCGGCTGCCCACCCGGGTGGTGTGCGACGTCCCCGACTTCGATCCGGCGGCGTACATGGACGGCCGCCAGGCGCGCCGCATGGACCGCTTCGCCCAGTTCGCCGTGGCCGCTGCAGGCCTGGCGCTGGAGGACGCCGCGCTGGATCCCGCCGAGGTGCCCGAGGCGGGCGTGTACATCGGGTCGGGCATCGGGGGGCTCACCACCTTCGTGCAGCAGACCCAGGTGATGCTGGAGCGGGGGCCCGACCGCCTGTCCCCGTTCTTCATCCCCATGATCATCCCCAACATGGGCGCCGCCCAGGTGTCGATGCAGTACAAGCTGCGGGGCCCGCTGATCACCACCGTCAGCGCGTGCGCCACGGCCAACCACGCAATCGGCGAGGCCCTGGACGCCATCCGCCTCAACCGCGCCGACGTGATCCTTGCCGGTGGGTCGGAGACGTCCATCAACGAGATCGGCCTGGCCGCGTTCAACGCCATGCGCGCGCTGTCCACCCGCAACGACGACCCGCAGGGCGCCAGCCGCCCCTTCGACGCCGGCCGAGACGGCTTCGTGATGGGCGAGGCGGGCGCGGTGCTGGTGCTGGAGGAGCTGGAGCACGCCCGGGCGCGCGGAGCGCGGATCCACGCCGAGCTCAGCGGCTACGGGCTGTCCGGTGACGCGCACCACCTCACCGAGCCCGACCCCAGCGGCATCGCCCCCACCGCCGCCCTGCGGATGGCCCTGCGGGACGCCGGCGTCGCCCCGGAAGAGGTGGGTTACATCAACGCCCATGCCACCTCCACGCCCATCGGCGACCCCAATGAGATCCGGGTCATCCGCATGACGCTGGGCGACGAGCTGGCGTCGCGCTGCCTGGTGAGCTCCACCAAGTCCATGCACGGCCACTGCCTGGGTGCGGCGGGTGGTGTGGAGGCGGCCCTCACCGCGCTGGCGCTGCGCGACGGCCGCGTGCCCCCCACCATCAACCTCACCGACCTGGACCCGGCCTGCGAGGGGGTGGACCACGTGGCAAACACCGCCCGTGAGGCGGACATCCGCGTGGCCCTCTCCAACGGCTTCGGCTTCGGCGGCCACAACGCCGCCCTGGTCCTGCGCCGGTGGGACGGGTGAGCGCGGGCGACTACCGCGGCCCGCGCGCGCTCGCACATCGCGTCAGCACACGGCTGTACGGACCGCGCGGCGGGCTGGCCGGGTACGCGTGGGTCCCCGGTGAGCGCCTGGCCATCGGGGCGATCCCCGTGGGCCCCCACGTCGCCGCGCTGCCGGAGCACGGCTTCACCCACGCCGTGGTGTGCCGGGCGGGCCCCCAGACCGTCGTGAGCCAGGACCTGTGGGCGGCCCGGGCGGTGCTGGGCGCCGGCAACGTGGCGCATGCCCCCATGTGGGACCACGGCAACCACCAGCCCCCCGCGCTGTGGGCCCCCGCGGCCCGCTTCGCCGCCGAGACCCTGCGCCAGGACCCGGATGCGCGCGTGCTCATCCACTGCCAGCAGGGCCGCCGCCGGTCGGTGATGGTGGCCTACGCCACCCTGCGCCTGCTGGGTCACGACCCCGAGACCGCCGCCCGGCTGGTGCTGGAAACCCGGCCGATGGGACGCCTCATGCCCGCCTACCGCGAGTCGGTGGAGCGCTGGTTGGAGGAATTCCAGAGCGCGGATCCGCCCGAGCCGCCTCCGGCCTTGCGATAATCACGGGCCATGTCGCGTCGTCCCATCTCCGTCTCCATCGACCGCCTGCGCGGTCGCCGCCCCGACGCCGCCCCGCCGCGGCGCATGCCGGGCGATGAACGCTCGTGTCCCAAGTGCCAGAGCCACTTCGGCCCGGAGGAGATGCGCCGCAACCGGTGGGTGTGCGCCACGTGCGGGCACCACTTCAACATCGGCGCCCGCGACCGCCTGGACGCCCTTGCCGACGGCGGCGCGTGGACGCCCATCGGCGAGGAGCTGCGGGCCACCGACCCGCTGCGGTTCGTGGACCTGCAGCCGTACCCCGACCGCGTCACCGCGGCCGAGGCCAAGGGCAACACCGAGGCCCTCCTGTGCGCCGAGCTGGCGGTGTCCGGCCAGGCCTGCGTGGTTGCCGTGATGGACTTCGGGTTCCTGGGCGGCTCCATGGGCTCGGTGGTGGGCGAGCGTTTCGCGCGTGCCGCCGACCGCGCGGTGCAGCTGGGCGTGCCCATGATCACCATCACCTCCTCCGGCGGGGCCCGCATGCAGGAGGGCGTCCTCGCCCTCATGCAGATGGCCAAGACCATCGTGTCGCTGGACGAGCTGGCCGACGCCGGGCTGCCCTTCATCGTGGTGCTGGCGCACCCCACCACCGGCGGGGTGTGGGCCTCGTTCGCCTCGCTGGGGGACGTCACCTACGCCGAGCCCGGGGCCCTCATCGCGTTCAGCGGCCCCCGTGTGATCGAGCAGACCACCCGCGAGAAGCTGCCCGACGACTTCGGCCTGGCCGAGCAGCAGCTGCTGCACGGGCACGTGGACGCGGTGGTGGACCGGCGGGAGCTGCCCGAGCGCCTGGGCCGGCTGATGCGCATCCTGCACCAGCCGCCCCGCGATGGCCTGGGGGCGTCGCTGGCGGTGCAGCTGGCGCAGAACGGCACCGAGCGGGCCGCCCGCATCGCGCAGGCGCTGCCCCAGCTGTCACGCCGGCTGCGCGACCGGGTGCTTGGCGAGGGGGAACGCTGATGAGTGCCGGTGGAGGGTTCGGAGCCCGTCGGACACCGCGGTTCGTGCGGCGCATCACCGACCGGTTCGTGCCGGTGGAGTCCGACGGCGGCAACATCTGGGAGGCCATCCAGCTGGCCCGTCACCAGGACCGGCCGTACCCGCTGGACTACATCGCGCGGCTCATGCCCGAGTTCGAGGAGCTGCACGGCGACCGCCTGCAGGGCGACGACCCGGCCATCGTGGCGGGCATCGGGCGGTACCACGACCGGCCCGTGGCGATCATCGGCCACCAGAAGGGCCGCGACGCCAAGGACCGCGCCTACCGCAACTTCGGGATGCCGCAGCCCGAGGGCTACCGCAAGGGCATGCGCCTGATGGAGCTGGCGGCCAAGCTACAGATCCCGCTGATCACCCTCATCGACACGCCCGGGGCCTTCCCCGGCGCGGGTGCCGAGGAGCGCGGCCAGGGCGGCGCCATCGCGCGCAGCATGCTGATGATGCTGCGGCACCCGGCACCCACCGTGGCCGTGATCATCGGCGAGGGCTCCTCGGGCGGCGCGCTGGCCGTGGGTGTGGCCGACCGCGTGGTGATGCTGGAGAACTCCACCTACTCGGTGATCTCACCGGAAGGCGGCGCGGCCATCCTGTGGCGCGACGCCGGGAAGGCCAAGCTGGCCGCCACGGCGTTCAAGCCCACCGCGGCCAACTGCTACCGCTGGGGCGTGGCCGACGCCGTGGTGCCGGAGCCGGAGGGCGGCGCGCACAACGACCACGACGAGGCGGCCCGCCTGCTGGACGGCTACCTGTCGCGGACCCTGCGGGAACTGGGCGCGATGGCCCCCGCGGACAGGCGACGTGCTCGTCGTGAGCGTTTTCGACGCTTGGGAGCGCAGCGCGAGCTCGCGACAGGCGGGACGGCGCTCGCCTCAGGCGTGGAGTAGCGCCGGCTTCTTACAGGGTTGCCCTCTGACCGAACGCTGCGTATGGCGGGTTCGGATCGTGTGGCGCTACCACAGCGCCCTTGCGGGCTGCGCGGACCTGAGTCGAACCTCCCCATCCCTGGGTCGGGGGGACTCACACCCTGCACCATCCCCAATTCTCGGGGCCTCGGGCATCCTGGTCGGCGGAGACTTCGACATGAGGCGCGGGCCCGCCACGGCGGGCCCATTCCCCAAAGAAGAAAACAGCTACACGGGCAGCTCCGCGATGGCGCGCACCGGTGGCGCGCTCTCCGTCGGGTGATTCATGTGCGCCACCTGCTCCAGGCGCAGGGCCTCGCGCAGCAGGTCGCGGTTGGTCTCGAACTCGTCGCGCGGCGGGATGCCCAGCCGGACGGAGAGGTCGCTGCACCACCGGCGCATGTCTGCGCTGGGCCGGCGGTCGGGGTCGATGCGTGCCTGGTCGAGGACCAGGGCGATGAATCCGCGCGCGGCCGCGCGCGGGTCTGGACCATTGGTGGTCACCGTCGGAGCCTCCTTGCTCATGCAGTGCCATCAGGGCGCGATTGCGCCCACACCTCAATTGTCGGCCGGGCCGCCGGAGGCTTGAGGGGTCACCACGCGCAACCGGGGGCCGGCACCCAGGGCCAGCCGGTGGACGGGACCCACCGGCTCACCGTCCACCTGCACCGTGAACGGCGCGTCGCACTCCATCACCAGCGGCAGCGCCGAGTGTCCGCCGATGCTGCCGGGCGTGGGCGTGGACCGCCCGGCAACGCCCCGCACGATCACGGCCAGCGCGGCGGCCACGGAGGGGCGGGTCAGGGCCACCCACTGCATGCGCCCGTCCCAGTCGGCGGCGGGGAGGATGGTGAGGGGCCGCGGACCCAGGTAGACGTACGGTTTCCCCCATGCCACCACGATTCCGTGGATGGTGATGGGCGGTTGATGGCCCACGCGCAGGCGCATGGGCGCGCTGCGGCGCAGGGCCACGGCCCCCGGGCCCGCGGCGGCGGCGATGAACGCCACCTGGCGGAACCCGCGCTTGGCGCGCGGGTGCCGCTCCACCCAGTGCACGGCGGCGGCGTCCATCCCCACCCCCACGTTGATGCACGCCACCCGGCCGAGGTCGTCGGCGCGCACGTCGCCCAGCACCAGCGTGCGGCCCGGACCCGCCAGCGCCTCGGGCACCCGCGCGAGCGCCTCGGCGGTGCGGGCGGGCCAGCCGATGCCCCGCGCGAACACGTTGGTGGATCCCCCGGGCAGCGGCAGCAGGGCCACATCCGTGCCGGCCAGCTCGGCGGCCGCGATGCCGATGGTGCCGTCACCGCCCAGCACCGCCACCACCCGCGCGCCCTGGGCGGCGGCGTCCCGCACGGCCTCGCGCAACCCGTCGGCGCTGGAGGGCACGGCCACCACGCCCAGGTCGTGGTGGCGCAGGGCGCGCACGACGGCATCACGCGACGCGCCCGCCGCCCGGGTGGCCGCGGGGTTGATCACCAGCGCCAGCGCCGAGCGCTCGCTCAGGGCGTGTCACCCATGGACAGCTCCAGGCGCGCCAGGAAGGCGGCCACCAGCAGGTTCACCGTGGCCGGCCGGTCCACCATCACCAGGTGGCGGGCCCCGGGCACGGCCACCATCAGGGCGTTGGGCAACTGCAGCGCCAGGTGCTGCACCTCGGGGATGGGCACCCAGGTGTCGTCGGCGCCGGCGATGAGCAGCACCGGGATGGACAGCTCGCGCAGGCGGCCGGTGAGCTGCACCTGCCGGCACAGCTGGTAGTCGGCCGCCAGGGTGCGGGCCCCGGCCTGCTGCATCTGGCGCAGGATGACCTTGGCCTCGGGCCCGTCCGGGCGGTGGGTGCAGTCGCCCAGCAACCGCTCGGCCTCGCCGTCGGCATCGGTGAACGCGGCGATGAGCGCGTTGTCGGCCACCGGCAGCTCGGGCGCCAGGCCGATGGCCACGATGCCCTGCACCAGCTCGGGCTGCTGGAGGGCGGCCTCCACGGCCAGGGCGGCGCCCACCCCGTGGCCCACCAGCACCCGCGGTTCGGGCACGCGCTCCACGGCGCGGGCCACGCGCCCCACCGCCACCTCGAGGTCGGCGGTGGCGTCGCCGTGGGGATGCCCGGGCAGGCGCACGGCGGACATTCCCGGGAAGCGGCCGTCGAAGGTGGTCCAGCACGCGGGGCCACCGAGCGCGCCGTGCAGCAGGATGGCGTTGGGCGGGGGCATCGTCGGATGCTAACGGGTCCGCCAGAGGGCCTCTGGTACCATCACGCCCCCGTGACGCGCCTTCTGATCGCCTGTGACTTCGATGGAACCGTCACGCGCAGGGACACGCTGCAGCTGATCCTCAACCATTTCGGCGATGCCGCGGCGTGGGATCGGATGGTGGAGCCGCTGCGCGCCGGCCGCATCACCGTGGAGCAGGCCATGGACGAGCAGATGGCCACGGTGCACGCCACGCGCGAGCAGGTGCTGGCGCACCTGGACGAGGCCGCGCACATGCGCGACGGGTTCCCCGAGTTCGTGGCCTGGACCCGGGCCCGCGGGCACCGCCTGGTGATCACCAGCAACGGGCTGCGCACGGGCATCCAGCACCTGCTGACCCGGTTCGGGGTGTCCGGCCTGGAGGTGCACGCGCACGACGCCGAGTTCCACCCGTCCGGGAGCCGCATGGTGTGGACCGACCGCGGTGACCGCTGCACCGAATGCGACCGCCCCTGCAAGCGGGGCCTGGTGCGGCGGCTGGCCGGCGGCGACCACGTGGTGCTGATCGGCGACGGCATCTCCGACCGGTGCGTCAGCGGCATCGCCGACACCGTGCTGGCCTGCGACTACCTGGCCCGGCATCTGGCCGAGCACGACCGCCCGTTCATCGGCTTCCAGGACTTCACCTCGGTGCCCGACCAGCTGGACGCCCTGGTGCGGAGGGCCGCCTGATGGGCTGGCGTGCGCCCACCGAGGGCGGCTGGCTGGCAATGGAGCAGCGCGTGCTGCAGTTCTGGCGCGACCGTGACGTGTTCCACCGCAGCGTGCGGGCCCGCGAGGGCGGCCCGGCCTACGTGTTCTACGAGGGCCCGCCCACCGCCAACGGGCGGCCGGGGTCGCACCACGTGCTCTCCCGTGTGTTCAAGGACATCTTCCCCCGCTTCCACACCATGCGCGGCAGCTTCGTGGAGCGCCGCGGCGGCTGGGACTGCCACGGCCTGCCGGTGGAGCTGGAGGTGGAGAAGCAACTGGGCATCTCCGGCAAGCCGGAGATCGAGGCGTACGGCATCGCGGAGTTCAACCGCCGCTGCCGCGACTCGGTGCTGACCTACCTGGAGGAGTGGGAGCGGCTCACCGAGCGCATCGGGATGTGGATCGACACCGACCGCGCCTACCGCACCATGGACACGCCCTACATCGAGAGCGTGTGGTGGAGCCTGGCCCAGATGGCCGCGCGCGACCTCATCTACGAGAGCGACAAGGTGGTGCCGTACTGCCCGCGGTGCGGCACGGCGCTGTCCAGCCATGAGGTGGCGCTGGGCTACCAGGACGTGGACGACCCGTCGGTGTACGTGCGCTTCCCGCTGCGCGACGAGCCGGGCACGTCCCTGCTGGTGTGGACCACCACGCCGTGGACCCTGCCCGCCAACCAGGCCGCCGCCGTCAACCCGCACGTCACGTACGCCGTGGCCGAGCTGGACGGCGAGCGCCTCATCCTGGCCGAGCCCCTGGTGGCCAAGGTGCTGGGCGAGGGGGCGCGCATCGTGGACCGCCGTGCCGCCTCCGACCTGGTGGGCGCGCTGTACGAGCCGGCGTTCCCGTACGTCCCCGGGGCGCACCGCGTGGTGGCGGCCGACTACGTCACCACCGACGACGGCACGGGCATCGTGCACATCGCCCCCGCGTTCGGCGAGGACGACATGCAGGTGGGCCGGGCCGAGGGTCTGGACGCGCCCAACCCCATCGACCGCCAGGGCCGCTTCACCGCGGACGTGCCCCTGGTGCGGGGCGTGTTCGCCAAGGACGCCGACCGGCCGCTCATCGACGACCTGCGGGCCCGCGGGCGACTGTTCGCGGAGAAGGTCTACACGCACGCCTACCCCCACTGCTGGCGGTGCGGCACCCCGCTGCTGTACTACGCCAAGCCCTCCTGGTACATCCGCACCACGGCCGTGCGCGACCGCATGCTGGTCCACAACGCGGGCATCGGCTGGCACCCGGAGCGCGTGCGCGACGGTCGCTTCGGCAAATGGCTCGAGGGCAACATCGACTGGGCCATCTCGCGCGAGCGCTACTGGGGCACCCCGCTGCCGTTCTGGCGCTGCGAGGACTGCGACCACGTGGACGTGATCGGCGGGTTCGCCGAGCTGTCCGAGCGCGCGATGCCGGACACGCCGGTGGGCCCGGACCTGGACCCGCACCGGCCGTACGTGGACGACATCGCCATCCGCTGCTCCGGTTGCGGCGGCCGCGCGCACCGCGTGCCCGAGGTGCTGGACGTGTGGTTCGACAGCGGTGCCATGCCCTTCGCCCAGCAGCACCACCCGTTCGCCACCGGCGGCGACCTGTCGGGCAGGTTCCCCGCCGACTTCATCTGCGAGGCCATCGACCAGACCCGCGGCTGGTTCTACTCATTGCTGGCCGTCAGCACGCTGCTGTTCGACCAGAGCCCGTACCGCAACGTGGTGTGCCTGGGGCTCATCCTGGACGGCGAGGGCCAGAAGATGAGCAAGAGCCGCGGCAACATCATCGAGCCCTGGACCGTCCTGGACCGCCAGGGCGCCGACGCCTTCCGCTGGTACCTGCTCACCGCCCAGAGCCCCTGGGACTCGTTCCGGTTCAGCCTGGACGCCGTGGACGAGAGCATGCGGTTCCTCCTCACCCTGTGGAACACCTACGTGTTCCTGGTGACCTACGCCTCGCTGCCCGACGGCTGGGCGCCCGGCGGGGACGACCCGGATGTGGCCGAGCGCCCGGACATCGATCGCTGGGTGCTGTCCCGCCTGGACGACACCGTCGAGCGGGTCACCGAGCGGCTGGAGGCGTACGACGCCACCGGCGCCGGGCGGCTGCTGGAGACGTTCATGGACGATCTGTCCAACTGGTACGTCCGGGTGTGTCGGCCCCGGTTCTGGGGTGGCCGCACCGGGGAGGACGCCGTGGACGCCGACCATCGCGCCGCGTTCGCCACCCTGCACGAATGCCTGGCCACCGTCTCGGGTCTGGTGGCCCCCTTCTGCCCGTTCGTGGCCGACGAGGTGTACGGGGGTCTCGTGGCCGCCCACGACCCCGCCGCCCCCGAGAGCGTGCACATGACCGACTTCCCCGCATCCGGAGGCCGCCGCGACCCGGGGCTGGAGGACGCCATGGCCGCGGCCCGCGCCGTGGTGCGCCTCGGCCGCGGGGCGCGGGCGGAGTCCAAGCTCAAGGTGCGCCAGCCCCTCGCGGAGGCCGTTGTGGCCTGCGCGGGCACCACCGCCGCGGAGGTCACGGGGCTGCAGGCGCTGGTACTGAGCGAGCTCAACGTCCACGCGCTGCGGTTCGTCACCGACCCCGGTGAGCTGGTGGACGTCACGGTGAAGCCCAACTACCGCACGCTGGGGCCCCGCTTCGGCAAGCGCATGCCGGCCCTGGCGCAGGCCGTGGCCGCCCTGCCGGCCGCCGAGACCGCGCGCGCCGTGGACGCCGGCGACCCGGTGACGGTGACGCTCGACGGCGTGGCCGAGTCGCTGGTGGCCGAGGACCTGCTGGTCACCGCCCAGCCCACCGCCGGGTACGCCGTGGGCAGCGAGGCGGGCATGGCCGTGGGCCTGGCCACCGACCTCACGCCGGCGCTCCGGCTGGAGGGCCTGGCCCGGGAGGTGGTGCACGCGGTGCAGAACGCGCGTCGTACGGCCGGCCTGCGGGTGGAGGAGCGCATCCGGCTGCACCTCGACGGCTCCGGCCTGGCGCGCGAGGCCATCGACGGCCACCGTGACCGCATCGCCGCCGACACGCTGGCCGCCGAGCTCACCGTCGGGCACGGGGCGCCGTTCGGGGGCCTGCACCACGAGGAGCACGTGCTGGACGGCGAGCCCCTCGCCATCCGCCTCGACCGGGTGGGCTGAGCCGGCTCCTCTGGGGTCACGGGCGCTCGGGCCGGGGGCAAATGCATACGGCCCATCGCGTGGTGGCGCGCCTGCTTTCAGAGCAACGGGCGCATGCGCCGGGTCCCAATGCGCCCATGCAGATGCACGGGGCGCCTTTCTTGTTGTGGCGCGGCGCCCTCTTCGCGCTCCGGGCGCATGCGCCTGGTTTCAATGCGCCCATGCAGATGCACGGGGCGCTTTTCTTGTTGTGGCGCGGCGCCCTCCCGCGCTTGTGGCACGGCGCCCTCCCGCGCTGTTTTACCGGGGGTTGCGCGCCCCGTGCAGCGACCGGCGGCCCATCGTGACGTCGTCGTCGCCGCGCAACTTGGCGAACACGCGGTCGGCGTCCAGCCCGAAGCGCTCGATCAGCTGGGGCAGGCGCAGCACCAGGCGGTTGTCGTCCAGGCGGATGCCCACCACCTTGCCGTCGCCGGTGACCACCGTCACGCCCGGCTCGCCCTCCACGTCCTCGGTGCCCATGTCGGCGAACGGCTGGACGGGGGCGATGGAGAGGTAGATGGCCATGAGCGCGCCTTCGGGTGCGGATTGACTGCGGTGAGCGGGAGCTTAGCCGCAATCCGGCGAGGGATCATGGACGCATCCACGCCATGAGCTCCGCCGGATCGGGGCAGAGTGGCTAGGCCTTGATGATGACCGGCATGCCCACCACCACGTCCTTGTACAGCGCCTCGACGTCGGGGATGTGCATGCGCATGCAGCCGTGGCTGGCGCGGGTGCCGATGGACGAGTCGGCGTACGTCCCGTGGATGCCCACGGCGGGCGCGGAGGTGCCGATCCACCGGGTGCCCAGCGGGTTGCCGGGACCGGGCGGGATGGGACCGAGGCCCTTGGCCCACGGCGAGTTCGGCGGCATCCAGGTGGGGTTCATCTGCATGTTCACCACCTGGTAGTTCCCGGTGGGCGTGGGGTAGGCGGGCTGGCCCACGGCGATCTTGAACTTGTCCACCACGCGGCCGTCGCGGATGAGGCGCAGCGTGAACTGCGACAGGTTCACCACGATGCGGCCCACCATGGCGTTGCGCGTGCGCTGATCCACCACGCCCGTCCGCGGCAGCCGGTGCAGCTTCTGGTACTTCAGCACCGCGGCCTCCGTGGCGGGGCCGAACCGGCTGGTGACCTTGCCGCGCAGCAGGTGCACGTCCTTGAGGCGCTGGTTGAGGGTGGTGATGTCCGCCCCACGCGCGCCCCGCCGGATGTCGGTGGTGCCGAAGTCCTCGGAGCTGTCCACCACGATGCGGGTGGTCTGCGACGACACGTTGCCCGCGGGGTCCTTCGCCCACACCTTCACGGTGTTGGCACCCTGCGGCAGGTTGGTCACCGCCAGCGAGAAGCGGCGGCCGTTGATCTCCAGGGGCGCGGACGTGGCGGCGGCGGGCTCCAGGCCGGTGCCGCTGCCCGTGCCCGGCAGTGCCGACGCACCCGAGAAGGCCTCCACGTTCTTGCCGTTGACCGTGACGCCGAAGGTGAGCAGGCGCGGGTCGTCCTTCAGCACCGTGCCGTCCAGGCGCGGGTCGGAGGTGTTGCTGACGTGCGAGCCGCCCTTGGGGATGTTGAGCGCGATCACCGGGGCGATGGTGTCCACCAGCAGCCGCTGCTCCGCGGTGGTGCTGTTGCCGGCGCGGTCGGTTGCGGCCACCGTGGTGTCCACCGTGCCCTCGGGCAGCCGGGCCGTCACCGCGTAGGCGCCCCCGGCGCCCGCGGACCCCGCGGCCTGGCCACCGCGCCAGTGCACCGACACGGCGCTGCCCGCCTCGGCGGTGCCGGTGAACCGCACCACGTGCTTGCGGCTGATGTCCTGCTGGCGGGGGCTGGCCGGGTGCAGCGCGGGGGCGACGGTGTCGACGGCGAACGTCCAGCTGCGCCGCACGGTGCGCGCGAACAGGTTGCCGGTGTGGAAGCTCACGGCCACGTGCTGCGGGCCGTCCTTGAGGCCGTGCGCGGGGATGACCAGCCGGTCGTTGGCCGCCCGGACCGTGGACGTGACGTCCTTGCCGTTGAGCTGCACTCGCAGCCCACCCAGCCGGTCGCCACCGGACACGCGCACCACCACGTTGGGGTCGTGCGTGGGCACCGCGGTGTCAGGCGCGGGCGACACGCCGCTGATCTGGGGTCGGGTGGACAGCTGCCATCCACCGAATGCGCCCGCGGCCACCACCGCGACGCCGCCGATACCGGCGGCCATCACACGGCCCCGGTTGGAGCTCATGGCCATCCCCACCGTCTCCTCGTCGTCCTCGACCCCGCCCGCCGGGCCCATGGTACCAACGGTTCGTTCGCCGAACCGCCCGGATATCCTCGCGGCCATGCCGGACGACCTGCCAGCCAACGCGTCCGTTGCCGACGCGTTCGACCTGCTGGGCGACCTCCTGGAGCTGGAGGGCGCCGTGCGCCACCGCGTCCTGGCCTACCGCCGCGGCGCGTCACGGGTGCGCGGCGCCACCCGGTCGGTGGCCGCCATGGCGCTTGAGGGCCGGGCAACCGACCTGCCGGACATCGGCGCGACGCTGCAGGCCAAGATCGTGGAGCTGGCCACCACTGGGCGCATCGAGGCGCTGGAGAAGGCCCGCGCGCGTGTGCCCGAGGGCCTGGTGGCCGTCGCGCGCCTGGAGGGCCTGGGTCCCAAGCGGGCGCTCACCCTGTGGCGTGAGCTGGGGGTCACCGACATGGCCCAGCTGGAGGCGGCGGCCCGTGACGGCCGCCTGGCCGGTGTGCCGGGGGTGGGCCCCGCCACGGTGACGGCCGTGCTGGCGCAGCTGGACGCCCCGTCCACGCCCGCCGAACGGCGCGTGTCGCTGGGGGTGGCCCTGCCGCAGGCCCAGCTGCTGGCCGCCTTCCTGCAGGAGCTTCCCGGTGTGCACCGCGTGGAGGTGGCGGGGTCGTTGCGCCGTGGCCGCGAGACGGTGCACGACGCCGACGTGGTGGTGGCCGCCGATGACGGACCGGCCGTGCTGGCGCGGCTGGCCGACTGCCCCCTGGTGGCCTCCGTGGCGGGCGGGGGCGACGTGCGCGCGGCGGTGGTCACCCAGCCCGGGCTGCGCATCGAGGTGGCGGTGTCGCCGCCGGAGCGGTTCGGCAACCTGCTGCAGCACGCCACCGGGTCGGCCGCCCACAACGTGCGGTTGCAGGAACTGGCGCTGCGGGCAGGGCTGTCGATGTCCGAGTACGGGCTCACCGACCGCGACGGCCACGTGGTGCGGCATGCCGGCGAGGAGGACGTCTACGCGGCCCTGGGGCTGGCCTGGATCCCGCCCGAGCTGCGGGAGGACCGCGACGAGCTGGCCCGTGCCGCCACGGGCCCGTTCGCCCCGCTGGTGGAGTACGGGGCCATCCTGGGCGACCTGCACGTGCACAGCGACTGGAGCGATGGGCGCGCCGACATGGCCACCATGGCGGCGGCCGCCCGCGCGCGCGGGTATGCCTACCTGGGGTTCGCCGACCACTCCCCGGCGCTGGCCATGGCCCGCGGGCTGCGGCCCGACCGGGTGCGGCGCCAATGGGAGGCCATCGACGAGCTGAACGCCCGCATGGACGGCATCACCCTGCTGAAGTGCACGGAGGTGGACATCCTGGCCGACGGCCGGCTGGATCACGATGATGAGCTCCTGGCCGGGTCCGACTTCGTGGTGGCAAGCCTGCACTCGGGCCTGGGGGCGTCGGGGCGTGACGGCACCGCGCGCGTGCTGGCCGCCATCGACAACCCGCACGTGGACGCCATCGGCCACCCCACGGGGCGGCGCATGGGACGGCGGGAGGGCGTGCCACTGGACATCGAGCGCATCGCCGAGCGGGCCGCCGCCACCGGCACGCTGCTGGAGATCAACGGCCAGCCGGCGCGCCTGGACCTCGATTCGGACATGGCGCGGGTGGCGCTGGCCGCGGGCGTGCGCCTGCTGGTGAGCTCCGACGCACACGCCCCCGAGGAGCTGTGGTTCCAGGAGCTGGCGGTGCGTGTGGCGCGACGTGCGGGGGCCGAGGCCGGCGATGTGGCCAACACCCGCGCCGCGGGCCGCTGGCGCGAGTGACCTTCGGCGCCTTGCCGCGGCGGGCGGGGCTGCTGTAGACATCGGACGTCGCGTCCGACGGGCGCGACGGTGGGGGGTGTCAGCGAAGCCGGTGGGAATCCGGCGCTGTCCCGCAACTGTGATGGCCCGATCGGGCCGAGCCAGGTCGCCTGCCCCCTCGCCAACGCTGTGGTCCTCGGGTGAAGGGCTGTTCGTTGGCGGCGACCTCGCCGCGCGCCGAGCTTCCTTTCATCCTCCAAATCGGAGGGTGATCTGTTGTTGTCGCGAGTCCTGTCCGTCACGGCCCTGGCGGCCGTGACCACCGTGCCCGCCGTGGCGTCGGCGGCGCCGGCCGCCCGGTGCGTGCCGCCGGCACGCATCGTGTCCCTGTCCCCCACGGGCACCGAGATGCTCTTCGCGGTGGGCGCCGGCCCGCGCGTGGTGGCGGTGGACGACCAGTCCACCTACCCCGCCCGGGCCCCCCGCACCAAGCTCAGTGGCTACACGCCGAACGTGGAGGCCGTCCTGGCGTACCGCCCGTCGCTGGTGCTGATGTCCGGTGACGCCAACCACGCGGTGGCGGGCCTGCGCGCGGCGGGTGTGCGCGTGGTGGTGCAGCCGGCCGCCGTGCGGCTGTCTGACAGCTACCGCGAGATCCGGCAGCTGGGTGGCATCACCTGCCGAGCCCGCGCGGCGGCCGCGGTGGTGGCGCGGATGAACAGGGGCATCGGCGCGGCGGTGGCCTCGGTGCCGGCCTCCCGCAGGGGCGGCACCTACTACCACGAGCTGGACAACACCCTGTACTCGGTCACCTCCGACACGTTCATCGGGCGGGTGTACGGCCTCTTCGGCATGCGCAGCGTCGCCGACGCGGCCGACGCGCAGGGCACCGGCTACCCGCAGCTCTCCAACGAGGGGATCATCGCCGCCGACCCCGGCCGCATCTTCCTGGCCGACACGCGCTGCTGCCACCAGTCGGCCGCCACCGTCGCCACGCGGCCCGGCTGGAGCACGATCACGGCGGTCAAGCAGCACCGCGTGTTCGGGCTGGACGACGACGTCACCTCGCGCTGGGGCCCGCGCATCGTGGTGTTCGCGCGCGCCGTGGCCCGGGCCCTCAACGCCGGCTGAGGTGGCGTGACCACGCAGGTCACCGGCGCGCCGCCGGCTCCCGTGGTGATCCCGGTGCGCGCCGGGATCACCCTGGTGCGCCTGCTGGCGGGCGTGGCCGTGCTGGTGGGCTGCGGCCTGGCGGGCATCCTCATCGGGCCGGTGCACATCCCGCTGCGCGGGGTGCTGCTGGAGCTGGTCGACCGGCTGCCCCTGGTGCACGCCGACTCCGGGCTCAGCGAGCAGCAGCGGGCCATCCTGTGGGACATCCGCATGCCCCGGGTGGTGCTGGGCGGGCTGGTCGGGGGGACGCTGGCGATGGGCGGCGCCGCCTACCAGGGGGTGTTCCGCAACCCGCTCGCCGACCCCTACCTGCTGGGGGTGGCGTCCGGCGCCGGCCTCGGGGCCACCGTGGCCATCGTGTGGTTCCCCGGGGCCGCGGTGGCCGGCGTGGCCATGCTGCCCGTGCTGGCGTTCGCCGGGGGCCTGCTGGCGGTGCTGATGGCGCTGGCCGTGGGACGGGCGCTGGGTGAGGGCCGCAGCTCCACCACACTCATCCTCGGCGGCGTGGCGGTGAGCACCTTCCTCACCGCCGTCCAGACGTTCGCCCAGCAGCACCGGGACGACTCGCTGCGGCAGGTGTACGACTGGGTGCTGGGCCGCCTGTCCACCTCCCAGTGGACCGAGGTGCGCCTGGTGCTGCCGTATGTGGTGGTGAGCTGGACGGCGGTGCTGCTGCACGGTCGTCTCATGGACGTGCTGAGCCTGGGCGACGACGCCGCCGGCCACCTGGGGGTGCGGGTGGCGCGCGTCCGCATGGTGGTGGTGGCCGCCGTCACGCTCGGCACCGCCGCGGTGGTGGCGGTGAGCGGGCTCATCGGGTTCGTCGGCATCGTGGCGCCCCACGTGGTGCGCCTGCTGGGCGTGCGCGGTCACCGGGCGCTGCTGCCCGTGGTGGCGCTGGCCGGCGGCGCGTTCCTCATCGTGTGCGACCTGGCCGCCCGCACCGTCCTGTCACCGCAGGAGCTGCCCATCGGCGTGGTCACCGCGCTGGTGGGTGCACCGGTGTTCGCCTTCGTGCTGGGGTCGCGGCGGGCGGGGGGTGGCGCGTGATCCGCGCGCGCGGCGTGGGTGTGAGGCGGGGGGGCCGGCCGGTGCTGCACGACGTCGCGCTGGACGTGCCGGTGGGCGCGTGGATGGGCCTGATCGGGCCCAACGGGGCCGGCAAGAGCACCCTGCTGGGGGCCCTGTCCGGGACGCTGCCGTTCGAGGGCACGATCGAGGTGGACGGCGTGCCCCTGCGGCGCATGAGCCCGCGCCGCCGGGCGCGCCGCATCGCCGTGGTGGAGCAACTGCCGGTGCGACCCCCGGAGATGACGGTGGCCGACTACGTGCTGCTGGGCCGCACCCCGCACATCACCTACTTCGGTCGCGAGGGCGCCGGTGACCGCGCCGTGGTGGGCGACACACTGGTGCGGCTGGATCTGGCAGGGCTGGCGGGACGGCCGGTGGACTCGCTGAGCGGTGGGGAGTGGCAGCGCGCCGTCATCGCACGCGCCCTGGCCCAGGGTCCTGACGTGCTGTTGCTGGACGAGCCCACCAGCGCCCTGGACGTGGGCCGCCAGCTGCACGTGCTGGAGCTGCTGGACGGGCTGCGGCACGAGCGCGGCCTCACGGTGGTGAGCGCCACCCACGACCTGGGCCTGGCGGCGGCCTACTGCGACCGGCTGGCGCTGATGAGCCGTGGCGGCGTGGTGGTGCAGGGGGCCCCGCGGGAGGTCATCACCGAGGCGGTGCTCAACGAGCACTACGATGCGCGTCTGCGCGTGGTGGACGACGGGGCCGGGCACATCGCGGTGGTGCCGCACCGCGACCGCCGCGGGTGAGGCCGCACATGGGTGACCACCGGGGGTGGGAGTGACGGAGGATGCCGGCGGGTTCTACGCGGCGGTGGGCGGCGACGAGACGTTCCGGCTGCTGGTGGCCGACTTCTACGCCCGCGTGGCCACCGACCCGCCCCTGCGTGAGCTGTACCCCCAGCACGAGCTGGACGCCGCCGAGGAGCGACTGCGCCTGTTCCTGATGCAGTACTTCGGGGGGCCCGGAACGTACTCGGAGCGCCGCGGCCACCCCCGCCTGCGCATGCGCCACCACCCGTTCGCGGTGACCCCCGCCCAGCGCGGGCGCTGGCTCACCCACATGCTGGCCGCCCTGGACGCCCGGGCGCTGCCCCCGCACCTGGACGCGCCCATGCGCGAGTACTTCGCGCGGGCGGCCGACGCCATGGTCAACGCCGAGGACGGCTAGGCGCGTGAACCGCCGCCGCATCGCCGTGCTGCTGGGCATCGGCGCCGTGGCCGGGCTGTTCTCCAGCGTGTTCGGGGTGGGCGGCGGCGTGCTGGTGGTGCCGCTCCTCATGGCGTTCGTGTCGCTGGACACGCGGGCCGCCACGGCCACCTCACTGGCCGCCATCGTGATCACGTCGGTGTTCGGCACCATCGGCCACGGGGCGCTGGGCGACGTCGAGTGGACCCACGCGCTGCTGATCGGGGTGCCCGCCATGCTGGGGGTGACCCTGGGCGTCGCCGTGAAGCGGCGCCTCAGCTCGGCGCACCTCACCCTGGGCTTCGCCGGGCTGATGGTGGTGGTGGCCGCGCTGATGGCCGTGGGGGTCACGCCCCGCCAATCCGTCGGGGCGGGCGTCCTGGAATACGCGGCCGTGGCGCTGCTGGGCGTGCTGGCGGGGGGCATCGCGGGCCTGTTCGGGGTGGGCGGGGGCGTGGTGTTCGTGCCCGCCCTCACCATGCTGGTGGGCCTGTCCACCCTGCACGCCACGGCCACGTCGCTGCTGGCCATCGCGCCGGTGGCGGCGCTGGGCACCTGGCGTCAGCGCGCCGACGGCGAGGTGCGCTGGCGGGAGGCGGCCTGGGTGGGGGCCGGGTCGGCGGTGACGGCCCTGGTGGGCTCGCGGGTGGCGCACGACGCGCCGGGCACCGCCCTGCGGCTGGGGTTCGCGGCCGTGCTGGTGTTCACCGCCGTCCGGCTGACGCTCAGCGTGCGGGCAGCCCGTCGAGCAGGATGACCGCGAACGGCGGGGTCATCTCCGCCCTGTCGCGCAGCACCTCCAGCACGGCGTCCCAGTCGTCGGCGTGGCCCGAGGCCGGGTGCTCCCAGCCACCCCACACCAACGCGGTGGGCCGCTCCAGGTCGTTGACGCAGTCCCACAGGGCGTCCAGGTTGCCGCCGAAGTGCGCGGGGAACTCCAGCGCGGTGGCCAGCGCCGTGAGCATGTCGTCCCTGCCGTGGCCGCCGTCCATGCGCGCCACGGTCCACCCGGCATCGCGCAGCGCGGCGTCGGGTGCCGGGTCGGAGCAGTGGAACACCCCGCCCCGGGCGGGATCGGTCAACAGCACGTGCCACGGGTGGCTCATCTGCGGATCCTCGCGAAGCTGCGGTAGTGGTCGGCGGTGTAGAAGAACAGCCGGGTGCCGTCGCCGGTGATGATGCGGCGGGTGGAGCGGTTGGACGCCCCGGGCGTCACCACCGTGTACTCGTGGTACCAGCCTCGCGGCTCCCGGGGCAGCAACCCCTCGGCGTTGCGGAACACGCGGCCGTCCTTGCCCGGGTACGGGTAGGGGCCGCCCGCGTCGATGAGCCGCAGCGTGTCGCGGGCCTGGGACGGCAGCGACGCCACCTCCACCCACGGCAGGCCGGTCTCGGCGTCGCGCGGCCCGGAGGCGTGAGGGGTGCGCGCGGTGGTGGTGCCGCCGCAGCCGGCGAGGAGCACCGCCGCGCACACGGCCACCGCCACGCCCATCCGGCGGCGGTGACGCAGGGCGGGCGGCTGGGGGGTGGCGTGCAGGGTGGGCAACCGTACCGTGCACGCCGGGTGCCTCAGGGGCGGATCTCCACCCGCACCGTGCGCAGGTCGACCGGGCTGGCGGCCGCGGTGCCCAGGTACTGGCCGATGAAGCGCCACGGCCCGGCACCGGTGATGGGCACGGCCAGGCTGGCGGCCCCCGCCGACAGCGTCGCGGTGACGCGCCGCCGGAAATGCCACGCGTTGGCGGCGTCGAACTGGTACGCGTCCACCTGGACGGTGCCGCCGCTGACGGCGGGCGAGACGTGGGCGGTCACCACCGCGGTGCCGCCCGGCCGCAGGGAGCCCGCGACGCTGAGCCCGCCCGAGGTGATGGCCCGCTCGGTGCGCACCAGCCGGTAGCGGCCCGCCGAGCCGTCGCGGGCGCGCACCACCACGATGTAGTCACCGGGGAACAGGGCGCGCTCCAGCTCCCGAGACCCCGGGTCGGACTCGCACGCGCAGTCCAGCACGCGCCCCGCGGGGGTCAGCAGCCGCAGCCGGACGTTTGCGCTGGTGGACAGCCGCAGGCGCACCCGCGCGTGGTTGGTGGTGTGGAAGTGGAACACGTCCTGCCGGTCGATCCCGCGTGCCGAGACGGCGCCGCGCACCGCCCCGCCCAGGGGCAGCGCCACGCCGGGTGCCTGGTCGTCGGCACCCATCCCGGCGAAGCTCAGCCGGTACTTCTGCCCGCGCACACCGCGACCGGCCTGCACCCGCAGGCTGTAGCGGCCGCCCTCCCCCGGACCGGGTGTGTAGGTGGCGAAGCCCCCGCAGGCCAGCTCGCGCGGGTCGCGGCCGCCGGGGGGTTCGAGGATGAGGTTCACGCCGCAGTCCGGGCCCCCGCCCAGCTGCGCGAGGTTGAACCGGTAGGTGACGCCGCTGCTCATCAGCACCGAGTAGGCGTCCTCGGTGTCGCGCAGCACGTCCACCGTGCCCACGGCGCCCGCGGCGGGCAGCGGCGGTCCCGGGAGCTTGGGCGGCGGCTCCGGGCGCACCGTCTGCAGCACGAACGCGCCGGCCTGGGCGCGCGCCCCGGTGACCACCTCCACCACGTACTGCTCGCCCCGCTCGGCGGCGAAGTTCAGCACGGCGGTGCCGGTGCGGTCGGTGGACTGGCACTCCACGCGGGACAGGTCGCCGCCGTCACGCACGTACACCTGCACCGTGGTGCCGGTCCCCTGTGCCGTCGTGAGGGACACCCCGACGGTGCCCGGGGAGAGGCCGTCCATGCGGTACCACACCGACGCGCCCGGGCTGGGCCCGCAGTCGGGGCGGGCGTCGGTGCGCTCGGCGGTGGCGCCCACGGTGGTGCCCGTGTGGCGCGCCGGCACCTGCAGCGGGGAGGCCGCGCTGAGGGTGTCGTTTGCGGGCGCGGGGGCCTGTGCGGCACCGGCGCCGGGGATGGCGGCCACCGCAAGGGCCGCCAGGATGGAGGTGCGTGGGAAGCTCAGCATGGGGCGACCCTATGCCGGACGCCCCGCGCGGCGCACCCACCCTCGGGTGGGACGGGGCTTACGCGGCCAGCAGCGAGGACGCCGCCTGGCGGCACACGTCCACCAGCGGCGAGGCCACGATGCCCATCGCCACGATGGCGATGGCGGACACCGCCGCCGACAGGGCCACCGGTACCGGCACGCCCAGCACCATGGCCGTCCCGGCGCCCTCGGGCGCGTCCAGCCACATCACCTTCAGCACGCGCAGGTAGTAGCCCAGGCTGATGGCGCTGCCGATGGCGCCGATCACGGCCAGCCAGGTGAGGTGCTGGTCCACCGCCGCGCCGAACAGCAGGAACTTGCCCACGAAGCCGGCCAGCGGCGGCACCCCGGCGAGGGACAGCATCGCCAGGGTCATGGTGACGCCCAAGAGCGGCCGGCGGCGCCCGTAGCCGGCCAGCGCCTGGATGGTCTCGCCGTGCTCGGTCTCGCGCTCCCGGATGATCACCACGGCGAACGCGGCCAGCGTCATGGCCACGTAGGCGGCCAGGTAGTACAGCACCGCCTCGGCGCCGCGCAGCGTGCCGGCGGCCACCCCGATCAGCAGGTAGCCGGCCTGGGCCACGCTGGAGTAGGCCAGCAGGCGCTTCATGTTGTTCTGCGCGAGGGCCCCGACGTTGCCCACGATCACGCTGGCGGCGGCCACGACGGCGATGGGGGTCTGCCAGGCGCCGGCCATGTCGGTGAGCGCGCCGCCGAAGATGCGCAGGAACGCCGCGAACGCGGCGATCTTGGTGGCCGTGGCCATGAAGGCGGTGATGGGCGTGGGCGCCCCCTCGTACACGTCGGGGGTCCACATGTGGAACGGGGCGGCGGACGCCTTGAACGCCAGGCCGGAGGCGATCAGCGCGATGGCGGCCAGCAGCAGGGGCTCCCGCGTGAACGAGGCCACCGACAGCGCATCCCCGATGACGCTGAGCTTGGTGGACCCCGTGGCGCCGAACAGGAACGTGAGGCCGTACAGCAGGATGGCCGAGCCGACGGCGCCCACGATGAGGTACTTGAGGCCCGCCTCCAGCGACCGCTCGCGCCACACCTCGAGGGCGCACAGCACGTACAGCGCCACCGACAGCACCTCCACACCCAGGAAGAGGGTGATGAGATCGCCGGCGCCCGCCACCAGCATCATCCCGGAGGTGGAGGCCAGCACCAGCGAGGCGTACTCCCCGCGCCGGTCCACGCCGGCCGGCTCACGGGTGGACAACAGCAGCGTGGCGGCGGCGCAGACCAGGAACAGCAGGTTCAGCAGCACGCTGAAATGGTCGCTGCGGTAGCCGCCCTCGAACGCCTCGGCGCGGTTGCCCCACAGCACCACGCACATCACCCCGGCGGCCACCAGCCCCACCAGCCCCACCGCCGTGGGGCCCATGCGCCGCACGGCGCGGCCGTTGAGGAGGCCCACCACCAGCGCAACCACCGAGGCGGTGGCCACGATCATCGGGGGGAGGGCGGCGGTGACGTTCACTGGGTGGTCGCTCCCTGCGTGGTCGCATCGCTGCCCGCGGGGTCACCCGGCAGCGGCAGCGCGTCGGTGGGCGGGTTCAGCACCGGCGTCTCGCGGATCTCGTTGGCGGGCCGGTGCGCGGCCACCTGGGCGGGCGCGATGACGTGGCCCACGGTGCGCACCGTGGTGCGCAGCAGGCCGTTGGGCCACAGGGCGATCACGCCCATCACGGCCAGCAGGGGCAGCAGCACGGCGGCGTCGGTGCGGCGCAGCTCCACGCGGCGGGGCTCGGCGCCGTGCAGCGGCCCGTTCATGGTGGTCTGGTACAGGCGCAGCATGTAGACGGCGGCGTAGGCGATGCCGATGGTGGCCAGGGTGGCCGCCCACCAGTCGTGGCGGAACACGCCGGTGAGGATGAAGAACTCGCCCGCGAAGGCGTTGGATCCCGGCACCGCCAGGGAGGCCATGGTGACCAGCAGGAACACCCCGCCCAGCCACGGCGCCCCCTGGGCCAGGCCACCCAGGTCGTCCACGTCCTCGTGGCCGGACCGCTCGGCCAGGATCCCGACGATGAGGAAGGCGGCGGCCACCACCAGGCCGTGGTTGACCATCTGCAGCACCGCGCCCTGCGCCCCGTCGTTGGTGAAGCTCATGATGCCCAGGGCGATGAACCCCAGGTGTGCCAGGCTGGAGTAGGCCACCAGCATGCGCATGCTGCGCTGCCGCCAGGCCACCAGCGACCCGTAGGCGATGCCGATGATGGCCGCCAGGTAGATGGGGGTCTGCAGCACCGACGCGCCGTGCGGGTACAGCGGCACCCCCACGCGCAGCAGCCCGTAGGCGCCGGCCTTGCTCATCACGGCCGACAGCAGCGCGGTGAGCACGATGGGCGCCGAGCCGTAGGCCCCGGGCATCCAGCCGTGCAGCGGCCAGATGGGCAGCTTGATGGCGAACGCGATGGCGAAGGCCGAGAACAGCCACACCGACTGTGTGTCGCTGAACCGCACCCCGCGCAGGGACTCCATGTCCAGCGTGAACTGGCCCGTCACCTTGGCGGCGATGATGCCCGTGGCGGCGATGCCCACCAGCATCAGGAAGCTGCCGGCCGTGGTGTAGATCACGAACCGGGTGGTGTTGCGCACCCGCTCGCCCTCGCCCCAGATCCCGATGAGGAAGTAGAACGGGATCAGCATGAGCTCCCAGAACAGGTAGAACAGCAGCAGGTTCTGGGAGGCGAACAGGCCCATCAGGCCGGCCTCGGACAGCAGCAGCAGGCCCAGGAACAGGTGGCCGCGCTGCGGCGGGCGCATGGCGATGGCGGCGATGGCCACCAGGAACAGCCCTGAGGTGAGCAGCAGCAGCCAGATGGAGATGCCGTCCACGCCCACGCGCCACTCCAGGCCCACCGTGGAGATCCAGCGGTGGTGGTCCACGAACTGGGGGGTGCCCACGCCGCGCTTGATGCGGAACAGCTGCACCACGGCCAGCACGAACGACGCACCCGAGAACAGCAGCGCCTGGAAGCGCGGCGCCGGCAGCGCGGTCGTGGGGATGCACAGCAGGATCAGCGCCCCCGCCAGGGGCAGCAGCACGGCGATGGAGGTCCAGGGCATTCCGCTCACCGCACCGCGAGGATGATCAGCACGCCGACGACGGCGGCTCCGACGACCACGGCCGATGCGGAGGTGCGCACCAGCCCGTTCTGGGCCCGGCGGGCCAGGAGCCCGGCGAACTGCGCGATGCCGGCGCCCGCGGTGGCCACACCGCGGCCCACGTAGCGCTCGCCGGCCACGCCGGCGTCGCCCAGGTCACGGCCCGGCTGGATCACCGCGGCCTCGTAGGCCTCGTCGAAGCGCCACTGGTCCAAGAGGAACCCGCGCAGGGCGGTGGCGCGGCCGGCGTACGCCAGGCGCCGCTCCGGGCCCTGGCCGAACAGCCACCACGCGGTGCCGATGCCGATGGCGGCAACCGCCAGCGAGCAGACGATGATCAGCAGCTCCTGGCCGTTGCTGGCCTCGATGTGCGGGTCGGCAAGCAGCGAGGGCTCCAGCCAGTTGCGCAGGTTGTGCGACACCGACGGGATCTGGATGAGGCCGCCCACGGTGGCCAGGACGCCCAGGATGATCACCGGCACGGCCATCGCCTGGCCGGAGGGGTGCGGGGCGTGCTCGTAGCCGCCGTCCGGCTCGGGGCCGTGGAAGGCGCGGAACAGCATCCGGAACATGTAGAAGGCGGTGAGGCCCGCGGCGATGATGCCCACCACGGCCAGCACCCGTCCCAGCGTGCCCGCCGCGAGCGCCCCGGCCAGGATCTCGTCCTTCGAGAAGAACCCGGAGAAGGGCGGGATGCCGGCGATGGCCAGGCAGCCCGCGGCCGTCACGAGGTACGCCACGCGCAGGTGGCGCGACAGGCCGCCCATGCGGTCAAGGCTCTGCTCGCCGGCAAGCGCGTGGATGACGATTCCGGCGGCCAGGAACAGGGCGGCCTTGAAGAACGCGTGGGTGAGGAAGTGGAACATGCCGCTGGTGTAGAGACCCAGCCCGGCGGCCATGATCATGTAGCCGATCTGGCTCACCGTGGACCATGCCAGCACCCGCTTGATGTCCTCCTGCACCGTGGCGATGGTGGCGGCCACGAACAGGGTGGCGGCGCCCACGACGGCCACCACCTGGCTGGCGTGCGGTGCCAGCTGGAACAGCACGTTGCAGCGCACGATCAGGTAGACGCCCGCCGTGACCATGGTGGCGGCGTGGATGAGGGCGCTCACCGGGGTTGGGCCCTCCATGGCGTCCGGCAGCCAGGTGTGCAGGGGGATCTGCGCGCTCTTGGCGGCGGCCCCGACGAACAGCAGGAGGCCCACCATCTCGGCGGCCAGGGTGCCGTGACCCAGGCCCTTCGGCGCGGCGGCCCACACCTGCGCGTAGTCCAGGGTGCCCAGCTTCTGCACCAGCAGGAAGGCGCCCAGCACCAGCCCGATGTCACCCAGCACGTTGATGACGAAGGCCTTCTTGGCGGCGGCCACGGCCGACGGGCGGTCGTAGTAGTAGCCGATCAGCAGGTAGCTGGCCAGGCCCACCAGCGCCCACCCCACGATGAGGAACAGGAAGTTGGCGGCGGCCACCAGCAGCAGCATCGCGAAGATGAAGAAGTCCATCTCGGCGAAGAACCGGCGGTAGTCCCGGTCGTGGGACATGTACTCGGTGGAGTACAGGACGATCAGCGAGCCCACGCCGGTGATCACCAGCATCATCAGCACGGACAGCGGGTCCACCAGCACCTGCAGCTTGATGTGCAGGTCGCCCAGGTTGGCCCACTCCCACAGGGTGGACGTGTCGGCCCGGTGGCTGGACCCCTTGCCCAGCTGCTGCGCGAACAGGGACACCACGATGAGGAACGACAGGGCCACCGAGCCCACGCCCACGGCGCGGGTGAGGGCCTTGGACGGCTCCCCGGGGATGAGCGACAGCACGATGCTGCCGGCCAGGGGGAGGGCCAGGACGAACCAGGCGAGGTAGGCGGAGGTCATCCCTTGAGGCTCGTCATTCCGTCGACGTCAAGCGCCATGCGCTGGCGGAACACCGACACCACCAGGCCCAGCCCGATCACGACCTCGGCGGCGGCCACCACCATCACCACCAGGGCGAAGACCTGCCCGTCCACCACGTTCCAGTAGCGGGAGAAGCCCACCAGGGCCACGTTGGAGGAGTTCAGCATCAGCTCCACGGCCAGCAGCAGGAGCAGCGGGTTGCGCCGGCGCAGCACGCCGAACAGCCCCAGCAGGAACAGCGCCAGCGACACGCCGAGGTAGTAGGCCAGCGGGACGTGCTGCATCAGCGTCCGCCCTCCCCCAGCACGGCGCGCTTGGCCAGCAGCACCGCGGCGATGGCGGCCACCATCAGCACCAGCGAGGTGGCCTCGAAGGGCAGCACAAACCCGTGCGTGAAGGCCATCCCCAGCGCGTGGGGGCTCCCGATGTCGCTCGCCGTCCCACCGGAGTGGAAGATGCCGGTCATCTTCGTCATGGCCAGGGCCACGAAGCCCTGCACGCCGATGGCGATGATGGCGATCCAGGTGAGCACCTCGTAGCGCTCCAGGGGATCGCTGCCCAAGAGCAGCGGGCGGTCACCCAGGTAGGCGATGACGAACAGGAACAGCACCACGATGGCGCCGGCGTAGACGATCACCTGGATGGCAGCCACGAACGGCGCCGCCAGCAGCAGGAACATCAGGGCCACGCCCAGGAGGGTGCCGATGAGGGCCACGGCGGCCCGGAACGGGTTGCGCAGGGTGACCACGCCCACCGCCGACCCCAGGGCCAGGGCGGTGGCCAGCACGAACGTGATGCGCTCACCCACGGGGCATCACCTTACGGGACGGGGGCTCGACTTCGCGCATCAGACCCGCTGCCCCTCGGCCCGCAGGGGGACCTCCTTCGGGTGCGGGGCCAGGAGCATCTCCTTGGTGTAGATCAGCTCGTGCCGGTCGCGCTCGGACATCTCGTAGTTCTGCTCCAGCGTGATGGCGTCGAACGGGCACGCCACCTCGCAGTAGCCGCAGAAGATGCATCGGGCCATGTTGATCTCGTAGATGCGCGCGAAGCGCTCGCCCGCCGACACGCGGTGCTCGGGCGTGTTCTCCTCGGCCACCACCCGGATGCAGTCGGCCGGGCACGCCGCCGCGCACAGCGAGCAGCCCACGCACTTCTCCAGCCCGTTGTCGTACGTCCACAGCCGGTGACGGCCGCGGAAGCGCGGGAACACGGGGGTCTTCACCTCGGGGTATCCCAGGGTGAGGGGCTTCTTCAACATGCTCCGGAACGTGATTCCGAAGCCTTTCAGCTGGTCGAGGCTCATTTCGCGAAGAACACTCCCACGATGATGGCCGTGATCACGAGGTTGGCCGTGGCGAGCGGCAGCAGCACCTTCCAGCCCAGGCGCATCAGCTGGTCGTAGCGCAGACGGGGCAGCGTGGCGCGCAGCCAGATGAACAGGAACAGCAGCGCGCAGACCTTGATGGTGATCCAGATCCACCCGGGCAGGAACGGACCGTCGAAGCCCCCCAGGAACAGCGTGGCGCCGATGGCCGACACCACGATCATGTTGAGGTACTCCGACATCATGTAGGTGGCGAACTTCATGCCGCCGTACTCGGTCATGAAGCCGGCCACCAGCTCGCTCTCCGACTCGGGCAGGTCGAACGGGGTGCGGTTGGTCTCGGCCACGGCCGCCACCATGAAGATCAGGAACGCCACCGGCTGCAGCAGCACGTACCAGACGGTGTGCTGCTGGGCGTGCACGATGTCCATCAGCGACATGCTGCGGGCAAGGAGCACCACGCCCACCACCGACAGGCCCATGGACACCTCGTAGCTCACCAGCTGGGCCGCGGTGCGCGCGGCGCCAAGCAGGCTGTACTTGTTGCCGCTGGCCCAGCCGCCCAGGATCAGGCCGTAGAAGCCGATGCCCGACAGCGCGAACGCCAGCAGCAGGCCGATCGGCACGTCCAGGCCCACCAGGTTGATGGGCTGGCCGAAGATGGTGGTGGGGTTGCCGAAGGGGATCAGCGACAGGCCCGCCACGGCGGTAGCCAGCGACATGGCCGGGGCCATCTGGAACAGCACGCGGTTGGCACCCTGCGGGACGAAGTCCTCCTTGGCCACCAGCTTCAGCACGTCGGCCAGGGGCTGCAGCAGGCCCATGGGGCCCACGCGGTTGGGGCCGGGGCGCAGCGGGGCGCGGCCCAGGATCTTGCGCTCGAACAGGCTCATGTAGGCGAAGAACGTGATGACGATGGTGGCCAGCACCACGCACTTGACCACCATCAGCCAGATGGGTTCGTTCACCATCAGCCGCGCTCCACCGTGACGTGCGGGTCCGTCCGCGGGCAGGGCCCTCGGTGGGGCGCCCGGTGCGCCGAGCGGCGCGTAGACGGCCCCTCGGGAACCGTGTCGGTGACGCGCACCGGCAGCGCCCCGGAGCGGCTTGTCGGGCCCTACCAGCACCACGGGCTCGCCGTCGTGCATCCAGTTGGCCGCGGCGGTGCCCGGCGCGACGCGCAGCACCGGCGCGCCCACCAGCTCGCGCAGGCCGTGGCAGCAGGCCGCCGCGGCGTCGCCGAAGATCTCGTGCGTGGCCACCAGCGGCACGCCGCCGGTCGCGTCGCCGTCGGTGCCGGTCGGGGCGTCGCCCGCCTCCGGGGCCGAGCAGCACGGTGCCCGCGGTGCCCATGGACGCGATGGTCACGCCTTGTTGAAGGTGTTGTCGCGCGTCACCGCGGCGAAGGCGGCGGCGGCGGTGCGGTACTGGGCGGGTGCCCACGCGGTGGGCCAGCGCGATCAGCAGCTCCCACCCCGCGGCGGCCTCGGCGGGCCCGAGCAACCCGGCCGCACGCGCTGCGCGCGCCCGGCGGTGTTCACCAGCGTGCCCTCCTGCTCCCACATGGTCAGCGCGGCAGCACCAGGTCGGCGCGCGCGGTGGGGCGTCGGTGTGGGTGGCCACGGCCACCACTGACCGTGGAAGCCGTCCAGCACGGCCTGCCACTGGCGCGGCCGGCCACGAGCGGCGCGGCGCAGCAGCAGCAGGGCGGCCCCACCGCCCCGTCGCGGGCGGCGTCCAGGACCTCACCCGTGTGCAGGCCCAGGGCCCGCAGGCTTGGCCGCCGTTGACCTCGGTGCCCAGCTCGATGTGGCGGGCGGCCGGGTTGGCGGCGATGGCGGCGGCCAGCGCGGCGGCGGCGCGGGGCTCGTCGGCCAGGTCGGCCTCGTCCCACAGCACCACCGGCGCCTTGGCGTCGGCGATGGTGCCCGCCAGGTCGGCGATGCTCCTCGGTGAGCGCACCGGGGCCGTGCGGACGAAGGTGCCCAGCATCTCCAGGTGGCGTGCGCGCGGGCCGCAGCCCGCGACGGTGGCGCCGAACCGGCGCGCCTTGCGCAGCCGCAGCTCCACCACCGGATGCTGGCTGGCCGGATCGCCGCCCACCAGCACCACCACGTCGGCGCCGTCCACGTCGCCCAGCTGGGCGGTGGGCAGCGCCCGCAGTACTGGCCAGGCTGGCCTGGCGCGCCCTCGCGGGAGGTGACCGATCCCGGGAACACGCGGCGCGCCAGGTCCTGCGCGATGCCCGCCTCCTCCACGGTGGCGGCCCCGCCCACCAGGATGCCCACCCGCCGCCCGCGCAGCAGCGCGGCGGCGGCGTCGACGGCGTCCTCCAGGGTGGCCTCCCGGTCACCCGCGGCCTCGCGCACCACGGCGCGCTGGATGCGATCGGTGGAGGTGGTGGCCCTGCAGTCTCCAGCGGCCCTTGTCGCACAGCCAGCCCTCCTCGACCGCCGCGTTGGGGTCGGGCTTGCTCGGTGACGCGCATGATGGCGTTCTCGCGCACGGTGAGCTGGTGTTGCAGCCCACCTGGGCACAGGCCCGCAGACCGAGGGCGTGTTCTCCACGTCCCACGGGCGGCCGACGAACCGGTACGGGATGCTGGTGAGCGCGCCCACCGGGCAGATGTCGATGACGTTCCCGCTGAAGCGGCCCATGTAGTCGTCGCCGGTGAAGGTGGTGATCTCGCTGCGGCCGCCGCGCTCCTGCATGGTGAGCTCGCCGTCCTGGGCCACCTCCTGCGAGAACCGCACGCAGCGGTAGCAGGCGATGCAGCGCTCGCGGTCCAGCGCGATGCGGCGGGACAGCTCCAGGGGTTTCGGCTGGTGGCGCTTGGGCTCCAGGAACCGGGACTTCCCGGGGCCGAACTTGAAGGTGCGGTCCTGCAGGGGGCACTCGCCGCCCTTGTCGCACACCGGGCAGTCCAGCGGGTGGTTGGCCAGCAGCAGCTCCAGCACGCCGTCCTGGGCCTCGACCACCGCCGGGGTGGTGGTGCGCACCACCATGTCCGCGGCCACGGGGGTGCTGCAGGCGGTGACCAGCCCGCGCATGCCCTCCACCTCCACCAGGCACATGCGGCACGCGCCGATGGGCGGCCCCAGCCGGGGCTCGTAACAGAAGATGGGGATCTCCACGCCGTACGCGTAGCAGGCGTCGGCAAGCATGGTGCCCGTGGGGGCCGTCACCTTCTGGCCGTTCAGTTCGAAGGTGACCTGGTTCTCGGCGGCCAGGTCCACGCGTGCGTACTCGGCCATCAGGCGGCTCCGGCGGCGGCCATCATGGGCTCCGGGCGGGCGGACCCCTCCGCGATGACGCGGGCGAAGTCCTCGGGGAACAGGTTCATGGCGCTGCGGATGGGGGCGATGGCGCCGTCGGCGAGGGGGCACAGCGTCTTGCCGCTGATGCGCCCGAACAGGGAGTTCAGCAGCGCCATGTCGTCCTGGGTGGCGGTGCCCTCCACCATGCGCTGCAGGATGCGCTCCATCCAGCCGGTGCCCTCGCGGCAGGGCGTGCACTTGCCGCAGCTCTCGTGGCGGTAGAACGTGGCCAGCCGCAGCGACGCCCGCACGATGCACCCGGAGTCGTCCATCACGATGCAGCCGCCCGAGCCCAGCGCGGTGCCGGCGGCGGCCAGCGACTCGTAGTCCAGCGGGGTGTCCAGCTTGTCCTCGCCCACCACGGGCACGGAGCTGCCGCCCACCCACACGGCCTTCACGCGACGACCCTCGCGCACCCCGCCGGCGTGCTCGAAGATGAGCTCGCGCAGCGTGGTCTCGCCCAGCACCACCTCGTAGTTGCCGGGGCGCATCACGTGGCCGGAGATGCTGAAGATCTTGGTGCCCGGGCTCTTCTCGGGGCCCAGGGCGGCGTACCAGTCGGCGCCGCGGGTGACGATGGGGGGCAGCGCCGCCAGCGTCTCCACGTTGTTGATCAGCGTGGGCGAGTGGTACAGGCCGGCCACGGCCGGGAACGGGGGCTTCAGCCGCGGCTGGCCGCGCTTGCCCTCCAGGCTCTCCAGCAGCGCGGTCTCCTCACCGCAGATGTACGCGCCGGCACCCCGGTACACGGTGATGTCGTAGGCGTACCCGCTGCCCAGGATGTTCTGGCCCAGGTAGCCCGCCTCGCGGGCCGCGGCCACGGCCCGGTTGAGGATGCGCGCCTGGTGCTCGTACTCGCCGCGGATGTAGATGTAGCCCCGGTCGGCCCCGATGGCGAAGCCGGCCAGCACCAGGCCCTCCACCAGCTGGAACGGGTTCATCTCCATGATCTCCCGGTCCTTGAAGGTGCCGGGTTCGCTCTCGTCGGCGTTGCACACCACGTACTTGGCCAGCTGGCTGTCCTTGGGCAGGAAGCTGGCCTTGCGCCCCATGGGGAAGCCGGCGCCGCCGCGGCCGCGCAGGCCCGAGCGCTGGTAGGCGTACAGCAGGTCGTCGGGCTCCACCTCGCGCAGCGCCTGCTCCAGGGCCTGGAAGCCCCCGGCGGCCCGGTAGTCGTCCAGCTCGGTGAGCGGCTTGCCGGCCTCGCGGTGCCGGTACACGCTGTTCAGGATCGGCATCGGCTCAGCGCCAGTACTCGGTGGGTGACGGTTCGGTGCGGAGCCTCGCCACGCGCTCGGCCGCCTCGTCGGGCGTGAACGGGCCCTCGGTCTCCTCCGCGTCCACCTGGATGCAGGGGGCGCGGTCGCAGTACCCCAGGCACTGCGCCTCCTGGATGGTGATCCTGCCGTCGGCGGAGGTGCCGCCGTGGTGGTGGTCCACGCCCTCCTGCTCGCACAGGCGGTCCCACACCTGGTCGGAACCGCGGAGCATGCAGGACAGCGTGATGCAGACGCTCACCACGCGGTCGCCCACCGGATCGGTGTACAGCCGGTCGTAGAACGAGGCCACGCTCTCCACGTAGGAGGGGGAGTAGCCGGTGGCCTCGGCCACGGCCTCCATGTCCTCGCGCGTGAGGTGACCCGACTCGGTCTGCGCGTACTTCAGCGCGGGCAGCACCAGCGACCGCTGGTCGGCGAACTCGTGCCGGATGGGGTCGATGTACGCGCGGATCTGGTCGGCGTTCATCGGTCCACACCACCCATCACGTTGTCGAGGGAGCCGATCATGGCGATCAGGTCGGCCAGGTAGGCGTTGCGGGCCATGGGCCGCAGCGCCTGCAGGTTGACGAAGCTGGCGTCGCGCATGTGCACGCGCACCGGCTTGGGGCCGCCGTCGGCCACCACGTAGCAGCCGATCTCGCCACGCGGGCTCTCCACGGCGCAGTAGGCCTCGCCCTCGGGCACCGTGAAGCCCTCGGTGACCAGCTTGAAGTGGTGGATCAGCGACTCCATCGAGGTGGCCAGCTCGGCACGGGGCGGCAGCACCACCTTGCGGTCGTCCGCGATGTGCGGGCCCTCCGGCATGCCGTCGAGGCACTGGGCGATGATGCGCGTGCTCTCGCGGATCTCGCGCAGGCGCACCAGGTACCGGTCGTACGCGTCGCCGTTGCTGGCCACCGGCACGGTGAAGTCGAAGTGCTCGTATCCGCTGTACGGCGTGGCCTTGCGCAGGTCCAGGTCCACGCCCGCGGCGCGCAGCGCCGGGCCGGTGACCCCCAGGTTGAGCAGCTGGTCGGCGGGCAGCACGCCCACGCCCCGGGTGCGCTCCAGCCAGATGGGGTTGGCCGACAGCATCCCCTCGTACTCGTCCACGCGGGAGGGCATCTCATCGACGAACCGGCGCAGCAGGCCCTCGAAGCCCGGCGGCATGTCGGCGGCGCATCCGCCCACCTGGAAGAAGCGGTTGTTCATGCGCTCGCCGGAGATGGCCTCGAACAGGTCCAGGGCCCGGTCGCGCTCGCGGTAGGCGTAGAAGAACACCGACATCGCGCCCAGCTCCAGGCCGCTGGTGCCCAGCCACACCAGGTGGCTGGTGATGCGGTTGAGCTCGCTGATCATCACCCGGAGCCACTTGGCGCGCTCGGGCACCTCGAGGCCCAGCAGCTTCTCCACGGCCATGGTGTAGGCGTGCGTGTTGAAGAACGGGCTGAGGTAGTCCATCCGCGTGACCAGCGTGATGGCCTGCCAGAACGTCTTGTTCTCGCACTGCTTCTCGATGCCCGTGTGCAGGTAACCGATCACCGGGTGGATGTCCTGCACCACCTCGCCGTCCAGCTCGGTGACCAGGCGCAGCACGCCGTGGGTGGACGGGTGCTGCGGGCCCAGGTTGATGATCATGGGCGTGCGGTCGCCCGGACGGGCGCGCGCGGCCCGCTCCTCGCCCTCGTGGGTGCGCTCCAGCGCCTCCGCGGGCGTGCCGGCCTCGGCACCGGCCACCACGGCCTCGGTCTCGGCCAGCGGCCGGCCCTCGCGCAGCGCCACCTCACGGGCCTCACGGGCCTCGGCGGCGAAGATGTCGAACGATTCCGTGCTCATACGGCGTCCGAGAACCAGACGTCCTCGCCACCCAGCGGGTAGTCCCGCCGCAGGGGGTGGCCCTCCCAGTCGAACGGCATGAGGATGCGCGAAAGGTCCGGGTGCCCGCCGAAGCGGACGCCGAACATGTCCCACACCTCGCGCTCGTGCCAGTTGGCGGTGGCCCACACATCGGTGACGGTGGGAACCTCGGGCGACTCCGCGTCGGCCCACACGCGCAGCCGCAGGCGCGAGCCCGTGTCCCGCGAGAACAGGTGGTACGCCAGGCGGAAGCGGTTGCCACGGCCGTCACCCGCGGGGAAGTCGGCGCACGTCACGTCGGCCAGCAGCGTGAACGCGCACGGCTCGCCGTGCAGGAAGCGGGCGACGTCCTGGATGTGGTCGCGGGTGATCTCGATGGTGAGCTCGTCGCCGGGCCCCTCGAACTCGTCCACCACCGCACCCCGGCAGGCGGCCTCGATCAACCCCCGGTACTCGCTCACCTGGGTGCCGCCGCCTTCCGGAGCGCCTCGGCCTGCGCCGCGGCCTGCTCGGGCTTGGGCAGGCCGTCCCGCCGCATCAGGTCGACGCTGCTGGGCACCCCGCCCCCGCTGATGGTGTTGTGCAGCACCAGGATGCCCTCCAGCAGGCTCTCGGGACGGGGCGGGCAGCCGGGCACGTACACGTCCACCGGCACCACCTTGTCCACGCCCTGCAGGATGGCGTAGTTGTTGAACACCCCACCGCTGGAGGCGCACGCGCCCATGGAGATGACCCACTTGGGCTCCAGCATCTGGTCGTACACGCGGCGCAGCACCGGGGCCATCTTCTGCGACACCCGGCCGGACACGATCAGCAGGTCGGCCTGGCGTGGCGAGGCGCGGAACACCTCGGCGCCGAAGCGCGCGATGTCGTAGCGCGGCGTGGCCGTGTGCATCATCTCGATGGCGCAGCAGGCCAGGCCGAACGTGGCCGGCCACATGGAGCCGGTGCGGGCCCACGCCAGTGCCTTGTCCACCGTGGTGGTGAGCAGGCGCTTGACGAAGGCCTCCTCCTCGGCGTCGCCGGCGAGGTCGCGCAGATCACGGTCGATGTTGGCGTCGGTGCGCGGCGCCCGTTCACGGGGCGCGCCCGGCGGCGGGATCAGCGCCATTCCAGCGCCCCCTTTCGCCACACGTAGACCAGGGCCACCACCACGGTGGCCACGAAGCTCAGCAGCGTCACCAGCGCCGCGATGTGCGAGTCGCGCAGCACCACCACCAGCGGGTAGATGAACGCCAGCTCGATGTCGAACACGATGAACAGCATCGCGGTGAGGTAGTAGTCGATCGAGAACCGCTGCCGCACGGGGTTGGTGGGCAGGATGCCGCTCTCGTACGGCAACCCCTTGACGGGGTTGGGCTTGCGACGCCAGATCTTGTTGAGCATGACCTGCCCGAGGCCCGCGATCAGGCCGAACGCAAGGAAGATCGCGATGGGCAGGTAGTGGATGAGCTGCAACCGAGGGGCCCGTGGGAAATCCGGCATGCCACGCGGTTCGGGCATGCCAACGCCCGCACGGTATCAACGCGACCCCGCAAGCGCATCTACGTGACGATACGCATCATGTGAACCTGCGTTTTCCGTACAGATGGGAGGCCATCAGGGCGTTTCGGCGCCCGCGGTAACCTGCGTCGCATGGACCGGCTGGAGTTCTTCGCACGGGCCGTCGCCGACGAGCCCGATGAGCCTCGCGCGCGGTTCGGCTACGCCGTGGCGCTGCGCGCCGCGGGGCGCACGGACGAGGCGGTGGAGCAGTTCCGGGCCTACCTGGGGCTCACCACCGACGAGGGCAACGGGTGGCAACGCCTGGGTGAGGCGCTGGCCGAGCTGGGCCGCGCCGACGAGGCCGCCGACGCCTACCTGGCCGGCATCGACGCCGCCCTGGCCCACGGGCACACCGGGATGGCGCAGGACCTGCAGGACCTCCTCGAGGCGCTGTGACCGCCGAGCGGGCCTGGGCCTTCTCGCCACGCGGCGCCCTCCGGTTCTGGCAGCGCAACGCCACGGTGGGGCGGCGCACCCTGCTGGTGACGCTCACCCCGCGGTTCCTGGAGGCGCTGGCCTACCTGGGCGTGATGGGCCTGGGGATGGGGGCGTACGTGTCGCATCTGGACGGTGTGGACTACTCGCGGTTCATCGCCCCGGGCGTGGCGGCCACCACGGTGATGCTCGGCGCGGTCATCGAGACCACCTACAACAGCTTCGTGCGCCTGCACGTGCGCCGTGTACGGGCGGCCATCACCACGCCCCTGTCGGTGCAGGACGTGGTGGTGGGCGAGTACCGTGGGCGGCCACCCGCGCCACGGCCTACGGCGTGATCTTCCTGGCCGTCATGGCCGTGCTGGGCTCCGCTGGCCTCGCCCGTGGCCCTCCTGGCCATCCCGGTGATGGCCCTGGGCGCGCTGATGTTCGCCACCCTGGGGATGCTGTACACGGCCTTCGTCACCAGCATCGAGCACTTCAACTTCTTCTACAGCGGCGTGCTGACCCCGATGTTCCTGTTCGGCGGGGTGTTCTTCCCCTTCGACGCGCTGCCGCTGTGGGCCCGGGTGGTGGGGTGGTGCCTCCCCCTGTCCCACCTCTCACAGGCCCTGCGTGACCTGAGCCTGGACCGTGTGGGGTGGATGACCGCCCTGCACGTCGCGGTGATGGCCGCGGTGACGGCGGTGGTCTTCCCCGTGCCGCTGGTGCGCCTGAGGGCCCGCCTGATCGCCTGAGCGACCGGGCGGGCCCGAGGCGGGTGGATCAGGCCGCGGGGCGCGCGGCGTCGATGGCGGTCCGCCAGTCGGACGCGAACGTGGCGGAGTCCTCGCCGCCCACCTTCACCGGGATGTCGATCACGGCCTGCAGCCCCTGCTGCACTGCGGCGGCGCGGTCGGCCGCCATCGCCGTCAGGTGCACGCCTGCGAACACGGAGCTGCACTTGGCGATGGTGTTGACGATCTCGTCCACCGACTCGGCGTCGACGGGCAGTGGGAAGGCGTCGATGCCGGCGCCGTCACGCAGGCTCAGCGCCACCGACTCGCACGCCGGCAGGGAGGCCTCGGCGCTCACCTTGCCGCATCCGGGCACGTCGCTGCCGTCACTGACCACCATGACGCTGTTGGCCTTGATCGTGTAGGTCCAGGCCTGGTCGAAGTCGTGGTGGATGGCCATGCACACCCGGGCCACGCCGGGGGTGTACGCCATCGCCAGGTCGTCGCGCGTGGTGACCGGGATGCTGGTGCGCATGGCCAGCACACCGCCCTCGCGGGCGGCCACGCCGGCGCTGCGCGTGTCGTGCAGCGTGTGGCCGGTGAGCTCGGCGATGGCGGCGGCCACGGCCTCGCCGTGGGCGAGGTCGCGGATGCGCACGCGCAGCTCGCGCGTGTGCTCGGCGCCGGCGGCGACGGTGCGTACCGACTCCACGGTTCCGCCCGCCTCGGCCACCGCGGCAGCCAGGGTGCCGAGGCTGGCCGGGTCGGCGGGCATGGACGTGCGAACGGTGATGCTGGTGTCGGTCTGCGGCATTCGGGCCTCGCGGTCGGTGAACTCAGGCGAAGGTGACGCTGGCCAACCATCCTAGCCGGGACGTGCCGGGGCCCCGGGGCCCGGATGTCCATTCTCAGCGTGCGAACGTCTCGGCTTTCCGCGCGTCCTCGAACATCGGGACCTCCCCCGCCTGCCACAGCCGCACCAGCACGTCCACCGCGTCCGGGCACAGCTGCATGCCGCGCTCGGCGCGGCACACCGCCAGCGCCTCCTCCGGGTCGCGCCCCGGCCGGTAGGGCCGGTCGCTGGTGAGCGCGTCCCACATGTCCGCCACGGCCATCAGGCGGGCGCCCTCGGGGATGTCGCGCCCCGCCAGGCCGTCCGGGTAGCCCCGGCCGGACCAGTGCTCATGGTGCCCGCGCACCCACGCCACCTGCCGGGGGCTCAGCACCCCGGACACGATCTGCGCCCCCAGGGCGGCGTGCACCTGCACCTGGGCGAACTCCGCCGCGGTCAGCGTCATGGGCTTCAGCAGCACGGCGTCGGGCACCCCCACCTTGCCCACGTCGTGCATCAGCGCCGCCTCGCGCAGGTCGGCGGCCGTCTCGGGGCGCCAGCCCGCCGCCAGCGCCAGCCGGTGGGTCAGCTCCGCCACCCGCTCCGAGTGCCGGAACGTGTACGGGTCGCGGGCGTCCACGGCGCGCGCCAGGGCCTGGATGGCCGCCAGCGCCTTCAGGTGGGCCACGCGCGCCTCGTGATCCAGCGACGAGGCGTCCTTGGTGACATCCGCCGTCCAACGCCGGGTCTGGTCGCGTCCGTGCTCCTTGGCCCAGTACAGGGCGGCGTCGGCCCGTGTCATGAGGTCGGTCGCCTCGCCGGCGTCGCCGGTGCAGGCCACGCCCGCCGACACCGTCACCAGCGGCACGCGGCCCATGCCGGTGCTGCGCATGGCCAGCCGGGCGCGCTCGGCGGCGTCGTGGGCGCCCGCGGCGTCGGTGGCCGGCATCAACCAGGCGAACTCCTCACCGCCCACCCGGGCCACCATGTCCCCGCCGCGGGCGAGGTCGCCCAGCCGGCGGGCCACCTCCACCAGCACCTGATCGCCGGCCTGGTGACCCAGCCCGTCGTTGACGGTCTTGAAATGGTCGATGTCCATCAGCACCAGGGCGAGCGGCCCCCCGTCCTCGGCCGCGGCCAGCTCGTGGCGCATGCGCTCCTGGAAGGCCCGGTGGTTGGCCAGCCCCGTCAGTGGATCGGTGGTGGCCTGGTCGGTGAGGCGCGCCCGCGCCTCCACCCCGGCGATGGCCATGCCCAGGGTGGCGGCCAGGCGCTCCAGCCGGGGATGCACCTGCCGGGCCCGCCCCGCGTCCTGCACCACCACGGCCACGGCCCCCCAGCAGCACCCCTCCACCACCACCGGCACCGCCAGGCACGCCCCGCCCCCGGGTGGCGGCTCGTCCCCGTCGCGCCGTCCGCCCGCCTCCACCGGCCGCACCACGGCGGCCGCGCCGGCCAGGACCTCGCCGGCCGCCAGGTCCGGGCGGCCGCCCGCGGGGCCGAGGGCCGCCATCCGGCCGGGTGCCCCGGAGGGGCGGGCGGCGTACACCGCCACCGACCCCACGCCGGGGATGGCCAGCGCGTGGCGTGCGGCCAGGTCCACCACCTCCTGCACGGTGGTGCCGCGGGCCACCGCGGTGGTGATCTCCGCACCTGCCTGCTGTTCCTCCGACACCCAGCGAAGGGCCCCCACCACCCGGCCGCGGGCGCGGTCCAGGAGCACCCACAGCGCAAGGGCCAGGACGCCCAGCAGGCCCCCCGCCCAGCCCAAGCGTGTCAGCAGCCGCGTGCGCAGGGCGGCCTCATGCATCCCCTCGTGCGCCCGCTGCGCCTCGAGCGCCCCCACCCAGTCGTCCGCGCGCCGGCTGAGGCGACGTGACAGCACCCCCAGCTGCCGCTGGGCGCGGTGCTGTGCGGGCGAGCCCGCGCGGGTGCGCACGTTGCGCACCACCAGGAGCAGCACCTGCATCATGGCGTCCTGGGTGAGCCGCCCACGGCGGTTCACCTCCGGCGGCACCCAGCCGCGCTGATCCTCTAGCAGGGCCGCCATGTCGTGCGCCGCCAGCTGCACGTCCCGCATCCGGCCCGGTGTGAGGCCCTTGCGCAGCGGGTGCAGCGCGACGGCCCGGAAGTAGCCCACCTGCACGTCCATCAACCCGTTGCGCAGGTGCTGCACGCGGGCCACCGCGTCGTCGGCGCGGTCCCGCTGGGCGGTGAGCCGGCCCAGCTCACCCACCACCACCACGGCGGCGCCGATGGCGGCGGCGGCCATCAGGCACACCGCAGACATCTGCACCAGCTGCAGGATGCGCAGGCGGACGGCCGCCCGCCCCCACGAGATGGGACCGGCGGGGGGTGCGTCCCCGGGGACCGGGTTCACGCGACGGCCGGCGTGCGAGGGAGGCGACGACGCATTCCCTCACCTATCGGCACCACCCCGGAATGGGATGACGGTTTTCGGCGTTCCGGGCACCCGGGCCCTGAACCGGCTCAGGTGTCGCGCGAGAGGCGGCGCACCACGGTGGAGGTGCCGCCGGCCAGCACCAGCAGCCCCGCCATCGCCGACAGCACGATGAACGGCACCGGGATGCCGGAGTCGGGTCCCACCACGCCCGCGTTGGGCAGGTCCAGCACGGTGGCCGCGGTGGGGTGCGAGGCCGACCCCGCCGAGTCACCCGCACCGGCGCCGTTGCCCCGCACCGGGGAGCCGGCCCGCTCGGGCGCCACCGCGCCGAACAGCTCGCGGCTGAGGGCGTCGTTGATGGCCCGCATGGCAAGCGTGTTGTCGCGGCCCGTGGCGATGTCCATCGCCCGGTGCAGCACGTCGGGCGGGTACGAGCCGTCCACGATCTGGTTGTCGGCCCAGTCCGCCATCACCTGCTCGGCGGTGGGCGTGGTCACGGCCGCGGCGGGCGCGACGGCCACCACCGACAGCGCGGCGGCCACGATCAGGGATGTCACGGGTCGTTTCATGTTGCGTTTCGCATGGTACGGCCCCGACGTGCCATTGCCACCATTGCTCATCGATTCATAACCCATGGGTCGCGAACGGATCATTTCCCGCGGTCCGCGGGAGGCCGCGGTGCCTGCTGGTACCGTCCGCCGCTGTGCGCGTTCTCGTCACCGGAGTCTCGGGGTTCGTCGGAAACCACCTGGCACCTGCGCTGCTGCGCGACGGCGCGACCGTGGCGGGGCTGGTGGAGGGTGCCGGCGAGCGGGTGCCGGCCGGAGCGGAGGTGCTCGCCGGTGACGTCACCGACGCCGGCGCCGTCGCGCGGGCCGTGACCGCCTTCCGGCCGGAGGCCGTGGTGCACCTGGCCGGCGCGTCCTCGGTGGGCGCCTCCCTGGCCGACCCGCTGCCGGGGTGGCACGTCAACGCCATCGGCACCATGAACGTGCTGGAGGCGGTGCGCCTGCACGCCCCCGAGGCCGTGGTGCTGTGCGTCGCCAGCGCGGAGATCCACGGCCGCGTGCCCCTGGACGCGCTGCCGGTCACGCCGGAAACGCCCCTGCGGCCGCTGTCCCCGTACGGGGCGTCCAAGGCCGCGGCCGACCTGGCGGCCGCCCAGTACCACGACGGGTTCGGCGTGCGGGCGGTGCGCGTGCGGTCGTTCAACCACATCGGGCCGGGCCAGGGTGAGGGGTTCGTTGTGCCCCGCGTGGCGATGCAAATCGCCACGGCCGAGGCCGCGGGCGCCGCGCGCGTGGCCCTGCGCATGGGCAACCTGGACACGCGCCGGGACTTCACCGACGTGCGCGACGTGGCGGAGGCCTACCGGGTGCTGCTGCACCAGGGCGTCCCCGACCGGCCCTACGTGGTGTGCTCGGGGCGCTCGGTGGCCATCCGCGAGCTGGTGGACCGCCTTGCCGCCCTCACCGACCTGCCCGTGGACGTGGACACTGACCCGGCGCTCATGCGCGCCGGGGAGCAGGCCGACCTGTTCGGCGACGCGTCCGCCCTGGCCGAGCTGGGGTGGACCCCGCGCATCCCCCTGGACCGCACCCTCGCCGACACCCTGGACTGGTGTCGCTCACGCGCCGCCGCGCAGAAGGAATAGCCATGCCGACCGCCCTCATCACCGGCATCACCGGCCAGGACGGCTCCTACCTGGCGGAGCTCCTCCTGGACAAGGGATACGAGGTGTGGGGCATGGTGCGCCGCTCCTCCACCGAGTCGTACGAGCGCATCGACCACCTGCGCGACCGCATCCGCCTGGTGCAGGGCGACCTGCTGGATCAGCCCTCGCTCACCTCCGCCCTCCTCGACGCCCAGCCGGACGAGGTCTACAACCTGGCGGCGCAGTCGTTCGTGCCCACCTCCTGGAGCCAGCCGGTGCTCACCGCCGAGTTCACCGCGGTGGGCGTGACGCGCCTGCTGGAGGCCGTGCGGCAGGTGAACCCGGGCATCCGGTACTACCAGGCCAGCAGCAGCGAGATGTTCGGCAAGGTGCGCGAGACCCCCCAGAACGAGTTCACGCCGCTGTACCCGCGCAGCCCCTACGGGGTGGCCAAGTGCTACGGCCACTACATCACGGTGAACTACCGCGAGAGCTACGGCATGCACTGCACCTCGGGGATCCTCTTCAACCACGAGTCACCGCGGCGCGGGCTGGAGTTCGTCACCCGCAAGGTCACCGACGGCGCGGCCCGCATCAAGCTGGGGCTGGCCACCGAGCTGCGGCTCGGCAACCTCGACGCCCGGCGCGACTGGGGGTTCGCCGGCGACTACGTGCGGGCCATGTGGCTGATGCTGCAGCAGCCGGAGCCGGACGACTACGTCGTGTCCACCGGTGAGACCCACACGGTGCGGCGGCTGGTGGAGCTGGCGTTCGCGCGCGTGGGCCTGGACCCCGACGAGCATGTGGTGCTGGACCCGGCGTTCGTGCGGCCCGCGGAGGTGGATCTGCTGGTCGGCGACGCCTCCAAGGCCCACCGGGAGCTGGGCTGGCGCCCCGAGGTGGACTTCGAGGGCCTCGGGGCCATGATGGTGGACGCCGACCTGGCCCGGCTGAGGGGCTAGGTCCCGGGGGCTACGCCCCGCGCACCCACTCGCAGTGCATCGCCACCGGCCCGATCCCCTGGCCGTTCGGGAACACCGTGAACTCCAGCGCGTGGTCCACCCGGTGCAGGGGCTCGCCGGTGGGCGACATCAACGCGGCGTCGATGGCGAAGCGACCCTCGAACAGCGGCAGGGCGGGGACGTTCAGGGTGAGGCGGTGTTTGGGTTCGTGGCGGCAGGCTCTCGCGGCGGCCGCGATGGGGCTGTGGGCGAGCTGGTCAGCACGTAGCCGTCCACGGTGCGGATGCGCAGCTCCACCAGGAACCCGGTGGGTGACTCCACCTCCACCTCCACGTCCACCGCGAAGGGCTGCATGGCCACGAACCGGTCGGAGGCCACGCCCTCGCTGTGGCTTCGCAGCGACGCGATGCGGGCCAGTTTCCACGCGCCCCGGCCACCGCAAGGCCGCCCTCCCTGCCCGCGGCGCTCAGCTGCTGGTGGTAGGCGTCCAGCACCTCCGACGTGTCGCCGTCGCGCTGCACGTGCCTGCCGGACAGCCAGAAGGCGCGGTCGCACACCAGCTCCACGGCGGAGGCGGCGTGGCTGACGAAACAGATGGTCACGCCCTGGCTGGAACTCCGCGATGCGCGACAGGCACTTGCTCTGGAACGCCGCGTCGCCCACGGCCAGGATCTCGTCCAGCAGGAGGATGTCCGGGTTGAGCTCGGCCGCCACCGAGAACCCCAGCCGGGCGTACATGCCGCTGCTGTAGGTGCGCACCGGGGCGTCGATGAAGCCCTCCAGCTCCGAGAAGCCGATGCGGTCCATCTTGGCGGCGATGTCGCGTCGGGAGATGCCGTGGATGGACGCGTTGAGGATGACGTTCTCCCGGCCCGAGAAGTCGGGGTGGAACCCGGCGCCCAGCTCCAGCAGCGACACCACGCGGCCGCCGGTGCGCACCACGCCGGAGTCCGGCGGGAGGATGCCGGCGATCAGCTTCAGCATCGTGCTCTTCCCGGCTGTGTTGGCGCCGACGATGCCCAGCGCCGTGCCGGGTTCCACGCGCAGGCTCAGCGTCCTTCAGGGCGTGTCGATGGTGTGGGCCCGCACGCGGCCCTTGCGCAGGAGGGTCTCCTTCAGCGTGAAGTTCCGCTCCAGCATCAGGCGGTAGCTGCGCGAGACGCGCTCGAACTCGATGGTGCCGGTGGGCAGGCTGCTCACAGCTCCACCGCCAGGTCGCGCTGCAGCCGCTGGAACACCGCGGAACTCGGCGGCCGCGACGGCGGCGCCGAGCAGGAAGGTGTAGAGCCACAGGGCCAGCGACGGCACCCAGGTGCCCGTGGTACACGAGGTCCTGCAGCAGGGTGACGTACGGAGTGGGGAAGTTGACCCACTTGAGGATGAACTCCAGCGTGGGGTGGTACGCCAGCCGGGCCAGGCCGCTCAGCTCGTAGATGATCGGCGTGCAGAAGAACCACGGGATCAGCAGGGCCGAGATGATGAACTCGACGTCGCGGAAGTAGACGTTCAGCACCGACATCGCCAGCGCCAGCCCCATCACCAGCGCCACCACGGGCAGCAGCCCCAGGGGCAGCAGCAGCAGCATGAGGCCGTGGTGGGCGCTCCAGATCAGTGAGAACGGCACCATGATCGCCACCATCACCAGCACGGTGATGAAATGCGACGACAGGGAGCTCACCGGGATGATGGCCCGCGGGAACTGCACCTTGGTGACCAGGTTCTTGTTGGCCAGCAGGCTCCCGCCGCCCGCGATGATGCCCGCGCTGAAGAACCCCCAGAATGCGATGCCCACGATGATGTACAGGGGGTAGTGGGGGGTGGAGCTGCCGGACAGCAGGAACGAGAACACGAACGTGTACGTGGCGGCCAGCACCAGCGGGATGATCATGGTCCAGGCCACGCCCAGCCACGACCCCTTGTAGCGCCCGCGCACCTCCCGTCGTGCCAGGTTGAGGAACAGCTCGCGTGACGCGGGGGAGAACAGCTCCATGGGTTCAGTCCGCCGCCGGGCGCGTCGGTGCGTCCTCTCGGGCGGTGGGCTCCTCCCGCGCGGCGAGGCCGTCGCGCAGTCGCCGCAGTTCCTCGTCCATCAACGCCACGCGCTGCGCCAACGAGCGCATGCGGTTGGTGAGACGGGAGATCGACAGGGTGGCATCCAGCAGTGCCACCCCCAGGAACCCCACCAGCACCAGGAACAGCGCCGAGGGTGGGTACGCGATGCCGAGCAGGCGCGAGAAGGCGGCCAGCAGCGCCGGGATGGCTCCCAGCAGCACGATCACCACGCCGCCCAGGAGCCAGATCATGGCGTGGCGTTCCTGCAGGCGCCGGCTGCGGATCATGCCGAGCACCAGCACGCAGACCCCCAGCGCGATCACCACGCCCATGACCACCAGGCGGGTCATGCCGGGTCCTCCGCCGTGGGCTGGCGCCCGATGAACTGCACCAGCACCGCCAGCGTCACCTTCACCATGTAGTAGGCCGAGCGGAACGGGGTGATCGACGAGCGCCCGGTCTCGCGGTTGCGCATCAGCACCGGCACCTCGACGGTGCGCAGGCCGGCGCGGCGCACCAGCACCAGCGCCTCCACCTCGGGGTAGTCATACGGGTAGTGGTCGGCGAACAGCTCGATGGTGCGCCGGTCGGCGGCCCGGAAACCGGAGGTGGTGTCGGTGAGCCGCTGGCCCGTGAGCCGGGACACCAGGCGGGCGAACAGCACGATCCCGCCACGCCGCGCGGCCGAGGCGGTGTACCCGGTGGCCTCCGCGAAACGTGAGCCGACCGCGTAGTTGGCACCCGACTCGTTGAGCGCGCGGATGAGGTGGATCACCTGGTCGGCGCGGTGCTGCCCGTCGCCGTCCACCTGAACGGCCACGTCGAAGTCCTCCTCGGCGGCGATCTTGAAGCCGGTCTGCACCGTGGTGCCGATGCCCGAGTTGAAGGGCATACGCACCACGCGCGCGCCGGCCGCTCGGGCTTCGGCGGCCGTCTCGTCGTGCGAGCCGTCGTCCACCACGACCACCTCGGCCTGCGGCACCTCGGCGCGGACCTCGGACACCACCGCTCCGACGGACCCCGCTTCGTTGTAGGCGGGCACCACCACCAGGACGCGTCGGCCTTCGATGCGTCCGGCGCCCTGACCGGCGTCGGGCACGCTCAGGCGGCTCCGGTGCGTGGCTGTGCGGGGCGCAACATCGCCCGCATGCTACGCGAGAGTCCCGCGTCCGACTGTCCGTAGCGCAGCTCGTAGACCACGAGCCCCGCACACCCCACCGCGGTCTCCACCACCAGCAGCTGGGCCACGGAGCGGTGGAACACCGCGAACAGCACGGCCTCCACCGCGCCCAGCGCGGCGACCACCCAGGCGAAGCCGTCCACGCCGCGGGCCAGCTGGTGGTTCATCATCAGCAGCAGCAGGCCGGTGAGCCCGGTGGTGGCGATCACCGGCGCCAGGTACACGGCGCCGTCCCCGAATTTGTGGCCGAACAGCAGCTCCACCAGGGGCCGGCCGACGAGGGCGGTCCAGCCCCGCCGTCACCGCGACGGTGACGATCGTGATGCTCACGCCCAGTCCCAGCAGCCGGGACGCGCTGTGGCCCTCGTGCTCCAGTGTGGCGACCCGCGGCTGCAGCACCCAGGCGACCGCCTGCGGGATGATCACCGTGGCCTTGGCCAGCACGGCGACGCCGGCGAACAGGCCCGCGGTGTGCGCCGGCAGCGTCGCCCGGGCCACGATGTAGTCGAGGTTGAGCAGGGTCCCGACGCCGGTGAGGCCCAGCGCGAGCGGTCCGAGGGTCCGCAGGAACCGCCGCCACAGGTGCCGCGGGGGGTCGAGGGGCGATGGGACGCCGCGGGGCCACGCGAGCGCCACGGCCGCTCCCCCCGCCACCAGCATCGCCGCGGCGCTGCCGGCCACGGCGCTGGTGACCGCCGCGAAGGCGGGCAGCAGGGCCAGCAGCGCCAGCGGGCGCGGCACGCCCAGGAGTGACACCGCACCCGCGAAGGCACCGAATCGCTGCTGGCCCTGCAGGATGCCCGTGCCAAGCGAGAACACCGGGATGGGCAGCACCGCCACAGCGGTCCACACCACCTCGGCCCAGCTGAGCCCCGGGGCCGCCAGCCGGGCCACCACCCCCACCACCACGGCGGCCACGGCGCCCCCCGCCACGCAGCGGGCCACCGCGTGGCGCATCAGCCACGCGGCCTCCGGGGACCGGTCTGGGAACGTCGGGATGAGTCGGGCCACGCCCACCTGCACCGCGCCCGCGGGGATCTGCACCAGCATCGCCACCGCCAGCAGCGCCCCCACGGTGGCGTAGTCCCTCGGCCCGCTGACGCGCTCGGCGATGGTGAAGTAGGCGTAGTTGCCGATGTTCCACAGGGCCAGGCCCACCAGCACCAGGTGGAGGCCGCCCAGTGCGCGATGGCCGCTGGCTCCGGGGACGTCGCTCACCCGGCCTCGTTGCGCGGGCCGCCGTCGGTGGCGTACCGCCAGATCGTCTGTCCCGTCCACCGGGCCGTCGGCAGGGGGCGGAGGCACGCGCCGGTGAGGGGCTGCAGCGACGCGACGGTGCGCAGGGCGGGTTCCGCGGCGTGCAGCGTGCAGGGGGAGGTGCGGATGATGATGGTGTCCGGTGAGGCGTTGCGGAACGTCATGCCGGGGTCGGTGCTCCACTCGAAGCTGATGTAGGCGCCCGCGCGGTCCCACGCCTGCCGGTTGGCCCCCGTGGGGTCCAGCTTGCGCCACTCGGCGGCATCAGGCCCCATCTGCTGCCGGCCCGACAGCGATGGCACTCCGGTGGCGAACATCAGCGCGTCGAACCCGACCGAGTTGCTCGCCCAGACGGTGTGGTCGTGCCGCGCCTGCGTGCCCGCGGTCAGCATCTGCCGCGCGGTGGCGCTGTCACGCAGGTCCCCCAGGCCGAGGATGATCGGGTTGACCCGGCCGGCCAGCAGCACCAGGAAGCCGATGCAGAGTGCGATCGGCCATGCACGGCGCGGGTAGCGGGTGATGCACGCCACGCTCACCCCCGCCGCGAGCGCCCCCACGATGATCCCGAGCGTCGGCAGCGAGGGGTAGTAGACCTGGCGGATCGAGCGCCCGCCCACCACGGTCAGCGCGGCCACCAGCACGCCGGCGACCGCGGGCACGCCCCACCCCTTGGCCTCCCACCGTGACAGCACCAGGCACGCCACCAGGCTGCACACCATTCCCAGCATCGCCACCGCCCTGGCGGGGGGAACCAGGCTGGCCACCGGCAGATGCGTGCCGGCGCCGCCCCAGTCCAGCGCGGTCCAGGCCACCCAGAACACCGCGAACACCGAGGGCACCGCCACGATCAGCACGTCTCGCCTGCTCCAGCGCCCGCGTGCTCCCGCCACCAGGGTGGCCGCCCACACCAGCGCCACGCTGAACCCGGTGGAGATCTCACACGCGTTCGAGTTCCCCGCCACCGGCGCGCTGGTGAGCAGCGACCCCATGGTGGGTGCCGAGAAGAAGGACCACAGGTGCTGCTGTTCCCCGCTGCTCCGGCGTGAGCCGGGGTACACGGTGTTCAGCAGCGCCTGCAGCGCGGTCCAGTTCTCGATGAGCAGGCCCGCGAAGAGGCCTGCGGACACCACCGTGGCGGCGGCCACCACACCCAGACGCACCCGGCGCGTGACCCCCGGTGCGCACAGCACCGCCACCAGCGTCGTGGCGAGCACCGGGAGCCCCAGCACGATCGCGAAGGGCTGGTAGTTGGTGGGATACCGCGCCAGCGCGATGGCCGACAGCAGCAGCAGCGCACCCCCCGCCACCCAGCGCCGGCGTTGCAGGGCGCGCATGGCCGGGAACACCAGGAAACACCCGGCGAACACGAACCCCAGGATGATCGTGGGCCGATACGACCACCAGGTGTTGCTCGGGGCGAAGAACACGAGCGCCGCGCACAGGAACCCGAACCGAGGGCTCCCCGTGATCTCCCGGAACCAGAGGGGCGTGAACACCGCCAGCAGCAGCACCGGAAGCCACCACCGGGCGGCGAACAGCACGTCGTCGGGCACGATCGCCGTGGCGCGGAACAGGGTCCCCTCGAAGAACACCAGGCTCGACACCGGCCCGGTGGGCAGCTGCTCGATGAACCCCGGCGGCTGGGTGAGCGGGTTGGTGGTGTAGGGGCCGCCGACGGCCGTCTCGCCCAGCGCGATGGGTGTGTCGGTGAGGAACTCGTCCGACCGGATGGACTGGGCCACACCGAAATGGGTCCCCAGCGGGTGTGCCGGGTCCTGGCGCAGGTAGTCGGACCCCAGCGATGATGTGCTGACGCCCAGCAGGGCCAGCAGGGCGTACACCAGCAGGGCCAGGGTGACCCAGCGCCCGGTGTCCGGGATGTCACGGACGCGCGCGGGCAGGGCGATGCCCCGCATCCCGAGGGGACGAAGGCTGTGCGGGGCGCGGTCCGCCATCCGCGGCAGCCTAGCGACTGGGTCCACTCGCTAGGGTGGGCCGATGGACCGCCAGCGGACGGCCCCGATCCCCGCCACGCGGCGGCTGCTGGTGGAGACGCCGGGTGCGCTGCGGCTGGTGGAGCGCGTGGCCCCGGGTACCGGTGACACCGCCGCCGCACCGGGGGACGCCCACCTCACCGGCGCCGTGGGTTCGGGCGATGTGTTTCTGGCCGAGGCCCGGATGGCGGGTCTGCCCGTTGTGGCGCTCACGGGCGATCCCTGGCTGGACCACGGCCGCGTGCGGTGGCTGGCCGACGCTCCCGGCCGGACACCGGAGGCGGTGATGCACGACCGCGCCGCCATGTGCGCTCTCCGGGAGGCCGAGCGGGCCGCCCACCTGCTGGCCCGTGGGCGGTCCCTGCCCGGCAAGGTGGCGCACCGGCTGATGGGCGCCATCGGCCGCCGTCCGCCGGAACCCCGCGACCCGGCGCGCAGCGGGTGCCCGGTGCCCGCCGCGACGCCAGCGGAGGCCCTGCCGGCGGCGCCGTCGGTGAGCGTGGTCATCCGCATCGCGACGCCCCCCGCATGCTGGCCCGGGTGCTCGCCGGGCTTCGCGCGGACCCGCGGGCCCCCGAGGTGGTGGTGGTGGACAACGGCTCGGTGCACCCGGAGAGCCTGCGCCTGATGGACGCCCCCGGCCTGGTGGTGGAGCGCATGCCGGGTGCCTTCAACTTCTCGCGGCTGTGCAACCGGGGTGCCCACGTGGCCACCGGGGAGGTGCTGGTGTTCCTCAACGACGACATCGAGTTCCCGCCGGGCGCGGGGTGGGTGCCCTCGTCGACGCGCTGCGTCCCCCGGATGTGGTGGTGGCCGGCGCCCTCCTGACCTTCCCGGACGGCACGGTGCAGCACGCCGGCATGGCGCTGCAGGACGGCGTGCCGGTCCACCCGTTCGCCGGGCGGCCGGTGGCGGGCGTCGGCCTGGCTGGGGCGGCCGGAGCGCTCGGCGGTGACGGCGGCGTGCATGGCGGTGCGCACCGCGGGGTTCTGGGCGCTGGGCGGGTTCGACACCCTGCTGGCGCACGATTACAACGACGCCGACCTGTGCTTCCGGGCGTGGGCGACCGGCGGTCGCGTGGTGCTGGCCCCGGGTGTCCGGCTGGTGCACCACGAGGGCGCCAGCAGGGGCCGCGCGGTGCATCCGGACACGGTGGCCGACTGGCTGGTGTTCCGCACCCGCTGGAGCCGGCGGCTGGCTGCGGAGGACCCGTGGGGCCCGCCGGCCGGACCGGCATGACAGCATTCCGTCCCGATATGACGGACCCCGGGGCAATGGAGGCGGACGGGCTGGCACGCCACGTCGCGGTGCTGCGCGGCATCGGCGACCCCGATCGCCGGGCCGTCGTGGCGGTGTTGTGCGCCATCGCCGAGCACCTCGCCCCGTCGTCGGTGGTGGGTGCGGGGGCCTCCGTGCGGGAGACCCTTGCGGACCTCGGGCGTGCGCTGCCCGGAACGGCGGCGGTGATGCTGCCGGCGGATGCCACCGTGGCCCCCGGGAGCGCGGAACTGCTGGTCCTCGGTGCGGACGCCCCCGCCGAGCACGTGGACGAGGCCGTGGCGGCGCTGGCGCCCGGCGGCCTGGTGCTGGCCGCCGAGGGTGTGCCGAAGCACCCCGCCACCGCCGCGCTGTGGGCCGCGCGGACCGGCTGGGAGGTGCGCGAGCCCGTTGGACCCGAGGCCACCCGTCCGGTGGGCGACGAGGCCCTGCGTCGCCGCACGGAGCTGCTGCTGGACCTGGCCGGCGGCGACGCCGGGGCCGATCTGCTGGCCCGGCTGGTCGCCCGCGATGAGGCCCGGGTCGCTGAGGTGGCACACCTCCGCCGGGCCACCGACGACGCCCGGGCGGTGGCACAGGAGGCGTCCGCGCAGCTGGAGCTGGCACTGGGATCCCGCTCCTGGCGCATCACCGCTCCCCTGCGCGGTCTCGGTGGGCGCATGCGCACGCGCTCGCCCCGCACCGAGGGCGCCGGGGTGGGGCAGGACGACCACCGCTACCAGGGCTGGGTGGCGCGATACGACACCCTCGACCCGGAGGAGACGGCCCGGCTGCGTGCGTGGGGGCGCGACGTCGACGGGCCCGAGATCGCCGTGGTGCTGCCCGTCTACAACACACCGACGCGCTTTCTGCGACTGGCCGTCGAGTCGGTGCTGCACCAGCACTACCCCCGCTGGCAGCTGTGCGTGGCCGACGACGCCTCCACCGCGCCCGACGTGCGGCGGGTGCTGCGCGAATACGCCGACCGGGACGATCGCGTGCGCCTGGTGCTGCGGGAGCGCAACGGTCACATCAGCGCGGCCAGCAACTCGGCCCTGGAGCTGGCGGACGCGCCGTTCGTGGCGTTCCTGGATCACGACGACATGCTGGCCCCGCATGCGCTGGCCACCGTCGCGGCGGCCCTGGCGTCCCGGCCCGCCGTCCGCTTCCTCTACTCCGACGAGGATCGCGTCACCGAGAACGGGTACCGCTACGGGCCGTATTTCAAGCCCGACCTCAACCCGGAACTGCTGCTGGGCCAGAACTACATCACCCACCTGATGGTCATCCACCGGGAACTCGTGGCCGAGGTCGGCGGGTTCCGGGAGGGGTTCGAGGGCAGCCAGGACCACGACCTGGCGCTGCGCTGCCTGGCCGGGTTGCGCCCCGAGCAGGTGCACCACGTGCCCAGGGTGCTGTACCACTGGCGCGCCATCGAGGGCTCGGTGGCGATGAACCTGGACGAGAAGCCGTACGCCGTCGAGGCGGGTCTGCGCGCGGTGCGGGAGCGCGTGCAGCGGGACGATCCCGGGGCGACGGTGGAGCACGGGTCGCTGGGCGCCACGTACCGGGTGCACTTCCCGCTGCCCGACCCGGCCCCGCAGGTCACCATCGTCATCCCCACGCGCAACGGCGAGGACGTGCTTCGGCGCTGCATCGACAGCATCCGGTCTCGCACCACGTACGCCGCACGGGACATCCTGCTGGTGGACAACGGCTCGGACGACCCCTCGGCCCGGCGGTACCTGGCCGAGCTGGACGGCATGCAGGACGTTCGGGTGCTGCCGTACGACGCGCCGTTCAACTACGCGGCCATCAACAACGTCGCGGCCAGGGAGGCGCGAGGCGAGTTCCTGCTGCTGCTCAACAACGACACCGAGGTGCTCACCCCCGACTGGATCGAGCAGATGCTGATGTGGGGGGTGCGTGTGGGGGTGGGCACGGTGGGCTCCAAGCTGTTCTACGGCAACGACACCATCCAGCACGCCGGGCTGATCATGGGCATCGGGGGGATCGCCGGGCACTCCCACCGCCATCTGCCGGCCGCCGCCCCCGGGTACTTCGGCAGGCTGCAGCTGGTGCACCGGGTGGGCGGCAACACGGGGGCCTGCCTGCTGATGCGCCGCGATCTGTACCTGCGCGCCGGCGGGTTGAACGAGCGGCACCTGGCGGTGTCCTACAACGACGTGGACCTGTGCCTGCGGCTCACCGGGATGGGGTACCACCACATCTTCACGCCGTTCGCCACGCTGGCCCACCACGAGTCGGTGTCGCGCGGCAGCGATGAGAACCGCGCCAACCGCGAGCGGGCGGCGCGCGAACGCGCCTACATGACCTGGCGGTGGGGGGACGCGCTGCTTCAGGATCCGTCGTACAACCCCAACCTGTCGCTGCAGAGCGAGGCGTTCGCGCTGGCGGAGCCGCCGCGCGTGCCGCCGCTCGCCGACGTCACCGACCCGCCCCGTCCCGGCGCCGCCCGATGACCGCCCCCACCGTCCCCTGGCCAGGTGACCGACCGTGCCCGATCCCCGCGAGCTGTTCCACACGCCCGTGATGTGGCGGCTGCCCCACCGCATCTCCAACGTGATCTCCTGGCAGCAGCACCTGCCGTTCGCGGCGCTGCTGGTGGCGCTGCACCGCCCACGGACGCTGGTGGAACTGGGCGTCCACATGGGCGACTCGTACTGCGGGTTCTGCCAGGCGGTGGACGAGCTGGGACTGGACACCATGTGCGTTGGCGTCGACTCGTGGGAGGGTGACGAGCACGCCGGGCACTACGGCGACCGCGTCCTGGACGACCTCCGCCGGCACCACGACCCGCGCTACGGGCGCTTCTCGCGGCTGGTGCAGTCCTACTTCGACGACGCCCTGGCCGAGTTCCCCGACGGGTCCATCGACCTCCTGCACATCGACGGGTTCCACAGCTACGAGGCGGTGCGCCACGATTTCACCACCTGGCGCCCCAAGCTGTCCGAGCGGGGCATCGTGCTGTTCCACGACACCCAGGTGCGGTTGCAGGACTTCGGAGTGTGGCGCTTCTGGGCCGAGGTGTCGGAGGGGCGTCCGTCCCGCGAGTTCGCCTACTGCAACGGCCTGGGCGTGCTGGCACCGGGCGGTCCCGTCCCGACCGATGCGCAGCTGCTGTTCGATCTGGAGCCCGACCTGTGGGGCGACCTGTACGCCCTGCTGGAGGCGCTGGGGGAGCGGGTGGTTCTCACCGGCAAGCACCAGCGCATCGCCGACCTGGAGGAACAGCTCGACGCCGAGCGCGGGCGGCTGCGCGAGGCGCACGGGCAGATCAACGACCTGCGGGGCGCGGTGGCGGCCTTCACGCGCGTCGCTGGCGACGCGCAGTCCAAGCTGGGCGAGCTGGAGTGGGAAACCACCCGGCAGGAGCTGGAGATCGACCAGCTGCGCGACGAACTGCGGCGCCACACCGCCGCGGTCGAGGCCTACTCAGGGTCGCTGTCGTGGCGGGTCACCGCGCCCCTTCGGCGACTCACCGGCCGCGTCCGGTCGGGATCCGTCGGCGCACCGGCGGCGGAGGCGCCCGCGCAGGCCGGGGCGCGGTTCCCGGTCGCCGCGAAGGTGCCCGTCGACTACCTGGACTGGCTGGAGCGCTTCCCCACGCTCCCCGATGCCGACCTACCCGCGGTCACCGCGGCCGCCGCAAGCTGGACGGCCCCACCTTCTCGGTGGTGATGCCGGTGTACAACACCGACCCCGGGTTCCTGCGCGCGGCGATCGAGAGCGTCCGCAACCAGCTGTACCCCCGGTGGGAGCTGTGCATCGCCGACGACGCCTCCACCGATCCGCGGGTGCGGCAGGTCCTGAGGGAAGCCGCCGCGTCGGACACGCGGATCCGGGTGGTGGAGCGTGACGAGAACGGCCACATCAGCCGGGCCAGCAACAGCGCCCTGCAGCTGGCGACCGGTGAGTTCATCGCGCTTCTGGACCATGACGACCTGCTGGCCCCCGAAGCGCTCCTGGTGATGGCCGCGGCCATCCGGGCCGAGCCCGGCGCCGAGGTCCTGTACAGCGACGAGGACAAGGTGGACGCCGACGGCAACCGTCGCGACCCGTTCTTCAAGACCGACTTCGATCCGGTGCAGCTGCTGGGGCAGAACTTCATCTGCCACCTGGGGGTGTACCGGCGCAGCCTGGTGGAACAGGTCGGCGGGTTCCGCGTGGGGTACGAGGGCAGCCAGGACTACGACCTGGCGTTGCGCTGCACCGCCCGGTGCGGGCGGGCGGCGGTCGTGCACGTGCCCTACGTGCTGTACCACTGGCGAGCCGCCACCGGGTCGACGGCGCTGGACGGCGCCGAGAAGGGCTACGCCCCGGACGCCGGGCGCCGGGCGGTGTCCGACCACCTGGCGGCCGCCGGCGTGGCCGCCGGCGTCACCCCGGCCACCGTGGCCGCGTACAACCGCGTCAGCTTCACGCCACCGGCCACCTGGCCCCGGGTGTCGGTCATCATCCCCACGCGCGACCGGGCCGACGTGCTGGGCCCGTGCATGCAGAGCCTGCTGGGCCGCACCACCTACCCGGATCTGGAGCTGATCCTGGTGGACAACGGGTCCACCGAGCCGGATGCCGTCGCGCTCCTGGCGCGGCTGGCGAAGGACCCCCGCGTGCGGGTGCTGCGTGAACAGGGGGAGTTCAACTACTCCGCCCTCAACAACCGGGCCGCGGAGGTGGCCACCGGGGAGTTCCTGCTGCTGCTCAACAACGACACGGAGGTGCTCACCACCGGCTGGATCGAGGAGCTGGTGGGCTGGGGTCTGCAGGACGGGGTCGGCACCGTCGGGTGCATGCTGCTGTATCCGGACGGCACGGTGCAGCACGGGGGCGTCACCTTCGGGATCGGTGGCGTGGCCGGTCATGTGGAACGCGGGCTCCCCGCAACGGACCCCGGCTACTTCGGGCGCCTCTCCGTGGCCCATGAGGTGGACTGCAGCACGGGAGCGTGCCTGCTTGTGCGCCACGCCCTCTACCGCGAGCTGGGCGGCCTTGACGAGCGGGACCTGCCCGTGGCATTCAACGACGTGGATTTCGGCCTGCGCGTGCGCGAGGCGGGCCTGGCCAACGTGTGGACCCCGCAGGCGGTGATGCTGCACTTCGAGTCGAAATCCCGGGGGTACGAGACCACCCTGGAGAAGCAGGAACGGTTCAAGCGGGAGACCGCGCGCATGCAGTGGCGGTGGCGTGACGGCCTGCTCACCGAGTACCACCACAACCCCAATCTCAGCCTGGACACCACCGACATCGAGCTGGCCATGCCGCCGCGCGTGGCCACCGTGGCCGAGCTGCTCGCCGCCACCGCGCCGAGGCGCTCGGATACCATCAGCCGCCGTTCACACCAGCCACACGAGGACGCATGACGCAGCCGTTTGCCGGAAAGCGCATTCTCATCACCGGCGGCACGGGGTCGCTGGGGAAGACCCTGGCCCGCCGCATCCTTTCGGGCGTGCACGGGGAACCCGAGCGGGTGGTGGTGTTCAGCCGTGACGAGGCCAAGCAGCACGACATGCGCATGGCCTACCTGCAGCGCCGCGTCGCCACCGACGAGATCATCTACGAGAACTTCAAGCGCACGCTCGAGTTCGTGATCGGCGACGTCCGCGACCCCGATTCGGTGCGGAACGTGATCCGGGGCATCGACATCGTCTTCAATGCGGCGGCCCTCAAGCAGGTGCCCTCGTGCGAGTACTTCCCGTTCGAGGCGGTGCAGACCAACATCACCGGCGCCCAGAACCTGGTGAACGCGCTTGCCACCACGCGCCACCACGTGTCGCGTCTCATCGGCATCTCCACCGACAAGGCGTGCCTTCCGGTCAACGTCATGGGCATGACCAAGGCCGTCCAGGAGCGCATCTTCATCTCGGCAAACCTGGGCTCCGACGACACCGACTTCGTGTGCGCGCGGTACGGCAACGTGCTGGCCTCGCGGGGCTCGGTCATTCCGCTGTTCCACGACCAGATCAACAGCGGCGGCCCGGTCACCATCACCCACCCGGACATGACCCGGTTCCTGCTGAGCCTGGAGGACGCGGTGGACACCATCGTGGCGGCCACGGCCGACGGGCGGCCGGGGGAGATCTTCATCCCGCGTGCCCCGGCGGCCAAGGTCACCGACATCGCCGACGTCCTCATCGGCGACCGGGGTATCGCCATCGCGGACATCGGCATCCGGCCGGGCGAGAAGCTGCACGAGGCGCTGATCTCCGAGGAGGAGGCGCAGCGCACCGACCGCCGCGGCGACTTCTACGCCATCACGCCCATGCTGAGCGAGCTCACCAACGACGCGCCGGCCTTCACGCCCGCCCTGGACACCGAGTTCAGCTCCGACCGGTTCGTGATGGACCGCGACGGGGTGGTGGACCTGCTCACCCGCAACCGGCTGCTGCTGGCGGACGGGGCACCGGAGGACGCATCGGGGGCCCGGCTGTGAGGGTCCTCATCCTGGGCGCCGCGGGGATGATGGGCCACATGGCCGCCCGGGTGCTGTCCGACGGCCACGAGGTGATCGGCAGCATCCGCGCGTCGACGCCCTCGCCGGCCCTGCGCGCCATCGTCCCGGACGACCGCCTGGTCACCGGGGTGGACGCCACCCAGCACCACGCCATGGTGCGGCTGATGGCCGACGTGCACCCCGACGTGGTGTTCAACTGCATCGGCATCGTGAAGCAGCTGGACACGGCCAAGGACGCCATCCTCAGCCTGCGGGCCAACTCCCTGTACCCCCACGAGCTGGCCGACCTGTGTGCGGCCGCCGGCGCCCACCTGATCCACATGAGCACCGACTGCGTGTTCAGCGGTGACAGGGGCATGTACACGCTGCAGGACAACCCCGACCCCGTCGATCTCTACGGGCGCACCAAGCTGCTGGGCGAGGTGGCCGCGCCGCACGCCACCACGCTGCGCACCTCCATCGTGGGACGCCAGCTGGGCAGCAGCACGGGGCTGTTCGAGTGGGTCCGCTCCCAGCGCGGCAGGGACGTGAGCGGATACCAGGGCGCCATCTACACCGGGCTCACCACCATGGCGCTCGCGCGCATCGTGGGACGCCTCATCGACGAGGGCACGCTCACCGGGGGCCTCTGGCAGGTGGCATCGGCGCCGGTCACCAAGCTGGAGCTGGTGCACGCGCTCAACGACCGCCTGGACCTGGGCATGAACGTCTCGGCCAACACCACCTTCCGGTGCGACCGCAGCATGGACGGGTCGGCCTTCACCGAGGCCACCGGCATCACGGTTCCCTCCTGGGACGAGATGCTGGACGAGTTCGCCGCCGACGAGGCGTTCTACGCCGGCCTGCCGGCGTAGCCCGGGATGCGCGTCGTCACCATCGCCGGCACGCGGCCGGAGATCATCAAGCTCAGCCGCGTCATGGCGCTGCTGGACCGCACGGACGACCATGTCCTCATCCACACCGGTCAGAACCACGACCCGCAGCTGAAGGACGTGTTCTTCGACGAGCTGGGCCTGCGGCCACCGGACCATCAGCTGGAGTGCGCGGGCCCCAACGCGTTCGCCACCATCGGGAACGTCCTCAACGAGTGCGACGCGCTGCTGGCGCGGCTGGCGCCCGACGCGGTGCTGATCCTGGGCGACACCAACAGCGCGCTGGCCGCGTTGCCCGCCAAGCGGCGGCGCATCCCGGTGTTCCACATGGAGGCCGGCAACCGCTCGTTCGACGATCGCGTGCCGGAGGAGATCAACCGGCGCATCGTGGACCACATCAGCGACATCAACCTGCCGTACACCGAGCACGCGCGGCGCTACCTGCTGCGGGAGGGCATCGCCCCGGACCTCATCGTCAAGACCGGCTCGCCGCAGAAGGAGGTGCTCACCTTCTACCGCGACCGCATCGACGCCTCCGACGTGCTGTCCAAACTCGGGCTCGCGCCCGGCGGGTACATCGCGGCCTCCGTGCACCGCGAGGAGAACGTCGACGAGGTGCCCCGCCTGGCCATGCTCATCGACACCATGAACGCGGTGCACGCCGAGTTCGGGCATCCCATCGTGCTGAGCCTGCACCCGCGCACCCGCAACCGCATGGAGACCGCGGGGCTCACCTTCGGCGACGGCGTCATCGCGATGCCGCCCCTGGGCCTGCCCGACTACGTGCACCTGCAGCAGCACGGGTTCTGCACCATCTCCGACAGCGGCACCATCACCGAGGAGTCCTCGCTGCTGGGCTTTCCGGCGGTGACGGTGCGCGACTCGCACGAGCGGCCCGAGGGGATGGACGTGGGGGCGGTGGTGATGTGCGGGCTGGAGCGCGACCCCACGGTGGCCGCCATCCACCTGGCGCGCATCAAGGCCGAGCGCGGCGACCGCACCGTCCCGCCGGACTACGACGTGGACGACGTCTCGGTGCGGGTGGTGAACGCCATCCACAGCTACACCAACCTGGTGCACCGCCGGGTGTGGGCCCGCCCGTCACGGTGAACATCCTGTTCGTGCACGAGGTCTCGTACCTCGGCAAGGTGGTGTTCGAGATGCACGACTTCCCGGAGCTGCTGGCCCAGCGGGGGCACCGGGTGTGGTTCATCGACTTCCCCGAGGGGCAACCCCCGGCCTCCGGCGCCGGGCGCCTCCTGGACCTGCGCACGCGGGTGGCCCCGGGGGTGAACCGCTCACACCAGGGCGGCACCGTGGAGGTGCGCACACCCGGGCGGGTGCTGCCCCCACCGCTGGACCGGCCGGCGGCGCTCCTCACCCATGGCCGCGAGGTGGCGCGCACCATCCGGGACCACGACATCGACGTGGTGGTGCTGTACGGCGTGCCCACCAACGGGCCCGCCGCGCTGCGGGCGGCGCACGCCGCGGGGGTGCCGGTGGTGTTCCGGGCCATCGACGTGTCCCACCTGCTGCGCAGGACCCGGCTGGCGCCGCTGATCCTGCGTGCGGAGCGGCACGTGTACCGCACGGCCGACTGGATCAGCACCCACAACGCGGCGCTGCGCGACCACTGCGTGGCCGAGGGCGGCCATCCGTCGCGCATCTCCATCGAGTACCCGGGCGTGGACCTGGCGCGCTTCGCCCCGCCGCGGGACCGCGACGCCGCGCGGGCCGAGCTGGGGTACGCCCCCCACCACCGGGTGGCCATGTTCATGGGCACCCTCTACCGGTTCGCGGGCCTGGAATGGTTCCTGGACGGCATGGCGCCGCACCTGCGCGCCAACCCCGACTGGCGCATCCTGATCGTGGGCGACGGCGAGGAGGGGCAGCGGCTGCGCGCGCGCGCCGGCTCCCTGGGACTGGCGGACGTGGTCCGGTTCACCGGGGCCATGGGCTACGACCGCCTGCCCCGCGTGCTGGGGGCCGCGGACGTGGCCGTGAACCCGTTCGCCGAGTCCACGCTCACCGACTGTGCGCTGCCCGGCAAGGCCATCCAGTACATGGCCACGGGGCTGCCGACGGTCACGACGCGGCTGCGGGGACTGCAGTCGGTGGTGGGCGAGGCGGGTGGCGTGGTGTTCCGCCCCGGGGAGGGGTTCATCGCCGAGGTGCACCGGCTGATGGCCGACGCGGCCGAGTCGGCGCGGCTGGGAGCCGCCGCGCGGGCGGTGATGGAGGCGCACTTCCGCTGGGACGACTGCGTGGCGGCGTTCGAGGCGCGCCTGCGGGCGGTGGCGGCGGCCGGCGTGGGCGCCTGACCCGATCAGCTCCGCGCGGCGCTCACCGCCACCAGCGAATCCACCACCTCGCGGATCCGGTCCGCCACCCGCTCCCGGTCGAAGTCGGCCAGCCGCGCGTCGGCACCGTCGCGCAGGCGCGCCCGCAGCTCCGGATCGGCCATCACCTCGTGAACGGCCTCGGCGATCAGGCAGGGGTCGCCGTCGGGCACCACCAGGCCGCCGCCGGCGAGCGTCTCCGGCACGGCCGCCTCGTCCACGGCCACCACCGGCAGCTGCGATGCCATGGCCTCGGCCAGCGGCGCGCAGAACCCCTCGTGGGCGGAGGTGCACAGGTACGCGTCGGCCTCGCGGTACCAGCGGTCCCGCTCCTCCGCGCTCACCCTGCCGCGGAAGTCGACGTTGCGCACACCCAGGTCGTGCACGAACCGGACGAGGGCCTCGTGGTAGGGCTCGAAGCTCTCCCACGAGCCCACCAGCACCAGCCGGGCATCGGGTGCGTGCCGAGCCTGGAACAGCGCGAAGGCACGGATGGCGACCTCGAGCCGCTTGTTGGGTACCACGCGGCCCACGCTCAGCACCGTGGGCGGCGCGCCGGGCAGGCGGGGCGCGGGGTCCCTGCGCGGCAGATCCAGCAGCATCGGCACCACCCGCACGTCGGTGAACCCCGCGGCCTGCAGGTCCCGTGCGTCGTAGGCGGACTCGGTCACGACCAGGTCCACGCGGTCGCGCAGCTCACCCAGCCGTTCGCGTCCCATGCGGCACCACCGGGCCACGTCCGCGTTGACGCCCTCGATCCACTCCGGGGGCGTGACGTTGTGGAACACCATCCCCAGGCTGCGCGGCCGGTCGGCCAGCACGTCGTCCACCGCGCGGCTCCAGATGGAGTACCGCAGGAGCACGACGTCGGCGTCCCGGGGGCGGCGTTCGATGCCGCGCACCGTTCCCCGCAGACCCGGGTGCACGTGCTCGGCGAACAGCCGCGCGTCGTATCCCCAGCCGGTGAGCAGGCGGTGCAGCTCCAGCGCCTGGTCGGTGACCGCGTCGTGGGGGGCCGCCGACGCCAGGAGCTGGTGCACCACGGTCACGGGCCCGGTTCCCGCTGGTCCAGGCGCCCGGTGAGCTCGGCCAGGCGGCGCTCCAGCGCGATGCGGTGCTCGCGCTCGGCGGCGAGCTGCTCCTGCAGCGCGTCGATGCGGGCGTTGGTGAACTCCAGACCGCGCGCGGCCTGATCGAGGCCGTCCTGCACCACGTGGTGGATGCCGCGCACCAGCGTGCGCTTGCCCACCGTGATCGCGCGCCCCGCCACGGGGTGCGTGGAGTACGCCAGCTCATGGCGCAGGCGGATGGCGCCACGGGCGGCAGGGGGGGCGTCCCCGCCGGCGGCGGGCCGGGCCACGATGGTGAAGGGGGTCTCCAGCAGCCGCGCCGGGTAGGCGCCGGCCATCCGGGCGTCCTCCACGGTCGCCCGGATGCGCCGCACGACGTCCGCGTGATGCGTGCTCACGCCGGCCCGCGGCGCCCGGTGGGTGATGCATCCCGTCCACGCACGCCGCGGAGTGTACGCCCGCTTTGCGCGAGTTCGCCGGTGGCCCGCCGCCCGCCTTGGTAGGTTCCGGGCCGTGACAGCGGATCCGTCCCCCGCCGCCGGCCAGCCTCCTCGCCGCAGGCCGCTGCCGGAGCGGGTCCTGGTCATCCTGGTCGCGGTCATGAGCTCGCTGGCCGGGATGACGTGGGCCATGTCCTCGCCGCTCACCTCGGTGCCGGACGAGCCCGCCCACATCCTGAAGGCGGTGGGGTTGTACCACGGGCAGCTGGAGGGCCGCCGCGTGGTGGCCAAGGATCCGCTGGACCCGGTGCGCCCGTTCATCTACTACGTGGTGGACGTGCCGGCGTCCTACGCCCGCCTCCCCAAGATCAACAGCTGCTACTACCAGAACCGCAACATCTCGGTGCGCTGCGCGCCGTCCCCGGGCAGCAGCATGCGCATCGTCCGCGGGCACCCCTCGGCCGGTGGGTACCCGCCCCTCTACTACTCGCTGGTGGGCTGGCCCAGCCGCTTCCTGTCGGCGGTGCCGGGCGTCTATGTGATGCGGCTCGTGTCCGCGGTGCTGTGCGGCGTGCTGTTCGCCCTGGCGTTCGCGGTGCTGCGGGGCGTCCTCCCGCTGTGGCTCCGGCTCACCGCGGTGACGCTGTCCGGGACCCCGGAGGTGTGGTACCTGGCCGGCGCGGTCAACCCGAACGGGTTCGAGATCGCCGCGGCGATGCTGGCGTGGGCGGGCCTCATCGCGCTGGTGCTGCGCGTGCGCGACGGGCTGCCGGTGACGTGGCGGCTGTGCGCCGCGGCGGGACTGGGCCTGGTGGCGCTCACCGCCACTCGACCGCTGTCGCCCCTGTTCGCGGGCATCGTGGCGGTGTATGCCCTGGCCAGTGCCGGGCCGGCCACCGTGCGGCGCATCCTGCGCGAGCGGCGCGCCGTGATCCTCCTGGGGGTGGGTGCCGTGGCGATCATCGCCACGGGCCTCATCATCGTGGCCTCACAACAGCTCAACACCATCACCGGGGGCTCCCGGCTGCCCGCCTACTACAACGTCCCCATCCGGCTGCTGATGCTGTTCCACGTCTGGTTCTCCCAGATGATCGCCGTGTTCGGCTGGCTGGAGTTCGGGCCGATCGCAAGCCCGGTGTACGGATGGTTGATGGCCCTGACGGTGGTGGGTGCGCTGGTGCTCCTGTTCGGCCGGCCCGCCGACGCGTGGCGGGCGCTCGGGCTCATCGTGATCACCGGGCTCGGTCCGGTGCTGCTGCAGTACCAGGCCATCCGCTCCAGCGGCTACTACATCTGGCAGGGCGCTACTTCCTGCCGGTGGCGGTCGGCGTGCCGATCCTCCTGGCGGTGGCGCTGCGGTCAGCGGGGTGCTTCGCGGGCTGGCCCCGCATCCTCGGGGCCGTCGCCGTGCTGACGGGGCTGGCGCACGTGGCGGCGCACTCGGTGCTGCCAGGCGCTTCGCCGTGGGCGACGACGGGCGCCTCCTGTACTTCATGGACCCGCAGTGGTCACCCCGGGGGGCTGGATCCTCTGGCTCGCCGCCACCGTGCTGCTCTGGATCGCCTGGTGGGTCGTGGCCGTGCGCTTGGTGGCGGGACCCGAGGCGGCCCTCCCTCCCGCCGGGCCCGCGAACGCGCAGCGGCGCCCGCCCGCCGGCGTCGGCCACGGCCCCTGAGATCAGCCCGCCCACCCCGGGGCGATGCATGCGGTGCAGCTCGCCCACCGGAGGGCCAGGCCCGCCGGGAGCGCGCCGTGCTCCCCGAACGCCCCCGTGGTGCCGCACCGTCGCGGTGGGCCGGTAGTGCACGCGCCACCCGGCGGCGCGCGCGCAGGCACAGATCGATGTCCTCGCCGTACATGAAGAACCGCTCGTCGAAGCCGCCCACCCCGCGCAGGGCCTCCGTGCGGCACAGCATCACGGCGCCGCTGACGGCGTCCACGTCCGCCGCGGTCCCCCCGTCCAACCCCAGCGTGTAGCGCCGCGAGCGAGCCCCGCGGAGCCCCCGGTCGAGCCCGGTGACATGGCAGAACACCCCACAGGGTGGGGAACCCGCGGTGCGCGTTGACATCCGCGGCGCCGTCGTCGCGCTCCACCCGCGGCGACAGGATGCCCACGTCGGGCATGGCGGCCATGTCCGCGCACATCGCGGCGATCGCGTCGCCCTGGACGCGGCAGTCCGGGTTGAGCAGCAGCGTCAGCGGGGTGTCCACGTGCGCCAGCGCGCGGTTGCACGCGGTGCCGAACCCCACGTTGGCGTCCAGCGCCTCCAGGGCCACCCACGGGAACCCGGAGCGCACCAGGGCTGCGGCGTCGTCGGGCGACGCGTTGTCCACCACCCGCACCCTCAGCGGCACCGCGGCGCGCGCCCGTTCGAGGTCGCTCAGCAGGTGGGCCAGCTCGGCGCGGCCGGCGTGCGACACGATCACCACGGTCAGCTCGGGGTCGGCCATGCGGGCGATGCTAACCGCGGCGGGATCCGGCCGCCGGGCGTCGAACTGGTGGGCGTGAGGGGCCGCGGGACGGGTCGCTAGACTCGCGAACGGCCGATGGCGCGCCTCCCCCACAGGCCCTGGGTCCGCCCCGCGATTGGAGTCCGTGCACCGTGAAGGTCCTGGCCATCGTCCGTGCGCTCAACGAGCAGGCCACCGTTGGCGCCGTGGTGTGCGAGCTGCGCGCCGCCCTGCCGGAGGCCGAGATCCTGGTGGTGGACGACGGCTCCACCGATGCCACCGCCGCCGTGGCCGCCCTGGCCGGTGCGCGGGTGGAGCGCCTGCCCCGCAACGTGGGGATGTGCGCCGCGGCGCAGCACGGCTACCGGGTGGCGCTGCGGGAGGGGTTCGACGCGGCCGTGCAGGTGGATGGCGACGGCCAGCACCGGGGGCGGGACGCCGCGGCGCTGGTTGCGGCGCTGACGCGCCTGGAGGTCTCGGTGGTGGTGGGCTCACGCTTCCTGGTGCACGTCACCGACGGCGATCGCTCCACCCTGCCCCGACGGCTGGGCAACCGGGTGCTGTCGCGCGGCATCACGGCCCTCAGCGGTCAGCGCGTCACCGACGCCACCAGCGGCCTGCGGGCCGTCGACCGCACCGGGATCGCGGTGTTCGCGGCGGAGTACCCGCGCGATGACGTGGAGGCCCAGGCCCTGCTGGTGGCGCTGCGCCACGGCCTGCGGATGGCCGAGGTGCCCGTGGTGATGCGCGCCCGCCGGGCGGGCCGGTCCAGCATCACCCCCGCCCGCTCGGCGCGCTACGGCTGGCGCGCGGCGCGCAACCTGGCGGGCCTGGCCGCCGGGCGCGCATGGCGACCCCAGCCGAAGCCCGCATGACCGATCAGCTGGTGGTGGGCTTCGACATGACGCCCGCGGGTCTCGGCCAGCCCGGTGTGGGGCGGTACACCGTGGACCTGTCCGACGCGCTGCGCCGTGCGCCGGGTGTCACCCTGGAGCGCCTCGGGCCGCCGGACCGCGCGCTGCACGGCGCGGTGGGGCGCGCCGCCCGGGTGGCCGAGCGCGTCCTGGCGTACTACCCGGTGATGCTGCGCCGGCAGGCATCCCGTCGCCACGTGGATGTGGTGCACTGCCCCGGTGCGGTGGCGCCGCTGCGGCCCGGCCGGCCCCTGGTGCTCACGGTGCACGACGTGCTGCCGTGGCGGCTGCCCGAGCTGTTCTCCAGCGCGGCCCTGGCCAGCCGCAAACTGCTGTTGTCCCGGGCCACCGGTATGGCCAGTCGCGTGATGGTGGCCTCCGAGCACGCGCGCGGCGAGGTGGTGGACCTGCTGGGCGTCGCCCCGGAGCGGGTGGCGGTGGCACCCCTGGGGGTGGAACCCCGCTTCCATCCCATCCACGCCGACCCGGTGATGCTGGCGCACCGCTTCGGCATCCCGCCCGATCCGTTCGTGCTGTGGGTGGGCACCCCGGAGCCGCGCAAGAACCTGTCCGTGCTGCTGCGCGCCTTCGCGCTGGTGCGCCGCCGGGCGCCGCACTGCTCGCTGGTGCTGGTGGGCGGCGACGGCATGGAGGACCGCGACACCGCCCGCGAGCTGGAGCTGCTGGGCCGCAGCGTCATCCGGCCGGGCGTGGTCACCGACGACGAGCTGGTGGCGCTGTACTCGGCCACCACCTGCTTCGTGTTCCCCTCCCTGTACGAGGGGTTCGGCCTGCCGCCCCTGGAGGCCATGGCGTGCGGTGCACCGGTGGTGGCCGCCAACCGCGCCAGCATCCCCGAGGTGGTGGGCGACGCCGGCATCCTGGTGGACCCCACCGACCCGGATGCCCTGGCTGACGCCATCGAGCGGGTGGTGCTGAACCCCCAGGTCGCGTCGGACATGCGCGGGCGGGGCCTGGCGCGGGCCCGCGACTTCACCTGGGACCGCTGCGCGCAGCACACCATCGCCGCCTACCGCGCGGCCATCGACGACCCGAGGTAACCCCCAAGTGCAGATCGTGACCACCGAGATCCCGGGCGCCGTCGTGTTCGAGCCGGACGTGCACGCCGACGACCGCGGCTTCTTCCTGGAGACCCTGCGGGCCGAATGGCTGGACGCCGCCGGCATCACCCACGGCTGGGTGCAGGACAACCACTCCCGCTCGGGGCGCGGGGTGCTGCGCGGGCTGCACTTCCAGACCAGCCCCGGCCAGGCCAAGCTGGTGCGCTGCGCCCGCGGCCACATCGTGGACGTGGTGGTGGACCTGCGCCGCGGGTCGCCCGCGTACGGGAAATGGGTGGCGGTGGACCTGGACGACGTGGCGCACCGCTCCATCTACATCCCGGTGGGCCTGGCCCACGGGTTCGTGGTGCTCAGCGAGGTGGCCGACGTGGTGTACCGCTGCTCCAACTACTACGACGGGGCCACCGAGGCGGGCATCGCCTACGACGACCCGGACGTCGGCGTGGCCTGGCCCGACCTGCCGGTCACGGTCAGCGAGCGCGACCGCACGGCACCGCGGCTGGCCGAGGTGGCCGACCGCCTGCCGTTCACCTTCAGCGGCTGACACCCCGTTCGCCGGCGCGCTCCCGCGCGGCCGCGATGAGGGCCAGGTATCGGTCGGTGCACACGTCCCACGAGAAGCGCGCGCGCGCGCGGTCGGCGGCCGCCTCCCCGAGGCGGGTGCGTCGGGCGGGGTCGCCCACCAGCGCCGCCAGCTCGCGCGCCAGTCCGGGCACGCCCTCGCCCAGCGGGAACGTCGCGGCCGTGTCCCCCACCACCTCCAGGTTGGGCCCGTGGTCGCTCACCAGCAGCGGCGCCCCGCCGGCCATGCCCTCAACGATCACCGGGTGCGTGCCGCCCACCTCGGTGGGCACGCACATCACGCCGGCGCGCCGCACCAGCTCGGCGTAGCCGTCGCCGAACAGGTACCCGGTGAAGTGCACCCGCGGTCCGGCACCGGCGCGAAGGGCGTCGGTGTACTCCCGGGCGTACGGGGCGTCGCCCACGATCACCAGGGGCCAGTCCACACCCGATTCGGCGTGCGCGCGCACCAGCAGGTGCGCGTTGTTCTCGGGCACCAGCCGCCCCACGAACAGCACGAACCGGCCCGGTTCCACTCCCAGCCGCGCGCACAGACCGCTGTCCGGCGGGTCGGCCAGCTCCGCGCCGTAGGGGATGGCCGGGATGCGCACGCCGTAGCGCTCCTCCAGCCGGTCGGCCACCCGGTCGCTGTCGGTGACCGCCAGGGTGGCCACCCTGCCGCTGTTGCGCTCGCACCAGCGGATGTAGGCCCGCGCCGCCTCCGGCCATTTGGCGCGCTCGGAGTCGAGGCCGTCGATCTGGAACACCGTGGGCACCCCCGCCAGGCCCGCCAGGGCACGATCGGGGCGTTGCCGGAGATGAAGTACAGGGCCACGTCGGGCCGGCCGGTGGCCAGCATGTGGCCGGTGCACAGCGCGGTGTGCGCCATGGTGTCCAGGTACTTGTTGCGCACGGTCGGCAGGTGCACCAGCCGAAGCCGGCGTGGTGCGCGCGGCGCTCGGTCATGTGGGGGCGGCAGTACACGGTCACCTCGTGGCCGCGACGGCTGAACCCGCGCGACAGATGCTCCACGGCGGTCTCGAAGCCGCTGTATGCGGCGGGGATCCCGCGCGTGCCCAGCATGGCGATCCTCACGCGCTCAGCCCCCGCAGTGCCGACCACGCCGCGGCGCCCATCCCGGCCAGGTGGTACCGGGCCGCCCGCCCTGGGCCCGCGGCGCGCAGCCGGTCGGCGGTGGCGGGCTCCAGCGCCGCACGCAGGCCGTCGGCCAGCGTCCCCACGTCGGGCCGCACCACGATGGCGGCCTCACCCACCACCTCGGGCAGGCTGCCGCGGTCGCTCACCACCAGGGGGCTGCCGCAGGCCATGGCCTCGGCGGCCGGCAGGCCGAACCCCTCGTACAGCGAGGGGAACGCCGTCACCGCGGCGGCGGCGTACAGGTCGGCCAGTTCCTCGTCGGTGACGTGTCCCAGCATCCGCACGTTGGGCGCACGGCGCAGGGCCGCCTCGCCGCCCGCCGCGCGGCCGGCCAGCACCAGCGTCAGGTCCGGGTCGCGCAGCGCGTCCACCGCCGCGGCCAGGGTCGCCAGGTTCTTGCGCGGCCCCAGGTCGCCCACGAACAGGCAGTAGCGGCCCAGGCCGAACCGCTCGGCCACGCGCTGGGCCGCGCCCTCGCGGGGCTCGAACACCGGGGCGGGCACGGGGCTCACCACCTGGATGCGCTCAGCGGGCACGCCGATACCGGCCTGCACGTCCGCGGCCACCGCGTGGGAGGGCACGAACACGGCGCCCGCCCGCCGGGCCTCACGGGGCACCAGGGTGCGCAACAGCGCCCGGGCGCGCGGCGACAGCCACTCCGGGTGGGTCAGGAACGAGGCGTCGTGCACGATCAGGGCGGTGGGGCACGGGCCCCCCGGCGGGGCGATGTAGGCGAACACCGCGGCCTCCGATTCCAGCCGCGCCAGGGCCGCGGGCGCCCCGCGCAGCAGCCGCGGGGCGTTGCCGGCGCCCACCGCCGCGTGCACCACGTTCTCGGGCAGCTGTGCCCGGGCGGCCGCGTGCGCGATGAGCGCGCACACCTGGTCGCCGGGCCGGGCCGCGGTCACCAGCGCGTGCACCAGCATCACGGCGTACCGGGCGTTGCCGGCGTCGCCGGGACGGGTCTGGCCCGCCATGTGGCAGTCCACGGCCACGCGCATCAGGTGCGCACCACCGCGCGGTAGGCCGCCAGGGTTCCGGCCGCACACGCCTCCCAGCTCAGCGTGCGCGCGTGCGCCCGCAACCCCGCGCCGCGCGCGCGCAGGGCGGCGCGGTCGGCCAGCGCGTCGCGCAGTGCGGCGGCGAGCGCCTCGGGTCCGTCACCGTCCACCACCAGCGCCTCCGGCCCTCCGGCCTCGCGCAGCGCCGGGGTGTCGGCCACCAGCACCGGGCACCCGGCGCCGGCCGCCTCGGCCACCGGCAGGCCGAAGCCCTCGTAGGCGCTGTTGCACACGAACAGGGTGGCGCAGCGGTACAGGCGGTCCAGCTCGTCGTCGCTCACGAACCCCGCCACCCGGCACCCCGGCCCCGCCATGGCCCGCACGCGCGCCTCGTCCGCCCCGCCGGCACCGGCCAGCACCAGCGTGCACGGCGCGGGCTGCGGGGGTGCGTCGCGCAGGTAGCGGCGGTGGGCCTCCACCAGGTCGGGCACGCGCTTTCGGGGCTCGTATTCCCCCACGGCCAGGATGACGTGCTCGGGGTGCTCGTCGGCCGGCCGCCTGGGGGCGATGCCGGTGTACACCACGGCGACGCGGTCGGGGGCGACGCCGTAGCGCTGCACCAGGTCGTCCCGGGTGGACCGGGACACCGCGATGATCCGCTGCGCCCGCCGGGCGCTGAGCCGGGTGAACAGCGACGCGAAGCGGCGGAAGCCCCCCGGGTAGGCCTCGGGCATCACCTCCCACGCCAGGTCGTGGATGGTCACCACCACCGGGCGGGGGCACCACGCCGGCGCCCAGTTGAAGGTGGCGTGCAGCACGTCGGCGCGGTGGCGTAGCGCCAGGGCGGGCAGCATCACGTGCGTCCACGCGAGGTCCAGCAGCAGGTTGCCCACGCTGGTCAGCGCGTTCCTGCGCGGCAGCGGTGGCGGCCCGTGCACCGCGTGCACCGTCACGGGTTCCCCCAGGGCGGCCAGGGCCGGGATGAGCCCGTTCACGTACGTGGCCACCCCGGTGCGGCGCCGGCGCGCCATGCGGGCGTCCATCACCACCACCAGCGGGCGGTCCCCGGGCCCGGCCGGTGACACCAGCGCGTCAGGCATCCAGCGCCTCGCGGTAGGCGTCGGCGGTGCTGCGCGCGCACCGTTCCCACGTGAACTCGGCGGCCCGGCGGGTGCCGATGGCGATGCGCCGCAGCCGTTCCCCGGGGTCGCCGGCCAGGACGTCGATGGTGTCGGCCCATTCGCCGGGGTCGGTGCACGACAGCCCCGGCACCTCGGGGCCGGCGGCCTCGTCCATCCCGGCGCCCGCGCTCACCAGCACCGGCACGCCCGCGGACATCGCCTCCAGCACGGGCAGCGCGAACCCCTCCACCAGCGAGGGCACCAGCACGGCCACCGCCCCGGCGCGCAGGCGCTGCAGCTCGTCACCGTCCAGGTAGCCCAGCAGGTCCACGCGGTCGCCCACGCCCAGTTCGTCCACCAGGCGGCGGAGGCGCGCGGCCCTTCGAGCCGACCACGGCCCGGCCAGTTTGAGCCGCGTGCCGGAGCGCACCCGCGCGATGGCGCGCACCGGCAGCCCCATGTTCTTGTGGGGTTCCAGGCTCTGGGTGGCGAGCACGTAGGGGGCCTCGTCGTCCCGGGGAGCGGGGTGGGGCGCTGAGGCCCCGCCGGCGGGTGCGCCGTGGGGGATCACCCTGATGCGCTCGGCGGGCACGCCCGCCAGGTGCACCAGGTCGTGGGCGGTGGCCTGCGAGGGCGCCAGCACCAGCCGTGCGTGCTGCAGCCGCCGCACGGCACGCATGTACGCGGGCCGCCCGAGCGCGCGGGGCCCGCGCAGGTACAGCGACGGGTAGCGCAGCGGGATGAGGTCGTGGCAGGTGGCCACCAGCGGCACCCCGTCGGGCATCAACCCGGGGTGCGTGGCGTGGAACAGCTCCGGGCCGATCTCCCACACGCGCCGTGCGCCGGCGCGCGCGGGCCTGGGATCCGGGATGAGGGGGGCGTCCCAGTGGTGCATGCGCACCGTGTGGTGGATGAACCCGGCGGGCGCGTCCGCACCGTCGGCCACCAGCAGGCGCGGCCGTTCCTCCGGCGGCAGGGCGGCGAAGCCGGTGACGAGGCCCCGCACGTAGCTTCCGATGCCCCGCACCCCATGGGGCCCCGAGAGTGGGGTTGCGTCCAGCAGAACGGGTGGCGGCACGCGCACACCGTATCCAACCGGTGCGCGCGAATCCCCGGGCTCGGAGCTCAGGCTCAGCCCACGCGAACCGTGGTGGGACGGCTGGTGGCCGCCGAGAACTGCCATCCGCTGTCGGTGGGCACGCCAACGCGGATGCGCAGGTCGAACCGCGGTGCCGCGGGGTTGGGCTGCAGCACCGTGGTCAGCATGAACCTGCCGCCCGGCCCGGTGGCCACCTGCTTCCACAGCCGCCACCCCCGGCCCGGCACCAGGTACTGCAGCTGCACCAGCTTCCCCGCCACCCCCGGGTCGATGCGGCCCGCGATCCCGACGATCCCGGGTGGGCTCACGCGCCGCGTGGTGCCCGTGACGATCACCCTGGGCCGCACGGCCATCCGCACGGGCGCCCACCAGCCGTCGCCGGTGAGCAGCCACCTGCCGGGCAGGATGGCCGGTGCGCTGAGGCTGAAGCGCCCCGTGGCGTCCGTGCGCGTCCGGGCGACGGTGGTGCCCGCTGCGTCGTGCAGCACCACCTCCTGCTCCGCCGCCCCGCCGGCCGCCCGCTGCACCCGGCCGCGCACCACCGCGACGCCGCCGAAGTCGGCCACCACCGCGCGGGACAGCCCACTCACGCTCACCCCGTCGCCGGTGAGCGCCGCCCCGCCGGGCGCCCCACCCGCGGGGTCGGTGGTGACCTGTGCCGTCACCACCGCGGGTGCGGAGCCGCCCGCCACCGCCGGAGAGGTGGCCGACGCGGCCTGCGTCTGCCCACCGGGGCCCGAGGCCACCACGGTCACGCGCAGTCCCAGCCCCGCATCGGCGCCCGTGACGACGTGGGCCGTGCCCTCGGTGCCCGTCTCGGTGCACCGCAGCTCGCCGGTGTCGCAGCGCTGCCAGGTGACGCGGTAGGACGTCGGCGCGCCCTCCCCCACGCCCACCTCGGCGCGGACGGTGTCGCCCACCCGCGGTGCGCCTCCCGGAAGGCCGACGAGATACGGCGCCAGCACCGGTGCGGGCGGGGGCCCGACCGGTGCGGTGCCGCCGCCGGTCGTGCCGGACAGCACCGCCACCGCCACGATGATCCAGCGCGCCTCCATCCAGACGGAGCCGCTGGCACCGCCGTCGCCCCACCCGGCGGCCGGCGGCTGCACCCGCACACATCCTGCCGTGGCCGACGGCCACGCTCGAAGCAGGCATTTCCGGCGAGGTATCTCCCGGGTCGCGCCCGCGGCTTCCACCCGCGCAGCGACGACCACCTGCAGCAGCCGGACCACCCGTCCCCGCTGGGCGGGGTGACCACACCCGCACCACGGGCGGCCGTGCCGCAGCACGCCCACCGCGCGCAGGGGCCGGCCGCACACGGCCGCCGGCGGTGGCGTGCGCGGCCCGAACGCACCGGCGGCCGCCGGGCCCTGTGCCGATGTGCCGCCGCCGCTCCCCGAGCCGGCCGTGCCGCCGCTGGTGGCGCCACCGGGGCGCGCCCAGTCGAAGCCGACCACGCGCTGGGCGGTGTTCCCGGCCACGTCGCACAGGGTGAGGCGCACCTGGTAGCCGCCCGAGGGCAGCGAGCCCATGGGCAGCGTCATGTGCGCGGCGTGGGCGAGGGTGGGGCCGTTGGCGTGCGGCACCTGCACCCGGCCCAGACCCCGCGCATCGACGGATGCCTGGCATCCGTCCAGGCCGGAGCCGCCAGCATCGGCCGCGGCCACCTCCATCGACTGCGGGCCGTTGCCGGCGTTGGTGTCCACATCCATCGCCGTGATGGCGAGCGGTCGGTCGATCCGCACCACCACGGGCGCCGATGCCGCCGACGAACTGCCGGCGTTGTCCACCGAGCGCACCGTGACGCTGGTGGTGCCCTCCGCCGACACCTGCATGCCGGTGGGCGTGGACCACGCGCGGGCCGAATGAGTACTCGTTGCCGGCCCAGCCGGATGCCGTGTCGGTGCCCTGCGTGGTCGAGATGTCCACCGCGGCCGCGTTGGTCACGCACGCGGGCCGTCCCCGCCGGTGAACGAAGGGCACCGTGGGCGCGTGGCGGTCGAGGCGGAACGTGGTGGTGGCCGTGGCGTCAGGCCGGCCCGCGGCGCTGCGCGCGACGCGCAGCACGTGCTGGCGTCCCCAACGCCCGCCCACCGGGACGGCCGCCTTGGAGCCGCGCCGTCGGGGCAGGTCGCCCAGCGGCGATGACCGCCGTCGGTGGCCGCGACCACGACACCGCGGTCAGAGGCGTTGTCGGATTGCGTGAAGGTCACCGGCACGGCGTCGCCGGTGATCCAGCCCTGCGCGACCGCGGGGTCCCCCACCGCGGGTCCTGCAGATCCTCGATCGCCACCCGGCTGAGCGCGGCCGTCCAGGCCAGCTGGTCGCCGGTGGACCGCCAGGTACGCCACGATCTGCGCGGCGACGCAGTCCGCAGGTGGCCTGGCGCAGGCGGGTCCGCCCACAGGCCGTACTCCATGGCGACGTACCGGTACGGGAGGGTGCCGTCGTCGTGCTGATCCACGTGACCGTTGACGGTGTTCTCGTAGATGGTGACGGCGGTGCCCTGGGAGGTGTGCCACCGGCCGAGCAGCATGCGATAGCCCACCGCCGGTCGCCGGCCCGTAGGTGTCGCAGTACTGCAGGAAGGCCTGGTCGCCCGCGAACGCGCCGAACGACGTGGACGACCGGAACGCGGCGGTGCCGTCGGGGCAGGCGAGCTGGGCAGTGATCCCGCCGGCAACGTCCAGCTCGAGCTGAACGGCGGGTTCCTCGAAGCAGGCCCGGCGGTGGCGGTGACCGCCGAGGCGGCCAGCGTTGCCGCGCAGGCGATCAGCGAGCGTGCGATCCGGCGGCGGGGTTGCGAATGGTCATGGGGTGTCCTGAGCGAGGGATTGGCAGGACCGTGCGGGGGTCACGGGCCCCAGATGGATGGCGCAGGCGCCGACGACGTCGGCCGACGCGCGGGGGGCGTGGTGCACCACCACCGTGGTGGTGGCGGTGCCGGTGCGGTGCTGCACCGCGTGTGGGGGCGTGAGGGCGTGGTGACGGGGGCGTGGACCGCCGTGTGCGCGGTGGCCACTCGTCGCGTGGTTGCGTGATGTCGTACCGAGGCCTGCCCTGGGTGAGATGCGTCGCCGCCGGCACCGAGGCGGCGCCGAGGAGTGGCTCAGCGACTGCGCCGTCGCGGCCACCGGCAACCTGACCCGCGGGCAGGTGCGCACCGGTGTGGCCCGCCAGCAGCGGCAATCCCGCCGTGCCGGCGATGGCCGCCACCGCCGCCCCCGGCGCCCAGCTTGGCCGCCACGGGGCCCGGGGCGTCCGCCTTGGCCACCTGCAGCACCTGGCCCATCCGCCATGTGGCCCCGGCGCCAAGCCGCTCGAACCAGGCGAGGTGATGCTGGGGTCGGGAGCGGAGGCGTGCCCGCCACCTGCGACCAGCATCACCAGCACGAAAGGTCATCAGCCCGTCGTTCATCGGCGCCCGGTCCCGCAGCGCGGCGCGGCGCAGCCGGCGGTGCCGGACATGCTTCTCCACGGCGCCGCTCGGCGGATCGGCGCACCCCGGCGGCCACGCGCCCCGAGCGCCGGCTCCAGCGCGGCGCAGGCGTCGCCCCGGCCGATGGCCGACTCCATGCGCACCAGCGCGCGCCCGGCCCTCCAGCACCAGGCGCTCCCACCTTGCGGTGCAGGTACCCGTGAGCTCCTCGATGGTGCGCGACAGCTGGCCCCCGCCACCTGCAGCATCAGGCACACCCGCTGGGCCGGCGTGAGCCCGGTGAGGGCCTCGTCGATGATGAGGTAGCGCTCGCGCCACTGCAGGCGCGCCAGCGGCGATGGCGTCCTGGCGTCGTGATCCGGCAGGAGCTCGAGTGCGGCGTCGGCGGTGGCCTCCTCGCGCTGGTTGCGGCCCCGCATCGCGAGCGCCTCGTTGCGGATGACCGTGCGCAACCAGGCGAGGAAGCGCTCGTGCTCCACCACCGGGGTCCGCTCGAGCGCGATGACCATGGCCCGCTGGTAGGCGTCCTCGGCGTCGGCCAGGTTCCGGGTGAACCGCACCGCGTAGCGCAGCAATTGCGGCGCGTTGGCCAGCGCGTGGGCCACGGCTTGGCGGCGCTGCTCGGGAGTGGGGTGGTCGTCGGTCATCCGGTGGGTTCGCTGTCGAAATTCGCCAAGAACAATCATGGAGCGTCAACCGCTCACTGATCAGAGGCATTTGGACGGGTGGTGTCACCCCCCAAGGTCGAGAAACAAAGGACGCAGTTTGCGGCCAAAGGTTCCTCGCCCTGGACTTGCATCCGCCGCGCCCGGATGCAGGCGCCCGCCACCCCGCGGGGTTAGGGTGGTCGTCCATGTCGAACCCGCGTGTGCACACCCACCGCTTCCGGCTGGTGATGTCCGAGGTGGACGTGGCCCAGATCCACTTCACGGCGCTGTTCCGGTGGATGGACCGGGGCCTGAGCGAATGGCTCGCCGAGGAGGGTCACTCCTTCACCCGCCTCCTGGACGAGGGTCCGGGGATCCCCATCGTGGATGCCCGCGCCCGGTTCCACGGGCGCATCCGCCTGGACGACGTGATCGTGCTGAGCACCTGGATGGCGGCTCCGGGCAACTCCTCGTTCCGCAGCCGCCACCGGTTCACCCGCGACGGGGATCTCGTGGCCGAGGGCGAGCTGGTGCACGTGTGCGTGCAGCGCGACACCCGCCGCACCCTGCCCGTGCCCGACTGGTTGCGCGCCGTGGCGGCGCCCGATGACTGGCTGCCCCCGCATTCGGTGGAGGATCCGGTACACGGTTGACACATCCCGTGTTCCCCGCGTGCGACTCGGTGCCCCAGGCTTGGGCCACCGCGTCGGACGAGAGGAGACCGCGATGGAACCGGAGACCTACGAGTGGCTGGTGCCGGGTGCGCTGGCGGTGGCGGAGCGCCCCGGGGGTGGCGGGCGTGCCCACCGCATCGCCCGCCGGGTGGGCGAGTTGCAGTGGTGGTGGGACCAGGGAATCCGCACGATCGTGTCGGCCAAGCCCACGCGGCACGGTCTGGTGGACTATGGCCTGGCCGGGTTCGGTACCGCTGGCACCCCCTCGTGGATGGCGAGGAGGCCCCCGACACGCTGCTGATGCTGGTGGAGGACGTGGCGCGCCTGATGCAGGACCCCGCCTCGGGCGGGGTGCTGGTGCACTGCGACCGTCCCGAGGAGTGGTTGTCCGCCATCGACGCGGCATTGCGTCTGCGGCTCGGGCTGGCCGCCGCCGGAGCCCGCCGCACTGGCGGATGTGGAACGTGGGGGGCTGCCTGTAGGATCGATCGCAGTCAGACTCGTCTCGGCTCTGGAGAACCGCCTGCGGACGACCGCCGTGCCCGCCTGACCGCCCGGCGTCCCGACCACCTGTGATGGGCAGCCAACCCGCGACACCCCGGGACACCCCGGGACGGCTCATACGACGCGACGCGCGTTTCCTGCCGCTGCTCGGCGGGCCCGCCGCCGGAGCCCGCCTGCGCCGCGCCGTGTCCGTGCTGGTGCTGGTGGCCATGGACATCACGGCGCTGTTCCTGGGGATGTACGCGGCGTTCGCGCTCAAGCTGGTGCTGCGCCACGTCCCGGTGTCGGCGCAGGACATCTGGTCGATCGAGCAGCGCGCCCTCCCGCTGGCGGCCGTGGCGCTGGTGCTGACGTTCGCCAACCGGCGGCTCTACGCCCCGCGCGAACAGCGGGCGGGGGCCGCGGCGATCCTGTCCGGCGTCACCGTGTGCGCGCTGATCATGCTGGCGCTGGTGCTGGTGGCGCAGTGGCAGTTCCGCACCTACTACACGTTCTACGCCTCGTGGTTCTTCGTCTCGGTCATCACGATCGCGCTGCGAGCCAGCTACGACAGCCTCACCACGCTGGTGCTCGACCGCATGCGCTTCCGCAGGGACGTGGTGCTGGTGGGACCCGAGCAGGCCACCGAGTCGGTGGCGGAGTCGCTGGACCACACCTCCAGCCGGCGTGGGGTGCCGTACCGGGTGGTGGGGCGCCACCGGCTCACCGAGGACCGCACCGAGCTGGAGCGGATGTTCGACGGTCAGCGCTTCGACGAGGTGATCGTCACCGGCATCAGCGGCGACGACGCCGGGATGCTGCGGCTGCTGGAGGTGTGTCAGCGGCAGGGCATCCCCGTGCGCCTGGCGCCCACCTCGGTGGAGCTCCTGTCGCACAGCCTGCAGGCCATCGCGGCGCCCGGGCTCCCCCTGTTCGCCCTGCACCCACCGATGCTCAGCGGACTGCAGTTCTTCTTCAAGCGGGTGTTCGACTTGGCCATGGGCACCGTCCTGCTGGTGCTGGTGAGCCCGGTGCTTGCGGTGGCCGCGTTGGCGATCAAGCTGGAGGACCGCGGACCGATCCTGCACCGCAGCCGGCGGGTGGGCGTGGAGGAGACCCAGTTCGACTGCCTCAAGCTCCGCACCATGCACGTCCACGCGGAGCGCATGCAGGCGGACATGGAGCACCTCAACGAGGCCGACGGCGCCATCTTCAAGATCAAGGCCGACCCCCGCGTGACGCGCGCAGGGGTGCTGTTGCGGCGGTACTCCATCGACGAGCTGCCCCAGCTGATCAACGTGCTGCGCGGTGAGATGTCGCTGGTGGGGCCGCGGCCGCTGCCGGTGCGCGACTTCGAGCTCCTGGACGACGTGCAGAAGAAGCGGTACATGGTGCTGCCCGGCATCACCGGTCTCTGGCAGGTGAGCGGGCGCTCGGACCTCTCCTTCGACGAGCTCATCCGCCTGGACTTCTCGTACATCGAGACCTGGTCCATCTGGAGCGACCTGGTGATTCTGGGCCGCAGCATCCCCGTGGTGCTGTGGCGCAAGGGCGCGTATTGACCGACGGCCCCGAGGATCTGCTGGCACGCCTGCGGGCCGAGGCGGGTGACCCGCCCCTCCCCCCGCTGCGCATCGGTGAACCCGCCAGCTCGGCGCGCGCCGGTCTGGCAGGACGGGTGGTGAGCGAGGCGCGCCGGGCCGTGTTGCGCCTCATCGCGCCAACACTGGGCCAGCTGCTGTCCGAGCTGGAGCGGGACCGCCACCGGGAGCGCGCGGAGCTGGCGGCGCTGCGCGACCGGGTGGAGCGGCTGGAACGGGCCGGCGGCGGCGCCGAGCACTGATGCGCGTCGCCTTCGTGGTGCAGCGCTACGGCCAGGAGGTGGCCGGCGGCGCCGAGGCGCTGTGCCGCGACACCGCCCGCCAGCTGGCCGCCCGGGGGCACCGGGTGGAGGTGTTCACCACAACCGCGCGTGACTACCTGACGTGGGCCCCGCACTACGCCCCCGGCGGTGCCACCGAGGACGGCGTCCAGGTGTGGCGGTTCCACGTGACGCCGCCCGACCCGGCGGCCGCGGCGCGACTGGTGCGCCTGCTGGCGCTGGACCCCGGCGATGCGGCCACCGAGGCCGCGTGGGCGTGCGCGCAGGGCCCCGTGTCCCCGGGGCTGTTGTCGGCCCTGGAGACGGCCGCGGCGGAGTTCGACGCGGTGGCCCTGTGGACGTACCTGTACGCCACCACGCAGATGGCGATGCCGCTGGTGGCGTCGCGCAGCATCCTGGTGCCGCTGGCCCACGACGAACCCATGCTGCGCTTCGCGCTGACGCGCGGGCTGATGCGTTCGGCGGCCGGGTTCGCGTTCATGACCCCCGAGGAGGCCCTGCTGGTGGACGACCTCCACGGCGTGGGCGGCCGGCCTGCACGCATGGTTGCCACGGGCCGCGCACCCGTTGACCCAGGGGACGCGGCCGCGGCCAGGGCGCGCTTCGACCTGCCGCCGCGGTTCGCGCTGTACGTGGGCCGTGTGGACCCCGCCAAGGGCCTGGACGAGCTGATCCGCGTGCACGCGGCCTACCGGGCGGCCGGAGGGGAACTGGGACTGGTGCTGGCGGGCCGCCCCAGCGCGGACTTCCCCATCCCCGACTGGGTGGTGCGCACGGGCTTCATCACCGACCGGGAACGCGCCGACCTGATCACCGCCTGCGAGGTGATGGTGCTGCCGTCGCGGCACGAGAGCCTGTCGCTGGTGGCCCTGGAGGCCTGGGAGCAGGGACGCCCCACGTTGATGACGGCGTTCTCGGAGGTGCTGGCGGGTCAGACCCGCCGCTCGGGTGGCGGCCTCACCTACACGGACGCGGGGAGCTACCGGGAGGGGCTGTCGCGGTTGGCGGGCGACCCCGGCCTTCGGCACCGGCTGGGCGAATCCGGCCGCGCCTTCACCGCACCGCAGACCTGGGACGCCTGCGCGGGCCGGTGGGAGGAGCTGGTGCGCGCCGTGGCGCCTTGACCTGCCCGCCGCGCAGCGGGGATCGTTGGTGCCCACCCCCGATCAGGGAGCACCAATGAGCGACGCCCGCCTCACCGACGACGACGTCAAGCTGCTGCGCAGCGCGGCCATGCGCGCCACCGCGTTGGTGTCCATCGCCGACCGCGGCTTCCTGGACACGTTCAAGGAGGCGTTCGCCGCCTCCAAGTCCATCACCCACGCCCCCGAGAACGTGCGCGGGCTGGTGGCGGGCGGCATGCCGAGCCTGCCCCACGCCGGGAGCCCCGCCGAGATGGAGACCGCCGCCCTGGACACCATCCGCCAGGCCGGCCAGCTGCTGGCCGCCAAGGCGCCCGACCTGCACGACCCCTACCGCGACGCGGTGCTGGGCGCGGTGCGCGACGTGGCCGCCGCCGCCGGGGGCACCTCACAGGACGAGCAGGCCGCCATCGACAAGGTCACCCAGGCCCTGGGGTAGCGCCCCGGTAGCCGCGGTCAGTGGCTCCCGGCCCACATCGCGATCATCAACGCGTACGTGGCGGCGATGGCGCCCAGCGCCGTCGCCACCATGGCGGCGGCGCGCAGCCGGCGTCCCGTCTCGCCGTCACGCCGCACCACGGCGAACGGGCCCGCGGCGCACACCACCGCGGCGACGGCGCAGATGACGAACTGGGCGTGCAGGGTGGGCGTGAGTCGCGACCACAGCCGCACGGGATGCAGGGCGTCGTAGTGGTCCACGCTGACGATGCCGGCCGACGCGACGACCGCGCCCGCCGCCAGGAGCGACCCGCCCCACCACGACGGCCACCGGCGGCCGTCGAGGGCCCCGCCCAGCGTGGGCCCCACCGTGGCCAGCGCCGCGATGGCGGCCACCGGCAGCACGATGGCCAGCAGCAGTGCGATGGCTCCGAACCAGCCCATTGCGACCTCCGCGGACTTCGCGCCCGGACGCATCCGACGGGAATCGCATCCGATTCCACCACCCCACCGCGCCCCGGGGCAACGGTCGTTCGGGGGGCTACAGCAGGGGCAGCAGGCGCTCCAGCTCGAACGGGGTGACCTGCGCGCGGTACTCGTCCCATTCGGCGCGTTTGATCTCGATGAGCCGGCTGTGGATGTGCTCGCCCAGGGCCTTCAGCAGCAGCTCGGATGCCGCGCTGAGCTCCACCGCCTCACCCAGCGTGGCCGGGAGCAGCTCCACTCCGGCGCGCAGGCGCTCCTCGTGGCTGAGGTGCCAGAGGTTCATCTCCATCTCGTCGGCGAGCTTGTCGCCGTGCTGGATGCCGTCCAGGCCGGCGTGGAGGATGGCCGCGAAGGCCAGGTACGGGTTGCAGGCGGGGTCGGGCGTGCGCAGCTCGGGCCGCGCGGCCGAATGGTCGGGTTCACGCCCCTGCTGGGGCACCCGCACCACCGCGGAGCGGTTGCGCCGGCTCCAGGCCACGTACACGGGCGCCTCGAAGCCGGGCACCAGCCGCTTGTAGGAGTTGACCCACTGGGCCATCACCAGGCACAGCTCCCGCGCGTGGCGCAGCAGCCCCGCGCAGAACGCCCGGCCGTCGGCCGACAGCAGATCGGGGTCGTCGGCGTCGAAGAAGGCATTGACGCGGTTCTTGGTGAGCATCACGTGGGTGTGCATGCCGCTGCCGTTGGTGTCCATCAGCGGCTTGGGCATGAAGGTGGCGTACCACCCGTGCGTGTGCGCGATCTCCTTCACGATGGTGCGATAGGTCATGACGTGGTCGGCCATGCGCAGCACGTCGGTCTGCCGCATGTCGATCTCGTGCTGCGACGGCCCGCTCTCGTGGTGGCTGGACTCCACGTCGATGCCCATCTGCTCGAGCGCCAGCACCGTGGCGCGGCGCACGTCGCTGGCGGCGTCCAGGATGGTGAGGTCGAAGTAGCCGCCCCGGTCCAGCGGCTCGGTGCCGCCGGAGTCACGGAAGTAGAAGTACTCCAGCTCGGTGGCCACCTCGAAGCCGTCGAAGCCCATCCTCTGGGCGCGTTCCACGGCCCGGCGCAGCACGAACCGCGGGTCGCCCTCATACGGGTCGCCGGCCAGCGTGTGGATGTCGCACAGCATGCGCCCCACCGCCTGCTCCTGCGGGCGGTAGGGGAGGATCTGGAACGTGTTGGGGTCGGGCACCGCCACCATGTCCGACTCCTCCACCGGGTTGAAGCCGGTGATGGACGCGCCGTCGAAGCGCACGCCCTGGGTGAGGGCCCGGGGCAGCTCCTCCACGGGGATGGCGAATCCCTTCAGGTGCCCCTGGATGTCGGTGAACCACAGGCGGATGAACTTGACGTCACGTTCACGCACCAGGTCCAGCAGCTCGTCGTGGGTCACCGCAACCTCCCGCCGGGCACACGCCGCGCCGGCCCGCGACCGCTGACGGTCACGGGCCGGCGCGTGCGCACCACTACTTGATGAACAGCATCTCCGAGTACTTCGGCAGCGGCCACAGCTCGTCCGGCGTGAGCCGCTCGAGCGTGTCCGCCAGGCGCCGCACCTCGCCCATGGCGGGCAGGATGGTGTCGCGCATGTACGCGGCCTCGTCCTCGGTGCTTCCGTGCGGGTGGTCCAAGTTGACCTTCGCCAGGTGCTGGATGGCGGCGACGAAGTCCTCCACCAGCGGCCGCACCTCGTCGTGCAGCGCCTTCAGCCCGGTGGACTCGATCATCTCCAGGTAGCGCATCACCGCGGGAAGCAGCATGGTGCGGGAGATGTCCGCGGCCGTCTCCGCCTCGATGTTCACGTTGGTGATGTACTGCTCAGTGAGCACGTCGTACCGGGCGTGCAGCTCGCGCTCGTTCATGACGCCGTAGTTGTCGAACGCGGTCACCGTCGTGGCGGCGATCAGCTGCGGCAGCGCCTCGGGCGTGGTCTTGAGGTTGAGCAGCTTGCGCTTGGCGGCCTCCTTGTGCCACTCCTCGGAGTAGCCGTCGCCGCCGAACACGATGCGCTTGTGCGCCTTGTACGCGGCGCCCACCACCTTGGTGACCGCCTCGTTGACGTCGCCCTTGGCGCCCTTGATGGCCGCCTCCAGGTCCTCGCACAGCGCGTCCACGGCCTCGGCGACGATCGTGTTGAGCACCGTGTTGGGCAGGCTGGGCGACATGCTGGAGCCCAGGGCCCGGAACTCGAACTTGTTGCCGGTGAAGGCGAACGGGCTGGTGCGGTTGCGGTCGCCCGGGTCGCGGGGCAGCGGCGGCAGCACCGGGGTGCCCAGGCCCATGAACTCGCCGGACGGGCTGACGTGCACCTTGCCCTTGGCGATGGCCTCGAAGACGCTCTCCAGCTCGGTGCCGAGGAAGATCGAGATGATGGCCGGCGGCGCCTCGTTGGCACCCAGGCGGTGGTCCTGTCCCGCGGTGGCCACCGTGGCGCGCAGCAGGCCCTGGTGCTTGTCCACGGCCTGGATCACGGCGGCGGCGAAGAACAGGAACTGCAGGTTCTCGTGCGGGTTGTCGCCCGGGTCCAGCAGGTTGCTGCCCGAGTCGGTGCCCATGGACCAGTTGTTGTGCTTGCCCGAGCCGTTCACGCCGGCGAACGGCTTCTCGTGCAGCAGGCACACCAGGCCGTACTTGGTGGCGGTGCTCTTCAGCACCGTCATCAGCAGTTGCTGGTGGTCACAGCCCAGGTTGGTGTTCTCGAACACCGGGGCGATCTCGTACTGACCCGGGGCCACCTCGTTGTGACGGGTCTTGATCGGCACGCCCAGCTTCAGCAGCTCGCGCTCGCACTCCAGCATGTAGGCCAGCACGCGCTCCGGGATGGTGCCGAAGTAGTGGTCGTCCAGCTCGTGGCCCTTGGGGGGCTTGGCGCCGAACAGCGTGCGGCCGGTGTTCACCAGGTCGGGGCGCTGGTAGTAGTACTGGCGGTCGATCAGGAAGTACTCCTGCTCCGGCCCCATGGTGGTGTACACGCGGGTGGTCTCGCCGTCACCGAACAGGGCCAGCGCCCGCAGGGCGGCCTTGTTGAGCGCCTCGATGGACCGCAGCAGCGGGATCTTGGTGTCCAGCGCCTCCCCGGTCCACGACGTGAACGCGGTGGGGATGGCCAGCACCGACCCGTTGGGGTTCTTCATGAGGAACGCCGGGCTGGTGGGGTCCCATGCGGTGTAGCCGCGGGCCTCGAAGGTGGCGCGGATGCCGCCGGAGGGGAAGCTGGACGCGTCCGGCTCGCCCTTGATGAGCTCCTTGCCGCTGAACGACGCCAGGGCGGTGCCGTCACCGATGGGGTTGTAGAACGAGTCGTGCTTCTCGGCGGTGGAGCCGGTGAGGGGCTGGAACCAGTGCGTGTAGTGCGTGGCGCCGTTCTCCATCGCCCAGTCCTTCATGGCGGCGGCGACCGCGTCGGCGATGGACGGGTCCAATTCGTGGCCGGTCTCGATCGTGCGCTGCAGCGCACGGTAAATGTCCTTCGGCAGCCGTTTGCGCTGCTCCTGGGGGCCGAACACCAGCGACCCGAACGGGTTGGCGGAGGCGGTGGTGAAGTCGGCGTCCTCGAACGCGGTGGCGTCCGGCTTCCAGTCCGCGGCGGTGACGTTGGCGAGTCGAATCCTTGGCATCGGGTGCTCGGTCCCTCCTGGGGTGATTCCGGTGCGCGTGCTGCGGCGGGACGCCGGCGTGTGGTGCGCGACCGCTTGAGTGGTGCGCGCGGGTGGTCTCCCGCATGGGCGGGCCCGCGTGAAAACGAACGTCTCGCACCCTACGTGAGGTGCGGGCGGCGGTGCATCGCCAAATGCACAATGCGGGCGCGCGGGGTTTGGCCATGGGGCCAACGGGCTCGCCCGCGGCTTGACCCCCACCCCCGGGATCCCCATTCTTGCGTGGATGCCCACCCGCGACATCCGGCTCGACCCCCATCACACGGCGCTTCCGGCGCGCAGCCCCACCCTGGCCGACGTGCGCGACCTGCCGGCCTTCGCCGGGTGCGCGGTTGTGCCGCCCGCCGCCGACCTGGCACGTGAGGTGCGCGCCGTGCGCCCCCAGGGCGGGCACGACGCGGGCGAGGCCGACCTGCTGCTGTGTGACGGCGCCCCTCCCGACCCGGTGCCCGCGGGCACCGGTGGCGTTGTGTGCCGCCTCCCGCCGCCGGCGGGCTGCCCCGTGCCTGCCCTGGTGCTCCCTGTGGGCACCGGCTGGGCCGCGGTGCTCGACGACTTGGCCGACCTTGTGGGGCCCAACCCGGGCCGGCGCGCCGCGCAGCGGGCCCGGGTGGCCCTGCGCACGCCGCTGATGGACGGCGGCGGGTTCCAGGGCCTCATGGAGGTGGCGCGCGACCTGCTTGGTGCCCCCGTGGCGGTGCTTGACGACTACCTGGACGTGCTCGCCGAGGCCGGGCTGGGCGCCCGTGAGACCGAGATGCTGGACGCCGCGGTGCGCGACGCCCGCCACGCCGGACCGGCCTCCATGATCGGCGCGCTCTTCAACGACGCCCCGGAGGACCTCATCCGCGTGATGGTGCCGGGGGTCATTGACGGTGCCACCGCGGTGCTGGTGTCGTGGCTGCCCCGTCCGCCCGCCATCTCGCAGGTGGCCACGCTGCGCGAGCTGGCGGAGGCGTGCGCGATGGAGGTGGGACGCCAGGACGTGCGCACCCACACCGAGCAGGCCCTCCGCGGTGACCTCATCCGCGAGCTCATGGCCGGCGAGGCCGTCAGCCGCGAGTCGCTGGTGCGGCGTGCGCGCCACCTGGGCGCCGATCTGGCGGGCGGCGCGGTGGCCATGCTGGGACGCCTGGAGGACCCGCACGAACCCGGCCGCGTCATCACCGACGAGCGCCTCGCCCGCCGGCTGCTGCAGCAGACCCGCGCCGTGCTGGACATGCACTGGCCGCGGGCGCTGGTGGACTGGGACGAGGGGCGCCTGCTGGTGCTGCTGCCCGGCCCCCGGGAGCAGGAGGATCCGGAGCGGGAGGGCGTTGAGGCCCGCGCCCACACCCTGTCCGGCCGGCTCATCGCCGCCACCAAGGAGACGGTGCCCGGGCTGGCCCTCACCCTGGCCATCTCACGGTTCACCCCCCAGCCCGAACGACTCGGCGCGGCGCTGGAGGAGGCCGGGCTGGCGCTGTCCATCGGTGAGCGGCTGGGCCGCGTGGGCGACGTGGTGACCTTCGAGGAGACCGGCACCTACAAGCTGCTGTTCCAGATCTTCGCCGACCGCCCGCACGAGCTGGCGGCCTTCTTCGAGCAGACCCTCGAACCCCTGGTGCGCTACGACGAGCAGTACCAGACCGAGCTGGTGGCCACGCTGGCCACCTACCTGGAGTTCGACTGCAACCTGGCCAGCACCGCCAGCACCCTGTTCACGCACCGCCACACGGTGCGGTACCGGCTGGACCGCATCGCCGAGCTGAGCGGCCTGGACATCGGCCGCACCGACGACCGCGAGAAGCTCTCACTGGGCCTCAAGGCGATGCGCCTCCTGGGAAAGCGGATTCCCGTGCCGCTGGCGAAGGAGGCGGGGCGCGCGAAACAGCGTTAGGGGCGCGCGCTTTTCACAGGGTTGGCCTCGCAGGGTTCCGCTATGTATGGCGGGTTCGGATCGCTTTGCGCCACCACCGCGCCCTCACGGGCTGCCCGGACCCAGGTTGAACCTCCCCGTCCCTGGGTCGGGGGGATTCACACCCTGCACCATCCCCAATTTGGGGCGCAGCCGCGGCCTTCTTGGCGGAGACTTCGACATGTGGCGTGGACCCGCGTCATTCGCGGGTCCTCTTCGTGTGGCCGCCGATCGGCGGCCGCTTCCGACGTGGAACCGGCTGCGCTTTTACGCTCCGCCGGTCTCCTCGTCCACCAAGGCCCTGAAGGCCGACTGCTGGCCCTTTGCCAGTGCGCCCGGGGACCCGCCTGCGACGTCGATGCCGTCGATTCGTGTCACGGCCACCACGCCGTGGAGGGCGCTGACCATCACGACCTCCTCGGCGGTGCGCCATTCCGGGGCCTCCGCGGCGCGCTGGACCACGGTGGGGATGAACTCCAGCATCACCTCGCGGCCCACCCCGGCACGCAGGCCCTGGGCCGGGGCCGTCCGCACCTCGTCGGCGGTGCGCACGAACACCGATGCGCGCGTGGCCTCGCCCATGCGTCCGGCGGGGTCCAGCAGCAGCGCCGCGTCGGCACCGGCGTCCTCCGCCAGGCGGTCGGCCCACGCCCACATCGCCCGGCTCGCGGTCTTGTGCTCGGCGGTGAACAGGTCGGGGCGCCACGCGCCGGGCACCGTGATGGCCGTGGCCGTGGACGGGTCCATGGGAAGCGGCGGCACGGACTCCGCCTCCACCCACAGGGTGGGCGCGGTGCTCACGGCCACGCGCACGCGCAGGTCGCCCTCACCGGCCTCCGCGACCGCCGCGGCGATCTCCGCCCGGATCGCCTCGGGCCGGGGCAGGCCCGCCAGGCGCAACGCCTGGGCCGAGGAGTCCAGCCGTTCCAGGTGCCGTTCCAGGCGGAACACCACACCGCGCCGGGCCCGCATGGTCTCGATGAGCCCGTCGCCGGCGCGCGTCAGCGGGTCGTCCACGTGCAGGGCGGGCTGCGCCGGGTCCACGTTCCTGCCGTTGATCCGCACGATGCGCATGGGTCTCACCGTACCGGCAGGTCGCCCAGCGCGGCGGCGAAGGGCGCGGCTTTCGTCATGGCCTCGCGGTGTTCATCGTCGGGATCCGAATCCCAGGTCACCGCCCCGCCGCTCCAGTAGCGCACCTCGCCGCCGCTGAGCCACGCGGTGCGGATCAGCACGCTGGCCTCCAGGGAGTGGTCGGGCCCGGCCACCACCAGCGACCCGTACGCCGGTCCCCGGCTCACCGGCTCCAGCTCGTGGATCACCTCCATGGCGCGCACCTTGGGGCAGCCGGTCACCGATCCACCCGGGAACATGGCGCGCAGCACGTCGCGGGGCGTCACGTCGGCGCGCAGCTCGGCGCGCACCCGGCTCACCAGGTGCTCCACGTAATCGGTGCGCAGCGGCTCGCACAGGTGGGTCACCGACACCCCGCCGGTGCGGGCCACCCGCCCCAGGTCGTTGCGCACCAGGTCCACGATCATCACGTGCTCGGCGCGGTCCTTCACGCTGGCGGCCAGGGGCGCCGCCTGCCCCACGGGCGCCGTGCCCTTGATGGGCTCGCTGAACGCCACCCCGTCGCGCACCGCCACCAGCCGTTCCGGCGATGCGCTCACCAGCGTGCCCTCCGGCAGGCCCAGATACCCGCGGTGGCTGCTGGGACCGGCCGCCCGCCACAGCCGCGCGGCGAACTCCAGCGGCCCGCGGTCCCACCGGGCACGCAGCCGCTGCGCCAGGTTGACCTGGTAGCAGTCACCCGCCCGGATGAAGTCGCGGATCGCGGCGACGCGCTCGCGGTACGCGCACGGCGGCAGGGACGAGGCCGCCTCGCCGCCGCCCGGTCCGCCGCGCACCACCAGCGGGTCGTCGCAGCGCTCGGCCAGCCGGGCCAGCTCCTGCGCCGCGGCAGGGGACCCCACGCCCGCCACCGCGCAGGCGCCGTCGGGGGTGATGGTGGCCACCGTGAGGTAGCGGCACAGCACCGCGGTGGGCGGCCCGCCCGCATCCGGTCGCGGTGGCGGCAGCGACTCCACGGTGCCCGCCAGATCGTAGGACAGCAGCCCGATCCAGCCCCCCGCCGGGGGCCGCCCGCCCTGCACCCGTGGTTCGGCCAGGGCGTCCCACACGGCCTCGCCGCGCACCACCTCCACCGGGTCGGCCGCCACCACCATGTGCCCCGCGTGCGCCGCCATCACCGGGTAGGGACGGTCCATCAGGCGGGCCAGCAGCCGTTCCGGCACGACCCGGCGTCCCACGTGACGGACGCCGACCGTGGAACGGTGTGAGACGATGACCGGCGTTCCGGTGGGCTTGGGGTCCTCCGGCACCCGGCCACCGTACCAGCGCTCCAGTCCAGGAGAACCATGCGTCAGACCATCGCCTTCCAGGCCACCGCCTTCGACTGCCAGCCCGTGCAGGTGGAGCCCGACCCCGCCGAGGAGGCGCCCGACCCCGACGCCCTCCCCGTGGCGGTGCTGGTGTTCCAGTCCGGCCAGAACGTGGTGCTCACGGTGCCCCTGTCCACCGCGGACGCCGAGAACATGATGAACGCGTTCACCGAGGCCGAGCCGCACCGCGGCCAGGTGCCCGACGTGCAGTGGCAGCCGCAGCCGGCCGGCCTGCCGGAGGGCATGTTCTGGATGCTGTCGCCCGCCGTGGTGGGCATCGCGGTGACCCCGCCGCAGAACACGCCCGACGGCGTGGTGCCCCACTGGACGCTGGCCTTCGACGACCCGGAGGGCAGCCAGGTGCAGGTGGCGGTGGGTGACGCCATGTGCGTGCAGGTGGTGCGCCGGCTGGCACAGGTGGCCCACGGCGAGCTGGAGCCGGGCGGCGAGAACGGCGCGCCCGCCGAGTAGGTGCGGTAGGTTCGTTGGTGTCGGCAACCGCCGGCACCAACGTGGAGTCGCCATGGGCACCCGGACCACACCGGGTCGCCGCGCGCCGGGCCCGCCCGGCGTCTGAACCTCAGGCACACCGCGCCCCGCCGGGGCCGGCGCCGCGCGTCCGGAGACGAACCCCTTCACTCCGACGCCGAGGAGCGCCGACATGTCGCATCACCAGCCCTGGTTCGAGGGCTTCTTCACGTACCTGCCCAACGAGTTCTGGCGCCGCGTGGCCACCCCGTGGACCGCCGCGGAGGTGGGGTTCATCACCCGGCGGCTGCCGCCGGGTGGCCCGGCCCGCATCCTGGACGTCCCCTGCGGCAGCGGGCGGCACGCGCTGGCCCTCGCGGCTCGCGGCCACACCGTGACCGGCTGGGACATCTCCGAGGAGGCCGTGGCGCACGCCGGATCGCGTGCCGCCGAGGCGGGCGTGCCGGCCGCGTTCCACACCGGGGACATGCGCGAGGTTCCCGGCACCGGGGACTTCGACGCCGCCATCAGCATGGGCAACTGCCTGGGGTACCTGGACGCCGCCGGGATGGCGGTGTTCCTGCGTGCGCTGTATGCCGCCCTGCGGCCCGGCGGCGGCCTGGTGCTGGACTACGCCGCCGCGGCCGAGAGCGTGCTGCCCGCCGGTCCGCCCGCGACGCGCGACACCATGGCGGCGGGCGACATCACCGTGCGGGCGGACACGCACTACGACCTGGCCGCCGGGTGCCTGCGCAGCCGGTACCGGTTCACGCAGGGGACACACCGTCTGGAGGCCACCGCCCTGCACCACGTGGTGACCGTGGCGCACCTGTGCGACATGCTGCGGGCCGAGGGCTTCGCCGATCCGCAGCTGTACTCGGACACCGACGAGGCCCCGTTCCGGCTGGGCGACCCCCGGCTGCTGGTCCACGCGACCCGCACCTGACGGCCGTCCCCCCTCCCAGCATTTACCCAAATGTCCCGGGGGTATGTGGTATTTATCTCGGCGCGCGGCATGGAGGTCGCGCGCACACAAACGTCCCATGGGGTGATGCATGAGCGGTGGTTCCGACTGGCGCCGGGAGTTGGCCGACCGGATGCCCGCAGACCTCGCCGAGGAGATCGATGTCTTCGAGGCGCAGATCGAGCTGCGGAAGCAGGGCCGGGTTGAGGAGCGCGTGTTCGCCGAGACGCGGCTGCGGCGCGGCGCGTACGGGCAGCGCTACGACAACGGGCTGCGGCACGACGGCGAGTCGCAGAAGCGGCTGGAATACCCGTCCACGCTCACCAAGGGCCCCGAGACCTTCTTCGATGCCCCCGGGATGCTGCGCATCAAGGTGCCCTACGGGGGCATCAGCCCCGAGCAGCTGGACGTGCTGGCCGAGTGCGCCGAGGAGCACAGCGACGCCATCCTGCACATCACCACCCGGCAGGACGTGCAGCTGCACTTCGTGCACCTGGAGGAGACCGTCACGGTGATGCGCCGGCTGGCCGCGGTGGACATCACCACCCGCGAGGCCTGCGGCAACGGCGTGCGCAACATCACCGGCTGCCCCATGGCCGGCGTGTGCTGCACCGAGGCCTTCGACGTGACGCCACACGCGGACGCCCTCTTCCGGTTCCTCCTGGGCCACCCCGACTGCCAGGACTTCGGGCGCAAGTTCAAAATCGCGTTCTCGGGCTGCAAGGACGAGGCCTGCGGCCTGGTGATGCTGCACGACTTCGGCGCCATCGCCGAGGTGCGCGACGGCGAGCGCGGGTTCTCGCTGTGGGTGGGCGGCGGCCTCGGCACCACCCCGTACCAGGCCAAGTGCCTGTACGAGTGGGTGCCGCTGGCCGAACTGCTGCCCGTCACCCAGGCCGTGGGCCGCGTGTTCGGGCGGCTCGGCGAGAAGCGCAACCGCAACCGCGCACGCATCAAGTTCCTGGTGGCCAAGCTGGGCATCGAGGAGTTCCGGCGCCTCATCGACGAGGAGCGCGCCATCCTCCCGCACGACGACCGCTGGACCGCCCACCTGGCGGGTGCCGACGTCTGGCACGACACCCCCGCGCGGCCCGGCACGCCCGGTGGGGCCGAGGAGGCCCCCGAGGGCTTCGCCGAGTGGCGGCGCACCAACGTCGCGGCGCAGCGCCAGGACGGGTACAGCGCCGTCACGGTGGCCCTGCCCCTGGGGGACATCACCTCCGAGCAGACCCGCCGGCTGGCCGACATCGCTCGCACCTACGTGGGCGACAACATCCGCACCACGGTGGAGCAGAACATCGTGCTGCGCTACGTCAGCAACGCCGACCTGCCCGCCCTGTACCGCGAGCTGCGCGACGCGGGCCTGGGCGCCCCGGGCGCCGGCACCATCCTGGACATCACCGCGTGCCCCGGCACCGACACCTGCAAGCTGGGCATCGCGTCGTCCCGCGGGCTGGCGGGCGAGCTGCGCAGCCGCCTGGCCACGGCCGCGTTCACGGCCGACACCGCGGTGGAGGGCCTGCGCATCAAGGTGAGCGGCTGCTTCAACAGCTGCGGCCAGCACCACGTGGCCGACATCGGGTTCTTCGGCAACAGCCGCAAGGTGGACGGCTACACCGTGCCCCACTTCCAGGTGGTGCTGGGCGGCCGCTGGCGGGAGAACGCCGGCAGCTACGGCATGGCCGTGGGCGCCATCCCCAGCAAGCGCATCCCCGAGGTGGTGCAGACCATCACCACCGCCTACGCCGGTGGCCGCGAGGCCGCCGAATCGTTCCAGGACTGGATCGCGCGCCTGGGCAAGAAGGAGGTGGCGGCGCTGCTGGCGGAGCTGAAGGCGGTGCCCGCGCACGACGACGACCCCAGCTTCTACGTCGACTGGGCCGACGCCCGCGAGTACTCGGTGGGCGACATCGGCATCGGCGAATGCGCCGGCGAGGTCATCTCCAGCACCGAGCTGGAGCTCAACGCCGCCGAGGCCGAGGCGTTCGAGGCCCAGGTGGCCCTGGACGACGGCGACCTGGTGCGGGCCGACGCCCTCGCATTCCGGTCGATGCTGCTGGCCGCCTGGGCGCAGGTGCGCACCGAGTGGTTCGACGCCCCGCAGGACGCCGACGTGGTGGTGCGCGAGTTCCGCGAGCGCTTCATCGACAACCAGCGCTTCGCGGCGCACGCCACCTTCGCCAACCCGCTGTTCGAGCGCCACGCCGCCGGTGCCCCGGCCCAGCCGGACGCCGAGCACGTGGGCTACCTGGTGAGCGAGGCCCAGCTGTTCATCGACGCCGTCCACCAGTTCGAGATCCGCGAGGCCGGTGCCACCGGCGCGCGCGTGTGAGGAGCCACGTGAGCCTGCCCGACGACATCCACCGCATCGCCGTGAAGGTGCCCCTGGCCACCCCCGAGCGCGTGCAGGACGACGCGCTGATCCGCGTGTTCCATGCCTGGATCCGGGAGGGCGGGGTGCTGGACGGCCTGCTCATCGACGTGGCCGACTACCGCCACGTGCCCGAGGGGCCCGGCGTGATGCTGATCGGCCACGAGTGGGACCGCCAGGTGGACCACGGCGGGGGCCGCGCGGGCGTGCGCTCCACGGCCAAGCGGGGCCTGTCGGGCACGCTGCCCGAGCGCATCCGCGCCGTGGCCGCGGACGCCTTCCGGGCGGCCGATGCCCTGGCCGACCCCCGTTGGCTGGGCGACGCCGCCGCGCGCGGTGACGGCGAGGTGGAGGTGTGCCTGCTCGACCGGCTGGCCGCGCCCAACACGCCCGAGGCCTTCGATGACGCCGCCGCCGCGGTGGCCGAGGCCCTCTCCGCGTTCGGCGCGGTGGGCGCGCCCGGCCCCGGCGGGGACCCACGGGGGCCCCTCACCGTGCGGGTGGCCGTCACCGCGGCCTGATCATCGGGCACATCCCCCACAGGGCGGCCCATCGCCCGGCGGGATGTGCCCTGCTATCCTGCTGCGCCGCACGTTGACCCACCGGGAGTTCCGAATGTCGTCCGATCACGTCCAGCTCCAGGCCGCCGAGCGCACCGCGTTCGGCAGCGCCGCGTCCCGTCGCCTGCGCAGGCAGGGCCTGGTCCCCGGCATCCTCTACCAGGCCGGCAAGGACGCGGTGCCCTTCCAGGTTCCGCACCACGACCTGTTCATGAAGCTGCAGGTGGGTCACGGCAAGACCGCCGTGTTCGAGATCAGCGTGGGCGGCGCCCCGGCGGTGCCGGCGCTGCTGAAGGACTGGCAGATGAACCCCGTGCGCGCCGAGCTGGAGCACGTGGACTTCCAGCAGGTGGACCTCAAGGTGGCCGTGCAGGCCTCCGTGCCGCTGGTGCTGGTGGGTCAGTCCCAGGGCGTGCGCGACGGCGGCGTGCTGGACCAGCCGCTGCGCGAGATCACCGTCGAGGCCCTGCCCGACGCCATCCCGGCCGAGATCGAGGTGGACGTCACCGAGCTGGCCGCCGGCGGCGTGCTGCACCTGTCCGACGTTCGTGCCCCCTCTGGCGTGACGGTGGTGGGTGAGGACGAGCTCGTGATCGCGTCGGTGACCGTCCCCTCCGACATCGCCGACGGCGTCGAGGAGGAGGAGGGCGCCGAGCCCGAGCTGGTGGGTGGCGACGAGGAGGAGTAGTCCTCCCCGGGGAACGGTGGCGCCGGCACCCGGCGCCACACGCCCTCGGTCTTAGGCGGCCACCGCGGCCGGCCGCGCGTCGGCCGTGGCCAGGTACTCCACCGCCGCCAGCAGCACCCCGGGCTTCTCGGTGAGCACGTCGTGGCCGCATTCCACCGTCTGGAAGCGGGCCCGGCGCAGCCACACGCCCAGCTCCCGCTGCGCCGCGGGCGGTGCGCTGCGGTCGTCGGCACCGGCGATCACCACCGCGGGGGCGTCCAGCTGCCCCAGCGCCCCGCGCCAGTCGGGGCGGTGCGCCATGGTCTCGGCCGCGTTGGCGGCACCGTCGGCGCCCCGGTCGGCGAACGCCTTGGAGATGCGCATCCAGCGCTCCTGGCCGTCCGGTGACTCACCGCGCGGGCCGATGCCGGTGAGCACCAGCCCGGACACCAGTCCGGGGTGCCCGAGGGCCAGCGCGAGCGCGGTGGCCGCGCCCAGACCCTGACCCACCACGATGGCGGGTGTGCCGCCGGCGGCCACCAGCCGGGCCACGTCGGACGCGAGGTCGTCGATGCTCCACGGTCCCTCGGGTGTGGGGGAGGTGCCGTGGCCACGCAGATCGGGGGCCATCACGCGATACCCGTGCGTGCTGAGGGGCCGCAGGGCCCGCATCACCGCCTGGCCGCTGCCCAGCAGGTCATGCACGCCGACCACGAGCGCGCCCTCCCCACGGGTGCGCACGTTCAGGTCGATGGCGGGAGGAAGCGATGGCATTCGTGCCTAACCTCACAAATAGCAGGGAGAAGGTAACAATGTTCACCGGTGAAGTTATTGACGCCGATGACGGCTGTCAAGCCTCGGACACGGGTGAAACCTCCATACGCGCCAGCCGGCCCGGCGGATGCGGGGTCAGCCCGTCGTCGATGCGGCGCAGGAAGCCCTCCACCAGCGCGGCCACCTCGCGGCCGCTCAGGGCGGCCATGTGGCCCGCGTCGGCCACCACGTGCAGCTCCGCGCCGGGGATGCCGCGGGCCAGCGTCGCGGCGGCCTCGGCGGGTAAGATCGTCATGCTCCCCACGACCACCAGGGTGGGCACGCGCACGCCCGGCAGCGCGGCCAGGCGGTCGGGACGCGATGCCAGCGCCCGCAGCGCGGAGGGTGAGCGACCCGGCGGTCTGGCGCGCCGCCATGTCCGCCAGCTGCGCCCCACACCCCGGCGTCGGCCCCGGGTGCCACCAGGCGTGGCAGGAAGTCGGCGCGGGTACCTCGGGCCCTCCTGCGCGATGCGCTCGATGGCGGCCGCCCGTGCCGACGCGCGCAGCATCGTCATCGGCCTCCGCCCGGGTGTCGGCCAGCACCAGCGCCAAGGGCACTCCGGGTGCTCGGCAGCCACCGGCAGCGCGATGTACCCCGCCCATCGGCAGGCCCATCGGGGCCGCCGTTTGTGGGCGACCACTCCCGGATGTCCGCCGCCACCCGGGCGGCCATCCCGGGGACGGTCCACTCATCGTGTGGCACCTGCGGGCACAGCACCGGCCGGTGCGCGGACAGGTGCGCCCGCATGGGCTCCCAGTAGCCCGCGTCGGTTGGATAGGGGTGCAACAGCACCAGCGGCGTGGGGTGCTCACGCGGCCAGCCCTACCCCGGGGTGCATGCGGCGTCGCGGCCTGCGGGCCGGTACGGTTGGGGCATGAGCGGCATGGGCGTGAAGGCGCACCGGCGCATCGAGGCCAGACCACCCTGGGCGGTCTGGTGCCGTCGTCGGCGGTCACGCGCAGCGAGGGCGGCCCTGGTGGCGGCCCTGGCCGTGGAGCACCACGCCGAGGGCGCCGCACTGCCGCTGCTGGTGCTGTCGATGACCCCCGGGATGCTGGCCTGGGACCCGAGCAGGGCCTGGCGGTGACCGACGACGCCGGCACCGAGTACCGGGTCACCACGCTGTCCGAGCAGGCCGGCCTGGGCTCGCTGCAGGTGACGGCCTGGCTGGAACCCGCGGTGCCCGTGGAGGTGCGTGACCTGCACCTGCGCATCACCGGCCTTGTGCGCGTGTCGTCGCCCCGCGGCGGCCTCGGCATCCCCCGCCCCCTGCAGGGCGGGGAGTGGCGCCTGGACGTCCCGCTGCGCCCGCAGCGCACCGCCGCCGCCCCGCCGCCCCAGCCGCCCGCCACCCGCCTGATGCCCAGCACCCCCCGCGTGCCGGCGCGGGCGCTCACCGGGTTCCTTGGGCTGGTGCCGGTGGGTCAGGCGCGGCTCACCACGGACGGCGCCGTGTGCCTGTGGTGCCTCGAGCGGTACACCGACCGCACCGTCCTCACCCTCGGAGTGCTGCGGGGCGGCGACAGCGAGGGCGTGGAGGGACAGGTGCGCGTGTGGGACGACCGGGGCGGCAGCTACGGGGCCTCGCTGCTGCACGAGACCTCCCGCGACGGCTGGACCGAGTGCAGCGTCGAGCTGGTGCCCGCCCTGGATCCGGCGGCGCGCGCGCTGGGTGTGCGGCTGTCGGGACTCGACCCCGGGGGGACGCTGCAGGGCCCGTTCGTGTTCGGGGTGCAGTTGCCCGAGGCGGGTGCGTGACCGACGCGGTCCCGCTGGTGTGGGTGGTGCTCCCCACCTACGACGAGGCGGCCAACGTGGAGCGCATGCTGACGACCCTGCTGGAGGTGTTCGACGGCAACGGCATCGACGGGCGGGTGCTGGTGGTGGACGACGGATCCCCCGACGGCACTGCCGACCTGGCCGCGGCGGTGGGTCTCCGGGATGTGCGCGTGGGGGTGCTGCGCCGCACGGCCAAGGAGGGCATCGGCCCGGCGTACCGCGCCGGCTTCCGCGAGGCGCTCGCGGCCGGCGCCGACCGCATCGTGGAGATGGACTGCGACTTCTCCCACGACCCCGCGGCCCTGCCCGGCCTGATCGCCGCCGCCGACCACGCCGACCTGGTGATCGGCAGCCGCTACACCGCGGGGGGCGGCGTGACCCATTGGGGGCTCACGCGCCGGCTGGTGAGCCGGCTGGGCTGCCTGTACGCCCGCGTCATCCTGGGCGTGCCGGTGGCCGACCTCACGGGCGGCTTCAAGTGCTTCCGCCGCGAGGTGCTCGAGGCCATCCCGATGCAGGACATCAGCGCCGCCGGCTACGGCTTCCAGGTGGAGATGACCTACCGGGCCATCCGCCTGGGGTTCCGCGTGGTGGAGGTGCCCATCACCTTCACCGAGCGCACGCTGGGGGAGTCGAAGATGAACCGCGGCATCGTGCTGGAGGCCATGCGCCTGGTGCCCCGCCTGCGGCTGCGGCTGGGGCTACCCGGTCGGCGCGGCCGCTAGCGCGGCGGCCGCGTCGGCGGCCTGCGGGTCGAGCCGCTGCACCCGCTGCCATGCCAGACGCGCCGCGGGCGTGTCGCCCAGCAGGCTCGCCAGCTGCCGCCACGCCTCGGCGTTGTCGGGCTGACTCCGGGTGGCCTGTCGCATGGTCTCGGTGGCCGCGGCACGGCGCCCCCCGGCGTTCAGCGCCAGCGCCCGCTGGGTGTAGGGCCCGAGCGCCAGCGGATCGAGCCGGTGCGCCCGGTTGGCCAGCCGCAGGGCGTGGGGCAGGTCGCCCGCCGTGCGGGCGGACTCCGAATCGGATGCCACCCGCGTCGACCGCCACGGCAGGTACGCACCGCCCACGGCCAGCACGGCCACGGCGGCGAGCGCCCCCGCCAGCACGGCGTCGCGGCCGTTGCCGAGGCGGCGCCGCGGCGCGCCGGCGGCGGCCACGGTGCCCACCAGCATGCCCACGGCCGCCATCACGGGCAGGCCGGACGCGGGCCACGAGAGGGTCCAGTCGGTCTGCACCTGCACGCCGGCGGCGGCCAGCAGCGCGGTGACCCCCACGGGCATGCGCCGGCGCAACCGCAGCAGCGCCCACACCGCCGCGGCCCACACCGCCAGCGTCCCGGCCAGGCCCGCCAGGCCGAGGTCGGACAGGGGGCCCAGGAAGGCCTGGTGCGGGTCCAGCGCGCTGAGGTCGCGGCGGCCGTCGGTGCGCCACCTCGCCTGCACCGCCGGGAACGACCCGGCGCCGTTGCCCACCAGCGGGTGCGCGCGCCAGCCGTCGATGGCCTGGCACCACCATGCGCCGCGCTGGTTGGGATCGATGTTCTCGAAGCGGCCCGGCCCGTTGCCCACGGCCGACGCCCCGCACGAGGTGATCGCGCCGCGGCCCGCGAACACGGCCAGGAACGGCGAGACCGCCAGCAGCACCGCCACCACGCCCACCACCAGCCGGGGGCGTGACCGGGCCGGGACGTGCGGCGCGAGGGCGTGGGCCGACGGCAGCAGGGCCACCGCCCCGAACATCCCCGCCCCCAGCAGGCAGGCGAAGATCACGCCGGGCACGGCCCGGGCCGCGCTGTCGCTGTGGTCGGCGGACAGCGGCCCGCTGAGCAGCGAGTAGGCCACCGCCGGTGCCGCGCACACCAGCGCGCATCCCAGCGCCGCCGCGGCGCGCCGGGCACCCGGCATGAGGGCCAGCGTGATGCAGGCGGCCAGCCCGGCCGCCACCACGCCGGGCAGGACAGCGTCCAGCGTCACGGCCGCCACCAGCGCGGTGAGCCACCCCACCGACGGGGCCTGTGTGGGCCATCGGTTCCACCGGGCGGCCGAGGCGCCCAGGCACGGCGGCGGCCAGCGCCAGCGCGCCGGAGTACTTCACCGGGTCCGGTCAGCCGAGGCGGTTCCGGGCCGTCGGCACCCGCCCGGGCGCGGCACCGCGTGCACCACCAGCGCAGCGCCCACCGGCAGCACCGCGGCGGCGGAGATCACGGCCAGGCACGCCAGGCGGCGCCCGGCAGCGCCACGGCACCCGCGCAGCCCGGCCACCAGGATGGCCTCGCGATTGGCCGCGCTCCAGGCGCGGCCAGGTCCACCGCCCATCAACGCTCGGTAACAGCACCACCAGCACCGCGCCGCCCATAACGCCAAGCCCGCCGAGCCCGCGTATGTAGGTGCACCTGGGCCGCCATGGCCAGGGGTGCCCCCACCGCCAGGCCCAGCATGGCCAATGGGGCGGACCCGGCAGCGTGCGGTCCATGCCTCCGCCCATGGTGGCCACCACCGCCCACAGCACCACGGCCGCGGCCTCACGAACCTGGCGGTTGTGGGCCTCCCGCAGCGCGGCTACCATCCGCGGCGCCCGGTGGTGCCCTCCGCTGTCCAAACTCACCTGGTGGTGCCTGCGCTGGGACGCCGCATCGGAGTGATCGTAGCGATCCCGTGCTGGCCCTCGGTGCCTCCCCGGCGGCATCCGCGGTTCGCGCCGACGGTGTTGCGGCGTACGAGGACTACCAAGGACAGCAACGGTGTGATCGACCGCTGCTGTTCCCGGATGCCGCCTTCGCCGCCGCCAAGCTGCTGGCGCACGACGACCAGCTCAACTACGGCGCGGCCCTGGACTACATCATCACCGAGAAGCAGGTGCAGTGTCAGCGTCGGGGGCGTACTGGGCGCAGCGCTGGACACAGGCGAGCCGGCAGGGCCGGCCCGGTGGCGTATCGCCGTGGGCGCGGCGGCGGTGGCGGTGGGCGCGGGCGGCGGCGTGGCGTGGTCACGGCGCAGGAACCCGCGCACGGACGAGGGCCGCTGATGCGCCGCGCCGTCCACGACGCCATCCTCCCCGGGCTCAGCGCCATCGCCCTGGCGTTCATGGTGCAGGCATCGGTGGCCAAGCCGTACGAGATCCCGTCGCCCTCGATGGTGCCCACCATCAAGGAGAACGACCGGATCATCGCCAACCGGCTGATCTACCGGTTCCGCGCCATCCACCGCGGCGACATCATCGTGTTCAACCCCCCGGCCTCGGCCATCGCGGAATGCCGGCCCACCAAGGGCGTGCCGTTCGTCAAGCGGGTCATCGGGATCCCCGGCGACAAGATCGTGATCGAGCCGTACCGGGTGCTGGTCAACGGGAAGCCGTTCGTGGTGAAGAACGCGGTCATGCCCAACCACGCGCCGGGCAGGCCACCCAGAGCTTCCCCGTGGTGCCGCCGAGGCCTCTTCGTGATGGGCGACAACCGGCCCGTCGCATGCGGCTCGCGCAGTGGCAGGAGCAGTCCGCCCGACCGGCAGAACGACCCGTTCGTGGCCACCAAGGACGTCATCGGCCAGGCCCTGGTGCGCTACTGGCCGCCCACGCGGTGGGCCTTCCTGGACTAGGGGTGCGCGGCCTCCTGCGTGGGCCCCATGCTGCTGGTGGCCTGGCGGCGTGCGCCTTCCTCATCCAGGCGGCGGTGGCGAAGCCGTACGAGATCCCACCGAGTCGATGGTGCCCACCATCCAGACCCCGACAGGATCATCGCCAACCGGCTGATCTACCGGTTCCGCGCAATCCACCGCGGGGACATCATCGTGTTCGCCCCCACCTCGGCCATCGCCACCTGCGCGCCACCCCCGGTGCCCTTCGTGAAGCGTGTCATCGGCGTGGCCGGCGACCAGGTGGTGGTGCGGGCAGCCCGCGCATTCGTCAACGGCCGCGAGATGGTGGTGCCCGGCGCCGACCGCCCGGTACGAGATCACCTTCCGGCGGTGCCGTCGGGTACCTGCTGGTGCTGGGCGACAACCGCAACGTGTCCTGCGACTCCCCTGTGGGGCAGGAACCCGACGAGGCGCCCGCCGTGGCCGCTTCGCCGCCGTGGGGAAGGGACGTCATCGGCCAGGCGGAGGTATTCCAGCATCTGGCCGCCCAATCTGTTCTCGTTCCTCGACTGATGGGCATCCGCGTCCCGGATCCGCCGCTGCTGGAGGGCGACCTGCTGCTGCGGCCCCGAAGACCCGGGGACGTGGAGTGGATCGTGCGGGGGTGCACCGACCCCGAGGTGCCCCGCTGGAACACCATCCTCCCCGTACGGCCAAACGCCCGGTCGTTCATCGCCGACCGCGAGGTGGACTGGCGGCAGGGCACCGCGGCCACCTTCGCGATCCTGCGGGACGGGGAGGGCGCGGGCATGGTGGAGCTGCGCCGCCGCGGAGCGGGCGGAGGTGGGCTACTGGGTGGGCTCCTGGGCCCGCCGGCGGGGTGTGGCCACGCGCGCCGCGCATGGTGCTGCGTCACATGCCCGGGCCGAGTGGGGCATCACCGACGTCAGGCTCACCACGCTGCGGACAACCACGCCTCCCGGGGCGGCCGCCGCCCTCGGGTTCGCGTGCGGGTCGAGGTGCTGAGCTGAACCAGCGCAGGGCCACCCGCGTGGTCGATGTCTGGACCCTCACCGGACCCGTTCGGTGATTCCTGCTCAAGCAGGAAAAGTCGTCGCGAGACTGGTTCGGCGGGTCTGTAACGGACGCAACTTTTGTAGAAGGATGCCCCCCCGGCACACCGAATGTAGCGTGTGCCGTGTGCGTCCCACCCCACATCTAGTTGCCGCTGATGATCTGCCCCTTTTGTGAACATCCCGATCACCGCGTGGTGGAGTCCCGCGTCCCGGACAGCAAGGACGCCATCCGCCGCAGGCGCGAATGCCTGGGATGCGGCCGCCGTTTCACCACCTACGAGCGCGTTGAAGAGACGGCCGTCATGGTCATCAAGCGCTCGGGTGAGCGCGAGCCGTTCGACCGTGCCAAGTTGCTGGCGGGGCTGCAGCGTGCGTGCCACAAGCGCCCGGTGGCCACCGGGGCGCTGGAGGTGGCGGTGCGCGACATCGAAGCCGAGATCCGCAACCGGTTGCGCCACGAGGTGCGCGCCGCGGTGATCGGCGAGCTGGCCCTCCGCCGCCTCAAGGAGATCGACCAGGTGGCGTACGTGCGGTTCGCCTCGGTGTACCGGCAGTTCGCGGACGTCGAGGAGTTCGAGGAGGAGCTGGCACGGCTGGAACGTGAGCCCCCGCTGCCGCGGGGCACGGTACCATTGGACGAACACATGTTCGAATTGATCGACGACACGTCGGTTCCCGGCGGCCGGGCGCACCTGCGCGCGCTGCGGGGCGGACGCGACACTTCGGGGGTGCCCACCCTCGATTCCCCCACCGTCACCACCACTCGGGAGGTTCCAGATGGCGACTGAGGCTGTGGAGCACCGCGCCTCCCCGGCCGTCGAGCGACCGGCGGCACGGCTCGGCATCAAGCGGTACTTCACCAACCCCGGCACGCACCCCTACGACGAGGTGGCCTGGGAACGCCGAAGCGCCAGCATCACCGGCGAGGGCGGCCAGAGCTTCTTCGAGCAGAACGACATCGAGGTGCCGAAGGCCTGGAGCCAGCTGGCCACCAACGTGGTGGCCTCCAAGTACTTCCGCGGCGCCATGGGGTCACCCGAGCGTGAGCACAGCGTGCGCCAGATCATCGACCGCGTGGTGAAGACCATCCGCACGTGGGGTGAGGAGGAGGGCTACTTCGGCGAGGCCAACGAGGCCGACACGTTCGAGGCCGAGCTGATGCACCTGCTGGTCAACCAGAAGGTCGCCTTCAACTCGCCCGTGTGGTTCAACGTGGGCACGCGCGAGCAGCCGCAGTGCTCCGCCTGCTTCATCCTGTCGGTGGACGACACCATGGACTCCATCCTGGCGTGGATCTCCAAGGAGGGGCGCATCTTCAAGGGCGGCTCCGGCTCCGGGGTCAACCTGTCGGCGCTGCGCTCCAGCCAGGAGCTGCTCTCGGGTGGCGGCACCGCCTCCGGCCCGGTCAGCTTCATGCGCGGGGCCGACGCCTGCGCCGGCGCCATCAAGAGCGGTGGCACCACACGGCGCGCCGCCAAGATGGTGGTGCTCAACTGCGACCACCCGGACGTCGTGGAGTTCGTCAACTGCAAGGCCGAGGAGGAGAAGAAGGCCTGGGCGCTCGGCGAGATGGGCTACGACATGTCCATCAACGGTGAGGCCTGGCAGTCGATCCAGTTCCAGAACGCCAACAACTCGGTGCGCGTCACCGATGAGTTCATGTACGCGTCCGAGGCCAACGGCGACTGGCACCTGCGCGCCGTCACCACCGGCGAGACGCTGCGCACGCTGAAGGCCCGCGACCTGCTGCGCGACATCGCGGAGGCGGCGTGGGTGTGCGGCGACCCCGGCATGCAGTACGACACCACCATCAACCGGTGGCACACCTGCCCCAACTCGGGCCGCATCAACGCGTCCAACCCGTGCAGCGAGTACATGCACGTGGACAACTCGGCCTGCAACCTGGCCTCGCTCAACCTCATGAAGTTCGTGGACGAGCGCGGCGACTTCCGGGTGGACGACTTCCGGCAGGCCATCGACATCACCACCACGGCCATGGACATCATCGTGGCGCGGTCCGGCTACCCCACCGAGGAGATCGGCGCCAACGCGCGGGCCTTCCGGCAGCTGGGCCTGGGCTACGCCAACCTGGGCGCCCTGGTGATGAGCCGCGGCATGCCCTACGACTCCGACACCGGCCGCGCCTACGCGGGGGCCATCACGGCGCTCATGACCGGTCGCGCCTACGAGCAGTCCACCCGCCTGGCCGAGCGCATGGGCGCGTTCGACGCGTACGAGAAGAACGCCCAGCCCATGCAGGGCGTGCTGCGCATGCACCAGCGCGCGGTGGAGGACATCCGCGGCGAGCTGGTGGGCGACGAGCCCCTGCTGGAGGCCGCGCGTCAGGCGTGGACCACCGCGGTGGAGCGGGCCGGCGTGCACGGCGTGCGCAACGCCCAGGCCTCGGTGCTGGCGCCCACGGGCACCATCGGCTTCATGATGGACTGCGACACCACCGGCGTGGAGCCGGACATCGCGCTGGTCAAGTACAAGAAGCTGGTGGGCGGCGGCGTCATGAAGATCGTCAACACCACCGTGCCCAGCGCCCTGGCCAAGCTGGGGTACGACCAGGCGCAGGTGGACGCCATCGTCAGCTTCATCGACGAGCACGAGACCATCGAGGGCGCGCCGGGCCTCAAGGACGAGCACCTGGCGGTGTTCGACTGCGCGTTCACGCCGCTCAACGGCACGCGCTCCATCCACTACCGCGGGCACATCCTGATGATGGGCGCCGTGCAGCCGTTCATCTCGGGGGCCATCTCCAAGACGGTGAACATGCCGCACGAGGCCACGCCCGAGGAGATCATGAGCGCCTACCTGCTGGCGTGGAAGAGCGGGGTGAAGGCCCTCGCCATCTACCGCGACGGCTCCAAGCGCACCCAGCCGCTGTCCACCGGCAAGTCGGAGAGCCCGGCGCAGCTGGCGGCCGCGGCCACCCCGCACCCGGTGCGGCGCCGGCTGCCCGACACGCGTGAGGCCATCACGCACCACTTCTCCATCGCCGGCCACGACGGCTACATCACGGTGGGCAAGTACGAGGAGGGCGGCCCCGGCGAGGTGTTCGTGAAGATGGCCAAGCAGGGCAGCACCGTCGCGGGTCTGGCGGACTCCCTGGCCATCTGCATGTCCATGGCGCTGCAGCACGGCGTGCCGTTGGAGATCCTGGTGGACAAGCTGTCGCACATGCGGTTCGACCCGTCCGGTTTCACCCCCAACCCGGAGATCCCGATGGCCAAGTCCATCGTGGACTACGTGGTGCGGTGGCTGGGCAGCCAGTTCCTCACCGAGGACCAGAAGCGGCAGGTGGGCATCCTCACCGCCGGGGCCCGGGCGGAGCTGTCCGGGGCGCCGCCGGTGGTAGAGGCCGAGGACACGACCGACTCCGGTCCGGGGGCGCAGGTGATCGAGCTGCCCGTGCCGGGCGTCCAGGGGCAGACCTCCCTGGAACTCCCGCCCACGCGCGGCGGCAAGTACACCTTCCGTCAGGCCGACGGGATGATCTGCAGCGGCTGCGGCTGGACCATGATCCGGTCGGGCACCTGCTACAAGTGCGAGAACTGCGGCAGCACCTCGGGCTGCTCGTAGCACCCGCGTGAGCACCGCCGCGGTGCCGGGATCACCCCGGCACCGCGGCGGGTGCTCGTGACCCGCCGCACGGCCCCGGCTCAGTGCATGGTCACGAGCATCCCGTTCGTGTTCCCCGCGGCGTCCTGGAAGAAGCCGACCAGCTGGCCACGGTCGTTGAGACCGTTGACCACGGTCATCCCATGCGCGTTGGGGTCGTCGATGACGGTGTAGCCGTTCTGCGCGGTCCAGCTGAACCCGTGGGTGTTGCCCTGGGCGTCCACCCATGAGCCCACGACCTCCCCGGTGGCGTTGATCCCCAGCGCCTGGGAGGCGGTTGCGCCCTGGGGACCGCGCAGCAGCCGCGCCACGCCCCGGGCGTCCAGCACGAAGCCCTCCGTGTTCGCGCCGGCCTGGACAAAGCCGGCGACCGCGCCGTTGGTGTTGATCGCGGTGGGGGTGACGCTGAGGAAGCCCGCCACGTTGACGGACGTGAACCTGCCCGTGGCCACGTTGTACGTGAAGCCGTGGTTGTTGTTCCCGGCGTCGGCGAAGAACCCGACCGCGATGTTCTTGTCGTTGACGCCCAGCAGTTGCTGGATGGCCGGGGCACCGGTGGTGGGCAGGATTCCCATGGGGTTGAACACCTGGGTGAACCGGCCCTTCTGGGCGACGAAGCCGTAGTTGTCGCCGGTGGGGTCCGCCCAGAAGCCCACGGTGACGCCCCTGTTGTTGAGCCCGGTCACCTGCGTCTGCACGGAGCCCGGGACGTTCTCGGCGCGGAAGGTGCCGGTCGCCGAGGGCGGGGTGAGCGTGAACCCCCGGTTCGGGTGCGGTGGCGACCCGTTCCCGAAGTACCCGCTGATCACCCCGGCGTTGTTGATCCCGAGGAGCTGGTTGAAGGTGGGGTCGCTCGGGGTGTCGAGCGTCGTGAACACGGGGGTCGTCGCGACGGGGCGCGCTGTGCCGCGGGCGCCGCCGCCGCCGGGAGCGCAATGGCCGTCGCGGCGACCACCGCGCCGGCGCCACCCAGCAGCGCGCGCACCGAGCCGCCCCGCCGCGCCGCCGTCGTGGTGCTGGGCCCGGTCGCGCCGCGCCGCCGTGCACCCTCACGGAGCATCTGCATGGTTCCCATCCTTCGGTTCGGAGTGACCTGGTGGCGCCCGCACGGCGGCCGCCACCGGCCCGTGCGCGTGGGGAGCTCAGCACCATCCCGCCGCCGATCAGGGCGGCGTCCACCGGAAACGGTGGAGGTGGACGCGTCGATCCTGGTGGCCGCCGCCACCCGCGCCATCGTCCAAACGGACGAGCCCGCGCCCGCAATTGCGCCGAGGTCCCCCCGCCGGGCCGCGGTGCCGTGGCAGGCCGCCGGTATGTGTGCGGACGGATAAAGCCGGTCACCGTGCACTGGCTGGCGCCGCGCCGCCGCGTTACCCTCAACTCTGGTCCCGCACCCGTCAAAGGATCCGCGTTGAGCAGCAACGATCGGTTCGACACCCGCAGCGCTTCCGCATACCCCGCGTTCCCCGACGCCACCGTCGGCGCGGGCGCGGCCGTGGACACCCGGGCCGTGTTCGGGCAGACCATGGGTCTGGTGGGCCTCACCACCGGCTTCGCGGCCGCCGGCGCCTACATCGGCCGCAACCTGGGCCCCGGCGCGGCCATGGTGATGTGGCTGCTCAGCCTGGGTGCCGTGTTCGGCATGTCGTTCGCGCGCCGCGCGCGCAGCGGTTCGCTTGGCATGTCACTGCTGTTCGCCACGGGCCTGCTGCTGGGCATGGCCGTCGGCCCCACGATGAGCCGGGTGGCCAGCACCTCGGGCGGCACCCAGATCATCTGGGAGGCGGCCGGCCTGACCGGGCTGTTCATCGCCGGCTTCGGCGTGGCCGGCTGGGCCACCAAGCGTGACCTGGCCCCGGCGATGCGCATCGCGTTCTTCGCCCTGCTGGCCCTGATCGTGGCCGGGATCGTGGCCATCTTCGTGTCGATCCCCGGCTTCCACATCATCTACTCGATCGCGGGCCTGGCGATCTTCTCGGTGTTCACGATGTTCGACTTCCAGCGGCTGCGGCACGCCGGCGAGGAGCACTCGGTGTTCCTGGCGCTCAGCATCTTCCTGGACGTCTTCAACGTGTTCCTGCTGTTCGTCAACCTGCTGGGCGGCGGCGGCAGGCGCTGATCCGAGGGGCGGGGGTGGGCGTCGCGTCCACCCCCGCCCTCCCGGCGTGCATCACCCCGCCCGGCGGGGGATCTCCACGCTCAGCGGCCCGGAGATGCCGGCGCGCCGCAGCGTGTCGCGCACCTGGTCCACGAGGGACGCGCTCACCCGGTAGCCGCCGGCGAACACCAGGCGCCCGTCCGCGTCCACCACGTCCGACACGAACACCATGTCGGGCTTGATGGCCGACGCGTGCACCTTCACCACCGCGTGGTGCACGGCGTGGTCCTGCAGCATGGCCTCGATCTCGTCCATGATGTCCCGGTCGCGCGGACCCATGCGGGCGCGGGCGATGCGCACGGCCTCCAGCGGCCGGATGTCGCGCTGCTCCAGCGCGTCGATCTCCAGCAGCGCCCCCAGCACACGGCTCTCCCAGCGCACGAACTTCCGGTCGTCGCCGACGTCGCGCAGGATGGCCACCACCTCCTCCAGCCGCGGGATGCGCTCGATGATGCCGGCCGTGGTGGCGGGGATGCGGCGGTACTTCTCCATGTCCTCGTCCGACAGCGCCTCGTCGGAGTCGACACGCTGCACCACATCGTCGGGCAGCGTCACCGCGGCGATCTGCGACAGCTGGGCCGCGATCTCCAGCTGCCAGCCCTCGCGTCCCACCCAGCGGGCCAGGTCGGCGGCGCGGCGGGCGATGCGGCCGGCACGGCTGAACGCCCGCGGCTGCCCCAGCGCCAGCAGGTTGCTCAACACCGCCAGCGCGGCGGTGAACGTGTCGCGCAGCAGGGTGCGCTGCGTGGTGGTGAGGTTGTGCTGGGCCACCCCGTCGCTGAGGGCCTTCTTCAGCACCTCGTTGTCGCAGGGCTTCACCAGCAGGCGGAAGATCTGACCCTGGTTGACGGCGTCCATCGCCGTGTCCATGTCGGTCTGGCCGGTCAGCAGCATGCGGGTGGCGTCCGGTGAGACCTTCTGCGCGTTGGCCAGCAGCTCGGCGCCGTTCATGCCGGGCATCCGCATATCGGACATCACCACCGCGTAGCGGTCCGGGTCGGCCTCGATGAGCCGCAGGCCGGCCTCGCCGGACTCGGCCAGCGTGACGTCGTACTCGCGGCGCAGGCGCAGCTGCAGCGCGTCCAGCACGGCGCGCTCGTCGTCGATCAGCAGGATCGAGGGCAGGGCCTCCTCGCTCATGCGTCCTCCCCCATCGTCGTCGCCATGTTCCTCCACGCCTCCAGTCGTCCCGCCACGCCGACCCTCTCCAGGTGGGGCATGTCGATTTCCATATCGGCATCCTCGATGCCGACCGCCACGTGCAACGCGCTGGCCAGGGTGAACATTCCCTCGCCGGTCTCCCCGGGGTGGCGCTGGTGCGCCACGGCGTCCACGATCTCCTCGGGGAGCCCCCACAGTCCCAGCAGGTAGGCGCCCACGTGGGCCTGGTCGCTCCCGGCCTCCTCCCGGGCCTCGGGACCGCGGGTGCAGCACACCGGTTGCACCAGCACGCCCACGTTGTGCAGGAGCCCGGCCATGTACCCGGAGTCGGCCATGGCCGGAACCACGTCGGAGCAGATGGCCGCCGTCAGCGCGGCCACGCGCACCGCGCGGGCGTTCCCCTCGTGGGCGGTGCGGCAGCCCCCGCCCGGGGCCGTGCGGCTGTTGCCGTCGCGGTGGGTGTCGCGCAGCAGGTTCGTGATGGCCTGTTCGCCCAGCGCGTTCACGGCGCCCGCCATGCTGCTGACGGCCGCGGCGCCCGCGAAGTACTCGCTGTTGGCGAGCTGCAGCACCCTGGAGGCCACACCCGGGTCGCGCGTGATGGCGACACCCACCGGTTCGCGCGTGTCCTCCGGGACGCCCAGCTGCCGCCGCAGCAGCGAGCAGCCGGAGGGGGTGCACGGCACGCTGCTGAGGCGTCCCACGCACCTGCGCACCTCGAGGTCCGGCAGCATGGCCATGAGCCGGTCCAGCCGCATGATCAGCTCGTTGATGGCCTCCGCCTCGCAGGGCTTGGCCAGGAACTGGTGGGCCACGGGCACCCGCACCCCCACGTCCTCATCGGTCTGCCCGGACAGCACCACCCGCGCGATGTGCGGCCACCGGTCGCGCACCTGCCGCAGCAGCTCCTCGCCGGTGATGCCCGGCATGCGCATGTCGGACACGATGACGTCGAACCAGCCGTCTTCCAGCTGGCGCAGCGCGTCACCGCCCCCGAGGGCGGTGGACATGGCCCACTGGCGGCGGTACTTGCGCAGGCTGTTCGACAGGCCCTCCAGCAGCAGCGGCTCATCGTCCACGAACAGCACGCGGATCACAGCGCCATCCTCTCGGCGTCCACCCCCGCCACCGGCAGCCGCACCGTGAAGGTGGTGCCCACCCCCAGCTCGGTGCGGAACGACAGGCTCCCCCCGTGGGCCTCGCACACGCGTGCGGCGATGGCCAGCCCCTGGCCGGTGCCCCGCCCCACGTCCTTGGTGGTGTAGAACGGCTCGAAGATGCGTTCGCGGACGCCGTCCGGGATGCCCGTGCCGGTGTCCTCGATGGTCACCTGCACGTGGGTGCCGGCGCTGTTGACGCTGGTGCCGAGCGTGATGGTGCCCCGCTCCGGGCCGCCCGCGGCGGCGCGGTCGCTGATGGCGTGCACCGCGTTGATCACCAGGTTGAGGAACACCTGGTTGAGGTCGCCCAGGTGGCACGTCACCGATGGCAGGTGCTCGTCCAGGTGGAACACCACGTCGGCCACGTACTTGATCTCGTTGCGCGCCACCGTGGCCGTGCTCTGCAGGGCGCGGTTGAGGTCGGCGGGGGCCATGGACCCGCGCCGCGGATGCGCGAAGTCCTTCATCGCCCGCACGATCTCGGCCACCCGGCCGGCCCCGTCCAGGGTGCGCTCGATGGCCTTCGGCACCTGCTCCAGCAGGTAGGCCAGGTCGGCGTCGTCCTCGGCGGACTCGATCTGCGCGCTCACCTCGTCGGCGCTGAGCGTGGCGGCGGTCTCCGCCAGGGCGCGGTAGCGGGCCACGAGCGCGAACGCGTCGTCGAACGCGTCGCGCAGGAACTCCACGCTGTCGCCCACGAACTGGATGGGCGTGTTGATCTCGTGCGCGATGCCCGAGGCCAGCTGACCCACCGCCTCCAGCTTCTGGGAGTGGCGCAGCTGCGACTCCAGGTCGATGCGTTCGCGCCGGGCGTTCAGGGTCTGGGCGGCGAAGATGACCACCTCCCCGAACGACTCCAGGTGCCGCTCGGTGAGCCGCGGGGCCAGCGCCCGGTGGGTCACGCCCAGCAGGCCCCAGATGGATGCGCGGATCACCAGGGGCGTCACCGTCACCAGGCAGCCCTCGGGTCCCAGCGGGCCGTCCCGGTCGATCCGGCGCGACGACCCGCGGGTGCGGTGCACGCGGCCGATGGGGCCCAGCTCGTCGTAGGAGAAGCGCTGACCCACGTGCAGCTCCACCGGACCGGGTCCGGTGCTGGCGCCGATGACCTCCGCACCGTCGCCCTCCACCCGCAGCAGCCACGCCGAGCAGGGTCCCACCAGCTCGGCGAGCTCGCCGGTCATGTGGCTCCACACCTCGTCGTCGGGCATCTCGGCCGCGGCCAGCGACGCCACGCGCCGCAGGGCCGCCTGCTCGGCGGCCACCGCGCGCAGCTCGTTGCGGGCGATCTGGCGCAGGGTGACGTCGCGGGTGGCCGTCTGGATCTCCAGCATGTGCGGCGCCGTCTTCACGCGACGCGCGCGCGTCTCCACCCACATCTCACCCGTGCCCGGCAGGCGGGACACCACGGCGCCCTCTGAGGCGAGGTCGTCCACGGACGCCAGCCCCAGCAGCGACGGCAGGTGACGCCCCACCGCGGCATCGGGTTCCAGACCCAGCACGTCCAGGCTGGCGGGGGACATGTACCGGATGACCCCGTCGGCGTCGCACCGGGCGATCACGTCACGGGAGTTCTCGGTCATCAGGCGGAATGCCGCGTCCGCCTCGGCGCGCGCGGTGGCCTCGTCCAGGCCCCTGCGGGTGCGGGCGAACATCCGCGCGTTGCTCAGGGCCAGCGATCCGATCGCGCCCAGCATCCGCAGGGCGCTGATCTCCTGCGGGGTGAACACGTGGCGCTCACGGAAGGCACAGAAGATGGAGCCCAGCAGCTCCACCTCGTCGCCGGTGATGCCGCGCGCCTCGAGGCGCACGCCCGCGAACGACTTGGCGCCCAGCTTGTGGCGGAAGGGTTCGCCGAAGGTTGCCCCCACGTCGCTCACCGCCAACACGGGGTCGGGCTGCGCGGCCAGCGTCGCCCACACCCAGGTGTCCTCCAGCGGCCGGTTGATGGAGGTCTCCAGGTACCGCCGGATCGCCGTGACGCACTCGGTGGTGTGGACCGCCTCGATCTTCCCGAACTCGTCCGAGACGTATGTGGTCGAGCGGTCCGCACCCAGCGCGCGTTGCGATGAGCGCGTGATCGCCTCGATGGTTGCCACCGGGTCCAGCGACGCGTAAATGTCGAGGGCCACCTGCTCCAACGACCGGAGCTGGGCGGTCTCTGGCATTCGCAGAACCTCCTGATCGTGTTCTGCCGTCGCGGGCGGGGACGCGTCGACTGGGGGTTCTTCGGCAGCCAGATTCAGCAATCAACGGCCGGGTCAGACGAAAACGCCAGTAACCCGTGATCCGAGAGGACACCCGCCGTGTCAGACTTCCGAACATGGCGCTGGGAGCCGACCCCATCAGCTACGCCGTGGTGTTCACGGCCGGCTTCGTGTCATTCGCGTCGCCGTGCGTGCTGCCGCTGGTACCCGCCTACCTGGGCTTCATCTCCGGTGTGGGCTTCGAGGAGGGCGAGGAGCGCCGCTGGGCGGTGTTCATCCCCACGCTCGCGTTCGTGATGGGCTTCTCCGCGGCGTTCACGGTGATGGGCGCGGGGGTCGGGCTGTTCGGCACCGTGCTCACCTCCCACCGCAGCTGGCTGGAGCAGGGCGCCGGCGTGTTGATGATCGCCATGGGCGTGCTGCTGATGGGCAAGGGCATCCCCATGTTCCTCATGCGGGACCGCCGCATGCGCGTGGGTCACCCGGCCACCCTGGCCGGTTCGGCGCTGGCCGGCGTGGCCTTCGGCGTGGGCTGGACCCCCTGCATCGGCCCGACGCTGGGCGTGGCGCTGGGCCTGGCCACCACGTCGGCCAACTGGCTGCTGGGCGGCTCGCTGCTGCTGACCTACGCCCTGGGGATGGGGATCCCGTTCCTCCTGGCCGGCCTGTTCCTGCACCAGGCCACGCGGGCGATGGGCCTGTTGCGCCGGCATCTGCGGCTCATCACCACCGCCGGTGCCCTGCTGATGGTGGTGACCGGGGTGATGATGCTCACCGGCACGCTCACGCGCGTCAGCGGCGCGCTGCAGGGGTTCGGGCCCGGCCTGATGTGACCGGGGCCGGACGCTAGGCGGCCACCCCGTCCAGCGCCGAGGGGGCGAACCAGGCCCGGCGCACGCGGCCGGCCTCGAACATGCCGCCGCTGCGCCGCTCGGCCAGCGCGGCGGCGTAGGCCGCGGCGGCGTCGTGGGTGTGCGCGCCCACCAGCATGGTGAGGGTGAGCGGGGAGGTGCCCTGCCTGCGGACGGTGACCTGATAGGTGTTCATGACGCTCCTTCCGTGGGGCCGATCGTTTCTGACAACGTTTTCATTGGTAGCAGGGCCACCGCCCTTGAGACCAATCGCACACGCTCCGCCCACCAACCACCCCCGGGCGACGTTCACGTTCCCGTAAGCGTTCTGGACTACGCTCCCGCGAATGGCGGTGTCATCCGACCTCGGGCCGGTGCTGGTGGTGGACGACGAACCCATCGTTCGCGAGGTCATGTGCCGCTACCTCGCCCGTGACGGGTTCGCCACCGTGGAGGCGGTGGACGGCCCCGACGCGCTGGCCACCATGGCACGCAGCACCCCCTGCGCGGTGGTGCTGGACGTGATGCTGCCCCACCTGGACGGCCTGGAGGTGTGCCGCCGCATCCGGCGCGACTCGGAGGTGCCCATCATCCTGCTCACCGCCCGGGCGGGGGAGTCCGACCGCATCATCGGGCTGGAGCTGGGCGCCGACGACTACGTGGTGAAACCGTTCTCGCCGCGCGAGGTGGTGGCGCGGGTGCGGGCGGTGCTGCGCAGGGTGCGCGTGGACTCCGCCGCCGGCCCGGCCATCGTCTTCGGCGACTTCCACATCGACCAGGGCACCCGGGAGGTGCGGTGCGGGGCACGGGAGGTGCGGCTCACCGCGCGTGAATTCGACCTGCTGTGGTTCCTCGCCTCGCACCCCCGCCAGGTGTTCACCCGCGACCACCTGATGGACCGCGTGTGGGGGCACCTGCCCGCCGTGGAGACCGGCACCGTCACGGTGCACGTGCGGCGCCTGCGCGAGAAGATCGAGGCCGACCCCGCCAACCCCACGCGCATCGAGACCGTGTGGGGCGTGGGCTACCGGTTCGTGCCGTGATCTCCGAGGTGCTGATGATCGCGGCGGCAACGGCGGTGTCCGGGCTGTGCGCCGCCGCCCTGGTGGTGCGGGGCCGCACGCTGCGGCGTCAGCTGCTGGGAGTGGCGGTGCTGGGGGTCATCGTGCCGCTGCTGGCCGTCCTGGGGTCGGGGCTGCTGATGCTGAGCCACCGTGACCTGCAGGTGCTGGGCATCGCGTGCCTGGCCGGCCTGGTGTCGGTGGGCGGTGCGCTGCTGCTGGGCCGGCGGGTGGGGGCCCAGATCGCCGCGCTGCGGGCGGCCCCGGCGGCGGTGGCGGCGGGGGACCTGTCGGCCCGTGCCCCGCGCGGGGGACCGGCCGAACTGGACGCCCTGGCGGCGTCGTTCAACGAGATGGCCGCGCACCTGGAGGAGCTGTTCGACGCCCGGCGGCGTCTGGTGGCCTGGGCCGGGCACGACCTGCGCACACCGCTGGCGTCGCTGCGGGCCATGATCGAGGCGGTGGAGGACGGCCTGGCCGAACCCGGGGAGTACCTGCCCCACATGCGCGCACAGGTCGCCGCGCTGACCACCCTGGTGGACGACCTGTTCGAGTTGGCCCGCCTGGACGCCGGCGACACGGGGCTGGTGACCCGGCGGGCCCCGCCGGCCGCGCTGGTGGAGGGGGCGCTGGCCCGCATGCGCGCCGACGCCCAGGCGCGCGGCGTGCACCTGCACGCGCACCTCGACGAGGCGCTCCCCGCGGTGCGCTGCGCCCCCGACAAGGTGGGCCGCGTGCTGGACAACCTGCTGGTCAACGCACTGCGTCACACCCCGCGGGGGGGCGAGGTGCGCCTGGCGGTGGCGCCCCTCGACCGGGAGGTGTGCGTGGCGGTGGAGGACACCGGCGACGGGCTGTCCGACGAGGCCCTCACCAGCATGTTCGACCACTTCTGGCGGGGGGATCCGGCCCGGACACGCGACGGCGGCGCCGGGCTGGGCCTGGCCATCGCACGCGGCCTCGTGGAGGCCCACGGGGGCCGCATCTGGGCCGAGCGGCGCGAACCCCGCGGCGCGCGGGTGGCCTTCACCCTTCCGGTGGCCGACGCGGAGGCTTAGCTCTGTAGCAGCGCCACCAGCGGCCGCCAGCCCGCCGCCGGGTGCTTGCTGTCGTCCACGCAGGCCGCCAGGGCGTCGGCGGCGATGCTCTGCGCGTTGCGCGCGTTGACGGTGCCCAGGCTGGGGTCGGTGTTGGGCACCTGCTTCAACGGCGTGCGCACCGCCGCCCGGTGCAGGTTCTGAGCGGCCGAGATCGTCTGGGAGTCCGGTGGTTTGGTGACGTCGGGGCAGTCCGCGGGGTCGCCGCTGCTGCCGAGTGCGTCGTAGATACCCGCGTAGTCCAGGTTGACGTTGTCCCGCGTGGCGGCCAGCACGAACCCCAGCCACACCCCCATGGCCGCCAGCACCGCCACCGCCACCACGGCGGGGCGTCTCACCCCGTGTTCCTCATGCCCGAGGCGATGCCTGAGATGGTCAGCAGCAGCGGCGCCTCGGCCTGCGCGCGGCGCTCCGCGTCGTCGCCCGCCTGGCGCAGCTCCCGCAGCAGCCGGATCTGGATGGCGTGCAGGGGGTCGATGTAGGGGTTGCGCAGCCGGATGGAGCGCAGCAGGTGCGGCTTGTCCTCCAGCACCCCGGTGGTGCCCACCACCTGCACCAGGGCGTCGGTGGTGCGCGCGAACTCGCTCTCCACCTGGCCGAAGATGCGGTCCCGCAGGGAGGGGTCGGTCACGAGCCCACTGTATCCCCGGGCGATGCGCAGATCCGCCTTGCCCACGGTCATCATGCAGCTGTCCACCAGCGCCCGCCACCACGGCCACTCGGCGTACATCTCGCGCAGCACGTCCAGCCCGCCGCGGTAGCGCTCGCAGAAGCCACCGATGGCCGTGCCCACGCCGTACCAGCTGGGCAGCAGGTGCCGGTTCTGGGTCCAGGCGAACACCCAGGGGATCGCGCGCAGGTCCTCCACGCGCACATCGCCACCGTCACCGCCCGGCCGCCGTGCGGGGCGGCTGCCGATGTTTAGCAGCGACAGCTCGGCGATTGGGCTGGCCTCCAGGAAGTAGCGGCCGAACCCGGAGTCCTCGTACACCAGCCGCCGGTAGGTGGCCATGCTGTCCTCGGCCAGCTCGCCCAGGGCCTCGTCCCACACCCGCCGGCGCCCGGGGAACCCCATGGCGTCGTCCTCCTGCAGGGTGCGCAGCAGCACGGCGGCTACCACGGAGTCGAGGTTGCGCTCAGCCACGGGCCGCAGGCCGTACTTGAACGTCAGCGTCTCGCCCTGCTCGGTGATGCGGATGCGCCCGTTGAGGGTGCCGATGGGCCCGCCCATCACCGCGGCGTAGGTGGAGCCCCCGCCGCGGCTGGCGGTGCCACCGCGGCCGTGGAACAGGGTCAGCTCCACGCCGCTGAGCCGGCATGCGTCGGCCAGGCGCTCCTGGGCCTGATACAGCTCCCAGTTGGCGGCCAGGTAGCCGCCGTCCTTGTTGGAGTCGGAGTACCCCACCATCACGGTCTGGCGGTTGCCGCGAGCCTCCAGGTTGCGGCGGTAGGCGGGCTGGGCCAGCAACCCCTTCACCATCTGGGGCGCCCGCCGCAGGTCGTCGATGGTCTCGAACAGGGGCACCAGGTCCACCATGGAGGTGGGCGTCTCGATGGGGCTGCACAGACCCGTGACGCGCGCCGCCAGCTCGGCGGCCAGCAGGTCGCTGGGCTGGTGCGTGAAGCTCACGATCACGGTGCCGGCCGCCTCGGGCCCGTGGCGTCGCACCGCCATGCCCACCTGGTGGAAGGTCTCCACCACCTCCGACACCCGCTCGTCGGCGGGCCCGGCCTGCGGGGCCTCCGGGGCGGTGAGCAGCTCCTCCAGCCGCGCCACGCGGGCGTCCTCCTCCAGCGCGTTCCAGTCGCCGGTGGACATGCCCGCCCAGTGGGCCGCCAGCTCCTGGAACCGTGAGCTGTGCTGCCGCACGTCCAGCCGGGCCAGGTGGGTGCCGAAGATCTCGGCCTGGCGCATCAGGGCGTCGGCGCTGCGGGCCGCGATGCGCTCGCCGCGACCCGCGCGCAGCGACCGCAGCACCAGCCCGATGTCGTCGATCACCTCGCCCGCCGAGGTGTAGGGCCGGGGCGAGCCGGGGTGCAGCCGCTCGGAGATGAAGCGCAGCTTCTGCCGGTACGGCTGATGGGCGCCGCGGGCGGCCACCACCTCGGCCACCTCGGGCATCGCCGCGGCGTCCGCGGCCACCGAGGCCAGCAGCTCGTCGCTGACCGGCACCACCCGGTCGGAGATGGACAGGTCACGGGCCAGCTCCCGCGCCCGCTCGCCCAGCAGCCGCTGCGCCAGCGCGGCGTGCCGCGACAGCACCCGCCCCACCATGTCCGGGGTGCAGTTGGGGTTGCCGTCCTGGTCGCCCCCCGCCCACGACCCGAAGCTGAGCACGCGCTCGGGGCGCCGCACGGCCGGGGCGTGCTCGCGCAGCAGGGCGTCCAGCTCCTCGTGCACCCGCACGCTGGCGCTCACCAGCACGCGCTCGAAGAAGTACAGGATGCGCGTGGCCTCGTCGTCCACGCTGGGGCGGTGGGCGCGCTGGTGGTCGCTCTGCCACAGGATCGTGACCTCCTCCAGGAGGCGCTCCAGCACCTCGCGGCGCTCCCTGGGCGTGATGCTGTCGCTGTCCAGCTGCTCCAGGCAGTGGTCCACCAGAAGGTGCTTGGCCAGCACGGTCTGGCGGGAGATCTCGGTGGGGTGGGCGGTGGCCACCAGCTCCACGCGCAGCCGGTCCAGCACGGCCTGCAGCCGCTCGTCGGGCACCCCGCGCGCGCTGATCTCGGCGAACGCCGCGGCCAGCGACTCCGGCTGGAAGCTGTGCTCCTCCTCGCGCTGGGCGTCGCGGCGCCGGCCGCGGCGCACCCGGTGGTGCTGCTCGGCGGCGTTGATCAGCTGGAAGTAGATGGCGAAGCACCGGATGACGCCCACCAGCGCGTCGGGCGCCAGCCCGTCCACGATGCCGTTGATCTGCTGCTCGATGTGCAGCTGCTGATCCAGGTCCGGCTCGTCGCGCAGGGCGCGGGTGAGGAAGCGGATGCGCTCCTCGGTGTCCAGCAGCTCCTCGCCGCCCTGCTCCCGGATGACCGTTCCGAGCAGGTGGCCGAGCAGGGAGATGTCCCGCCGCAACTCCTCGTCACGGTCGGGGGGCGGCGGTGGGAGCGCGTCCTCGGACATGGGCGCTCCCTACCGGCCGCGGGTCATCAGCGGGGCTCGGGCCGGGCCTTCGCCGCGATGCTCGCCAGCGTGAACAGGCTCCACAGGACCCCCAGGATGAGCGGCACGGGGCCCACCTTGTCGAGTTCCTCGTTGCCCACGAACAGCATCAGACCGCTCAGCACGACGAGCGCCAGAATCAACCAACCGGGGAATCCCCGCATGCATCCCTCCACGTTCCGGTCGTGAGCGGGAAAACTACACCTCAGCCGGTCCGGGCGGCAGGGGGCTGCTAACCTGCGCGGCCGAATGGCTGAGGAACAGGTCCACGTGGAGGTCGCCGAGCTGGGGGACGGTGTGCTGGTGACCGTCACCGGTGTCGTCGACGCGCTCTCGCTGCCGGAGGTGTCGCGCGAGCTCACCGACGCGCAGCGCGGCTCCGGCACCGTGTACGTCGACCTCGCCGGGGTCACGTTCATGGACAGCCGCGGGCTGGGATCGCTCATCGCCGCCAACGAGCGCAGCCGCGAGGGCGCGGCCCCCATGCGCATCTACCGCCCCTCCGACGCGGTGCGGCGCCTGCTGGAGGTCTCCGGGGTGGGTCCCGTGCTCACCGAGGTCACCGAGCTTCCCGGCTGAGCCTGGGGTGACCGGGGGCTACCTGGGCGAGGGGGGCCGGCTCACCGGTGGTCCCGCGCCCGAGCTGGTGGCGTCCGGCTACGCGCAGGAGATCGCGCACGCGCCCCGTCTGGCGCGGGCGATGGGCGAGGCCGACCTGGCGCACGCGGTGGCCCTTGCCGACTGCGGTGCCCTGGACACGGCCGTGGCGGCCGCGCTGATCGGCGGGTTGCGCGAGCTGGAGGCCATTCCGGCGGACGACTTCCCCTGGAACCCCGCCAGGGGTGATGCCTTCAACTCTCGCGAGGCGGAGCTGACCCGGCGCGTGGGCCCGGCGGCCGCCGGATGGCTGTCGGCGGGCCGGCCGCGGCGCGAGGCGTTCCGCGTGGCGCTGCGCCAGGTGGCCCGCGACGGGGCCGTCGACCTGCACGATGCGCTGGTGGAGCTGGCCGAGGCCCTGCTTGTGCATGCCGCCGTCACCGCGCAGGACCTGGCCGCCGACTACACCTACCTGCAGCCCGCGCAGCCCACCACCGTGGGGCACCTGCTGCTGGCGTATCTGCGGCCGGCGCTGCGCGACGCCGCGCGCCTGCGCGAGGTGCACGGGGAGCTGTGCCGCAGCGTGGCGGGTGTGGGCGGCAGCGCAGGTTCTCGGTGGCCCATCGACCGCACCCGGCTTGCCGCGCTGCTGGGGTGTGACGGACTGGTGGAGCACGCCAAGGACGCCGCCTGGCAGGTGGACGTGTACGTGCAGCTGGTGGCCGCCGTGGCCACCTCGTGCATGCACGGCTCCCACATCGGGCAGGACCTGGAGATCCTGGCCAGCCAGGAGTTCGGGATGGTGCAGCTGGCCGACCAGCACAGCCGCGCGTCGGCCCTGATGCCGCAGAAGCGCAACCCGTACGCCCTGGCGGTGGTGCGCACCATGGCCGGTACCGCGGCGGGGGAACTGGCGGGGTTGCTGGTGACCCTCCACACCGGCTCGGCCCGCACCGACCACTTCCACGCCCTCAACGGCATGGTGCCACGCCTGATGGCCGAGGCCCACGCCGTTGCGCACCTGCTGGCCCGCGTGGTGGCCGGCATGCACGTCGATTCCGCCCGCATGGGTGACGCCGCGCGCCGCGGGTTCACGCAGGCGGCGGACGTGGCCGACGTGGTGGCGCAGGACTGCGGGCTGGACTACCGCACCGCCCACCACGTGGTGGGCCGGGCCGTGCGCATGGTGGTCGATGCCGGCGGGGAGCCCGGCGACCTCACCCCGGATCTGCTGGAACGCGCCGGGGCGGACGCCGGCGGCCACGCGGTGCGGATCTCCCCGGAACGCCTAGCCGAGGCCCTCGACCCGCTGGCCTGCGCGCTCGGCCGGCCCCAGGTGGGGTCATCGGGCCCGGAGGCCATGCGCGCCATGATCGCCCACGCCGGCGCGGACATCGCCGAGGCGCGGGTGTGGTCGCGCGAGGCCCGCCGGCGCCGGGAGGCGGGCGCACACCTGCTGGCGGCATCCGCCGATGCGCTGGTGTCGCGCGGCTCAACTTCCACCTGAGCGGTGCCGAGGGGTGGGCGCACGCACACCCGACCAGAGGACGCCGACTATGGACCGGCAACCCGTCGTGCTGGTGGCGGACGACGATGAGGACGTGCTGGAGCTGGTGGCCTTCCGGCTGCGTCGCGCCGGATACCTCACGCTGACGGCGCGCAACGGCCGCGAGGCGCTGGACGTGGCCCGCGCGCAGCACCCGGACCTCGCCGTGCTGGATATCAGCATGCCGGAGGTGGACGGGCTGGAGGTCACCCGCAGCCTGCGTGGCCACCGTGACACCTCGGAGATGCCGATCATCCTGCTCACGGCCAGGTCGCAGGAGCGTGACGTGCGCGCCGGCATCGAGGCCGGGGCCGACACCTACATCCGCAAACCGTTCAGCCACCGTGAGCTCCGCGCTCGCGTGGAGACCATGCTGGGCGCCCTGTCGGCCCGCGAGGACGCGGCCCGCCGGGTGTGACCCCGGTGGGTCAGTCGCGCCCCGTGCGCGGCTCCTGCACGGCCACCGCCACGTAGCCCACCAGCGCGCCGTCGCTGGAGAACCGCGGCGTGCAGCTGACGCGGTGGGCCTCCGGGCCCCGTGCCGTGACCAGGTGCACGTGCAACTCGATCGACCGCTGCTCCGCCCGCGCGGCCGTGAGGGCCTGGCCCACGCGCTCGCGGTCGGCGGCGGCGACGGCGTCCGCCAGTTCCGTCCCGGGCGCCGCGGGCATCCCGAGGCGCTCCGCCGCCAGGTTGCGCGTGACGATGCGCAGCGACGCGTCGATGAGCCAGGCGGGCAGGGGGAGGCCGTCCACCAGCGCGGCCACCTCCAGGTCGCCGTCGCCCTCCCGCGCCGACGCCTGCGGGGTGCGGGCGCGCGTGGACCCGGGCGGCCAGCCCACCACGTCCAGCACGGCGATGCACTCCTCCAGGTCGTGCACGGCGGCGTCGGCGTCCCACTCGGCGTGGTCGCGCCCGGCCAGGATGGTGGCCTCGTCCAGGGCCTCTCCCGCGGCGCCCAGGGTGGCCAGCGCAGCCATGCGCACCAGGGCCGCATCCTCGTCGGTCAGCGTGGCGGACCGCTGCGCGGATCCGGGCCAGCCAAGGCTGTCCAGCACGGCTGCGCTGCGGCGCATCATGTCGGCCGCCTCGCCGGTGGTGTCGTCATCGCCCACGGCGTCCGCGGCCGGGTCGAAAATGCAGTTCTTCACCAGGCGTCGGGCCACTTCGAGCAGCGGCGCATTCAGGTTGATGATCATCGGGGGTTTTGGCGCTTCAAGCTGGGGTTGGGATCGAAATGGACGGCGAAAACAGCCGTTTTCGGAAGATTAGCGAAAGTCCTTTGGTAGACTCCGGACAACGTTACCTTTCTTACACCTCCGGGCAGAAGCGCATGACCGGATCATGGATTACAGTACCGGGGACCCACCATTCGCTTGTTGAATGGAAGAAAGACACCGCCAACAGGATGATGGCGACGACCGGGGGAGGCCGGCGATAACTCGCTACGAGAACACACCGGCACACATCGATGTTGGTTCCGATGATGTGCCAGAAGAACTGCTCACCACGGACGAGGCGCGCGCCCTCATCAAGAGCGCGTCCAACCGTGCCCCCACCGGCGTCCGCAACCGGGCGCTGATCACCATGATGTACCGGGTTGGCCTACGACCCGGTGAGGCCCTCGGCCTGTCGATGGAGGATGTCAACCTCGACGAGGGCACCGTGCTGGTGCCGGCCCGCAAGGGCGGCACCCGTCGCGTGTCCGGCATCGACGGCGGGAGCGTGGAGATCATCCGGCGCTGGCTTCAGCGTCGTGAGCGCATGGGCATCGACCCCGGCGCGCCCCTGTTCTGCACGCTCGCCGGTGAGGGACTCAAGGCCGCCTACGTGCGGGAGCTGTTGCCCCGCCTCGCACGCAAGGCCGGCATCGACAAGCGCGTCCATCCGCTCGGCCTCCGCTACGCCTGTGCGTCGGAGATGAGTGCCGAGGGGTTCCCCACCGCCCTCATCGAGGCCCACCTGGGTGTGGCGGTCAGCGGCAGCGCGCGGCGGTACCTGCGCCAGTACAGCCAGGACGAGGTCATCGCCGCGGTGCGCCAGCGGGAGTGGCGCCTGTAGCACCGGGATGCGGTGGCGTCGCCCGCATCGCGGGGACGCCACCGCGCCCGTTCACCGCGGCGCGACTGCCGGCGCGGTGGTGACCGGAGTGGTGGTCACCGGAGTGTTGTTGACGGGTACCGGCGGCGCGCCCATCGCCACGGGGCGACGGCCCCATGCCTGGCCCGCGGTCCAGTACCCCGCCAGCCAGGTCACCGACACACCGGCGCGCGATCCGGAGGACTGCACGATCCACCCTCCGCCCAGGGAGATCGCCGCGTGGCTGATGCCACCCCGTTTGGTGGCCGGGCCCGCGGCCCCGAAGAACACCAGGTCGCCGGCGGCCAGCTGCGCCAGCGGCACGCGCCGGCCGGGTGCCTCCCACGCCATGTCATCGGCCGTGCGGCCACGCAGATCGCCGCCCAGGTTGAGTGACTGCGACCGGGGCGCACCCTTGAAGGCCCACCACACCAGGCCCGAGCAGTCGAATCCCCCGGCGGCCTGCCCGCCCCAGGGGGACGCGGTGGTGGGCCAGTCGCCGCCCCACACGTAGGGGTGGCCCACCTGCCACAGGGCCGCCTGCACGGCGGAGCGCTGGGCGTCGCCCATGTCCGGCAGCTGGATGTCGCGGTACGCCGCCAGCGCCGACAGGCGGCCGGCGTCCATGGTGCGGGCGCCGTTCACCAGCGCCATCAGGTCGGCGGCGTGCATGGGCTGGGCGTCGCTGCGTTCCACGGCCTCCACGTCGGCCGGGTAGTTGTGACGCAGCCCCATCTCACGCACCAGCACGGCGGCGGCGAAGCCCGCGGGCAGGCGGAAGCGCGTGCCGTCGGCGGTGTGCAGGCCCGCCAGCCCGCGCAGCTCGTCGGTGAGCCCCAGCGCCCGCACCACGGCGGCGTCGGCCTGGCGGGCGGTGACGGTGGCGTCCGGGTGGAAGGCGGTCGTGCGCGGGCCCATCAGCCCGCTGGCCGCCACCACGGCGATGGCCGCGGCGTCGGGGTCGCCCGCGGGGACGTCCGGCGGCAGCGAGGCGGCGTTGGCTCCAGCGGCCGCGTTGCCCCGGGTGCGCAGGATGGCGGCCAGTCCGCGGGCCAGCTGGCGACGCGTGGAATCGGAGGACAGAGCGGTGTCGCCCGATGGCCACACCCCGTCGGTCACCATCCGCCGCCGTGCGGCCAGCGCCCAGGTGAAGGGGCGGTCCTGCGGAGCCACGGGCGTGGTGTTGCCACCGTTGGGCGTGTTGCCGTTGCCGGCCGGCGGGGTCACCGGGGTGGATGCGGCGCCGCGCCTGGGCGTGGCGGGCTTGGGTGCGGTCACCACGGGGGTGGTGGTGACGGGCGGGACGTAGCCCGGAGTGCCCGGCGCCGGGGTCAGCTGTGCCGGCGGGGGCTCGGATGACGTCTGCGCGGCGGCGGGTGCGGCCGCCACCAGCAGCGCCAGGAGTGTGGGGGTGAGTCGCCGCACCCGGTGAGCATCGGCGCCGCCGGGTGCGCGCTTGACCCGCCGATGTCGCCGGGGAACCCGGCGCACACATCCTTCTCACCCCGCGCACACGATGGGATCATGGCGCCCGTGGCCGACCTCACCGCAACGCGCATCGATCGCTGGCTGTGGGCGGCGCGCTTCGCCAAGACGCGGTCGCTGGCGGCCGAGCTCATCAACGGCGGCCGCGTGCACCTCAACGGCGTGCGCGCGAAACCGTCCAAGGACGTCCACGTGGGCGACACCGTCGAGGTCACGGTGGGTGAGCAGGCATTCACCGTGGTGGTGCGCGGCATCGCCGAGCGCCGCGGGTCGGCAACCGTGGCCCAGCAGCTGTACGAGGAGACCGACGAGAGCCGGGCGTTGCGGGAGCGTCGCGCCGATCTGCGGCGGATGGCGCCCGCGCCCGGCGCCGGCATGGGGGCGCGCCCCACCAAGCGCGACCGGCGGCGCATCCAGGCCCTGCGTGACCGCCGCGAGGATCACCCGCACGGCGGCTGAGGCCGTGCCCGCGGCGGCGGGCACTGCGCTCGATTCCGTTTCAGATCAGCCGGCCACGCTGACGCCCCGCGGACCGGGGATGCCGGGGCGAACCGCGGTGCGCGCCGTGGCCACCAGCGTCTTGGCGCACCTGGCGTGCACGGTGAGCCGGTGGGCGGCGCGGCCGTGGCGGGCGCGGTTGACGCGCAGGGTGATCCAGACGGTGCGCGACCCGTTGTTGGGCAGAGCGCTCCAGGTGAGCCGCACAACGCCGCGGCGCACGTGGGCGCCCCGGGGGAGCCGTTTGGCCAGCGTGGTGCCCACCGGCACGCGGTAGGTGCCCACCAGGGTGGTGGCCGTGATGTCGGCGGAGGTGTTGCGCACCGTCAGGCCCACGCGGATCCTGCGGCCGGCCTTCACGCGGTGGGGTGCGGAGATCGCCGCGTGCAGCGCGGGCACGGGGCACTGGTCCACCACCACGGGCGGTGTCTGCACCACGGGCGCCACGGTGGGCGGCGGGGGCGACGGGGGCGGAGCGCAGTTCACCATCACCCCCGCGGTGGCCGTGTTGTTGGCCGTGTTGACGTCCACCAGCGGCGTGGGCGTGTCCTTGGGGTTCACCACGCTCACGGTGGCGATGTTGGTGATGCCGTCGCAGTTGTTGGTGGTGACCGCGCTGGTACCGGTGAACGTGATCTGCTGCTTGGGCAGCAGTTCCTTGAGGTTGGTGGACTGCGTGGTGAGCGGAGTGGTGGGATCGTCCACCGACAGCTGGTTGAGCGACACGGGTACCGTGCCGACGTTGGTCACCGTGACGGTCCAGGTGACGGTGTCACCGGGGGTCACCTGGGCGGCGCTGGGCGTCTTGGCGATGGCCAGGTCCACCCCTTCAGGCTTGGGCTGCTTGGTGGGCGGGGGGGTGTCCTTCGGGTTGCCCGCCAGCGCCGGTGCGGCGAGCATCAGTGAGGCGGCGCATCCCGCGGCCAACGCCCGCAACCAGCCGGTCCCGCGCTGCCCTCGGTCCAGTCGACTCACCATCGTTCCTCTCGGTAGGCGGCACCCGGCGCGGACTTGCCAAAAACGCCGACAGAACGTCGCAATTCCTACAGTTTCCCGCCTCCCCACGCAACCACTTCACTCACAAGGGTTGCGCAATTTGCAGCACCTCACGCGGGGGGAACATGCGCCAGCCGGAGGCCTCCGCGATGACCGTCACCCGTGGTGTGCCGCAGCGCGGGGACCAGCTCCACGCTCACCAGCCCGGCGTGTTGCGTGACGGCGTCCACGGCGTCCCACACCGTGCCGACGTCGTCTGGGCGCGTCAGCACGGCGGTGAGCGTCGGCGTGGCCCGCTGCAGCGCGAACAGCCGGTCGCCATGGGGCGCGCCGTGATGGGAGAACCCCCAGACGCCCCGCAGGCAGGTTGCGCCGTCGGCCCCGGTCATGCGCAGGCGCCGGATCAGCGCGTCATGCAGCGGCGCACCGTGATGCCGGTCGCGGTCGCCGGCCAGCACCACGAACCGCTGCCACACGCCCAGCCCGCGGTCGTCGCCGTGGGGCCGGGCGGGGGGCTCCGCGCGGGTCACCCCGTCGCGCTTCAGCACGTGGACGTCCTCCAGGGTTACCACCCCGACGTCCGCCGGCAGCCGGGCGCACGCATCCAGGATCTCCCCGACGCCTCCCATCGCGATCACCATGCTGGGCACGCCCCGTGCGGGGGCCATCAGCCGGGCGCGCGCCCGCCGGCCGTGCAGCACGCCGTCCAGGCCCGCCAGCACGATCGCGCCGTCCAGCCCCGCGTCGCGCAGCACCTGGGTCACCGCAAGGCCCCCGTGCGCGAGGTAGACCGTCAGCTTGAGCGACCCGCCGGCGTGTGGCGGCGGCCGGTCGGCGGTGCGCACCCGTTCCAGCGCGATGAGCCCCCCGGGGATCCGGTCGGCCAGTTCGTGTGCCAGGGCGTCCACCGTCGCGGCCAGCCCGACGCCGATGTTCACCATCGGCAGGTCCTCGGACAGCGTCAGCACGCGGTCGGTGTGCAGGTGGTGCTTGGCGCCGAAGCCGCTGACGCCCCGCACCAGGATCGCCGCGGGGAGCCCCGCCGCCTGCATGGCGTCGGTGACGGTCTCGCACACGGGCCGCCCGTCCAGCATGTCCCGCTCACCGCTGAACACGCTCAGCTTGAGGTGCCCGTCGCTCACCACAACCACGCACCCAGCGCCCACCCGCCCCCTGCCGCCGCCAACCCCAGCGCAGCGCTCAGCAGCACGTTGGTCAGCGGGCGGATCCCGCCGGCGTCCTCGCCCAGGCGGTGGGTCTCGAACATCCAGGTGGAGAAGGTGGTGAACGAGCCCAGGAAGGCGCCACCCATCAGGAACCGGGGGTCGTGCGCGGTGCCGGCGCCCACGATGACGCCCAGGGCCAGGCTGCCCAACGTGTTGACGGTGAGCGTGCCCAGCGGCAGCGGGGCGCCGCTGCGCCGCGACACCGCCGCGTCCAGTTGGTACCGGGCCACGGCGCCCAGCGCCCCGATCACCGCCACCAGGCTCCACAGCAGTGACCCGTTCACGTGAGGTGCGCCCGCGGATGCCGCACGGCGGCGGTGGCCAGCCAGGCGATGACCAGCCCGGCTGCGATGCTGCCCGCGTAGTAGGCGACCGCCAGCCCGTGGTGGTGGTCCCGCCAGAGGGTGATGGCCTCCACCTGCAGCGTGGAGAAGGTGGTGAGGGCGCCGCACACGCCGGTGCCCCAGAAGGGGCGCAGGTGGGTGCTGGGCGGGATCCGCTCCAGCAGGCGCGTGGCCACGAAGGCCAGCAGCGCGGTGCCCGCGATGTTGGCGATGAAGGTGGCCCACGGCCAGTGCCCGGCCCGCACCGGCCACATGTGGGCCATGAGCAGCCGCAGCTCGGCGCCCACCGCGCCGCCGGCCGCGATGGAGACCTGGATGGGCGCGCCGCGCATCAGCCCGCACCGGCCCCGGCCAGACCCTCGCCCACCTTCCGGCAGCGGATGCCGAGCGCCTCGGCCCGACGGGAGTCCAGCACCACCCGGCCGGGCCGCGTCCCGCCGGCTCCGGAGCCGGAGCCCAGCACCGACGCGTCGCCGCCCATCCATCGCGCGCAGCGCCGCGCGAACTCCGCCCGGTCGAGGGGCTCGGGGCCCGCCACGTGCAGGGGGCCGCGCACCTCGCGGCGGCGCACCAGCTCCAGCACCGCCGCCGCCACGTCACCGGCGTGGGTGAAGCTGCGCACCTCGTCGTGGAAGAAGGTGAACGACGCGGGATCCTCCAGGGCGCGCGCCACCGCCTCCTGCGCCGGGGCCCGGTGCGCGGTGCCGTACAGGATGGAGGTGCGGATCATCACGGCCCCCGGATGTTCGGTCATCACCACCTCCTCCGCCCGCGCCTTCGCCCGGCCGTACTCGTGCAGCGGGGCGGGCGGGTCCTCCTCGGAGTAGGGGGTGTCACGCCCCGGGAACACCAGATCGGTGGACAGGTGCACCAACCGGGCGCCGGCGGCGCGGGCGGCGCGCGCCACGTTGCCGGCTCCGTCCACGATCCCCGGCGTGTCGTGCATGCGGTAGGCCAGGTGCACCACGGCATCTGGTCGCACCTCGGCCACGGCGGCATCGACGCGCCCCTGGTGGGTCACGTCCATCTCCGCCGACGACGGGGCGTGCACCACCCAGCCGCCCGCCCCGGCCAACGGCAGCAGATGCCGTCCCAGGAAGCCGGCACCGCCCGTGACCAGCAGGATGCGCCCCATTGCGGTGGGAGGATAGGGAGCGCTCCGCGTGTCCGGTCACCGCGCGCGTCCCGGCGCGGGCACACCCGTGGGTGGCCCCGTATTCCCCGCGGTTGACAGGACCCCCGGCCGCGGGTGGACTTCGTCGGCACCCCCCCTCGCGAAGGAAGGCCACCGCATGTCCGACCAGCCCGCCCCGTCCGCCGCCCAGGTGCCCGACGTGCCCGTGCTGCAGGCGCTGGGCAACCGCCGCAGCATCCGCTACTTCGACCCCGACCGCACGGTCGAGCGCTGGAAGATCGAGACCATGCTGCAGGCGGCGCGCCTCTCGTCGTGCCAGGGCAACATCAACGCCACCGAGGCCGTGATCGTCCAGAAAGACCGGTGCGACATCTGGGACGACATCGAGGAGTGCGTCTCGGGGTTCAACGTGCAGGTGATCAACCAGGCGTCGCACCTCATCCTGTGGCTCACCAACATCAACGCCTGGTACGGGCGGGCCATCGACGGCATCTCCACGGTGTCCCTGGCCGGCGCGGCGGCCAAGTACCACGGCTGGAACTACGAGTTCTCGATGACCCAGACGCTGCCGCGGCTGATGAGCTTCCCGGTGGAGCGCACCGAGATCCTGCTGCGGTTCGAGAGCGGCCAGGCGGTGGCCAACGCCATCACCGCCGGCGTGGGGCTGGGCGTGGGCAACATCCTGGTGGCCTTCGGGCGCAAGCCCGGCGGTGTGGAGAAGGCGCTGGGCCTGCCGCCCAACTACCGGTTCACCTGGGGGCACGCGGTGGGCTACCCGCTGGAGCAGGCCAACGCCGGCGGCCAGCGGCCCCGTTTGCGGATGGAGGCGCTGTTCCACGAGAACGCCTTCGGCACGCCGTTCCGCAGCGACCCGGCCACCGTGGAGCTGCTGAAGGCCAAGGGCCTCATCCAGGAGCAGGCGCCCATCCCGGGCCGGTTCGAGGAGATGGACGCCATCGCCGACCGCTTCGGCCGCGACAGCGGGGTGATCTCGTTCCCCGCGCGTGAGATCCAGCGCCTCATGGCGGACGAGGACTGGGACTTCGGCCCCAACATCCGCGAGCGCGCCAAATGGCTGGTGGAGAACGAGGACCTGCCGGAGTACCCGGAGGAGATGCGCCAGGTGTTCTCCAAGCTGCTGTCCGACCACGGCATCGACACCGCCAAGTTCCTGCCCCCGGAGGCCTGATCCACCGTGACGCGGGACTACGAGGACATCCTGTTCCGGCGGGACGGGGCGCGCGTGACCATCACCATCAACCGCCCCGACCGGCTCAACGCCTTCCGGGGCCGCACGATCCTGGATCTCATCGACGCCTTCGAGTACTGCGCCGATGACGAGGGCGTGGGGGTGATCGTGCTCACCGGCGCCGGCGACCGGGCCTTCTGCGTGGGGGGCGACGTGCAGGACCCCACCGACTCGATGGCCCGCAAGCGCGCGGGCCACCACCTGGCCGACCGGCTGGCAGCGGCGATGCGCAACAACGGCAAGCCCATCATCGCCCGCGTGAAGGGCTACTGCATCGGTGGCGGCAACGAGCTCAACATGGTGTGCGACCTCACCGTCAGCGGTGAGTCGGGCCGGTTCGGGCAGGCGGGCCCCAAGATCGGCATGGCCCCGCTGTGGTGGGGGTGTCAGTACATCCCCATGGTCACCGGCGAGAAGAAGGCCCGTGAGGTGCTGTTCCTGGTGCGCCAGTACACGGCCCACCAGGCCCTGGAGATGGGGCTGGTGAACACGGTGGTGCCCGACGACGAGCTGGACGCCGAGGTGGACCGCTGGTGCGAGGAGATCCTGCGGATGTCGCCGCAGGGGCTGCGCCTGGCCAAGATCGCCCTCAACGCGGCATCCGACTCATTGCACAGCTCGGTGCAGCACGGGTACGAGCTGATGGCGCTCAACCACATCCACGGGCCGGAGCCCAAGGAGGGCATCGCCGCCTTCCAGAACCGGCGCATGCCTGACTGGCGGCCGTTCCGTGACGGTGCCGGCATCGACCCGGCCTCCGGCGCATGAGCGACTGGACCGACTGGTATCTGCGGGAGGACCCCACCACCTGGGTGCTCCCGCGGCTGCTGGCCGAGCGCGCCGAGCGACACCCGGACCGCCCGTACGCCCGGTTCGCCGATGGTGACTGGCGCACCTACGGCCAGACCCACCAGCAGGCCACCCGCATCGCCAACGGGTTGATCCGCCGTGACGTGGACCACGGCGCGTCGGTCAGCGTGATGCTGCCCAACTGCGAGGAGTTCATCCCGGTGTGGTTCGGCATCCTCACCGCCGGTGCGGTGATGAGCCCCATCAACACCGCCTACCGGGGCGAGTTCCTCACCTGGTGCATCAACCTGGTGGAGGCCCGCCTGCTGATCATCAGCGACCGGTTCCTGGATCGTCTGGAGGAGGTGCGCGACCAGCTGCCCCTGCTGCAGCGCGTGGTGGTGGTGCCCCATGACGGCACCGCGGTGACCCCCGACCGCACCTGGGCGCGGGAGTCGCTGGAGGCGCTGATGGACGCGCCCGACACCCCGCCGCCCGTGGCGCACGCCTGGACCGACGACGCCCGCATCATGTTCACCTCGGGCACCACGGGACGCAGCAAGGGCGTCATCAAGCAGCACGCCGCCGACTACTTCAGCGCCCGCAGCGCCCTGGCGTCGGCCATGGTGCGGCGTGGCGTGGAGCTGGACGGGCTGGCGGACGAGGTGTACTTCACCTGCCTGCCGCAGTTCCACTCCAACCCGCAGGTGCTCTGCGCGTACCCGGCCCTTCTGGCGGGCGCGCGAGTGGCGGTGGCGGAGCGATTCTCGGGCACGCGGTTCTGGCAGCAGGCCATCGATGCGGAGGCCACCACGTTCAACGGCATCGGCGCGATGCTGTACTTCCTGTGGAACCAGCCGCCGTCGGAGCTGGACCGTGCCCACCGGGTGCACACGGTCAGCGCGGCGCCGGCGCCCACGGACATCTACCACGAGTTCGAGGAGCGCTTCGGCGTGCGCCTGGCCGAGGGCTACGGCCTCACCGAGACCGGCGTGGCCACCCTGATGGACCCCACCCGTCCCACCCGCCTGGGCTCGTGCGGCGTGGCCAACCCCGGGTATGAGGTCACCATCGTGGAGCCGGGGACCGACCTGCCCCTGCCGCCGGACACCCCCGGCGAGATCGTGGTGGACCAGAAGATCCCGAACATCATCATGCGGGCCTACTACGGCATGCCCGAGAAGACGGCCGAGGACTTCCGCAACCTCAAACTGCACACCGGCGACCTGGGGCGCATGGACGCAGACGGCTACGTCTACTTCATGGACCGCCTCAAGGACTACATCCGCCGGCGCGGCGAGAACATCAGCAGCATGGAGCTGGAACGCCAGGTGGAGGCGCACCCGGCCATCCGGCGGGCCGTGGCGCTGGGGGTGCCGGCCGGCGAGGGCGTGGGCGCCGAGGACGAGATCCTCCTGGTGTGCATCCCCGAGGGTGAGGCGCCCGACCACGGGGCGTTCGTGGAGTGGATGTCCGAGCGCCTGCCGCACTTCATGCTGCCGCGCTACATCCGGTTCGTGGCCGAGTTCCCTATGACGCCCACCGAGCGCGTCAAGAAGACCACTCTGCGCGAGCAGGGCATCACCCCGGACACATACGACCGGGGAACGGGCCGGTGAGGCGCATCGCGGCCGTGGCGGCGGCGCTGGTGTTCGGCGCGGCGGCCCCGGCCATGGGCTCGGCGGCGCCCCGCGTGGTGGGGTACTGGGACGCGTACTCGGCGGTGCGGGGCGGCGCCACCCCCCGCGACCTGCCCCTCGACCGGCTCAGCGTGCTGGACGTGGACCTGTCCAACCCGGGGGCCGACGGCACCTGCGGCTTCGACGACGATCTGGAGCTGCGTACCCCGCTCACCGCCGACCGCACCGTGGACGGCCTGCCGGGCACCGGGATCATCCATCAGCTGGAGCTGGCGCGCGCCGCCCACCCCCGGCTGCGCATGCTGGCGGTGGTTGCGCAGCTGGACCCGGCTCGCGACTTCGCCCACGCGGCCGCCACCGCGCGCTCGCGCCGCCGGTTCGTGACGTCGTGCATCACCCGCTACATCCGTGGGCGGTATCCCGGCCTGGGCCGCACGGCGCGCGTGTTCGACGGCATCGACCTCGACTGGGAGGTGCCGCACGGCGCGACGGCCCGCCACAACTTCACCCTGCTGGTGCGCGAGTTCCGCCGCCAGCTCAACCGTGTGCGCCCGGGGCTGCTGCTGACGGCGGCCATCAGCGCCGCGCCCAGCACGCCCGCCCACTTCCAGCTGCGGCAGGTGTGGCCCAGCCTCGACTGGATCGGGCTGATGGCGTACGACCTGCACGGCAGCTGGAGCCAGCGCACCACGTTCAGTGCGCCGCTGCGGCGAAGCGGCAACGTGCCCAACGACGTCACCGCCGACACCGGCGTGCGCCTGTTCCTCCGCGCCGGGGTTCCGGGCCGCCGGATCATGCTGGGTGTGCCGTTCTTCGGGCAGTCGTACGCGGCCGTGGCCCCGGGCGGCGACGGCACCGGCATCAACCGGCCGTTCACGGGTGTGGTCACCACGTCCCCCTTCGACTCACGGGGCGCAATCGCCGACGCGGACATCCCGGGGCAGTTCCCCGGCGCGGGCGTGTTCCACGACCCCGTGGCCGCCCAGGCCTGGCGGTACGACCCGGCCACCCGGCGGGTGGTGGCCTTCGACGACGGGACGACCCTGGCCGCGAAGGCCGCCTACACCCGGCGGATGGGGCTGGGCGGCATGATGATCTGGGAGGTCACGCAGGACAGCGCGGACGCGCCGCTGCTGCAGGCCATGCGCATTGGACTGGGACTGCCGCCCTCCGCGGCCGGCTGACGATCCCGTGAGGGCGGCCGCTGCTACGTTGGAGCGGCGTGTCGAGTTCGGTCCCACACACCCGCCCCGCACCGGAGCCGCTGGGCCCTGAGGTGACGCGCATCGCGATCGTGGTGCTGGTGGGCACGTTCATGTCCATCCTGGACACCACCATCGTCAACGTGGCGCTGGACCGCCTGTCCATCGACTTCCACACGGGCTTCCAGGAGATCCAGTGGATCGTCACCGCCTACATGCTGGCGATGGCGGCGGTGATCCCCCTCTCCGGCTGGGTGGCGGTGCGGTTCGGGCCGAAGCCCATCTTCATCGGTTCGGCGGCCGCGTTCACCCTGGCGTCCGCCCTGTGCGGCTTCGCGTGGTCGCTGGGCTCCCTGGTGGCGTTCCGCGTGATCCAGGGTGCCGCGGGCGGGCTGCTGATGCCCGTGGGCCAGATGATGCTGGCACGGGCCGCGGGACCGCACCGCATGGGCCGCGTGATGAGCATCGTGGCCGTGCCGATGCTGATCGCCCCGGTGCTGGGCCCGGTGCTGGGCGGCTTCCTGGTGGACAGCGCCGGGTGGGAGTGGATCTTCTACGTCAACGTGCCCGTGGGCATCACCGCCGTCATCCTGGCCATGCGGCTGCTGCCGAGGAACACCGCCGGCCCGTCGTGGCCGCTGGACGTGGTGGGCGTGCTGCTGATGGCGATCGGCATCCCGGCCATCACCTACGGCCTGGCGGAGACCGGCATCAAGGGCACGATCACCGCCCCCACCGCATGGCTGCCCATCGTGGCGGGCGTGGTGCTCACCACCGTCTACGCCGCCTACGCGCTGCGGCGGGAGCGGCCCCTGTTGAACGTGCGCCTCTTCAGCAACACCGCGTTCTCGGCGGCGTCCATCACCGCGTTCGCGCTGGGCGGCGCGCTGTTCGGCGGGATGATCCTGCTGCCCCTGTACGAGCAGGGCCTGCGCGGCCACTCGGCCATGGAGACCGGCCTGCTCCTGATGCCCCAGGGCATGGGGGCGGCGTTGGCCGCGCCCATCTCCGGCCGGCTCACCGACAAGGTGGGGGGCGGCATCGTGGCCGTCGTCGGGCTGACGGTGCTGATCATCTCCACCATCCCCTTCACGCGGCTCACGGCCGACACCCCCCCAGTGGCTCATCATGGTGAGCCTGTTCTTCCGCGGCATGGGGATCGGCGGGTCGATGATGCCGGCGTTCGCGGCCTCCTATGCCACGCTGAAGCCACCGCAGATCCCTGACGCCACCTCGCAGCTCAACGTGCTGCAGCGCGGGTTTCGGACCTAACGCCTGAAGGCGGCCAGTTCGATCACGTTGGTGTGGGCGCACACCGGGCGCACACCATTTCGACCAAGGGTCCTCGCACGGGCGCTCTGAACGGCGTCCGCGATGGGTGACGGCGGGGTCGTGCGAGCGCGCTCGAACTCCCTGGCGTAGTGCCGCCACAGAGTCTCGCCGTTGGCGTGTCCGACGGCCGCCGCAACGACCAGCGGTGAGTCACCTGCGTGGATCCGCAGGCTGATGTACGTGCGCCGACCGGTGTACGGCGTCGTCCATTCCAGACCGGCCTGCGCGGCTGCCGGGTCCCACACGCGGGGGCGCCAGTTGTTGAGGTCCAGCGGCGTTCCGGCCTCGGTGGGGCAGATCAGATCATCCATGCTCTGTGGCAGGCTCTCGCGCCGCAGCTGCTCCAGGTCGTCACGCAGGGGAGCGATCAATTCCACGTCGCGGCCCGGGCCGGTCTTCGTCCTGCTCCGGATCTCACCGGCGGTCCATGTGCGGTCCACCATAATCCGGTGATCGTCGACGTCACGCCAGCGCAGCGGCAGCGCCTCCTCCGGGCGAAGCCCGGCGTAGGTCAGCAGTCCGAGCAGCACCCGGTCACGTTGGGTTGGCATGCAGGCCCGCAGCCGTTCCGCCTCGTCGGGGCTCATCGCCCGCGCGTCGAACCTGGCGGTCGGCAGCCGCCGAACGCCCCGACAGGGGTTCGCCGGCAGCAGCTCCTCCTCGACCGCGGCGCTGAGTGCGGCCGACAGGGTGCTGAGCGCCTTGTTCGCCTGCGTGCTCGTGCAGCCGGCCTGCGTGATCTCCCGCCGCCACTCCAGCACGCGGCGTCGTCCGAGATCCGACAGGCGGGTGTCACCCAGGTAGGGCACGATCCAACGCTGCAGCAGCGACAGCCGGGGGATCGACGTCGACCGCGCCCATCGCAGCTGGCCGTCCATGAACCATGTCTCCAGCCAGTCTGAGAGTCGGTCCCGTGACGGCAGGGCCGGGGCGTGGGCCCCCAGTCGGTGGCGGCTCTTGATCTCCGCCTCGAACGCGTCAGCGCTGGCCCTCGTGGTGAAGACCCGGGCGAGTTGGCGGCTGTCGCGGCCGCTCTCGCGCCAGCGCACCACCCACGTGACCGTGGAGCCGCGCACGCGTCGCTGGACGCTCATGGCCCCGCCTTTGGTTGCTTGCGTCGCGCAGTGTGCATGATGACCTCCGTTTCTCGGGGCACCGGTGGCTGGGGGGCGTGGGCGGAGACTGCGCTGACCACGACGCCCGTAGGGGCAAGGCCTCCGGTGCCTGGGAGCCGACCGAACTCGGCCGCCGCCCAAATCATGGATTTGGCGATCCTAGTCTGACCTGTCCGCCAGGCGGAACCCTGCTGGAGCTCGGCGGCGCATTCCGGGTGAGGTTCGTGCGGGGGTATCGCCGAGAGCGAGTCGGGTCACCTGCTCCCTCGATACGAGAGGCCGGCGCGGCGCGCCATGGCGGGTGAGGCGTCCGTCGCTGAGCATGTTCCGCACGGTCTTCTCAGTCACACCAAGCAGCTCGGCCGCCCGCGCGACCGTCAGCACCGGATCGAGCGCCGCCTGGCGGGCGTCCAGGATCTCGGCGACCGCCTCGGCAATGGCGGTCAATTGCTCTCCGTCGAGCACCAGCGGCACGACGACACCCGCCCGACCTACGGCCCGGACGGATGGGCCGGTTGGACGGCTCGAGGCACATGGAGCTGGGCGGTGCGTCGTCATCACCCTCATGAACGAAGGAGCCATGCGCTGCGCAGGGGTGCGCGGCGCCTCAACGGCGTTGACGGAAGCGTGCCGCCTGCTGGACGGCCCGCGCTCCGGGACTATGAGGTCCCTCCGCTTGCCCGCCCACAGCACCGCACACGCCCGAGGGACGACGACTCCCCATCTCCCACGTGGCCATCGCACACTCAGGTACGACGCTGCTGAAAGCCGCGCCCACCCACCCGTAGACGCGGTCCCGAAGACAAGCGCTG
>JAXLSS010000004.1:0-277085 GCA_046330395.1 Thermoleophilia bacterium
CGCTTGAGGACGTGGAGCTGGGCCAGCGGCTGCTGGAGGACCGCACCGACATCACCCTGCCCGGCGACCCGCACCCCATCGGCGCCCTGCACCTCATCACCCAGGTTCGGCAGGAGGTGGAGGACATCTTCCTGGCCCTGGGCTACCGCATCGCCGACGGCCCGGAGATCGAGGACGAGTACCACAACTTCACGGCGCTGAACGTGCCGGAGGGCCACCCGGCGCGCTCGGCGTCGGACACCTTCTACGTGGAGGGCCGGCCCGGTGTGGCCCTGCGCCCCCAGACCTCCCCGGTGCAGATCCGCGTGATGGAGCAGGGGCCGCCGCCGGTGTACGTCATCAGCCCCGGCGCGGTGTACCGGCGCGACGACGTGGACGCCACCCACAGCCCCATGTTCCACCAGCTGGAGGGGCTGGCGGTGGACGAGGGCCTGTCCCTGGCCCACCTCAAGGGCACGCTGGTGCATGTGGCCCGCCGCCTGCTGGGCCCCGACATCGAGTACATCCTGCGCCCCCACTTCTTCCCGTTCACCGAGCCCTCGGTGGAGCTGTACGTGCGCTGGGCCGACCGGCACGGCCGGCCGCAGTGGCTGGAGCTGCTGGGCGCCGGCATGGTCGACCCCAACGTGTTCGGGTTCGTGGACTACGACCCCGAGCGCTGGACCGGCTTCGCCTTCGGCATGGGCCTCGATCGCATCGCCATGGTGCGGCACGGGCTGCCCGACCTGCGGCTGCTGTTCGAGAGCGACCTGCGCTTCCTGGAGCAGTTCTCGTGAGGCTGCCCCTGTCGTGGATGCGCGAGTACGTCGACCCGGACGTGACGCCCGAGCACCTGGCCGACCTGCTGGCCGACAGCGGCACCGCCGTGGAGGCGGTGGAGCGGCGCGTGCCCACCGAGGACGGCAACCTGGACCACTTCCGGGTGGGCCGGGTGCTGGAGGCCGTGCAGCACCCCAACGCCGACCGTCTGCGCGTGTGCACGGTGGACGTGGGGGAGGGCGCCCCGCGCACCATCGTCTGCGGCGCCCCCAACGCCCGCACCGGGCTGTGGGTGGCCGTTGCCCTGCCCGGCGCCGTGCTGCCCGGCCGCCCGCCCCTGGGCACCGCCAAGCTGCGCGGGGTGGAGAGCCACGGGATGCTGTGCAGCGACACCGAGCTGGGCGTGGGCACCGACGGCGGCGGCATCCTGGAGCTGCCCGGCGAGCCCGCCCCGGGCACGCCGCTGGCCGACGTGCTGCCCATCGCCGAGGCGGTGCTGGACTGTGAGATCACCTCCAACCGTCCCGACTGCCAGTCCATCCACGGGCTGGCGCGCGAGGTGCACGCCGTCACCGGGGCGCCCCTGGCCCCCCTGGACGAGTCGGACCCGCCCGCCGAGGGTGCGGGCACCATCGACGACCACGCCTTCGTGCGCGTGGAGGACACCGCGCTGTGCCCCCGCTACCTGGCGCGCATGTTCACCGACGTCACGGTGGGTCCCTCGCCCGACTGGATGAAACGGCGGCTGGAGGCCGCCGGCATGCGGAGCATCAGCAACGTGGTGGACATCACCAACTACGTGATGCTGCTCACCGGGCAGCCCCTGCACGGGTTCGACCTGGACACGCTGGCGGGGCCGGGCATCGTGGTGCGCCGCGCCGCCGCCGGCGAGTCGCTCACCACCCTGGACGGGCAGCACCGGGACATCCCCGAGGGCACGCTCTTGATCTGCGACGCGGAGGCCCCCGTGGGCGGCATCGCCGGCGTGATGGGCTGCGCCGAGAGCGAGGTCACCGACGCCACCACGCGGGTGCTGCTGGAGGTGGCCAACTTCGACGGCGGCGCCATCCTCACCACCTCCCTGGCGCTGGGGCTGCGCAGCGAGGCCAGCGCCCGCTTCGAGCGCGGGCTGCCACGGCAGCTGCCCGAGCGGGCCATGCGCATCGCCTCGCGGTTGCTGGTGGAGCTGTGCGGCGCCCGCATGGTGCCCGGCACCATCGACACCGGACCGCCCGCCGACATCGAGCTGCGGGTGCGCATGCGCCACGCCCGCATGGAGTCCCTCCTGGGCATGCCCGTGCCGCCCGCCCGCGTGCGGGAGATCCTGGAGCGACTGGGCTTCGCCGTGTCCGACACCGCCGACGGCGTCGAGGTGGTGGTGCCCTTCGAGCGCTGGGGCGACGTGCGTCGCGAGGCCGACCTCATCGAGGAGGTCGGCCGCGTGCACGGCTACCAGCACGTGCCGGAGCTGCTGCCGCGCCTGGTGGGCGACGGCCGGCGGACCCCCGCCCAGCTGCTGGTCCAGCGGCTGTCGCGGCGGGCCTGCGACCTGGGCCTGTCGGAGGCCGTCACGTACCGGTTCGTGCCCGCCGCCGACGCCGACGGCCTGCTGATGGCCGCCGACGACCCCCGCCGCAACGTGATGCGCCTGGCCAACCCCATCTCCGAGGAGATGGCGGTGATGCGCCAGTCGATGCTGCCCGGCCTGCTGCGGGCCGCATCGCGCAACCAGCGCCACCAGCGCCCCCAGGGCGGCCTGTTCGAGGTGGGCCGCACCTACGCCCCGGATGCCCAGCTGGCGCGGGAACGTGAGTTCCTGGCGGCGCTGGTGTTCGGCGCGCCGGCGCGTGACCACTGGCGGGCCCAGCCTGCCCCCAACGACATCCACGCCGCCACGGGCCTGGCCATGGCGCTGTGCGCCGCGGCCGGCGTGCGGCCGGTGCAGGGCCCCAACGCCGCGCCGTACTTCCACCCGGTGCGCCAGACCCGGCTCACGGTGGGTGATGTGCCGGTGGGCTGGGTGGGCGAGATGCACCCCCGCGTGCTGCGCAACTTCGACGTCACCGGGCCCGCCACCGCGGTGGTGCTCGACCTGGAGGCCCTGGGCGCCGCCCGGCCCGCGGGTGCGCGGCGGTTCGAGGACCTCCTGACGGTGCCGGTGTCGCCCCGCGACCTGGCCCTGGTGGTGGCCGACGACATCCCATCGGCCGCCCTGGTGGACACCGCCCGGCGGGCCGGCGGGGACCTGCTGCGCGACGTGCGCGTGTTCGACCGCTACGCCGGCGCCCAGGTGGGCGAGGGCAAGGTCAGCCTGGCGTTGCGGCTGGTGATCGGCGACCCGGGCACCACGCTCACCGACGAGCAGATCGCCGAGGTGGTGGACGCCGTGCGCGCCGCCCTGGCCCACGATCACGGGGCGGTGCTGCGGGCATGACGAGCGCCACCGTGCACGTGCTGGGCGCCGCCGGGTACGCCGGCTCGCAGCTGGCCGCGCTGGTGGACGCGCACCCCTGGTTCACGCTGGGCACCATCACCGCCCGCGCCGACGCCGGCAGGCCGCTGCGGGCGCTGTACCCGGAGTACCGCGTGGACGCCGTGCTCACCGAGCTGGACGTGCAGGCCATCGCCCCCGGCGACTTCGCCGCCGTGTGCTACCCCCACGCCGCCGCGTCCGAGCTGGTGGCCCAGCTGGTGGACCGGGGGGTGCGCGTGGTGGACGTCTCGGCCGACCACCGGCTGCGCGACCCCGCGCTGTACCCGGCCTGGTATGGGTTCGAGCACCCGCGGCCCGACCTGCTGGCCGAGGCGGTGTACGGGCTGCCGGAGGCCTACCGCGAGCGCATCCGCACCGCGCGGGTGGTGGCCAACCCCGGCTGCTACCCCACGGCCGCCCTGCTGGCGCTGCTGCCGCTGGTGGGCCACCTGGAGGACGTCATCATCGACGCCAAGAGCGGCGTCAGCGGGGCCGGCCGGGCGCCCAGCGACACGGTGCACTTCTGCTCGGTCACCGACAACCTCACCCCCTACAAGGTGCTGTCCCACCGCCACACGCCGGAGATCGGCCAGGAGCTGGGGCTGGAGGTCACGTTCACGCCGCACCTCATGGCCGTGGACCGTGGCGAGCTCACCACCTGCTACGCGCGGCTCACCGGGGAGGTTCCGGACACCCAGGAGGCCATGCTGCAGCGCTACCGCGCCTTCTACGACGGGCACCCGTTCGTGGAGGTGGTGGACACCCCGCCGGGGCTGCGCGGCGTGCAGCGCACCAACATCGCCCAGATCTGCCCGCTGCTGGATGCGCCCAAGGGCCGCCTGCTGGCGTTCGGGGTGATCGACAACCTGGTGAAGGGCGCGGCCGGGCAGGCCCTGCAGAACCTCAACCTGATGGCCGGGCGGCCCGAGACGGAGGGCTTGGTATGAGCGGTGCGTTCCCACCCGTGGAGCGGGATGACTGGCTGGACGCCCCAGAGGGCCTGCGGATGCTCCCCGGCGGGTCCGTGACCTCCCCGGAGGGATACTCGGCCGCGGCCGTGGCCAGCGGCGCCAAGACCACCGGGGGCCTCGACATCGGCATCCTGCGCGCCGACCGCACCGCGGTGGCCTGGCTGGTGGACACGGTCAACGCCCTGCCCTCGGCGCCGGTGCGCCTCAACCGCACGCGCAACCGGTCGCGGCTGCAGGCGGTGGTGGTGAACGCCAGCAAGGCCAACGCCGGCACCGGCGCGGTGGGCCTGGAGGACGCCCACGAGATGGTGCGCCGGGCCGCGCGCGGGCTGGGCCTGGACGAGGACACCGTGGCCGTGTGCAGCACCGGCACCATCGGCGAGCGCGTGGACCTCAAGAAGGCCCTGCCGGCCATCGACCAGGTGTGCCAGGCGATGGCGCCCGACGGCGGCGCCGACTTCGGCCTGGCCATCTGCACCACCGACCGCGCCCCCAAGGGTGGCGCGTTCCAGATCGAGCTGCCCACGGCAGGGACGGTCACCATCGGCATCGCCGCCAAGGGCGCCGGGATGATCCGGCCCACCATGGCCACCATGCTGGCCTACCTCACCACCGACGCCGCGGTGAACGCCGAGGACCTGCAGCACCTCACCCAGCGCGTGGCCCGCGCCAGCTTCAACCGCATCAGCGTGGACGGGCAGATGAGCCCGTCCGACACGCTGCTGGTGATGGCCAACGGCGAGGGCGGCCCCATCGAGGGCGACGACCTGGAGCTGCTCACCCAGGCCATGACGGCCGTGTGCCGCTGGGCGGCCATCCAGATGGTGAAGGACGGGGAGGGCGCCGAGCACGCCGTGCGCGTGCTGGTGACGGGAGCCCGCGACACCGCCGAGGCCGACCGCGTGGCCCGGGCGGTTGGCGAGTCGTCCCTGGTGAAGACCGCCATCTTCGGCCGCGACCCCAACTGGGGCCGCATCTCGCAGGCCGTGGGGCAGGCCCTGGCGTCCACGCCCGGCGTGCCGCCCCAGCTGGACGTGCGCATCGACGGCCACGCGCTCACGGCGCCCGAGCTGGCCCAGGTGATGGCCCTGCCGGAGTACGACGTGGAGCTGTCGCTGGGCCGCGGCTCGGCGGAGACCGTGCTGTGGGCCTCCGACCTCACCCACGCCTACATCACCCTCAACGCGGAGTACCACACCTAACGGCCGCCGGTGCGATCCGCCCCCGCGGGTGCAGTCGGCACGCGCATCTGCCGATGCAGCCGGTATGCCAACCCCCCGACGGACGGTGGACCCAATGCTGGTGGCACGGCGCCTGTGGCGCAGCATCACCCGCGCGGTGACGCGCGCGGTGCCGGTGGTGGCCGATGACGAGTGGGTGGGGGACGCGGGACCCCTGGCCCGCGCGGACGTGGCCATGCTGGCGCCCGCCCCCTCGCACGACCCCACCCGGTCGCGCGACAACACTCCTCACTGAACCTTCGCCTCCCGGCTGGCCGCGCGTCGTCCCACGCTGGTAGCGTGCCGACGTGGGCGTTCGTGGGCGCAACCCCCGCGGCCCGCTCCGGCCGCTTCACCTCGGGATGATCGCCCTGCTGATGTGCGCGGGGGCGGCCGAGGCTACCCTCCCCCAGCAGCAGGGGCTGCTCAACCTCACCTCCAACCAGGGCGGTGCGGTCGACCTGCAGGGCGCCGGGGCCGGTGACCGCGCCGGCGAGACCGTCGCCGGGCTGGGTGATTTCGACGGGGACGGCTCGCGCGACGTGGCGGTGGGGGCCTGGCGCGCCGACCCGCGCGGCCGCGTGGACGCCGGAACGGTGTTCGTGGCCTTCGGGCCGTTCACCGGCCCGTCCATCGACCTGGGGTCGTCGCCCAACGTGATGCGCATCGACGGCGCCATCGCCGGCGACTGGGTGGGCGTGGGGGTGGCGTCGGCCGGCGATGTCAACGGCGACGGCCGGCCCGACCTGCTGGTGGGCGCCAACCAGACGGACAACAACGGCCGCATCAACTCCGGCTCGGTGTACCTCATCTGGGGCTCGGCCGACCGCAGCTCGGTGGACCTGGGCAACCTGGGTGGCAGGGGCATCCGCATCGACGGGGCGGCGGCCGGCGACGAGCTGGGCGCGTCATCGGTGGCGGGCGTGGGCGACATCAACGGTGACGGCTACCCGGACATCGCGGTGGGCGCGCGGGGCGCCGACAACAACAACCGCGCCAACTCCGGGTCGGCCTACGTGGTGTTCGGCGGCCCCCACATGGACAACGTGGACCTGGCCAACCCGCAGGGGCGGGCCGTGCGCATCGACGGGGCCAACACCGCCGACCAGCTCGGCACGCGTGTGGCCGCCGCGGGCGACTTCAACGGCGACGGCCGTCCCGATCTCATGGTGTCGGCACCCACCTTCGACCCCGGCGGCGCGGCCGGTGGACGGCTGGACGCGGGCGCCGTGTACGTGGTGTTCGGCAGCGCCGGATTCGGCAGCCTCGACCTGGGTGGCCCCGAGGCCACAACCCGGTCGGTGCGCATCGACGGCGCCGTGGCGGGCGACCAGACCGGCACCGCCATCGCGCCCATCGGCGACACCAACGGCGACGGCCGCTCCGAGGTGATGATCGGGGCGCCCTACGCCGAGAGCGGCGGCCGCGCCGACGCCGGCGCGGCCTTCATGGTGCGCGGCGCGGCGGACACCGCGCCGGTGGACCTGTCCAACCTCGGCGCGCGCAGCGTGCGCGTGGACGGGGCCCAGGCCGGTGATTTCCTGGGCGTCACGCTGGCGTCCGTGGGTGACCTCAACGGCGACGGCCGGGGCGACCTGATGCTGGGCGCGAACGGCCTGGACACCTCCACCGCCACCAACATGGGCGGCGCCTACCTGGTCACCAGCCTGCCGCAGGCCGGGCGGCTGGACCTGGCGCAGCCGGGCGGCGCGGCAATCACCGTGCTGGGGTCCGGGCCGGGCGACCAGTCGGGCAGCTCGGTGGCGGCGCTGGGCGACGTCACCGGCGACGGCCGCCCCGACGCCCTGGTGGGCAGCCGCTTCGCCGACCCCCTTGGACGCGTCGACGCCGGCGCGGCACAGGTGGTGCTGGGCTTCGGCCAGCCCGAGGTTGCGTACACCGCCGACGCCCTGCAGGGGCGGGTGGGCACCCCCATCGCGGCCCGGGGGCCGTCGGCAATCCAGCGCACCGGTGCCGCCCAGTTCACGGTCAGCCCCGCGCTGCCGGCCGGCGTCACCATCGACCATGGCACCGGCGTGATCTCCGGCACGCCCACGGCGGCCGCCGAGGCGCGGGCGTACACGGTCACCATGAGCGACCTGGCGGGCACCGGCACCGCCAGCGTGTCGCTGGGCGTGTCCGCCGGCGGCATCGTGCAGAAGGGCGGCCGCACCGTGACGCTGCGGTCGTTCAGCACGCGCTGCGTGCGGGTGCGGGTCAGCGGGCCGTGCCGCGTGCAGGTGCGGTTCCGGGCCAGCGCCGCCACGCGCCTCATCGTGGAGCTGCGCTCCCTCCGGCCCAACCGGCGCATCGGCGGCGTGCGCGTCACCGTCCACGCGGGGCTCAACCGGGTGCTGCTGCCCGCGCGGTTCGGCCGCCGCGCCGTGTCACCGGGGCGGTACGTCGTGCGGTTGCGCCGCGTGTCGGCGCCCCTTGCGGTGCGGCCCAGCGCCGTGGGGGTGCGCGTGACGCTCCGGGGCGGCGCCACGCGATAAAGTGCCCGGTTTGATGGGCACGCAGCCACCTCCCAACGCCATTCCGCCGCACGACGAACGTCGCGACGGCCTCGAGGACCGCGTGGCGGTGCTGCTGGAGGCGCTGCCATACATCCGCGAGTTCCAGGGCGCCACCATCGTGGTCAAGTACGGCGGCGCGGCCATGATCGCGCCGGAACTCCAGGCCTCGTTCGCCCGCGACATCGCGCTGCTGAAGCTGGTGGGGATGAACCCGGTGGTGGTGCACGGCGGCGGCCCCGCCATCTCCCGCTACTCGGCCCGGCTGGGGCTGGAGGTGCGGTTCGTGGACGGCCTGCGGGTGACCGACGCCGACACCATGGAGCTGGCCAAGATGGTGCTGGTGGGCAAGATCAACAAGGAGATCGTGGCCCACCTCCACGTGGCGGGCGTGCGGGCGGTGGGTCTGGCCGGCGACGACGGCGCGCTCATCCGGGCCTCCCGGCACGCGCCCAACGGCCATGACATCGGTTTCGTGGGCCGGGTGGACCACATCGACCCCACGGTGCTGCAGCGCCTGTCCGACTTCGTGCCCGTGGTGGCCAGCGTGGGCGTGGACGCCGAGGGCCAGAGCTACAACCTCAACGCCGACACGGTGGCCGGGCGCATCGCGGGGGCCCTGGGCGCGCGCAAGGTGCTGTTCCTCACCGACGTGGAGGGGCTGTACCGCGACCCGGACGACCCGTCCACGGTGATCTCCGAGTGCAGCCTGCTGGAGCTGGAGGAGATGATCGCCGACGGCACCATCAGCGGCGGCATGCTGCCCAAGCTGGCCGGTGTGCGCGACGCGCTGGCGCACGGGGTGGAGGCGGCGCAGATCGTGGACGGCCGGCTGCCGCACTCGCTGCTGACCGAGCTGTTCACCGAGGCCGGCATCGGCACGAAGATCACCGCATGATCGACGAGACCCTGGTGCAGCGCGAGCAGGCCGCGCTGATGAGCAACTACAAGCGGCAGCCGCTGCAGCTGGTGCGGGGTGAGGGCGCGTCGGTGTTCGACCCCGACGGCCGGCGGTACGTGGACTGCGTGGCGGGCATCTCCACCATCAACGTGGGCCACTGCCACCCGGACGTGGTGCGGGCCATCCAGCAGCAGGCGGCGCGCCTGATGCACGTCAGCAACCTGTACTACACCGAGCCCATGATCGAGCTGGCCGAGTGGATCCGCGACCACTCCATGGGCGGACGGGTGTTCTTCTGCAACTCGGGCACCGAGGCCAACGAGGCGGCGTTCAAGCTGTGCCGCAAGCACGCGGGCCCGGACCGGCCCGAGGTGGTGGCGCTGGTGGACGGGTTCCACGGCCGCACCTACGGGGCGCTGTCGCTGACCGGGCAGACCGGCAAGCAGGACGCCTTCCGGCCGCTGCTGCCCGGCGTGCGCCACGTGGACCGCGAGGACCTGGAGGGCATGCGCGACGCCATCACCGACCGCACCGCGGCGGTGTTCATGGAGATCGTGCAGGGCGAGAACGGCGTGCACCCGGTGCCCCTGGAGATGCTGCGCCTGGCCCGCGAGCGCTGCGAGCACCACGGGGCGCTGCTGGTGTTCGACGAGGTGCAGACCGCCATGGCCCGCACGGGCCCGCTGTTCGCCTACCAGGACATCGACGTGGTGCCGGACGTGATGTGCCTCGCCAAGAGCCTGGGCGGCGGGTTCCCAATCGGGGCCATCACGGCGCGCCCCGGCATCGACGCCACCTTCCAGCCGGGCGACCATGGCTCCACGTTCGCGGCCAGCCCGCTGGCCACCGCGGCCGGCCTGGCGGCGTGCCACGTGCTGGAGGATCCCGCGCTGCAACAGCGTGTGCGCACCGAGGGCGCTCACCTGCTGGAGGGGCTGCAGGGGCTGGTGGGCGACGGGCTGGCCGCCCAGGCCCGTGGGCGGGGCCTGATGTGCGCCATCGACCTTCCCCAGCAGCGGGCGGCCGACGCGGTGAGCGGCATGCTGGCGCGCGGATATCTGGTGAACGCCACCGGTCCGCGCACCCTGCGGTTCCTCCCGCCGCTGGTGATCGATCGGGACGACCTGGACGGCCTTGTGGCCACGCTCCGCGACGTCCTGGCGAATCTGGCGGAGTAAACCCTCGGCGAACATCGTCACCGCACGGGTTGCGACCCCGCGGGGGCAGGCGGGATGCTGCGGGGGTTTGCGACGAAGAGGCACGGGCAAGGGGTGAGGATGGCGACGAATCCTGAGGTTGGCACGGCCGTGGACGTGGCCGCGAGGATCGAGGACGGGGTGCGGTTGTACGGGACGGGTGACGCGCAGGTGCGCGCCATCGACGGCATCACCCACACGTTCCCGAAGGGGCGGTTCACCGCCATCATGGGCCCGTCGGGCTCGGGCAAGTCCACGCTGATGCAGTGCATGGCGGGGCTGGACCGGCTCACCTCCGGGCGCACCTGGATCGGCGATGCCGAGCTCACCGGGCTCTCCGAGAAGGAGATCACCCGCGTGCGGCGCGACCGGGTGGGCTTCGTGTTCCAGGCCTTCAACCTCGTTCCCACGCTCAACGCGCTCGAGAACATCCGGCTGCCGCTGGACATCGCCGGCCGCAAACCCGACCAGGGGTGGCTGGACGAGGTCATCGGCGCCCTCAACCTGGGCGATCGCCTCAAGCACCGGCCGTCCGAGCTGTCGGGTGGGCAGCAGCAGCGCGTGGCCGCCGCACGGGCGCTGGCCTCGCGGCCGGACATCGTGTTCGCCGACGAGCCCACCGGTCAGCTGGACTCCAACTCCACCCATGAACTCCTGGGCTTCATGCGCCGCGCGGTGGACACCTACGGCCAGACCATCGTGATGGTCACCCACGAACCCACGGCCGCCAGCATGGCCGACATGGTGCTGTTCCTGGCCGACGGGCGCATCGTGGACGAGATGCAGGAGCCCACCTCCGAGAGCGTGCTGGACCGCATGAAGGTGCTGGGCGCGGGGTCGCGCACATGACCTGGAAGCTGGCCTACCGCAACCTGTTTGCCAGCAAGCTGCGGCTCATCCTCACCTCGCTGGCGGTGATCCTGGGCGTGGGGTTCGTGGTGGGCTCGTTCGTTCTGGGCGACACCATGAACCGCTCGTTCGACAACGTGTTCGCCACGGTCAACAAGGGCGTGGCGGTGCAGGTGCAGGGCGTCAAGACCGTGTCCGACGCCGATCGGCAGCCGGTGCCCGCGTCGGTCCTGCCGCTGATCAGGAGGGTGGACGGGGTCGCGAGCGCCGAGGGCACGATCGGTGGCACCGTCACCGTGCTCAACAAGGACGGCAAGTCCGCCGGGCTCGGTGGGCCGCCCACCCTGGCGTTCAACTGGAACAACAACCAGGACCTCAACCCCATGCGGATCCTGGCCGGGCACCCGCCCGTCAAGACCGGTGAGATCGGCCTGGACAAGGCCACGGTCGATCGGGCCAAGTTCGCCGTGGGCGACACGGTGACGGTGGTGGGCGCCACCGGCCCCAGGTCGTACACCCTGGTCGCCGTCATGGGCTTCGGCTCGCAGAACAGCCTGGCCGGCGCCACCATCGTCTCGTTCACCGAGGCCGACGCGGCGGTGGTGCTCGACTCCAAGGGTCGCTACGCCACCATCTCGGCCACCGCGAAACCGGGCGTGAGCTCCGCCGACCTGGCCAAGCGTGTGGGGGCCGTCCTGCCGAAGGGCTACGAGGCCATCACCGGCGCGGAGGCCACCAAGCAGTCCAGCGACCAGCTCAAGTCGTTCGTGGACATCTTCCGCAACATCCTGCTGGGCTTCGGCGTGATCTCGGTGTTCGTGGGCAGCTTCATCATCTTCAACGCGTTCAAGATCACGGTGGCGCAGCGCACCCGGCAGGTGGGGTTGCGCGGGCCGTGGAGCACGCCGTCCGGCATGATCGTGCGTTCGGTGATGCTGGAATCGCTGCTCACCGGGTTGATCGCATCGGTGCTGGGAATCGGTTTCGGCGTGCTCACCGCGTTGGGGCTGCGTGCGGTGTTCAACGCCATCGGGCTCAACCTGCCGTCCACCACGCTGCAGGTGCACACCCGCACGGTGGTGGTGGGCCTGGTGGTGGGGGTGGTGGTGACCCTCCTGGCGGCCCTGGGGCCGTCCGTGCGCAGCAGCCGCGTGCCGCCCATGGCGGCGCTGCGCGACATCGAGGTGCACAGCTCGCCACGTATCCGCGCGGTGCTGTCCATCGTGCTCACCGCGCTGGGCGTGCTGCTGATCATCCTGGGCCTGCGCAGCAACGGCGGCCTGGCGCAGGCGTTCAGCCTGATCGGCGGCGGCGCAGTGTTCCTGTTCATCGGCGCGGCGATGCTGACCCAGTACGTGTCGCGCCCGCTGGCCCGTGCCATCGGCGCCCCCCTGGCCCGGCTGGGCCTGGCGGGCCGCCTGGGCCAGGAGAACGCCATGCGCAACCCGTCACGCACGGCGCAGACCGCCGCGGCGCTCACCATCGGCGTGGCCCTGGTGACCGGGGTCAGCGTGGTGGGCGCGTCGCTCAGCAAGACGTTCGTGGGCACCCTGGACACCCGCGTGCACGCGGACCTCATCACGCTCTCCAGCGACCAGCAGCCGTTCAGCAACACGGCGGCCGCGGTGCTGCGCACCGTGCCCGGGGTGGGCTCCGTCACGTCCTGGCGCGACGGCCAGTTCAAGGACCCGTTCGGCAACGTGCAGCAGGTGGCCGGGGTGGACCCCGCGGTGGTGGGGCAGATGTACGACGCCGGCGTGCAGCAGGGCGCGCTCACCGACCTGTCCGCACCCGAGACCATCGCCATCTCACGCACGTACGCCGACCACCATCACCTGAAGGTGGGCTCCAACCTCACGGCGCTGTTCGCCAAGTCGGGCTCGCGCCCGCTGCGGGTGGCCGCGGTGTTCAAGGACAAGTCGTTCGGCGAGTTCTACATCTCGCTGGCGTCCTTCCAGCAGGACTTCACCACCCAGCAGGACTCCGTGCTGCTGGCCCGCGCCGCCCCGGGCGCCGACGTCAAGGCGGTCAAGGCGGCGGCCTCAGACGCCCTCAAGCCGTTCGGCAACCTCGACGTGCGCACCAAGGCCGAGTACAAGAACTTCGTCAACAGCCAGATCAACGGTCTGCTGCGGTTCTTCTGGATGCTGCTGGCCTTCGCCGTCATCATCGCGCTGTTTGGCATCGTGCTGGCACTGGCGCTGTCGGTGTTCGAGCGCACCCGCGAGATCGGCCTGCTGCGTGCGGTGGGGCTGTCGCGGCGGAGCCTGCGCAACATGATCCGCGCGGAGGGCCTCATCGTGGCCGTCATCGGGGGCGTGGTGGGGTTGGTGCTGGGCGTGTTCCTGGGCCTGGCCACCGTGAAGGCCATCCCCGACTTCACCGAGACCGCGGTCCCGTGGGGCAGCATGCTGATCTTCCTGGTGGTGGCGGGCGTGCTGGGTGTGCTGGCGGCCATGTGGCCGGCACGCCGCGCGGCACGCCTCAATGTGCTCCAGGCGATCGCCCAGGAGTAGCGCTCCAGGAGCCACCTTCGAAACGCTGAGACTCGCCACGGCGAGTCTCACGCCTCATGTCGAAGTCTCCGCCAACCGGGGTGCCCGAGGGCCCCTGGTTGGGGATAGTGCAGGGGTGAGTCCCCCGAGCCATGGACGGGGAGGTGCAACCCGGGACCGGGCAGGCGCAAGCCGCGGTGGTGACGGCGAACCCGCCGAACCCGCCATACGCCGCGGATCCCTGCGAGGTCAACCCTGTGAGAAGCAATCCTCCGAGGCTAGGCCGCCACAGCCACCATGGGGTGGGCGCGGTCCCAGATGAAGCTCATGGCCACGCGGGTGCCGGCACCCACGGGCTCCACGCTGACGCGGTCGGCCAGGGTGCGCATGATCACGATGCCGCGGCCGCGGGTGCTGGACGGCTCCGGGGTGGGGGCCTCCAGGTCGATCACCGCCGGGTGACCGGGACGGCCCTCGTCAACCACCTCCAGGCGCGCCCCGGCGACGCCTGTGACCACGCGCACCTCCACATGGCCGCCCTCCTCAGGCGACCCGTGCTCGATGGCGTTCGACACGGCCTCGGCGGCGGCAAGCAGCAGGCGACCGGCGCCCTCGTGATGCTGCGGCTGGCGCTCCAGCAGCATGGCCAGGGCGCAGCGCACGAACGTCAGCGACTCGAGCTGCGCGGGGACACGGAATGCGGACACCAGCTCGTCGGGCGGCACGATGGTGGCGGGGGCAGGGGAAGGGGTCATGGGCACCATATCGGGTGATCACCCGGAATCCTGGAGGGCACGCAGCCAGGATTCCTGTCCCCTGTGAGCGCACCATGAGCGCCCGGTGTGCAAATCGCCTCAGTTGCGGACGGATCCTTCCGGGTACCTCCCCCAGCTGGCCCGCAACCTGGTCCCCGGGTCTCCCGCCGTCTCACGATGCAGCATCGCGCTCTCCCAACGTCGAAACCGTGTGACTAGACTGACCGCGATGCGTGCCCGGGAGTTACACGTCTGATGCGCCGGATGGCGCCACCGCCGCGGCTGCGCGTGCACCAGGCCGCCTGCGACCCCGTGTGCCGCATCGCCCCGGGTCCCGACGGCTTGCGGCTGGTCCCCGCCGCCGCGCCGCAGGGCGAGCGCATCGACGCGCCGCAGCTGGCGCCCGTGGTGGCGGCCCCGTACCCCACCCCGGCCATGCTGGCCACGGCCGGCGGGCGCATCCTGCTCACATGGGGCCCGGGCTTTGCGCGATCGGTGTTGTCCCCCGATCTGGCCCAGGCGTTCGACCGGCGGCCCCCCGGCATGCGCGACGCGCTGGCGGCGGGCGAGGCCAACGCCGCGCTGCTGCGCGACGACGCGGGCTGGCGCGCCGTGGTGCTGCCCAGCATGGGCGACCGCCTGCCGGAGCTGGGTGACGGCCCGGTGGCCATCGCGCCCGACGGGCTGCGCGTGGCGGTGGCCGACGGCGCCCGGGTGGTGGAGCTGGCACTGGCCGACGGCCGGCGGCTGGCCGAGCACGACGGACCCTGCGAGGCCCTGGCGTACGGCCGACGGTGCGCTGCGCGTGTTCGGGACGGCCGCGCCGACGGCGGCGAGCCCGGCCCGGCCGTGGAACGGGCTGCCGGAGCGTCCGGCACGGACGCCGTGCTGGGCCTGCACGCCGACGGCATGTGCCGCCTGCACACCTCCGAGGGCGCGGGTGCCGCGTGGGCGTCGCCCGTGGGAGCGCCGCACACCATCGCGATCAGCGGCGACGGCGCGTGGGCCACGCTGGCGGGCGCCGAGGCCGTGGCCGTGGTGCGGGCCGCCGACGGCGCCATCGCGGCGCACATCGGCGGGGCGTGCGCGGTGGCGCTCACCACCGGCGGCCGCATCGCCGTGGGCGGCGAGTGGGGCATCGCCCTGCTGGGCCCCCCGCAGTAGCCCACCTCTCCTCACCACGCCCGCCCTCGGCGGACGCCCCACCACCACCGGAGCTTCCATGAGCACGCGACCCCTTGCCGGCCCCCCGTTCGTCCCCGACGACCCGGGTCCGTGGTCGGGGGTGCTCGAGGTGCTGCAGCGTCGCGGCGGGCTGCCCGGTCGCCGGCGTGCCGAGCCGCCCAACGGGCTCATGATCAACCCGCCGCCGCGCACCGCGCTGGCGCAGGTGGGCCTTCAGGCCGACGTGGACGTGGCCGGCGTGGGGCCCGTGCGCGTGGTGGCCGCCGGCCGGCAGCCGGCGGTGGCCCTGGAGCAGTCGGGCCAGGACGTGGCGGGTGTCAGCCGCATGGTGCGGCGCACGTGGTCGGTGCCGCAGCTGGCCCTGGTGGCCGAGGAGCGGCCCGAGGCCGACCCCGCCGCCGCGGTGCCCTCCCCGGTGTTCATCGACGACCTGGCCTCCGGCGACCTGCCCGCCGACGCGCGCCTGTCGGCCGACGGGGCGTACGCGGTTGTGCCGGTGGTCGAACCGCCCCGCTACCAGGGGCTGGCCGTGGTGCGCGTGTCCGACCGGGCGCTGATGCGCTACATCCGCTTCGCGCGCTGCGGTGTGTGGGCGGCCGACGGCACGCTGGTGGTGGGCGGCGAGTGGGGAACCCTGGCCCTTGCGCACCACCGGGAACCCCCGGCCGACGATCAGGCCTGACACAGGGTCACACACCAGCGGTGGGGGCACCCGCCGCAGGAATCCCCCGCATGTAGCGCACACCCCGGTTGATGGGGTCCGACGCCCGGTCTAGCCTTGGGCGTCGATGCCCGCCGCGCTCCCGTACGTCCACCTGCACGTCCACTCGGACTACTCCATCCTGGACGGCGCGTGCAAGATCGAGCGCCTGCTGGACCGGGTGCAGGAGATGGGCCAGTCGGCCGCCGCGCTCACCGACCACGGGGTGATGAGCGGCGCGGTGGAGCTGTACCGGGCGGCGCGCAAGCGCGACCTCACGCCCGTGGTGGGCCTGGAGGCCTACCTGGTGCCCGACCGTCACGCGCGGCCGTCACGCGAGAAGCGGGCCCACATCACGCTGCTGGCCGAGACCACCGAGGGCTACTACAACCTCATCAAGCTGTGCTCCAAGGGGTACCTGGAGGGGTACCACCGCCGGCCCCGCATCGACTACGAGCTGATGTCGCAGCACGCCGACGGCGTCATCGCCCTCACCGGCTGCCTGTCCGGCACCGTCTGCGGCCTGGTGGAGCGCGACGACCTGCCCGCGGCACGCGAGGAGCTGGACCGCCTGGTGCAGATCTTCGGGCCGCAGGACCTGTACGTGGAGATCCAGAACTCCGGCCTGGAGGTGCAGGACCGCATCAACGCCGAGCTGGCCAAGCTGGCGCGCGACTCCGGCCAGACCATGGTGGCCACCTGCGACGCGCACTACGTGTGCCAGCACGACGCCGACGCCCACGAGGCGCTGCTGGCCATCCAGACCCGGGACGTGCTGTCCAACCCCAACCGCTTCCGGTTCGGCACCAAGGAGTTCTTCCTCAAGACCTCCGAGGAGATGATGCGGGCGCTGCCCGACTTCCACGCCGCCATCCCGGTGAGCGTGGAGATCGCCCAGCGCTGCGCCGCGCTCACGCTGCCCATCGGCGAGACCCAGCTGCCGCGGTTCCCCGTGCCGGACGGCACCAGCCCGGCGGAGTACCTGGAGCGGCTGTGCCGCGACGGGGTCACCTGGCGGTACGGCAACACCCCGCCGGCCGAGATGGAGGAGCGGCTGCGGTTCGAGCTGGACGTCATCGAGGAGATGGGCTTCTCCTCGTACTTCCTGATCGTGTGGGACTACATCCGCTGGGCCCGCGACAACGGCGTGGCCGTGGGGCCGGGCCGCGGGTCGGCCGCCGGCTCCCTGGTGGCCTACGCCCTGCGCATCACCGACCTGGACCCGCTGGAGCACGGCCTGCTGTTCGAGCGGTTCCTCAACCCGGGCCGCAAGAGCATGCCCGACATCGACACCGACTTCGCCGTGGCGGGCCGCGACCGCGTGGTGCGCTACGTCACCGAGAAGTACGGCGAGGGCTCGGTGGCGCGCATCGGCACCTTCGGCAAGCTGCTGGCCCGCGCGGTGGTGCGCGACGCCGGGCGGGTGCTGGGCTTCTCCTACGGGCAGGTCGACCGCATCGCCAAACTGGTGCCGGAGCGGCCCCTCGGCATCCGCCTGGAGGACGCGCTGGCCGCCGGGGGCGAGCTGAAGGACGCGTACGACGCCGAGGAGATGGTGCGCACCATCGTCGACACGGCGCGGCCCCTGGAGGGGCTGGTGCGCAACGAGGGCGTCCACGCCGCCGGTGTGGTCATCGCCCCGGGCCCCATCACCAACTACCTGCCGGTGCGGGTGGACGACGAGGGCAACGTGGTCACGCAGGTGCCCGACCACGACGTGGAGGCCCTGGGCCTGCTCAAGATGGACTTCCTGGGCCTGCGCAACCTGGATGTCATCCAGGGTTGCCTGGCGCTGATCCAGGAGACCAGCGGGCAGGTGGTGGACATCGAGTCGGTGGGGCTGGATGACCCGGCCACCTACCGCATGCTGGCCCGCGGCGACGCCCTCGGGGTGTTCCAGTTCGAGTCCTCGGGCATGCGCGAGGCGCTGCGCGACGTGGGGCCCACCGAGTTCGCCGACCTCATCGCCCTGGTGGCGCTGTACCGCCCCGGCCCCATGGCCTTCATCCCCACCTATGCCCGCAACAAGCGCGACCCCAGCAAGGTCAAGCTGGCCGACCCCCGCCTGGAGCCCATCACGGGCCCCACCTACGGCGTCGCGGTGTACCAGGAACAGCTCATGTCCATGTCGCGCGCCATGGCGAACTTCTCGCCGTCCCGCGCCGACGACCTGCGCAAGGCCGTGTCCAAGAAGGACAAGGTCCTGATGGCCTCGCTCAAGGACGAGTTCGTGGCCGGCTGCGTGGCCAACGGCACCTCGCAGAAACTGGGCAACGAGCTGTGGGCGCTGTGCGAGGCGGCCGGCGACTACTCGTTCAACAAGAGCCACGCGGCCTGTTACGCCCTGCTGGCGTACCGCACGGCCTACCTCAAGTGCAACCACCCGGCCGAGTACATGGCGGCGCTGCTGTCGTCGGTGATGGACACCAAGGACCGCGTGCCGTTCTACGTGTCCGCCTCCCAGGACATGGGCCTCTCGGTGCTGCCCCCCGACGCCAACGTCAGCCGTGGCGACTTCGCCGTGACCGGCCCGGGGGAGATCCGCTTCGGGCTCACCGCCGTGAAGGGCGTGGGCGACAACGCGGTGTCCAGCATCCTGGCGGCGCGCGAGGCCGGCGGCCCGTTCACGAACCTGTGGGACTTCTGCCGCCGGGTGGACCAGGCCCAGGTCAACAAGCGGGCCCTGGAGAGCCTCATCAAGGCCGGGGCGCTGGACTCCACCGGCGACACGCGCCTGGGCATGCTGGAGGTGCTGCCGCAGGCCATGGGCGCGGCGGCCAAGGCCCGCAGCGACGCCGCGGCGGGCCAGGAGTCGCTGTTCGGCATGCTGGAGCCCGAGGACGGGGCGTCGGCGATGAACCTGGACTCGCCGGTGCCCACCCGCGAGATGCCGAAGGACGAGCTGCTGGCGGGCGAGAAGGAGGCGCTGGGCCTGTTCGTGTCCAGCCACCCGCTGCAGGACTGCCGCGGCCAGCTGCGCCGCGCGGTCACCTGCGGCCTGGGCGTCATCGGCGAGCGCGCCGACGGCGAGTTCCTCACGGTGGGCGGCATCATCGGGTCGGTGAAGGCCATCACCACCCGCAAGGGCGAGCCCATGCTGTTCCTGCGCCTCGACGACCTGGAGGGCAGCGTCGAGGTGGTGGTGGTGCCCAACGTCTACACCGAGGCGCGCGACATCCTGCGCGAGGACGCGCTGGTGCTCATCGCCGGCCGGGTGGACCAGAAGGGCGAGGGCGAGACCAAGATGGTGGCCCGCACCGTCGAGGCGTTCGTGCCCGACCCCGACGCTGAGGAGGACCGGCTCACCCTGCGGGTGTCGGCGCAGCGGCTGCAGGACGCCGACCTGCCCCACCTGCGCCAGCTGCTGGTGGACCACGGTGGCAACGCGCCCGTGGTGGTGGTGGTGGAGACCCCCGACGGGGTCCGGCGCTTCAGGTTCGGCAAGGCGTATCAGGTCAACCCGAAGGACGGCAGCCTGCAGGCGTCGCTGAAGACCATGTTCGGCGAGGGCTGCCTGGTCGCGTAACGCGCGGGGCGTGATGCGGCGTGATGAGGGTGCGCGCACACTGCACCCGTCACCTGAGGAGGCATCGCGTCACATGACCGACGCCGAGTTGATCATCGCCTCGCGGGGCGACCCCGCCGTGTTCGGCGAGCTGTACCGCCGCCACGCCGAGGCCCTCCTGGCATACCTGTACCGGCGCACCTTCGACGCCGAGGTGTCCGCCGACCTGCTGGCCGAGACCTTCGCGGTGGCGTTCGCCAAGCGCGCCCGCTTCCGCGACACCGGCACGCCCGGTGCGGCATGGCTGTACGGCATCGCCGCCCGCGAGCTGTCGCACTGGTACCGCCGCAGGCGCGTGGAGCTGCGCGCGGCGAAACGCATGGGGCTGGACGTGCCCACGCTGGACGACGAGTCCATCGAGCGCATCGAGCGGCTGGAGGAGACCGCCCAGGGACGGGCGGCGGTGCGCGATGCCCTGGCCGACCTGCCCACCGGTGAGCGCGACGCCGTGCACCTGCGGGTGGTGTGCGAGCTGGCCTACCGCGAGGTGGCCGACCGGCTGGGCTGCACCGAGAACGCGGCGCGCACCCGGGTGCACCGGGGCCTTGCGCGCCTGTCACGAGCGCTGGAGGTGACCCCGTGAGCGAGATCCCATTCGTGGCACGTCTGGGCGAAAACCTCGACCGGGCCATCGCCGCCTCGGCGCGCCCGCGCCGGCGCCGGCGTGCCCTGCTGTTCGGCGGTCTGGCGTTCGCCGCGGTGGCCGCCACGGCCGGCGCGTACATCGCCACCCACGACCACGACCGCCAGGCCGTGCAGGCCGCCGACGGCGCCGAGTGCGTGCCCGCGGCCAGTGCCTTCGTGGCATCCGACGGCGGCGACCCACGGGCGGCGTGCGCCAAGGCGAGTGGCGTCCCCGTGGAGCAGCTCACCCTCTGCGTGCCCGACAACAGCGATTCCCTGGCCGTGGTGCGCGCCGCCCCCGACGCCTGCACCGCCCGCGGATGGCGCGACGCGCAGGTGTCGGACACCCAGCGTCAGCGCATCGCCGACCTGCGCGCCGCACTGCTGCCGGTGGAGGCCCGCTGCCTGTCCACGTCGGCGTTCGCCGGGGAGGTCCAGGCCATCCTGGACCGGCAGGGGTGGTCCGGCTGGCATGTGCGCCTGGCGCCGACCCGCGGCGGCGGCACCTGCCCCAGCGTGACGTCGATGGGGGGTGCCAGCGGGCATTTCATGGGCGGGGCCCTGGACTTCGACACGCGCACCGTCACCGTCACCCCTGATGCCGAGGCACCGCGGGCGGCGGAGGACGCGGTGTACGGCGCCGACGGTCTCAACCACCGGGCGGACGTCCTGTCGGGCAGCCGCTGCTTCGACGCCGCCGGCATGGAGGCCGCGGCGCGCACGCTGGTGGCGGGACGCGGGTTCGCCGTGACGGTGGTGCGCGAGACGCGTGCCAGCATCACCGCGGCCATGGGCGGGGGGCCCGGCATGCAGTGGGGCCTCGTCTTCGACGGCGCCCGGGGTGACCGGTACCTGCAGGGATGCACCGTCATCCATACCCTGGACCTGTCCCCGGACGGCCGTGCCGTCACGGTGGAGCTCGTGGATCACAGCGTCGAGCGGCCGTAGGGCCCTGCCGGGGGGCGGGCTGAGACCGTCCCCCGGCTCCCCTCACCGCACCCGGAAGCCGAACCGGCCGCCCATGCGGTGACCGTCGGTGGCCGTCACCCGCCACCGCACGGTGTACGACCCGGCCGCCGTGCCGCCCCGCGTGGTGATGCGCAGCTGGTGGTGATCGGCCGGGTTCAGGCGGGCCCGCATGCCGAAGTTGAGGCCGTTGTGCGTCACGGTGCACGCACCGGCCCTGGCCACGACCTCGGTGAAGGTGATGGTCACGACCTTCGGCAGTCGCGTCACCACGGCTCCCGCGGCGGGGTTGGTGCCGGCCACACCGGCGTGACCGAGGGCGGCGGGGGCGGCCGCCCCGGCCAGCAGCAGCGCCGTGACGGCGACGCGGATCATGCGCATTTTCGGGGGTTCTCCTTTGCTGGGGATCCCAACGCTACCCGCGGGTGATGAGGGGTTCGTGAACTCGGGCCGCGCACGCGGGCCGCGGCCCCGGTGGTGAGCTACGGTGACCGTCATGCGCAACGTCCCCGACCCACCCGCGCCGCTGCCCGGTGGCCCCACCGTGGCCGACAGCGCCGGCTCCTGCCGGATGTGTCCCGTGGGCTGCGAGCGGGTGGTGTACCCCAGCGGATGCGTGGAGAGCGGCTGCTCGCGGCTGTACAGCTACGAGCGCGACGGCCGGCGGGTGATGGGCTGTCTGGAGCAGGTGTTCCGCGTGGAGATCGACGTGGAGTGCTTCCGTGAGCTGCAGCGCACGCGCCTGGGCTTCGGCGCGCTGCGGGTGCGCCGCGACCCACTGCCCCAGTGCGTGTGCGCCATCGAGCGCACCTTCGCGCACCGGCCCCACGGGGACTGCGGCAACCCGGGCTTTCTGGCGGCGGCTCCCGCGTCCCGGGTGTAACCCGCGCGTTACCCCAGCAGGGTCTGGTGCAGCAGGAACATGTTGAGGCCCACGATCAGCCCCACCACCAGCACCGCCGCGGCCGTGGTGGCCCGGCGGTTCACCAGGTTGCCCATCAGCGCACGGTCCCTGCAGAACATCACCAGGGGGATCAGGGCGAAGGGGATGCCGAACGACAGGAGCACCTGGCTCAGCACCAGCGCCTGAGACGGGTTGACGTCCATCGCCACGATGGCCAGGGCCGGCGCCAGGGTGATGGCCCGGCGCAGGAACACGGGGATCTGCCGGCTGATGAAGCCCTGCATCACCACCTGGCCGGCCAGGGTGCCCACGGAGGTGGCCGACAGGCCCGAGGCCATCAGCGCCACGCCGAAGGCCAGGGAGTCGTGGCGGCCCACGATGTCGCGGAGGCCGCGGTACACCTGGTCGATGTCCTGCACGTCGGTGAGCCCGCGGTGGTGGAACACCCCGGCGGCCATCACGATCATGCTCAGGTTGATCGCCCCGGCGATCACCATCGCGATGATCACGTCGGTGCGCTCGAAGCGAAACAGGCGCAGCCGCGCCGAGGCGTCGGCCGCGGGGATGCGGCGCTGGGTCAGCGCGGAGTGCAGGTAGATCACATGCGGCATCACGGTGGCGCCCAGGATGCCCACGGCCAGCAGCACACTGTCGGCACCATCGAACCGGGGTGTCACCAGGCCGCGCGCGGCGCCCGCGGCGGACGGGTCGGCCAGCACCACCTGCACCGCGAAGCCCACCAGGATGATCCCCACCAGGCCCACGATCACGGCCTCCAGGCGGCGGAACCCGCCGTAGGTCTGCAGCGCCAGGATGCCGAACGAGAAGGCGCCCGCGATGACCGCGGCGGGGAACAGCGGGATGCCGAACACCAGGTTGAGGCCCAGGGCGGCGCCCACCACCTCGGCCAGGTCGGTGGCCATGGCCACCAGCTCGGCCTGCACCCACAGCATCACGGCGACGGGGCGCGGGAAGCGCAGCCGGCACAGCTCCGGCAGGTTGTGCCCGGTGGCGATGCCCAGCTTGGCGCTCATCGACTGGATCAGCATGGCCATGAGGTTGGAGGCCAGCACCACCCACAGCAGCATGTAGCCGTAGCGCGACCCGGCGGCCACGTTGGTGGCGAAGTTGCCGGGGTCCACGTAGGCCACGGCCGCCACGAAGGCGGGGCCCAGGAACGGGACCAGGCCGCGCAGGCCCCGCGTCTCCGACCGCAGCGAGGCCTGGGCGGCCCGCAGCACGCGGGCCTCGCCGGGGAGCGCATCCTCGGGTCCCACCTCGTGCGGTCCGAGGTGGGCGTGGTGCGGCTCGGGGTCGCTCGGCACGCGGGGGCGTTCGGGGGTCATCTGGGGGCCGTCGTGGGCGGCGGCACCGTGGGCTGGGGGGGCCGGATCAGGTTGCCGTGATCTTCACCGAGTAGATCCACACGGTCTGCCGGGGCACCTGCGCCGACGGGTTGTCGGCCGCGACGTTCGGGGCCAGCGACTCGATGCGCTTGGCCACCTGGATGCTCTGGTAGACGGTGCCGAACCGGGAGTACTGGTTGGGCAGCTGCTCGCCGTTGATGCCGGTGACGATGAAGAACTGGCTGCCGTTGGTGTCGGGCCCGGAGTTGGCCATGGCCACCGACCCCACCTGGTAGCCGGCCTGCGGCGGCAGCTCGTCGGCGAACTCGTACCCGGGCCCGCCCGACCCGTTGCCCTTGGGGTCGCCGCCCTGGATCACGAAGTCCTTCACCACGCGGTGGAACGTGAGCCCGTTGTAGAAGCCCTGCCGGGCCAGGAACACGAAGTTGTTGACCGTGTTGGGCGCCGCCTTGGCGTCGAGCTTGATCCGGATCACCCCGCACGAGGTGCGCATGGTGGCCCAGTACTGCTTGGTGGCGTCGATGGTCATGGGCGGGGGCGCCGAGTACGTCTTGGGCGCCGCCGGGGTGGTGGGCGGCGTGGTGACGCAGCCGGTCACCACCGAGGCCCCGGTGCTGCCGCCGGTCTGGCCGGACGAACCGGCGCTGCCGCATCCCGCCAGGGCGATCGCCCCGGCCATCGCGGTGGCGACGGCGAGTGTGCGGGCGGGGCGGGTCACGACGCGGAAGGATACCCGCACGGGGGCGTCGAGGAAACGCGGCCGGAACGGGCCGCCGGGGAGGTGGATGATGGAGGAGCCGACAGCACGCGTGAACCGCTGCCGCACCTGCGGGTGGGAGGACTTCGAGTACATCTCCGATGACGTGGTGCGCTGCCGCAACTGCACGTTCCTGTGGGTGCGACCGCCCGAGGGTCCCTCAGGTGCGCAGGCCGACCCCCCGCCGGAACAGCACCCATGACCAGCACGTCATCGCCACGGCCAGCGCCACCGTGACGCCCATGGCCACCGGCAGCGACACGTCGCCACCGCCCAGCACCCCGTGCCGTGTGGCCTCCACCATGTACAGGATGGGATCGGCGTGCGAGAGGCGCCGCCACGGCCCGTCCAGCGTGCGCACCGAGTAGAACACCCCGCCCAGGAACACCAGCGGTTGAATCACCAGGTTGCCGACGAGAGCCTGCAGCTCCCAGCCCTTGGAGTGCAGCCCCACCACGTTGCCCAGCGCCGCGAACGCCACCGCGGTGGCCACCAGCGCCGCGGCCAGCACTAGCGGGTGCCGGAGGGGGAACGCCACGAACACCCGGGCCGCGGCCAGGGTGAGGGTGCCGATGATGAGCCCGCGCACCACGCCGCCCACGGTGTAGCCCACCGTGAGCTGGGTGGGGGTCATGGGGCTGGACACCGGGTCCTCGATGAAGCCGTCGCCGCGCGCCTGGTACAGGCTGGTGGCGTTGTTGGCGAAGGCCGCGGTGGCCACCCCCATCAGGGTGAGGCCGGGCACCACGAACTCCTGGTAGGGCACCCCGTTGATGAGGCGGATCTGGTGGCCCAGCGCCACGCCGAACACCACCACGAACAGGGCGGCCACCACCACCTGCGGGGCCAGGGTCTGCGACCACAGCCGCAGCACGCGCCCCACCACCTCTCGCTGCACCAGCGCCAGCACGCCGCGCCACTGCGCCCGCCGCAGGCTGACCTCGCTCACCGGCCCACCAGCCGCAGGTAGATGTCCTCCAGCCGGCCCGCCCCGAACCGGGCGCGCAGGGCCTCGGGGGTGTCCTGGGCGGCGATGCGGCCGTCGCGGATGAAGGCCACCCGGTCGCACAGGGTCTCGGCCTCCTCAAGGTAGTGGGTGGTGAGCAGGATGGTGGTGCCGTCGGCGTTGAGGGCGCGGATGAACTCCCACAGGTCCAGGCGCAGCTCCACGTCCACGCCGGCGGTGGGTTCGTCCAGGATCACCAGAGGCGGCCGGTGCACCAACGCCCGGGCCAGAAGCAGCCGCCGCCGCATGCCGCCGGACAGGCGGTTGGGCAGCACGTCGGCCTTGCCGGTGAGGTCGAACGCCTCCAGCATGGCGTCGGCGCGCTCGGCCGCATCCGCGCGGGTCATGCCGAAGTAGCGTCCGTGGTACCGCAGCAGCTCCCGCACCGTGACGAACCGGTCCAGGCCGCCGTCCTGCGGGGCGTAGCCGATGAGCCGCCGGCTGGCCGCCCCCGTCGCCCCGTGCGCGGGCACGCCCATCACGCGGATCTCGCCCCGGTCGGGCGTGGTGAGGCCCACGATGCTGCGGATCAGGGTGGTCTTGCCGGCCCCGTTGGGGCCCAGCAGGCCGAAGAAGGCGCCGCGCGGCACGTGCAGGTCCAGCCCGTCCAGCGCCAGCACCTCGCCGGGGAAGCGCTTGTGCACGTCGATGCAGGTGAGGGCGTCCGGGTGGGTCATGTGCGGTGAGGGACAGTAGTCGAGCCCCGGTCCCTTCCGCCGGGCGGCCGGGGATGCGAGCCTTCCGCCCATGACGGATCTGGGACTTGCCGCGCTCGGCTCGTGGAGCGGCGGCCAATACATGCAGTTCGGGGAGACCATCGACCGGGAGCGCTACCTGGCCCTCATGCGCCCCGACGACCGCATCCACACCGTGGTGACGGCGGACGTGTACGGACAGGGCGAGGCCGACCGCGCGGTGGGGGAGGCCCTGGCGGGGATCCCCCGCGACACCTACCGGCTGGTGGGGATGATCGGCCACGACTACTACCAGGGCCAGCGGGACGGCTCGCGGGGCTTCCCGCGGTTCACCGACCCGGCCCTGCGCGCGCCGGAGCAGTACGCCGAGTACCTGCGCATGGCGTGCGAGCGAAGCCTGGAGCGCTGCGGCACCGACCACTTCGACGTGCTGCTGCTGCACAACCCCGACCGCATCGGCTACAGCTCGGCCGTGGTGTGGGAGCAGGGGATGGCGCGCCTGGCCGAGGAGGGCCTCACCCGCACCCTGGGCGTGGCGCCCGGCCCCGCCAACGGCTTCACGCTGGACATCATCCGCTGCATCGAGCGCTTCGGCGCCCTGATGGAGTGGGCCATGCTGATCCTCAACCCGTTCGAGCCCTGGCCCGGCCGCATGGCGCTGCCGGCGTGCGTGGAGCACGAGGTCAAGGTGCTGGCCCGCGTGGTGGACTACGGCGGCGTGTTCCACGACGACGTGCCCAACGAGGACGGCCTGGCCGAACGCGACCACCGCGCCTTCCGCCCCGCCGGGTGGGTGGCCGCGGCGCGCGAGCGCCTGGACCGCATCCGCCCCATCGCCGACCGCCACGGGCTCACCCCGCTGCAGCTGTCGTGTCAGTGGACGCTGGCCCAGCCGGCCGTGGAGTGCGTGGTGCCCACCCTCATCCAGGAGCCGGGCCCATCGGCGAAGCCGGTGGAGCAGAAGCGAGAGGAGCTGGCGAGCCTGCCCGCCAAGCTGCTGCTGTCCGCCGACGAGCTGGGCGAGATCGAGGAGGTGGGCGACAACACCGGGTGCATGGCGCTGAAGGGTGGATCACCGGCGCACACCGGTGTGGAGGCCGCCGACGCCTGGCCGCTGGACGACGACCTGCGCCGCATCGCCGACCGCTGGGGCATCGTGCCCGAACGCGACCTGCTGATGCAGGGATGAGCTCCGCGTCCGTTCCGCCGGCGGTTGTGCGTGCGGCGGAACGGGCGGCGCGCCGCGGCTTCGGCCTGTCGTGCACGCCCGAGGTGGGGGCGCTGCTGGCCGCCCTGGCCGCGGCGGTGGAACCCGGCGGGCGCATCCTGGAGCTGGGCACGGGCGCCGGCGTGGGCCTGGCCTGGCTGGTGTCCGGGGTGGGCGACCGCACCGACGTGCGCATCGAGTCGGTGGAGCTGGACCCCGACCTGGCCGCCGACGTGGCCGGTGATGACTGGCCGGCCGTCGTGACGCTGCACACCCGCGACGCGGTGGAGCTGCTGCCGGGCCTGGGGACGTTCCAGCTGATCTTCGCCGACGCCCAGGGCGGCAAGACGGACCGGCTGGACCTCACCCTGGCGGCCCTGGCGCCCGGCGGTGTGCTCGTGGTCGACGACATGCGCGAGCGCCCCGACGACGAGATGCACGTGTCGCTGTGGCCTGCCATCAGCGCGGTGCGGGAGCGCCTGGTGGGCGACCCCGCCCTGCAGGTGGCCGAGCTGCCGGACTGGGCGTCGGGGGTGATGCTGGCGGTGCGCCGCCGGGGCGGCTGAGCGTCCCGCCGGCTACAGCGCCCCGACGGCGATGACGGCCACCGCCACCACCATGTGGTCGCGGCCCGGGCCGTAGTCGGTGCCGTTCGGGGTGCGCAGGCCGCCCTGCACCGGCAGCACCGTCACCGACCCGTACGGGAACTCGGCGGCCACAGCCGCCACGTCCACCTCGTCGGGCCGGGGCACGGCCACCGTGGCCTCCACGCGCATGTTGGCGCGGTCGCCGTCGCGCACCAGCTTGCCGATGCCCGGTAGCGAGGTGCGGTTGATGGCCTCCCGCACCGCCCGGGCCGCGGCCTTGGTCATGTCCTCGCCCACCAGGTCAACGCCCATGCCCATCTCCAGGAACAGGGGGAACATCTCGGCCTGGCTCACGCGGGGTCGCCTCCCGTGTCGCGGATGATGCGGTCTCTGCCCTCGGCCTTGGCACGGTACAGCGCCGCATCGGCCCGCCGCAGGAGCTCGGCGGCCCCCCCGGCAAGCGCCAGCTCGGAGATGCCGATGGAGATGCTCAGCGTGCCGATGCCCTCCGGCGGGTCCGCCTGCACCGCGCGCTGGGCCCGCCGCGCCGCGGATTCGGCGCCCTCCGCGGGGGTGAGCGGCAGCACCCACGCGAACTCGTCGCCGCCGATGCGGGCCATCGACTCACCCGCACGGCACGTGCCGCGCAGCCGGCGGGCCACCTCCACCAGCGCCCGGTCACCCGCCAGGTGCCCCAGCGAGTCGTTGAGCACCTTGAAGTGGTCCAGGTCCAGCATCGCCAGGCTCAGCGGCTGCCGGTGGCGCCGCGCCTGCTCCACGGCGGCGGCGAATCGCTCGTCGAAGGCCCTGCGATTCCACAGTCCCGTCAGCGGGTCGGTGCGCGCCAGGTTGCTGTAGTGCCGCCGGTCCTCGGCCTGCGAGAGGATCACCGCCAGCAGCTGGGCGAACGCGTGCAGCACCTCGTGCGCGTGCGCCGGCACCGCGTCGCCCGCAACGAGCAGGGCCCCCGCGATACGGCCGCGCACCTTCACCGGCACCGCCGCCTCCCGCCAGTCCGCCCGGCTGGACGGGCGGGTGAGGGCGTCCGCCCCCTCCAGCGCTGTGGCCAGCGCGCCGCCCTGCAGCGTGGGGATCAGGCTGCCCGGGGCCAGCGCCCGGGGCCCCGCCGATGTGCGCACGGTGGCCGTGCCGTCGGACATGGGCACGGCCAGCGTGGCCTGTCGCGCCTCGGTGGCGGCCAGAGCCGCCGCGGTGATGCGGGCCAGCGCCTCCTCCGCCGGAGGGTCGCCCGACAACACGCCCACCGCGATGCGCAGGGCGTCCCGTTCCAGCGGCGCGCCGTCGCCGACGGCGCGCCCGTCCGGTTCGGCGGGGGGCCACAGACGGCGCATACCACCACCTTGCCCCACCTCGCCGATCCTGGCAATAGCTGCGACGCCGCCCGGTCAGCCGCCGGAGTCGCCCGCGGGCGGTTCCTCCCCGCGCGGCATGAACTCCAGGGCGGCGGAGTTCATGCAGAACCGGGCGCCCGTGGGCGCGGGCCCGTCGGTGAACACGTGGCCCAGGTGCGATTCGCACTCGGCGCACCGCACCTCGGTGCGCACCATCCCGTGGCTGTGGTCGGCCAGCTCGGCCACCGCGTCACCGGCCACGGGCCGCGTGAAGCTGGGCCAGCCCGTGCCCGAGTCGTACTTGTCCTGCGCGTCGAACAGCGGCGTGCCGCAGCACACGCACCGGTACGTGCCGTCGTCGTGGTTGTCCCAGTGCTCGCCCGTGAACGCGCGCTCGGTGGCGCCCGTGCGGGTCACCGCGTACTGCTCCGGCGTGAGGCGCTCCCGCCATTCGGCGTCGCGCGGGTGGTCGGCGGGCATCTCCATCCCCCTGTCTGTGGTCGACGGATTCCACATCCATCTCAGCAGGCGTGCGCCGTGACGCGCAACATGTGAGTCTTCCCGGCGTGGAGACCCCCGGCACGCTCGTCCGCGGCATCGCCCCCGGCGCCGCGATCGTGGTCACGCTGGGCGCCATGCTGGGCGCCGGCGTGTTCGGCGCCGTGGCCCCGGCCGCCGCGGTGGCCGGCGGGGGTCTGCTGATCAGCCTGTGCGTGGCGGGCGCCATCGCGTCGTGCAACGCCACCTCGGCCGCCCGGCTGGGCGCGCGGTACCCGCTGGCGGGCGGCACCTACGTGTATGCGGGCCGGCGGCTGGGGCCCATGGCCGGCTTCGCCGCCGGGTGGTGCTTCCTGGTGGGCAAGCTGGCCTCCTGCGCGGCCATGGCGCTGGTGGCGGGCGCCTACCTGTGGCCCGCGCACGCCCGCACCGCCGCGGTGGGGGCCACGCTGCTGTGCGCGGCGCTCAACCACCGCGGCATCCACACCACCGTGCGCGTCACGCTCGCCATCGTGGTGGTGGTGCTGGTGGGGCTGGCCGTGGCGGTGGCGGGCAGCCTGGACGCCGGCACGGGTGGGCTGGGGGGCTGGAGCGGGGTCACCGGGGCGGGCCTCGGCAACACCCTGCAGGCGGCGGGGCTGCTGTTCTTCGCGTTCGCCGGCTACGCCCGGCTCACCGCCTTCGGGGCCGAGGTGCGGGACCCCAGGCGCACCATCCCCTGGGCCACCGCCTGGAGCATGGGGATCGCCCTGGCCATCTACCTGGCCGTGATGACCGCCGCGCTGGGCGCGGTGGGGCCCGCCGCTCTGGCCTCCTCATCCCACCCGCTGGTCACCGCGGTGCGCGCGGGGGGCCTGCACGCGCTGGCGCCCGTGGTGGCCGTGGCGGCCGTGGTGGCCAGCATCGGGGTGCTGCTCAGCCTCATGGCCGCGGTGGCGCGCACGGCCTACGCCATGGCCGCCAACCACGACCTGCCACGCGCGCTGGCGGCGGTGCACCCGGAGTTCCGGGTGCCCCACACCGCGGGCGTGGTGGTGGCCCTGCTGGTGGCCCTGGGGGCGGGCCTCCTGGACCTGCGCCAGAGCATCGCCCTCAGCGGGGCGCTGGTGCTGACCTACTACGCGCTCACCAACCTGTCGGCCCTGCGGCTGCGGGGCGGGTCGGCCGTGGCCGACATCGCCGCCGTGGTGGGGCTGGTGGGCTGCATCGTGGTGGCGCTGAGCCTGCCGCTGCCCGGCGTGCTGGCCGCGGGCGGGGTGCTGCTGCTGGGGCTGGCGGGCAGGGCGTGGGTGCCCCGCCCGCCGGCACCCCGGCGGCGTCCGGTGACCGGCCCCTAGTCCTCCTCGTCCCCGCGCGCCGCGATGCGCTCCTTCAGCGAGGCCATGATGGTGGGGTCGCGCAGCGTGGTGACGTCCCCCAGCTCGCGGCCCTCCGCGATGTCCCGCAGCAGCCGGCGCATGATCTTGCCGGAACGGGTCTTGGGCAGATCGCTGGTCCAGATGATGCGCTTGGGCCGGGCCAGCTTGCCGATCACCTCGGCCACGTGCTCGCGCAGCTCGGTGTCGAGGCCATCGGTCTGCGTGCCCTCAACCGGGGTCACGAAGGCCACGATGGCCTGACCGGTGAGGTCGTCGGCCTGGGCCACCACGGCCGACTCGGCCACCTTGGCGTGGCTCACCACCGCCGACTCCACCTCGGCCGTGGACAGGCGGTGCCCCGACACGTTGATGACGTCGTCGATGCGCCCCAGGATCCACACGTCGCCGTCGGCGTCGCGGCGGGCGGCGTCGCCCACCACGTAGGTGTCCTTGCCGAACCGGCTCCAGTAGCTCTCCACGAACCGGTCGGGGTCCTTATAGAGCGTGCGCAGCATGCTGGGCCACGGCCGGCGGATCACCAGGATGCCCTGCCCCTCGCTGATGGGCGCGCCCTGGTTGTCCACCACCTCCACCGAGATGCCGGGGATGGGGCGCATGGCCGAGCCGGGCTTGGCCGCGGTGATGCCCGGCATGGGCGACACCATGATGCTGCCCGTCTCGGTCTGCCACCACGTGTCCACCACGGGGCAGCGCCCGCCGCCGATGACCTGGTGGTACCACAGCCAGGCCTTCGGGTTGATGGGTTCGCCCACCGAGCCCAGCAGCCGCAGCGACGACAGGTCGTGCTTGTTGGGCTCCTCGGCGCCCCAGCTCATGCAGGCGCGGATGGCGGTGGGGGCCGTGTAGAAGATGGTCACGCCGAAGCGCTCCACCAGCTCCCACCAGATGGCCCGGTGCGGGTAATCGGGTGCCCCCTCGTACATCACGCTGGTGGCGCCGTTCATGAGCGGCCCGTACACGATGTAGGTGTGACCGGTGATCCAGCCGACGTCTGCCGAGCACCAGTACACGTCGGTGTCGGGCTTGAGGTCGAACACGTACTTGTGCGTGTAGGCGGCGCCCGTGAGGTACCCCGCGGTGGTGTGCAGGATGCCCTTGGGCTTCGCGGTTGAGCCCGAGGTGTAGAGGATGAACAGCGGGTGTTCGGCGTCGAAGCCCTCCGCGGGGCACACCGGGTCGGCGGCCGCCAGGATCTCGTCCCACGCCACGTCCCGGCCGGGCGTCATGGGGCAGTCCTCGCGGGTGTTGCGCACCACGATGATGTGCTCCAGGTGCGGCAGCTTGCCCATCGCCACGTCCACCTCGGCCTTCACCGGGGCGGTGCGGCCCTTGCGGCGGGCGCCGTCCACCGTGATCAGCGCCTTGGCCTCCGAGAACTCCATGCGCTCGCGCACGGCCTCGGCGGAGAAGCCGCCGAACACCACGTTGTGGGGCGCGCCGATGCGGGCGCAGGCCAGCATGGCCACCACCACCTCGGGGATCATCGGCAGGAAGATGCCCACCACGTCCCCCGGCCCGATGCCCAGGGCCTTCATGGCGTTGGCGGCCTTCTGGGTCTCCTCCAGCAACCACGCGTACGTGATGTCCCGCTGCTCGCCCTCCTCACCCACCCAGTGGAAGGCCACGCGGTCGCCCAGGCCGGCCTCCACGTGCCGGTCCAGGCAGTTGGCGGAGGCGTTGATCTTGCCGCCCACGAACCATTTGGCGAACGGGGGGTCGGACCAGTCCATGGCCGTGTCCCAGCGGCGATCCCACCGCAGGGCCTCGGCCTGGCGTTCCCAGTAGCCCACGGGATCGGCCTCGGCCTGATCCACCACCGCGGGGTCGTTCCACAACGCGTTCTTCGCGAACTCGGGGGGCGGCGGGAAGCTCCCGACCTTCAGGAGCTCCTCCAGCCGCTGCTCGAGCGCATCACCGGAGAGCTTTGTCATGAACGCAACATAATCCCTCCCGTGGCGTTGTGTCAGTCGTCCTCGGCGAGTGTCACGGTGACCTCGCGGGGTTCCGTGCCGCGCACCACCGTCAGCACCAGCGTCCCGTCGCCGGGCGCCGCGTCGATGGCGCTCGCCAGGGTCCCGATGTCGGCGAGCGGGGCGCCGGCCGCGTGGGTCAGCAGATCGCCCTGCTGCAGCCCGGCGCGCTCGGCCGCGCTGCCGGTCTCCACGCCGCGCACCAGCAGGCCCTCGGTCTCCGGCAGGCCCACCGCGCGGCGCAGGCGCGCGGCCACGTGCGGTGGCGCCAGCGCCACGCCAAGGCTGCGCTGACGCGGGGCCTGCCCGCTGGCCACCGCGGCCGCCCGTGCGGCCACGTCGGCGCCCGTGGTGACGGCGACCACCAGCCCGCCCGGCGGGCGCAGCAGGTTGATGCCCAGCAGCTCACCGTCGGCGGTGAGCAGAGGGCCGCCGGACGCGCCCCGCGGCATGGGCGCGGTGTGCTCCAGCCCGGCCTCGATGCGCCGTCCCCGGGGGCCCTCGATGCTGCGGGTCTCGCCGGCGACGTACCCGTGGGTCACGCGCAGGCCCCTGCCGCCGGGGTTGGCCATGGCCACCACCGGCGTGCCGATGCCCGCCTCCGCGTCCGCGGGGGCGCTCACCACCGGCGTGATCCCCGTGGTGTCCAGGCGCAGGACGGCCAGCCCGGTGCGGGGGTCGCGCCCGGCGAACTCCGCCTCGGCCTGACGGCCGTCGGCCAGGGTGACCGTGAGGCCGGGGCCGTCCTCGAAGCGGGGACGGCGGTGCATGCCGGGGTGGTGCGGCCCGTGTCCGGGGCCGCGGCCCCGGAACGGGCCGTGGCCGCCTCCGGGACCCAGCGCCGCGATGGCGAGGCCGTCGGCCACCACCACCCCGGAGCCTCGGCCCCATCCGCGTCCCAGCCCGATCACCGCCGGACCCGTGGTCCGCGCGGCGCCGGAAGCATGGATTGAATCGTTGCTGTCTCCATCGTCTATCCTTACTTGCAAATGAAAAGTGACAAGAGGGTGCCACAGTTCTGCGAGCATGTCCAGGTGAGCGAGTCCGCGCGCACCGGTCCCGACCCCCTGCTGTCGGCGGCGCTGGAGGACGTGGGCGACCGCTGGAGCCTCCTGATCGTGGCGGGCCTGCTGGAGGGGCCGGCACGGTTCGGCGACCTGCAGGCGGCCCTGGGCGGCATCGCCCCCAACGTGCTCACCCAGCGCCTGCGCCGGCTGCAGGAGGCGGGTTTGCTGGGCGCCGAGCTCTACAGCCGCCGGCCGCCGCGGATGGTGTACGCGCTCACCGATGCGGGCCGCGAGCTGGCGGGCCCGCTGCGCATGCTCACCGACTGGGAGTCGCGCCGCCGGGGGCTGGGGGAGGGCACTCGCCACGAGGTGTGCGGCACACCGCTGGAGGCGCGGTGGTGGTGCCCCACATGCGAGCGCGCGGTGGAGGATCCCGGCGATGAGCTGCACCGCCTGTGAGGTCCCGGGCCCCGCACGGGGGAGTACCCTGAACGGCATGGAAACCCAGGACACCACAATGACCTTCGTGGTCCCGGACATCAGCTGCGGACACTGCAAGCGCGCCATCGAGGAGGCCGTGCGGCCGCTGGAGGGCGTGCACGAGGCCGACGTGGATGTGGAGCAGCGCACGGTGACGGTGCGGCTGGACCACCCCGAGCGGCTCGCCACCGTGGTGGCCGCCATCACCGACGAGGGCTACACGGTTCCCGCCGCCACGCGCGACGAGGAGTGATCGCCGTGCCGCCGCGTGCACCGGCGGCTCCCGCCGACCTGCGTTTCGCGGTGCGCGGCATGACCTGCGGCGCCTGCTCGGCGCGGGTGCAGCGCGCGTTGCAGCGGACCGAGGGCGTGGAGGACGCGCAGGTCAACCTGGCCACCGGCACCGGCACGGTGCGCGGCCACGACCTGTCGGTGGACGCGCTGCAGCAGGTGGTGCACCGGGCCGGCTATGAGCTGGTGCCGCTGGCCGACGGGGCACTCCTGGGCGACGATGAGCCGGCGCGCAGGCGCCGCGCCTGGGGCGTCCGCGCCGCCGTGGCCGCCCCCGCCGCCGTGATCGTGATGGGCGCCATGCTGATGGGGCACATGGGCGACACCACCGCCGCGCGCTGGACGCTGTTCGCCATCGCCACGCTGGTGCAGTTCGGCGTGGGGTGGCCGTTCCTCGTGGAGGCGGCGCGGCTGGCCCGCCATGGCGCCGCCAACATGGACACCCTGGTGGCGCTGGGCACGCTCACCGCCTACCTGGCCAGCGCCGTGGTGCTGGTGCGCGGCGACGGCGGGCAGCTGTGGTTCGACAGCTCGGTGGTGGTGATCGCGTTCCTCGCGCTGGGCCGGTTCCTGGAGGCCACCGCCACCGCCCGGGCGGGCTCCAGCCTGCGGGCGCTGCTGGCCCTGGGGCCCGATCGCGCCACGCTGGTGACCCCCGACGGCGACCTGGCCACCGTGCCGGCCGCGGTGGTTCGGGTGGGCGACCTGCTGCTGGTGCGCCCCGGGGAGCGGATGCCGGTGGACGGCACCGTCACCGACGGCGCGTCGTCGGTGGACGCCGCGATGCTCACCGGCGAGCCGGTGCCCGTGGAGGTGGGGCCTGGCGCCGCGGTTGCCGGCGGTACGGTCAACCTCACCGGGGCGCTGCACGTCACCGCCACCGCGGTGGGCGCCGACACGGCCGTGGCGCGCATCGCCCGCCAGGTGGCCGAGGCCCAATCGGGCAAGGGGCGGGCGCAGCGGCTGGCCGACCGCGTGTCGGCCGTGTTCGTGCCCGTGGTCATCGGGCTGGCGGCGCTGACGTTCCTGGGCTGGTGGCTGGTGGGCGGTGACCTCGGACGGGCGGTGATGGCCGCCGTGTCGGTGCTGGTGGTGGCGTGCCCGTGCGCGCTGGGCCTGGCCACGCCCGCCGCGCTGATGGCGGGCATGGGCCGCGCCGCCCAGCTGGGCATCGTCATCCGCGGCGTGGAGGCGCTGGAACGCGTGCGCGACATCACCACGGTGGTGTTCGACAAGACCGGCACCCTCACCACCGGCACCCCGCGGCTGGCCGAGGTGGCCGGCGCCGTGGACATCGCGCCCGGGGAACTGCTGCGCCGCGCCGCGGCGGTGGAGCGGCTCAGCGAGCACCCGCTGGCCCGGGCGGTGGTGGCCGCCGCACCGCAGGCGGGTCCCGCGGCGGTGACCGATTTCGCGGCCGTGCCCGGCGCCGGCGTGCGGGCCGCGGTGGACGGCGTGCAGGTGCTGGTGGGGCGCCCCGGCGTGTCCGCCGGCCTGGAGGTGCCCGAGACGGTGCGCCAGGCCGAGGCCGCCCAGCGCGCCCGGGGACGCACCACCGCCCTGGTGGGGTGGGACGGCACCGCCCACGGGGTGCTGGCCTTCGAGGACGCGCCGCGCCCCGAGGCCGCCGCCGCCGTGGCCGCGCTCCGGGACGCCGGCCTGCGGGTGATGCTGCTCACCGGCGACAACCCCGCCAGCGCCGCGGCGCTGGCCGATGCGGTGGGCATCGAGCGGGTGGAGGCCGAGGTGCTGCCCCAGGACAAGCGCGAGCGCGTGATGGGCCTGCAGGCGCAGGGCGAGCACGTGGCCATGGTGGGCGACGGCATCAACGACGCGCCGGCCCTGGCCCAGGCCGACCTCGGGGTGGCGCTGGGCAGCGGCACCGACGTGGCGATGCAGGCCGCCGACATCACCCTGATGCGCCCGGGGCTGGCCGGCGTGGCCGCCGCGCTGGACATCTCCCGGCGCACCCGCCGCACCATCGCCCAGAACCTGGGCTGGGCGTTCGGGTACAACGTGGCCATGATCCCCCTGGCGATGGCGGGTGTGCTGCCACCCATGCTGGCCGGTGCCGCCATGGCGGCCTCCTCGGTGACGGTGGTGGCCAACGCCCTGCGGCTGCGCGGGGTGCGGGGGCCGGTCGCGTGAGCCAGCGGGTGGCGTACGCCGACCTGGACGACGACCCGCTGATCTCGGCGCTCAGCGCCCCGGCGGCCGACGCGGAGGCCGTCGTGGTGCTGGACCGCCTGCGGTTCGAGCTTCCCGACGGCGTGGCCGCGGCCATGGCCGACCGGGTGCTGGCCTCCACCGGCCCGTTCGCGCGCAGCTGCCGCCGCGGCATCGCGATGGACCCGGCGCGGCTGGGGGTTGCGGAGGCCGAGCTGCGCGAGCTGGGTCGCCTCGCCCACGCCTGGGAGGCGTCCGAGGAGCCGCGCCCCGCCGACCCGCGCGTGACCCCGCCGGCGTGCGCGGCCCTGCGGGCACGCATGGCCGGGGCGGGCCACTGGGGCGAGCTGGCCGCCGAGCTGGCGGCCTTCCACCGCGGGGAGGGCGCCGGGGCGCTGGCCACCCACCGGGTGCTGCGCTTCGCCGACGGGGCCCTGTCGGGCGTGGACCGCCCGGACGGCTTCGCGGCCGCCGACCTGGTGGGGGGTGAGGACCGCCGCGAGCCGCTGGCGGCGTCCCTGACGGCGTTCGTGGCGGGACGGCCCGCCAACGACGCCCTGCTGTACGGGCCGCCCGGCACCGGCAAGTCGGTCACGGTGCGGGCGCTGGCCGAGGCGAACGGACCCCGCGGGCTGCGCCTGATCCGGCTGGAGCGACCCGACCCCGAGGACGTGCGCGGGGTGTTCGCGGCGGTGGCCGGGGCGGGCCCCCGGTGCCTGCTGCTGCTGGACGACCTGGTGTTCGATGCGCACGACCGCACCGACCGCGCCCTGCGGGCGGCGCTGGAGGGCGACGTGGCGGAGCGGCCCCCGAACGTGCTGGTGTGGGCCACCACCAACCGGCCCGGCCTGGTGCGCGACACCGCCAGCGAACGCGAGGACGACATCGACCAGTCCTTCGGGCGGGTGGAGAAGTCGGCCCTGGCCACGCGGTTCGGCCTGCGCGTGGCCTTCCCGATGCTGGACCGCGACGAGTACCTGGAGGTGGCGATGGGGTTGATGCGGCGGATGGGACTCCCGCACGGTGCCGAGCAGGAGGAGGCGGCCATGCGGTTCGCGCGCCGCGGGCACGGGCTCACACCGCGCACCGCGCGTCAGTTCACGGTGGAGTGGGGCGTGCGCGCGTGACCGGGCCGCGTCGTGAGCTGCTGCTGGCCGCCCTGGCCGACGTGGTGGCCGTGCTGGTGTTCGTGGCCATGGGGCGCACGTCGCACCACGAGTCCCTGACGGGCCTGCCCGGCACCGCCGCGCCCTTTCTGCTGGGGCTGGTGGTGGCCTGGGCGGTGGTGCGGCCCTCGCGGGCGCCCCGGGCGATCTCCACCGGCCTGGCGCTGGGCCCGCTCACCGCGGGCGTGGGTGTGGCGCTGCGCGTGAGCGCCTTTCACGACTCGGCGGCCACGGCCTTCATCGTGGTGGCCTTCGTGACGCTCACCGTCCTCATCGCGGGCTGGCGCTCGGCGATGCGGCTGGTGGCGGGGGCGCGCCGGGCCTAGCGACGCTCGCCCGACTCCAGCCAGGTCTGGAACGCGGCGTGGTTGGCGAGCAGGTGCTCGAACTCGCGGATGCCGCGCGCGGCCCAGGTGGGCACCAGGTCCTCTGCGGGGATGACGACGATTCCGGTCATGGCTCGCTCCTCGTGGGTGAGGGTTCGTCCGTTCACCTGTTCAGAACGCGCGGCGGGGCGTTTCGTTCGTCCCGAGTTTGTAATCGTTTTGTGAGCCGTCGGTTCCGCCGGTCATCCACCGTCCGGCGCGTTGCGCTCCACGGCCTCGGCGATGGCCGCCAGATGCGCCGTGCAGCGGGCGCTCAGCGGTTCCCCCACGTGCCCGGTGGCCCCGTCCAGGGTCACGGCGCGGCTGGTCTCGCCCCGGCGCACGCAGGCCACCGTCACCGGGATCAGCAGGGCGTGGTGGGCCACCACGGTCACCTCCACGGCGTCCCCGGGCACCAGCCCCGCCTCGAGGGCGTCGGTGTGACGGCGTCGCGCCGCCTCCTGGGTGACGGCGTCGCGCCGCCGCAGCGCGCGGGTGATGTTCTCCGCGATGCGCTCGGCCGACAGCGCGGGTGGCACCACGGGCTCGGTCACGTCCACCTCCGCGAACGCGGGCCGGTCGGGCGTGGCCTGCAGGGCGACCCCGCCGAGCGCCTCGTGCAGGATCCACGTGCGCGTGCACTCCAGCGCCCCGCGCCGGCCGTGGGGCCGCGTGACGTCCAGCCCCAGCAGCTGGGCGGGCAGCCAGAGGTCCTCCACCCACTCGATGCGTTCCGTGAGGGCTCCCAGGAGGCCGCGCGCCCGCGACCGCACGGCCGACGCCGCCCGGGCACCGCCCACCGCGCGAGGCAGCCCCAGCGCCGTCGGCGCCTCACCCGGCCGCGCCAGCGCCGCCACGGCGTCGTCGCCCAGGCGCCGCCGCAGCTCGGGCCCATCCCACAGGGCCACCCCCACCGCGCGCGCCGCGGTGCGCGCCGCCGGCGCGGCGCCGCCCGGGCACACCACGATCACCTCGGTCAGCCCCAGGTCCTCCCGCATCCACCCGGCCCGCGCCACCACCTGCCCGTCCACGGGCGCGCGCCAGTGCTTGCACTCCACCGCCACCTCCGACCGGGTGAGGGCGCCGGGCCGGCTGGCAAGCACGTCGATCTCATGCCGGGCGCCGGACCGGCCGGTGACGATCTCGTTGCATCGCACGTCGTACCCGTGGGCGGTGAACAGCCGGGCGACGACGCGCTCCAGCTCGCGCCCGCGGGCGGTGGTCGATCCCGTACTCATCGGGGTCACCGTAAACGTGGTCTCGGACCCCGTCGTTACTCCCTGAAATCCGAGACCCGCCGTTACGGCGGGTCTCACGCCTCATGTCGGAGTCTCCGCTGTCCGGGATGCCCGAGGCCCCCAGAATTGGGGATGGTGCAGGGTGTGAGTCCTCCCGACCCATGGATGGGGAGGTTCGGCTCAGGTCCGCGCAGCCCGCAAGGGCGCTGTGGTAGCGATCAACGATCCGGACCCGCCATACGGAGCGTGATTGTCAGAGGGCAACTCTGTGAGAAGCCCGTCATTCCCGCCGCGGATCTCTCAGATATGCCTTCGGGACGTGACCCGGGCCCGCCGGGGTGTCCAGCTCCACCCATTTGCGGCCGCCGCGGCGGCGCGGGCGGCGTCGCGACCACACCGGGACCGCGTCCCAGCGCAGCAGGAAGCGCACCGGCGCGCCGCCCTTCGGGCGCACCAGCGTGTGCAGGAGCATCCCCGGGGCCACGCCGGTGACGGCGAACGGGATGGCCTGCGGCGCCGGCGCACCACCAGCCCGGCGGCGAGGAAGGTCCACGCCCCGCCCAGCGAGAGCAGGCGCACCGGCACGTTGAGGTCGCCCACCGACTGCAGCACACGCAGCGGGGCCTGCAGGGACACCGTCACGCGCGGCCGCGGCCCGGCGGCCGTCCCCTTGGCCGCGCCCGGCTGGCCCAGGCGGGGCACCAGGTTGGAGCCCAGCCGCCGGGAGGCGGACTGCGCGGCGGTGAGGCCGGGCTTCGGGTGCGGGGGGGCCGGAGTGGGTTTGGGTGCGGGTTTGGGGGTGGGGGTGGTGGGTGCAGGGGTGGGCGTCGTGGTGGGACCCGGTGCGGGGGAGGGGTTCGGAGCCGGCGTGGTGGAGCCGCCCGGCGTGGCCGGGGGCGTGGGCACGGCCGGGGTGGTGGTCGTGCCGGTGTCGGGGGTGACGGTCACGGTGAGGGAGGTGCGGTCGCTCATGCGAGGCGCGCCGTCGTCGGTGACGGTGACCGTCAGCCGGTGGTCACCCACGTCCGCGGCGGTGGGCGTCCAGAGGACGTCGCCGCCCGACACGTGCACGCCGGTGGGCCCAGCGGCCGTGAGCCGCAGGGCGTTGTCCGGCACGTCCGGGTCCGACACGTCCGGCGTGATGGTCAGCGTCTGACCCGCCTGCACGGTCCGGTCCGGGATCGCGGCGACCACCGGCGGCCGGTTCACCTCGCGCACCGCCACCACCAGCAGGCCCTCGTCGGTGAGCGGCGGGGTGCCGTCGTCGGTGGCCACCACGTGCACCCGGTACACGCCGGGGCCCTGCGCCTCGGTGGGCGTCCAGGTGATCAGCCCGGTTGTGGCGTCGATGCGCATGCCGCCGGGCGCCCCGCGCAGCGAGTACCGGACGGCGTCGCCCTGGGGGTCGGTGGCGTGCACCCGCATCCGCAGCGGGGTCTGCTCGTCCATGCGGTGCGTCGCGATGCCGCCCAGCACCGGGGCCCCGTTGGTGGTCACCACGGTCCACGCGAACGTGGCCCGGTCGCTGAGGCCACCCGGGTCGGTCACCGTGACGGTGGTGGTGTACGGCCCACCGGCCGCCGCACCCACAGGGATGGTCCCGGAGATCACGCCGGTGGTGGGGTCGATGGCCAGTCCGGGCGGCAGCCCCGTGGCGCTCCAGGTGAGCGGCTGGTCGGGGATGTCGGGGTCCAGGGCCGTGAGCGGCAGGCTCACGGCGTCGCCCTCACCGCTGGTGCGGTCGGTGAGCGGGCTCAGCACGGGGGCGCGGTTCACCTCGGTGACCGTGACGGTGATGATCTCCGAATCGGAGGCGGGCGGCGAGTCGGCGTCGGTCACCACCACCGCGAGGGTGTGGTCGGCCGGTCCCTGCGCCTCCGAGGGGGTCCACGTGAACGCCCCGGTGACCGGATCGATGCTCGCACCGGCCGGTGCCCCAACAAGGCTGTAGGTGAGCGTGTCGGCGGGAAGGTCCGGGTCGGTGGCCGACGCGGTGAACGCCAGGGTGGTGCCCTCGGGGAGGGTCTTGGGCCCGATGGACGCCAGCGACGGGGGACTGGGCGCCGGCAGGATGGTCAACGCCAGCGTGCCGGTGTCCGACTGCGGGCCGCCCGCGCCGGTGGCGCCCTGATCGGAGGCGGTGACGGTGATGCCCGCCCCGCCGGCGTAGCCGGGGGTGGGCAGGTAGGTCATGCCGTCCAGGGCCGCGTTCACGTCGGCCCGGGTGCCCGTGAACGTCATCGTGGTGTCCACGGTGCCGTCACCGGCGATGAACGACAGGTTGGCGGTGCCGTTGAGCGTCAGCGTGCCGTGGGTGGCGCTGAGCTGCACCCACATGGGCGCGGTCCCGATGTCCGGGTCGGCCACGGAGATGCCGTTCCCCGCACCCACGGCCAGCACCAGCGGTGACCCGCCGGGCGTGGTGATGGGCGCGGGCAGGGTGGCCACTGGCGGGTCGTTCACCGCCGCCAGCGTAATGGCCAGGGTGTCGTCGTCGGTGGCCGGCCCGCCGGCCCCGGTGTTGCCCTGGTCGTCGGTGATCACCCGGATGCTCGCCGGCCCGCTCGCATCGGGCGTGGGGTCGAACGCCATGCCGTCCAGGGCCGCGTTGACGGCCGCCTGGGCGCCGGTGAACGTCATGGTGGCATCGCCCACCCCGTCGCCGGTGGTGAAGGTGAGGCCGGCCGACCCGGACAGCGTGAGGGTGCCCTGGGTGGCGGTGAGCGTGACCTGCACGGGTGCGGCCCCGGCGTCCGGGTCGGCCACCGAGATGGCGTTGCCCCCGCCCGTGGACAGCACCAGCGGGGTGTCCTCGGTGCCCGCCTGCGCGGCGGGCAGCGTGTTCACCGGCGGGCGGTTCACGGCGCTCACCGTGATGGGCAGGGTGTCGGTGTCGGTGGCCGGGCCGCCCAGACCCGTATTGCCCTGGTCGTCGGTGGCCATCTGCAGCGACGCCGCCCCCGTGAAACCGCCGGTGGGGGTGAACACCGCATCGTTGAGGGCCGCGTTGATGTCCGTCAGCGTGCCGCTGAACGTCATGGCCGCATCCGCGGTGCCGTCGCCCGTGGTGAAGCTGAGACCCGCGGTGCCGCTGAGACTCAGCGTGCCGTTGATGAGGGTGAGGTTGAGGGTGAGATTACCGGTGCCGGCGTCGCTGTCGGCCACCGACAGCTCGGTGGACGAGCCGGCCACGAAGGTGATGGGCGTGTACTGCGCGATCAGCATGGGTGCCGGCAGGGTGTTCACGGGCGGGTCGTTCCAGGCGTCCACGCTGGCCGGTGCCGAGAACTCCGAGGTGGACCCGTAGGTGCCCCCGCCGGTGTCGCGCGTGGCCGTGGCCGTGACCTGGTCGCCGGGGCTCACCCCGGGGACGACGTGGGCGAACACCTGGGCGCCGCCCCCGGCGTGCACCACGGTGGCGGCGCCCACCGGCACCTGCCCCTCGCCGGCTCCGGACGGGTCGGTGCCGCCGGGGTTGGCGAAGAACTCCACGCGGTAGGTGCCGGCGGGCACGTCCAGCGTGAACGTGGCGGTGGCGGTGCCCGCGCGGTCGATCACCGAGCCGATCACCGGGGTGTTGAGCAGGCCGTTGGCCCCGGTGTCGCCATCGCCCAGGTCGTTGGGCGTGATCCCGTCCGCGGGCCCGGCGGGCGTGATGAGTCCCGCCGACAGGTCGATCCCCAGGCCGGCGTTGGCGAAGATGTCGTTGCCCAGCACCGCGGTGCCCGTGCTGCTGCCGTTCACCAGCACGCCGGTGCCCCCGTTGTGGGCCACCGTGTTGCCCTCCGCGGCCGTCGCGCCGCCCACGGTGTTGCCGTCGGTGTCCACCCACACCCCGGTGCGGCCGTTGGGCAGCGGGGTGGTGCCGTCGGCGGCCACGCCCAACAGGTTGCCCTGCACCGTGGTGCCAGAGCCGCCACCGGTGAGGGACACGCCCTCGTGGGTGTTGCCGGAGATGAGGTTGCCCTGGCCGGCCCCCGGCCCGCCCACGCGGTTGCCGGACCCGGTCACCACCACGCCGTCGGCGTTGGGCAGCGCGGCCGTGCCGTCGGCGACGGTGCCCAGGCGGTTGCCGTGCAGGGTTCCGCCCGTGCCCGCCAGCCGCACGCCCGCGCCGCCGTTGCCGGAGGCCACGTTGCGGTCGCCGGCCACCGGGCCGCCGACCACGTTGCCGTCGCCGGTCACGCGCAGGCCGTCGCCGCCGTTGCCCGCGGCGGTGGCGCCGTCGAACGCCAGGCCCAGCCAGTCACCGGCGATGGTGTTCCCCGCCGACCCGCTGAGGATGCCGTTGCCCCCGAAGCCGCGCACCGCAAGCCCGCGCACCTGCGAGCCGTCGCTGCCCGCGGCCAGGGTGAGACCGTCGGCCCCGCCGCCCGCAGAGGTGCCGTCCAGCGCCACCACGGGCCGGCCCTGGGCCACCGCGCCGGGCTGGGTAGTGGCGTCCAGGGTGGTGGGGTCCAGCACCGCGGGCAGCGGCGCCCGCAGGGTGATGGTGTCCCCCACGGGGGAGCCGGAGTGCCCGGGGTCGGATGCCGGGATGTCGAACGCGGAGGACTGGGTGCCGTTGATGGCGTTGGCGTTCTGGATGAAGCGCCGCAGGGTGCCCTGCCCGGTGCGCATGGTGTCGTACCGCAGCACCTCACCCGTGAAGCCCGTGCCGTTGTTGAAGTGCGACAGGTACAGGTAGCGGCCGTCGAAGGTGGACCCGCGCGCCCCGTCGGGGTCGGTGCCCACCCCGGCGGCGCCCGGGTCGAACAGGTCCCAGGAGCCCACGGCGCCGAACGCGGCCCGCGTGTCGTACCGCACCACCCGGCCCGCGGCGCCCGAGGCGTCGGCGTCCTGGCCCAGGTACAGGTAGCGGCCGTCGTAGGTGGCGGTGCGGAAGCCCACCGCGCCGGCGCCCAGCCCCGCCGCCCCGGGGTCGAAGGCGCTCCAGCTGCCGGCCGCGGCGAACGCCCCGGTGGTGTCCAGCCGCAGCACCTCGCCGCTGGGGCCCGAGCCGGAATCGGTGGGGGCGAAGTACACGTACCGGCCGTCCCAGGCCATCGCCCCGAACCCCGCGGGGTGGGTGCCCACGCCGTTGGCGGACGGGTCGAAGGCGGTCCACGACCCGGCGGTGCCGAAGGCGGCCTGCGTGTCGTAGCGCAGCACCTCGCCGCTGGCCCCGCCGGTGTTGCGCAGCGGCGCGAAGTACATGTACCGGCCGTCGAACAGCACCGCCGAGAAGCCGCGGGCGTCGCTGCCCACCCCGTTGGCCGCGGGGTCGAAGGTGCTCCAGCCGCCGGGCGTGGTGAACGCGGCGTGGGTGTCGTAGCGCAGCACCTGGCCGTGCGGGCCGCCGTCCGACACCGAGGGGGCCAGGTACAGGTAGCGGCCGTCGAATGATGCGCCGCTGTACCCGTCGGGATCGGTGCCCACCCCGTAGTCGCCCGGGTCGAACGCGTCCCAGCTTGAGGATGCGCCGAAGGCCCCGGTGGTGTCGTAGCGCAGCACCTCCGCGTGCGGGCCCGAGCCGTTGTCCTCGGGGATGAAGTACACGTAGCGGCCGTCGAAGACCGCGCCGCTGTACCCGTCGGGGTCGGTGCCCACCCCGTCGTCGCCCGCGTCGTAGCTGGACCACGAGGACGCCGCGGTGTAGGCCCCGGTGGTGTCGTAGCGCAGCACCTCGCCGTGACGGCCCCCCGGCCGCTGGGAGGGGGCGAAGTACACGTACCGGCCGTCGGAGACGGCGTTCTTGTAGCCCACCGGCTTCACGCCGATGCCCGCCGCGTCGGCGTCGAAGCTGGACCACGCCCCGGCACCGCCGAAGGCGCCGGCGGCCGGGTCGTCCAGGGTGCTGGTGACCGCGTTGAAGCTGAAACCGGTGGTGACGCCGTTCACATCCGTGCCGCTCAGCACCACGCGGTTGACGTGCTCCGCGGCGGCCAGCGCCGGGAAGCCGTCGCCCGCCGTGGGTCGCATGCCGCCGGGCAGGGCGCCCGCGGCGTTGCTGAAGCGGTAGGAGCCGCCGGAGTACGTCACCGCACCGGGGCCGGAGTACGTCTGCTCGGCCCACACGTCCTGCTGGGTGAAGCCGGGGCGCAGGCCCGCGGCCGGGGCGATGTCGCGGGAGTTCACCGCCGCCCAGTAGGTGCCATTCCCAGGCACCGTCACCGACCAGCCGCCCGCGCCGTCGGTGGTGGTGGTGGCCGCCACCGGGTCGCCGGCGTCCGGGACGCCGTTGCCCTGATCGGCGAACACCCACACCTGCACGCCGGCCACGCCCACGCCGTCGTCCGCGATGGCGCCGTTGCCGTTGACGTCCTCCACCACCGACCCGGCGATGTGCGCCACCGACATGGGGGTGAGCGCCGCCGAGAACTCGCTGGTGGCGCCCAGGCCGCCGCCGGCGGGGGCGCTGGTGAGGGCGGCCATCAGGGGCATGGTGGTGGGGGTGCTGAGGGACACCGTGAACCGGCTGATCCCGCCGGAGCTGGTGACCGGCCGCACCAGCCGCGGCGCGCTCACGGCCGACGCGCCCGTGCCGGCCACCTCCAGCAGGTACCGGCCCGCCGGGACGTCCAGCTGCACGGTGGCGGTGACCTTCCCCGCATCGGCCGTGAGGGAGGTGAGCTCGGGGTGGTTGAGCAGGCCGTTCGCGCCCCGGTCGGCGTCACCCGCGTCGTTGGCCGTGGGTCCGGCGCGCCCCAGGTCCACGGGCTGCCCGGTGCCCACCGTGGTGTTGCCGATCACGGTGTTGCCCGTGGCCCCCGCCCCGGTGATGACCACCGCGGCGTCCGTGCCGATGCCCAGCTGGTTGCCGGCGCCGGTGCCGCCGATGAGGTTGCCCGGCGAGCCGTCGATGCGCACCGCCGCCACCAGACCCCGGTCGGGGCGGTGCCCGTCGGTGCCCAGGACGTCGCAGGTGAGCGTGCTGCCGCCCGCCGCGCCGTCGATGCGCACGGCCGTGGCCGCGCCGGTGATGCCGAGGCCCCGCACCACCACGCCGCCGGAGGCGATGCGCAGCGCGGGGGTGCCGGCGGCGGAGGCGTCCACCGTCACGGTGGGGGCCGGCGGGGCGCCCCCCGTCGCACAGCGGGCGTCCGATCCCGCCGCCGCGTCGATGCGCATTGGGGTGGTGATGGCCGGCAGGGGCGAGGTGGGCTGGATCACCCAGTGCTGGTCGGGGTTCTGCACCGACCCCAGGTCGGAGATGGGGATGTCGAAGTGCACGGTGTCCACCAGGGGGCTGGCGTTGGCCTCCTGGATGGCGGCCCGCAGGGTGCATTCCGGCCGCGTGATGGTGATGTCCACGCCGGTCGCGCACACCCCGTCGCCCGGTTCCGCGTCCGGGGCGTCGCCCCCGGAGTTCACCACCGCGGTGATGCTGCCGCGGCTGAACGGCCCCACGGTGCCGGATCGCGGGGTGACGGCGACCGGCGCCGGGTCTGGCAGGGGCGCGGGGGTGAGGGGCGGCGGCGTCACGGGCGCGGGCGTCAGGGGCGGCGGGGCGGTGGTGCCGGGGTCCGCGGGGGACGTGGTGCCGGCCGGCGCCGTGGTGCCCGGCTGGTCGGGGGTGGCCGGGTCCGGCGTGGTGGTGCCCGGCTGCTCCGGGGTGGTGGGCTGAGCGGGATCGGTGGGGGCGGGTGGGGTCTCCACGGGGGCGACCGCGAACGGCCCGGCCAGCGTGATGGCGCTCACGTCCACGCCGGTCAGCGTCACGGGCGCGGTGGCGCTGAGGCCGGCCACCGGCCCAAGGAGCCGGCCGTCCAGCACCAGGTGCGGCGCCAGCAGGCCGCCGGTGGCGGGCTGGGACCCGTCGATGGACAGCTCGTCGGTGATCTGCGGGTAGGGGGTGGCCGGGGTGAGCCGCAGCGCGCCGTCCACGGTGGCGGCGCCGCCCTCCCAGGCGGACACGTCGATGGTGATGGCGTCCGGGCCGGGGGTGGCGTCGGCCTCCTGGATGGCCGCGCGCAGGGTGCACGCCGGGGCACCGGCGGCGGTGAGGTCGCCCGTGTCGCAGCGGCCGTCGCCGGGCACGAGGTCCGGTGTGTCGGCGGTGCTGGTGACCACGATCGGCGCATGCGGCGCCTGGGCCCCCGCCACACCGGGCAGGGCCACCATGGTCATCACCGCAAGGACTGCGGCGGCGGTGCGGATCATCGACCGGTTCCGGACGCACCTGCCAGCGCGCGCTGTGGATCGCCGGATTCCACCGCGGTGACCCCCACCAGCAGGGCGGGACGCGGGTCGGACAGGGCCCCCAGGCGGGCGCCCACCGAACCGGCCACCACCATGGCGGCGGTGAGGCGCGGCCCCAGCTCGGGCGCGTCCCACGCGTCGCCGCCCAGGGCGGCCGCCAGCGCCTGCGGCAGGGCCGCCCCGTCGTGGGCGACGGCCACCTGCACGTGCGGCGCGCGGTATGCGCACATGATCTCCACGGTGCGGGCGCCGCGCGAGGTGGCCTCCCGCACCAGGTTCACCAGGATCTGCCGCAGGGCATCCGGGTCGCACCACGCCACGTGCTCACCCCCGCGCGCGGTCACCGTGGTGCGCTCCGTGGTGGTGGCCCCGGCCACATCGGCCAGCAGCTCGTCAAGGTCCACCGAGCCCAGGGTGCGCGACATGCCGGCCCGGCCCGCGCCCACCAGGGCCTCCAGGTCGCTCAGCAGGTCCTCCGGCGCCGACCCGGCGCGGGCGTCACCCGTGGTGATCGCCCGGCGCAACTCGGTCAGCGCGGCGTCCACCACGCGCGCCCGCCGCCGGCCCCGGGAGGTGCGCCCGCGGCCCATGAACTCGCGTTCCTGGTCCTCGCGCGTGCGGTGGGTGAGCAGCACGAAGATGCCCACGGCGCACGCGGGCACCACGAAGGCCACGATGAAGGTGGCGAGCGCCCCCAGCCGCCACAGCCGGTCGTCCTCGCCCTGGATCTGCTCCAGCAGGTCGTCGCGGCCCGCGGTGAGGGCCGAGCGGGCCGTGGTGAAGGCCGTCTCCAGGTCGGCCACCCCCCGCTGCCCGCGCCGGGCGTCGCGGGTGCGGATGGCCGTGAGGGCGTGGCCCGCCACCACCATGAACCGGTCCAGCCGCAGCACCGTGGCGGGCCGGGCCAGCGGGGACGAGCCGTCGGCCGACTCCATCGCCGCCTTCACGCCCCCGATGGCCTGCTGGGCGTCCTGGGTGGAGGATGCGATGGCCGTGCGGGAATCGGTGCCGTAGGTCAGGTCGACGCTGCGCAGCAGGGCGGCGAACCCGATCTGCGAGCGCACCACCGTGATGGACCGCAGCGTCTCGTCCACCGAGTTGAGGCTGGCAGCACGCGCCACCACCTGCCGGGACCGGTAGCCGATGGAGAACACGGATGCGGCCACCAGGGCCACCACCAGGCCGCACGCCACCGCCACCAGGACGGATCGGCGCCGGTTCCCGCTGATCGCGCGGATGTCCAGCCGGGGTATGGGTGGTCGCCGGCCCATAAATCCCTTGTCGGCACCGCGGTTGCAAGATGAAGACCCTGCACCGGCGACCCCGAGGATCCGATCAGGCCGGTGCGGCGGGCGCGGGTGCCTGCGGGGCCGCGGCGATGCCGGGCGGCGGGGCTACCGCGTACCCGTTCTTGCCACGGCGTTTGGCCTGGTACATGGCCGCGTCGGCCCGCCGCAGCAGGGCGTCGGCGTCCTCGTTGGGCTCGCCCAGCGCGATGCCCGCGCTGATGCCGATGTGGACAACCGTCCCGTTCACGGCGATGGGCGCGCCGATGGCGATGCACACGCGGTCGGCCACCCGGGTGGCCTCCTCGGCCGCGGTCACCGAGGTGAGCAGCATCACGAACTCGTCGCCGCCCATGCGGGCCACCAGGTCGCCGGGGCGCACCAGCGTGGCCAGCCGGCGGGCGGCGGCCACCAGCACGTCGTCGCCGGCCCGGTGGCCCAGCGAGTCGTTGACGCCCTTGAACCCGTCCAGGTCCAGGTACAGCACGGCGAACATGGGGCCGCCGCCGGCGTGCTCCTCCACCGTCTGCGACAGGCGCGCCAGCATGTGGGCGCGGTTGGCCAGGCCCGTGAGCCCGTCGTGGGCCGCCTCGTGGGCGATGAGGCGCGACCACCCGGCCAGCGAGCTGTAGCGGATGGCGGCCTGCCAGGCGGCGGCCGCGTGCCGCACCAGCAGGCGCAGGGCCTGCACGCGCGTGTCGTCCTTGGGGAGCGGCTCGGCCGACCACACCCGCAGCGCGGCGGCGCGGTTCTCGTTGCTCCAGATGGGCAGCACCAGGCAGTCGGCGAAGCCGGACAGGTGCAGCCATTGCAGCTCGGCGGCGTCGCCGGTGTGGCCCACGGCCACCGGCTCCCCGGTGCTGAGGCTCCGCTCCAGACCCATCTGGGCGGTCGGCGCGGGGCTGCGGCCCTCGCCCTGCACGTGGGCGGTGCGCCAGGTGCCGCCGGCGTCGCGCTGGCACACCTCGGCGCGGGTGAAGCCAAGGTCCACCACCGCCTGCAGCATGCCGCGCAGCACCGCCTCCGGTGCCACGGTGGTGGTGATCTGCCGGGAGTGGTCGGCCACCAGCTCCAGCTCGTCCGTCCGCCGCCGGGCGTTGGTGAGGGTGTGGTGCGCGCGGTCCAGGTCGTCGCGCAGCCGGGCCGCCATGTAGCCGGCGGGCACGGCCACGATGGCCACCGCGGCCAGCTGCTGCAGCGCCAGCCGCACCAGCTCGGCGCCCGACGTGCCCGTGGGCAGGGTGTTGAGCCGCATGCCCACGTACGCCAGCCCCAGCGCCAGCCAGGTGATGGCGGCGGGCACCGGGCCGAACGCCGCGCCCGCGCCCAGCACGGGGATCAGGAGAGCCACCCAGGCCAGGGGCGTGGCGGTGGGGTCCAGCATCAGGGCGGCCACCAGGGCCAGGAGGGTGTCGACGACCAGCTGCACACCGGCCACCCAGGGGCGTTCCGGGCGCAGCGGGGGGCGCACGGCCAGCCAGAGGTTGCGCACGCTGTTGGCGCAGGCCAGGCCCGCCACCACCATTGCGGTGCTGTGCGTGAGGGCCACGGCGCCGCCGCCCGACCCGGCGGTGAGTACCAGGGCGGCGAAGGCCAGCGACAGCGCCACGCGCACCGCCCGCAGGCCACGCATCAGCGCCGCGTGTCCCGACGCGGTCCAGTCCTCCGTCACGTGTGTGCGCACATCGGCACGCGCCGATCCCTCCGACGATCTCCCCGCCCGTATCGGTCTCCGGGGGGTGTGTCTGAAACCGGGGGCCGCAACCGCCCGCGCGTGAGGGCGGGCATGCGGGTCCGCCCGCGTCTCAGGAACCCGGTCGCCGCGGCCGATTCAAGAGGAATACGACGCTTCGGCGGACCATCACTGATGTCTTTGCACGGCACCCCGAACCACGGGACCACCCCAGCGCGCGCGCATCGGCGAGGATGGTTCGCGCTCGCGTTCGGCCTCGCGGCGGCCGTGCTGGGGCTGGCGCAGCAGGCCCCGGTGCAGGCGGCGGCCCCGGCCACGATCGACCTGGCCACGGCGGGCAACGTGGCCATCCGCATCGACGGCGCCGCGGCCAACAACGAGACCGGCTGGACGCTGAGGGACGCCGGTGACGTCAACAACGACGGCATCCACGACATCCTGGTGGGCGCCGCATCCGGCGGCGCGGCGGGGGCGAACGCGGCCTACGTGGTGTGGGGCGGCGCCACGCCGCGCATGGTCGACCTCAACGCCCTGGGGACCAACGGGTTCAAGATCAACGGCCTGGCGGCCGGCAGCGCGCTCGGCGTGGGGGGCGTCGCCATGGGCGACCTCAACGGCGACGGATACGACGACATCGCGGTCACCAGCTGGGGCAGCGCGTACGTGGTGTTCGGCAAGGCCACCAACACGACGGTCAACGTGACCTCCCTCGGCGCCGGCGGCTACGTGGTGGATGCCTCGGGGCTGACCAACTCCTCCGGCTGGTCGCTCGACGCGGGCGACGTCAACGGCGACGGCAAGCTCGACCTGGTGATGGGCCAGGACCAGGCCGACCTGAACGCACGCACCAACTCCGGTTCCGTGTTCGTGGTGTTCGGCAAGGCCAGCACCAGCACGGTGAGCCTCACCGCGCTGGGGGCAGCGGGCTGGCGCATCGACGGAGCCACCGCAGGGATCAAGGCCGGGTATCAGGTGGCCGCGGGCGACGTCACCGGCGACGGGAAGGCCGACGTCCTCCTCACGGCGATGCTGGCCGACTACAACGGCCGCACCGATTCGGGCTCGGCCTGGGTGGTGTTCGGCAAGGCCGGCACCGGCAACGTCGACCTCAACGCCATCGGCGGGGCCGGCTACCGCATCGATGGCGCCCAGCTCGGCGAGAACGTCAGCTCGGTGGCCACCACGGGGGACATGAACGGCGACGGCATCAACGACGTCGTCATCGGCGCGCCGTGGACATGGGTGCCGGAGCACGCCGCCAACGCGGGCGCCGCCTACGTGGTGTGGGGGAAGAGCAGCACCACCAACATCGACCTCAACGCCATCGGCGCCCAGGGCTTCCGGATCTACGGCACCGGGGACTCCGATCAGACCGGCCTCACCGTGCGCGGGGCCGGGGACATCAACGGCGACGGCCTGGGCGACGTGTACGTGGGCGCCCCGTATGCGGACAACAACGGCCGCACCGACTCCGGGTCGGCCTACGTGGTGTTCGGCAAGGGCACCACGTCGACCTCGACCTGGGCGCCCTCGGCGCCCAGGGCTTCCGCATCGACGGCGCCGCCGCCGGCGACGCGTCGGGGGCGAGCGACAGCGGGCAGGGCGGCGGGATCATCGCCGACCAGACCGGCGACGGCATGCCCGAGGTGCTCACCCCCGCGTACGGGGCGGACCCCTCGGCACGCACAAACGCCGGGCAGGCGTACGTGGTGTCCACCAGCCTCGTGCTGCCCGGCGCCACCACCGACCCCGCATCGTCCGTCGGCGCCACCACGGCCACGCTCAACGGCACCGTCAACCCCAACGGCCAGTCGGCGAGTTCGTGGTTCGAGTACGGGCCCACCACCGCCTACGGGTCCACCACCTCCAGCACCGCGGCGGGAGCGGGCAGCGGCCCGGTGGCGGCCGCCGCGGGCGTCACGGGGCTCACCCCGGACACCGTCTACCACTACCGCCTGGTGGTGCAGGACAGCGACGGCTACACGATGTACGGCGCCGACCGTACGGCGGCCACCGCGCCCGATGTCACGGGCGGGTCGGCCGACTGGCGGAGCGTGGCGTCGGTCACCATCAGCGCGGGCGGCACCCCCGCGCCGGGCGGGGTGGCGCCCACGAGCTACGAGCACCGCACCTCCACCGACGGCGGGGTCACGTGGAGCGTCGCCGCCGCGGGCGGCAGCGTGTCGGTGAGCGCCGAGGGCGAGACCCAGGTGCAGTTCCGCTCGGTGGACGGGGGGCTCACCAGCGACTGGGCGCCGGCCACGGCCACCGCCGCGTCCACGGCGCGCATCGACCGCACGGCGCCTGGCACACCGGGCGCGGCCGGCGGCAGCCTGTCCTGGTCGAACGCCGCCTCGGGCAACGTCACGGCACAGCCCGGCACCGACACCGGCCCCGCGGGTCTGCTGGGCAGCTACTACCTCAACAGCACCCTCACCGGACCCCCGGTGCTCACCCGCACCGAGGCGGTGGACTTCAACTGGGGCGGCGGCATGCCGGACCCGCTCGTCCCGTATCCCCCGTTCTCGGTGCGCTGGGAGGGCGGGGTGACGGCGCCCAGCACCGGTACCTACACGTTCCGCACGCTCACCGACGACGGCGTGCGGCTGTGGATCGACGGCCAGCTGGTGATCGACAACTGGACGCTGCACGCGGTCACGGCCGACACCGCCGCGCCGGTGACGCTGGTGGCCGGGCGGACCTACCCGGTGGTGATGGAGTACTACGAGAACATGGGGCAGGCCGAGGCGCACCTGCAGTGGCAGACGCCCGGCGGCGGCGGTTTCGTGGCCGTCCCGCAGGCCCAGCTGTCGCCCCTGACCTACGAGCACCGCGAGAGCACCGACGGGGGCACCACCTGGTCGGCCGCCGTTGCGGGCGCGCAGCCGTCGGTGAGCGATCAGGGCGAGACCCTGGTGCAGTTCCGCGCCACGGACGCCGCCGGCAACGTCTCCGGCTGGGGCCCCACCGCGGGCACCGCCGGGGCCACCGTGCGCCTGGACCGCACCGCCCCGGGTGGCAACCCCACCTCCGAGCTGGTCAGCAACGGCACCTTCGAGGCGCCGGCCATCGGTTCCGGCTTCCAGCAGGGCAACGCCGGGCAGGGCTACGGGGCCTGGAGCATCACCTCGGGCAGCATCGACCTCTACGCCACCACCGGCGGCTGGAACCCCGCCGGGGGCGCGCAGTCGCTGGACATGAACGGCGTGGCCCCCGGTGCGGTCACCCAGACCCTCACCACCGTGCCCGGCACGGTCTACCGGCTCAGCTTCGCCATCGCGGGCAACCCCGGCACCGCGGGGGTCAAGGAAATGGCCGTGGACTGGGGTGGCAGCACCATCCGCACCGTCCGGTTCGACACCACCGGCCACACCACCACCACGATGGGGTGGACCACGGTGACCCTGGAGGTCACGGCCACATCCACCAGCACGGCGCTCACGTTCCAGAGCCTCACCCCCGGCGCGGGCGGGGTGGCCCTGGACAACGTGTCGGTGATCCCCCAGACGGGTCCCACGGTGACCGGCGGGTCCCTGAGCTGGCAGAGCGCGGCATCGGTGACCGTGACCGGCTCGGCCGCCACCGACGTCTTCTCCGGCGTGTCCGGCTACGAGTACCGCACCAGCACCGACGGGGGCGCCACCTGGGGCGCCGCCACCCCCGGTGCGTCGGCCGTGATCGGCGCCGAGGGCGAGACCCTGGTGCAGTTCCGGGCGGTGGACAACGCCGGCAACGCCGGGGACTGGCTGCCCGCGTCGCCCACCGCCGCAAGCACGGTCCGCATCGACCGCACCGCCGCCACCGCGCCCACCGTCAGCGGCGGGTCGCTGAGCTGGCAGAACGTGTCCGGCATCACCTTCAGCGCGGGCGCGGCCACCGGCGGCCCGTCCGGCCTGGGGTCGTACAGCTACCGCACCAGCACCGACGGCGGCACCACCTGGGGGACGCCGGTGACCGGCGGCGCGTGGGGCGCCAACGCCTGGGTGTCGGCCGCCGGACAGGCCGCGGACACCCCGCTGGTGGGCGTGGACGGGGTGGGCGACGCGGTGGCCGTCTGGCTGCAGTACAACGGGTCCAACTCCCTGCTGTACACCGCCTCACGGCCCGCCGGCGGGGCCTGGGGCGCGCCCACCGCCCTCACCGCGACCGGCTTCGATGCCATGACGCCCGGCCTGGCCGTGGCGCCCGACGGCACGGCGGTGGCCACCTGGTCGCGGTCGGACGGCACGCAGACCCGGTTCCAGGCCGCGGTGCGCAGCGCCGCGGGCGTGTGGGGCGCCCCCACCATTCTCTCCGCCGCCGGCTCGAGCGGTCTCAACGGCGTGGTCGCCATCGACGGGGCCGGCAACGCGGTGGCGGCGTGGGAGCAGAACGGCATCCAGTCGGCGCGATACGCGGGCGGCTCCTGGAGCGCGCCGCAGAGCGTGGGGCCGTCCGGCGCCTCACAGGCGGCCGTGGACATGAACGCCACGGGCGACACGGCCCTGGTGTGGCGGCGCTCCGACGGCACCAACATGCGCATCGAGGGGGCCACGCGGTCCGGCGCCGGGGCGTGGAGCGCGGTGAGCGTCCTGTCGGCGGCCGGCCAGGACGCGTCGATGCCCGACGTGGCGGTGGCGCCGTCCGGGGACATGACCGCGGCATGGAGTCGTTCGGATGGCGCCAACACCATCGTCCAGACCACGGAGCGGCCCTCCGGCGGCGCATGGGGTGCCGGCACCTCGCGGTCGGCGTCCGGTCAGGACGCCGCGGGCGTGCGGCTGGCCGCGCACGCCGACGGCGCACTGGTGGCCACGTGGTCGCGATACGACGGTACGGCCTACCGGGTGCAGGTGCTGGAACGCGCGTCGGGCGGTGCATGGGGGGCGGTGACCACCCTGTCCGACCCCGGTCAGAACGCCTTCGCCCCGGTGGTCGCCACGTCGGCCAACGGCGACGCCATCGTCACCTGGTACCGCTGGGACGGCAGCCGCTACCGCGTGCAGTCCACGGTGGAGACCCAGGGCGGGTCATGGGACGCCATCACCACCATGAGCGACACCGGCGCCACGGCGTACCAGTCCCAGGTGGCCATGGCGCCGGACGGCACCGCCGTGGCCGTGTGGTTCTACAACGCCGGTCCCAGCCGGGTGCAGTCCGCGGTGCGGACCCCGGATGTGCGTGCCACGGTGACGGCGGAGGGCCAGACGCTGGTGCAGTTCCGCACCGTCGATGGTGCGGGCAACACCAGCGCATGGAGCCCCGCGTCGGCCACGGCCGGGTCCACCGCCCGCATCGACCGCACCGCACCCTCCGCGCCCGCCGTCGGCGGCGGCTCGCTGAGCTGGCTCAACCAGGCGAGCACCACGGTCAGCGCCTCGGGCGCCACGGACTCGGGCGGCTCGGCCGTGAGCGGCTACGAGTACCGCACGTCCACCGACGGGGGCACCACGTGGGGCACCACCACCGCGGGCGCGTCCGCCACCGTGGGCGCGGAGGGCGAGACGCTGGTGCAGTTCCGGGCCGTGGACGGTGCGGGCAACACCTCGGCGTGGACGCCGTCGGCGTTCACCGCCGGTGGCACCGTGCGCCTGGACCGCACCGCACCCACGGCGCCGTCGGTGAGCGGCGGGTCGCTGAGCTGGCAGAGCGTGGCCGCGGTGGCCGTGACGGCCTCCGGGGGCACCGACGCCGGTGGCGCGGCGCTGTCGGGGTACGAGTACCGCACGTCCACCGATGGTGGCGCCACCTGGACGGGCGCCACGGCAGGGTCCTCCGTGGCCATCACCGCCGAGGGCGAGACCCTGGTGCAGTTCCGTTCCGTGGACGGGGCGGCCAACACCAGCGGCTGGACCCCCGTGGCCGGCACCGCGGGGGCCACCGTGCGCCTGGACCGCACCGCCCCCACCGCCCCGACCGTGGGCGGGGGTCCTTCTCCTGGCAGCAGGTGGCCTCGGTCACCGCCTGCGCCTCCGGCGGCGGCGATCTTCGGCGGGTCGGGGCTCGCCGGGTACCAGTACCGGACCAGCACCGACGGGGGTACCACCTGGGGCACGGCCACCCCGGGCGCGTCGCTGACGGTGACCGAACAGGGTGAGACGCTGGTGCAGTACCGCACGGTGGACGGGGCCGGCAACACCGGCGCCTGGACGCCCGGCGGCGCCACCAACGGGTCCACCGTCCGCATCGACCGCACGGGTCCCGGCGGCAACGCCGGCGCCGAGCTGGTCACCAACGGCGGTTTCGAGACCCCCGCCGCCTCCGGTCCGTTCTCACAGCGCTCGGCGGACTTCGGCGGGTGGACATTGGACTCGGGCGACGTGGACCAGGTCGCCACGTACTGGGCTGCGGCCGCCGGCGGCCAGTCACTGGACCTCAACGGTGGTGCCCCCGGCGCCATCTCCCAGACGCTGGCGACCACTCCCGGCGACACCTACCGCATCACCTTCCAGGTGGCCGGCAACTGGAGCTGTGCCCCGGCGGTGAAGGAGATGGTGGTCAACTGGGACGGCGCCGCGCTGCGCACCGTGCGCTTCGACGCCGGTGCCACCAGCGCGGTCGCGATGGGCTGGACCCAGGTGAGCCTCGAGGCCACCGCCACCACCGCAAGCACCGTGCTGCAGTTCCAGAGCCTCACGGCCGGCCAATGCGGGGTGACGCTGGACGAGGTGTCGGTGACCGACCAGGCCGGGCCCACCGTCACCGGCGGCTCCCTGAGCTGGCTCAGCCAGGCGTCCACCACCGTCACGGCCAGTGATGCGACGGATCTGCTCAGCGGCATGGACGTCTACGAGTACCGCACCAGCAGCGACGGCGGCGCCACCTGGAGCCCGGGCACCTCCGGTGCGTCCGCCGTGGTCACCCTTCAGGGCCAGACGCTGGTGCAGTTCCGGGCGGTGGACAACGCGGGCAACAGCGGGCCGTGGGCACCCGCCACGCCCACGGCGGGCTCCACGGTGCGCCTGGACCGCACCACCCCGTCCAAGCCCTCCGTGTCGGGCGGCAGCCTGTCCTGGCGGTCGGTGGCCTCGGTGGACGTCAGTGCCTCCGGGTCCACCGACGCGGGTGGCTCCGGGCTCTCGGGCTACGAGAACCGCACCTCCACCGACGGGGGCGCCACCTGGAGCGCGCCGGCGTCCGGCGGCACCGTCACCGTGGGCGCCGAGGGCGAGACGCTGGTGCAGTTCCGGTCCGTCGACGGCGCCGGGAACACCAGCGTGTGGACGCCCAACGCCGGCACCGCCGCCGGCACGGTGCGCATCGACCGCACCGCCCCCGGGACGCCCGCGGTGTCCGGCGGGTCGCTGAGCTGGCAGAACGTGGCCTCCGTGGACGTGACCGGGTCGGGCAGCACCGACACCGGCGGGTCGGCGCTGAGCGGCTACGAGTACCGCACCAGCACCGACGGCGGCACGAGCTGGGGCGCGCCCACCGCCGGCACCGGCGTCACGGTGAGCGCCGAGGGCGAGACGCTGGTGCAGTTCCGCGGGCTCGACAACGCCGGGAACGCGTCGGCGTGGAGCCCGGTGTCCGCCGCGGCCGGGTCCACCGTGCGCATCGACCGCACCGACCCCACCGCGCCCACCGTGTCCGGCGGATCGCTGGCCTGGCAATCGGTGGCCTCCATCGCCATCACCGCCTCAGGCAGCACCGACACCGGCGGCGCGTCGCTCACCGGCTACCAGTCGCGCCTCAGCACCGACGGCGGCACCAGCTGGAGCGCCCCGGCATCGGGCGCGACGGTGGTGGTGAGCGCCGAGGGCGAGACCCAGGTGCAGTTCCGGGCCGTGGACGGCGCCGGCAACGTCAGCGCCTGGACGCCGGTGTCCGGCACCGCCGGGGCCACGGCGCGCATCAACCGCAGCGGGCCCTCGGCGCCCACCGTGTCCGGCGGGTCGCCGGCCTGGCAGAACGTGGCCTCCATCACGCTCACGGGCGGGGGCGCCACCAGCTCCTACGGCGCCATCGCCGGCTACGAGTACCGGCTCAGCACCGACTCCGGGACCACCTGGGGCGCCGCGACGTCGGGCGCGTCGGTGGTGGTGGGCGCCGAGGGCGAGACGCTGGTGCAGTTCCGCGCCATCGACGACGCCACCAACACCAGGCCCTGGTCGGCCAGCGCCACCGCGCGCATCGACCGCGGCGCTCCCACCGCCCCCACGGCCGGCGGCGGGTCGCTCGCATGGCAGTCGGTGGCCACCATCACCCTGGGCGCCGTGGGTGCCACCGACGCGGTGAGCGGGGTGGTCTCGCACGAGTACCGGGTCAGCACCGATGGCGGCGGATCCTGGAGCGCCCCGGCCGCCGGGGCCATGGTGTTCGTCAACGCCGAGGGCGAGACGCTGGCCCAGTTCCGCGCGGTGGACGCGGCGGGCAACGTCTCCGCCTGGTCGGCCAGCGGCACCGCCCGCATCGACCGCACCGCCCCCACGGACCCCACGGTGAGCGGCGGCGGCCCCGTCTGGCAGTCGGTGGCGTCCATCGACGTGACGGCCTCTGGCAGCGACGGCGGCGATTCGGAGCCTGGCCGGGTACGAGTCGCGCACCTCCACCGACGGCAGCGGCACCTGGAGCGCACCGGCCACCGGGGCCACCCGCACCGTGGCCGCGGAGGGCGAGACGCTGGTGGAGTACCGCGCCGTGGACGGCGCCGGCAACGCCAGCGCATGGTCGACAACGCCACGGTCCGCATCGACCGCACGGGCCCGTCGGCGCCGTCGGTGAGCGGCGGCAACCTGTCGTGGCAGTCGGTGGCCTCGGTGGACGTCACCGCCGCGGGTGGCACCGACGCGCTCTCGGGGATCGCGGGCGACGAGTACCGGCTCAGCACCGACGGCGGCACCACCTGGGGTGCGGCCACCGGCGGGGCGAGCGTCACGGTGAGCGCCGAGGGCGAGACCCTGGTGCAGTACCGCGCGCTGGACGCCGCGGGCAACGCGGGGCCTGGGCGCCGGCCTCGGCCACCGCCGGAAGCACGGTCCGGATCAACCGCACCGGCCCGTCGGCGCCGTCGGTGAGCGGCGGCAGCCTGTCGTGGCAGTCGGTGGCCTCGGTCACGGTCACCGCGTCCGGGTCCAGCTCGGCCTTCGGCAGCCTCACCGGCTACGAGTACCGGCTCAGCACCGACTCCGGGGCGACCTGGGGCGCGGCCACCCCCGGGGCATCCGTGGTGATCAGCGCGGAGGGGGAGACCCTGGTGCAGTTCCGCGCCCTGGACGACGCCGGCAACACCGGGGCGTGGGCGCGGGTCGGCCACGGCGGGGTCCACCGCGTGCGCATCGACCGCACACCCCCGGCGCCACCACCCCGGTGTCCGGCGGGTCGGCGGCCTGGCAATCGGTGGCCGGCATCAACCTCACCGGATCGGGTTCGGCGGGCGCGAGCGGCTACGAGTACCGCACCAGCACCGACGGCGGCACCCGCCTGGAGCGCCGCGGTGCCGGACCAGGCCTCAACGTGAGCGCCGAGGGCGAGACCCAGGTCCAGTTCCGCAGAGGTGGACGCCGCGGGCAACACCAGTGCCTGGAGCGCTACGGCGCGCGCATCGACCGCACGGCCCCACCGACCCGACGGTGAGCGGCGGCAGCCTCACCTGGACCGGCCTGGACCAGACCACGGTCACGGCGGCCGGATCCACCGATCCGCTGTCCGGCGTCGCCGGCTACGAGCACCGCACCTCCACCGACGGCGGGTCCAGCTGGAGCGCCGTGGCACCCGGCGCCGCGGTCACGGTCACCGCCCAGGGCGAGACCCTGGTGCAGTTCCGCGCCACCGACACCGCCGGCAACGCGGGGCCGTGGGTGCCCACCCACGGCGGGTCGCCCGACCCGCTGGCCACCGTGCGCCTGGCGGGCCTCGGTCTGGGCCCGCAACGGCGGCTGTCGGCCACCGGCACGCCGGGCGACCCGAGCATGGACGCCACCCCGCGGTGGCCCACGACAGCCTCACCAACCAGTACCTGGTGGTGTGGAGCGCCAACACCGGCCCGTCGCGAGGTGGAGGTGTGGGGACGCCCTGGCCACCGGTGGCGGCGAATGGGCGGGCGCCTTCCGCATCACCACCAGGGTCCCGACGGCGACGCGGCCTTCGTGGCGTGGGAGCCCAGGTGGTCTACAACGCCACCCGCGACGAGTTCGTGGTGAGCTGTACGGCGACACCAACGCGGGCGGGCTGGCCGACAACGAGTTCGGTGTACGCCCAGCGCCTGGACGGCTCGGGGGCCCCGGTGGGCGGCGCGGTGCGCGTGTCGCACATGGGTCCCGACGGCAACGCCGCGTACGACGGCTGGCACCCGGCCATCGCCTACGACGCGGCCACCGACCGGTACCTGGTGGTGTGGGAGGGCGACACCAACGCCGGCGGGCTGGTGGACAACGAGTACGAGATCTGGTCGCAGGTGCTGTCGGGCACCCTCACCCCGGTGGGCGGCAACGTGCGCGTGTCGGCCATGGGCCGGACGGCAACGCCGCCTACGACGCCCTCACGCCGGCGGTGGCCATCAGCGCCGTCACCGGCGAGTACGTGGTGGCGTGGTCGGGCGACACCAACACCGGTGGCCAGGTGGACAACGAGTACGAGGTCTTCGCCCAGCGCCTCACCGCCGCCGGCGCCCTCACGGGCCCGGCGGTGCGGGTGAGCCACACCGGCGTGGACGGCGACACGGCCGCCGCGGCGCTCACCCCGGCGGTGGCGGTGGACGGCACCACCGGCCAGGCGCTGGTGGCCTGGAGCGGTGACCCCGGCACCGGCGGCCTGGCCGACGACGAGTTCGAGATCTTCACCCAGCGCCTGTCCGGCGCGGGGGCGCTTGTGGGCGCCGCGGCCCGCGTGTCGCACATGGGCCCGGACGGCAACCCCGCGGACGACGCCGTCACGCCCGACGTCACCTGGAACGCGCCCGCGCGCCAGTACCTGGTGTCGTGGACCGGCACCCCCGGCACCGGCGGCCTGGCCGACGGCGAGTCGGAGCTGTACGTCCAGCGGCTGCTGTCCGATGGCTCCGAGTACGGGCCCGACGACGTGCGCGTGTCGGTGATGGGCCCCGACGGCGACCCCGTGTACGGGGTCGGCCGCGGCACGGTGGCCTCCGGCGGCGACGTGCCCTCGTTCCTGGCCGTGTGGGACGGCACCGACGACACCGGCGGGCTGGTGGCCGGTGAGTTCGAGATCCACAGCCGCCTGCTGGCCGTGGATCCCACCGCCCCCACCGACCCCACCCTCACCGGTGGCTCCTCGGCATGGCAGAACACCGCCTCGGTCACCGTGACGGCGTCCGGCGCCACCGACCCCCAGTCGGGCGTGTCCGGGTACGAGCACCGGGTCAGCACCGACGGCGGGGCCATCTGGAGCGGCCCCGCGGCGGGGACCGCGGTCACGGTGGCGGCCGAGGGCGAGGCGCTGGTGGAGTTCCGGGCCGTCAACGGCAACGGCGACCAGGGCGGCTGGGTGCGCGCCACCGTCCGCATCGACCGCACCACCCCGCCCGCGCCCACCACCGGCGGCGGTTCGGCGGCCTGGCAGTCGGTGGCGTCGCTGACCATCACCGGGAACGCGCCCGCCGAGCCGTCCGGGCTCACCTACGAGCACCGGCTCAGCACCGACGGCGGCGGCACCTGGAGCGCACCCGCCACCGGGGCGCCGGTCACCGTGAGCGCCGAGGGGCAGACGCTGGTGCAGTTCCGAGCGGTGGACGGGGCCGGCAACACCGGCGGCTGGTCGGCGTCCGAGACGGCGCGCATCGACCGCACCGCGCCCACCGACCCCACGGTGTCCGGCGGCAGCCCCGCGTGGCAGAACGTGGCCTCGGTCACCGTCACCGCCGGCGGGTCCACCGACGCGGGCGGGTCCGGCCTCACCGGGTACCAGTCGCGGGTCAGCACCGATGGGGGCGTCACCTGGAGCGCGCCCGCCACCGGCGCCGTCACCACGCCCAGCGCCGAGGGGGAGACCCTGGTGCAGGCGCGGGCCGTGGACGGTGCGGGCAACCTCAGCGGCTGGGTGCAGGCCACCGTCCGCATCGACCGCGGTGCGCCCGCGGCGCCCACCGGGCTGTCGGGCCCGGCGGCCACCAACGCCCCGCCGGCGCTCACCTGGAACGCCACCGCGGACGCCGTGTCGTACGTGATCACCCGCGACGGCACCCAGATCGGCACGGCCACGGGCACCGCCTTCACCGACCCCGCGCTCCCCGCCGACGGCACGCACGCCTACCGCGTGATCGCCGTGGACGGCGCGGGGAATTCGTCTGCACCCAGCGCCGCGCTGAACGTGGACGTGGACACCGTGGCCCCGGCCATCCCCGGCGGGGTTGCCGGCGGGTCGCTCGCCTGGAGCAACGCGGCCTCCACCACCATCACGGCCACCCCGGCGGGCGGCACCACCCTGCAGAACCGGCTCAGCACCGACGGCGGCACCAGCTGGGGCGCGGCGTCGGCGGGCGCGTCGGTCACAGTCGCGGCGGAGGGCGAGACGCTGGTGCAGTTCCGGGCCGTCGATGCCGCCGGCAACCCCAGCGGCTGGACCACCGTGTCGGCGGCATCCACCGTGCGCCTGGACCGCACCGCCCCGGCCACCCCCACGGGCCTCACCGGCGCGGGGGTCACCGCCACCGCGCCGGTGCTGGGATGGGGTGCCGCGGCGGGCGCCGACGGCTACCGGGTCACCCGCAACGGCACGCAGATCGGCACCACCACGGGCACCGCCTACACCGACACCTCGCTCCCCGCGGGCGGGTTCTTCACCTACCGGGTCATCGCCACCGACCTGGCCGGCAACGCCAGCGCCCCGTCGGCGGCCATCGGGGTGACCTACACCCCGTCGGATGTCATCCCGCCCGACACCGCCATCACCGGCGCGCCGGCCGGGCCGGTCAACACGGCGAGCCTCACCCTGGGGCTCACCGCCACCGAGTCGTCCACCTACGAGTGCAACGTGGACGGGGCCGGCTGGTCGGCGTGCGGCACCCCGTGGGCCGTGGGGCCGCTGGCCGACGGCACCCACACCCTGGCCGCCCGCGCGCGCGACCTGGCGGGCAACACCGACCCCTCGCCCGCGCAGGTGACCCTCACCATCGACACCGCCGCCCCGCCGGTGCCCACCCTCACCGCCACCGCCGACGCGTCGGTGCCGCTGAACAGCGCCACCGGGCAGGTGCAGCTGGTCACCACCACCTCGGGTGACGCGGTGCGCGTGGTGGTCACCGAGGGCGCCCGCGTGGCGTACGACGGACCCGCGGGCACCGTCACCGACGGCGGGCTCACCGACGGCGCGGTGCACGCGTACTCCGCGGTGGCCTACGACGCCGCCGGGAACGCCTCGGCGGCGGTCACCGCATCGGCCACCACCCCGGACCGCACCCCGCCCGCGCGGCCCGCGGCTCCCGGCGGCTCCGGATCGCCGCTTGCCCTCACGTGGACCCCCGTGGCCGGCGCGAGCGGCTAAACCCTGCTGCGCGACGGCACCCCGGTCACCACCACCGCGGCCACCTCGGCCACCGACGCGGCCGGCGTGGACACCACGGCCCCGCCCACACCCGGCGGGCTCAGCGCCAACATCCTGGGCGACGGCCGCATCGCCCTGGCCTGGGCGGCGGTGGCCGACGCGGGCAGCCCCTTCACCTACACCGTGCGGGCCCAGGACGCGGCCGGCAACACCAGCACCCTGTCCCCGGGCGCCCCGCTGCTGTCCACCTCCGGCCTGGGCGTGTACCGCGTCACCCTGGACGGGTCGCCGCTGGCCGACACCGCGGCCACCACGTACTCCATCAGCGGCCTGCCGGCCGGGTCCAGCCACACCATCACGCTGCAGGCGGTGGACGCCGCGGGCAACGTGTCGGCGGCAACCGCGCCCATCACGCTGCAGATCCCCGTCACGCTGGCGTCCATCCCGGCGCTGCGGCTCACCGCCAACCACGTGTACGCCCGCCCCGGCGACCCGGTGAGCTTCACCGCCCTGCTGGGCGACCCCGCCACCTCGTCCGGCGTGCACTGGACCCTGGCGCCCGGCGCCCACGCCGACGGCGCCCAGGTGGACTTCACCTACGCCAGCGCCGGGCGCCGCATGGTGTACGCCACCCTCACCGGCGCCGACGGTGCCACCACCGTGGCCGTGCTGGAGGTCACCGTGGACGCCACGGCGCCCGAGCTCACCGTCACCCAGCGCGGCGCCCTCCTGACCGTGGCCGCCACCGACGCCGAGTCCGGGGTGCAGACACTGGAGTGGGCCCCCCAGGGTGGCGCCATGCGGCCGGTGGCCGACGGGCGCATCCCGCTGACCGAGGGCGCCAACCACATCACCGTGCGGGCCGTGGACCGTGCGGGCAATGCGCGCCAGCTCACCCGTGACGTGACGCTGGACATGACGGCCCCCGCGCTGTCGGTGCGCGTGCCCCGCCTGGCCCTGGGCACGCGGGCGACCGTGGCCGTGACGGCACGGGACGCCGGCAGCGGCCTGGCCACCCTCACCTGGGACGGCCGCACGTTCACGGCGGTGCCCGCGCGGCTGATGGTCCCCGCCGGCCGCCGCGTGACCCTGGTACTCACCGACCGCGCCGGCAACACCAGCAGCGCCAGCTTCACCGTCCCCGGCGCCTCCGGGGTGCCGAAGGGCGTGCACGTGGCCTGGAACGCCGGCGTGCCCCGCCTCACCGGAGATGCGCTGCGGTTGCTGCAGACCACCCAGCGGGAACTGCAGGTGCTGCGGCGCCTGCCCGCCCGGTGGGCCCCCGCCGACCGGTACACGGCCGTGCTGGCCCACGTCATCCGCATGTACCAGCTGCACGGCCACCTGAAGGTCACCGGCAACGTGGACGCGTCCACGCGGGCCGCCCTGGCCCGGGACGTTGCCCTGCGGCAGGTCACCGTCACCGGCCGCTGAGCGCGACCGGACCCGGGGGCGCCCCCCGGGTCCGGCGAGGGGCGCTCCCTAGTGGCCCAGCATCTTGGCCAGCTGGCCCAGCTGGTCGGTGAGGCCGCCCTGGTCGGGCACCTGGCCACCGGAGGTGACCTTGTTGACCACCTCGGGCAGCAGCTGCGCCAGGCCGCCCGCGGCCTCCTCGTGCGACACGCCGGCCTCCTGGGCCACGCGGGCAACCTCGTCGTGACCCAGCGCCTGGGTCACCTGGTCGGCGCTGATGGGCTGGTTGTCGCCGTTGGACACCCATGACTGTGCCTGGTCCTGCATCCCGGCGCCGTTGAACTTGTTCAGCAGGCCGCCCAGGCCACCCGCCGCGCCGCCGCCGGCCACCATGCCCAGCACCACCGGCGCCAGCTTGCTCAGGAGCGAGCCCCCTGAACCGCCGCCCAGCACCTGACCGGCCGCTGCACCCGCGAGGTCTTCGAGAAGCCCCATGTCGTGTCTCCCTGTGTTTTGGGGGTGATGCGCGAAAGCGTACGGTTTCCCGTCGGTAAAGGGTTGGCCCGCAGGTGCGCCGGAGCCGCTACAACTGGCACGTGCTCGACCAGGCCCTCACCGTCAGCGGGTCGCCCCGCCTGCGCGCCGTGGTGCTGGCGGTGGTGGTGGGCGTGGTGCTGGCCGACTCGTCCGTGGTGATCCTGGCGCTGTCGGACATCCTCACCCAGTTCAACGTGTCGGTGGCGCACGTGGCGTGGGTGCTCACCGCCTACAACCTGGTGCTGGGGCTGGCGGCGGTGCCGTCGGCCTTCGCGGCCCGGCGCTGGCCGCGCGGCGTGTTCGCCGCCGGCGCGGTGCTGTTCGGCGCCGGATCGCTGGCGTGCGCGCTGACCCACCACCTGTGGCCGCTGGTGGGTATGCGCTGCGTACAGGCCCTCGGCGGGGCCATGGCCGTGTGCGCCGCGCTGCACCTGCTGCCGGCCGTCACCGGTTCACGGGGTGCCGCCACGCGGCTGTGGGCCATCGCCGGCGCGGTGGGCATGGCGGTGGGGCCGGCCGTGGGCGGGGCGCTCACCCAGCTCATCTCGTGGCGGTCCATCTTCATCCTGCAGGTGCCGCTGGCCGCGGCGGCCCTGGTGGTGGCGGGCATCCCGCACCTGGCCGGCGCGCGGGGTGCGGCGGTGGAGCGGCCGCACTGGCGCGCCAACGCGGGCCTGCTGCTGGTGTCCGCGGGGCTCACCGCCGCGCTGTTCCTGGTGGTGCTGCTGATGATCGAGGGGTGGCGGCTGCGGCCCCTCACCGCCGCCGTGGCGGTGTCGGTGATGCCGGCGGCGGCCGTCATCGGCGGCCGCCTGATGGGACACATCGGCAGCGTGTGGGCGCGGGCCTCGGCGGGTGCCCTGGGCGTGGGGCTGGGCCTGTGCGCCCTGGCGATCATGCCGGGCGCGTCCATCTGGTGGACCGTGGCGCCGCAGCTGCTGGTGGGGATGGGGCTGGCGCTGGCCGTGCCCGCCCTCACCCAGGCCGCCCTGGCCGACCGGGCCGGGCAGGAGATCCACGGCGGCATCACCATCATGTCCCGCCACATGGGCGTGGTGCTGGGCATCCTGCTGCTCACACCCATCTTCGTGGCGGACATGAACCGCCAGCAGTCGCGGGCCGAGAACGCCATGACCGCGGCGCTGCTGGACGCCAAGCTGGACGTGTCCACCAAGCTGGCGCTGGCCGACGCGGGGGAGCGCGTGCTGGCCTCCCAGGAGGCGGGTGTGCCCGACATCACCCCGGCGTTCCGGTCGATCAGGCCCAGCGCGGCCGACCGGCCGGCGTATGAGGCGTTGCGGGTGACGCTGCAGCACCGCATCGCCCGGGCGGCCACCGCCTCGGTGGCGCGCTCGTTCTTCGTGGCGGCGGCCATGGCGCTGCTGGCCCTGCTGCCGTTGCTGTGGTCGCGGTTCGGCAGGAGGGCGGTGACGTGATCCTTGGCCGCACCGTGTGGCCGCCCCGCGACGGCATCGGCCTGGCGGCGCTGGTGGGCGCCGCGGGGGTGCTGCTGGTGGCCGTGTACCTGCTGCTGGGCGGTGGCCGCTACGACGCCTTCGCCGTGGCCGACCCCTGCGCGCATCGCGCGTGGCGCAACCCCGGCAACGCCCAGGAGCTGGCCCAGCAGGTGACCCTCTCGGCCCTGGACGGCGCGGCCTGCGACCTGCACGTCAGCCGTGAGGAGCTGGCGCGCGCGGTCACCACGGCCGACACGTTCCGCACGTTCACTCAGCAGCACGGCATCGACGACGCGCGCGCCCAGCAGGCCCTGCGGGTGGGGCTGCAGCGGGCCATCAGCGACGCGCAGGACGCCGGCGCCATCAACGGCGTGGTGGCGCTGCTGCTGCGGGGCGCCGCCAACAGCATCCCGGCCGACCGGCTGCTGCAGATCGTGCGCGACGGCCAGCTCACCCAGCTGGGCAACATCCTGGGCTGATGGGCGGGCCGATGTCCACCGGGTCGCCCATGACCGTGCAGCGCATCGACGAGGGCCTGTGGCGCTGGACCGCGCCCCACCCGGGATGGCGCTCGCCCAAGGGCGGCTGGGACCCCGAGGTGGCCTGCGTGTACCTGGAGTGCCCGGACGCCGTGGTGGTGATCGACCCGCTGGTGCCCGCGGAGCCCGCCGATCGCGAGCGGTTCTGGCGCGCCCTGGACGGCGACGTGGCGCGCCTGGGGCTGCCGGTGCTGGTGGTGGTGAGCGTGCGCTGGCACGCGCGCAGCGCCGCGGAGGTGGCGGCCCGCTACCCGGTCGCGCGCATCTGGGGGCCGCGGCCAACCCGGGCCCCGCTGGCGCAGGGCCTGCACGGCATCCGCATCCCGGCGGGTCGCGAGTACGCCATGTGGATCCCCGCGCACCGCACGCTGGTCACCGCCGACACCCTCCTGGGCGACGGTGCCGGCGGGCTCACCATGTGCCCGCGGTCGTGGCTGCCGGCGGGGCGCACGCTGGACCAGCTGCGCGCCGACCTGGCGCCGCTGCTGGACCTGGACGTGCGCCGCGTGCTGACCTCCCACGGCCCGCCGGTGCTGGAGGGCGGTGCCGCCGCGCTCAGATCAGCGCTCGGGTGAGGCCACCAGCCGCCTGAAAAGGCGCTCCAGCGCGGCCCGCGGGTCGGTGCACACGCCGGTGTGCACCTCGGAGGGCTGCACGATGGTGCTGACCGGCGCGGTGAGCCAGTGGAAGCGCTGGTGGGCCGCCAGGGCCGCCATCGGGCCGGCCGCGGGGTCGCCCGCCGCCACGCCGGCCAGCGAAGCCAGGTAGCGCTCCACCGCGTCGGCGTCGGCGCCGGGGGCCAGCCGCGCCAGCCGCTCGCGGTCCAGGTGCACCATGGCCCCCAGGAAATCCAGGGTGCGGGCGAACAGCACCACCCCGGCGTTGATGCGCTCCCCCCGCTCCACATCGGGCACCACGCGCCACAGCGCGTACTGGAACGGCTCATCGCGCGGCACGCGCCACCTCCGCCTCCCGGGCGAACGCCCGCGGCCCGTCGCGGCGCGCGGTGAGGAACCGCAGGTACGCCTCCCGCCGTGCCGCCGGGGCCACCCCGGGCTCATCCTGCAGCCACTCCTCGGGCACGGCGTCCACCGCGTCCCGCAGCAGGGCGTCGGTGCAGCGCGGCACCAGGCGCGCGTCGGCGTCGGCCACCGAGGAGGCCAGCCGCAGCAGCACATGCGCGCCCACGTCGGGCAGCGTGCGGTCCTCCGCGCCGGTCAGCGCCCAGTCGGCGTGCTGCGGGTACAGGGCGGCCCCGTGGTCGATCAGCCAGGTGCGGCCGTGCCACACCAGCAGGTTGGGGTTGCGCGGGGTGCGGTCCACGTTGAGGGCGAAGGCGTCCAGCCACACCACCTCCGCGGCGGTGTCCGCATCCACGGGATCGCGGCCCGAGGGATCCCACCCGAGCGCCCCCGGCAGGAAGTCCATGCCCAGGTTGAGGCCGGTGCTGGCCCGCATCAGCGCCTGGATCTCGGGGTCGGGCTCGGCACGCCCCAGGGCGTCGTCCAGGTGCAGCACCACCAGCTCCGGCACGGGCAGGCCCAGCCCCTGCGCGGTGCGGCCCACGATCATCTCGGCCACCAGCACGCGCGGGCCCTGCCCGGCGCCGCGGAACTTGCACACGTACATGCCGTCGTCATCGCCCTCCACCAGGCCCGGAAGCGACCCGCCCTCCCGCAGCGGCGTGACGTACCGGGTGGCCGTCACCCGTCGCGGCACGCTCACGATGCACCGTCCAGGTCCGCCTCCTCAACCTCCTCGCGGGTGATGCCCAGCATGAACAGCACCGCGTCCAGGTAGGGGACGTTCACGGTGGTGTCGGCCTGCGCCTGCACCAGCGGCTTGGCGTTGAACGCCACGCCCAGCCCCGCCAGGGCCAGCATGTCCAGGTCGTTGGCGCCGTCCCCGATGGCCACGGTGCGGCTGAGGGGCAGGTCCTCCAGGGCGGCGAACTCCCGCAGGGCGTTGGCCTTCTCGCGCCGGTCCACGATGGTGCCCACCACGCGGCCGGTGAGCACGCCGTCCACGATCTCCAGGCGGTTCGCCCGGGCGTGGTCGATGCCCAGCTCGTCGGCGATGGGCTGCACCACCTCGATGAACCCCCCGCTCACCACCGCCACGTGCATCCCCAGCCGCTTGAGGGTGCGCACCAGCGTGCGGGCCCCGGGGGTGAGGCGCACCGACCGGCGCACCGCGGGCAGCACCGACTCCGGCAGCCCGGCCAGCACGGCCACGCGGGCCCGCAGCGACTCGGCGAAGTCCAGCTCGCCGCGCATGGCGGCCTCGGTGATGCGCGCCACCTCCTCGCGGCGCCCGGCGTGGTCGGCCAGCAGCTCGATCACCTCGTCCTGGATCAGCGTGCTGTCCACGTCCATCACCACCAGCCGCCGCCCCTGCCGGGCGAGGCCCCCCGGCGCCACGGCCACGTCCACGCCCAGCTCGTGCGACACCAGGCCCAGCTCGGCGCGCAGCCGTTCCACGTCCGCGCCCGAGCAGTCGAACTCGATGGTGGTCACGGGTGAGCGCGCCAGCCGCTGGATGCGGTCGATGTTGGCGCCGTGCGCGGCGATGCACTCGCTCACCGCGGCGACCGCCGCGGCGGTGAGCGGCGCGCCGATCACCACCACCGCGGCCCGCCCGGTGCGGCGCCGGCGGTTGTCGCCGGTGCCCGAGTCCATGCGCACGGCCACGCCCAGCCGCCCGCACACGTCTTGCACATGGGCCCGCAGCCCGGCCTCGTCGCCGGTGCGGAACAGCACGGCCAGGGTGAGGCGGCCCCGCACCACCACCTGCTCCACGTCCAGCACCTCGGCGCCCAGCGGGGCCACCTCGTGGAACAGGCCGCTGGTGAGCCCGGGCCGGTCATCCCCGGTGATGGTGCACAGCAGGGTGGGGGATGCGTCCGGGCTGGGCACGCGCACAGGGTAGTGGGTGGATCTGGTGTCGCTCCGTTCCGTGCGATAGTGCGCGGCGATGTCGACGGACGCATACGCACTGGCGGGATCGGCCGCGGATGCCATCCGGCAGCGGCTGGGCGAGCACCGGGCCGCGCTGGTGCTGGGCTCCGGCTGGGCCGACGTGGTGGGCCTGATGGGGCAGGTGCGCGGTGAGGTCTCCATGCCGCACCTGCCGGGTTTCCCGGCGCCGCGCGTGCAGGGCCACTCGGGCATGGCCCACTCGGTGATGGTGGGCGACGTGCCGGTGCTGGTGATGGCGGGCCGGGCGCACCTGTACGAGCGGCACCCGGTGGAGACCGTGGTGCACGGCGTGCGGGCCGCCGTGATGGCCGGCTGCGGGGTGGTGATGCTCACCAACGCGGCGGGCTCGCTGCAGCCGGACCACGGCCCGGGGACGCCGGTGCTGATCAGCGACCACCTCAACCTCACGGGGGTCAACCCGCTTACCGGCGAGGACCCGCCGCCCGGTCTGCCGCCGCGCTTCGCGGACCTGAGCCACCTGTACAGCCCCCGGTTGCGGGCGGCGGTGCGCGCGCGGTTCCCCGAGGTGCCCGAGGGCGTGTACGCGGGCATGCTGGGCGGTACCTACGAGACGCCCGCCGAGATCCGAATGCTGCGGGTGCTGGGTGCCGATCTGGTGGGGATGTCCACGGTGCTGGAGGCCATCGCGGCCCACCATCTGGGCGCGGAGGTGTTCGGGTTGTCGCTGGTGACGAACCTGGCCGCTGGCCTGCCGTCGGAACCCCTCGACCACCACGAGGTGCTGGCCGCCGGGCGGGCGGCGGTGGGACGGCTGGCCGAGCTGCTGCGGGCGGTGGTGGAGGCGTTGTGAGCGCCGGGGTCCCCGCCGCGCTGCGCGCCACCGCGGAGGCGTGGATGTCCGCCGACCCGGATACCCGCACCCGCGACGAGGTGGCGGCGCTGCTGGAGGCCGGGGACGCCGACGGGCTCACCGCCCGCTTCGCGGGCCGCCTGGCGTTCGGCACGGCCGGGCTGCGCGGGCCCATGCGGGCCGGCCCCACCGGGATGAACCGCCTGCTGGTGCGCCAGGCCACCGCGGGCATCGCGCGCCACCTGCTGGCCTCGGCCACCGACCCGCAGACGCGCGGCGTGGTGGTGGCGTTCGACGCGCGCCACAACTCGGCCGAGTTCGCGCACGACTGCGCCCTGGTGCTGTCCGCGCACGGGATCCCCGTGTTCCTGGGCGCCGAGCCGCTGCCCACCCCCGTGGGGGTGTTCGCCATCCGGCACCTGGGGTGCGTTGCGGGCCTGGTGGTGACCGCCAGCCACAACCCGCCCGCCGACAACGGGCTCAAGCTGTACCTGGACGACGCGGCCCAGATCGTGCCGCCCGTGGACGCCCAGGTGGCCGAGGCCATCGATGCGGCCGCGGCCGACGGGGTGCTGGTGCCCGACGGGCCGGGCGCCGCCGTCAGCGCCCTGCCGCGCGAGGCGGTGGACGCGTACCGCGCCCACGTGCTGGCCCTCGTGCCGCCGCCCGCCTCCCGCATGCGCATCGTCACCACCGCCATGCACGGCGTCGGCGGGGCGCTGCTGGCCGGGCTGCTCACCGAGGCCGGGCACCAGGAGGTGTACCCGGTGGCGGCGCAGGAGGACCCCGACCCGGAGTTCCCCACCGTGCGGTTCCCCAACCCGGAGGAGCCGGGTGCCACCGACCTCCTGGCGGTGCGCATGGACGAGGTGGCGGCGGGTCTGGGCCTGGCGCTCGACCCCGACGCCGACCGCGTGGCGGTGATGGTGCCGGGGCGCCACGGTGAGATCGTGCAGCTGTCGGGCGACGACGTGGGGTCGCTGCTGGCCGACTGGCTGCTGGGGGCGGTCACCCAGGGCCGCCCCGACCGGCTGGTGGTGAACAGCGTGGTGAGCTCGTCGATGCTGGCGGCCATCGCGTCGGCGCGCGGCGTCTGGCACACCCAGACGCTCACCGGCTTCAAGTGGCTGTGCCGGCCGGCCATCGAGCACCCCGAGTGGGAGCAGGTGCTGGCCTACGAGGAGGCGCTGGGCTACGCCATCGGCCCGGACACGCGCGACAAGGACGGGCTGCTGGCGGCCCTGGCCGTGGCCTCCATGGCCAGCGCGGCCCACGCCCGGGACCGGACGCTGCTGGAGGACCTGGACGACCTCAACCGGCGCCACGGCGCGCACGTCACGCACAACTTCTCGCTGCGCGACGACCGCCCCGGGGCGGCCCAGCGGTACCGGGAGATGATGGAGAAGCTCATCCGCACGCCGCCGGACCGCATCGGCGGCCTGCGCGTGCGCGAGCTGCACGGCGTGGCCGTGGACGTGCTGCGCATCGACCTGGAGGGCGACGTGCGGGTGATCGTGCGCCCATCCGGCACCGAGGCCAAGCTCAAGTGCTACTGCGAGGCGGTGGAGGCGGTGCAGGACGCCGACGTGGACGGCGCGCGCGAGCGGGCCCGCCACCGGCTGGCGCTGGTGCGCGACCACCTCGACCGGCTGCTGTCGGCGTGACCCGGCTCGGCCACGAGCCCACCGGACCGGTGCTGCGCGACTCGGCGGCGCACACCACCCTGCGCGTCACCGGCGTGGACGGGCTGGCGCTGGAGGAGCGGGCCGCGCGGCTGGCAGGCCGCTCCATCAAGAAGGCCAGCAAAATGGCGGGTTTGGAGCTGGCCGTGCGCTGCGTGGACCTCACCACGCTGGAGGGTGCGGACACGCCGGGCAAGGTGCGGGCCATGTGCGCGCGGGCGCTGCGGCCCGACCCGGAGGATCCAGGCGTGCCGCCCGTGGCGGCGGTGTGCGTGTACCCGGCGCTGGTGCCCGTGGCGGTGGAGGCCCTGCGCGGCACGCCGGTGCGCGTGGCCAGCGTGGCCGGCGCCTTCCCGTCCGGGCAGTCGCCGCTGCCCGAGCGGCTGGAGGAGATCCGGGCCGCCGTGCGGGCCGGGGCGCACGAGATCGACATCGTCCTCAACCGGGGGGCCCTGCTGTCCGGCCGGCTGGACGTGGTGCACGACGAGGTGGCCGCGGCCAAGGAGGCGGCCGGGGACGCCCACCTCAAGACCATTCTCGAGACCGGCGAGCTGGGGTCGTACGAGATGGTGCGGCTGGCGAGCGTCATCGCCATGGCGGCCGGCAGCGACGTCATCAAGACCAGCACCGGCAAGCTGGGGGTGTCGGCCACGCCGCCGGTGGCGCTGTGCATGGCCGAGGCCATCCGCGACCACGCCGAGCAGACCGGCCGCGTGGTGGGCCTCAAGCTGGCCGGCGGCGTGCGCACCGCAAAGCAGGCGCTGGGGTACCTCGCGATCATCGCGGAGACGCTTGGGACGGACTGGCTCACCGCCGAGCGCTTCCGCTTCGGGGCCTCCACGCTGCTCAACGATCTGGTGCTGCAGATGCGCTTCCAGCGCTCCGGGATCTACCCCCGACCCGCAGATCTCCCCGTCGACTAGAGGCTGAGGTTCAGTGTCCCCGCCACGCAAAGCGCCCGCAAAGCAGGATGACCTGGCCACGCGCTTCAGCGACTACGCCCCGTCCATCGAGGGACGCGACGTGGTGGCCATCGACCCCCGCTACGGCCTGTTCGTGGACGGCCGGGAACGCGAGGCCCGCGGTGGCGGCGCGTTCACCACCCTCGAACTGGCCACCGGCGCGGGCTTGCCGAGGTGGCCGACGGCGGTGCCGCCGACGTGGACGACGCGGTGGCGGCTGCCCGGCGGGCGTACGACGACACCTGGCGCGACATGCCCGCCCGGGAGCGCGGCAAGCTGGTGTTCCGGCTGGCGCGGGCCCTGCAGGACCGCGGGCGGGAGTTCGCGGTGCTGGAGACCATCGACGGCGGCAAGCCCATCCGCGAGTCGCGCGACATCGACATCCCGCTGGCGGCCGCGCACCTGTTCCACCACGCCGGGTGGGCCGACAAGCTGGCCTACGCGGTGCCGGGCATGCGCACCGCACCGCTGGGGGTGGTGGGCCAGATCACCCCCTGGAACTTCCCGCTGTTGATGCTGGCCTGGAAGATCGCCCCGGCGCTGGCCTGCGGCAACACCGTGGTGCTGAAGCCCGCGGAGACCACCCCGCTCACGGCGCTGCACTTCGCCCGCATGGCCACCGAGGTGGGCCTGCCGGACGGGGTGCTCAACGTGGTGACCGGCGGGGGCGCCACCGGGGCGGCGCTGGCCGCGCATGCCGGCGTGGACAAGGTGGCGTTCACCGGGTCCACCGAGGTGGGCAAGGAGATCGTGCGGGCCACCGCCCACACCGGGCGCAAGCTCACGCTGGAGCTGGGCGGCAAGGGCGCGCACATCGTGTTCGACGACGCCGCCCTGGACCAGGCCGTGGAGGGCATCGTGGACGGCATCTTCTTCAACCAGGGGCACGTCTGCTGCGCCGGGTCGCGCCTCTTGGTGCAGGAGGGCATCGCCGACCTGCTGCTGCGCCGCCTGCGCGCGCGGATGGAGCGCCTGCGGGTGGGCGACCCGCTGGACAAGAACACCGACGTGGGCGCCATCAACTCCGAGGTGCAGCTGCAGCGCATCCGCGAGTTCGTGGACGGTGCGGCCGCGCAGGGCTGCGAGGTGTTCCAGCCGCGGGGCGCCCTGCCGGATCGCGGCTGGTTCTACCCGCCCACGCTGGTGACGGGGGTGGGCGGCAGCGAGACCATCGCGCGCGAGGAGGTGTTCGGCCCGGTGCTGGCCGTGCAGACCTTCCGCACCGAGCAGGAGGCGGTGGCCAAGGCCAACGCCACGCGCTATGGCCTGTCCGCGGGGGTGTGGACCCAGACCGGCGCCCGCATCCTGTGGGTGAGCCAGCGGCTGCAGGCGGGGGTGGTGTGGGCCAACACCTTCAACAAGTTCGACCCGGCCAGCCCATTCGGCGGGGTGCGCCAGTCCGGGTTCGGTCGCGAGGGCGGCCGGCAGGGCCTGCGCGAGTACCTGCGGATCAGCCCGGTGCGGTCATGAGCGAGCGGCTGCCGGTGCCCAAGACCTACAAGCTGTTCATCGGGGGCGCCTTCCCCCGCTCGGAGTCGGGCCGCACGTTCCCGGTGGCCGACGGCCGCGGGGTGGTGCGCGCCCACGTGGCGGCCGCGTCCCGCAAGGACCTGCGCGACGCGGTGCGCGCCGCGCGCGGCGCGCAGGCGGGCTGGTGGGACCGCACGCCCTACAACCGCGGCCAGATCCTGTACCGCATCGCCGAGGTGCTGGAGGGGCGCGCCGACCAGTTCGCGGCCGAGCTGCGGGTGGCGGGCCGCACGGCGCGCGCTGCGCGCGCCGACGTGGAGGCCGCGGTGGACGTGGCGGTGTACTGGGCCGGCTTCGCCGACAAGCTCGACACGCTCGCCGGCGGCGTCAACCCGGTGAGCGGGCCGTTCCTCAACGTGTCGCACGCCATCCCCCAGGGTGTGGCCGGCCTGGCGTGCGCCGGCCGCGGGGTGCGCGACGTGCTGGGGCTGGTGTGCCCGGCCATCATGGCCGGCAACACGGCGGTGGCCGTGGTGGAGGGGCCGGTGGCCCTGGCGGTGTGCGCGCTGGGCGAGGTCATCGCCACCTCCGACGTGCCGGGCGGGGTGGTCAACCTCCTCACGGGCGACCGGGCGGCGCTGCTGCCGTGGCTGGCCGACCACGAGGACGTGGACGTGATCGACCTCTCGGGCGCCCCGGACGAGCTGCTGCCCGACCTGCGGGCGCGCACCGCCGTCAACCTCAAGCGCGCCGTGGTCACCGAGGGCGCCGAGGACCTGCGCACCGCGCTGGCATTCTGCGAGATCCGCACCGTCTGGCACCCCGCCCGCATCTGAAGGGAACCCCCGTGGAGTTCGCGTTCAGCCCCCCCGTCGCCGCCGCCCTGGGGTCCCGTCGCCCCGTGGTGGCGCTGGAGAGCACCATCATCGCCCACGGCCTGCCGCGCCCCGACAACCTGGAGGTGGCGCGCCGTATCGAGGACACGGTGCGCGAGCAGGGCGCGGTGCCGGCCACCATCGCGGTGCTGGACGGCACCGTGCACATCGGGCTGGACGACGCCCAGCTGGAGACCCTGGCCTCGCGCACCGACATCGCCAAGGCCGGCGTGCGCGACCTGGGCCCCGCTCTGGCGCGGCGGATGTCGGCGGCCACCACGGTGGCCAGCACGGCGCACCTGGCCGCCCTTGCCGGCATCCGCGTGTTCGCCACCGGGGGCCTGGGGGGCGTGCACCGCGAGGCCTCGGAGACCTTCGACGAGTCGGCCGACCTCACCGCGCTGGCCAACACCCGCATCATCGTGGTGTGCGCCGGGGTCAAGTCCATCCTGGATGTCGCGGCCACCCTGGAGCGCCTGGAGACCCTGTCGGTGCCGGTGCTGTGCTTCGGCACCGACCGCTTCCCCGGCTTCTACCTCACCGACTCCGGGCAGCCCGCCCCCTGGCGGGTGGACACCCAGCAGGAGGTGGCCGAGATCGCGGCCCTGCGCGCCGAGCTGGGCCTGGACCAGGCCATCGTGGTGGCCCAGCCCCTGCCGGCCGGCGAGCAGCTGGACCCCGGGCTGCACGACCGCGTGCTGTCCCGCGCGCTGGCCGACGCGCGCGCCCAGGGCATCACCGGAAAGGCCGCCACCCCCTTCATCCTGGCGCGCTTCCACGAGCAGACCGCCGGCGCCAGCCTGGACGCCAACGTGCGCCTGGTGCTGCGCAACGCCGGGCTGGCGGCCCGCATCGCCGCGGCCCTCAAGGGGTGAGCCACCCCGCGCCCGGCGCGTGGCCCGCGGCGCCGCACGCCCTGCGGCCCATCGTGGTGGTGGGCGATGTCATGACCGACGTGCTGGCGTGCCACGCGCTGCCCCTGGCCATGGGCAGCGACACCCCCGCGCGCGTGGTCACCCGCGTGGGCGGGGCGGGGGCCAACACCGCCGCCTGGCTGGGGGCCCTGCGGGCCGAGGTGGTGTTCCACGGGTGCGTGGGCGACGATCCGCTGGGGCGCGTGGCCACCGACGCCCTGCTGGGGCTGGGCGTGACGGCCCGGCTGCGGGTCACCGCGGAGGCCCCCACGGGCACCTGCGTGGTGCTGGTGGACGGTGCCGCCGAGCGCACGATGCTGCCCGACCACGGCGCCAACGACCACCTGGGCGCGCCGGCGGTGCACGCCGACGGCGGGCACCTGCACCTGTCCGGCTACACCCTGCTGCACCCCGGCAGCCGGGAATCCGGGCGGGCCGTGCTGGCCGCCGCACGGGAGGCCGGCATGGGTGTGTCGGTGGACCCCGCCTCGGCGGCCATGGTGGAGGCCGTGGGCGCCGGGTGGATGCGCGACCAGATCCGCGGTGCCCACCTGGTGGTGCTCAACCGCCTGGAGGGGCGGGCCCTCACCGGCTCGGACGACGCCGCGGGCATCGCGGCGCGCCTGCTGGACAACGACCACCGCGCGGTGGTGGTGAAGCTGGGCGCCGGGGGCGCGGTGTGGTTCGCGGCGGGCGCGGATCCGGTGCACGTGCCGGCGGCGACGCCGCCGGGCCCCGTGGTGGACACCACCGGCGCGGGTGACGCCTTCGCGGCGGGCCTGCTGGCCGCGCTGCAACTGGGCGCGGGGTCCGAGGCGGCGCTGGCCCGCGCCTGCGAGGTGGCGGCCGGCGTGTGCGCTCAGGAGGGGGCGTGGCCCGAGGAGGCGCGCGCCACCAGCGCGTCGCGCACCCAGGCGGCGAACCCGGCCCGGGAGCCGTCGGCTCCGTCGTAGTGCGCGGTGAAGCGCGGGTCGGCCACGTACATCTCACCCAGCGTCGCCAGCATCACCGTGGTGCACGCGTAGTGATGACGGCTGATGTGGCGGCGCCACTCCTCCGCCTGCGCCGCGGCGGCGGGACCGTCGGCCGGGGCGCCCGCCCGCCACAGCGCGGCCATGGCGTCCTCGATGGCGGTGGCCTCGGCGCGCATCGCCGCCCACTCCTCGGGACGGCGGCGTGCCGCCCGCCGGGTGGCCGTGCGGTACGCGGCCGTGTCGCCCCATCGCTCCCGCGTCTCCCGCGCGTGGTCGGCGGGGTCGAACCCGTCCAGGGCGGCGATGACGCGCTCGTCGGTGGCCATTCCGGCGTCCTCCTCATCCAGTGCGAGTTGCAGGGCGTGCGCGACCGCCTCCAGCTCCCGCGTGCGGGCGCGCACAAGCCGCAGCTGGTCCTCCAGCACACCTCGCCGGTCGCCCGCGCCCGCCGCCACCAGCTCGGCCACCCGCGCCAGCGGGATGCCCATGCGGCGCCACACCAGGATCTCCCGCAGACGTGCCACCTCCGCGGCCCCGTAGACGCGGTAGCCGGAGGGCGTGCGGTGGTGCGGCCGCAGCAGCCCGATGCGGTCGTAGTGGTGCAGGGTGCGCGGCGACACCCCCGTCAGGGCGGCGAGCCGTCCGACGGTGAGCGGTGTGTGCGTCATGCGCTCATGGTGGACCATCCCCCCGCGTGAGGGTCAAGGCCGATTGGCCGGCGCCTCGCCGGCCAGGGTCCTGGTGAGCGTGTCCACCACCCGCGCCGAGGGCCGTCCCGGCGGGAGCTCGATGGTGACCTCCGGCAGGTGGTGCTCGGCGCTCCAGTCGCCCAGCGAGCCCGGGGTGGCGTAGCCCACGGAGCGCGCAAGCGGGAGGCCGGTGCCCCGAGCCAGCCAGCAGCCCAGCGGGGTGAACTCCGGGTCCTCCACCAGCGTCTGCGGGGCGTGCAGCGTCACCAGGCGGGCCGGGCGCAGCAGGGCCAGTGTGCGCAGGATGGCGCGGGTCTCCGGCTCGGATGCCGGGCGCGGCCCGGGGGTGACCCCGGTGCCCCAGGTCCTTCCCGGGAAGTTGCGGTTGAGGTCCACCCCGTGCAGGTTGCGCCGCGTGTGCAGGTGGTAGCCGTCGGGGTTGGCCACCACCATGACGGCCTCCCGCAGACCCGCGGCGCCCACCCGGCCGAGCGCGTTCACCAGCGTCCATGCACCCTGGGGTTCGTTGCCGTGGATGGCGCCCATCACCAGCATGTCGGCGGGGCCGTCGGGCAGGTGCACCACCAGGGGGCGGCCGGCCCAGGAGCGGCCCACCACCACCGGGTACGGGCGGTCCTTGCCCATCACCACGCGGGCGGTGGCCGTCACCGGCGGGTCCGCGTCGTCGCGTACCGCCACCGTGAGGTCGGCGCTGAGGCGCCCGGGGGCCTCGGCGCCCACCAGACGCGCGCCCGCCGGGGTGGGGTGGAGGGTGAGTGTCCGCGGGGCCTCGGAACCCGGGAGCAGGGTGCGCAGCCGCGCCAGCTGCGCGGGGCCGGTGGTGTGCCCGGCCACCCGCAGGATGGCGGAGGGCGGGGCCACCAGCCGGGCGTCCACGAAGCACGGGGTGGTGCAGGTGACGCTCACCGCCGGCACGCCGGGTGCGGCGGCCGGCGGTGGGGCCACGGCGATCAGCCGTCGGCCCCCAGCATCGCGAAGCCGGGCTTGATCACCCGGTTGATCAGGGCCAGCCGCTCGTCGAACGGCAGGAACGCGCTCTTCATGGCGTTCACCGTGGCCCAGCGGACATCGTTGAGCGTCCACCCGAACGTGGACGACAGCAGCGCGAACTCGTGGCTGAGCGTGGTGTCGCTCATCAGGCGGTTGTCGGTGTTGACGGTCACCCGGAACCGCAGGTTCTTCATGAGCCCCACCGGGTGCTGGTCCAGCGACGGCACCGCGCCCACGTGCACGTTGGACGACGGGCACATCTCCAGCGCCACGCGCGTGTCCCGCACGAACGCCGCAAGCGTCCCCAGGGTGTGGGTGCCGTCCTCGTTCACCATGATGTCGTCGATCAGGCGCACCCCGTGGCCCAGCCGCTCGGCCCCGCAGGTGTGGATGGCCTCCGCGATGGACGGCAGGCCGAAGGCCTCACCGGCGTGCACGGTGATGTGGAAGTGCTCGCGCATGCAGCGCGAGAACGCGTCCAGGTGACGCGACGGCGGGTAGCCGGCCTCCGGGCCTGCGATGTCGAAGCCGCACACCCCCTGGTCGCGGTTGGCGATGGCCAGCTCGGCGATCTGCAGGCTGCTGGCCTGCTGGCGCATGGCCGAGCACAGCACGCGCACCGTCAGGCCGGTGCCGGCGCTGCCGCGCTCGAAGCCGGCCAGCACGGCGTCCACCACCTGCTGCAGGTCCAGCCCGCGGTCGAGGTGCAGTTCCGGCGCGAAGCGGATCTCGGCGTACACCAGGCCGTCCGCGGCGAGGTCCTCCGCGCATTCGGCGGCCACGCGCTCCAGCCCCTCACGGGTCTGCATCACCGCCACGGTGTGGGCGAAGGTCTCCAGGTACAGCACCAGGTCGTTGCGGTTGGCGCCGCGGGAGATGACCTGCCGGAGTTCCTGCGGGTCGGTGGTGGGGAGCCCGTCGTAGCCGGTCTCCCGCGCCAGGTCCACGATCGTCTGGGGCCGCAGGCCCCCGTCCAGGTGATCGTGCAGCAGCACCTTCGGGGCGCTGCGGATGATGTTCTCGTCAATAGTCATGACGGAACGCTAGACCATCAGCCCGCTCCGGCCCATTTGCCGTTGCACATACACTGGCCCGATGCCCTTCGAGCTCATCGGATTCGACGCCGACGACACCCTCTGGCACAACGAGGGCCACTACGACGTCACCCAGCAGGCCTTCACCGACATCCTGCGCCCCTGGGTGGACCCCGACACCGTGGCCGCCGCGCTGCTTGAGACCGAGCGGCGCAACCTGGCGGTGTTCGGGTACGGGGCCAAGGGGTTCCTCCTGTCCATGATCGAGACCGCCCTGGCCGTGACCCACCGGCGCATCGACGGGCGGCACATCGAGGAGATCATCGGCCTGGGCAAGCGGCTGATGCAGCATCCGGTGGAGCTGCTGGACGGGGTGGCCGATGCCCTGGCGGCGCTGTCCGGCCGGCGGTTGCTGCTGATCACCAAGGGGGAACTGTTCCACCAGGAGTCCAAGGTGGCCGCCTCGGGGGTGGCCGACCGGTTCGAGCGGGTGGAGATCGTGAGCGAGAAGGACACCGACACCTACCGTCGCATCCTTGACGGCATGGGGGTTGCACCCGACGCGTTCTGCATGGTGGGCAACTCGCCCCGCTCGGACATCCAGCCGGTGCTGGACCTGGGCGGCTGCGGCGTGCACGTGCCCTACCACACCACCTGGGCCCTGGAGCAGGCCGAGTTGGACGACGCGAACCCGCGCATGGCGCGCGCGGCGGGCATGGACGAGGTGCCCGCGGCCATCGCGGCGCTGGAGGCGCACGCGCCGTGACCGACCCGCCCTGGGACACCCTGCGCGCGCAGGCCCGCGCCATGACCCACCGGGCCTACGCCCCGTACTCCGGGGTGCTGGTGGGCGCGTGCGCCATCACCGACGACGGCCGGCTGGTGCGCGGCTGCAACGTGGAGAACGCCAGCTACGGGCTCACCCTGTGCGCCGAGTGCGGGCTGGTGAGCGACCTGGCCCAGAGCGGCGGCGGGCGGCTGGTGGCCATCAGCGTGGTGGCCGGCGACGGCGCGCCCATCGCACCGTGCGGCCGCTGCCGGCAGCTGCTGTTCGAGCACGGCGGCCCCGGGCTGCTGCTGGACGGGGAGGAGGGGCCGGTGCGCATGGACACCCTGCTGCCCGGCGCCTTCGGGCCCGCCGACCTGCCCGCCCGCGCGGGCCGCGGGGACGCCGGGGACACGGGGTGACCGCCGCCCCCACCGCGGTGGACGTCATCCGCGCCAAGCGCGACGGCGGCCAGCTCACCGATGCGCAGATCCGGTGGTTCATCGACGCCTACACGCGCGGCGAGGTGGCCGACGAGCAGGCGTCGGCCCTGCTGATGGCGGTGTTCCTGCGGGGCATGGAGCCACGCGAGCTGTCCACCTGGACCGACGCCATGATCCGCTCCGGGCGCCGCCTGGACCTGTCCTCGGTGCCGCTGCCCACCGTGGACAAGCACTCCACCGGCGGGGTCGGGGACAAGATCTCGCTGCCGCTGTGCCCGCTGGTCGCCGCCTGCGGGGTGGCGGTGCCGCAGCTGTCCGGCCGGGGCCTGGGCCACACCGGGGGCACGCTGGACAAGCTGGAGTCCATCCCGGGGCTGCGCACCGACCTGGACGGCGAGGAGTTCGTGCGCCAGCTGGCCGACATCGGCGCGGTGATCTGCGCCGCCGGGCCCGACCTGGCCCCCGCCGACCGCAAGCTCTACGCCCTGCGTGACGTCACCGGCACGGTGGAGTGCATCCCGCTGATCGCCAGCTCCATCATGTCCAAGAAGATCGCCGAGGGCACCGACGGCCTGGTGCTGGACGTCAAGGTGGGCGACGGGGCGTTCATGCGCGAACGCGACCGCGCCGAGCTGCTGGCCCGCACCATGGTGGACCTGGGCGCCGCGCACGGCGTGCGCACGGTGGCGCTGCTCACCGGCATGGACGCCCCCCTGGGCCGCGCGGTGGGCAACGCCCTGGAGGTGACGGAGACCCTGGAGGTGCTGCAGGGCGGCGGGCCCCCGGACGTGGTGGAGGTCACGCTGGCCCTGGCGCGCGAGATGCTGGAGCTGGCGGGCGTGGACGCCGACCCCGCCGCCGCCCTGCGCGACGGGCGGGCCATGGACCGCTGGCGGCGCATGATCCGGGCCCAGGCCGGCGACCCGGACGCACCGCTGCCCGTGGCGCGCCACACCGACACGATCACCGCGGCGCGGGACGGCGTGGTGGAGGCCATCGGCGCCATGGATGTGGGCGTGGCCGCCTGGCGGCTGGGCGCGGGCCGGGCGCGCAAGGAGGACCCGGTCAGCGCCGGCGCCGGGGTGATGCTGCACGTGGCGGTGGGCGACACCGTGCGCGCCGGGCAGGTGCTGGCCGAACTGCACGCCGACGACGAGGCGCACCTGCGGGCTGGCCGCGAGGCCTTCGGCGAGGCCGTGCGGGTGGGTGACACGGCACCCGGGAAAACGTCACACATCCTGCAGCGCATCGCCTGAGGCCCACGAGGCCGAGAACCCCCGGACGACTTCCGTGGGCCGCACCTGTATAAGGCCGGGTACGGCGCGTCGGCGCCGTGCGGCGCCCTCGCCGCCAGGTGGGTCAAGGGGAGTTCACATGAGTGCTCGACGCTCCAAGGCGTTGGTTGGTGTGGTGGCCACGATGGTCGCCGTGGGTGGTGTGGCGGCGGGCTGCGGCAGCAGCAGCTCGAAATCGTCCAGTTCTTCGGGCGGCTCGACGGCGGCATCCTCGTTCACCGCCGGTCTGGTCAGCGACGTCGGCAAGTTCAACGACCGCTCCTTCAACCAGTCCGCGCTGGAGGGTCTGCAGAAGGCCGAGAAGGACCTGGGCGTCACCGGCACCCCCATCGAGTCCACGGCCACCGGCGACTACGTGGCCAACCTCAACACCCTTGCTCGTAAGAAGGAGGGCATCACGGTGGGCGTGGGCTTCCTCATGGCCGACGCCATGGACGCGGTGGCCCTGAAGTACCCCAACCAGAAGTTCGCCATCGTGGACTACCCGAACGCCGGCCTGAAGCACAAGCCCAAGAACGTCGAGGGCCTCACGTTCAACACCAACGAGAACAGCTACCTCATCGGCTACCTGGCGGCCAAGATGGCCAAGGCCAAGGGTGGCGCGCAGGTGATCTCCGCGGTGGGCGGCATCAAGCTCCCCACGGTGGACATCTTCATCGCCGGGTACAAGGCGGGCGCGCTCGCCGCCAACCCCAAGATCAAGGTGCTGGTGGACTACTCCCAGGACTTCGTGGCTCAGGCCAAGTGCAAGGAGAAGGCCCTCAACCAGATCGCGCAGGGCAGCCAGGTGGTGTTCCAGGTGGCCGGCGGCTGTGGCCTCGGCGCGCTCTCGGCCGCCCATGACAAGGGCGTGTGGGGCGTCGGCGTGGACCGCGACCAGTCGGACCTGGGCGCGCACATCCTCACCAGCGCGGTCAAGAAGGTTGACGTGTCGGTGTACGACGCCATCAAGGACGCCAAGGACGGCACGTTCCAGGGCGGCGCCGACAAGGTGTTCAACCTTGCCAACGGCGGCGTGGGCCTGGGCAAGGTCAGCCCCAAGGTGCCCAAGTCGTTCCTCACCCAGCTGGACGGCCTGAAGGCCAAGATCATCGCGGGAACCATCAAGGTGCCGACCACGCTGTAGGCGTGGGTCGGAGACGTCGGACGTGACCGGGACTACGTCCCCGAGTCCGGCTCCCCCGGAGGGCACGCCGGGGGAGCCGGTTCTCGAGCTCCTGGGAATCACCAAGCGATACCCGGGGGTGGTCGCGTCCGACAACGTCCGCTTCGATCTCAAGCGGGGTGAGGTGCACGCCCTGCTGGGCGAGAACGGCGCCGGCAAGTCCACCCTGATGAACATCCTGTACGGGCTCACCAAGCCCGATGAGGGTGAGATCCGGGTGCACGGCGAGCGCGTCGAGATCAACAGCCCCGACGATGCCATCGCCCTGGGCATCGGCATGGTGCACCAGCACTTCATGCTGATCCCGGTGATGACCGTGGCCGAGAACATCGTGCTGGCGGTGGAGCCGCGCACCGCCGGCGTGCTGATCGACCGGGCCGAGGCATCCCGCCGGGTGCGCGCAATCAGCAAGCGCTTCGGGCTGACCGTGGACCCGGACGCCGAGGTGCACGACATCACCGTGGGCATGCAGCAGCGGGTCGAGATCCTCAAGGCCCTCTACCGCGGCGCGGACATCCTCATCCTGGACGAGCCCACCGCGGTGCTGACGCCCCAGGAGGCCCAGGAGCTGGTGGAGATCCTGCGCAGCCTCACCGCGCAGGGCACGTCGGTGATCTTCATCACCCACAAGCTCAACGAGGTGCTGGACATCGCCGACCGCGTCACCATCCTGCGGCGCGGGAGGTACATCGACACCCAGCCCACCGCGGGCAACACCGAGCGCAGCCTGGCCGAGCTGATGGTGGGCCGCGAGGTGAACCTCACCGTGCAGAAGGACGCGCACGAACCCGGCGCGCCGCTGCTGAGCGTGCGCGACCTGGTGGTGCGCGACGACCGCGACCTGGAGGCGGTGCGCGGCGTCAGCTTCGATGTGCACGCCGGCGAGATCGTGGCCATCGCGGGGGTGGACGGCAACGGCCAGGCCGAACTCATCGATGCGGTCACCGGCCTGCGCACCCCCGTCTCCGGCTCCATCACGGTGAAGGACCGCCAGCTCGCGAAGGCCAGCCCGCACCAGTGCCTGGAGGCCGGGGTGGGACACATCCCCACCGACCGGCAGCACCGCGGCCTGGTGATGGATTTCAGCCTGGCCGAGAACGTCGCGCTGCACGACTTCGCCAAGCCGCCCATCGCGCGCCACGGCTGGCTGTCGCCACGGCGCATGGTGCAGGTGTGCGAGCCGCTGATCGGCGAGTTCGACATCCGGGGCGGAGGGCCCGAAACCCGTGCGTCGTCCCTGTCCGGCGGCAACCAGCAGAAGGTCATCATCGCGCGCGAGATCACCCGCGACCCCGACGTGCTGGTGGCCGGGCAGCCCACCCGCGGACTGGACGTGGGCGCCATCGAGTACGTGCACCGGCGCCTCGTGGCCGAGCGCGACGAGGGCCGCGCCATCATGCTGGTGTCGCTGGAGCTGGACGAGGTGCTGGGCCTGGCCGACCGCATCCTGGTGCTGTTCGAGGGGCGCATCGTGGGCGAGTACGCGCCCGGGGTCACCAAGGAGGAGCTGGGCGTGGCCATGCTGGGCGGGACGACGGCGGCCGCGTGACCGGACAGCCCACCCCACCGCCCGCCGGCGAAGGACCGCCCCCCGTGGACCTCAACCCGCCCGTCGCGCCGGATCCGGACGCGCGCCCCCCCGGTCGCATCGCCGCGCTGTTCGACCAGGGCCAGGGGCTCATCACCGCGCTCATCAGCACGGTGTTGGCGTTCCTGCTCAGCGGCATCGTGGTGCTGGCCACCGGGCACGACCCCATCAACACCTACAAGGGCATCTGGAACGGCACCGGTCTGTCGTGGCTGTTCCCCTGGACCGTGGGCGACGATCGCGCCAACGCGGCGTTCAACCTGCAGCAGACGCTGCTCACCACCACCACGCTGATCCTCACCGGGCTGGCCGTGGCGTTCGCCTTCCGCTGCGGGCTGTTCAACATCGGTGGCCAGGGGCAGTGGATCGTCGGGGCCACCATGTCGGCCTGGGTGGGCTCCTCATGGGCCCACATGTTCGGCGGGCTCCATGCCGTGCTGACGCTGGTGATCGCGGCCGCGGCCGGCGCGGCGTGGGCGGGCATCGCCGGGTTCCTGAAGGCCACGCGCGGCACCCACGAGGTCATCAGCACCATCATGCTCAACTGGATCGCCACCTTCGGGTGCATGTATCTGGTGGGCGACGGCGGGCCGTTGCAGAACACCCACAACGCCGCCCTGCCGGTGAGCAACGATGTGGTCGATTCGGTGAAGCTGCCGGTGTTCTGGGGCGACCCGGTGCTGCAGGGCCTGCACATCGGCTTCTTCGTGGCGCTGGCGATGCTGGTGACCTACTGGCTGACCCTCTCGCGCACCACGCTCGGGTTCAGGGTGCGGGCGGTGGGTCGCAACCCCGAGGCCGCGCGCTACGGCGGCATCAGCGTGGGCCGCAGCTACTTCACGGCCATGGCCATCTCCGGCGCGTTCGCCGGCCTGGGCGGCGGGCTGGACATACTGGGCTGGCAGTTCCGCATCAGCACGCTGGACATCCGCAGCAGCCAGGTGGGGTTCATCGGCATCGCGGTGGCCCTGCTGGGTCGCAACACGCCCATCGGGGTCGGCTTCGCCGGTCTGCTCTTCGGGGCCCTGCTGTACGGCACCTCAAGCCGCAGCCTGGATCCGAACGTGTTCGACCCGCGCCTGGCCGGCAACCTCAGCATGATGATCCAGGCGCTGGTGCTGCTGTTCATCGGTGCCGACGTCGTGATCCTGTGGCTGTGGAAGTCGCGTCGCCTGCCGCGACTGCGGCTCCCGACCTTCCGCAGACGGGGCGGTCACGGGGGTGCCGCCGCCGCGGCCCATGTCGCGGAGCCAACGGCGTCGGATCCCGTGCCCGACCGCACCTCGCCGCTTGGTGAGCGCCTCATCACGGCGGTGCGCGCGCGGGTGCCGCGCGGGATGCGTGCCGTCGTCGCGGCGGCGTGGGTCCTGGGGCTCCTGGCCGCATGGGTGTCGGTACCGCCGCTGGCGGTGCGCGCCGCCGCGGTCCCCATCGTGCTGGGCGTGGCCGGGGTTGCGATGGGCGCCTGGGCGGCCACCCGTGGGCTGCGGCGCCAGGGCATCACCGCCGCCGCCGCGGCGGTGCTGCTGGGCGTCATCGGTGTCCTCGCCACCCATTCCGGCATGGACAACCTCAACTCGGTGGTGGTGTGGTCGGCGCTCACCGCCTCGATGCTGCGTTACGCCACACCCCTCATCTTCACGTCGCTGGGCGGCCTGTTCTCCGAGCGCAGCGGCGTGGTGAACATCGGCCTGGAGGGCATGATGCTCACGGGGGCGTTCTTCGGCATCCTCGGGGCGCAGCGCTCGGGGTCGTGGGTGGTGGGGGTGCTGGCCGCCATCCTCGCGGGAGCGGTGATGGCGCTCATCCACGCGGTCATCAGCATCCACCTGCGCGCCGACCAGATCGTCAGCGGCACCGCCATCAACTTCCTGGCCAGCGGCGTCACCGGGTACCTGTTCATCCAGCTGTACGGACCGGAGGGCACGCCGGCCGACATCCCGGGCATCCCCACCGTGCACCTGGGGTTCATCAAGGGCGTGCCGTACTTCGGCGACGCGTTCGGCGACCTCAACCTGATGATCTGGGTGGCCTTCGCGCTGGTGATCGCCGTGTACTTCGTGGTGTTCCGCACACCCTTCGGCCTCCGGCTGCGGGCGGTGGGCGAGCACCCGCGTGCCGCCGAGACGCTGGGCCTGTCGGTGTACGGCACCCGGTACACCGGTGTCCTCATCTCCGGCGTCCTGGCGGCGCTGGGCGGGGCCTTCCTGTCCATCGGGTTCGAGAACAGCTTCAACGAGAACATGACCGGGGGCGCCGGGTTCATCGCCCTCGCCGCCCTGATCTTCGGCAACTGGCACCCGCGCGGGGCGTTCCTGGCCTCGCTGCTGTTCGGGTTCTCCAGCGCCGTGGCCGATCGCCTGCCCGTGTACTCCGACTCGGCGGCCGTGCTGTTCACCACCGTGCCGTACATCCTCACGCTCATCGCGGTGGGCGGGGTCATCGGGCGTCCCCGGCCGCCGGCCGCCGTGGGCATCCCCTACGTGCGCTCCTAGCCGGGACCCTCGAGCGGCTCCACCGACAGGGGCCAGGCGCCGTGGCGCAGGTGGGGCAGGTGGTGCAGCCGGTACACGGTGCCGTCGCGGAACAGCCGCGCCCACTCCGGCTGGATGGGGAACCGCACGCCGCCGATCTGCCCGTGGTGGAACGTGATCGACCCGTCGGTGCTGGTGGTGGTGTGGGCGGTGAAGGTGCCCTCGGCGCCGCGCACCCGCCCGGCCTCCAGCACGGCCTGGCGGCGACGGCCCCGGCCCCGCAGCACGGCCGTGATGCCGGCCACCACGGCGAAGGCGGCCCCCGCGGCGATGAGCCCCTGGCGCGCCTGCGCCCCGTCCACGCGCGAGGCGGCGAACGCGATGACGGCGAGCACCATCACCGCCGCCACGGCCAGCGTCACCTGAGCCCTGCGGGCCCCCCGCTCCTGCGTCCGCCCGAAGGCCGCCACCCGCTCAGCCTGCGCCGCGCTGAGGCGCCCCGCGCGGTTCTCGCGCAGGTCGGCCTCCGTGAAGTCCAGCGCCGCGCCGAGGTGCGGGTCGAAGGGCATGGGGCGCAGGCTACGCCCGCCCGCCGCCCCCGGGTGGCAGAATCACCGCCGAACGGGGCACCTTCCAATCGAGCGAGGGGACTGACCGGGCATGGGCGCATACCGCGACACCTACGATGGCTGGCTCCGCGACCCCGAGGGGTTCTGGGCCGAGCGGGCACGCGACATCGAGTGGAGCCGGCAGCCCGACGCGGTGCTGGACCGCTCCGCCGACCCGCTGTTCCGGTGGTTCCCCGGCGGTCGCCTCAACACCTGCCACAACGCCCTGGACCGGCACGTCGCAGCCGGGCACGGTGACCGCGCCGCGCTGATCTGGGACAGCCCGGTCACGGGCGCGCAGCGCACGTTCACCTACGCGCAGCTGCGCGACGAGGTGGCCCGGGTGGCCGGCGGCCTGCGACGCCTGGGGGTGGGCGTGGGCGACCGCGTGGTGATCTACATGCCCATGGTGCCCGAGGCGGTCATGACCATGCTGGCCTGCGCCCGGCTGGGGGCCGTGCACTCGGTGGTGTTCGGCGGGTTCGCCGCCGCGGAGCTGGCATCCCGCATCGACGACTGCACCCCGGATGTGGTGGTGAGCGCCTCGTGCGGCATCGAGCCCAGCCGCCTGGTGCACTACAAGCCCCTGCTGGACGAGGCCCTGCGGCTGGCGCAGCACCCCGTGCGCCACTGCGTGGTGCTGCAGCGCCCGCAGCATGAGGCCGAGCTGGTGGAGGGCCGCGACCTGGACTGGGACGCCCTGGTGCACGGGGCGGAGCCCGCGGACTGCGTGGAGGTGGCCGCCACCGACCCGCTGTACATCCTCTACACCTCGGGTACCACGGGGCGGCCCAAGGGCGTGGTGCGCGACAACGGCGGCCACGCGGTGGCCATGAAGTGGAGCATGTCGGCCGTGTACGACGTGGCGCCGGGCGAGGTGTTCTGGGCGGCGTCGGACATCGGCTGGGTGGTGGGGCACAGCTACATCGTCTACGCCCCGCTGCTGCAGGGCTGCACCACCGTGATGTACGAGGGCAAGCCGGTGGGCACCCCCGACGCCGGGGCGTTCTGGCGGGTGTGCCAGGAGCACGGCGTGGACGTGATGTTCACCGCCCCCACGGCCATGCGCGCCATCAAGCGGGACGACCCGCGGGGCGAGCTGCTGGCCGGATACCGGCTGGACCACCTGCGGGCGCTGTTCCTGGCGGGCGAGCGCTGCGACCCGGACACACTGGAGTGGTCGCAGCGCATCCTGCACTGCCCGGTGATCGACCACTGGTGGCAGACCGAGACCGCCTGGGCCATCGCGGCCGACTGCCTGGGCATCGAGCACCTGCCGGTCAAACCGGGCTCACCCACGCGCCCGGTGCCCGGCTATGACGTGGTGGTGCTGGACGAGGGCAGCCACCCGGTGGCCCCCGGCGTGATCGGTGACCTGTGCATCCGCCTGCCCCTGCCGCCGGCGTGCGCGCCGACGCTGTGGGGGTCCGACGGCGACCAGCGCTGGCGCGGCGCGTACCTGGACCGCCATCCCGGCTTCTACACCACCGGCGATGCCGGCTACGTGGACGAGGACGGGTACGTCTTCGTGATGGCCCGCACCGACGACGTGATCAACACCGCCGGGCACCGGCTGTCCACGGGGCAGATGGAGGAGGTGCTGGCCGGGCACGCCGACGTGGCCGAGTGCGCCGTGGTGGGGGTGGCCGACGACTTCAAGGGCCAGGTGCCCATGGGGTTCGTGGTGCTCAAATCCGGGGTGGACCGCCCCGACGAGGAGATCCTGGGCGAGCTGGTGCAGCGGGTGCGCGATCAGATCGGGCCCGTGGCGGCGTTCAAGCAGGCCAGCGTGGTGACGGCCCTGCCCAAGACCCGCAGCGGCAAGGTGCTGCGGGGCACCATCCGGGCGCTGGCCGACGGTGGGGAGTGGCGCATGCCGGCCACCATCGAGGACGCCGCGGTGCTGGACGACTTCAGCCGGCTGCTGAGCTCGCTGGGTCACTCACCGCAACCACCGCTGTAGCGGCCCGCGGCAGGTCCAGCTCGGGGAAGGCCCGCCCCACCCGCAGCATGGCCTCGGCCACGATGGCGCGCACCCCGGCCTCCACGTCCGCGGCCGGCCGCCCGTCCAGCACCCACTCCGCCAGGGCCGCGAACCGCAGGGTGACGGCGCTGGCGATCATGGCGGCCATCACCCGCACCGTCTCGTCGTCGGGGGCGAGCCCGTGCTCGGCGGCCAGCTGGGCGGCCAGGTCCAGCTGCAGCCGGTGCCCCCAGGACGACCGCCGCGCCAGCAGCGCCGGCGAGGCGTGCCACGCCCGCAGGAAGCGCTGGAACACCGCGTAGACGGCCGGGTCATACAGGCCGGCCCAGCCCTGGCCGTCGGGGATGCGGTGTTCGCTCAGCATGCCGGCCAGGGCCTCGGTGGGGCGCACGCCGGCGGGGCGTTCGGCGATGGTGCGGCACAGCTCCTCGCGGAACTGGTCCTGCCGGTCCAGGAACAGGTCCTCCTTGGACCCGAAGTGGTTGAGGATGGTCTTCACCGACACCTGCGCCGCCTCGGCCACGTCGGCCAGCGTGACGGCGTCGAACCCGCGCTCGATGAACAGCCGGGTGGCCACGTCCGAGATGGCGCGCCGCGTGAGCGCCTTCTTGCGTTCGCGCAGTCCCGGGACGGGCCTCACCGTCGCGTGGCTCCTCGGGCGTTTGTTGCCATCACGGTAATATTACCACGGTTGTAACTTCGTGGCGGGTGTGGCACAGTGCCGATCCCACGTGAGGAAGGAGGGCTCGGCGCATGAGTGATGCGACAGCCATTCGGGCCGAGGGCCTGGTGAAGCGGTACGGCGAGAAGGTGGCGCTTGGAGGCGTCGGCTTCGAGGTGCCGCGCGGCACCGTGTGCAGCCTGCTGGGGCCCAACGGGGCGGGGAAGTCGACGGCGGTGCGGATCCTCACCACGCTGGCGCGGCCCGACGCCGGGACGGCCACGGTGGCGGGGCTGGACGTGGTGACGCAGGCCGACCGGGTGCGCGCGCGCATCGGGCTGGCGGCGCAGGACGCCACAGTCGACCGGCTGCTCACCGGCCGCGAGAACCTGGTGATGGTGGGCGAGCTGCACCATGTGGGGCGCGCCGCGGCGCGGGCGCGCGCCGACGAGCTGCTGGAGCGCTTCGACCTCACCGACGCCGGCAACCGGGTGGTCAAGACCTACTCGGGCGGCATGCGGCGCCGGCTGGACCTGGCGGCCACCATGGTGTCGGCGCCCGAGGTGCTGTTCCTGGACGAGCCCACCACGGGCCTCGACCCGCGCGCCCGCAACGAGCTGTGGGACGTGCTGGACACCCTGGTGCGCGATGGCGTCACCATCCTGCTCACCACCCAGTACCTGGAGGAGGCCGAGCGGCTGGCCGACGACATCGTGGTGATCGACCACGGGCGGGTCATCGCGCACGGCACGGCCACCGACCTGAAGGCCCAGGTGGGCGGGGCGCAGCTGTTCGCCACCGCCGCCAGCCCCGATGAGCTGGACCGGCTGGCGGGCGTGATGGAGACGGTCGTGGGGCACCGCCCGGACGTGGACGTGGCCATGCGCATCGTCACCGCGCCCACCGACGGCGGGCCGCGCATGGTGTCCAACCTGGTGGACGCCCTGGCCGACGCCGGCGTGGAGGTGGCCGACCTGGGGCTGCGCCAGCCCACGCTGGACGATGTGTTCCTGACGCTCACGGGCTCGCACGTGGCCCCCGAGCAGGAGGAGGTGCGCGCATGACCGTGGCTTCGTTGCCCGTGGTGGACGACCGGCGGGGCGGAGTGCTGCGCGACACGTGGGTGGTGGCCCGGAGGGGCCTGCTGCACGTGCGCCGCCAGCCCGAGGCCCTCATCGACGTCACGCTGCAACCGGTGATGTTCGTGCTGCTGTTCGCGTACGTGTTCAGCGGCGCCATCACCGTGCGCGGCGGGGGGTACCGCGAGTTCCTGATGGGCGGCATCTTCGCCCAGACCATCGTGTTCGGCGCGTTCGGCGTGGCCATCGGCCTGGCGCACGACCGTGCCAACGGCGCCATCGACCGGTTCCGGGCGCTGCCCATGGCGCGCGGCTCGGTGCTGGCCGGGCACGCGGCGGCCAGCATGCTGCGCGCCGTGCTGCCCATCGTGCTGATGACCGGCGCCGGACTGGTGGTGGGCTGGCGCATCCACCACGGCGTGGCGGATGTCGCGGCGGCCTACGGCCTGATGCTGGTGTTCTCGTTCGCCATCATCTGGGTGGGCGTGCTGCTGGGCAGCCTCCTGCCCAGCCCCGAGGCCGTGCAGGGGGTGGCGTTCACCGCCATCTTCCCCATCACGTTCGTGGCCACCACGTTCGTGCCGCTGCAGACGCTGCCGGGGGTGCTGCGCACGTTCGCCGAGTGGAACCCGGTGAGCACGGTGTCCGAGGCGCTGCGGCGGCTGTTCGGCAACCCCAGCGCCCCGGGTGGGGTGGGCAGCGCGTGGTCCATGCAGCACCCGCTGCTGTACTCGCTGATCTGGACCGTCGGCATCGTGGCCGTGTGCGCGCCGCTGGCCGTGCGCGCCTACAACCGCACGATCTCCGACTGATCGGCGCTGCGCCGGGCGGCCTCCAGCACCTCCAGCACCGTGATGGCGTCCGCGTACGCCACGGGAGGTGGGCCCCCGGCGCGCACCGCCAGCTCCACGCCGGCGTAGAAGGCGGGCCAGGCGCCGGGCACGCCCACGCGTGCCCGCGCGTCACCCCGCACCAGCCAGCCGTCCAGGTGCCCGCCCTCCGGGTCCCAGGGTTCGCCGGCCACGGGGTGCCGGCCGGCGCGCAGGGCGTCCTCCTGCCCGTCGAGGGCCTCGCGCACGTACCCGCCCCCGGTGCCCAGGGCCCGGATGCGGGGACCGCTGTCGGCGGCCACCGCGCTGGCCCACAGGTGCGCGTGCACGCCGTCGCGTGAGGTGAGCGCCAGGAACACGTCGTCCTCGGCGCCCACGCCGTGCCGCCGCGTGCCCAGCTCGGCGTACACCGTGGCGGGCGGCCCCAGAAGGGCCACCACCTGGTCCACCAGGTGCGTGCCCAGGTCCAGCAGCAGCCCCCCGCCCTCATCGGGCGTGGACGTCTCCCGCCACGACCCGGGGCGCGGCTCGGGACGCCAGCGGCAGAACCGCGACTCCCAGCGCACCAGGGCCCCCAGCTCACCGCGCTCCAGCAGGTGCCGCAGCGTGAGGAAGTCGGCGTCCCAGCGCCGGTTGTGGAAGGGCATCACCAGCCGCCCCGCGCGCCGGGCGTGGGCCGCCACCTCGCGTGCCGCGGTCGCCGTGATGGTGACCGGCTTGTCCACCACCACGTGCAGTCCGCGTCCAGCCCGGCGTGGGTCAGCTGGGCGTGGGCGCTGTTGACGGCGGCCACCACCAGCAGGTCATGACCGGCCAGGTGGTCGCGGATGTCGTCCACCACCTGCACGCCCGGCACCGCGGCGCGGGCCGCGCCGCCCGCTCGGGGTCGCGGGTGGCGACGGTGACCAGCTCCAGGCCCGGTGTGGCCGCGATGAGCGGCGCGTGGAACACCTCGCCGGCCAGCCCATAGCCGGCGAGGGCGACCCGCAAGGGTGCCAACGCCTACTCCTTCACGATCTCCCCGTCGCCCTCATGGTGCGGCCCGAACACCAGGAACTCCATGCCATCCGGGCCGGCCTCGAAGATCCGCACCGCCTCGGGGGCGATGCGCAGCGCGTCCATGGGCTTCAGCGCCACCACCTCGCCGTCCACGGTCACCGTGCCCTCACCGGACAGCACCACGTGCAGTTCCTCGGCCTTGTCGTGCCGGTGGGCGAACCCCTGCCGTTTGCCGGGGCGCAGCCGGTGATAGGCCAGGCCGGTGTCGGCGGCCTGCAGCGCCGCGCGCGCGAAGCGGGCCTCCTGGAACTCCGACAGGGCGCCGCCGGCGGCGGCGTCCGGGACGTCGTGAAGGTTCACCAGCGTGTGCGTGCCGGCCATGAGTCCCCCTCCGGTGTGAGTGCGTGGTCAGGGGCACCGTACCGCGCTCCCACCCGGCGGGCTCGGATTCGGGGATCCGGGCCCGCCGGGTGGGAGGCGGTGAGATCACCGCCGCGGGGGGCGGCGGGGATCCCTCGGGGGACTCAGACGGTGGCGGCCACCATGCTGCAGCTGGGGTCCAGGGCCCACGGGTCGCCGGTGGCCAGCTCGGCGCGGGCGCGCATCCCGCCGCCGCACAGGGCCAGGTCGGGACACGCCGCGCAGGCCTCGGCCAGCGGCCGCTCCTCGGAGCGCAGCTCGGCCAGCCACGGGTCGCGGCCCTCGGTCCAGATGGTGGAGAACGGCTCCTTGCGGATGTCGCCCAGCACGCGGTGGCGCGAGAACTGGTCGGGGTGCACCAGGCCACGCTCGTCCACGCACCCGATGCCGATGCCCGGGCCGCCCTTGCTGCCGGCGTTCCAGGTGAGCATCTCCCGGCAGCGCACCGCGCGCTCCGGGTCGCGGCCCTCCAGCCAGTGGGCCAGGGTCGGGCCGTCGGAGGGGTTGTCCACCGTCAGCACCTCCACGTCGGGGTGCGCGTCGGCGAACGCGAACACCCGGTGCAGCACGTCGCGGCGCTGCTCGGGGGTGATGTCGGTGAGGTGGCCGCCGCGGCCGGATGGCACCAGGTGGTACAGGCAGAAGCGCTCGACGTTCTCGCGCTCCACCAGGTCCAGCACCTCGTCCACGCCGTCCACGTTGCCGGGGGTCACGGTGAACCGCACGCCGCGGCGCACGCCGGCGACGGCCAGGTTGCGCAGGCCCTCCACGGAGGCGCGGTAGGCCCCCTCCTCACAGCGCTGCCGGTCGTGCAGCTCCTCGGGGCCGTCGATGGACACGCCGGCGTAGATCAGCCCGGCGGTCTTCAGCTGGTCGGCCACCTCGGGGGTGATGAGGGTGCCGTTGGTGGACAGGGTGAACCGGAGCCCCTTCTCCACGCCGTGGGTGATGAGCTCCAGCAGGTCGGGGCGGGACAGCGGCTCGCCGCCGGAGATCAGAACGGCCGGCACTCCGTATCCGGCCAGGTCGTCAAGGAACGCGCGCGCCTCGGTGTTGGTGAGCTCGTCGTCGGCGGCGGTGCGCTTGGCGTTGGCATAGCAGTGGCGACAGGCCAGGTTGCAGGCCCGCGTCACGTTCCACACCACCACGGGCCGTCGCGCTGTGGACGAGGTGGGCGTGTGCTCGCCCGCGCGATGCCGGCCGTACCGAAGGGCGTCCGAAGCGGACTGCCGTGTGCCCAGCAGGGAGGAAACGTTGATCATGGAGGGGGATGAAAGCCGGATCGCCGGCGGGATACATCGGACGCCCCGGGCCGGCGGGTGCGGGCAACCCGCGAACCGTGGCCCCGGACACCCCGCAATCCGGCGGTTTCGCTCCGTCATGCGCTGTCGCTACGGTGGTGGCCGTCCGGTGCCCGGCGGGGGAGTGCAGATGCGGTGGAGTGCGCGTGTGGGTGCGGCGGCAATGGCCGCCGGAGCGTTCGCGGTGACCCAGGCCAGCGCGGCGCCGCCGGAGTGGACGCCCAGCCAGACCCAGGCCTCCACGGCCGTCAAGGACTTCACCACCGAGTCGGTGGCCCTCACCGTGGGTGGCGGGGCGTCGGTGGGGCTCAGCCGCGACACCCCCACCGGCCGCGAGGCGGCGGTGATCGAGCGTGTGTCGCCGACCTCGCCGTGGAGTGCGCCCGTGTCGCTGTCCGGGTCGTCGCGCATCGACCTGGGGCCGTTCGTGGCCCGCAACCGCCGCGGCGACGCGGTGGCCGTGTGGGGCGTGTCCGGTGAGCAGGCGCAGGCCGCGGTGCGCTACGGCGGCACGTGGAGCCGGGCGGCCACGCTGGGCGCCACGGTGCCGGCCGTGCGCGGCACCGACATCCCCCAGGACCTGGTCAAGGTCACCATGGGGGCCGACCGGCGCGCGACGGTGGCCGTGTCCCTGTGCGGCCCGCGCGGATGCGCCGGTGCACCTGGACACCGTCACGCCGCGATCGCGCAAATGGACCGACCGGGTGGCCGTCGCGGTGCCGCGGTCGGGGGCCAGCAGCATGGGATGGAACCTCGGCACGGGTGGCCCGCTGGTGGCCGCGTGGCGCGTGGGTGGCGGCGTCCGGGTGGCCGAGGTGGGTGTCACCAGCACGCGCGGGGTGGTGCCCCTGCGCGTGCCCTCCGGCGACGCCACGGGCCGTCTGTCGGTGGCCGTTGGCGTGGGTGGCGCGCGGGCCGTGGCCTGGAGCACCGTCCGCGGGGGCATGGGCAGCAGCGTGCGCCTGCCCGAGGACATCTCATGGCGCCCGGCCCGGCGCGTGGGTCGTGACGCGGGCGCCTCCGCGCCCCGCATCGCGGTGGGCTGTGACGGCGGCGTGGTGGGCGCGTGGACCCAGCCGGGCACCACGGCCGGCACCACCACCATCAAGGAGTCCACGGCGCAGGGCACCCACGGCCTGCCCACCGACCCCCGGGAGGTCACCAGCTACGGCGACGCCACCAAGACCCTGTCGGTGTGGGGCGTCTCGGTGGTGGGTCGCAGCGGGCTGGCCATGGTGGGCTGGCAGCGCGCCCAGAACGGCGGGGCGGGCGAGGGGGCCCAGCTGCAGGGCGACCGCACCCAGTACGCCGTCCGCGGGTTCGGCTTCGACGGGAACTTCCGGGCGGGACCGCCCGCCGCGTTCGCCGACGACGGCACCGGCCTGTTCGTGGCCGCCACCACCACCGGGGTGCTGTCCCAGCAGTTCACCCCGGGGGACGACGTGCTGAGCTGCCGATAGCGGGGTCGCGCCGGCGGAGGCTGCTGCTAGCGTTCACCCATCGATCGCCCGCCGTGGGAGAGTCCGGTCTCGAGCCGGCGCCGAAGGAGCAACCGCCCCGGAAACTCTCAGGCAAACGGACCGTGGTGGGCGCGGTGACGCTGGAGAGTGGATGCCTCGGGCATCCCGCCGATGGGGAAAGCCCGGTGACGGGTGCATCTCTCAGGCACCGGGACAGCGGGGGCATGCGCAGCTCGCCATGCCCGCCGACCGTGGAGTCCCGATGCCAGATCGCCACCCCACCCTCGCCGAACTCGAGGATCACGCGGCGTTCGCCGCCCGCCACAACGCGCCGCAGGGCGACGATGTGGCCCGCATGCTGGAGGTGGTGGGCGCCGCCGGCCTGGATGAGCTGATCGACACCACCGTGCCGGCCGACATCCGGCTGCGCGCGCCGCTGGACCTGCCCGAGGCCGACACCGAGACCGCGGTGCTGGCGCGGCTGCGGGAGATGCTCGGCGCCAACTCGGTGCTGACCTCCCTCATCGGGATGGGCTACCACGGCACCATCACGCCGCCGGTGATCCGCCGCAACATCCTGGAGAACCCGGCCTGGTACACGGCCTACACCCCGTACCAGCCGGAGATCAGCCAGGGCCGCCTGGACGCGCTGCTGACCTTCCAGACCCTGGTGTCCGACCTCACCGGCCTGCCCCTGGCCAACGCCTCGCTGCTGGACGAGGGCACCGCCGCCGCCGAGGCCATGACCATGGCTCGCCGGGCCGTGCGCGGTGGCGGTGACGTGTTCTTCGTCGACGCCGACTGCCACCCTCAGACCATCGCGGTGGTGGCCACCCGCGCCGAGCCGGTGGGCATCCGCGTGGTGGTGGGCGACCCCGAGGCCGACCTTCCCGAGGGGCTCTTCGGGGCGCTGCTGGCGTTCCCCGGCAGCACCGGTGGCCTGCGCGACCTGGAGCCGGTGATCGGCCGCGTGCACGAGGCGGGTGGCCTGGCCGTGGTGGTGGCCGATCCCCTGGCCATGGTGGCCACCCGTGCGCCGGGGGCCATGGGTGCCGACATCGCCGTGGGCTCGATGCAGCGCTTCGGCGTGCCCATGGGCTTCGGCGGCCCGCACGCCGGCTTCCTGGCCACCCGTGACGAGTACGCGCGGGCCATGCCGGGCCGGCTGGTGGGCGTGTCGGTGGACGCCGCGGGCCGCCCGGCCCTGCGGCTGGCCCTGCAGACGCGCGAGCAGCACATCCGCCGTGAGAAGGCCACCAGCAACGTGTGCACCGCGCAGGTGCTGCTGGCCGTGATGGCCGCCATGTACGCGGTGTGGCACGGGCCTGAGGGGCTGCGCCGTATCGCCGCACGCGTGCACCGGCTCACGGGCATCCTGGCCGCGGGCCTGCGCGCCGGCGGCGTCGAGGTGCCGGGTGACACCTGGTTCGACACGCTCGGCGTGCGCGTGCCGGGCCGCGCCGATGCGGTGGTGGCGGCGGCCCGCGCGGAGGGGGTCAACCTGCGGCGCATCGACGGCGACACCGTGGGCGTCACCCTGGACGAGACCACCACCCGCCCGGTGGTGGAGGCCGTGTGGCGCGCCTTCGGCGTGACCGGCTCGGTGGAGGAGCTGGACGGGCGGGCCCCGGCGGGCATCCCGGCCGGGCTGGTGCGCACCGACGCCATCCTCACCCACGAGGTGTTCCACCGGTACCGCGGCGAGCACGAGATGCTGCGCTACCTGCGCCGGCTCTCGGACATGGACCTGGCGCTGGACCGCACCATGATCCCGCTGGGGTCCTGCACCATGAAGCTCAACGCCACCACCGAGATGGAGCCCGTCACGTGGCCCGAGGTGGCCAACCTGCACCCGTTCGCCCCCATGGAGCAGGCGGTGGGCACCCTGCGCATGATCCGTGAGCTGGAACGCGACCTGTGCCAGATCACCGGCTACGACGCGGTGTCGCTGCAGCCCAACGCGGGGTCCCAGGGTGAGCTGGCCGGCCTGCTGGCCGTGCGCGCCTACCACCGCGCCAACGGCGACGACCAGCGCACCGTGTGCCTCATCCCCGCATCGGCCCACGGCACCAACGCGGCCTCGGCCGTGATGGCCGGCATGAGCGTCACCGTGGTGGCCTGCGACGCCAACGGCAACGTCGACCTGGACGACCTGCGGGTCCGCGCGGACGCCGCGGGGGAGCGGCTGGCGGCCATCATGGTGACCTACCCGTCCACCCACGGGGTGTTCGAGGAGGACATCCGCGAGATCTGCCGGGTGGTGCACGACCACGGCGGGCAGGTGTACCTGGACGGCGCCAACCTCAACGCCCTGGTGGGCCTGGCCAAGCCGGGCGAGTTCGGGGCCGACGTGTCCCACCTCAACCTGCACAAGACCTTCTGCATCCCCCACGGTGGCGGTGGGCCGGGCGTGGGACCGGTGGCGGTGCGCGCCCACCTGGCGCCGTACCTGCCCAACCACCCCTTGGTGGCGCAGGCGGGGCCGTCCACGGGCGTGGGGCCCATCTCGGCGGCACCCTTCGGGTCGGCGGGGATCCTGCCCATCCCGTGGGTGTACCTGCGGCTGATGGGGCCGGCCGGGCTGCGGCGGGCCACGGAGATCGCGGTGCTCAACGCCAACTACGTCGCCGCGCGGCTGCGCGACCACTACCCGGTGCTCTACACCGGGGCCCGGGGGCGGGTGGCGCACGAGTGCATCCTCGACCTGCGTCCCATCCGCGACGAGAGCGGGGTCACCGTGGACGACGTGGCCAAGCGGCTGATGGACCACGGCTTCCACGCGCCCACCATGTCGTTCCCGGTGGCGGGCACGCTGATGGTGGAGCCCACCGAATCCGAGTCCCTGGACGAGCTGGACCGGTTCTGCGACGCCATGATCGCCATCCGCGGCGAGATCGACCGGGTGGCCGCGGGCGACTGGCCGGTGGAGGAGAGCCCGCTGCGCCACGCCCCCCACACCGCCGAGGACCTGGTGCGGGCCGACTGGGACCGGCCGTACGCCCGTGAGCTGGGCGCCTACCCCGGGGGCACCGCGCACGCCAAGTACTGGCCGCCGGTGGGGCGCATCGACGCCGCGTACGGCGACCGCAACCTGGTGTGCTCCTGCCCGCCCATGGAGGCGTACGCCGAGTCGCGCTGACCCGGCGGGTCCGAATTCAGGTCTGCGGTGCCCAGTCCCTGCCGGCCTTCCGGCAGGGACCGCACTGCACGCCGGTGTTGTATCGGCTCAGCACGGTGGTGCAGCTCACGCACACGCGTTTGCGCGTGGCGGGGCGCACCCGCTCGGGCTCGGGGCACGCGCACAGCTTGGGCCGCGGCGCGCCCTTGGGCCGCATCAGCTCGGCGATGAGCCCGCAGCGCTCACACACCACCTCCACGGGCTCCAGCGGGCGCCGGCTCACCCGATCGACCTCAACAACCGCAGAAACGTCATCCGGTCATCATCGACGATCCGGCGCCGCGGTCAAGCGGCCAGCTCCTTCGCCAGCGCGGTGGGGAACCGGGGCTTCACCACGGTGCCGTCCATCAGCCCGGTGAGCTCCGCGGCCGCGGCGTCCAGCTCGCGCCGCCGGCGGGCGGGCACCGGCGCCAGCGTGCGGTACACCACCTCGCCATCCGGGCGCTGACCCCAGCCGCCCACGATGGCGCCGTCGAGCCACACCGTGGGGCCCACGTTGCCCGCGCGGTCGCACAGCGGTCCCAGCATCTCGGTGAGCTCGCCGTGCGCGAACCCGCGGTGACGCCATCCCATGGCCGTGGGGTCCAGCGACGGCAGGAACGCCGCCCCGCGGGCCTCGGGCTCGCCGGAGTCGGACCGGTCGTCGTGCGCCAGCCAGGCGGCGCCCGCCTCTGTGGTGCACGGCAGGCTCCCGGCGTCCGCCAGCGCCCGCACGGTGTGGGTCTTCGTCCAGCCGGTCCACCAGCGCACGTCGTCGGTGGTGGCCGGGCCGAAGGCCCACAGGTACCGGTGGGCGATCGCGGCCCGCGCCTCCATGGCGTCCATGCCGGCGATGCCCTCCGGCAGGCGCGCCTCCATCGGACCCCACAGGTACTCACCGCTGTTCCAGGTGCGCTCCGGGCTGAACCTGGTGACGGCGCCGTCGAACGCCAGGCACATCAGCAGCCGCGAATGGGCGCCCTGCGTGCCCGCGTAGGGCTTGCCCACCGCCAGCTGCAGGGGCGCGGCCAGCCGAGGCACCAGCCGCCCCAGCGCACGCGCCGAGGTGGGGGCGCCCTGCGCGCGCAGCGCGTCCAGCAACTCCTCCCGGGCATCGCGGCACCAGGCCGCGCCGTCGTCGGCGATGCCGCTGTCGTGCACCAGGCCGGCGAGGCGCCGCCACTGCTCGGCGGCCAGTCCGGCGGTGCTGGCGGCGTGGGCCGCCCGCGCCACCGGGGGGCTCATCACCCACAGCGTGCGGCGCATGGCGTGGTGGCGCAGCAGCTCCCCGTCCAGGGCCGCGCGCACCCCCGCCACCGACGGGGTGCGCATGCGGGCCCACAGCGACAGGTACACGGTGGCCGGGTCGCTGGAGTGCAGGCCCACCAGGTCGTCGGCGATGCGCGCGGGGTCGTCGATGCGGCTGTCGCGGGCCAGGTGGTGACGCCACATCAGCCGGGCGCGGCGTTCCGCGTCGCCGATGTGCGGAGGGCTCACCGCACCTCGGGGTTGTCGGGCCCGCCGAGACGGCCGTCCTCGCCGATGCGCCCGAAGCGGGCCTGGGCGCCGCGGGTGTGCACCTCGCGCACGAAGGCGGTCACCATCTCGCGGCGCTCGTCCACGGTGAGGTCCTCGAGTTGCCGCACCTGCTCGGCGCTCACCTCGATGGGCCCCGCGGTGGCCAGGGCGCGCAGGGGGTCGTCGATCAGCGCGGCGCGGAAGCGCTCATCGGCCACCACCCGCACCCAGAACGGAGGCGGAGCGTCGGACTCGGACATGGACGCAGTATCGCCCGTTGCGCGCGCCCGGGGTGGCGCGGGCCGGTGAAACACATCATGCGGGACGTGCCTGCGCGGTGATCCGGATGGTGCGCGACGGCCGGTCGCGGGGGTAGTGTTGCCGTGGTTTTCGGTACCCCCTCCCTGGAAGGTCGACATGGCGAAGATCGTGGACGTTGAGGGCATCGGCGCGGCGCATGGCGCCAAGCTGCAGAAGGCCGGTGTGGCATCCACGGCGGCGTTGCTGCGCGAGGGCGCCACCAAGGCGGGTCGCACGAAGCTGGCGAAGAGCACCGGCGTGTCCGAGAAGCTCATCCTGGAATGGGTCAACCACGCCGATCTCATGCGCATCAAGGGCGTGGGGTCGGAGTACTCGGACCTGCTGGAGGCCGCCGGGGTGGACTCGGTGCCGGAGCTGTCCAAGCGCGTTCCCGGCAACCTGCACGCCAAGATGGCCGAGGTGAACGCCACCAAGAAGCTGGTGCGCCAGCTTCCCTCCGAGAAGGCCGTGGCCGGCTGGGTGAAGCAGGCCGGCGCGCTGGAGAAGATCGTCAAGCACTGACGCCAGGTGTCGCGGGCCGGCCGTCGGGCTTCGCCCGCAACACGACATCGGTGGTCACCCGCGCTCAGTTCCGGCGCCCCGCGTCCGAAAGGACAACGCAGAGGAGTGCGTCATCCGGGGATGGGAGCAGCGCGTAATGGAGTTCATGGGCAGGTTCAGGGTGGGCGTCCGTCTGATGGCCGCCTTCACCGTGGTGGTGGTGTTGTTCCTGGTGGCCCTGTTCGTGGGGTGGACCGGCGTCGGCGGGATCGCCTCGGGTAGCCACACCACCTCCCGAACGAGCCAGGCCGCCTACGCGGCCTCGGCGGCCGTCTACAACATGCGCATCTCGCAGGCTCAGGCACCAACGACCAACGAGGGCTACCAGCGAGGACAACGACAGCAACGCGGCTGGCCGACACCGGCATGGAACAGCTGCTGCATCGAACATGGGCGAGAACAAGGCGCGACACCTGGAGGTCAGCGAGCAGAACGCCGTGTCGGCCGATCAGGTGGCCGCCACGTCCGAGCAGGCGTCGGCCACCACCGAGGAGCTGGCCGCCTCCGCCTGATGTCCCGCAACAGCGCGACGCTGCTGGAGCTGGTGGGCCACTTCACGGTGGACGCCGGGCAGTAGGGCACTAGTGTGTGACCCCGCGGCGGTCATCCCGCCGCGGGGACCACTCGGGGGCGCGATTGTCAGTCTGGCCCGACGCGCTGCGGACGCAGGCGGGTGTGCACCACGCACCCGGCGGTGCGCCGTGATCCTCACCGGGCCGTCGGAGCGGCTGTTCCGCATCCGCGACCCCCTGGCCTCCACCCTCACGGAGATCACGGTGGTCATGGCCATCACCACCATCGTGGCCGTGCGTGCGTTCCTGGCCGCCACCGGCTACCCGCGGGTGGGGCACGGGCACCTGCACATCGCCCACATGCTGTGGGGGGGCCTCCTGATGATCGTGGCCTTCACGGTGGTGATGCAGAGCGCCGACCGTATCTGGAAGCCGTTCGCGGCCGTGGTGTTCGGCGTGGGGCTGGGACTGTTCGTGGACGAGGTGGGCAAGTTCGTCACCAACACCAACGACTACTTCTTCAAACCGGCCTTCGCCCTGATGTACGTGCTGTTCGTGGTGCTGATGCTGGTATCGAAGCTCCTGGACCGCCTGGACCACGTGGGCGATGAGGAGCGGCTGTACTTCGCCGCACAGGCCATCGCCCACCAGAGCATGGGGTTGCTGTCGGTCGACGAGCGCGACCGGGCGCTGGCCAGCCTGGCGCAGGTGGGCGGCCACGGGGCGGTGCGCGACGCCCTGGCCGAGGTGCTGCGCACCGGCGCGGTGGACCCGGACGCGCGCACCTCGCGGCTGGTGGCGTTGTGGCGCTGGGTGGTGGGGCGCTACGAGGAGCTGGTGAGCTCCCGCGTGCTGCAGCGCACCGTGGTGCTGGTGTTCCTGGTGCGCGCCTTCACATCGCTGGAGGCGATGGGCGTGGGCGTGGTGTTCGCCGATCACCGCCCCGACGCGTTCAGCGCCAGCGAGCTGCTGTCCAGCGCCGCGGGCGGCACCTCCGGGGTGCTGGCGGTGGTGGGCCTGTGGCTGATGTGGCGCGGCCGGCGCACCCTGGCCTACCGGGCGTTCATCGGCTCCACGCTGGTGTCCATCCTGCTGGAGCAGGTGTTCGCGTTCGCGCGTAGCCAGTACGCGGCCATGGGCACGCTGGCCCTGGACCTGGTGGTGCTGGGGGTGCTGCACGTCGCCCTGGCCAGCGAGACCACCCTGCAGCGCCACCAGATGGCGTAAGACCCCCGTCACCTCGGCGTCCGGCGGGCCGGTAAAAGAACTGGCCGGGAATCTGCGGGCAGTTCCACACACCCACCCGGAGGTTCCGATGCGCGCACGCACCCTGTCCCCGTCCTGGCGGTCGCCGCCGCCGCCGCCGTCACCGGCGGTTCGGCCCTGGCCGCCACCATGGGGCCCGTGGAGGTGATGAAGGAGCCCACGCTGGGCAACATCCTCTTCACCCCGAAGGGCCAGGCCCTGTACACCTGGCACAGGGAGAAGGCCGGTCACATCAAATGCACCGGGGCGTGCGCCAAGCAGTGGCCCCCGGTGATCGTCACCAGGGCGTCGGCGGTGCCGAAGCACGTAGCCGGCGCCATGGCCACGTTCGGCACCATCAAGCGGCCCGACGGCCGCCTGCAGGTCACCGAGAACGGCCACGCCCTGTACCGCTTCCACGCCGACCCCAAGGGCGTGGCCAAGTGCAACAACGTGGACGGCTGGTTCGTGGTGAAGGCCCACTGAGGATGCGTAGCCCCGCAAGCCCGGGGCCCCACGCACACCGATCAGGCGCTGATGGTCCTGACGGTCCAGAAGTCGGCCGCCAGCCCGGGGTCGGTGAGGTAGGCGTACGGCATGTGGAAGTAGCCGTGGTCGCCCTGGTGCACGCCCCACGAGTTGCGCGCCAGGAACGCCTGGCGCCGGTCGTCGTAGCCCACCGCCATCACGGCGTGCCCGCCCAGCACCTGCCCGGCCGGCATGGGCACCACGGTCTGCTGCTTGCCGGGCCCGCGGAAGAAGTTCTCGTACACGGTGAACCCGAACACGAACGGGTGGCCCTCGGCCAGGCAGCCGCGCAGCTCGCCCAGCCGCTGCGGGATGCGCCGGTACGACACGGCCACGTGCCGCAGCGCGTCGTCGTAGGCGGGCCGGCGGCCGCTGCCCGGCCGGGGCGCCGGGCGGGAAGGGGTCGCCGTCGCGGGCGGGCGGCGTGTCGTCGTAGGGCCAGTCGCCCTCCGGGCACGCGCCCAGGTGGTTCACCGATTTGATGCCGTCGCGCAGGGCCGCACCGGCGTCGTAGGCCACGGTGCCCTCCATGTCCCGCTCGTTGAAGTAGATGAACAGCCGCGAGGGCACGAAGTCGGGTGCCTCCAGCTGCGCGGCCCGGCTGAACTGCACCGCCGCGGCGATGGCCTGGGCGGTGCACGAGCCGATGCGGCCCTGGTCGTACACGGGCGGGCATGCGGCGCGCATGTCCACCGAGGGGGGCAGGTCGCCGGCCGCCTCCCGTGGTGCCGAGTACATGTGGTCGCGGTGGTCCGGCAGGTCGGGCCGCCACCCGAAGCGCACGCCGTGGTGGGATGCGGGGTCGCCGGCCGGGGTGGTGATGGTGCTCATGGGATGCTCCTCGTGATCGTCCGCGGGGGGCTCGCGATGTGAGGGGGCGCCGAATGAGTGTGCCGCGGGATGCCGTTGCGATGCGGCGTGTTTCCGATGGCCTTGCCGGTTCTTTGCCGCGGGCCATGGCCGGGCGGGGGCGGCCGCATCCGCCGTGGTGCGGCATTCACCCACCGGCCGGGGCGCGCGCCGGCGTGCTCCGATGCGCCTCCGGGTTTGCCGGGCGGTAACCGCCCGCCGGCGCTACTGGGCCGTGGTGGTGGTGGAGGTGGACGTGCCCCCGGAGCCGGCAGGGGCGTCGGGGAAGGCCACCCCGATCTGCCGCAGCAGCTCGTCCCCGCTCCAGCCGGGCACGATCATGCGCCGCACCGTCATCAGCGGGTCCTTGGCGTACAGCTTGTCGGACAGCTGGAAGGCCACGGTGTACCCGGCGGAGCGCAGGTGGGGGAACGCCGCGCGCGACCACAGGCCGAACGGGTACGCGAACAGCGTGACCGGTTTCTTGAGGATGCGCTGCAGGTCCGCCTTGGGCTGCACGAACTGCACCCGGTAGTCGCGGGCCGTGGACAGCTTGGCCACGTTCTGGTGGTCCCACGTGTGGCCGCCCACGCTCATCCCGGCCGCCGCGATCTCGCGCAGCTGCTGGGCGGTGATCCAGTTGGTCTTGCCCAGCACCACCGTCATGGGGAAGAACGTGGCCACCATGTGGTGCTGCTGCAGCAGCGGCAGGGCGTCGGTGTACTGGCCGGCCGAGCCGTCGTCGAAGGTGAGCAGGATGGGCTTGGCCGGCAGCGCCTTGCCCGTGGTGAGGTACGCCGCGTAGGCCTCGCCGGTGATGGTGGTGTAGCCGGCGCGGCGCAACGCCAGGAGCTGGGTGTCCAGTTGCTGCGGGGTGACGATGTAGGTGAGGTCGCTGGCCGACTCGGTGCCCGTGAGAGCGCGCACCTGGTGCCAGCACAGCACCGGCACCACGGCCCGGCGGGCGATGGTGACCGGGTTGGTGTCCACCACGGGGGTCGCCGCGGTGCGGGCCGCCGAGTGCCCGCCACCGCCACCAACCATGGAACGCACCAGGGCCACCAGCCCCCAGATCACGGCGATCAGCACGACCAGGGCGGTGAGGCGGCGGCGCGTGTACGTGTTCACATGCGCGAGCCTATCCGGGGCGGCGCACCCCCGGCGAGCGCCCGTCCAGCCCCGTGGGGACGGTCAGATGGCCCGCATGCGGTTGTTGCGGGCGTTGTGCTCCACCTCCGCCAGGCCCAGCGCCTCCATCACCGGCGGCACGTAGCTGCCGAACCGGCCGCGCAGGCCCTTCTTGAGGCCGTACCAGCCGCCCACAGGGTTGTCGGCGGCCCGGCCCCAGGCCTCCACGGTGCCGTCGGCGGCGGGCTTCTGCTCGTCGGCGTTGCCCAGCGGCATCCAGTCGCCGTGTGCGGCCAGCATGGCGTGCAGGTCGTCGATGCAGCGCAGGTGGTACCGCAGCTCGGTCTTGCCCACCTGCACCACCAGCGCGGGCGGATCGGCGTCCGGCGCGCGGTGGGCCGTGAAGGTGGAGCTTCCGGGCGGTGTGGTGAGCACCCAGGGGTCCTCCGGGGTGCCGGAACCGGGAATGGTGGTCATCGCGGGGCTCCTGTCGGCGGGATGGCGTTGCTAAGGTAACCCACCGGTTACCGACTTGAAAAGAGTGTCGGATCGTGAGCGGTGCGCTGCACGACGCGGCCCTGGAGGCGCTGGGCGATCCCAACCGCCGCGCCATCCTGGAGGTGCTGGGGGAGGGGCCTGCCGCCGTGCGGACCATCGCCGACCGGCTCCCCATCAGCCGTCCCGCCGTGTCGCGGCACCTGCGGCTGCTGCGCGACGCGGGCCTGGTGGACCACCGCCCGTCCGGCACACGGCGGGTGTACGCCCTGCGCGCCGACGGGGTGGAGGCGGTGCGCGCCTACTTCGACGAGGTGTGGCGCGAGGCGGCGGCGCGGTTCCGTCTCACCGCCGAGAACGTCGATCCCGGCCACGGCGCGGCGCCGTGATGGAGCCGCTGGTGGTGGAGTTCGACCTGCGCGTGGCCCCCGAGGTGGCGTTCGCCGTGTGGGCCGAGCGCTGCGGCACATGGTGGCCTCCCGACCACACCATCAGCGGCGACCCGGCCGCCATCGTGGTGCAGCCCGTGGCCGGAGGGCGCATCTTCGAGCGGGGCCGCGACGGCACCGAGCATGACTGGGGGCGGGTGCTGCGATGGGAGCCGCCGGTGCGCGTCGTGTACCTGTGGCACATGTTCTTCCCGCCCGAGGAGGCCACCGAGGTGGAGGTGACCTTCCACCCTCGAGGGGACGGGACCCGGGTGGTCATCACCCAGCGCGGCTGGGAGCGGCTGGGCGACGCCGGCCCGCCGCGGCGCGAGCGCACCGGGCACGTGTGGCGGGCGCTCAGCACCCACTTCGTCGCGGTGGCCGAGGGCGGCGGCCGCTGACCGCCGCCCCCGGCCGCGGGGTCAGGGGGTGACGGTGAGCGTCGCGGTCATGGCCGCGTGGCCCACCACCGTGCAGCGGAAGGTCCACTGACCCGGCGTCAGCACGACGGTCTGGCTGTCGCTGCCGCTGGCCAGCAGGGGGAAGGTGGCCGTGGCCGTGGGCGCTCCCGTGGGCCGGATGTCCAGCGTGTGGGAGAAGGCCGTCTCGCTGGTGCGGTGCACCGTGTAGGTGCCGGCCGGGACGCTGGATGACGAGAGGGTCAGCATCAGGCTGCCCGACAGGAACTCCCGCACGTTCAGCACGGGCGGCGGCGGGGGCGTGGAGGTGGTCACCGTGGTGGTGCCGGGGTCGGTGGGCGTGCTGGTGACCGGGGGCGGTGTCACGGGCGCGCCCGTCGTGGTGGTGGTGTGCGTGGGTGGGACCGGCACCTTCACGCGCTTGCACACCCGGTGGCGCACGGTGCGGTGGTGGCGGCGCACCTTCACCACCCGGCACTTCAGGCGGGTGGCGGCGTGCACGTGCGTGGCGCCGGCGGGCACGGGGCGCGCGGCGGCGGTCATGGCCAACAGGCTCAGCGCGGCGGCCAGGGCCGCGGCCGCCAGGAGGGCGGCGACGCCGAGGCGGATGGAGGTGTGTCGCATCAGCGAGGCTCCTGCGGTCGTGGGATGGCGGGGCCGCGCACATTCCCCGCCCACACGGGGGGTCGGGCGGCCCCACCTGACCGGTACACGGGCGGGCGGCCCGGATGGTTCACGCCCCATCTCAGCCCCCGGTGGCGTCCTTCGCCAGCGGCCACGCGCGGCTGATGGAGAGGGCCTGCGCGGTGGTGAGGAACGCCGCCCGGGGATAGATGGTGAGCGGCGAGGAGTCGGCGGCCACCACCAGCCGCTGGTTGGGCAGCCACGTGAGCCCGTTGACGCCGCCGGGCGCCTGCTGGGTGGCCACGGCGGTGGGGGTGGGGGTGAGATGCCACTTCACGATCTGGGCGTCGGCGTGGGCGCTGATCAGCGCGGCCCCGCCGGGGACCGTGGTGAGCGCGTGCACGGCGCCGTGGCCCGAGTCGATGTGCGTGCCCGTGCCGGGGGCGTCGATGGGCCCCACCGTGATGACCCCCGCCTTGTCGCCGGCCGCGAGGAGCCCCCCGGGGGCCAGGCCGATGGCCGTGATGCCGTCGGCGCCCAGATGCGTGGTGGTGCCGGTGAGGCGTCCCGCGCCCGCAGTCCACACGTGCAGGTCGCCCGCATCGTCGCCGGTGGCGAACCGGCCGCCCGGCAGGGGCGTCAGCACGTTGACCTGGCTCTGGGCGCTGGCATGCGCCCGCACGGCGAGCGTGGCGGGGTCGCACACCTCCACGTCGCCGGCCTCCGTGCCCACCGCCACCTCGCCGCCGGGCAGCAGCGCCAGCGCCGTGATGGCCTTCGCGGCGACCGTGTGGATGCGGAGAGGATGCAGGGCGTGGTGCCCACAGGGCCAGGTGGCCGTGCTCGTCGCCGGTCACCACCGTGCCGTCCGGTCGCACCGCCAGCGCCACCATCTTGTTGTGCCCGTTGCGCACGGCCCACACGGCGTGGGCGGTGGGCTGCGTGCGCCAGTACGTGAGGCGCCCCACGCCGCTGAGGCTCACCAGCCGCTCGGTGCCCAGGCGCTGCACGGCGTTGATGCTGCGGTAATTCTGGCGCCCGTCGGGGGCCACCTGCAGCTCGGCGGGGTTGGTGATCTGCTCGGCGGCCACGGCGGGGTCCCAGATCTGCAGGGACCCGGTGTCGGATGCCGTGGCGATGTCGCCACCCGGCAGCGCGGCCACGGCGTGCAGCTTGACGCCGGTGGCGGTGTGCGAGAGCACGTCGCGCAGGTGGTCGGGGCTGCGCACCTCAAGCGCCCCGGCCTCGCCCTCCACGGCGAGGTTGCCGTCCCACACCCGGGCGAGGATCACATGGAACGCACCCGGCGCGACCTGGTCCACATGGTCCAGCCGGTCGCCGTTCAGCCGCCACAGGTCCAGGTACCCGTCGGCCCCTGAGGCCAGGCGGCCGCCGTCCACGCCCACCAACGAGGTGATGTCGCCGTGTCCCTGGGGCAGCGATTGAGTGACCCGCGGATGTGAGGTGTCGGCCAGATCCCAGACGCGGATCACCCCGGAGTCGTCGCCCGAGGCAAGCCCCCGGTCGCCGGTGAGGAACGCCAGTGCGGTCACCGCCGAGCCACCGGTGGGGAAGCTGGCCACGCGCCGCAGAACGCCCCCCGCGGTGTCCAGCACCGTGATGTGGCCGTCGTCGCCCCCCGTGGCCACCCGCCCGTGCCCCAACCAGGCCAGCGCGTACAGCGAACCGTCCTTGCTCACCTGCAGCTGCTGCACCACGCGCCCCGCACCCGTGGTGTCCAGCAGGCTGGCGGTGCCCGAGGCGTCCACGGCCACCAGCCGGTCGGGGCCCATCCTCAGGATCCCGTAGACGGACTGGTGGATGGGGATGCGGGCCCGCGGCGCCTCGGGGTGGCGGGGATCCCAGATCTGCACGGTGTCGTCGTCGCCCCCCACGGCGACGCGCCCGTCGCCCAGCGGGGTCACCGCCCACAGGGAGGCGCCCGACCCCATCAGGCGCCGCAGCGGCCGCTGGGCCGCGGCGCGCAGGGCCTGCTCCGAGTCGGGGGTGTGCGCGGCGGCGTAGGAGCGCTGCGCCGAGGTGAACGGGTCGCCCTGGCCGCTGGTGAGCGCCAGCCGGGTCTCGGCGCTCAGGGCGGCGGCGGAGCTCCGGCGTGCGCGGCTGGCGTCGTGCGCCGCCGAGTTGCGCGCCAGCAGGGTCACCACGGCGGCCGCCCCCAGCACCACCGCCACACCCGACACCCCGGCCAGCAGCGTGCGGGCCCGCCGCCGCTGGCGTGCGGCCCGTGCATCGGCCTCCCGGCGCGACGTCTCCAGGAACGCGATCTCAGTGGGATTGAGGTCGTCGGTGGCCTGCCCATCCCAGGCGGCCAGCCGCGGCCCGCGGTACAGCTGTGCGGGGTCGTCCCCCGCGTCGCGCCACTCGTGTGCGGCGTCGCTGAGATGCCGCTGCCGCGTCAGCGCGGCGCGGTCGTCCTGCAGCCAGCCCTGCAGGGTGGGCCAGCCGCGGATGAGCGCCTCGTGGGCCAGCTCGGCGGTGGGCGCCCCGGTCACCGGGTCGGTGCCGCGGCTCACCAGTCGCGCCTGCACGAACCGCTCCAGCACCGCCTGCACGCGCTCGCCGTCGGCGGGGGACAGCGCCAGGTCGGGGGTGCTGACCCGGCGGCGGGTGTCGTCGGTGCCCTCGCCCACGCGCACCATCCGCACCAGCACCCGGCGGGCCACCGCCTGCTCCTCGGGGGCGAGCGACGATTGGGTGTCGTCGGCGCGCTGGGCCAGCGCCCCCTCCAGGCCACCGGACGCCTCGTACCCGTCGATGGTGAGCCGGTTCCCGCGGCGGCGCTGCCACACCTCCGTCAACAGGTGCCCCATCAGCGGCAGGGCGGTGGGCGCGCGCTGCATCTCACCCACGATGCGGCGCACCAGGCTGGGCTCGGCCACCAGCCCTGCGGCGGCCGCCGGCTCGGTGATGGCACGGCGCACCTGATCGGGCCCCAGGGGGCCGATCAGCACCTGGTGGGCCACGATGAGGTCGCGCAGCGCCGGGTGCTCGGCGCACCGGCCGTAGAAGTCGGAGCGCAGGGTGATCACCACCGTGCAGCCCCGGGCCGGCGTGGTGGCCACGCTCACCAGGTTGTCCATCACCGCGCGGCGCTCGGCCGGCGGGGACCCCATGGTGAACAGCTCCTCGAACTGGTCCACCACCAGCACCGCCGGTCCGTCCAGCGCGCGGGCCAGGGCGTCGCTGGTGCGCATCAGCCCGGTGGCGAGCTCCGGACGGCCCATCGCGGCGCCCACGGCGGCGGCGGGTGCCGCGCCCGGGGTCAGCGACACCACCCGCAGGGCCCCGTCGCGGGCGCGCATCCCGGGCACCAGCCCCGCGTGCACCACCGAGCTCTTGCCGGTGCCCGATGCGCCCAGCACCGCCAGGAAGGGGAACCGGGTGAGGTGCTCCAGCATCTCGCCCACCTCGCCCTCCCGGCCCACGAACACCGAGTGGTCGGCCTCGGCGAACGCGGCGAGCCCGCGGTAGGGGCAGGCGCCGGACGGCGCGGAGAGCCCGCGGTCGGGCGCGTCCAGGATGCGCAGCAGGTCGTCGAAGCCCAGCCCCGAGCGCTTCCTCAGGTCCACCAGGGGGATCCCCGCCAGGGCGGGGTGACGGTCGCGCAGCGGCGCGTCGGTGTCGCCGGTGCAGACGGCCACCAGCGTGAGGCTGCCGTCGTCGGCCACCGCGTCGCGCAGCCGGGGGACGAACCCGCCCAGCCACGCACCGTCCCGGTCGTCGTCCACCACCAGCACCAGCGCCCGTGCCGCGGCGATGGCATCGGCGTCCGCGCGATCGTCCACGGTGCGCACCGTCAGGCCGTGGTGCTCCAGGCGGCCCTTCAGCTCTGCCGCCGCGGCGTCGCCGGCCTGGTCGTGCAGCAGCACCACCTCGCGGCGCAGCGCGGCCAGGGCATCGGCGAACGCCGAGGCCGTGGGGTACCGGTCGGCCGGGTCGGGGGCCGTCCCCCGCTGCAGCACCGCGTCCACCTCGCAGCCCGCCAGCGCCGGCACCAGTTCGGCCACCCTCGGCAGCGGCCCGGCCTCGGGCAGGCGCCCCGTCAGCGCGAAGAAGGTCACCCGTGCGAGGCCGTACACGTCGGCGGGCGTGCCCACCGATCCGCCGTGCATCTGCTCGGGCGCTCCGAAGCCGGGCGTGCCGCCGCTGGGGATGATCTGGTTCGCGCTGCCCAGGCTCGCAGCCAGCCCGAAATCGGCCAGGTAGACGTGCTCGTCCGCGCCCGTCCCCGCGATGAGCACGTTGCTGGGTTTGACGTCGCGGTGCACCACGCCCCGGGCGTGCGCCGCATCGAGGGCGTCCGCCACCGCGCCCACGATGGTGATGACCGCGCCCAGCGACAGGCGCCCCCGGGCCGCGACGAGGCGGTGCAGGTCGAGCCCGTCCACGAACCGCATGCTCAGGTAGAGCTGTCCGTTGTACTGGCCCGCGCGATACACCGGCAGCACGTTGGGGTGCTCCAGCCCCGCGGCCCGTCGCGCCTCCTCCTCGAACATCGCGCGGTACCGCGTGGACTCGTTCAGCGCCGGGGCCATCACCTTGAGGGCCACGGGGCGGTCCAGCTCGGACTCCCAGGCGCGGTACACCGTGCCCATCCCGCCGCGGCCCGCGACGGCCTCCACCACGTACCCGGCGAACTCCTGGCCGCTGGGGACGGGCGGTTCGTGCGGGTGGTCGTGCCGGCCGGTGTCCGGCAGCGTTGCCGGGGAGTCGCCGTCGGGGGGTGGGGTCTCCGGGTTCACGCGCCCCGCAACCTACCCCAAACTGCATCGTGTGGGTGCGAGAGCGCCGGTGGACGATCGCGCCCGCCGGCGTTCCCGCGGGAATCCGCTCAGGCCGCGTCGCGGTTTCCCAGGCGGGGCAGATCCCGCACCCGGGCACCCCGCACCAGCTCCTCGCGCGTGATCTTCCACGGGCAGAGGGACACCAGGTCCCCCGACATGGCGGAGACCACCGTCTGCCGCACCCGGCGGTGCACGTCCCGTTCCCGGGCGAGGGACAGCCCCGGCCGTGGTCCAAGCGCCGTGACGGCCGCCGTGGCGACCACGCGCCCCACGAACTCCTCCAGGGACGGTGCCCGCGTGCTGAACCACACCGGGTCGGTGGTGTGGCACAGGCAGCGCTGGTCGGTGCATTCAATCCATCGGATGGTCATGGGGGGATGGTGCCGCCCGGGGGCACGCGGGGCCACTCACCCCAGGGTGACCTTTTGATCACCCTGTCTGAGTGACGCCGGGCCGAGTCCCCCCACGCGTTCCGTTCCAGGGGCCACCGTCACCACTGGCTCTCTTGCCGCACGGGTTCGCGTCGTCTGCGGAGGTGGGGTCGGGAGACGACAGCCCCAACAGGCGCGTCCGTCCCGACCACTCGGCGTGTGGCGGCCTAGCTGGAACCGGGGTCGCGTCCGGCGAGCCTTGTGGTCACGTACACGGCTGCGATGCTGATGGGGACCATGAGCATCGCGGGGTGGGGGGCCCCGGCGACATCCAGGGCGGCACCACTCCCCGCAAGGACCAGGAGGCACAGCCCCCAGACACCGATGCTCCTGGTCCTGGCGGGGGAGTTCACAGCTGCGAACTAGCTGTTGTGGCAGTAGCCGCTGCGATCGACGTACAACCCCGCGAAGATCGCCCAGGTCGGGGGCCCCGTCGGCACGTAACGCAGCCGGATGCAGGCGTTGGTCGCCGCCGCGTAGTTGAACTGGTCGATCACAAACCCTCCGAAGGTCGCACCGGCCCCGACACACAACGCCGTCGCCATGGTGCCGACGCCGCTCGCCGCACATGCGGCGCCGGCGGCGGTGGCGATGACCCCGGCCGATGCGCCCTGGTATCGCGCGATCCTGCTGTCGATCGCCCGGGTGGCCGAACGCGACAGGTACGCGCTGCATGTGGCGAACCCGCAGTTGATGCTCACGGGCGCGGCCGCCGCACTGGACGCCTGGCCGAGCCCGACGGCGGTAATGGCGGCACACAGCGTGGCGGCGACGAGCCGGCCGGCGGAGCGGCTGCGCCGTGAGTGACGACGTTCAAGAGCTGCAACGGTCATGACCATTCCTTTGAGGGTGAGGTGGGAGTGAGGTGCTGCACTTGGCGGGGCGGATGCTCAACGAGATGCTCTGTCCCCGGCAGTCGCCTTAGGGTGAGTTCGTTCTCACCCTGCCCGGGCCGCGGCAGCGGTCTCGATGCGCGGTCAGCCTCGCCCGCGCCGGTGGATCGGCCTCGCCCACCCCGGGTAGGCTCGCCGCATGCAGATCTCACTCATCGGTGGGCGCGACCTCCGCCTCGGCACGGACTGGCGCTCGGAACGCAGCTTCACATTGATCGGCGGCTCCAAGCTGGACGCCACCGCGACACCCGCCAACGGCGAGGGCCGCATCAAGGCCATCAGCATCGTCGGCGGGGCCGACATCACCGTGCCCCGCGGTGCCCGGGTGCGCCTCATGGGCGGCAGCCTGCTGGGCGGGCGCCGGGTGGACGTCACCCCCGGTGACGGACCCGTCATCAACATCCTGGCGTGCAGCCTGGTGGGCGGTGTGCACGTGCACGAGGGCGCCTGACCCATCCCGGCCGGGTTTTGGTGGGGCGGAATCGTCGGTTTGCTGCGGTGCGGTGACGGGAACGATCGGCGTACCGGGAACCGTCACGTCGGCGTGCGGGCCGCGCGGCCGGACGTGACGGTGGAGAACGCCGAGGGGGTCCCACATGACCGGCAAGGTCCTTGACTTCACCATCTCGCTGGACCGCGATCAGTACGAGGTGCTGTGGCGGCAGGCGTTCGCCTGGATGGGCGACGAGACGGGCACCACGGCCGAGCAGAGCCTGGGTGGCTATCTGCGCGAGGCCCTGGACCGCCAGAGCGCCCACTGGAAGTCGTTCGAGAAGTAGACGCCCGAGGGATGACGCTGCGGCGGGGAACGCCGGGGGATGCCCGGCGACCCCTCCGCTCGGCCCGCCACGGCTGCGGAGCCGGGCGGCCGGGCGCGCCTCAGGCGCCGTCGTCCGGGTCGCCGGGCAGGTCGATCACCACCTCGGTCGTGGTGTCGGGGAGCCGGTCGGCCAGGATGCCCCGGCCCACGTCGATGACCCATTCGTCCAGTTCGTCATCGCCGTCCCCGGCGTCCCTGCGCGCGGTCGCCGCATCGCGGGTGATGCCCACCCTGGCCGTCGTGCCGTCCGACCGCGCGAACCGGTACCAGCGGTGCACGTCCGACACGTCGATGGGCGGATCCTCGTATCCGATGAACTGCAGGTCGCCTGTGGACACTCCACACCTCCGGCCCTCGGGGTTCCGTGAGAGCAGGGTGCCCGCGCACCCCGGCGGGGAAACGGACGTGTTCGTCCCCACCGCCCGGGGGCCGGAGGCGTACCCTGGGGGCATGGCGCGCTTCGGAATCCAGATCGGCGACTTCCGCTTCCCGGCCGGGCCGGATTCCGGGGAACTGTTCGGCCATGCGGCCGCCGCGGCGCGGGCCGCCGAGGATGCCGGGTTCACCTCGGTGTGGGTGATGGACCACCTCCACCAGTTCCCGCCGGTGGGTGAGCGGGACACGGCGATGCCCGAGGCGTTCGTGCTGCTGGGGGCGCTGTCCCAGGTCACTCGCACCATCGGCCTGGGCACCATGGTGGCCGGTGTGCCCTACCGCAACCCCGCCCACCTGGCCAAGCTGTTCACCACCCTGGACATGGTGTCGGGCGGCAGGGCCATCGCCGGCGTCGGTGCCGGCTGGCAGGAGGACGAGTTCCGCGCGTACGGCTTCGGGGACGCGCTGCCGCCGGTGCGCCACCGGCTGGACGGCCTTGAGGACGCGCTGCGCGTGCTGCGCGCCATGTTCGACGCGCCCGAGTCCAGCGTGACCGGTCACCGCATCACCACCCGCGGCGCCCTCAACGTGCCGCCGCCGGTTCGCCACGGCGGGCCGCCCATCCTGGTGGGCGGAGGGGGTGAGAAGCGCCTGCTCAGGCTGGTGGCCACCCACGCCGACGCCTGCAACCTGTTCGGCGATCCCGACACGGTGCGCCACAAGCTGGCGGTGCTGGACGCCCACTGCGCCGACGTGGGCCGCGACCCGGCCGCCATCACCCGCACCTGGCTGGGCGGGCTGGTGCTGGCGGACACCGACCGGGAGGCCGACGCGCTGGCCATGCGCGTGGCCGCGGGGTGGGGCTTCACCGACCTGGACGCGCTGGCCTCGGTGGTGGTGTGGGGCGGCCCGGAGTCGCTGCGCCGGCGGGTGACCGGCCTGCTGGAGGCGGGCATCGACGAGGTGTACTTCGCCTCCGGCGTGCACGCGTGGACCCCGGAGACCGTGGCGGCTGCCGGTGAGGCGCTGCGGCCCCTGATGTCCCCCGGGGATCGCGCCCTCGGCGGGTAGCCCGCCTCGTGGCCGGCGCTACCTGGTGAGTTCGGCGCGGGTGATGGCCCCGCACGCCAGGGCCCGTTCGGCCAGGGCGGCGCGCTTCTGGTTCTGCGGGAGGTCCTCCACGTGGAACTTCTCGAACAGCACCCGCAGGGTGGCCTTGACCGCGTCCACGGTCACCACCAGTTCCGCGGCGATCTCACGGTTGGGCGTGGGCGCGGGGTAGCCCCGGCCGTCCCCGTACTGCCGGGCCAGGGCCACCAGCACGCGGCGCTGACCGGGCGTGAGCGCCACGTCCTGGTCGCCGCCGACGGCGACGGTGGGGTCGCCGGCCGCGGCGGTGGGTTCGCGGAACTCCACGTCGGTGGCCCCGAGGCGCAGCAGGTCGCCGTCGTTCAGGCGCTGCCGGGCCGTGATGCGCCTGGCGTTGAGGAAGGTGCCGTTGCGCGACAGGCCGTCGTCGATGACGGTCCAGGTGGTGCCCACCAGCTCCAGCGCGGCGTGCACCCGCGACACCAGCGGGTCCCAGTCGATGACCAAGTCACACGTCGCCTGACGGCCCAGCGTGAGGCGGCCGGCGTCGGGCATGTGGTGGATCCGCTGCTGGTCGTCGCCGTCGCGGAGGAACAGGAAGGGACGCCGCCGGGCCTCGGCCTCACCCAGCCGCATGCGGTCGCGCGGATGGCGCACACGCCACCCGGCGCGCGCGGCATCCAGGAAATCCCCAGATTCGGCGGTCATATGACCGTCGATCCTACCCCGGCGCGCCGACGGTGACGCGGGCCATCGGGGTGTGAAGGTGGGTGGCTGCGGGAATCTCTGCGTCGTGTCGTCACCCCGTTCACAGACATGGGCACCCGCCTCCAGCATCCGCTGGATCAGCTCGGGGGTCACCGGGGGTGGCGGCAGGGTGGGGTCGGTCACCGGCGTGCAGACCTCCTGGAACCAGCCCTCCATGCCCGACGGCGTGTACACGGCGATCATCCGCGCCGCCCCCGGCCCGTCGTTGCGGTAGCAGTGCCGCGTACCCCGCGGGACGAACACCGACTGCTCGGCGGTGACCTCGCGGGTCTCCGTGCCGGCGGTGAACACGATGGTGCCCTGCACGATGGTGAACAGCTCGTCCTCGGCCAGGTGCCTGTGCGGCGGGGGGCCGCCGCCGGCGCCCACCAGGCAGTCCAGGGCGAACATGGTGCCGCCGGATTCCTCGCCGGTGACCAGGAACGTGTACATGTCGCCGGGACCCCACCATGTGCGTCCGGCGTCGCCTGCGCCGGCGTGCACGAGCCGTCCACCCATCTCATCGACCTCCACGTGGGGTGCGGAGCGCGGATGCGACCGCGGCGGCACTGTATCGGGCGTCCGGGGAGGTCATGCTCGGGTGGCGGGCGCCGGGAGCCCTGCGCGGGGATGCTGCACCCGTCAGCATGGAACCAGGAATCCGGGAGGCGAATCGATGACCCGACAGCTCGGCCGTTCGGGACCCGTGGTGTCCGCCCTGGGGCTCGGCGCCATGGCGATGTCCGGCATGTACGGGGCGGCGGACCGGGGGGAGAGCATCGCCACCATCCACGCCGCCCTGGACGCCGGGGTCACCCTCATCGACACCGGCGACTTCTACGGCATGGGGCACAACGAGCTGCTCATCGCCGAGGCCCTGCGCGGCCGGCCGCGCGATGAGGTGGTGCTGAGCGTCAAGTTCGGCGCCCAGCGGGGCCCCGACGGCGCCTGGCTGGGGTTCGACGCCCGCCCGGCGGCCGTCAAGACCGCGCTGGCCCACACGCTCACCCGGCTGGACACCGACCACGTGGACATCTACCGCCCCGCGCGCCTGGACCCGGCCGTGCCCATCGAGGAGACGGTGGGCGCCATCGCCCAGCTGGTGCAGGCGGGGTACGTGCGGCACATCGGCCTGTCGGAGGTGGGCGCCGACACCGTGCGCCGGGCGGCGGCGGTGGCGCCCATCGCCGACCTGCAGATCGAGTACTCGCTCATCTCGCGCGGCCCCGAGGCCCGGATCCTGCCGGCGCTGCGCGAGCTCGGGATCGGCCTCACGGCCTACGGGGTGCTGTCGCGGGGGCTGCTGTCGGGGCACTGGTCGGCGGGGCGTGCCCTGGGGCCCGTGACTTCCGGGCGCACATCCCGCGGTTCACGGGCGACAACCTGGACCGCAACCTGGCGCTTGTGGAGGTGCTGCGCGGGCTGGCCGAGCGGCGCGGTGCGACCGTGGCGCAGCTGGCCATCGCGTGGGTGGCGGGGCAGGGGGACGACATCGTGCCGCTGGTCGGGGCCCGCACCCGGGAGCGCCTGGCCGAGTCGCTGGGCGCGCGGGACCTCACCCTGGAACCCGAGGAGCTGGGGGCGATCGCCGCCGCGATGCCCGAGGCCTCCGGGGATCGCTACCCGGAGGCCCAGATGCGCAACCTCGACAGCGAGCGGTAGCTACGCCTGCACCGGCACCGACACGAGCTGCTTGAGCTCGGCCGCCACGGCGGTGAGCGACTGCTTGGCGTCGCCGAACAGCATGCTGGTCTTGGGGTCGACGAACAGCGGGTTGTCCACCCCGGCGTACCCCTGTGCCATGGAGCGCTTCAGCACCACCACCTGCCGCGCCTGGTCCACGTCCAGGATGGGCATGCCGAACAGCGGGCTCTGCGGGTTGCTGCGGGCGTCCGGGTTGGCCACGTCGTTGGCGCCGATCAGCACCGCCACATCGGTGCGGGCGAACTCCTGGTTGATGTCGTCCATCTCCACCAGCTGCTCGTAGGGCACCTCCGCCTCGGCCAGCAGCACGTTCATGTGGCCCGGCATGCGGCCCGCCACGGGGTGGATGGCGTACTTGACCTGCACGCCGTCGGCCTCAAGCCACTTGGTCATCTCGCGCAGCGCGTGCTGGGCCTGGCTGGCGGCCAGCCCGTACCCGGGCACGATCACCACCTGGCTGGCGTAGGCCAGCAGGATGGCCACGTCCGCCGGGCTGGTGGCGCGCACGGTGCCACCGGTGGTGGTGGGGGCCGCGCCGCCGTCGCCGCCGAAGCCGCCCGCCACGATCGACGAGATCGAGCGGTTCATGGCGGTGGCCATCTCGCGGGTGAGCAGCGTGCCCGAGGCGCCCACGATCATGCCCGCCACGATGAGGCTGGTGTTGTTCAGCGCCAGGCCCGCCGCGGCGGCCGACAGGCCGGTGAGGGCGTTGAGGATGGAGATCACCACGGGCATGTCGGCCCCGCCGATGGGCAGCACGCCCAGCAGCCCGAGCACGCCGGACACCAGCAGGATCCCCAGGAACAGGGGTTCCGCGTGCGACCCGGCCACGATTCCGGCGGCGGCCGCGAGGGCGACCAGGCCGAGGGCGCCGTTGATGGGTCCCCGCATCCGGCCGAGGCCCAGGGGCTGGCCGGGGAGGATCTCCTGCAGCTTGCCGAACGCCACCAGCGATCCCCAGAAGGAGACCGAGCCGGCGATGGCCGCGAACACGCTGAAGGCCGCCACGTAGCGCGCGGTGGTGTGGAAGCCGCCGGTGCTGCGGAACTCGACGTAGGCGATGAGGGCCACGGCACCGCCGCCCACGCCGTTGAACAGCGCGACCATCTGCGGCATCTGGGTCATCTTCACCACGCGCGCCGCCGGGACGGCCACGGCGGTGCCCAGGGCCACTCCCAGCACGATCAGCCAGGCGTTGCCGATGCTGGGCCGCAGCAGCGTGGCCAGGATGGCCAGCCCCATGCCCACCGCCGCCAGGCGGTTGCCGCGCACGGCCGTCTTGGGGCCGGTGAGCCCGGACAGGCCGTAGATGAACAGCGAGAAGCTGGCGATGGCCAGCAGGTCGCGGCTGTTGGAACCCGTGAGTGCGCCGGAGCCGATCATGACGGGGTGTCCTCCGTGCTCGGCGTGGCCGCATCGGGCGCGCGCTTCACCTTGAACATCTCCAGCATGCGGTCGGTCACCAGGAACCCGCCCACCACGTTGATGGTGCCGAACGCCACCGCCACCACCAGCAGGGCCTTGCTCAGCGCGCCGTGCGCCTCGTTGGTGGCCAAAAGCAGCATGCCGCCCAGGATCACGATGCCGTGGATGGCGTTGGTGCCCGACATCAGCGGGGTGTGCAGGGTGGCCGGCACCTTGGAGATCACGGCGAAGCCGATGAAGCCGGCCAGCACCAGGATGGCCAGGTTGTGCACGAGCATCAGATGACCGCCTTCTCGACCAGGGGGGTGGGGGCGTGCGCGGCGAGCGCCGGCCCGCGCGACACGCACGCGGCCGCCAGCACCTCGTCGGCCAGGTCCAGGCGCAGCGCCGCGGGGGCGGTGTCCGGCTCCAGCATCAGGTCCAGCAGCGCCTGCACGTTGCGGGCGTACAGCTGGGAGGCGTGTTCGGGCAGGCTGGCGGCCAGCCGCAGCGGCGCCACGATGGTGACGCCCTCGTGCACCACCACCTCGCCCGGTCGGGACAGCGCGCAGTTGCCGCCGCTGTCGGCGGCCAGGTCCACCACCACCGACCCGGGGCGCATGTGCGACACGGCCTCGGCGGTCACCAGCGTCGGCGCCGCGCGACCCGGCACCGCGGCCGTGGTGATCACCGCGTCGAACGTGCCGATGGCCTTGGTGAGCGCGGCCTGCTGTGCCTCGCGCTCGGCGTCGGTGAGGTCGCGGGCGTACCCGCCCTCACCGGCCGCGTCGATGCCGGCCACATCCAGCCAGTTGGCGCCCACGGACTTCACCTGGCCCGCGGCCTCCGGCCGCACGTCGTAGCCGGTGGTGCGGGCGCCCAGCCGGCGCGCCACCGCCAAGGCCTGCAGCCCGGCCACGCCCGCGCCCATCACCAGCACCCGCGCCGGCGGCACGGTGCCCGCGGCGGTGGTGAGCATGGGGAAGAAGCGGGTGAGGTGCTCGGCGGCCAGCAGCACGCCCCGGTAGCCGGCCACGGCGGCCTGCGAGCTCAGCGCGTCCATCGACTGGGCGCGGCTGATGCGCGGCACCAGCTCCAGGGCGAACGCGGTGACGCCGGCGGCGGTGAGCGCCTCCAGCAGCTCGGGCGAGGTGGCGGGGGCCAGGAACCCGATGAGGACGGACCCGGCGCGCAGCCGGCCCACCTCCGCCACGCTGGGCGGCGCCACCTTCACCACCACGTCGGCGTCCCAGGCGCCGTCCACATCGATGCTGGCACCGGCCGCCACGAAGGCGGCGTCGGTGATGGCCGCCCCGGCGCCGGCGCCGGGCTCCACCACCACCTGCACGCCCGTGGCCGCGATGCGCCGCACCACGTCCGGCACGAGGGCCACGCGGCGCTCGCCCTCCGTGCGCTCGGTGACGACGCCGACGGTGAGGGGGTTCGCTGTCATTCCCGATGTCCTTCGTGGGTGGTCGCGCGGACGTGGGGACCCCTGCGGGGTCGGCGGCCGGAGGGGCCGGCCGCTGCGCGGGTGGGGTGCGTCGCGCCCGGGCGACGGTGGGCGGTGGCGGTGGGTGACGGTGCCCGCGCGCTCACGACGATCCGAGCGGCGTGGAGTCGGAACCGACCACCGGGCACTGCACCTGCGGGGCACGCTCAAACATTGATCCGCGGTCCTCAAGACCGACCGCTCGACGCCTTTTCGCCACCGGACACGGGCGTGAGCTGGTCACAGATTTTACCGGTTCGCCCGTCGCCGTCTGGGCCGCGGACGTCCCGTCAGGCGCGCATTCGGCGCCGGGGCCCGGAAACCTGAGGCTGTGGGCCGCATCAGGGACGGTTTGCCGGTGTTCCGGATCGTTCCGGCCCCCATCACGCCGAATCCACCGCCCGGTTCCCCGGGCGGCGGGGGTGCGATCGTCACCCTCTGTCGGCAGCCGGAAGCGCGCCTGGCGGGGGTGGGACGGGCCTCATCGGCTTGAACCTCCCGAATCGTCGGATTCGCTTGTTGCGGATCGCCGCGGGAACCGAACTACTCTTCCGACTAGTGGACACGCGTTTCCCCGGGAATACGGTCGCGCTCACATCAGCATCGGGTCCCGGCGTCGACCGCGACCCCGACCACAAAGGCGTGTTCCCATGACCGCACGATCCATGCGACGGCGGCTCCTCGCCGTTTCGGTCGCCGCCGGGGGTGCCCTCGGCCTCGCCAGCGGGGCCGTCACCGCCGCGCCCTCAGCGGACGTCCCCGTCACCGCCAACGTCCCTCCGGTCCTCACCGTCACCGCCGGGCCCGGCGTGACATTCGCTACGGGTTCAACAACGTTCAGCAACTTCCCGGTCAAGGTGCTGTCCAACGACCACTACTCGCTCGGTGCGTCCCGCGCCGATGCCGCCGCCCCGCTCCTCCCGCTGCCGCTCAGCATCCGCGTCGCCACGCTCCCGTCGGGTGCAGCCAGCGCCCTGACGGCCGGTGTGTGGAACTCCCTGGCGTCGCCGGTGACGCTCGGTGGTCGCAGCGCGAGCTGGACGTCCTCGACCGGAGACGATTGGCTGGTCGACTTCCAGAACGACCTGGGCAGCTTCCCGCGGGCCGGCTCCTACGGCTCGATCGTGACGTTCACGGCGACCACCGTTTCGTGATCCGCGGCGGCCGCATCGGCCGGCACGTGATGAGGGCGGGGCTCGGCGCCGCCCTCATCGTGGCCGCCGCATGGAGTTCGGCCCTCGGCATCACCGTTTCGGTCACGCCGACCAACCTCGTGATCCTCGCTGGACAGTCGGGTGACCTGACGCTCACCAATCCCGATCAGGCCGCGGCCACGTACGACCTCCGGATCGGGAACTACGAGATCCGGCCCGACGGGTCGGTCAGGATCGATCCCAAGGAACCGCCGTCCAGGTCCGCGCGTGACTGGCTCAAGGTCAGCCCCACGACGGTGCAGCTCGCGGCCGGCGCGTCGACCACCCTGCACATCACCTCTCGGCGGGTCAGCACCGCGGCGCCGGGTGACCACCACGCGCTCGTGCTGATCAGCAGCCGGCCGGAGGCCACGCCCAGCGGCGTCGCGGTTCGGGCGCGCGTGGGTATCGGCGTCATCGTGCGCGTGCCGGGGGACATCATCCGGAAGGTCATCGCGGCTCGCCCGTACGTCGTCACATCGGCGGGCTCCCGGAGCGTGCGCGTCAAGCTGACGAATCGCGGCAATGTCAACGAGCGGTTCCTCACGGGCCAGATCCGCATGCAGGTGCTGCAGGGCCACCGCGTCATCGCCCGGCTGCGCGCGCGACCTCAGAGCATCCTCCCCGGCACGAGCGGCGTCATCTCCCTGCCGTACCGGGGCCGTGTGCACGGGCTTCTCCGCGTCGTCGTGAGCATCCGCCTGGCCCGCCCTGCCGTGGCCGGTCCCGGCATCGCGTCGACTCCGGCGCCGATCTTCCGCTCCACCACCCTCGTCCTCTGAGCCGTTGCCGAGCCGCCTGCCATGAGAACCGTCCCGCCACGACTCGCCGGTGCGCTCGTCGCCTCTACATGCGCGGTGGTGCTGGGCGTGTCGGTGACGGCGTCCGCCGTGACCGGCTCCGGGAGCGTGCAGGTCCGCGCGGTCGTCGTGCCCATCATCCGGCTGGACGGCCCGCCGGGAACGCTGCAGGTGTCAGTGTGTCGCAACCAGCCCACGCAGGCCGTGGCCGTGCCGGCCCGCGTGACCACCAACGTCGGCACCGGCTACACGCTGGAGGTGACGCGCACGCGCTTTGTCCCCACCGATGAGGCCGTGGAGATCCAGGCCACGCGGCCGGCCCTAGCCGGGCAGGTGCTGGACCTGCCGCAGGGATCCTGGCGTGCCGTCTCCTCGACAGGCGCGCTGCGTCTCGGTCATCGCACCGACACCATCACCACGGCGGCCGGTGACCCGTGGACCACGTTCCTCCGGTTCGGCGCGAGCTCGGCCCGGCAGAACACGGTGCTCCGGGGGACCGTGACGTACCGTGTGCGCACCGCATCCGGGAACGCGGAGCGCCAGACGGCGGTGACCGTCTCCGTGCGGCAACCGTGCGGGAGGGGGGACAGGTGACCGCAGGGGGCGGCCTTCGAGCGGTGCTGTTCGGGCTCCTCGCATGCCTTGCGATGGTCGGCGGAGGCGTTCCCGCGGCCGATGCCGCGCTGCCCGACTGCGCGGCCACGCCCCAGCCTGGCAACACCAAGATCTGGGTGGGCTCCGCCGGGGGAGGCAACTGGCAGCAGGCGAACAATTGGCAGCCCGCCGGAGCGCCGTCCGCCACCGACCACGTCTGCATCACGGGGAACGGCTCGGGAACGCTCAGCGTCCCCAACAACACCTCGGTGGCGAGCCTCCGAACCACCGGTATGGGCCTCACGTTCAACGCAAGCGGCGCGCTCACCATCGCCGCGGGCACCGATGCGTCCTCCGTCGATGGCACCGTCACCATGACGGGCGGCACGCTCAGCACCGGCGCGCCGCTCACCTTGGGCGGGCTTGTGATGTCCGGCAACGCGACCCTCGACGGCGGGGGCACGGTGACCCTCGACGGTTCCGGGCCGTTCAGCTGGAGCGGCGGGGTCTGGCAGGGCGCCGGGCGGGTGGTGGTCGCCGACGGGCGGACCCTCACGCTGGGTGGAAGCTCACTGTCGGTGAACCGGCCCATCGAGAACCACGGCACCGTCGACTGGCAGTCACCCAGCCTGTTCTTCGGTGCCACGGCGGGCAGCGGGGGCGGGATCATCAACGGCTCCGCAGCGGATCCCGGTGCCCTGATCGTCGGTGGAAACCTCTCTGCCAGCCTTAACGGCAACCCGACCGCCGCGATCACGAACAGCGCCGGGAGCACCATCACCAAGACCACGGGCACCGGCACGGCGCTGTTCCAACCCGCGGTAACCAACGCCGGGGTCATTCAGGTGCAGAGCGGCACCCTGTCCCTCCCGACGCTGACCAATCTGTCCGGGACCACGCTCACCGGCGGGACGTTCCGGGTTGCCGGAACGCTGAAGCTCGTCACTTCGGCCAACGTCGTCACCAACGCGGCCACCATCTCCCTCGAGGCTCCGGGCGCGGGAGTCATCGACGGCGCCACCGTCCCGGCCAATGCGCTTCGCAACCTGGCGTCCACGACGGCTGCCGGCGCGCTCTCCCTCAGCGGCGGGGCGACGCTGACGACGCTGACGGCATACGCGAACGCCGGGACGCTCAGCGTCGGGGCGGGCAGCACCCTCACCACCAATGGCAGCGTGACCAACACCGGCTTGGTGGAGGGCTCGGGAGCCCTCACCACCTCGGGTGCGGGCGCGAAGCTGACCAACTCGGGCACCGTTCGTCCCGGCATCGGCACCGGCACCCCCGGCAGGCTCACCATCAACGGGGGCCTCGACCAGCAGCCTGCCGGAACCCTGCAGATCGACGTCGGGGGCACGAGTCCGGGGGTCGACCAGGACCAGCTCGCCGTGAGTGGCCCGACCACCCTGGCCGGCACGCTGGCCATCTCGACCTTGCCGGGCTTCGCCCCGGTCACCCCAACCGCCCACACGATCGTCACCGGCGCTCCGGTTTCGGGGACGTTCTCGCCTGTCAACGGCCGCGTGGGCACCCTCGGTGGCCGCTATGCGGTGAACTACCTTCCCGGCGCCGTGGTGCTGAACTTCTCGCCGCCCTCGCTCACGTTGAGCCTTCCGGCGTCCCTGTCGCTCGGGTCGATCCCGGTGGGCACGAGCGGATCCGTGGCGCTCACCGCGAGCGTCGACTCCTCGTATCGATCCGGCTACTCCCTGGCGGTCGAGCGGACGGCCTTCGACGGCGTCGACTTTCCGCTGAGCATGACCTTCGGCGGCGCTCCATCGGGAGCGGAGCTGTTCGGGTCCACCGCGGGGACCGCGTTCCAGATCCCCGTGAGGCCGGCGGCGCCCCGCACCTTCGGTCGTCGTGTGGGAGGACCGGCTCCCAACGAGGCGGGCCTCACCACCGAGGGCGGCCCCGATCAGTGGACCGCGACGCTCACGGCCGGCCCGGTCGTATGGACCCGGGCCGGGACCCACAGCAGCACGGTCACGATCACGGCGGTTACCCTCCCGTAGTCCGCGACCCGGTCGCGCTGTCGACGACCGCCCGCCGACGACAGCGTCGCCGAAGCCGACGTATCCTCAGGCCCTGGGCCGCAACGTCGGGGGTGACCAATGGCGTACACCGTGGATTTCAAGACCGTGTCAACCGTGGGCCTGGAGTCGTCACCGGTTGCCGATGCCCTTGCCGGCCTGCGGGCCAACGAGGCCCGCTACTTCAAGAACAAGTACGACCACGACTTCACGGTGGAGCCGGCCGCCGCCGCCGCCGCGGCGGTGGACCGCGTGGCGCACATCCTCAAGGCGGAGCGTGACCTGGAGATCGCCTCACCCGCCCTGGAGGCCACGGACTTCCAGGTGGAGAACCTCCGGATGACCTACGTGTTCTACGAGAGCGGTCTCTCGATCAACGTCATGTACTCGGTGGACGGGCCCACCAAGCGTGCGGTGGGCTTCAAGCTGTCCGACGGCATGGAGGTGCCCGAGGAGCTGGCGTCCCGCTTCAAGTTCGCCCGCCAGAAGTCCAAGCTGGCCGGCACCATCCGGGGCTCCTACTTCGTCATCAAGGGCGAGTACTGAGGTCCGCGGCGCCGTCCGTGGCGAGCAGCCGCGCGGCCAGCTGAGTGCGCGAGCGCACGCCCAGCTTGCGGAAGGCATTCCGCAGATGGAACTCCACGGTCTTGACGCTGAGGAACAGCTGCGCGGCGATCTCCCGGTTGCTCAGGCCCGAGGCCGCGGCCCGCGCGATCTGAAGCTCCTGGGCGGTGAGGTCGCGCGTCGCCGGTGCCGACCGCGAACTCGGTCCGGCGCCGAGGGCGGCCAGCGCGTCGGCCGCGCGGTCCGCCCACGGGCGTGCCCCGAGGATCTCGAAGGTGCGAAGCGATGCCTCCAGCGCATCGCGTGCGTCCCGCCGCCGTCGCGCGATGCGCAGGCGTTCTCCAAGCACCAGCTGGCTCCGGGCGCGCTCGAAGGGCACCGCCGCCTGTTCCTGAAGGGTGACGGCCTCCTGAAGGTGGGCGATGGCGGCGTCATGGTTCTCTGCGATCAGGCCTCTGGAGAAGGCGATGGCGCCCAGGGCGCGGGGAAATGAGGTGTCTTCTTGCTCCTCAAGACGGGACAGTGCGCGTTCCGCGTCGGTGTTCCGCCCAAGGCGGACCGCCACCTCAACGAGGTCCGGCAGAAACGGCACCGTCGCGTGCGCCCGCAGGCCGCGATCGTACGTCAGGTCATCGGTGATCTGGAGCTCGGCGAACGCCGTTTCGAGGTTCCCGAGACCCAGTTCAAGGAGCCCGAGGGCCGCATGGGCATACACCGGGAGTGAGGTGGCCTCGTGGAGAGGAGTGTTGCCCAGGGCGGCGGTCGCATGCGCGCGGCACACCGTCTCCTCACCTCGCCCGGCGAGGATCCGCGCGAGGTGGCATCGTGCGAAGTCCGCAACACCCAACTGCCCGGTCTCCTCGGCGAGCGTCAAGGCCTCACTTGCGGACGTGAAGGCGCCATCCCAGTCGCCGGCGGCGATCTTGAAATCGGCGCGGGCGCCCAGTGGGAACGGGAGCATTGAGGGCGCGGAAAAGGACCGGCCCATGGCAATGAGGCGCTCGGCCAGTGCATCGGCGTCCGCGAAGCGGCCCGACCAACTCAACGGCTGCAGGGCGATCCCGACCCTTGCCCAGCTGAGTGGGTCGCCGTCTGCGAGCAGGGCCAATGGGTCTCCCATGGCCGAGACGCGGTCGGATGCTCGCGACTCACCGGCCAGGACGCTGCAGTTGGCGTGAACGATGCTCACCAGCGTGTTGAGGCGCGGGTCGTCGCCATTGAGTTCGCTCTCAGCCCTGCGCGCGAGATCCAGGGCCCGGGCGATGTCCCCGCACATTCCGGACGCGATCGAGGCGTCCACAAGCAACGTCACCACGCCAGGCGCACCCGGGCCAAGTCGCTCGGTCTCGGCGACCAGCATCTCGCGGGCCAGGCGAGCGCTTCCGGCCCAGATCTCCAGGTGCGCCCGGATGGCGCGTGCCCTTGAGATGAGGGCCGGGTCGTGGCCCTCGCGGATCGCACGGTCGAGGCAGTCGCGTGCGAGCTCGGCACTCCCCGCGGTGACACCAAGGAATCCCGCCTGCACCAACCGACTGTTCCGCGTGTCCGGACTGGTGCTCAACTCTGCAGCGCGGCGCAACAGTTCGGCGGCCTCGGCATATCCGGTGCGACCTGCTGCGCGTGCCGCCGCATCCTCGAGAGCGAGCGCAACGGTTTCGTCCGGACCGTCAGCCGCCGCCGCCAGATGGCGGGCACGCGTCTCCAACATCCCGTCGCCGCCGGTCTCGGCGATCTCGGCCAGCTTGCGGTGGACCGCGCGACGCTCCTTCGCGCTTGCCGCGCGGTACGCCCCCAGCCGCAGCAGCGGGTGCCGGAATACCGGACCCGTGACTGACATCACGATCACCCCGGCATCCTCGGCGGCGGAGAGGTCGCCGTGGACGCCCTCCGAATGGAGCGCCTGCGAGACCAGTCCGGGGTCGCCTTCACCGGCCGCCGTGATGAGGAGCGCGCGTCGGGCGTTCGGGCTCAGCGGTGCCATACGCGTCGCCAGCGCCTCGACCACTGCGGGGCCCACCGGCAGCGTGTGGGGCAGCGAGGCACGTCCCGCCGCTTGGTCTGCGGTGAGCGATCTGACCGATTCGATCAGCGCCAGCGGGTTGCCGCGTGTTTCGCGCACCAACCGGGCGGTCACGCCGCCGCTGAGCGAAGCGCCCGATACCCGCTGAGCCAGTTCGGCGGCGTGGGCGCCGGCCAGGCCCTCAAGGCGCATGACCTCGATGCCCCCGGATCGCCTCAGCGCGGCCGCGGGCACCTCGCGCGCCGCCATGATCACGACGATGCCCTCCCCCGCGATGCGGCGGCCCACGAAGGCGATGGCATCCAGCGATGCGGGGTCCAGCCAGTGGGCGTCGTCCACGGCCACCAGCAGCGGACCCTCCTCGGCCGCGGCACTCAGCAGGCCCAGCGCCCCCGCGTAGGCGGTGAACCGGTCACCCGGGGGCGGCGGTGGCCCAAGCCCGATCGCCCCGGCCACGGCGGCGGCCTGGGGTGGGGGCAGCCCCTCCAACCCGCTCATGAGCGGGCGCAGGATGGTGCTGAGACCGGCGAACGCCAGGTCGGCCTCCATCTCGTAGCCGCTCGCACGGAGCACCCGGAGGTCGCCGGCCATCCCGACGGCGGCGTCCAGCAGGGCCGTCTTGCCCACGCCCGGGTCTCCCGCGATCAGCAGGGCACCGCTGCGGCCGTGTCGTGCCGCATCCAGCAACGTGCCGATGCGGCCGAGTTCCGCCGAGCGGCCGAGCAGCGGCGCGGCGGCCTCGCCGCCATGGGGTGTGGGCATGTCGTGGGAACCCGTTTCGCTGGACCGGCCCTGAGAGCTTACGTTCTTCCAGAGTGCGCTGTGGAGTACCAACCCTGGGGTTTTCATCGGTGCCCCCGCCGCGGCGTCGGCTTAGCCTCACCACCTGGAGAGGCGGGCGGGTATGGAACAGTCGCACCAGGCAGGCGCATCGCGCGATGCGCTCCCGATGGCGTTGGAGCGGTTCCGAGTGGCCGGAGCGCGCGCCAGGGCGGCCGCACGCGAGCGGATGGCGGCGGCCCCTCAGCCGGAGGGCGTCATGCGCAGGTCGGCGGGCGGCGAACCGGTGAGGCCGGCGCCGCGCCCGGCGCGGTCACACCTGGACGTCGCCGGCTGAGTCGGGTCCGTCGGCGGCAACGCTGACGCGGTCGCGCCCCGCCGCCTTGGCGAGGTAGAGCGCGGCGTCGGCCTGCTGCAGCAGGGCGTCACCCGAGCCCCCCGTGCGCGTGGTGGCGACGCCCGCGGAGCACGTCACGGCTGAGACCGGCGTGAGGGCGGCGGCGCTGAGGGCACCGCGTATGCGGTCGGCGGCGCGTCGCGCCTCGGCCTCCGTGGCGCCGCACAGGATCCAGGCGAACTCCTCACCGCCGATGCGCGCCGCCAGGTCCGACTGGCGCGTCGCGGCGTCCAGGATGGCCGCGAACTCGCGCAGCACGCGGTCGCCGGCCTGGTGCCCGTGCTCGTCGTTGATCTGCTTGAAGTGGTCGATGTCGATCACCACCAGGCTCAGCGGGGTGCCCGTGAGCGCGGTGCGGGTGAGCTCGCTGCTGAGCCGCTCGGTGAACATGCGCCGGTTGGCCAGCCCGGTGAGCGGGTCGGTGGTGGCCCGGCTCACCAGGTCCGCGCGGGCCTGGGCGTTGCCGATGGCCACGCCGAGGAGCTCGGCGAACTCACCCAGGTGCTTCTCGGCGCCGGCGGGCAGCCGGACGGGCTCGCGCGTGGAGGCCAGCACGGCCCCCCACACCTGGCCGCCCTGGTGCACCGGGGCCGCCACGGAGCACATGAAGCCGTCGCCCGTGGCGATGCGCCGCATCGGGCTGTCGGGCGGCAGGTTGCGGTAGTCCACGTGCACGGGCCGGCGTACGCGCATCATCTGGGCCAGGGCGCCGTCGCCGTCCAGGGAGAACTGCGTGCCCACAGAGTGCGTGTCGCTGTCGCCGTGGGTGCCCACGATCACCGCGGTGCGCTGCTCGAACCGCGTCACCAGGCCGCATTCCACGCCCAGCACCTCGGCCACCCCGGTGGCGATGAGCTCCATGATGAGGTCGGGGTGGGCCTCGCGGGCCATCGCCTCGGCCACGCGGCGCAGGGCCCGCTGCTGGGTCTCCGAGGCCCGCAGCCTGCGCTCCAGGGCCTCGCGGTCGGTGACGTCCCGCACGGTGGCCACGTGCCCGCCCGCCCCATCCCGGATGGGGGAGATGGTGAGCTCCACGGGGAAGCGGCGTCCGTCGGGGCGCATGAACACCAGCGCCAGGTCGCCCCGGCCGCTGGCCTGGGCGTAGGCGAATGCGGCGCTGATGCGCTCGTGCTCCTCCGGCGGCCACCACTCGAAGGGCGGTGAGGTGCCCACCAGCTCGTCCTGAGTCCACCCCAGGATCTTCTCCAGGGCGGGGTTGACGCCGGTCACGGTGCCGTCCGTGCCGAAGAGGATGAGCCCCTCCGTCATCGCGTTCAGCACCCCGCGGGTCTCGGCCTCGCGGTTGCGCACCGCCTGGGCGGATCGCTCGGCCTCCAGCCGCGCCGCGTGGGCCCGCAGCCCCACACGCACGCGCGCCACCAGCTCCGCGCGGTCCACGGGCTTGCACACGTAGTCGTCCGCCCCGAGGTCCAGCGCCTGGATGAGGCTCCCGGTGGCCTCGGCGGACGACACCACCACCACGTGCGGGCGGTTGGAACCCAGGCTGGCGGCCGCCCGGCACACCCGGGCACCGCCCCCCTTGGGCATCACCAGGTCGGTGAGCAGCACCGCCGGCGGGCGTGTGGCCAGCACCAGTTCCGCCGCCATCGGGTCGATGGCGGTCTCCACAACCATGCCGGCGTTGCGCAGCACATCGCTGAGCTGCCGCCGGTCGAACTCGCTGTCATCGACCACCAGCACGTCGGCCGGGGGGTTCGGCGCCGATCCCATATGTGCGGTATCGGACAATTGGCGCCGCTCATTGACCACTGGGCACCGCAGCGTCTGCCTCGGATCCGCGGTCCGATCCAACGAACCAGACGGTGTGATTCAGGCGATTCCCCCCGCGGCCACACTCAGACGTGCCGCGTTTCGCACCGTTCGGTGCGGGCGGCTCACGCGGTGCGCTCACCCTCGACCGTGGCTCGGCGGTCGAAATACAGGTAGGTGGTCGCGATGGCGACGAACGGCAGCACAAACGCGTACACCACGCTCGAGACCAGGTTGACGAGGTCGAACGAGGCGCTGGACACGAACAGCAGGGCCGTGCCGGTGAGCGGCCCCAGCAGCAGCGCAACCCCGCCCACGAAGGTCACCAGGGAAGCCGTGCGCCACCAGCCGCCGCGCACCAGCCGCGCGCTGCGGCCCAGCGCCGCCCGGGCCGGCAGCCTCTCGAAGGCCACCACCTGGGCCACCAGCGACCAGCGCACCAGCAGCCACACGGCCAGGATGCCGCCGATGCCGGTGAGCCCCAGCACGGCCACCACCACGGCGATCGCCACCACCGACCGCAGCACGGCGGGCAGGGCGCCGCGTGCGGCGCGGTAGGCGGACAGCGGCGTGGGCCGGTGGCCCGCGTCCAGCTCACCCATGGCGAACGCGGTGAGCGTCTGCACCACCGCCAGTCCCAGCACGGTGAGGAAGGTGCCCAGCGCCAGGGCGGGGATCGCGACGAACGCGTTCCCGGCACCGGCCACGTCCACCAGTGACGCGAGGCTGCCCACGCGGAAGATCAGCGCCTGCACGATGGTGATGAGCACGCCCAGCGGCAGCAGCAGGGCACCGATCCCCAGGAACAGCCGCAGATGGCCGGTGTACATGCGGCGCGCGGAGGCCACAATCGCGCCCCACGGCCGCGTCCGGCGCACCGCGAACGGCTGGGACGGCCCCCACTCGGTGCGCGTCACCAGCCACAGCAGCAGCGCGACGATCAGCGACAGCACCACGAGGACGGGCGTGGGGTCGCCCACGGCGGCGGTCAGCAGGTTCGAGCCGATGGCGATCGACCTGCAGAAGAACGCCGTGGCCGTGGAGCCCACGTCCTTGCCCGCCGGCACCACGAAGCTCCGGTCGCGCCAGCTGGAGGCGGCCCAGGTGAGGGGCGCGGCCCATTTGCGCTGGGTGTTCGGGCCGCTCGGGCCGTCGTAGAACGCGCGGTGCTCCTCACCCCAGTGGCCGAGGTACCCCAACCACGGGTACGCCCGCACGGCCGCCGCCGGGTCGGTGGGCACCAGGGCCACCGCCGGGGTGAGCTCCCGCGATGGACCCGTGGTGTTGTCGCAGCCCACGCCCTCGGCGGCACTGCGCCCCAGGTACAGCGCCGAGGAGTAGTAGTCCGCGTGGTCACCCTGCTCTGCGGGGCCCGGCTCACCAAGGCCCGCCCCGGTGATCTGGGTGACCTCGGCCTCCATGATCCGCTGGCACAACAAGGCCACCGCCTCGATCAGGTCGGCGTGATCTTCTGTGAGCACCTTGCGAACCACCGCTTCAGTGCTCGTTGTGTGTGTCGGCCACCATGCCGCCGCCGGTCGGGTGGACATTCCGGCCTTCGAGTGGACGTGCTGGATGTGGTGGCCCGCCGTCCGCGGTGAGATGAACAGCTCACCGCGATGGACTACTGGACGGGCGCTTGAGAGCCCGGGAACACCCATGTTCTTGTCCCTCGTCCGGGTATGGCGTATTTGCTATAAACAGCATCTCTCTTAGGGGGCTCGACCGAAGAATGGCCTACCGACTTGGCCCGCCTCGGTGGGAAATCGTCCAGGACGTCATCTACGAGGAGGAAGAACCGCCGCGGCCACGGAGATGGCCCCTTCTGTTGGCTGCAGTGCTACTGCTCTTCGGAGGTTCTGTGCTGTGGCTGGGTGCTCACGGCGGCGCGGGCCGTCTGGGCGTCTCCAGCATCAGCGTAACCCCGATCGGTGGGTACCCACTCTCCGCCGACGGGCCCTCGCTGCTCATACGGGCACGGGTTGAGGGAGGCCGTCGATGTCGACTCATCGCTCCGTCGGAGGTTGGAGGAGACCCCAAATTCGGTGGTTGGACGACCTGCGGCGACGGTTGGTTGGATTTCATCCAGGGTCCGCTTGCAGACCCGGATGGCGTGACTGCCGCGGTTACGTTCAAAGTGCAGGCGGAGGATGCGGGAGGTGGATTGGCGTCCACCAGTCAGCGGGTCCGCGTTGCCCGAAAGACCGTGGAGGCCACGATCGGGGCCACGCCGTCGGACCCGGGGCATGCCGATCAGGTGAACGCACCTCCAGCCGCACTCGTCCAGAATCTCTGGTCGTGCAGTGAAGGTCCCGATTGCCACTACGGGCCCATCAGCGGCCGCTACAAGATGTACGGGAACGACGCGGCCGCGGGGCTGGGCGACTGCACGTTTGCGGCGGCTGCGCACTGGGAGCAGATCGCTCTGCAGGTGGGTCCGCCGGATGAGGCCCTCATCGGCAATGAGTTTGCAAGAGCGGGGGGCAGCGACACCGGCGGTCTCCCGATGGAGACGCTCTTCGCCTACTGGTCCACGCATGGCATTGCGAAGTATCGGATCTCTGGCGCAACGGAGTATCCAGGGCTCGACAAAGCCTCCGTCGAGAATGCCGTCAGGATCTTCGGCGCACTCATCGCACGGCTGGACCTTCAGGCGAACGGCTACCTCGGCACCATTTCCATACCCGAGGCAAGCAGTCACGCCGTCGTGGTCGACGGGTTCACCCTCGAAGGGCCCCTCATCGTCACCTGGGGCCGGACGATGCAGATGACCTGGGCTCAGTGGGATGCCTACGCCAAGGGGATGTGGGTCGTGACCGCTGCCTAGACCCGATGGGCTCCACTCTGTCGCCGCCGCAGCGTCTGCCTTCGGATCCTCGGTCCGGTCCAACGAACCGAACAGTGTGATTCACGCGTCTCACGCCGCAGCCACACTCAGACGTGCCGCGTTTCGCACCGTTCGGTGCGGGCGGCTCACGCGGTGCGCTCACCCTCGACCGTGGCTCGGCGGTCGAAATACAGGTAGGTGGTCGCGATGGCGACGAACGGCAGCACAAACGCGTACACCACGCTCGAGACCAGGTTGACGAGGTCGGAACGAGGCGCTGGACACGAACAGCAGGGCCGTGCCGGTGAGCGGCCCCAGCAGCAGCGCAACCCCGCCCACGAAGGTCACCAGGGAAGCCGTGCGCCACCAGCCGCCGCGCACCAGCCGCGCGCTGCGGCCCAGCGCCGCCCAGGCCGGCAGCCTCTCGAAGGCCACCACCTGGGCCACCAGCGACCAGCGCAGCTTGGCCACGGCCAGGATGCCGCCGATGCCGGTGAGCCCCAGCACGGCCACCACCACGGCGATCGCCACCACCGACCGCAGCACGGCGGAGCAGGGCGCCGCGTGCGGCGCGGTAGGCGGACAGCGGCGTGGGCCGGTGGCCCGCGTCCAGCATCACCCATGGCGAACGCGGTGAGCGTCTGCACCGCCGAGTCCAGCACGGTGAGGTGCCCAGCGCCAGGGCGGGGATCGCGACGAACGCGTTCCCGGCACCGGCCACGTCCACCAGTGACGCGAGGCTGCCCACGCGGAAGATCAGCGCCTGCACGATGGTGATGAGCACGCCCAGCGGCAGCAGCAGGGCACCGATCCCCAGGAACAGCCGCAGATGGCCGGTGTACATGCGGCGCGCGGAGGCCACAATCGCGCCCCACGGCCGCGTCGGCGCACCGCGAACAGCTGGGACGGCCCCACTCGTTGCGCGTCACCAGCCACAGCAGCAGCGCGACGATCAGCGACAGCACCACGAGGACGGGCGTGGGGTCGCCCGCGGCAGCGGCGGTCAGCAGGTTCGAGCCATTAGTCGACCCGCGAAGAACGCCGTGGCCGTGGAGCCCCACGTCGCGCGCCGGCACCTGAAGCTCCAGTCGCGCCAGCTGGGAGGCGGCCCAGGTGAGGCGCGGCCCATTTGCGCTGGGTGTTCGGGCCGCTCGGGCCGTCGTAGAACGCGCGGTGCTCCTCACCCCAGTGGCCGAGGTACCCAACCACGGGTACGCCCGCACGGCCGCCGCCGGGTCAGTGGGCACGGGGCCACCGCCGGGGTGAGCTCCCGCGATGGACCCGTGGTGTTGGCCGCAGCCACGCCCTCGGCGACGCGCCCAGGTACAGCGCCGAGGAGTAGTAGTCCGCGTGGGGCGAGCGCGGGTACACCACCGGGTGGGTGCCGCCCACCAGCTGCAGCTTCGCGTCGCCCCACGCGGCCCGCTCGGCGCCGTCGTGCTGGCTACAACCACGGCCGAGGGCGGCGCCGTCAGCAGGGCCTCGGCGGGGGTGGAGGCGTCGAAGACGAGCTGGATCATCTCCCAGTCGCCCTCGTGCTTGTCGTTGAAGTCGTTGTAGACGTAGAAGAACCAGTACTGCAGGGCCAGCTGATGCGGGTGCGCGGCCTCGGTGGCGATGTGGGCGTACGTCGTGGCGGCGAACGAGGCGGACAGCCGGTGGGCCCATTCGTCGTACGTGCAGCCGGGTGAGGGGGCGTGCCCGGGGAAGTCCAGGTGGTAGCCCCAAAGCCCCGTCGCCAGGCGCGCCGCGGACGGCGCCACGGCCACGATGTTGACCTTGTCCCACGGCCCGCGCAGCGCCACGTCCGGGTTGTCCAGCACCGCGCGGACGTCGATGGGCTCGTACGCCTCCCCGTGTGTGCACGGCGCGTCCTGACGCACGATGCGCACCACCGGCGCGTACCGCCGGGCCAGCTGCAGCGCCGCGTCGGCGCCGAGGGCCGGCGTGGCGGCCAGCAACCCGCAGATCCCCATCACCGCGGCGGCAAGCAGGCCGGCGACGACGGACCCCCGGCCGCGGCGGTCGTCGCTGACGCGTGCCTGCCTCGGCCATCCACGGGTCACGCGGGCGAGTGTACGTCCCGTCCGGACGCCGGCGCCACGGCGTACGCGGAGCATCGCGTTCACATTTGGGAGGTTCCGTCGCGGTTCCGCGGCGGGTACTGTGCCTGACTTCGTTTGTCGTCCAAGTGAACGGATGGGTGCGTGACACCGGGCCACGCGCGGAATTCATGGATCGGTGGTGGTCATGGGCGGGGACGCCCCGCCGCATCCCCGCCACCCGTGGGACGGGCGCTGAGGTGAGCACCGACCCCGACTCCGAGGCCGCCGGCCCCGTGGGCGCACCCCGGTGGGAGGCGCTGAGGCGTGCCAGGCAGCGCTTCTTCTGGACCCCCTGGACGCCGAGGGCTGCTGCGATCGTGGCCATCGCGCTCTGCGTGGTGGGCCTGGTGGTGATGTCCCTGGGCAACCAGCTGGAGCGTGCCGCCATCCTGTTCGCGGGGGGTGCCGCGTGGGTGCTGCTGGGCGCCTACCACCGCACCAGGTTCACCAACCCGATGGGCGCCTGGGCGGTGGTGATCGGGGCGACGTGGTTTGTGGCGCGTCTGGATGAGGCGGCCAACCGCACGGCCTTCACCATCGGCAACGTCATCTCGATGATCGACGTGCCGCCGGTGGTGCTGGTGCTGGTGACGTTCCCGCTCGGCCGTCTCAGCGTGTCGGCGGCGGCGCTGGACCTGGAGACCGGGCTCATCGATCCCGCGCGGGTGCGCCGCCTCCGGGCGCTGGTCTACGGGGGCTGCGCCTGGGCGGCCCTCAGCGAGTGGTGGGTGCTGTTCGACCCGCGTCCCAACGCCGGGTGTGTCGACTGCGTGGGGCGCAACTACCGCGTCGCCGACATCCCGGCGATCTCGGTCCCCATGCAGCTCGTGCAGGCGATCACCCTCGGGGTGATCGGGTTCCTCGCCGTGCGTGCCTTCGAGCGAGCCTACCGGTCGCGCGACCCGCTGCACCGCACGGCCCACTTCCCGGTGCGCGTCGGCGTGTGGATGATGATCTCCACGTTCGTGGCCTTCATGGTGGCGGCCTCCATCGGCTCGGCGGAACTGGCCCGCCCCGCGTCGGTGCTCACCAAGGTCGGTTTCCTGCTGCTGCCGATCCTCTACGGCTTCGGCCTGTACCGCTGGAGCGAGCTGGAGACGGACGCCCTGTTGCGGTTGGAGGCGGACCCCGCCGCGGGACGCACGGCCGTCGAGGCCGCGCTGCGGGCCCAGCTGCGGGACCCCGACCTGGAGATCCTGTCCGCATCGGCCGCCGAGCTGCGCGGGCTCTGGCCCGACGGCGACTCGGCGCGGCGGACCCCCGTCGGGCGTGACGCCACGGCGCCGGAGTGGGTGGTCGTCCACGCGCCCCGCACCCCCGAGTCGGACCTGCTCGACCGGGCCCTGGCGTGGGCGCGCCGCCGCCTCGCGCCGATCGACGCGGACGGCGTCCATGAGGAGGCGGACGCCTGGGCTCCCCGGCTCGCGGCCCTCACCGACGCGGAGCTGCTCACCACCCTCCGGCTCAGCGAGCAGCGCACCAACCAGCAGATCGCCGACGAGCTGGTGCTGGCGGTCGGCAGCGTCAACAACCGGGTCAGCCGCATCTACCGCAAGCTCGGCATGGACGAGTTGTCGCGCCGCGAGCGGGCCGGCGTCATCGCCCGGCTCGGCCCGGTTTTGGTCGCTGAGCAGCACAAACGCGCCGCGGGCAACGGGGGATGAACTAACTCACCTATCCACCGGGGCGATCGCGGGTGATGATCCGCTGCGCGGGGCCGGCGTGACGCCGAACACCCCCGGGGCTCAGGTGAGTTGGCCTCCCCAAGCAGCTTGAGCACCGTGTCGCGCGCCCGTGGCTCCGCCCCCAGGATGGGGGCGGAGCTTGAACCTCCTGCCGAGGGCGCACGAGTACCGAACCGCCCGCGCGGGTACGACGGTGCCGTGAGCCCCGGCGCCCAACCTGCACTCGACCCCCACGTCCTGGTGCTGTTCGGCGCCCGCGGCGACCTGGCCAGGCGCAAGCTGCTGCCGGGGCTCTTCCGCCTCATGAGGGCCGGGCTCATGCCCCGGGAGTTCCGCATCATCGGCTCGGGGCGCCATGAGCCCGACGGTGACTTCGCCGACGAGGTGCGCGCGGCGCTGCAGGAGCACGCCGGCGACGACTTCGACGAGCGGGCGTGGGCCGCGTTCGCGCCGCTGCTGTCGTTCGTGGCCTCCTCCGCCGAGGACGGCTCCCGCCTCGCGGCGGCCGTCGGCAAGGCGCGTCGCACCCTGGGCGAGGAGTCGCGCAGCCTGCTCTATCTGTCCATCCCGCCGTCGGCCATGCATCCCATGGTGGGCATGCTCGCCGCCACCGGCCTGTCCACCCACCGCGCGCGCGTGGTGACGGAGAAGCCGTTCGGCATCGACCTCGACTCGGCCAGGGAGCTCAACGCGGCGCTGCACGAGCATGTGGAGGAGGACGCGATCTTCCGCATCGACCATTTCCTCGGCAAGGAGGCCGCGCAGAACATCCTGGCCCTGCGCTTCGCCAACGGCCTGTTCGCGCCCATCTGGAACCGCCGGCACATCGCCTCGGTGCAGATCGACATCCCCGAGGCCATCGGCCTGGAGGGCCGCGGCGCGTTCTACGAGGAGACCGGCGCGTTCCGCGACATGGTCGTGACGCACCTCAGCCAGCTGCTGGGCTTCATCGCGATGGAGCCGCCCGCCGAACTGGACGCCCGTGCCCTGCGCGACGCCAAGCTCGCCGTCTTCGAGGACCTGGAGCCCTTCAAGCCCGCCGACGCGGTGTTCGGGCAGTTCGAGGGGTACCGCGATGAGGATGGCGTGGCCCCGGACTCCACCACCGAGACGTTCGCCGCGGTCAGGGCCACCATCGACAACGACCGCTGGCGCGGCGTGCCCTTCCTGCTGCGCACCGGCAAGGCGATGGGGGAGGGCAGGCGCACCATCACCCTCTCCCTGTGCGATCCCAAGCACGGTCTTCGGCACGCTCAATGGCGCCGGCAGGCCCGACGAGATCGTGCTGGAGCTCACCGACGACCCGCAGATCCGCGTGGACGTCCGGGTGAAGGTCCCCGGGCCGGAACTCGCGCTGGCCAGCGCGCCCCTCACCCTGGACGTGGACGCCGAACTCGGGGGACGGGCTGGAGGCCTACGAGCGCCTGCTGCTCGACGTCATGGCCGGCGACCACCTGCTGTTCACGCGCGCCGACGAGGTGGAGGCCCTCTGGGCCCGCGCGGCGCCGCTGCTGCAGAACCCGCCCGACCCCCTGCCGTATCCCAGGGGCAGCTGGGGGCCGGGGGCCGCCGAAGCGCTCGCGGCCCCATCCGGCTGGCGGCTGCCGGACGGAGGGTGAGGCCTCGGGGGAAGCTCTGCCGCTGCAATGGCTCGGCCGTGATCAGCCAGGTGGGACGTCCATCTGCATCCAGCGGTGGAAGCGCGCGGGGCTGCCATCGAACAAGTGCACGACCCGCCGCACCGTCGCGAACGACAACGCCGTGCGGTTGATCTGCGCCGGCAGCATTGCGCCGCTGAACGAGATGGAGGCGTTCGGGGTAGTCCGCAGGAAGTCGTGGAAGTCCGCGCGCCGCACCTGCCATAACTGACGCTCCACAGTCGCCCGGCCGAGGGTGTGGTGACCAGCCGCCGTACCCCTCGCGTGCCCGGCAGCCGTTCGGGCAGCGCAGCGGCGCCGTGACGGCGCCCCGCAGCGTTGCAGGCGCAGAGACGGTTCGCCCCACCGGCAGCACGCGGTCAAAAGGTAGGCCTCGGGGCAGGTTCCCTAAGTGGCCGTCGTGCGCCCATACCACGATTGTCCGGCCGCTCGTCGCGGCAAGCTCTTGCCGCCGGCGCAGCCCCCAGCCATCACCGTCGCGCGTGGGCTCCCCGCGGCCCACACGTGGCACATCCAGTGTTAGATGCATAGCGGGCGCTAACCACCTCCCGTCAAAACACCTGCTCTTGGAAGGCACGAGAGTTCCAGCCTGGCGACAGTTCGGCGTGACCATCGGCAGGGGAACCATTCATCGTGGATCAGGGCGGCTCGCCGAGGCACCGAGCTTCGGTCATGGGAGACCTTGATTTTGCGAATCTGGCTCGACGGCCTACGGTTCCATCTGACCGCCTGTTCGCATGCGGTCCGGTGCTCAACCCCTAGGACTGGCTCCTTTGGCGCGCATGTACCCCCCACACTTGGGACCCGACGTCCCACGCTCTGAGAGGGACGTCTTTCAAGCGTTAAGAACTTGTCCCAGGCCTTGGCGGGTATTCCACGGAGTCCGATGGACCTCGGCTCGCGGCGATCGTCAAACGGATGGCGAGACGGACTTCGTACTGGTCATACCTCGTCATGGCATCTTGGTGCTTGAAGTAAAGGGTGGCGAGCTCCGCACGAAAGACGGCTCCTGGTGGACTCGTCCGCGTGGCGCGGATGATTTCAAGAGGCTCTCTCGTTCTCCCTTTAAGCAGGCGGAGGATGCGCGATACAGACTTCAACGTTACCTCGCGCCACAATGCGGAGCTCTTCCATTCGCCTACGCCGTGTGTTTTCCAGGAGGAGCCCCGCACGGGGGGCTTGGCCTCGAAGGCCCGGACCATCTCGTCGTGAATCGTTATGACATCCCTGACCTGCCGGCTCGGATTGAACGGCTGCTGCGAGATACAGGGATGAGCGGGCCTCTCCCTGGCTCCATGGTAGAGAAGGTCACGGAGATCCTCGCACCAACGGCCTTGATTGCACCGGTGCTTCTCCAGGAATCCCGAACTGCGAGCGCCGAGCTCGAGCGGGTGACATTTGGACGGGTGCGGGCTACGGCAAGCCAGCTGCAGACCATGAAAGCCCTGACTGGGCGGGCGCGCGCCGTCGTGCATGGCGCAGTGGGCACAGGCAAGACAGTCATGGCGGCCGATCGCGCACGACGACTTGCTGCGGATGGTGCCAGCGTATTGGTGGTCTGTCACCGACCGCATCTTGCCCGGCACCTTCGTCAGCTGTTGTCTTTCGAAGGAGTAGTGCCGTCGATACGGGTTGTGCATCGTAAGACCATGGTCGCTAGGGAAGCTAGGTTGTTGGGCCGGGCTAATTTCGATGAGTTGGTCGCCACAGGTCGCCCTCTTGCCGAGGGCCTTGAGGCGAGCCCCGACCTGCTCGCTCTCCTGCCGGACGCCATTGTCGTCGACGAGGGTCAAGATTTCGACGACGACGAACTGGACCTCCTTCTGAAGCTCCTCAGAGTGCCAGAGTCGGGGCCGTTCTACGTGTTCGCGGATCCCTTCCAGCGAAGACATGGTCCTGGAACTCTGACGAACCGTTGGGGCGAGCCGTGTTACCTCGTCGAAAACTGCCGGAACACTCAGCCAATCTTGCGATTCGCAGAGCGCGCAGGTGGCGCGTCTCGCGGCCTTACATCAGTTGAGGGACCTGAGCCTGAGGCCATCGTCGTCTTAACCCACGATGTCCCAGCCGCGGTAGCCAGCGAACGCGATCTGTTGATGCAGGAAGGTTTCCAACAAAACGAGATTGTGTGTATTGCCCTTGACCCGGACACCGCAAAGCAGTTGCGCGCGGAGATTGGGGCGTCACAATCCGACGCCGGGGTTACGGGAGGGGGCGCGGCAACAACGGTACCCGCGTTTCAGGGACTTGAAAGCGAAATCGTTCTGTTGGCAGTGACAGGCCAGGGCCTGCGGGCATACGAGCAAGTGTATGGAACTAAGGGACTTCGACGTGACCTCTTCATTGCGGCGACCCGCGCCAGGACGGTCCTGAAGGTCGTGACCGATCGCCTGGGTTGGACTTTGCTGACGACGCTAAGAGAGGACGTCGACGACGGTATCGCACACGTGCCGTCGGGGCCCAAGGAAGTCGTCCGTCAGTAGGTGCGTGTAAGGGACCCAACTGATTGCGCGATGGAGGCCAGGAATACACATGCGACGTCACCGCGATCTCAGGTCGAGACTCTCCGGAATTGCGCGATCCTCGAAGGCCTGTTTGAGGGACTGGCCGGCCGCACCGAACGAGGTCAAGCGTGCTATGCCGGGTTGGAGGTCCCCCCGAACCGGGAGGTGTGGCTGACTTTGGTAAGCAGGAATGCCTTGTTGACTCCTCCGGCGGCCAACTGAGGGCAGACCAGCATCGCTTGGGGAAGCCCTCCCATCGATCCTGGCTCCCGTTCTCCAAGCCACTCTGCTTGGAACTAAGGCCCGCAAGGAACCCCGGGCGCAGCACCCACAGCCGCCCGGGCCGCTTTGTGGTTTCCGTGTTTGCGAGATCCGGTCAGGGCGCGCAGTTCGGGGGAATGGAGGTCGCCGCGGTTTGCAATGCGCGGCTGGCCGCGTCGGCGCGGGCGCGTGCCAGAGCCGGTCCGCTGAGCGGCTGGGACGCCGTGTCGGGGATCTGCGGGGAGAACCCGACCACCACGTTCGTGCCGAGGTCCAGAACGATGTGGCGCTCCGGCAGGCACACCAGCGTGGGCGGGGTGAGGCCAGCGGCCGCTTGGCCGTCCCTGCGCTGGTACCAAGTGAAGCCGGGGGGCAGCCGCACGGGGGTTGCGTCCGTGGGCTGAGGCTGGACGTTCCGGCATGCGGCGATGCGGTTGACCGAATCCAGCATGCACCGCTGCAGCAGCGTCCCTGCCGGAACCACCCGCGAGACCTCGGACGCTTGGAGCTCGCGGAAATCCTGAAGGGTGAAGGTCCGGGCGCTCGTCGCATCCAGGAAACTGATCAACCGGGCGCCGTTGCCGGCATCACTATCACTGAACAAACCCGGCAGGCCGCCCAGGCCACCGGCGGCAACCGCTGTGGCGCCCGCGGCCGCAAGCACACCTACGGCTACCAGCATCCCACGCCGCCGCAGACCGGGCAGGTGCCGGCCCCCCCAACCCAGGCCGCCCGTTGCGCCGGCACCGTTGGCGTGCGCGGCCAGTGTGATCAGCTCGCCGCGGATTCGCAGGGCCACCGCCGGGTCAGGCTCCCCGGCCGGCGGGCAGTGCGACCTCACGATCTCGATGTCGCTGGTCATCTCCGGTCATCTCCTTCGCTGATCGGCACCGCCGCGCCCGATTCAGGGGACGCAGTCAGTGCGCTGAGCGTGCGTCGCGCACGGTTTATCCGGGAGCGGATCGTTCCGACCGGGACGCCCAAGGCGTCCGCCGCCTGCTGGTAGCTGAGCCCCTCCCACGCGACCAGCAACAGTGCATCCCGGTCACGATCCTGGAGGCCGGCGATGCACCGCAGCACTCGCCGGCCCTCCACCTGAGCGCTGACACGCTCACGCGACTGGGCGAACTCATCGTCAGCCGGTTGGGCCTGACCGGCCAGCCGCGCGAGGGCAGCCAGGTGCCGTCGTTCCCGGCGCCGGTGTTTTGCCACCACGTTTGTCGCGATGCCAAACAGCCAGGGTCGGGCGGTCTCCGCGGAGGCGTCGAAGCGATCCCGATGCGACAGCGCGATCCGGAACACCTCTGCGGCGCAATCATCGGCCACATCCCGTCCCACACGGCGCTGAAGAAAGGCGTGCACCGCCGCAAAGTGGCGGTCGAAGATCACACCAAACCGCTCCGGGTCCACGAAAGACGCCCGGATCTCTAGTCCATCGCTGTTCTCAACTCCCATGCCCGCTATTCCCCGATCGCCCATGCCGGGTTCACGCCGGGACAGCGTCCCACTGCAGCGCACTGACTTTCCTCACTGCACCCAAAGTCAACGACTGCAGGGAACGGACCATCAGGATCCATGCTGACGGGTGGTGGTGGGGAGGAGCTTCCCCTGCCGAGGGAGGCCAACGCAAGCCGCATTCGGCGCGGGCGATCTGGACGCGCCGCCAAGCCGACCACTGATCGGCGGGGTGATCCACCACTCCGATGTCGGCACCCCGTGGCCGCCGGGCTGCTCGCCGAGCTGGAGCCCGCTGGGCCCACCGAGCCCGTGTTCCCGGGCCTGACCACCGCCCTCGCCAACCGGGAGTTCCGGGCGGCCCTGCGGCGCGCCGGGGTGGCCTCGCCGGACGCCCATGAGCTGTACGACTTGCGCCACACCTACGCCTCGATCTCGATCATCCAGGGCGTGCGTCCGGTGACGCTGGCTAAGCGCATGGGCAACTCGGTGCCGGTCGCGATGAACACCTACGTGCGCTTCTGGGAGACCCTCTCACCCGACGCCGACGTGGTGATCTCCGGGCTGCTGTCGGGAGCCCGTCGGGGACGCGTCGGGGACAGTTCGGACGCGCACATCCCCGCGCAGTGGAAAACCCCTGCAAATATGAGCGGCGACCGGGTTCGAACTGGCGACATTCAGCTTGAAGGCTGACGCTCTACCAACTGAGCTACACCCGCGCGGAGTCCGGACCCTACACCGGGACCCCCGCGGAAAGCGCTCGGGGGCGGGGGTTTAGCCCGCCGCAGCCAGCTCGATTGCGGGAAATGGAGGGATGGAGACCCGGGGATGCCTACCGTGCACGGCGGAATGTGCGGGCGTGCACGCGGAGCGGTCGATCGAGGACGCCGGACTCGACCGGATCCCGGGAGGCGGGCCGGCGGCGCCGCCGGCGCGTACACCAGCGCCGGGATTTCGCTGTGGTGGTCACCCGGCGGACATGGTGGACCTGGCGACGGTGTACGGGCGCGGGCGCCACATCGCGAGCTCGGCGGCCACGATCGTGCGGTGTCACCCGTGCTGGAGGGCCGTGGATGCTGGATGATCGCCGAGTTCGAGCGTTGGGCAGGCCGGATGGGGATGGCGGGTGCGGCGGCCGACCTGTGGGATCGGCTCGGGGCATGCCCTCCATCGGCGATCAGGCACGCTTGCGGAAGCTGTTGGGCCTGCCGGAGACCCACCGCGGGTCGCGCGGCTGGCGCCGGGCTACCTGGCGGACAAGGCGCCTGCTGCTGCGGCGCATGGACCGGCGGCCGTCTGGCCGAGTGCGGTGCACCGGGAACGCTGGTGACCCGCGGGGCGGCGGGGCCTCAACCCTTCGGCACCAGGCACACCGCCCAGGTGGCGTCCCTGTAGCCCTCGACGCGCGCGCCGAACACGGGTCGCGCCGAGCTTGGCCGGAGCCGTCCACGTGACGTCGCGGGCTTTCGTGAGCTGGCAGGGTGCTGGACACGGTCCTGGCGGTGGACTCGAGGGGTTGGCCGGGCAGGTCCAGGTGCAGGTACAAGCGCTCGCCCGGGGCGACGGCGAGGTGGGCGTGGTGCTGTCGTGGCAGGTGGGCGCGACGTAGTCGGCGCACACACCCATCCCACTGCCGGCGGATGTCGCGCCAGCAGCTGCTGGAGTGCGCGAGGGTGACCTGGCCTGTGTCCCCCTTGAGCGTGGCGTCGGGCACCTGGGGCGCGGTCACGGGGGTAAGTGCTGACGGCCGTGCCGGTGGCGCCCGTGGAGCCCGAAGTACCCGAGGATCCTGCAGCCTGCCACCCCAGGGCGAGGGCGACGGCGGCGACCACCCCGGCGGTGCCGCTAGTACAGCGCGTTGTTGGCACGGGCATCACCCAATCCCAGCCGTCGTCCGGTGGCGCGACCCACGCGCACGAACGGGTACATCACGTTGCTGGCGTCCTGCACGTGATTCAACCCCAACGAGTGCCCGGTTTCATGCACCAGCACGCCTGTAGGCCGCCTTCCACGCGCTGCTCCCACGGTGCTGCTCCAGGGCGTAGGGCGCCGCGGGTTGGTGTCCACGCGCGGGATGTCGCCCTTGGTGGCGCGGGAGCCCGTGCCCCAGGTGAACGTGCAGGCCACCGCCCCCACGCACGCGCCGCCCAGGCGGTCCACCTCACCGAACTCCACGGTGTTGACACCGTTGCGGCCGAAGGCGCGCGTGGTGTTGCCGCTGTAGGAGAAGGTGGCGCGGCGAGGCGTCGGCACGCCGCAGTGGTTGAGGTTGCCGATCCACACCCGCCGCGCCGTGCGGGCCACGCGCAGCACCGCCGGCCGCGACAGCCGCCGCGGGATGGACCCCAGGCGCAGCCGCCAGCGGATGGGGAACCCGGTCCAGCGCTGGCCGCTGAGGCTGCGCACGTCGTGGCACACCGCGGCGGTGGCCGCCCCCACGCGCGCGGCGCCGAAGGCGGGCAGGATGTCCACGCGGCTCACCACCAGGCTCAGGGCGCCGTGGGCGTCGAAGTAGCGCACCGTGCGGATGACGCCGTCGGGGTCGCGTTCGGCCATCGCGGCGATGGAGAAGTCGTTGGCGCGCGGGTGCACCAGCGCACGCGTCTGGTGATCCGCGCGCAGCGCCTCGGCGCTGCCGCCCGCCGGCACGGGCGAACGCGGGTGGCGCGCCGGCCATGCGCCCCCACGAGGGCAGCTTCGCGGCACCGAGTCCGGCGCCGGCGTTCCACGGGCTGGTGACCACCGTGGTGGTCTGCGGCGGGTGGTCTCACGCCCGCCCGAGAGGGCCGCGATGGCCACCGCGATGGCCGCGGCGCCCACGGCGATGCCGGAGCCCGCCAGGGCCGCCTTGGCGCGTGGGCGCACCGGCCTACAGACCCGACACGGCGCGCGGGCTGCGCGCCAACCGCTGCATGGCCTCGGCGGCGGGCGCCCAGTGGTGAACTGGTGTCCGGTGCAGCGATCCAGTTCACCTGTGGCCTCCTCCACGGAGCGCACCGTCCCATAGTGGCGGGCCCGTGTCATCACGTCCTGCGGCATCGGCCACCGCGATGATGCGGCATATTCTCCGGGATGTCCTCGATGCCATCCGGGTAGCCGCGGCCATCCCAGTGCTCGTGGTGGTGGCGGATCCAGCCGCACTGCTCCACGCTCAGGGCGTCGGCGGTGATGTCGGCGCCCAGGGTGGCGCCGCTTCACCGGGGTTTCGTACTGGCGGCGTTGAGGTCGCCGGCCTTGAACAGCACCGCGTCGGGCACCCCCAGCTTCGCTCACGTCGAAGCAGGGCGGTGGCGTCGCGCAGCAGCGGCGCGGTCGCGGCTCCAGCCCACGCCCAGTGCCAGCCGGTGGCTCAAGGCGGCCACGCGCTCGAATGCGCCTTGTGGAGGTGTCCTTGGCGTCCACGGCCTGCGCGAGGGAGCGCAAGGGCGATGAGGGTCTGGGTGCGGTCGAAGTCGCTGGGCGCGCTCCTCCACCGACAGCGACTCCACCAATTCGGGAGTAGCGGCACACCTGGTCGCGGCCGTTGTTCTTGGCCCAGTACAGGGCCCCGTCGGCCAGCCGGAACAGCTCGTCGGCGCTGGCGTGCAGCAGATCGGACACGCCGGCCGACACGGTGGTGCGCTCGGTCTGCCACAGGGGCGCGGCGGCGACGGCGGCACGGAAGCGCCTCCACCGCCTGGGTGGCGGTGGCGCTGTCGGTTTCGGGGCAGCAGCCAGCGAACTCCTCGCCGCCCACCCGCGCCACCAGCTCACCCGCGCGGGCGGTGCGCGCCAACAGGCCCGCCAGGCCTGCCAGCACCGAGTCTCCGGGTCTGGGTGGCCGTGCAGGTCGTTGAGGCGCTGAAGTGGTCGATGTCGATCACCGCCAGGGCCAGCGGGCGGTCGTAGCGCCGCGCCTGGGCTACCTCGGCGCGCAGCCGCCGTGGAAGGCGCGGTGGTTGGCCAGGCCGGTGAGGGGGTCTCGAGCAGGGCCTGGCGGCCAGCAGCTCACGCGTGTCGGCCGCCACGATGGCCACCCGGATACCAGCTCGGCGAACTGCTCCAGCCGCGACTCGGCCCCGGCGGGCACCGCGGTGCTGTGGCGGCCCACGGCCACCACCGCACCCCACACGTCCTCGTCCACGCGCACCGGCGAGGCCACCGTGGAAAGCGGTGATGATGGTGCCGTCGGGGAACACCAGCGGCGCCGACGCCCGCGCGGTGCGGCCGTTGTCGCGCAGCAGCTCCAGGCCGGCGGTCGGCCACCAGCACCGGGTCGCCGGCCAGCCAGGGTAGGCCCTCGGATGCCGCCGCCACTACGCCCCCCGCGGGGGTGAAGCACTACCAGGCCGCCGGCCACGTCCAAAAGGCGCGGCAGCCTGTCAGCCACCATGGCCATCACCGGCTCGGCGTTGCTCTGGTTGGCCACCGCCATGGCCACGCGCCGCAGGGCGGTCTGCTCCACCGCCTCACGCCTGAGCGGCGGGCGCGGTCGCTGGCCTCCTGTTCCACCACCATGCGCGCCGTGCGGCGTCGCGCGACACGCAGATGAACGCCGATAGCCGCCTGTCGTCGCCCAGGATGGGGCGCACGCTGGTGTCCAGCCACAGGGTGCTGCCGTCGGGTCGCGTAATTCGCCTTGCGGGTCATCGACTCCACGCAACGCCTGGGCCGCCGGCCACACGTGCCAGCATCATGGCCACCTCATCGCGGTCCTCCGGGTGCACGGTGTCCAGCGGCGAGGTGCTCGATGAGCGAGTCCGGGGCGCGTCCCCAGCAGGGTGCGGCTGGCATCCGACACCATGCGGTAGCGGCCGTCCGCATCGTGGGCCGAGATCATGTCCCCGGCGTGGCGGGCCACGCTTCCAGCTCCTCGGCGATCTGGCGGCTGCGTTCTTCGTGGCGGCGCGGCGCTTTCTGGAGATGTTGCGCGCTGGCACTGGGTCTCGATCAGCTCGCCTTGCCTGGCCGCGCAGGGCGTGGAGATGGCCTCCATCCACACCCAGCGGCCGTCGGCGCAGCGCACGCGCACGGTGGCGGTAGGGATCGCGTCGGCGCCCCGCACTAGCTGCTCGTGCGATGCGCGGGCCACGGCCAGGTCGTCCGGGTGGATGAACGACAGCACGCTCTGGCCCATCAGGCGGTTCACGGGGAAGCCCAGCACGCGGGTGACCGAGGGGGAGAGGTACAGCAGCCGCATGCCGCTGGACATGCGCGCCACCACGTCGGTGGAGTTGGCCGACAGCAGCTCGTAGGTGCGGCGGGCCTCCATCCAGGCCTCCTCCACCAGGAGGCGCTCGGTCATGTCCTGCACCGTCGCCACGATGGCCACGGGGGTGTCCGACCCATCGCGCGCCACGTCCCAGGTGACGTGGGCCACCAGGTCCGAGCCGTCCGCGCGGGTCAGCGTGAACTCGCCCTGCAGCACGGCGCCGTCACCGCGGGCGGTGCGCACCGCCGCGCGCAGCAGCTCCTCCTCGTCCTGCGGCCACCAGCGCGGGGGGAACCCGCCGTCGGCGCGCTCGTCGCCCACCAGCCGGCGCAGCCGGTCGTTGACCAGCACGGGGGTGCCGTCGTGCGCGAACACGGCGACGCCTTCGCCGACCGCGCGAAGGAGCGCGACCGCATCCAACTCTCGCTGGTGGGACATCGGAATGGTGGGGTCCGGTGAGGTGCGGGGGGAGTGTCGCGTGATTGTGACGGGTCGCAGGCGAATCACCGAATGTGACCCGCCGGGCCCCCGCATTGTTACGCGCGCAGCTCCAGGCCCTCGGCGTGCAGGCGGCGGGCGCGCTGCATGTTCTCGGCGTCCGGGCCGTCGCCGCTGATGCCCGGCACCTCCAGCACCACGGGCAGGCCCTGCAGCGCCGGGCAGCCCAGGATGCGGCGCATGCCGTCCTCGCCGATCAGCCCGTCGCCGATGTTGGCGTGCCGGTCGCGGTTGCTGCCGAACTCGGTGAGCGAATCGTTGAGGTGCAGGCAGCGCAGGCGGTCGATGCCGATCACCTGGTCGAACTCCTCCAGCACCCGGTCGATGCCGCCCTCCTCGTGCACCGGGTAGCCGCTGGCGAACAGGTGCTGGGTGTCCAGGCAGTACCCCAGGCGCTTCGGCGCCCCAACCTCGTCGAACACCCGGCGCAGCTGGGCGAAGGTGCGCCCGATGGTGTCGCCGGCGCCCGCGGTGTTCTCCAGCAGCACGTCGCATTCGCCCGGGCTCTCCTGCAGCGCCTCGGCGATGCCGCGGCCGATGCGCGCGATGGCCTCGTCCTCGGTGGAGCCCTTACTGGACCCCACGTGCAGCACCACGCCCGCCAGGCCCAGCCGCTCGCCCACCTGCAGGTGCTGGATGAGGCTCTCCACCGACGAGCGGTGGATGTTGCGCATCTTGGTGGCCGGCTTGCCGGGCGGTCCCGTGGGCACGTCCTTATCGGGGGCACCCAGGTTGATGAGGTACAGCCCGTGGCTCACGATGGGCCCCACGCCCGCCGCACCGGCCTGGTCGCGGAACGCCGCGATCTGGTCGTCGGTGTGGTTGATGGGCCGCCAGGTGCGCGGGTTGTGGGTGAACACCTGCAGGCTCTCGCAGCCGATGGCCAGGCCCCGGCCGATGGCGTTGCTGATGCCACCCGAGGATGAGACGTGCGCGCCGAATCGCATGGGCGGGATCCTACGCGGGGCGGCGGGGCCCGTCCGCCTGCCCTCGGTAAGCTGCGGCGCATGGCCCCACCTTCACGTCGCGACATCACCGAACCGGCGCGGGTGCGCTTTGCGCCCAGCCCCACCGGCAACCTGCATGTGGGCAGCGCCCGCACCGCGCTGTTCAACTGGCTGGTGGCCCGCCACACCGGCGGCACCTTCATCCTGCGGCTGGAGGACACCGACCGCGAGCGTTCCACGCAGGCCAGCGAGGAGCAGATCCTGCGCGCCATGGCCTGGCTGGGGCTGGACTGGGACGAGGGCCCGCTGCGCCAGAGCGAGCGCGACCACGTGTACCGCGACGCCATCGAGCGGCTCAAGGCCTCGGGCGCCGTGTACGCGGCGTGGGAGAGCGACGAGGAGATGGACGCCCAGCGCGCGGCGGCGCGCGCCGACCACCGGGCGCCGGTGGTGCGCGGGCGGCGCGACTGGACCCAGGCCGACCTGGACCGCTTCGCGCAGGAGGGGCGCCGGCCGGCGTGGCGGTTCGCCGTGCAGCCGGAGGGCCGCACGGTGATCGACGACTACGTGCGCGGCGAGGTGGCCTTCGAGCACACCGCCATCGAGGACTTCGTGGTGGCCCGCTCCGACGGCACCCCCACCTACAACCTGGCCGCCGCCGTGGACGACCTGGACATGCGCATCAGCCACGTGGTGCGCGGCGAGGACCACATCTCCAACACGCCCAAGCAGATGATGGTGATCCGGGCGCTGGGCGGCGAGCCGCCGGAGTACGCCCACATCCCGCTCATCCTGGGGCCCGACAAGAAGCGCCTGTCCAAGCGTCACGGCGCGGCCTCGGTGGAGGAGCTGCGCGACGCGGGCTACGTGCCCCCGGCGGTCATCAACGCCCTGGCGCTGCTGGGCTGGAGCTTCGACGACAAGACCACCATGTTCACCGTGCCGGAGCTGGTGGAGCGCTTCTCGGTGTCGCGCATCAGCAAGAGCCCGGCGGTGTTCGACTACAAGAAGCTGCAGGTCATCAACGGGCGCTACCTGCGCATGATGAGCGACGAGGTCTTCACCGAGACGCTGGTGGCCTACCTGCGCGGCACCGGTTTCCTGGACGGGGAGGGCGCCGGGCACGAGGAGCTGGTGCGCCGCGTGGCCCCCAGCGTCAAGCGCAAGCTGAGCACGCTGGAGGAGTTCCACACCCTGGCCGGGTGGCTGTTCCGCCCGCTGGAGGTGGAACCCGAGGCGTGGGAGCTGCTCACCGACGACGTGCGTCACAGCATCCAGGTGGTGGGCGCCGGCCTGGGGCGCCTGGAGATCGCGGAGCCCTTCACGGTCGACACCGTCAAGGAGGTGCTGCAGGACCAGCTGCACATCCTTGGTGAGGACGCCCGCGGGTTCCTCGAGCCGCAGCGCATCGCCATCACCGGGCAGCGGGTGTCCACGGGCATCTACGAGAGCCTGGTGCTGCTGGGCAAGGAGGAGACCCTGCGCCGCTACCGGCACACCCTGGGCCGGCTCGCCGAGATCTGGGTGAACGACTAGAACTTCACGCAGCATCCGCAGCGAGGCCCGCTGAGGTAGCGGATTGGTCCGCTGTGCGGCGGCATTTCTCAACCGTTCCTGAAACGCCTCCGATGCAGGCGGGGAGGGTTCGGCATCCGGCCGGGCCACGACCCGCCCGTTGGACCGCCCATGAGCCCCGAGGATCCCACCGCAGCAATCACCCGGGCGGCCGACGCCCTGGGGGACCTGCCGGTGCTGTCGGGCACCGTGGGCCGCGTGGTGGCGCTGGCCGACGACCCGGAGTCGTCGACGGGCGAGATGGTGGCCACGCTGGAGTCCGACGAGTCGTTCGCGGTGAACCTGCTGCGCTTCGCCAACTCGGCCCACAACGCCCGCCCCATCCGTGCCAGCTCGGTGCGCCAGGCCGTCACCCTGCTGGGGCGGGTTGCCGTGAAGCGCCTGGCGCTTGAGGCCGCCACCTACCGGTTCCTGGAGCAGGTGCCCGGCAACGGCAGCGCCTCGCGCGGGCAGATGCACGTGCACGCGGTCACGGTGGCCAGCGCGGCGGCGGCGTTCGCCGAATGCGTGGGGGCGGAGGTGGACACCGCCCACCTGGCCGGGCTGCTGCACGATGTCGGCAAGCTGCTGATGCCCACGGCGTTCGGGGAGGACGCCGCGGAGGACGTGGCCCGCCGCAGCCCCGGCGGTGCCGCGCGGGTGAAGCTGGAACGCGAGGTGTTCGGCATCGACCACGCCGCCGCCGGGGGCCTGCTGATCGCCCGCTGGGGACTGCCCGACGCGGTCGCCGAGGCGGTGCGCCTGCACCACGGCGACCCGCGCGGCGCGGCCCCCGCCACCCGCGAGGTGGCGGCCGTGCAGCTGGCCGACGCGGTGATCCGCATGCTGGAGGGCAGCGCGCCCGACGCGCCCCTCATCGCCGCCGCCCTCGAGTTCCTGGGCCTGGGCCTGGACGACCTGGACGATCTGGTGGAGCGGGCGCTGTCGTGCCGCACCGCGGTGGCCTCTGGGGTGGCCGCCGAGCTGATCCGCCTGGAGGAGGCAGGCCGGCTCGACGACCTCACCGGTGTCCGCAACCGCAAGGCCTGGCTGCGGGAGCTGCGCACCAGCCTGGCGGTGGGGCCGGGGTCGGTGGTGCTGTGCGGCATCGACAACCTCACCGTGGTGAACGAGACGCACGGCTACGCCATGGGGGACATGCTGCTGGTGGAGGTGGCGCGCGTGCTCGACCGTCACGGCGTGGCGGGGCGCCTGGGAGGCGTGCACTTCGCACTGTGGGTGTCCGGGGCGCCGGAGGCCGGCACCACCGCGGCGGACGCCGTCCGGCGCAGCCTCTCCGAGTCGCTGCGGCAGGCCGGGGGCCTGGAGGGCGTGGGCGTGCGCGTGGGGGTGGCGCACTGGAACGGACCCGCCGACCCGCGCGACCTGCTGGAGCGCGCCGAGCGCGCCGCCGTGCGGGATGCGGACCGCACCGCCGGTTCGCCCACCGCGGCCCCGGTCCGCTAGCGTTCCACGCCGACCGGGACGTGGCGCAGTCTGGTAGCGCACCGGCTTTGGGTGCCGGGGGTCGCCGGTTCGAATCCGGCCGTCCCGATCGATCGGTCGCAGTGAGGCAGACGGGTGTCCGCCGGTCGAACCCGCGACGGCCCGGGTGGGCACGAGCGGGTCGGGAACCGTTGCAGGGAGGACCGTGGGCCCGCCCCCCAACTTCGACTGGAACCTCGGGAGCTACGAGGCGACCGCCGAGCGGTTGGTGGCCGGTGCGGCGCGCGCCGTCGAGCGGGCCGCCCCCCGAGCCGGTGAGCGCGTGGTGGATGTGGGATGCGGCACGGGCAACGCCGCCCTCCTGGCGGCCGCGCGTGGCGCGGCGGTCACCGGGGTGGACCCCGCGTCGCGGCTGCTGGAGGTGGCGCGCCATCGGGCACTGGCTCAGGGACTCCGCGTCGAGTTCGTTCCGGGCGACGCGGCCGCTCTTCCGCTGCCCACCGGATCCGCCGACGTGCTGCTCTCGGTGTTCGCGGTGATCTTCGCCCCCGATCCGCAGGCCGCCGTCGCCGAGATGGCCCGGGTGGCGGCGCCCACGGCGCGGGCGGTGCTGACCGCGTGGATCCCAGAGGGGACGATGGCCGAGATGCGGCGTGCCGTGAACGACGCGCTGGCCGAGGCGGCCGATCCCGGGGGCGGCGATGTCCGCGAGCCCCCACCGTTCGCCTGGCACGACCCGGAGTTCGAACGAGGCCTGTGGGTGCCGCATGGTTTCGCGGTCACGGTGGAGGACGCGGCGCTCACGATGGAGGCCGCCTCGGTGGAGGACTACCTCGTGGCCCAGCACGACCTGCACCCCATGTCGGTGGCGCGGCGTGCGCGCATGGGCGAGGCAGCGTTCGCGGGTCTGCGGGAGCGCTGCCGCGCGATCCTGAACGAGGGCAACGAGGACCCCGCCGCCTTCCGGCTCACCAGTCGCTACGCGCTCATCACCGCAACGCGTGCGACCGCACTCCTGCGTCCGCCCGGGCGTCTCGCGTGGCCGCAGAAAACGTCGATTTCGCGTTAATATCGAACCCGGCTCCACCCCTGGGTGGGTGCGGCAACGAGGAATGGACGGGCGGTGACCCAGGCGGGGCGGGACCCACAGCGCAGCTGGTTGTTCGGGTGCAGCGCATGGGCCGTGATCGTTCTCGTCGCCGTCGTGCTCACGGCACCCGGGAGTCTGAACAACGGGATGGGCCTCTCACTGCAGGCCGTCAGCGGGATGCTCACGCTGATCGGCGTGAGCTTCATGTACCTCGGTGGGCTCGGACCAACGTCGCGGGGCGTGAGGTGGACCGGAGGCGTCATCACCGTCGCGGACGGCGTGGTCCTGGTCGGGGCCATCTGGTCGGCGGTCGGACACTTCTGACCGGCCCTCGTGGAACCGACCCCCCGCCACGCCGATCGCTCGTTCCCCGACCTCATGGATCGATCTCAGTGACCCGGGTCGCACGCCGCGGGCAGAAGTACTGGTTCATCGGGTGCCTAGCCGCGGCACTGGCCATCCTGGTGATCGCCGAGCAGCTCGCCGAGGCGACCCAGCGGCACGGATTCGGGGTGGGCGGCCCGCTGGTGGGCGCGATCCTCAGCGTCGTCGGCCTCAGCTTCATCTACCTCGGCGGGTTCCCGCGCGTTCCCGTCCTGGGGATGCGGGGAATCGGGGTGCTCCTCCTGGTTCTCGGCGGATTCGTCTTCCTGGGCTCGGCGGCGTTCGCCTACAGCAACATCGCGGGCTGACGGCCGCGGTCGGCGGACCTGGTGACGCACTGGTGGCGGGGCGCCCGCCCGGCCTAGGATTCCCCTGCGCAGCGCCTTCCCGAGCGCCGCGCCCATCGATCGACCTCAGCCGCCATGGGGGATGGTGATGCCAGAGGGGCCATCCGCATCGCGCAGCGCCGCCACCGGTTCGCAGGTGCCCGGCGGCGTCGCCCTGGCCGCCGAGGAGACGATGGACGCGGTGCTGGGCACCGTGCTGGACCGTGCCCGCGAGGCCATCGGCGCCCGTTTCGCGGCGCTGGGCCTGCTGGATCAGGGCGGCCGGCGCATCGAGCGCTTCATCACCCTGGGGATCGACGACGGGGGGCCGGCACACGCGGCCCCGCGCGCGAGGCAGCACGGGGTGATGGGTGTGCTGGGCGTGCTGATGCGCACCCCCGGGACGCTGCGCGCGGCGGGCCCCGCCGACCACCCCGACCTGTCCGGCGTGCTGGGCACGGCCATCGCGCTGGGCGACCGGGTGTTCGGGCACCTGTACCTGGCCGACAAACTCACCGGCGAGTTCACCGATGCCGACGCGCAGCTGCTGGAGGCCATGGCGACGCAGGCGGCGGCCACCATCGCCGTCACCCGCCGCCTGGAGCTCGAGCGCCTGCGCGTGACCGGGCTGTCGCGCGTTCCGGACACGCTGCGGCTGATGCAGCGCGTGCTCACCCGCGCGCTCAGCGAGGACGTGGGGCTGGAGGCGCTGCTGCCGGAGGTGGCCCGCCGCGTGCGGCGGCTGGTGGACGCCGACGCCGCCTACGTGGGCCTGGTGGAGGGCTCGGCCGTGGTGGTGCACGCCACGGCCCCGGCCCGGGCGCGGCTGGCGGTGGGGGAGTCGGTGGGGTCGGACATGCGGGGCTTCACCACCGCGCTGCGGGCACGGGGCGCCGGCGCGGTGCTGGCCGTGCCGTTGCGGTTGGGCGGCTCGCTCACCGGGGTGCTGGCCGCCACCGGCAGCACCGTGGACCCCACGGTGGCCCGGGCCCTGATGTCGGCGGTGGGCAGCCAGCTGGCGCTGGCGCTGGCCAACGAACGGGCTGCCCGCGCGGAACGCGAGGGCGCCGCGGCGCAGGCCAGCCACCGGGCGGCCGAGGAGGGGTTCCGGCGGGCCGTGTGGGCGCAGGAGACCGAGCGGGCGCGCATCGCGCGCGAACTGCACGACGAGGCGGGGCAGGTGCTCACCGCCATGGTGCTGCACCTGCGCGCGCTGCGCGACGACGAGGCCGACGCCGCCAAGCGGGCGCGGCTGGACGAACTACGCCTGGAGGTGGCGGACGCCGCCGTGCACCTGCACGAGCTCATCAGTGACCTGCGGCCCGCCGCGCTGCGCGACCACGGCTTCGCGGCGGCGGTGAGCCAGCAGGCCTCGCGGGTGTCGGCCGCCACGGGCATCGATGTGGAGGTGCAGCTGCGCGTGGCCCTGGCGGACATCACCGAGGAGGTGCAGATCGCCATGTTCCGGGTGGTGCAGGAGGCGCTCACCAACGTGGCGCGGCACAGCGGCGCGCGCCATGCGTGGGTGGAGGCCACGCGCACCCCCGATCGCCTGCGGCTGCAGGTGCGCGACGACGGTGTGGGCTTCGACCCCGCGGCGGTTACGGAACGCCATGGGCTGGCGGGGATGCGCGAGCGGGTGGCACTGCTGGGGGGCGAGCTGCACGTGCGGTCGGCGACCGATGCCGGCACCTGCGTGGAGCTGCGCCTGGACCCGCGGGCGCACACGGCCTGAGAAACGACGATGGCGGCTGAGGGGTGCCCACCCTCGCCGCCATCGGAGGCTGCAACCGGTGCCCGCCGGTTGGCTGCCGTCTGTCCCGGTTGCCCGACCGGGGTGTGTTGCCATGCACCCCTATTTTCGGCCCCGGGGCGCCGGGCGCCAGGGGTTGGCGAGGAGATACCCACATCACAATTCGGCCCTTCGGCCGCACGGGCGGGTAGGCTGCCGCCGGATCACTCAACCGTGACCTATCGTCACCCCCGAAAGGCCCATCATGCTCAAGGAATTCCGTGACTTCCTGCTCCGCGGCAACCTGCTGGAGCTGGCCGTCGCCCTGGTTCTGGGCGCCGCGTTCGGCGCTGTTGTCAACTCGCTGGTGAAGAACATCATCATGCCCATCGTGGGCGCCGTGTTCGGGAAGGTCAGCTTCGACAGCCTCACCTTCACCATCCACAAGTCGGTGTTCCACTACGGCACGTTCATCACGGACGTCATCGCGTTCGTGTTCGTGGCCGCCGCGATCTTCTTCTTCGTGATCAAGCCCGTCACGGCCATCCTGCGGCGCAGCGGGCACCTCAAGGAGGACGACGCCCCGGAGGCCGACGTCCACGGCGACCTGCTGAAGGACATCAAGGCCCTGCTCGAGCGTCAGAACGAGCTGCTCAACAAGTAGCCCCGCAGCACCTCGCCGGGGTGTGGGCCGCGTGCGCGGCCCCGCCCCGGATGGGGACTCAGATCTCCAGCACCCGGCCCAGCAGCATGCCGGCGTCCTTGGATGCGACGCCGTCGCCGTACAGCGGGCCCTCCGCGTTGCGGCAGCCCAGGGCGCGCAGACGCGCCGCGATGGCCTCGTCGGCCACACCGGAGGCGAACGGCACCAGGCCCAGGTGACGGGCAACGGACATGGCCGTCTGGATGACGGCCCAGTCGCCACCGGCGATGAGCGCCTCGTCCAGCACAACGCCGTCCACCGGCAGGGTGCGCAGGGCCTCCATGGCCGACGCCCCGCCGCCGAAGCGCTCCAGCGCCGTGCGGACGCCGGCCCGGCGCAGGGCGCTGAGCGCCTCGCGGGTGCCCTCGCCGCCCTGGGCGGCCTCGCTCTCGGGGATGCGCAGCCACAGGCGGCTGCGCGGTGCGCCGGCGCGGCGCAGCACGGCCTCCACGAACGGCGGCAGGCCGCCGTCGGTGATGGCGCCGGGGGCGGACACCATCACGAAGGGCTGTTCGCTGGCGTGCTTGCCGTTGCTCCACTCCGCAAGTGCCCCGGCGGCGCGGGCGATGATGCGCTGCAGTGCGGCACCGGTGACCTCGCCGCCGTCGGCGGAGGTGGCCAGCACACCGGCGGTGCGGCCGCTCGCCAGGTCCACCACGGGGGCGAACAGGGCGGCCACGGGCGGGCTGGTGACGGGGGCCGCGCTGGCACCGGTGCGGCGCAGGCGCCGGCCGGTGACCATGTCCTCGGCCTCCTCGATCACCACCAGGAACGCCACGGTGTCGTCCCAGGCCACGGCCTGGGCGCGCACCTCGATACGGCGGGTGCCGTTGGCCACGCGCACGATGGCCGACAGGCCGTCGGTGATGGGGGTGTCGCCCTCGAAGGGCAGTGTCCCGCCGGGCTCACATTGCGGCACCAGGGCGTTCGCCACGGGGTTGGCCAGCAGCACGCGGTTGTCCTCGGCCACCACGGCGATGCCGATGGGCAGCGCGTCGATGACCGACTGCAGCCGCCGGTCGGCGCGCTCCACGGCGTCGCGCATGGCGGTCATGCGTTCCTCGGTCACCTCCAGCAGCCGCGCGACCTCCGCCGCGGGGCCGACGACCGGGGCGTCCATGGGGGTGAGTGTCTCGGGGGGCATGTCGCTCATTGGGTGTGAGGGGCCGGTGGGAACATGCGACGCGGGTGGGCCGGATCCTGCCGCTGCGCCCGGGTGAGGGGGTGCCTCGGAGGCGCGGTCCAGCTCGTCCTGCGTATTGATGTTCTTCAGGGTCTCGGCCGGGCAGTGCACGATGTTGAGCGGAAGGGCATCCAGCACGGCCATCATCGACAGGCGCCCCTCCCCGATGTGGCGCTCCAGCACCTCGCGTAACGGACCCGCCTCGTAACGCGCCACCAGCGGCTGCGGGCGCCCGTCGGGCCCGGCGGCCACGGCGTGCCCGGGGGGCGCGGCCATCAGGCGGGCCATCGCCTCCTGCGCGAACGGCACGTCACACGACAGCACCAGCACGGTGGGTGCCGTCACCGCCGCCAGGCAGGTGGCCAGCCCCACGATGGGGGCGTCCGGCCCCGGCCGGTCTCATCACCACCGGCACCGGCAGCGGTGGCAACAGCACCTCGGGACGGCTGGACACCACCACGCGGTCGCAGTGCTCCCCCAACAGCGCCACGGCGTGCTCCACCAGGGTGCGCCCGCCCAGCGACACCGTGGCCTTCGGCGCGCCCATGCGGCGACCGGACTCTCCCGCCAGCACGATCCCGTCCACGGTCATTGCGCCAGTATGCCCTGGGGCCGGTTGGTGGCAGCATGTGCGCGTGGCCACCGAGCGGGACACTTAAGCGCGCGCTGGCGCTGGTGGACGAGCACGCTGCGGATGCCGGTGGAGCCCGTGCCCGTGGGCCAGGCCGAGGGCCGGCGCCTGGCCGAGGACGTGCGGCTGCTCACCGACCACCCGCCGTTCACCAACTCGGCCATGGACGGCTGGGCCGTGCGTTCGGCCGACGGCGCCGCGCCCCGCCGCGTGGTGGGGGAGAGCGCCGCCGGGGCGGCCGTGGCACGGGCGCTGCAGCCTCGGCGAGGCGGTGCGCGTGTCCACGGGCGCGGCGATGCCCGCCGGTGCCGACGCGGTGGTGCCGGTGGAGGTGGCCGACGAGTCCGCGGACACGCTCACGGTGCGCGAACCACCCTCGGCGGGCGTGTTCGTGCGCACGCGGGGCAGCGACGCCGCGGCGGGCGACTTGCTGCTCACGCGCGGCACGCACCTGGGCGGCCACCACCTGGCGGCGGCCGCGGGGGCCGGCCACCCGTTCCTGGCCTGCGCGCGCCGGCCGCGGGTGGCCATCGTGGTGTCCGGGGACGAGGTGGTGCCCGTTGGGACCCCGCTGGGCGCCGGTCAGGTGTGGGACGTCAACGGCACCGCGCTGCCCGCGCTGGTGCGCGCCGCGGGTGCCGAACCGGTGTCATGCGTGCACGTGGGCGACGACCGCGAGGAGACCGTCCACGCGGTGCGGGCCGCGGTGCAGTCGGCCGACGCGGTGTTCACCTCCGGGGGCGTGTCCATGGGCCCGCACGACCACCTGCGGCCCGCGCTGGCACGGGTGGACGCCACCGAGGTGTTCTGGGGCGTGGGCATCCGGCCCGGGCACCCCCTGTGGCTTGGCGCCGTGGGTGATGTGCCGGTGCTGGCGCTGCCCGGCAACCCGGTGTCCAGCGTCGTGTGTTTCCTGGTGTTCGGCCGGGCCCTGCTGGGGTGCGCCGACCCGTGGGTGATGCTGCCCCTGGCCGCCGAGTGGCGGCCTCAGACGCCGCGCACCGACCTCATCCGCTGCACGCTCACCGACGCCGGGTTGTCACCCGCGCAGCGGCAGTCATCGCAGGACATCACGTCCCTGGCGGCGGCGACGCACATCGCCGCCGTGCCGCCGGGGTCGGACACGCTACGCCCGGGCGACGCGGTACCCGCGCTCGCCCTGCCGGACGGGGCCTAGTAGGGGGAGCGCTGCGTCGCCTCGGGCGCCGCAGCCTCGCTGGAGGCCTCGGCCGCCGCGGCGTCCTCAGCGGCCAGGTGGCCGTCCAGATCCAGGGCCGCGCGCCAGTCCTTGTGCAGCTCGCGGTGCCACGGGCTCAGCTTCCTGCCGTGGTTCGGGATGGCCTGCGGGTTCGAGCCGAACCAGCGGTTGGGGTGTTGGGATTCGATCATGCGCTCAACCCTAGCGAACCCGGTGGCGCCCCCCACGTGGCGCATGCCGGTGCGCGGGGGGCACTTGGTACCGTGTGCGTCCCGCCGGAATAGCTCAGCTGGTAGAGCAGCCGCCTTGTAAGCGGCAGGTCAGGGGTTCGAGTCCCCTTTCCGGCTCTCCACATGTTGCCTGCAAATTGCCGATTTGCGAGCGGTCGTCGCTCGCCACGTGCTGCACCCGTGAAACCCGGAGGTGGCGTGATGGACGACCCGATCGAACGCGCTGAACCACGCGGTCGACGGTGATGGACCGACTCGCCCGGTTCCTCACGCTGCGCACGCTGACGGTGATGAGCGCGGTGCACTCGACCCTGTTCACGGTGCTGATGGTCTTGGCGGTGGGCTTCAGCGGGCCCCAGCCCGCCACCTTCATCTTCGGGTTGAGTCACGGCATCATGTTCCCGCTCATGGGGGTGGCCGTTGGCATCGCCGCGCGGGCGGGCACGGTGTCGTGGACCACCGCGCTCGTGGTGATGCTCGTGGGCGCCGTGGCTCCCCACTTCGGCACCTGGGATTTCATACGGGAGGGCCGACGGCGGGCGGCCGAGGGCGCGGCACGGAACGGCACCTGACGAAGCGCTTCCCGCGGGCGGTCACCCGATTGGCACGGGGGGATCCTCGGTCACGATCGGGGAGACAGAGGAGCGCGATGGCCGTAGACGCCGCCCTACCGGACCTTCCGGATGGCCGCCTGGAACGCGGCGAAGTCCCGGCTCTCCGATGTAGTGACGCGCCCCCTCGGACCCCGGATCACGAAGAACGGCGTGCCGTCCAGCCCGTCGCGCGCGGCGGCCTGCTCGTTGGCGTACAGCTCGGCGGTGACCGCGCCGGAGCCGTAATCGCGCGTCCAGGCGGGCATGTCCAGGCCGACGGCCCGGGCCACCCGTGTGACGACGGCGTCGGTGACCCAGGCGGTCCCCTCGTCCTGCTGCACGGCGAAGAGCGCCTCGGCGAACTGCAGCATCCGGTTCTGCCGCTCCGCGGCCATCGCGGCGAAGACGCCGCGTTCGGTGTCGCCGCCCAGGCGGGCGCCGCCCTGGCCGTCCGGGAGCCGGATGGGGCGCAGCGTCAGGTCTACCCGCCCCGCCGTGACCTCGTCCCGGATTAGCCGGGGGAGGATGTTCCGGGACGCCGCCGCGCAGAACGGGCATTTGAAGTCGGCGTACTCGGTGATGTGGACGGGCGCGGTGGCGCTGCCGAAATGGTTCCCCGCCTGCGGGATGCCTGCTGCGAGCGCCCCGGCCGTTGCAGCCGCGCGGTTCACGGCGCCCTGGGCGGCCGAACCACCCGACCCGCGCAGCTGGAACGCCACCAGCGCCACCACGAGTGCGACCGCGGCGAGCGCCACGATGGCGAGGGTTCTTCTGGACACGCCGGCTCCCGAGCTCAGTGGGACCAGCCCAGGCGGCCGGCCGCGACGCCGCGCGTGGTGCCCACCCTGAGCCGTCCGAGTCCGTGTGCTTGCACCGCGGCGCGCTGCGCGGTGGTGAGCGGGTACCGGCCGTACACCTCCACCAGGAGGCTGCGACTCGTTGCGTTCGTGAAGAAGCCTGTACTGGTGGATCCACCGCTTGTACGGCAGGCCGTCGCAGCAGCGGAAGTGGCGCGCCTCGCGCAGCGTGAGCGGCAGGTGCGCATACGCCGTGTCTCCGCTGCCGCGCGCTCCGAGCCGGGCGAGGATGATGAGGTCGCGCGGCCCCAGTGTGGCGATGGTGGTGAGGGGATCTCGGACGGGCGGGTCGCGGAACGGCACCGTCGCCGCCCAGGCGTAGGCGGCAGGTGCGCGGGGCGTGCCCCGACGGGTGCCGGTGACCCACGCGGCCGCGCGCGGTCGAGGCGCCCGGGACCCGCAGCGTCGCGAGCACCCGGTTGGCCTGGGCGATCAGCTGCGGGCCGTAGGCCGGCAGCGCCGGGCGGGCGGTGATCACCTGCGGGCGCGGGTCGATGCCGACGCGGATCGTGGTGGGCACGCCACCGATCAGGCCGACGTTCCGGATGGCCAGCACCGCGGTGGCCTGGCCCTCGTACGGCAGCCGGAAGTCCGCGGCGCCGACGCGCACCGGCAGCCGGGCCGTGGGCCAATTGGTGCGGGGATCGGCCGGGAAGGCGGTGACCTCGATGATCATCTGTCGCGGCGTGAGCGCGGCCGCGGCCGCCTCGCCGCCCTGGTCGGTGGCGAACCCCGGCAGCGTGGGAGCGTTGCTCACACGCAGCACCCGCGTGACGCCGTTGCAGCACGGCGTGGTGTAGCTGCCCCACACCGCCGCCCAGCCATCCGGGATGGTGAGCCACGGGCCGGTTCCCACCCGGTGGCCGGTCGCCGGACGTTCCTTCGGGGCCCGGGAGGGCGCGGCGATGAGCAGCACCACCAGAGCGGTGGCCACCGCGGCGAACATCGCGGAAAGTGGGAAGCCAGCGTGAGGCGGGTGCGGGTGCGCGGGGTGCCGGCGCCACCGCGGCGCGCGCCCGGGGCGGTGGCCTGGGGGTGCGGCCGGGGCAGACCGTGGCCCAGACGGGCCAGCTGAGCTTCGATCTCACCGTTCACGGGGTCACTCCCAGAAGGTTCCGCAGTTGTGCGATGCCGCGGCCGCAGCGGGACTGGGCGGTGCCCAGCGGCACCCCCAGGATGTGGGCGGTTTCGGCGAGGCTGAAGCCGAGGACGTGGTGGGTCACCACGGCGGCGCGCTGGTCCACCGGCAGCCGTCGCAGCGCCCGCACCAGCTGGGCCGATTCGAACGGCTCGCCGGGGTCGGCGACGTCCGCGGCCTCGTCCAGGGCCGTCAGGCGGCGGCGGGCGCGCAGCATGTCGATGGCGGCGTTGACGACGATGCGGTGCAGCCACACCCGGAACGGCCGTCGGCCGTCGAACCGCTCCAGCCGGGCGATGGCGCGCTGGAAGGCGTCCTGGGCGGCGTCGTCGGCGGCCGACCGGTCGCCCAGCACCGCGAAGGCGGCGCCCCACGCCCCGTCCCAGTGCCGGGCGAACAGCTCGCCCACCGCGTCGGCGGACCCGCGCCGCGCCGCCTCCACCAGCCGCTGTTCATCGGAATCGTTCATGCCTCTTCCAACACAACGACCGGGAGGGCGCGTTTGTTCCCCGGGGCCGGCGGGCCGCGTCGCCCCGGTGCGATCGTAATTGCACTAAACAAACCGTGCACACTGTGGCATCTGTTCATGTGATGCCCGACGTCCTGATGCCTGAGCCCCATCTGGCCGACGCCCCGTTCGCGGGGCGGCTGGAGGGCCTGTACCGCGGCCACCACGCCCGCATGCTGACCGTGGCCACCGCCATCACCGGCGATCCCGAGCTGGGACGTGAGGCCGTGCAGGACGCATTCGCCGGAATGCTGGCGGGCTCCGGCCCCCGGCAGGCCGACCGCCTGGAGCCCTGGGCCTGGAAGTGCGTGGTCAACAGTGCCCGCCAGGTGCGCCGCGGGCAGCGGCGCCGGGGCCGGCACGTGGGTCCGGACGACGGGATGGAGGCCGTGGCGCGCGAGGTTGACTCCCCGGACGCGCTGGTGCGAGCCGCGGTGGCCGCGTTGCCCGAGCGGCAGCGGACGGTGCTGTTCCTGCGGTACTACGCCGACCTCGACTACCCCACCATCGCCCGGACCCTGGGCATCCGCACCGGCACGGTCAGCGCGGCACTGCACGCGGCGCACGCAACGCTGCGACGCACACTGGAGGGACGGCGATGAGCGACGATCGTGATCCGCGCGTGGCGCGGGCGCTGGACGGCATCCAGCCCGCGGTGAGCCCCGAACCCGACTGGGGGGATGTGGTGCGGCGTCAGGAGCGGCGCGCGACGTCGCCACCCGCACCGCGCGGGGTTCGGCGGTGGGCGCCGAGCCTGGTGAGCACCGCCGTGGCGGTGGGGTTGATCGGGGTGCTGTTCCTGCACACCGACCGGCACGCGTCCACGGGAGGCGGGGTCGATCCCCGCAGCGGCGTGCGGGCCGTGGTACAGGTCGTGTCCACCCGCCCGGATCAGACCGACGCCCAGGCGGCAGCGCGGGAGGCGCAGATGCTCGGCGAGCTCGCCCATGCCCAGGGCATCGACGGCTTCCGGGCCGCGTCCGACGGCGACCGGGTGACCGTGTTCATGCCCCGCACACAGGAACCCGGCTACCTGCGCAACTGGCTGGTGACGGCCGGGGGGCTGGAGGTGGTGGATATGCGCGGCGCCACCCTGGCCCAGGGGAAGCTGAGCAGTCCGGGCGACCTCGGCAGGGTCGTGCGCGCCGTCGCGGCGGCCACCCTGAGCCCGCCATCCAGCTTCTACCTGGTGGCGAACGATGCCCCCGTGCTGGGTCCACTCGCGACACGTTCGGCGGCAGCCACCACCCCCGTGATCCGCGGCACCAGGGCGGGTCGACATGTGGTGGGCGTGCCGTCCGATGTGCTGATCACCTCCCTCCCGCACGGCGTGGCCGCCATTCGTCGCGGCCCGGTGACGCCGGGGGACATCGAGAAGGTCACCGTGGAGGCCGACGAGGTGCACGTGCAGGTGGGCCCCGGCGCCGCAGCCCGGGTGCAGCAGCGTGCCAACCCGGTGTTCCGGATGGTGGAGCGCTCCGGATCCATTCCCCAGCTGGTTGCCCAGTTCCGGTTCGCCGGCTTTGACGCCGCCACGAGGACCCTGCGGTTCGCCTACACGCCTCCGGCGGCGCAGGGCATCGTCGTGACGCCCCAGCAGGCCACCGACGAGGTCGCCAAGAGCTCGCGCGCCGGCGGTGCCGACGCGCTCATCGGAATCGCATCGGTGGCCGCCGTGGGACCGGCGCTGCCGCGGCCCGGCATCCGTCCGACCACCATTCCCAGCTTCATCCGCGGGGTTGCGGACCTATCCCCCGAACTCTCCACGGTGCGCGAGGTGCTGCAGGGCACCGACCCGGATGGGCGTGCCTGGCATGTGTACGCGTATCGCCTCAAGGCCATCGGCGAGGTCATCTCCACTGATGGCGGCACCGGAGGTTGCCCGGTGGATCCGGCCCAGCCGGCCATCGTGCCCTGCATGGGCGGCGGAGGATCCGGCACGCACGTGCTGGTGGGCCGCACCGGCCCAGGGGTGGCGTCCATCACGGTGACCTACGCCAACGCACCGCCGGCGACGGCCGCCGTGGGCAACGGCTACTTCCGGGTGCTGCTGCACCAGACCGACATCGTGAAGGCGCTCATCGCGACCGATTCCGCGGGTCGCCGGCTGGGGCGCCTCACGCCGGCCGACGCGGGTGGCGAGCTGCTGATGGCGGAGCCACCGCCCGCGCCGTCGGGCTGTCCCAAGCGCACCAGCTGCACCACCGCCACCAGGACCACGCCGTGACCGGCTGACCGCGGTTCAGCTCCCCATGCGCCCGCCGGCGACGCGACCCTTGCCGCTCGCCTTGGCGCGGTAGGCGGCCTCGTCGGCCTGCGCCATCAGCGCCCGGGCGTCCACGCCGGCGCCGGGTTCCGCCATGACGACCCCGATGCTGGCGCTGAGCGCGCGCACCGGCTCCCCCTCGGTGGTCTGCGACGACTCGACCGCCCGCAGGACCGCGCCGCCCAGCGTGTGAAGCCGGTCCTCGTCCACGTTCCAGGCGACCACCATGAACTCGTCACCACCCAGCCGGCACGCCACCGCGTCGTGGGGGAGGACGGCCTGCACGCGGGCGGCCACCCGCCGCAGCACCTCATCCCCGGCGCCGTGGCCCAGGGAGTCGTTGACCTGCTTGAAGCCGTCGAGGTCGATGAACAGCACCCCCGTGGTGGCGTCCCCCGTGGCGAGGAGCCCCTCGAGGTGCGCCACGCCCGCCCGGCGGTTCATCAGCCCCGTCAGCGGGTCGTGGTTGGCGTCGTGATGCAGCTGCTGCTGGAGCGCCACCACGCGCAGCACGGACCGGTGGAAGACCTCCCCCAGCCGGCCCGGGGCCGGCCGGAGCAGGCTGGGATGGCTCAGGTCGTTCTCCGCCAGGGCATTGGCCTGGTCGCGCAACTGGGCCAGGTTGTGCACCGCGCCGTTGAGCGATTCCGACAGCTCCACCACCTCGGTGATGCCGCTTTCGGTGATGGGCTCGAGGACCCCGTCGGTGATGCGCCGGGCCTGGTCCGCGATGCGCACCAGCGGCCGCCGCAGCCGGCGGTACACCCGCATGGTGGCCACGCCGGTGAACGCCACCAACAGCACCACCGCCACGAGCGTGAGGATCAGCGCACGCCGGTTGCCCGACCGCAGGTGGGCCGTGGACCGGTCGATCGCGTCCAGGATGATCGTGTTGGCGTGCGCGTTCTCGGCGATGGACCGTGGCGCCGCCGCCGCCTGCTGCAGCAGGGTGGACAGCCCCAGCGCCTTGCCCTCGGGCGCGCTGCTGATGGCGTTGGCGAGACCGACGAGATCCGTGGCCGTGGTGGTGAGGCTGCCGAAGGCCCCGGCGAACTCGGCGCCCACCGGCATCGCACGCATCTGCGTCACGTCGTTGGTGACGGTGGCCGCCGCGGCATCCAGCGACCCTGCGAATCGGGCGTGGCGGGTGCCGTGGGCGGTGACGGTCTCCAGCAGCGCCCATCCCAGCGTCCGCTCGTCGTCCTGCAGCTTCTGGATGGCCTGGAGGTACGAGGTCTGCTCCACCACTCCGGCCGACGCGCCCGCCCACACGGCGGATGTCTCCATCTCGACGTACGACCGCGACATCCGGCCGGTGAGCTCGCTCACCAGGGGCTGGTACGCCCGCTCCACCAGGGCCGGCGTGCGGACGCGATGGGCCCCCGCCCGGGAGGCGGTGAGCGCGGCACGCAGGCGCGGCCAGGTCGGATCCCGGGGGTTCTGGGCCGACAGCCGGTCCAGGTACGCGGTGTTCTGCGCGACGACCAGACGGGCCTCCGCCTGGAACACGCGGGCGAGGATGGGGTAGTGGCGCGCCTGCGCGGCAGCCTTCACCGCGGCCTGCAGCTGCGCCTCCCCGCTGAGGTTCCTGATCAGGATGCCCTCGCGCTCCACCTCCTGCACGCGCGCCAGGATCTCGGCGGCGCCGCGCGACCGGCCGACCGCCCGGCTGCCCTCCAGCGTCGCCAGCAGGGTGCTGGCCAGCAGCGCCGGCAGGACCAGGCCCAGGAGCGGGACCCACACCGGGCGGCTCCGCGTGGTCCGGTGCAGCGAGGCCGTGCCGCGTCCCTGTCGCCGTTTTCGCGCCATACAGGAGGGGTCGGCGGGGAACTGACGTCACTTAATGCGGACGATGGTTTGCCTCCCATGCGCGCACGGCGCGACGCGTCGGCCTCGCCGCCCCCCGCGCGCAGACGTGCCACCGCCGAGTACGGCGGCTGAGAACGGGGAACCTGCGCTCCACACGACGGGAAGAGGCGAACCATGAGCGACCGCATCGCGGATCCCTGGGGCCCACGCACCCCGTACGCGCGGAACGGGTCGGAGCCGGCCTGGCCGCAACGCATCGACATGCAGCTGCAGGAGGGCCTGCGCGAACAGGACGTGGACCGATGGGTGCAGAGCGCGTCGGTGCTGCACTCCAACGGCGACGCCATGGACATCGCGGTGAAGGACGGGCGCATTGCGGGCGTCCGGGGGCGGGGTGTGGACCGGGTCAACCGGGGCCGCCTGGGCCCGAAAGACCTGTTCGGGTGGCGGGCCAGCGGCGCCGAGGACCGCCTGAAGGTTCCCCTGGTGCGCGAGGGTGACCGCCTGGTGGAGGCCGACTGGGACACCGCCATGGACCGCATCGTCCAGCGGTCGAGGCAGCTGCTCGACGGCCCCGGCGGCTGGGGGCGCTTCGGCTTCTACACCTCCGGGCAGCTGTTCCTGGAGGAGTACTACACGCTGGGCGTCATCGGGAAGGCGGGCCTGGGGACGCCGCACATGGACGGCAACACCCGCCTGTGCACGGCCACCGCGGCCGCGGCGCTGAAGGCGTCCTTCGGCACCGACGGCCAGCCCGGGTCGTACACCGACGTGGACCACTGCGACGCCATCGCCCTGTGGGGCCACAACGTGGCCGAAACCCAGGACGTGCTGTGGTCGCGCATGCTCGACCGCCGGGCGGGCGGGGCCCCGCCCGCGATGCTGGCGGTGGACCCGCGTTCGACGGCCGTGACGCGGGAGGCCGACATCCACCTGGCGCTGCGCGGGGCGCAACCTGGCGCTGCTCAACGGGCTGATCCGCCAGCTGCTGCGCCGCGGCTGGGTGGACCACGGGTACGTAGCCGACCACACCCTGGGGCTGGAGGCCCTGGAGGAGACGGTGGCGCCCTACACGCCGTCGATGGTGGCCGAGAATCTGCGACCTGGACGCGCACGACATCGAGGCCGCCGCCGAGTTGCTGGGCACCTGCCGGCGCCTGCTGTCCACCGTGCTGCAGGGCGTGTACCAGTCCAACCAGGCCACCGCGGCGGCGTGCCAGGTGAACAACATCCACCTGCTGCGCGGCATGATCGGCCGTCCGGGCGCCGGGGTGCTGCAGATGAACGGCCAGCCCACCGCCCAGAACACGCGCGAGACCGGGGCCAACGGCGACCTGCCCGGCTTCCGCAACTGGGACAACGACTGCCACATCCGCCAGCTGGCGCGCGTGTGGAACGTGGATGCGGACGTCATCCCCCACTGGGCGCCGCCCACGCACGCCATGCAGCTGTGGCGCTACGCCGAGCAGGGCTCCATCGAGCTGATGTGGATCTCGGCCACAAACCCGGCCGTGTCACTGCCCGACCTGTCGCGCATCCGCGACATCCTCGGCCGCCCCGAGCTGATGGTGGTGGTGCAGGACATGTTCCTCACCGAGACGGCCCGGCTGGCCGACGTGGTGCTGCCCGCCGCCGGGTGGGGGGAGAAGACCGGCACCTTCACCAACGCGGACCGCACCGTGCACATCTCCGACCGGGCGGTGGACCCACCGGGGCAGGCGCGGTCCGACCTGGACATCTTCCTGGACTACGCCCGGCGCATGGACTTCCGCGACCGGGACGGCGCGCCGCTGGTGTCATGGCACGACCCGGAGTCGGCGTTCGAGGCGTGGAAGCGCTGCAGCGCCGGGCGCCCCTGCGACTACACGGGCATCACCTACGGGCGGCTGCGCGGCGGCAGCGGCATCCAGTGGCCCTGCACCGCCGAGGCCCCCGGCGGCACCGAGCGGCTGTACGCCGACGGGGTGTTCAACACCCACGCGGACGTGTGCGAGACCTACGGGCACGACCTGGCCACCGGCGCCGAGGTGGGCGGCATGGCATACCGCGCCCAGCGGCCCGACGGGCGGGCGTTCCTGCGCACCGAGGCCTACTGCTCGGCGGCGGAGGAGCCCACGCCCGAGTGGCCCTTCCAGCTCACCACCGGCCGCACCGTGTACCACTTCCACACGCGCACCAAGACCGGGCGGGCGGCCGAGTTGCGCGACGCCGCGCCCACGGTGTGGGTGGAGATGAACGCCGCCGACGCCGAGGAGGTGGGCGTGACCGAGGGGGACGTGGTGCGCGTCACCTCGGCTCGCGGCGCGATACACGGCCCCGTGCGGGTCACCGACATCCGCCGCGGCGTGGTGTTCGTGCCGTTCCACTACGGCTACTGGGACGGCGCGGATGGCGCCGGGCCCACCGGGGAGGCGGGCACCGCCGCCAACGAGCTCACCCGCACCATCTGGGACCCGGTGTCCAAACAGCCCCTGTTCAAGGTGGCGGCCGTGGCGGTGGCGCTGGAGGTCCGTGGCGATGGGGCCGCGCCGGCACCCGACATCGGCGGCAGCGCGCGCACCCGCCTCACCACCGTCACGGGGAGGTGAGCGTGCACCTCGCCCACTACCTGGGGCTGCTGGAGCGCGCGGAGCGCGACCTGGCGGCCGCCTACCGCGACGTGGCCGACGAGCACCGCGACGAACCCGACGTGGCCCAGCAGTGCCATCTGCTGGCGGCCCAGTGCGACGACCACGCCGCGCGCATCGGGCCGTTCCTGGAGGGCTACGGCCACGGTGCCGACCGCGAGCCCGACCGGCTGCACACCCAGCTGTTCACGGGGACGCGCAGCGGCGGCCTGGGGCTGCTGCGCGACCTGCACGACCTTTTCCTGATGGCCACCGAATGCGACATCGCCATGGTGCTGATCCGCCAGGGCGCGCTGGGAGCGCGCGACCGGGCGCTGGTGGCGGTGGTGGACCGCAGCGAGGGGGAGACCGCCGGCCAGTTGCGCTGGCTGCGCACGCGCATGATGGCGGCGGCCCCCCAGGCCCTGGTGGTGGCCCGGTGACCACCGGGGTGCACGTGGTGCTGCGGCCCATGGCCACCCCCCTGCCGCTGGGGTTCCTGGCGCTCGCCGGCGGCACGTTCACCGTGGCCGGCCTGCAGCTGGGCTGGGTGGACGCCGGCGACTCGGCGGCGGTGGGCCTGATCCTGATGGCGTTCGTGGTGCCCCTGCAGCTCATCGCGTCGGTGCTCGGATTCCTGGCCCGCGATCCGGCCACCGGCACCGGGATGGCGGTGCTGGCCGGCACGTGGGGCAGCCTGGGCCTGGTGACGCTGCGCGCCGCGCCCGGCGCCACCAGCGACGCCCTCGGGTTGCTGCTGGTGGTGTCCGCCACGGCCATGGCCATGTGCTGCGCGGTGGCGGCGCCGGTGAAGCTGGTGCCCGCGGCGGTGCTGGGCACCACCACCGTGCGGTTCGCGGTGACCGCCGTGTACGAGCTCACCGGGAACGGCGGGTGGAAGGACACGGCCGGCTGGGTGGGCGTGCTGCTGGCCGCGGTGGCCGGGTACGCCGCACTGGCCCTGCTGCTGGAGGACGCCCGCCGCGGGACGGTGTTGCCGGTGGGCCGTCGCGGCCGGGGTCGTGACGCCCTGGAACACGATCCGGATGACGCCGTGGCCCGGGTGTGGCGCGAGGCGGGGTGCGCGACCAGCTGTGAAGCGCCACATCGGCCGCCCCCTGGCCGGTGCGGTACACGGTGGGCCGTCGCCCTGCCGACGACGGCCCACCGTGTCGCCGCGAATGCGCTACCTCACTGGTGCCCGCACCGTGGCGGTGCCGAAGGCGGTGGTGCCGGTGAGGGTGCTGCCCAGCCCGAAGGCCTGGTTCAGCAGCCCGGCCGCGGCGGGCGTGAGGGTGAGCGTGGCTCCCGGCAGCACCACGGTGCCCTTCGCGACGCTGGGCATCACGCCCTGCAGTCCCACCGACAGGATCGACGCCCGCGCACCGCCCACCTCGGCGGTGAGGTCGGGCGGGGTCACCGAGGTGCGGACGGTGAACGCCGTCAGGTCCACCTTGGTGGAGCCCTTCGCCAGCCGGATGCCGCCGAGGTGGGGCACGTCACCGGCGAAGGTGGTGCGGCTCAGCCCGCCCCCCGACACGGGGAACACCAGGCGTCCCGCGTGGTCGGCGCCCGCCGGGCCGATGGGCGCGGCGGTGATGCCGGCCCCGCTGAGGGCGCTGGCCAGGGCCGGATCCAGCGTCACCGCCGTGCTGTAGGCGGTCGCCTTGGTGGTAGTGGTGCCGATGCGGATGCCGCCGGTGAAGGCGGTCACCCCGAAGGTCGCGTTCAGGGCGCGGGCGGCCTGCGGCGTGAGGGCACCGCGGACGTTCGACACCTTGAGGTTCGCGCCGTTGGTGAACGTGATCTTCGCCTTCGACGCATCCAGCTTCAGCAGCGGGATCCGCGCCCCGCCGGCCTTCGCCGTGAGCAGCGGCGATGCGCCCAGGCGCACCCGGAAGTCGGTCACCTTCAGGCGGGTGCCGTGCGCGGAGAACACCAGACCACCCGAGTGGTCCACCGTGGCGGCGCCGGTGGCGAGGCTGTGCACCCGGCCGCCGGTGATGGGGAAGGCGATGGCACCGCCGGCATGCGCCCGGGCGGGCCCCGCCGGTGCGACCTTCACGCCGAGCGATGACAGCACCCGCGCGGTGGCGGGCTGCAACGTGAGGGTGGTGGCTCCGGTGGGCTCCAGCACCACCGCCGCGGCGCCCGAGACCGCGGGCACCAGCAGCGCGGACAGGCCCAGGGCCGCGGCCAGGGCGGGCGTGGAACGTGGGAAACGGGACATCGAGAATCCTCCGTGAATGCGATGTGGGTTGACGTTCGCGGGGCGGTACGCCACCACCGCACCCACCGGATTCGGCGATGTCGCCGTGGCACCGGCGCATCCGACCACCCCACGTCGCCCGTATCCCGTGTGGTATGACCGACGCGTATGCATCCACGACCCGTGAGCCGCAGCGCGTCGCGCGTCGTGTGTCGCGGGCCCCGGCGGCCGTGATGGGCGACGACCCGTCCGAGCGCGAACGCCGTGGGCTGGCCGAGTCGTTCGCCCGCGGTGAGCCGGCCGCCTTCGAGGCCGCCTACCGGCGCTACGGGCCCTCCGTGGCCGCGTTCGTGCGGGCGGCGGTGGGCGCCGACCACGCCGAGGACGTGGTGCAGGAGGTGTTCGTCTACGCCTGGCGGCGCCGCCAGCGGTACCGCCCCGACCTCAGCGCCCTCGGCACGTGGCTGGTGATGGTGGCCAGGAGCCGCCTCATCGACCATCATCGGATGCAGGGCCGCAGGACCGAGGACGCCCTGCCGCCCGACCTGGAGGGCACGGACCCCGGCGGCATCGACGCCCTGATGTCCACGTGGGCGTTCGCCGCCATGCTGGCCGATCTGCCGGAAATGGATCGGCGCATCATGGCCCTCCGCTTCCAGGGCGGGTTCTCGCAAACCGAGATCGCGGAGCAACTGGACATGCCGCTGGGCACGGTCAAGACCCGCATGAACCGCGCGCTGCAGCACCTGCGCACCGGCATGGCCGCCGTGGACGGGACGCCGGGATGGTTCCATGGACCCCATCGACGCGCCTTCTCCGACGACCTGGTCAGCCGCAGCGCCGAGCTGGAGCGACTGCTGCGGGACGACCCCGCCTTCCGGGCCGAGGTGGAGGCGCTGCGCCCGGTGGTGCGGGCGCTGCACGCGCTGCCCGCCGAGGCGGATCCGCCCGCCGTGGGCCTCGCCCCGCCGCTCCCCTCCGAGGAGCCCCTGCCTGCCCTGCCGCGGGCCGCGCCGAGGCGTGGGCGACGCGCGTGGACCCTCAGCCCCGGCTCAGCCCTCGCCACCGGACTGGCGCTGGTGGCCTCCCGGCTGCGGTGGTGATCGGGTCGCGTCATGACACCACCACCCCGCCCGTCCCGGTGGGCCGGGTGACGCTGCTGCCGCTGGCCTCCGGGAGCACCGCGCACGGCACGGCCACCATGCTGGCCGACCACGAGCTGGAGATCGACGCCACCGGGCTGGCGCCCAGCCCGGCGAACACCGTCTACACGGTGTGGCTGCTCAACCGGAACCTCACCATGGAGCCCGTCGGCTCCTTCCAGGTGGGCACCGACGGCCGCACCCACATCCTCATGCCCATGCCGTTCAACGCCCAGCGGTACGACTTCCTGGACATCTCCGTGGAGCCCGACAACGGCGTTCCCACGCATTCCGGGAAGTCGGTGCTGCGGGCCACGATCACCTGATCGACTCCCTGGCCGTCCCCGGCACCCGGGGACGGCCCGCGTCACCGCCTACATGAACAGTGACTTGATCTGCGTGGGGCGGATGCGGGCCATCACGCGCACCTCGCCGGGGGCCGAGAACGGGTAGACGTCCTGGCCCAGGTACTTCTTGGCCATCTTGTTGATGTGCGCGTCGGCGCCCTCGCTGGTGACCTCCACCACCTGGCCGCGCAGCCACACCTGCTCGTAGGCGTTCTCGGGGTTCACCACGCTGATGGCCACCCGCGAGTCCCGGTGCAGGTCGTCGGCCTTCGTGCGGCCCTCGGCGGTGTTCACCAGCAGGTCGTCACCGTCGATGTCGACCCACACCGCCGACACGTTGGGACCACCGTCGGCACCGACGGTGGCGAGGTGCACGATGTTCGGCGCGGTGAAGAACGCGCGCTCCTTGTCGCTGAACGAAGCCATCAGCCTGCTCCTTGGCCGGATTCTTGGGCCCGCGGAGTCTAATCCGTGCGCGCACAACAAAACGGGCCGCCCGCGCAACGCGCAGACGGCCCGGCCGGAACCCGCTCCCCCGCGGTGCGGGTCAGCGCATGCGCGGGTCCACCATGAGGTTGTCGACGCTCCACGTGCCGCCCCCGGCCGTGAGGCGGATGCGCGCGTTGCCGGCGCTCTGCACCGACGAGGTGCCGCTCAGGATCCCCTTCAGCAGCTTGAGGTTGGCGATGATGGTGGCCAACACCACACCGGTGTGCAGCTGGGGGGGTGGCCTTCCAGGTGCTCATCGTGTTACCGGTCAGGAGGGCCACCGGCACCACCGTGGACGGGCTGGTGCCGTCGTAGATCACGTCCACCCGCAGCGTCGACAGCAGGCTCGAGGACGCGGACTTGGCGAAGAACCGCAGGTACGGGTAGTCGGTGGACAGGCACATGGCCGGCGTGGTGGCCGACGCGCCCACCGGCAGCGACAGCGACTGACGTCGCCGCCCGTGCCGGCGTCCACCCGGTCGGCGACCAGCGTGGGGGAGCCTCGTCAGGTCCAGCCCGTCAGCGAGGTCTCGAAGTTGCCGCCCGGGGCGAAGGTGTAGGCCGAGGTGTCGCCCAGGGAGGCGAACGGCGTGGTGAACGTCTGCTGCGGGCAGATGCCCCCGATGCCCGTGGTCGCCGCGGACGCGGATGGCGGCGCCCAACGCGGCGCCGGCAAGGGCCAGGGAGGTGATGACGCGCTTGCTTCGCAGCATGTTCCCTTCTGGAATCGTTTCCGAGCACGGCATGCATCGGCCGCGGGCGCGAGGTGGGGCACGGCACCGCGAGGAATCTCTAGGCACCCACGGGGGACCGCATGACGCGCCGTCGCGACCGGTACTGGATCGCCAGGCGCGCACGTACGACGCGCGCACCGCGGGCATCGAGCGGCGGTCTTTGGCCCACAGCCGGCGGTGGGTGTGCGACCGCGCCACCGGGCACACGCTGGAGATCGCCATCGGCACGGCGCCAACCTGCCGCACTATGCCGCGGAGCCTCCGGCTCACCGGCGTGGACGCCAGCGCGGCGATGCTGGAGCGCGCGGCCGAGCGCGCCCGCACCCTGGGCCGATCGGTGGACCTGGTCCGGGCGGACGCCGCCGACCTGCCCTCGCGGACGCCGCGTTCGACACCGTGGTGCACGTTCGGCCTCTGCTGCGTCGCCGATGAGGAGTCGGTGATCACCGAGGCGCTGCGCGTGCTGCGGCCCGCCGGCCACCTGCTGCTGGCCGACCACACGGGTCACGCCTGTGGCCGCTGTGGGTGCTGCAACGCGCGGCGGAGTTGCTGAGCGTGCCGCTGCAGGGCGAGCACTCACCCGGCGCCTCAACCGACTGCGCGCGCGGGGCGTGACGGTGCAGGAGACCGAGCGCCGCACCCTGGGGATCTTCGAGCGCGTGCACGCCCGTGCCCTGGGTGAGGTCGGTGGGGCGACCCGGGTCGCCCCACCGATCCCGTCGGGTCAGCGCCCCTTTGGGGCCTGCGTGCGGAACACGGTCGCCGAGGGCTTGGCCTTGCCGTTCATGTCGAACAGGCCGCTGGCCCAGTTGGGATGGTCCTGCAGCAGGTACCACACGAACACCTGCACCCGCTTGTTGGCCCGCACGCGCCGGAACGCGTCGGCCATGTAGGTGGCCTGCTGGGCCGGGGTGACGTGGAATTTGTACTCGGTGGTGGACCGGGTGGCGAACCCGAACTCGGTGAGCCACAGGGGCTTGCCGGCCAGGTACGAGCCGTCCATGGCGCGCTGCAGCACACCGAGGTTGTAGAGGTCCACGTAGGCCAGCCCCGACGGGGTGGGCTTGGAGGTTGGCTTGCGCAGCGGGTAGGGGTGGTGTGCCCAGGCGTCCATGGGCGGGCGCAGCGATTTGGCGTTGAGGGCGCGCAGGAAGTCCTGGGGCCGCACCCGGCACTCCGGCTGGAACCGGCAGGTCTGCGGCGCCACCTCGCCCACCGGGGCGCTGACGCCGCCGGCCACCTGGGCCGAGGCGTTCACCGACTTGATGCCGGCGTACATCGACTTGGCGATGGCCGCGTACAGCTTGGGGCTGGCCGGCACCCATTTGCCGTGCTTCCTGGTGTACTGGGGTCGCAGGAACAGGGGGATGTTGGGCTCGTTCCACATCTCCCATCTGGTGACGCCCAGCGGCGTGTAGCGCCGGGCCGCGGCGGTGGCGAAGGCCCCGGCGTCGGCGGGCTGCAGGGGCCGGCGGCCGAAGGCGGGGAAGCCGTCATCGGGGGTGCGGGTGTCGGCGGCCCACGCCGGGGTGCCCCACACGGCGAACAGCACCTGGATGTTGCGGGCCCGCGCGGCGGCCACAACCTGGTCGTAGTGCGCCCAGTTGTAGGCGGGGTCGGCCGGGTTGGTGGCGTTGACGGGGCGGCGCGTGGCCACCAGGTCCCACCGCAGGTCGACGCGCACCATGGGTGCGCGCACGCCGGCCAGCATGGCCATGCGGGGGCCGGGATCGGTGGCCGGGTCGGCCATGCGGTCGTCCTGCAGCCCGATGGTGAGGGGCGAGGTGGACGCCGCGCGTGAGGTGGCGCCGGTGACGGCCGCGGCGGACACGATGGCCACCAGCGCGCCCACCAGCAGCGCGCGGATCAGCAAGCGAGGGTTCGTGAGCATGCGGGGACGCTACCGGTGCTTCATGACCGAAGGATGTGCGAATGGTCAAAGCGGGCGCGCGGGGGGCGCGCAGCTTTGGGTGGGGCGGCCGGATCCGGCAGAGTGCCGAGCCAGACGATCCGGGAGCGGCGGCATGTGCAGAGCGGTGCGGTGCAGGACCTGTGGCAAGACCACGTGGGCGGGGTGCGGCAGGCACGTGGACCAGGTGATGGCCAAGGTGCCGCCGGAGGACCGCTGCCCGGGTCACCCCGAGGCCGCCCGGGAGCCGCGACGGGGCCTGCTGCACCGTCTGCGCGGCCGCTGACACCCCGGCCGCCGGCGGGTCAGGTCGATCGCACCAGCGTGACGGCCAGCGTGAGCATGGTGAGCCCGATCAGCACGTCCAGCGCCCGCCAGGCGGCCGGCCGGGAGAACAGCCCGCTGAGCGCGCGGGCACCGAAGCCCAGCCCCGTGAACCAGATGACGCTGCCGGTGGCCGCCCCCGCGGCGAACCACCAGCGCTGATCCCCGTGGCCGGCGGCCACCGAGCCCACCAGCAGCAGGGTGTCCAGGTACACGTGGGGGTTGAGCCAGGTCATGGCGGCCACCGTGGCCATGGCGCGCGGCAGCGGCGTGCCGACACCGGTCTCATCCGCGGTGAGCCGCCCCGGATGCAGCGCCCGGCGCAGCGACAGCAGGCCGTAACCGGCCAGGAACACCGCGCCCACCCACCGCACGGCATCGGCCGCCGACGGCGCGGCGCGCAGCACCGCCCCGGCGCCGCCCACGCCCACCGCCATCAGCACGGCGTCGCTGACCGCGCAGAACGCCACGATGGGCAGGACGTGCTCGCGCCGCAGCCCCTGGCGCAGCACGTACGCGTTCTGGGCGCCGATGGCCACGATCAGCGACAGCCCCAGGCCCATCCCGGCCAGGGCCGCGCCCAGCGCCGCGTGCATCAGCGCGCTATCGGGCCTGTGTGGCGGTGGCCTTCGGCTTCTTGATGTACATCGGGTTGGGGGTGTCCGACTTCATCTTCACCACCAACGGCGTGTCGTTGACCGGGTCGGAGTACACGCAGATGGGGCCCACGCAGAGGTGGTAGGAGGCCATGCCCGTGCCCGAGAGCACCAGCAGCAGCAGGATCGTGACGATCGCCACGCCGGTCGCGGTCTTGATGCGCATCCCGGAGATGATTGTCCGTTGACCGGAAAGATCCTTCTCCGGGCCGTGCGATCGTCGCGGCGGCTCAGTCCATGGTGAAGCGCGTCACCAGCGCCGCCAGGTGGTTGGCGGTGCCGTTCACCTGATCGGCCTGGCTCGCCACCTCCTGGGTGGCGCTGCTGGTCTCCTGGGTGCTGGCCGCCACCTGCTGGGCCGCCGCGGCGTTCTGCTCGCTCACCGACGCCACGCCGGACACGTCGTCTGCCACGCTGGACATGGCCTCCACGGCACGGCCGGTCTCGGCCTGCACCTGGGCGATGAGCGCGCCGATCTCACCCGCGCTGCGCTGGGCGTCCTCGGCCAGCTTGCGCACCTCGTCGGCCACCACCGCGAAGCCGCGGCCCTGGTCGCCGGCGCGCGCCGCCTCGATGGCGGCGTTGAGGGCCAGCAGGTTGGTCTGGCCGGCGATGCCGCTGATGGTGTTGACGATGGCGCCGATCTGCTGGGAGGTCTGTCCCAGGTGATCCACCACCGCGGTGGCGTCCTCCACGGCGCGGTTCACCGCCGCCGCGGACTGTGCCTGCTGGCTGCTGCCGTCGGCCACCGACTCGATGGTGCCGGCGATCTCCGCCACCGCGCGCCCGGCCTCGTCGGCCACCGCGGCCATGCGGGTGCTGGCCTCGTTAAGCCGCTCGCTGGTGGTGGCGATCTCCATCACCAGCTCCGCGGTGCTGGCGCGCATGCCCTCGTACCCGGCCACCGCCCCCTGGGCCTTGGCCAGCATGCTGTTGAACCGCTCGGCCAGCTCGCCGGGTGCGCGCCCCGGCTGGGCCGCCAGGGGCGTGGTGACGGGCACCACCCGGTGGGTGAGGTCACCCTGGGCCACGCGGGCCAGCCCGGTCTGCAGGTCGGTGAGGCAGTGGTCGTCCAGGCGCTGCAGACGGCCGGTGAGCTCACCCAGACACGACTGGTCGCCCAGCGCCGCCCGGGAGACGGCCATGGTGTCGTTGTAGGCGGCGATGGCCGCCTGGGCGCGCGCCAGCATGCGGTTGAACACCGCGGTGATCTCGTCCACCAGGGGGTCGCCGGCGGTGGCGGTGACGGGGGTGGTCACCGGCGTGCAGGTGCGGGTGTGGTCGCCGGACGCGGCGGCCTCCAGGCCCTCCTGCAACCCGGTGAGGCACACCGATTCCAGGCTGTCCATCCTGGCCAGCAGCTCCCTCAGGGCCGCCTCGCGCGCTCCGCCGCCGAACATCCCCATGTGCCAACGCCCCCGCGTCCGATGGTCCCCGGGCGCGTCGCAGCGTGGCGGCACCACCCCCGCATCGCATCGGACACGGGCACCCTGGACTTGAACCGCGCGAGCGGGGACGTTCAGTCGGCCGCGCGGCGGCCCAGCGTCAGCAGCAGCCCGATCAGCACGAACGCCGACAGGGCCAGGGTGGGGATGGTCATGTAGCCGAACTCGTTGATCCATTTGGTGGCGCAGCTGGTGCCGCCCACCTTGCAGCCGCTCAGCTCGGCCTCCGGGTGGTTCTCGATGTAGATGTGGTAGATCGAGATGACCGCGCCGATCACCGGCAGCGGCAGGGCGTACCAGATGGCCCGCCGGTCGCGCAGCAGCGCCCCCACCAGCAGCACCGCCACCAGCGGGTACATGCAGATGCGCTGGAACCAGCACAGCCGGCAGGGGATGAACCCCGCCCCCTCCGAGAAGTACAGGCTGCCGACGGTGGCGGTGAGCGCCACCACCCAGGCCAGCCACACGCCCCCGGCCCGCAGGCTCTCGCGCGCGGGGCCCAGCGCCGTGCGCGCCGCCGGACTCACCCTCCAGGCGACGGCGGCCACCACCAGCACCCCGATACCGATCTGCGCCAGCACCCCGAGGGCCGCGAGCGTGGCGATCAGCGTGTCTTTCATGGGGTTCCTCGGGGGTGGGTGCGGGGTGCGGGCGGGACGCTAGGCCACCGGGACGGGGGGCGCAAACCGACGTGTGGCCGTCCAAGTGTCCAGGTTCCCAACAGAAAACTCACCGTCGGTGGGATGTTGCACTCTCTTGAAGTCCATAGGCTCGCCGTGTGAGCGATCCCCGCACCCGCCCCCTGCGCCGCACCGCGCTGCTGGCCCTCGGCCTGGCCGGCTGCGCGTGCGCCACCGCCTCCGCGCAGACGCTGACGTACACGCTGACCCCGCCGTACCAGGAGGGCGTCAACGGCGCCAACGGCTGGTACCGCGTGCCCGTCAACGCCGTGTACGCCTGCAACCCGCCGCTGCTGGTGGCCCCCAACGGCTGCCCCGGCCCCGAGAAGTTCGGCAACCGGGCGGGCACCGCCGCCAACCCCGCACCACCGCCGGCGCGCCTGCCCACGCCCATCATCCGCACCGCCACCTTCGTGGCGCCCTTCGGCAAGGTCCAGACCCAGCTGTTCATCGCGCCCAACGTGGGGTTGAAGATCGACACCAGCGGCCCGGACACGCCCACCGTGACGGTGCCCACCGCCGGGGCGGTGTACGACGCCGGCAGCGCCCAGACCATCAACTTCGGCTGCAACTACGCCAACGAGACCTCCGGTCCCGCCCCGGCCAACCCGTGCGTGGCCACCCTCAACGGCGCACCGGTGGCCAACGGGGCGCGCCTGGACACGGGCGCGGCCGGGCAGGCCGCCACCTGGGGTCCGCGTGACTTCGCCGTCACCAGCACCGACCTGGCCGGCAACGTCACCACCCGAAGCATCCGGTACAGCGTCGATGAGCTGCCCGGTGCGCCGGTGCTCACCCAGCCCGCCGCCGCGGCCATCACCGACACCCGCCCCACGTTCATGTGGACCCCGCCCACCGACATGGGCAGCGGGTTCGCATCCTGGCGGCTGCGGGTGACGTCTGCCGGGGGGTCGGCCAAGAGCTACACCACCACGGCCAGCGGCAACCCGGTGAGCTTCCAGCCGCCGGACGAGCTGCCCGCGGGTTCGGCCACGTGGGCCGTCACCCTCACCGACACGCGGGGGCGCAGCACCACCAGCGAGAGCCGCTCCATCACCATCAACCCGTCCGTGCCGACGGCGCCGCGCATCACCTCGGCACCCGGGGCCGGCAGCGGCACCACGCCCACGTTCTCGTGGACGGGGGACCCGGGTGGCACGTTCACCTGGGAGATCACCGACGCCAGCGGCGTGCACGTGCAGGGGGGCTCCACGGCCACCACCACGGTCACCGCCGCCGCGCTGGCCGCCGGCACCTACGCCTTCCACGTGCGCCAGACCAACGGCCTGGGACGCACCGGCGACTGGAGCGCCTCCGCCGCGTTCACCGTGGTGATCGCCACCACGCCGCCGGTCACCACCACGGCCAGGATCACCCCGAAGGTGCAGAACGCGCATTCGCTGCACCCGCGGGCCGGCGTCACGCTGCACGCGCCGGCGTGGTTCACCTGGCGGGCCACCAGCCGCGCCACGCTCTACAACTTCCAGGTGTTCCGGCTGGTGAAGGACCGCTACGTCAAGGTGTTCACCGCGTTTCCGCGCGGCCACCGCTACCGCCTGCGCAAGCACCTCACCAAGGGCGGGCGCTACGTGTGGCGGGTGTGGCCGTACCTGGGCCATGCGGGCCGGTACACGAAGAAGCCGCTCGGGATCTCCTGGTTCGACGCCAGGTAGCGCGCACGGTCAGGTGCGGGCCCCGGGATGCCGATACCCGGGACATGGACGTTTCCGCAGTCGGCGCCTCGGGCGCCGCAAACACCCTCGGTCAGGTCCAGGTGGCCATGCTCCGCAAGAGCATGGATCAGGCGCTGCAGAACAACGCCATGCTGCTGAACGCGATGCCCAAGGCCCCCGCGGCCGGTTCAGGGGCACTCGTGGATCAGTACGCCTGACCACCGGCCCGCCCGGCCATCCACGGCGTGCGGGGATCCGCGAATGCGGACCCCCGCCCGGCGTGCCCGTCAGTGCGACACGCAGGTGGTGCCGTCCCACAGGTTGGTCACCTGGCCCCTGCGGCCGCTGAGCGTGCCGTGGAGGGTGCCCGCGGTGGTGAACTCCCACCCCAGTGAGGTGTGCTGCACCGTCACGTCGGCGTAGACGCCGCGCACCGCGGCCAGCGTCGAGCCGATGCCCACGCCCGACACCGTGGTGAGTTTGGAGTGGCTCCGGCCGTCCAGCTGCCAGCCCACGAAGCGGCGGCCCCGTCCCACCACCGTGAGGCCGCCCCGGTAGCGCACCAGGGTGAGCGGGCCCGGCGGGCAGGCGCTGCGGTGGGCGACGGCCACGGGCGCGCCCCGGGCGGCACTCACCCCGTGCACCACCTGACCCAGCCGCCCGCCGTAGGGCAGTTGGGTGATGTGCTCGCCGGGCACGGTGACCAGCTGCAGGCCGCCGGGCGCAAGGGCCAGCAGCACCTGCTCGGCCGCGGCGGGCTGTGTCAGGGCAGACCTGGGGGCCGAGACGCACCGGAAGTACGCGCCCCGGCGCGCGTGCACATCCACGTTCCAGTCGTACACCCGCGTGCGCAGGTTGCGCAGCGATCCGCTGAGGCTGAACAGCAGCTCGCCGCGGCGGTACTCGGCGATCCCGAAGGGGTTCACCGCCTTGCCGTCCCCGTAGGAGACGAACCGCACGTCCACGAACCGGTCGGTGGGCTCCAGGCGCACCCGCAGCCGGGCCCTGGTCTGGAAGCCGTCGCTGCGCAGCACGCCGCGCAGTGAGGCGGCGCCCGCGGCGGCCGCCCGCACCTGCAGCCGGTGCTGGATGATGATGGGCGTGCCGCCCACCGTGGTGCCCAGGTCCTGGGTCCAGCCGTACGCGCCGGGCATGGCCGCCAGCGTGAGCGGGGCGGGGGAGCGGGAACCCTGGGCGCAGGTTCGCGGTGCGGTGGCGCCGGCGCCGGTACTCGCCACCGTGGCCAAGCAGGCGGCGGCGCCGGTGAGAACTGCGGTGAGGCGTGTCAATGCATCCCTCCGATCACGGTCCGTTCCCGTCCCATGACCGAACCGGCCCCGCGTGTGACCGCGGTTGCGGAAGGAAACGCCTCAGGCGCTCAGGCGTCGCCCACCAGGTCGGCGGCGTCGGCCACCAGCCGGGCGCCGGCGGCGTGCATCTCCTGGAGCGCCCGCTCCCCGTCACCGGGTGTGAGGTCCACCGCACGCACCCCCGATCGCACCACGGTCACATCGAAGCCCTCCCGCAGGGCGTCCAGCACGCTGTTGCGCACGCAGTAGTCGGTGGCCAGGCCCACCACCACCAGGTGCTGCACCCGGTCGGCGCGCAGCAGCTTCGCCAGCCCGGTGTCCTGGAACGCCGAGTAGCCCTGGCTGTGCGGGTCGAGGCCCTTGTCCATGATCACGTCCACCAGCTCGCCGGGCAGGCCGGGGTGCAGCTGGGCGCCGGGGGTGTCCTGCACGCAGTGCACCGGCCAGATGCCCGGCGGGTCGGCTCGTGCCAGCGCCGCGGGTCGACCTGCGCGCCCGTGAACGACCCGTGGTCGGGCGGGTGCCAGTCGCGGGTGGCCACCACCAGGTCGGCCACCTCGGCCAGGGCCGCCACGGTGGGCGCGATGGCGTCGCCGTCGGCCACGGCGAGCGCCCCGCCGGGGCAGAAGTCCACCTGGAAGTCGACGATCAGCAGGCACTCCATGCGCCCCATCATCCTCGTCGTGCCCGGCGGCCGCTAGTGTCGTGCGCATGCCGCCCCGCGACCGCTACACCCACGGGCACCACGAGTCGGTGCTGCAGTCCCACGGCCGCCGCACGGCCGAGAACTCGGCGGCGTACCTGCTGCCCCTGCTGCGTCCCGGCATGTCGGTGCTGGACGTGGGGTGCGGCCCCGGCACCATCACCCGCGACCTGGCGGCGCGCGTGGCCCCGGGCCTGGTGACCGGGCTGGACGCCGACCAGGGCGTGGTGGAGCGCGCCCGGGCGGAGTTCGGGGGCGGCACGCTGGAGTTCCGCACCGGCGACGTCTACGCCCTGGACGCCGCGGACGCCACGTTCGACGTGGTGCACGCCCACCAGGTGCTGCAGCACCTCAGCGACCCGGTGGCCGCCCTGGCCGAGATGCACCGCGTGCTGCGCCCCGGAGGCACCCTCGCGGTGCGCGACGGCGACTACGCGGCCTTCGCCTGGGCGCCCCGGCTGCCGGGCCTGGACGCCTGGATGGACCTGTACCACGGGGTCACGGCCGCCAACGGCGGTGAGGCCGACGCGGGCCGGTTCCTGCCCGGCTGGGTGCGCGCCGCGGGCTTCCAGGACCTGCGGGTGAGCAGCTCCACGTGGACGTACGCCACGCCGCCGGACCGGGCGTGGTGGGCCGGCACGTGGGCCGACCGGGCGCGCTACTCGGCGTTCGCCGACCAGGCCGTGGCGTACGGGCTGGCCGAGCGCGCCGACCTGGAGGAGATCGCCGAGGCCTGGCGCGAGTGGGCCGCGTCGCCCGACGGCACCTTCGTGATCGTGCACGTCGAGGTGCTGGCCACCCGCTGAGCCGGTGCGGGGCCGGTCAGGCGTCGTCGCGCGGCGGGACCTCGCGGCCGCGCGTGCCGAACCACAGGCCGCCCACCACGCCGGCGGCCAGGGCGAGCGCGCCCACGATGAGGGCGCCCGCGATGATGAACCCGATGATCATCACCCCCCAACTCTACCGGCGCTGCCCGCGCAGTAGCCTGCCCACCCGATGAGCGAACGAAGCCAACAGCTGCTGGAGCTGCCCGGGGTGACCGCGCGCCTGGCCGGCCTGGCCGGGTTCAGCGGCGGCGTCCAGCTGGCGCACGAACTCACCCCGGCCCACGATGCGGACGAGGTGCACGTCCGCCGCGCCGAGACCGAGGAGGCGGTGCTGCTGGAGCAGACCACCGCGGCCTCGCCGGGCGGTGCGCACGACGTGCGGCAGGCGGTGGCGGCCGCGGCCATCGGCGAGACGCTGGCCATCGGCGACCTGGAGCGCATCCTGGTGACCATCGGGGTGGCCCAGGAGGTGCGCGCCGGCGTGCTGGGCCAGGCCGGGGTGGCGCCCCTGCTGGCGGAGCGGCTGGAGGTGGGCGTGGTGCCCGCCGGGCTGCGCGAGCCCGCCGGGGCCCTGGAGCGGGCCCTCGACCGCCGCGGCGGCCTGCTGGACAGCGCGTCGCCGGAGCTGGGCACCCTGCGCCGGCAGGTGGCCACCGCCCGCCGGGATGCGGCCGACACCCTGCGCCGGCTGGCCGCGCGCCTGGGCGCGCACCTGCAGGAGCGGTTCACCACCGAGCGCTCCGGGCGACCGGTGCTGGCGGTGAAGGCCAGCTCGCGCAGCGCCGTGCCGGGCATCGTGCACGACAGCTCGGCATCGGGGCAGACCATCTTCGTGGAGCCGCTGGCGGTGCTGGACGCCAACAACCGGCTGCGCGAGCTGGAGGCCATGGAGGCCGCCGAGGTGCGGCGCATCCTGGCCGAGCTCACCGGGCGGGTGGCCGAGGCGGCGGGCGCCCTCACCATGGCGGTGGACGCCCTGGCCCACCACGACATGGTGCTGGCCCGCGCGCGCCTGTCGGTGGCATGGCGGGGATGCACCGTGGAGGACGCCGATCAGGTGCACCTGGAGGGGGCGCGGCACCCGCTGCTGGACCCCGCCCGCGCGGTGCCCGTCGACCTGCCGCTGGACGACGTGCACGTGCTGGTGGTGAGCGGGCCCAACACCGGCGGCAAGACCGTGGCCCTCAAGACCCTGGGGCTGCTGGCCATGCTCAACCAGTGCGGGCTGCGCGTGCCGGCCACCACCGCCCGCCTGCCCATCTTCAGCGCCATCGTGGCGGACATCGGCGACGAGCAGTCCATCGCCGCCAGCCTGTCCACCTTCAGCGCGCACCTGCGCAGCCTGGTGCACGTGCTGGGCGTGGCCGGGCCCGGGGCCCTGGTGCTGCTGGACGAGGTGGCGGGCGGCACCGACCCGGAGGAGGGGGGCCCGCTGGCCCAGGCGCTGCTGCAACGCCTGATGGCCATGGGCGCCACGGTGCTGGCCACCACCCACCTGGGGGCGCTCAAGCAGTGGGCGGCCGCCACCCCCGGCGCCGCCAACGCCGCCGTGGACATCGACCCCACCACCTTCCGGCCCCGCTACCGGCTGCTGATGGGCGAACCGGGGGCCTCACACGCCCTGGACATCGCCCTGGACCTGGGCCTGGACCCCGAGGTGGTGGCGGACGCACGGCGGGCCATGTCACCGGAGCAGCGGGTCTCCGACGAGCTGCTGCGCGCGGCCCAGCGGGCCCGGCAGGCGGCCGAGGACGAGCTGCGCGCGGCGCGGGAGGCGCACGGCGACGCCCAGCGCACCGCCGAGGAGGCCCAGCAACGCCTGCGCGAGTTGGAGCGCGAGCTGGCCGACCGGCGCCGGGAGGCCGAGCGTGAGCGGGTGCTGGCGCGGGAGCGTGCCGACGCCGAGCTGGCCGCCGCCACCAGGGAGCTGGCCGAGCTGCGGACGCAGGTGAACGCGGCGCGGCGGGCGGAGGGGTCGCGGGCACGCGGCGCCAGCGGCGATGAGGCCCGCCGCGACCGGGCGCTGGGCGCCGCCGACCAGGCGCAACGGCGTGCCCGGTCGCTGCTGCAGCCCGCCGTGGAGGGCGGTGGGGAGGTGGCGGTGGGGCAGGCGGTGCACGACCCCACGGTTGGGTTCCGGGGCGTGGTGGTGGCGGTGGAGGGCGACACCGCGGAGGTGCAGGGTGAGCGCATCCGCATGCGGCTGCCCGTGGCGCGGCTGGTGGCCGACCCGCGGGGGCGGCCCGCACCGGCACCGCGGCCGGTGGAGCGGCGGCCCGAGCTGCGCGCGGCGCCGGCCGAGCTGGACGTGCGGGCAGCGCGCCGAGGCGGCGCGGGCCATGCTGCGCGAGGCCGTGGACGCGGCCGCCATGGCGGGCCGCCCAGCCTCCGGGTGATCCACGGGGTGGGCACCGGGGCCCTGCGAACGGCGGTGCGCCAGGAGCTGGCGCGTCACCCGCTGGTGGACCGCGCCGACCCCGCACCGCCGAATGCCGGCGGTGACGGGGCCACGTTCGCGATCCTGGACGCCTCGGTGGCGGGTGCCGCCCCGGCGCCCGAGTAGCCGCTAGGCGGAGGGGAGCTCGCCCAGGCCGCGCAGGACGCCCACGTTGGGGGCCATGGTGCGGAAGGCGTCGTCCTTCTGCAGCACGCCCACCACGTACACCGGCGAGTCCTGCATGCGGGAGAGCATGCTGGCCGCGTCACGGCTGCGCGGGACGGCCTTGTAACACGCCACCAGGATGGCGTCCGGCTTGGTTTCCTTGGCACGGTCCAGCGGGGCGGGCCAGGTGGGCTCCATGTGGTCCACGGTCCAACCGGCTGCGGTCAGCTCCTCGATGGCCTTTTCGGTTCCGGGGAAGCGGACCTTGCCGTCCTTGGCGAGGACCTCGTCGGTCTTGGTCACTGAGAGAAAAAGAAGATTCGGCATGGCCCCAAGGTTACCCGGGCGGCGGGGGCGATGTCCGGCATGGCGATCGGCATCGCAGGTTCGATTCATCCGCCACGAACCCTCGGGGTCGGTATAGAGTCACGGCTGACGCCGCGGAGGGACCCCGCGGGCGCTCGTTTCGTGACCAGCACACACAACGGACCAGGGGGACGCGTGTCGATCAGCGCTTCTGACATCCCATCGGTGCCTACTCTCAAGGCCATCGGGGACCGGCGGACCATCCGCTACTTCGACCCGGAGAAGAAGGTCGAGGATTGGAAGATCCAGACCATCCTGCAGGCGGGTCGTTTGATGTCCTGTCAGGGCAACATCAACGCCACTGAAGCCATCGTCGTCGACAAGGAGACCTGTGATCTCTGGGACGAGATCGAGGAGTGCGTCTCTGGCTTCAACGTGCAGATCATCAACCAGAGCTCGCACCTGATCTTCTGGCTGACCAACCTGAACGCGTGGTACGGCCGTGCCAACGACGGTCTTTCCACCCTGGCGCTCTCCGGCGCCCTCACCAAGTACCACGGGTGGAACTACGAGTTCACCATGACCCAGACCGTGCCGCGCCTCATGAGCTTCCCCACGGAGCGCACCGAGGGCCTGCTGCGGTTCGAGAGCGGCCAGGCCGTCGGTCAGGCCACCGTGGCCTGCTCCGCCCTGGGCGTGGGTTCCATCCTCATCGCCTTCGGCCGCAAGCCGGGCGGCATCGAGAAGGCGTTCGGCCTGCCGCCGAACCTCAAGCTCACGTGGGGTCACGCCATCGGCTACCCCCTCGAGGACGCCAAGGCCGGTGGCCAGCGGGTGCGCCTCAAGTTCGAGAAGCTCTTCCACAAGGACAGCTACGGCACCCCGTACATGCCCGACCCCGCGGTGGACGCCGCGCTGCGCGAGGTTGGCATGCTGCAGGAGCAGGCCCCGCTGCCCGGCCGCTTCGAGGAGATCGACGCCCTGGCCTCCAAGTTCAGCCGTGACCCCGGTGTGGTGTCGTGGCCCGAGCGCGAGATCAAGCGTCTCATCGCCGACGATGACTGGGACTTCGGCCCCAACATCAAGGCGCGGGCCGAGCAGGTGCTGGCCGAGGGCAACCTCCCGGACTACCCGGAGGAGATGAAGGAGACGTTCCGGAAGCTCATGGAGGAGCACAACCTGGACGTCAAGAAGTACCTGGGCGAGTAACCCCGCCCTTCCAGGCATGTGTCGCCGCGGCCGCCCTTCGGGGCGGCCGCGGTCGTTTGCGGTGAGGATCTGCCCATCGCGGGCGCCGGGGCAGCCGACGACAACAGGGATGTCATCCACCTTCATGGAGGAGGGGAATGCCCAAGAGTCGCACCCCTGCGGTCAAACGCATCGTGGTCACCGCGTTCGCCGTGGCCGCGATGGCCGTGGCGGCCGGTTCGGCCAGCGCCGCAACCGCGCATCACGCATCGGCCCCGGCAGCCAAGGCCGCCACGCACGGCATCACCGTGCACCACATGCGGGCCAAGGTGTCCTGGTAGCAGCATCCATGTGAGCACCGCCGCCGCACGGCGGTGCGGTGGCGCGGCACGGCGGCGGGTCACGCGGGCATCCCAAGGAAATGCCCATGTGGTGCGCCGGTGTCGTTGCCGAAGTGGTCAGTGTCAATTCGTTCGCCAAGGAGCCCCGCCCCATGAGCGCACCCAGCAAGCACACCTTCCGCCTCCGCCGGATGGCCGTCGCCGTCCTCGCGGTCGCCACCATGGCGTTCGCGGCCGGGTCGGCGAGCGCGGCCACCCCGCCGGCGACGCCCGACACCGCGGCCGCCCAGTTCCAGGGCAACACCCTGGTCGTGACGACCCCGTCGGGCATCGGCAAAGTCCACACGATGAAGGTGTCGTGGTAGCCGCGGGATCCACCCGCTGACCCACTGATCCACGGGCGGGTCGCGTCACCGGCGGTGACGCGGCCCGCCCGGCCGTGGCCGCACCGCGCGGCGGGCGCCGGCCCCGGCCCGGAACCACGCGTGCGGACGCCGATCTGCAGGGGTTCTCGGCTCAAGTCGCACCCCCGCCCACCCGACACTCACAGCGTGGGCGTCTCCCCAGCTCACGCGCGAATGACGGAACACAACCAGCCACAGAGGCAACGCCCCACCGGTGCGCTGAGTTCACCGTTGCTGCTCGGCGCCCTCACGCTGGTGGTGGCCGCCGTCGGCGTCGCCATCCTGCTGGGTCCGCTGGCCGAGCACAGCGCGCCGCCGTGGCACGGCATCCGGCTCACCTGGTGGATGCTGGCCCCCGCGTTCCTGCTGGCCGAGCAGGCCTCCGTGGACATCGGCCTGCGCGGCCGCTGGCAGTTCTCGTTCACGTTCTCGTTCACCGAGCTGCCGCTGGTGATGGGCCTGGTGTTCGCCACGCCCATCGACGTGGTGAGCGGCGAGCTGGTGGGGTCGCTGGTGGCCCTCATGCTGCTGCGGCGCCAGCGCGGCCTGCGGCTGGCCTTCAACCTGGCCCAGTTCATGCTCACCACCTGCATCTCCGCAGTGATGGTGCACGAGGGGCTGGAGGCGTGGGCCTCGCCGCCGCCGCAGGTTGCCTGGCTGCTGGTGAGCCTCGGCGTGCTGGTGGGCAACACCATCGGGTCCGGGCTGGTCACCCTCGCCGTGGTGATCCACCAGCGCAGCAAGCCGTCCCGCTGGCTGGTGATCGAGGCCTTCGTGGTCGGCTCCGTCACGGTGCTCACCACCACCTTCTTCGGGCTGGCCTGCGCCGAGCTCACCCGGTTGCGGCCCTGGGCGCTGGTGCTGCTGCTGCCCGCAGCCCTGGTGCTGGTCGTGGCCTACCGCGCCTACGCGCGCGATCGGCGCCGCCAGGAACGCACCGAGGAGCTGTACCGCTGGATGCAGCGCGTCCACGCCGCCTCCGACATCGGCACCGCCATGTCCGCGCTGCTCGAGGAGGCCCGCTCCCTGTTCCGCGCCGACGTGGTGAGCATCCTGCTGCTCCCTGGCGCCGAGCACGACGGGGCCCTGCGCAGCGTCAGCGGTCCCGGTGACCACCTGGAGATCCTCGTGCCGGCCGAGGACACCGTGATGCCCGGTGTGCGCGCCGAGCGGCCCACCCTCATGCGCGCCCCCCTGCAGGCCGACTCCCGCGACGCCGGCATGGTCGTGGTGGAGCGCACCGCCTCCGGCGCCTCCGCCTTCGACGCCAGCGACCGGGCCCTGCTGGACACCTACGTCAGCCACGCCGGCCTCGCCCTGGAGAACGGGCGCCTGGAGCGCTCCCTCACCGACCTGTCCCGCACCAGCGAGCGGCTGGCCGTGCAGGCCTTCACCGACCCGCTCACCGGCCTGGGCAACCGCGCCCTCCTGATGGACCGCGTCCGCGCGGCCCTCGCCCGCGACGGGGCCCGCCCCGTCGGGCTGCTCCTCATGGACCTGGACGGCTTCAAGAGCGTCAACGACCGCTACGGCCACGCCGCCGGCGACCGCCTCCTCACCACCGTCGCCGAGCGCGTGCGCGCCTGCGTGCGCCCCATCGACACCATCGGCCGCCTCGGCGGCGACGAGTTCCTCGCCGTCCTGGAGGTCGTCGAGGGGGTCACCGAGGCCCGCGAGATCGCCGGCCGCCTGGAACGCGCCGTCTGGGAGCCCATCGACGTGGGCGGCGGCGAGACCGTCAACGTGGGCCTGTCCGTCGGCGTCGCCGTCGGCATCCCCGGTCAGGTGGACGCCGACGAACTCCTCGACCAGGCGGACCGGGCCATGTACGCCCGCAAGGCCGTCTCCGTCCACCGGGGCCGCTGACCCTCCGCTAACGTCCGCAGCACGGCCGGTGTGGCCGAATGCGCTCGTAGCTCAGCTGGATAGAGCAGCGGACTTCTAATCCGCCGGTCGGAGGTTCGAATCCTCCCGGGCGCGCTGAGACTCCCGCAACCGCGATGGCGTTGACCCCGGCAGTGCGGTCAGTACGCCGACCAGCCCCGGTCGACGTACAGGGTCGCGCCGGTCACCGAGTCCGAGTCGGAGGAGGCAAGGAACACCGCCGCGCCACCCAGCTCGTCGGCCTCCATCCAGACGCCCGGGCCGCCGAACCGCTCGTCGGCACGCCTGCGGTAGTCGGCGTTGTCCGCCCGGAAGCCCGCGTTCAATGGGGTCTTGATGAACCCGGGCGCCAGGGTGTTGACCTGGATGTTCCGCTCACGCAGGTCCAGCGCCAGGACCTTGCTGATCATGTGCACCGCCGCCTTGGTGGCGCAGTAGATCGCACTCTCCGGGAAGCCATCGTTCCCGAAGATCGACCCGACGTTGATGATCTTCCCGGCCCCCGCGGCCTCGAAGTGCGGCAGGACGGCCTGGCTGAGGAAGAACAGGCCCTTGATGTTCGCGTCGATCATCAGATCGAAGCCGGCCTCGTCCGTGCCGCCGAGTGGGCTCATCACGAAGGCACCGGCGTTGTTGACCAGCACGTCGATGCGCCCGAGCGACTGGTGCACCGTCTCCACCACGGCCTCGAGCTCGGCGAGCCTGGTGACATCGCACTCGACGGCGATGGCGGTGCCACCCGCCGCCCCGATGGATTCGACGACCGCGGCGCCCTTGGCGTGATCCCGATTGAGGATCGCCACCCGGGCGCCTTCGGCGGCGTACCGACGGGCGATCGCCTCGCCGATCCCCTGGGAGCCGCCGGTGACCACCGCCACGCGTCCCTCGAGCCGCATCACCACCTCCTCGACGATCTTGCCTTGCGCGACTCTACCCCCGGTCCGCCAGAGGCCCGGCCCGCGGGCCCCGTCACACGATCGGCACCGCGTCGTGCGGTAGACCGCGCCGCTCGTCCCTGATGCTCTTGGGGAGCGGGCGTCTCGCGCAACTCAGGCCAGGCGCCACCGCGGATCGAGGAATCGCAGCGCCTGAGAGCCCACCTGCAGGCCCTCCACGCGAGCGCCGTCGGGGAGCGTCAGGGTGACCCGCCAGGCCATGCCCGGGATCCCGTGGTAGCTGATCTCGCGTCGGTCGTTCACGCGGGCGACGACGCGTCCACGGCCCAGCACCTCCAGGGGGAGCTCACGACCCGGTGCGTACATGCGGGCATCATGGCCGAACCGACGACGTCGCCGCGGCGGTGCGGGTTGCCGGCGCCTCGCCGAGCACCGCGCGGGCGAACGCGGTCGGGTCGGCCATCATCGACAGGTGGCCGGCGTCCGGGATGACGTGTACGGGCGGGTGGTGCAGCGCGGTGATGGTGGCGCTCAACGACCCGCCCTGATGGTCCTGCTGCCCCCAGATGATCGCGCGAGGGACGGCGATGGCCGAGATCTGTGACGCGGTGAGCGCTGGCACGCCGTGCTCGGCCATCTTGAAGAACGCCTGCTCGGTGCGGTGCTGGCGCAGCGGTTTGAGCCAGGCGTCCGCCTCGGCGTCGGTGGGTCCGCAGCCGGGCCCGCACGCGCGGCGGATCATGGACTTCGCCAGCCCCGTCCAGTTGGTGGCGATGCGGTACACCGACGTGAGGTAGGGCGCCCTCACGAAGGCCTTCCTGATCCAGCTCGGCGGGGTCGGGATGGAGCGACCGTCGCCGTCGACGAACACCACCTTGCCGACATCCCCCGGGTGGGCCAGGGCGACCGCGCCAACGAAGGCGGCCCCCTGCGAGTGGCCCAGCAGCATGGGCTTCTGCAGGTGGAAGTGCCGGACGAAACCGTCGATGAGCGCTGCCTGGTCGTTTATGCCGTACCGGCCGTTGGCGTCGCTGTAGCCGTAGCCCGCGAGATCCAGGGCGTAGACGACGTGTTTGGCGGCCAGGAGCTGCGCCATCCGGTGCCACACCAGGGTCGACTCGAGGAACCCGTGCACCAGCACGATGGGGCTGCCCGTGGTGCCCCAGCGCTCGTAGTGCACCGAGGTGCCATCCACCTCGGCGTAGCTGCCGTAGGGCGCCGTGACGTGATCCCGCGGTGTGGTGAGCAGGTTGAAGGCGGCCGAGGCGAGCGTCACCACGCCCCACACCAGCACCAGCCAGCGCCCCACGGCCCGGGTGCGCCGCAGCCGCGATCCGTCACGGCGCCGACGCCCGGACCTCCGCCACGCCCACGCGATGGCGGCGCCGACGACCACGCCGATGGCGAGCAGCACCCACCCGCCGATGTCCCACAGCAGCACCGCGGCCGCGACGGCGGGGATGACCGCGAAGGCCAGGCGTCGCCGGGATGGCCAGGCCAACCGAGGCGGCGTCACCCGCATCCCGCCACCTCGGTCATCGGTCAAGGGCGCCGCACGCCTGTGTGTCAACGCGGGCTGACCCGGGGGTCAGGGGGCCGAGCGACTCCACGCGGGCGATTCTCGCCCATCCGGCAGGAGCCGGGCCCCGGACCCGGGACGAACTCCTACCGCGCGGCGCACACCGCCTGCACCTCGAGGACGGTGGAGTACGGCGCGTCGTTGTGCACGCTGGCCAGCCAGCTGCCGGCGGCGGTCATCTCGCTCTCCAGGAGCGGCGCCTTCGGCTCCGGCACCTGCTCGACGTGGGGCGGTAGCCCACCGGGCCGCGGAGGGCCGGTGACCTCGTGCACCGACCGGGCACCCCCGCCCACGATCTGCTCGCCGGCGAGGCAGGTCGCGGTGGTGCGCCCGAAGGCGCCGGGTGCAACGGTCACGTTCTCCACCCGTGCGGTGACGGTGAGCGGCGGTGCCGCCGCGCCGGGCACGCCCTGGGGTCCGATGGGGCCCTGGGGGCCGACGTTGTTCCAGCTGATCGCGTACTCACCGCGCCTGCAGCCCGTGGTGGGGCTGACCCGCAGCAACCCCGTGGCGTGCGAGACGCAGCCGTTGTAGACGATCGGGGCGCTCGCGGTGGTGGCGCTGTAGGCCATCGCACCGCCCCCGCCGGCGACGGTGGCGCACAGCAGCAGCGCAAGTGTGGACCGCGGAACCTTGGACATGACCGACCTCCCTGACCGTGTGCGTGGGGTGGAACGACCGCGATCCTCATGGGGGTGCGCCACGCCGGCATCGTCCAAACGGACGATGGGAGGCCGTCAAAACGAGCGAGCTCGCCCGGGGGGCAACCTCATGCACCGGGCGGGAGGCCGGGACGGGGCATGGAGCCGATGCCCATTGCAGTGCCCGTCGTGCCCGACCGGAGGTGCTCATTGCCCACGACCGCTCCACGCCGCTCCCTCATCCTCGGCGCCGCCCTGCTGTGCTGCGCCGTCACCGCCCCCGCCGCCGTCGCCTCGAATGGCGGAGCCGGCGCGGTGTTCACCACCGACGCCCAGGGGCTCGCGGTGAACCAGAACCTGTTCGACACGCCGCAGGACGTGCACCTGAACGGCGGCCCGCCCTGCAACTCCTCCGGCAACGCCGGACTGGCCGACGGGTGGTACGTGTTCCGGGTCACCGACCCGTCCGGCAAGACGGACATGACCGCGGGTGAACCCATCGCCCAGCGCCGGTTCCGCGTGGCCGCCCACGCGGTGGTGGAGGCGTCCGATCCCGCGGATCACCCCATCAAGACCACGGCCTGCGGGGCGGTGCTGCAGGTGGGGCCGTTCACCGCCGGCAGCGCGACCGGCGAGTACAAGATGTGGGTCGCGCCCGACGGCACGGTCAGTCGCAAAGGGCACGGCAAGAGCCGTGGGGGTGTGTTCAGCCCGTGCCGCTCCAAGACGGACAACTTCAAGCTGCGCCTGCCTGACCCGACCGACCCGGGGGGCAGCGGTCAGTACCTGTCGCCGGGCCCCGACCCGTCACCCACCCCGGCACCGCCCGCCGACCCTGGTCAGGTGACACCGCCCACGGATCCCGGCCAGCCGACGAAGCCCGTGAGGACCAGGAAGCCGTGCAAGGGCGGCCACACCACGGATCCCACGCCGACACCGACGCCGACGCCCACCCCGACCCCGATCCTCTGAGGGAGGGCGGAGTCCACCGTGCGCATCGGCCACGGGCGGATGCGCACAGTGGGTCACCGCGCGGTCCAACCGTCGCGGCGAGCGTGGCGATGCACCTCCCTGTTAGGGTCGCCAGATGTCGAGACATCGGCGGGTCCGCGTGCTGCTCGTGCTGTGCGTGAGCGGCCTCACGGCCGGGCAGGCCGCGGCCGCGGTCACGCGGTATGCCTCGCCGACGGGCGGTGCCACGCCCTCCGAATGCACGGATCCGAACGCACCGTGCACCCTGGCCGTCGCTCTGGCCCACCCGGGGGCGGGCGACACCATCAGCCTCGCGGGCGGGCCCTACGACATGCAGGCCATCCCGCTGCCCGCGGTCCCGCTCAACTGGGTGGCCACGGATCCCGCGGCACGACCCACGCTGACGTCCGCGGGGCCGATGGCGACGCTGAACCTCGGCTTCACGCAGAGCGGCACCGTCGTGGATGGCGTCGATGTCAACAACACGCACACCCCGACGAACGTCGCGGCGATCTCGGTGGCCGCCGGCACGAGCGCCACGGTGCGCAACGCCACCATCACCGGCGGGTCGTGCATCGACGCGCCCGACTCCGGCCCGCTCACCATCGAGCGGGCCACGCTCACCAGCCGGGTGAGCGCCACGTGCATGGTGCTGGGCCATCAGTCCGTCGTCCGGTCCAGCACGGTGGGGCGCACCAACGGACTGGTCTTCGGCACGCCGCCCCCATCGGTGACCACGCAGGGGCTGGTGGAGGACACCACGGTGACGGGGGGCCTGCAACTGCTTGACGGCGGGGCGGTGGCACGGCGCGTCAGCGCCCTGGGCTTCACGGCGATCTGGGGTCAGGGGCTGGTGGTGGACTCACTCGCCCGGAGCGTGGCGACCAACGGCGTCGGCATCGCGGCCGACGCCCCGGTGGGCGGCACCCTGCGTGTCGTCAACGTCACCGCCATCGCGCCGAACGGCGTGGGGCTCCTGTCCCGGTCGGTGCAATCCACCAGCCCACAGGTCAGCCCGAACCTGCTGGATGTCACCAACGCGATCTCCCGGGGCGGCACGGCGGATGTGCAGGCGACCGCCGGTATCACCTGCATGAGCGGGAACAACTGTGCCCTCGGCCTGGTCCACATCGACCACTCGAACTTCGTCACCCGCGACCCCGCGGCCGACTCCCTGCTGGCCTCCACTCTGCTGGAGGGACCGGGGAACCAGTCGGGCGACCCGCACTTCACGAACGCCGCCGCCCTCGATTTCCATCCCCTCACCGGCTCACCCACCATCGACGCGGGCGTCGTGGTTGCCGACGCGCTGCCGACCGACCTCGACGGCCGGGCCCGGGTGCAGGGCACGGCGCCGGACCTCGGGGCCTACGAGCGTGAGGTCCCGCCCGTGGGGACCCCGCCGGGTGGCGGCACCGGCGGCGGCGGTGCCGGAGGCGGTACCGGGGCCACCACGTCGGGTGCGACCGCGCCGGTGCTGGGTGCCGTCCGGCTGTCCCGCACGCACCTGCGCGCGGTTCCGCACGGGGCGACGGGGACGAAGGTGCGCTGGACGCTGACGCCGTCACTCATGACCACCAGCGTCAGTGCCACGGCGCTGGTCAAGGTGACCATCCAGCGTGCCGCCGTCGGCGTGCGCGCCGGCGCGCGCTGCCTTCGGCCGAACCCGCGAAGCCGGGCCCGGCGCTGCACGCGGTGGCTGTCCCTCACTCCCGCCCTTGCTCAGAAGCTGTCCGCGGCGGGTGAGGTGCGCGTCCGCTTCACGGCGCGCCTCGGGGGGCGGGTGCTGCCGGCCGGGCGCTACCGCCTGCGCGTGCAGGCGGTGGATGTGGCCGGGCGCAACGCGGTCCCGCGCACCGTGGGTTTCACCGTGGCGCACCGCTGACGCCTCGCCGAGCACCGGTGGCCGAGTGATCGGATCGCGGCGGTGCGCCACGAGGCGCGCCTACCGCACCCGCACCCACCTGGCCACGGAGGGGACGCCGTCGCGGTCGACGGCGAACAGCATGTACCAGCCCGGCGGGGTGAGCCCGGCGCCGGTGGGGACCGTCACGGCGATGGCGCCCCCGTCCCGCACCACCCGCAGCTCGACCGCGATGGAGCGCTGCTCCAGGTTGGTGGTGTGGGTCACGGCCGAGGGCCGCACCAGCCTCACCTTCGTGATGCGGGCGGCGTCGGGTGAGGTGAACACCGCCGTCGCCCCCCGGCGCAGCACGCGCGGCCCCGCCGTGATGCTTGGGCGCGGGCCCCGGAACAGGTACGGCGGGCTGTAGATCTCCATCCGCAGCTCGAAGGAGCCGGGGCCGCCGTTGGCGTCGTGAAGAGGATCACCGCCGGCCGTCAGGACCCGCCCGTCGGGCAGCAGCAGGGCGGATGAGTGGTAGCTGCGCGGCACCGTGGGGTCGGCGACGCGGTGCATCGACTCACCACCCGGGGCCAGCAGGGAGGCGGTGAGCAGGGCGCTGTGCTGGTTGGCGCGGTAGTCGCCCGCCCCGCCGGTGACCAGCGTCTGGTCGTCCGGCAGGATCACCGCGTTGGGGTACCGCGTGGGCGCCGACAGGTCGGGGCCGGGCCGATAGCGCGGGGAGGGGCCGCGCAGGTCGACGATGTCGGCGCGCGCCGTGGATTGGTCCGAGTCGCCGATGCCGCCGCCGCCCATGAAGATCCACCGCTGGCGGTTGGCCGGGGGCAGCAGCACGGAGTCGCTGGTCTCGGTCATGTCCGGCGTCGCGCAGCCCGGGCACCACGGTGAAGCGGTTCACCGCCCAGTCCACAGCCCGGGGGTGCGTCCCACGTTCTCCCGGCCGTAGCCCGAGTTGCTGCCCGAGAAGAACAGCGTGCCGATGCGCGCGGTGGTGAACAGGGCCGGGTACGTCGCGAGCGGGCGGGTCGTGCCGCCCAGCTGTGTCCACCGGTTGGTGGCCGGGTCGTAGATCTCCGCGTGACCCGGGGTGATGCGGCCGAACTGGTCCAGGCCCGACGCCGCCATCACGCGGCCGTCGGACAGCGTCACCAGGCTGGGATACCAGCGCGGGGTGTGCATGTCCGCCACACGCGTGAAGACCCCGGTGTCGGGATCGACGAGGTACGCGGCGCGCGACCCTGCGTAGTCGCGGGTGTCGCGCGTCAGCCGGTCGGCGACGCCCGTGATGGGTGCCGTACGCCCGGCGGGGATGCCCTCGGTGGCCAGGCGGGCGTGCCCGAACGAGATGGCGGCGTCGGTGCGCTCCGCGGTGACCCACACGCGCACCTCCGGTCCGCCCACGCGGATGGGCGACTCGGTGCGGTACACGTACCCGGCGGTGGTGACGAACGGTGTGCCGCTGGGCAGCAGCGTCCCGGGGTCGCCGGGCCGCCCCGCGGGGATGGTGAGCACCCCGCCCGGCCGGTGGATCAGCACGTTGAGGGTCTCGTAGCGGGTGGTGCCCCCGGCGATGAGCAGCCGCCCGTCGGGCAGGAAGGCGTGGCCGGCGCAGAACACGTCGGTGGGCACGGTGAACGCGCGGGTGGCGCCGGTGGCGGGGTCGAACACGCCCACCTGGAAGCGGTGCGCCCGGAAGTCGGGTGCCGAGTTGCCCGACCCGGCGATCAGCAGCACCTTCCCGGAGCGCAGCAACGCCATGTGGGTGGTGCGCAGCAGCCGGGAGCCGGGCCCGTCCACCACGTCCCACCGGCCGTTGGCACGGACATAGGACGCGGCGTGGATGCGTCGCTGGTGCAGCCAGTTCTGGAGCCGGTCGTTGAACCCGAAGGCCACGAAGTTCAGCGCCGCCAGGCCCGCCGCGAGGATGAGCCCCGGCACCACCAGCCGCGCGCGGCCCCTCACGCCTGCCCGGTCTCCAGGGCCTCAGCGGGGAGTTCGACGACGGGGGCCGGCACCGCGGGCCCACGGGTGGCCAGGGCGATGGCCACCGGGGCGATGCACACGGCCAGCGTCAGCAGCGCCCACGACAGGATCGGCAGCGCGGTGTGGCCCAGGGCGAACGCCACCGGCAGCGGCCCGCCCACGGCGAGGGCCCACCAGCCGTGCCGGTGGAACACGCCCAGCCCGTCGGTGGACGCCGCGGCGCCCTTGGGTGTCACCACGAAGCGGGCGGGCCGCCCCAGCACGCAGTCCACGATGGCCTTGGTGTACACGGGCGCCGCCATGGTGGCCATCAGCAGGCCGCCCACCCCGGAGCTACCCGCCTGCTCCTGCGCGCTCACGTTGAGCCGCCGGGCCCACAGGAACAGCACCAGCTGCGACGCGGCCACGTCCAGGTACAGCGTTATCCAGATGCCCACGGGCACCATCAGGCCGGTGGCGCCGGTGAGGGCGTACAGGCCACAGCACAGGACGCCGAGGGGCCATGCGACGCCCACCGACGGGTAGTACGTGAGCACCAGGCAGTGGTGCAGGCGCTGCCGCCACGGCAGGCGCGCGATGGTGCGCCACTCCGCCCGCAGGATGTCGTCGGCGCCGCGCGCCCACCGGTACTGCTGGCTGTAGAAGTCACGCCAGGGCTCCGGGCCCTCGCCCACGGCCAGCTCATCGGGCGTGTACACCCCGCGCCACCCGGCCGCGTTGAGCCGCAGCCCGGTGAGCGCGTCCTCGGTGATGGAGTCCTGCATCCCGCCGATGGCCTGGATGGCCTCCATGCGCACCAGGTAGTTGGTGCCCACGAACATGGGGCTGCCCGCCAGGTTGGCCGACCGCTGGATGAGGCTGTGGAACACGAACTGGCAGCTCTCGGCCAGCCGGGCCACCAGGTTGCCGCCGGCGTTGCCGTAGGTCTGGGGTGCCACCACGTAACCCACGGCGGGGTCACGCAGGAAGCCCAGCATCCGCTCCAGGAACTCCGGCCGGGGCGCGTGGTCGGGGTCGACGCCGGCGAACACGTCGTAGGCCACGCCGTCCTCGGCCACGTGGTCGAGGAAGGCGTTGATGTTGCCGTGCTTGGTGCGGCGGGCGTTGCGGCCGCCCTCCAGATTCCACCGCTCCACCCCGGCGCGGGTGAAGTGGTGCGCGCCCAGCTCCTCGCACAGCGCGCGCACCGCCGGGTCGTCCCCTCGTCCAGCACCCACGCGTCCACCGCGCCGACCGCGGCGTAGCGCTGGTCACGCATGCCGGCGACCGTGCGGCGCAGCAGCCCGATGTCCTCGCTGGCGGGCACGAAGGTGGTGACGAAGGCGATGCGCAGCCCCTGGGGCGGCAGCACGGGGAGGGGGTCGCGCACCCGCAGCGCCGCGCGGCCCAGCACGTAGAAGTTGCGGAACGACAGGAGCGTCACCAGCAGCGCCAGCGCGGCCGCCGCCACGTTCAGCGCCACCGACGCCTCGGCGGTGCCGCGGCCCGACGCCGGCCAGTGCGCCGGCTGGAACAGGAACGCGATCACCCCGGCGGCCAGCAGCGGGGCGAACACCCCCAGGAACGCCTCCACCAGCGGCACGCTGCCCGGTGGGCGCCGGAACACGACGCGGTACGGCTCGTCAGGCGAGGCGAGGGGCCCGGCCAGCGCGCGGTGGTCGCGTGGGCCCGAGGTGGTGTCCGGCACGCCGACGACTCTGCATCCGCCGCGGGTCGCGCGTCATTGGACGGAGGGCCAGTTCGGGGGACCGCGGAGCACGCCGGAAGTAGAGTCCGGTGACTTCCGGGGCTCGGCGCGTGCGGCTCGCCGGTGAGAGCACGGCGGTGAATGGGCGGTTATTTGCGGCGATGACGATTGCCATGGGCCTTTCCGCGGTAACCCGGGCCGTCAGAGCCCGGTCTCCCACGGCTCCGGGAGGATCTCCCCGTTCTCCATGGTCTGGCGACCCGGGACCTCGTGCAGCCAGATGGCGTAGTCGGTGAGCGGTTCGCCGGTCACTCCCGCCCAGGCGGCGCCCAGGCGCAGCAGCAGTTCCCGCTTCACCTCGGGGGTGCGGCCAGGCCGGATGAGGCCCACCAGCCGTGCGGTGTCCACGGCGCGGCCTCCGACGAACACCGTGTCGGTGCCCACGGCGATGAAGGCGCAGTTGACGTACCCGGCCGGGGCGCCGGTCACGGCCACGTGGGCCTCGGTCACGGCGGTGGCGACCGCGGCCTTGTGCCGGAGTGTCGCGCCCCCCTCGGGGACCAGGAATTGGTAGTACGGCATGGCGTGCTCCGAGTTCGCGTGTGGTGGGGGCGGCGGCCGCCGCCCCCCACCGATCCTCGCGCACACGCCGGTGCGCCCCTCAAGGGCGTCCGCTACGGCGCGGCGAGCACGATCAGCAACACCAGCGCGAGCACCACGAGCACCGCCACGAGCAACCAGCACCGCCGGCACCGCCCGCCCGACGCCCCGCCGCCGGACGGCGGGGTGATCGTGACCGGGGGCCGCCCGGGCTGGCCCACCACCACGCCGGGCGGTCCGCCGGCAGGTGACCACGCAACCGGCACGGTGTACGAGCCGTCCCCGTTGTCCACGACGGGGCCGGTCACCGTGGTGCCGCCCGCGCCGGTGACGGTCGCGGCATCGGGGCGTCCCGGGCCGAGCATGTTGCCGAAGCGGTCCTGCGGCACGATCGTGACCGTGCCCGTGTGGGCGCCGCCCGGCTGCGGTCCACCGTCGGCAACCGTCACCGCCGAATGCCCGGGGTCGATGCCGACGTCCACGAACAGCGTCGCGAGCAGTTCGCGCCGGCCGCAGCCGCCGCCGTAGGTCGCCTGGAAGTGGAGCTGGTAGTGCCCGTCCACGGTGAGATCGGTGAGCTCGCGGCCCATCAGGGCCGAGGCCTCGAACGCCCCGAAGGTGGACTCGGGGCCGTCGGACAGCGCCAGCGTCTGGGTGCTGGTGGGGATGAGCGGCCCGGCGGTGCGGCCCGCCAACGCCATGGCCGTCGACTGGCGAGCGGGGATGGTGTCACCCGAGGCGTCGGTGGGCGCACCCAGCCGCTCCCTGCTGAGCAACGTGCCGAGCGATGCCGTGGGCCGCGTGAGCGTGAGGTCGATGGCGACGTCGTCCGGCCACCCGCCGTCGTCCTGGCGCAGCCGCACCGCGGGGTTGAACGTGTCGCCGGTGTAGACGCGCCATTCGGGGCGATGGCGTTCCAGCCTCGGCCCGCCGCCCGCGATGACGTTCACGAAGTACCGCAGGGCCGGTGCCGGCGGGGCGAGCTCCCCGCCGCTTCCGGGCCGGAAGGGGGTGACCGTCCACGTCCCGCTGCGCTCCCCGTCGTGCGGCAGCGGCACGCGCAGGAACGTCCAGGTCCTGCCCGTGTCGGCCTCCACACCGGGCGTGGCCGCGGTGACGGTCACGCCGGCCGGCGTGGTCACCGCGACGGCCAGCTGCCCACCGGGGTCGTCCCAGCCGATCACGACGGTGACGGCGTCCTCCCCGCACACCGGGAACGCCTGCGGCGTGCCGGTGGACACGTCGGCGGGCAGCACGTACTCCGGGTCGCTGATGATGCCGGCCTCGAAGATGTTGCCGAAGGCGTGGGAGAAGAACTTCTCGAGGGCCAGGCCGCTCTCCGCGCGGGTGAACTGGCCGTTGTGGGAACCGGCCAGCGATGCCAGCAGCGCCCCGTCGATGTTGGCGTCGGTTCCGAAACCGATGGCGTGCACGTCGATGCCGGCCAGCGATCCGGCCACGTCGCCAACCCACGGCGGGGTGTTCTGCATGCCGTCGGTGAGCAGCAGGATGGCGCGGGGGTTGGCCCCGGGGGCGGGGAACTGCTGCCGGGCGCGTTCCAGCCCGTCGCCGATGCTGGTGGCACCACCGGGCACCAGACCGCCGATGAGCCCGCCCGCGAAGGGCGGCGCGCCAAGCAGGGTGAGCTTGTGCGCCGGATCGACAGACTGGATGGCGAAGTCGGTGGGGTTGGTGGCGCCGGTGCTGAACGACGTGAGGCCGACGCGGTTGCCCACCGACGACTTCACCAGCTGCACGAACAGCGACGCGGCATCGCGCGCGGCGTCGATCTTCGCGCGACCCGCGGCGTCGGGTTCGGTCATGCTGCCCGACCGGTCGAACACCACCATGACGTCGCGCGTCACCGGCGGCGGCGGGGCGGGCGCGATGGCCTTCAGGATGGTCGCGGTGGGGAAGTAGATCAACGGGAAGGCGCCTCCGGTCCCCCGGCCGCACGGGTTGCCGGTGGACAGCACTCCCACGATCCGGCCGGCGGTGTCGAACAGCCCCGATCCGGAGCTGCCGCCGGACACGTGGAAGTCGGACGGCACGTTGATCGACGTGGCGCCGCTGCCGGTCACCGAGGAGAAGCCGGGGTGAGGCACGGACAGCTTCTTGGGTGCGCCGTTGGGGTGGTGCACGCCGAACACGGATTCGCCCACGCCCGGGATGTCGGGTCGCATCTGCACCACCGGGATGCCCATCGGCGCCTCGGCCAGGCGGAGCAGGCTGAAGTCGCCCACGCCGTCGTTGTGGTGCGACAGCACCTCCACCACCTTGATGAACTTCGCGTCGTACCCGGCGGGGCGGGCGCCGTTGCATTCCACCCGGTAGTCGAACGTGACCGAGCTGCCGAGCGCCTGATCCGGGGTGTGGCAATGCCCGGCCGTGAGGACCTTGTCCGTGTCCACCAGCGTCACCGAGCAGGTGGAGACGTCGGGACCCTCCACCGACATGATCATCCCCACGCTGCGCGCGACGCGCGTGCGCACGTCGCCGGGGGCGGTCACGCACGCCACGTTCTCCCAGTTGGGCGGCGGGGCGCAGAACCAGAAGTCGTCGTACTGCGGCTCGGTGTAGGTGGGGTCCGGCAGGAACGGATCACAGTTGGAGACGCTGTTATGCCCGGGCTGGCCGGCGTGACGCTCCCCGCGGCCGTACTGGTCGAGGGTGACTCCACCGGCGGTGGTGGCGGCCGCGACGTAGCGGATCGGAACGAGGGCACCGGCGAGTTTGTGGATGTTGACGGGCCGCGTCCAGAACGTGCCGCCGTCGGCGGAGGTGAACACATCCGTCCCGTAGCCCAGGTCGACCTCCAACCGGTTTCCCACAGGCAGGTTGACCGCGTTGAAGTGGAGGATCACCAGCTTGGTTCCCGTCGGCGCGGGCGTGTGCGCGAAATCCAGGGCCCACACCCCCGGGCCGGTGGCGGGCGCTCCGGTGTCCGGCCCGATCCGGATCGCGGGTGCGACGGTCTGCACCGTTCCCGTGATGTGTGACATCCAGCGGCCCTCCGCATCATGTGTCCCCGGCCGGTGCGGCGCGGGCTCGTACACGCGATGAGGCCTCAACCCGGCGTGCTGATACAGCGGCCCTCGGTCGCGGGCCAGGTGACGCCCGCGCGTCGGGCCCGGGTCTCGGTTGACGACCTAGTGGGACCCCAGGAGGAACGCCGCGGCGATCGTGGCCGCGATCGAGGCGGCCGTGAACGCCGCCAGGCAGACGAGCACGATCGTCACGGGCCACTGACGCGGTCGCCACAGGCAATGGGCCGCCAGGGCGACACCCAGCAGGCACACGCCCACGCCCGGAGCCATGCCCCGGCGCGACACGGTGGTCGCATCGGCCCACCAAATCATCAGCGCCGCCCCCGTCACCATCAGCAGCGCCCAGGCCACGCCCAGCACCCGGACGATGCCGTCCAGCCCTGACGGCTCGTTCACGGCCCTGCCTTCGGTGATGTCCGTCATGCGTGACTCCGCGATTGACGCACGCTTTCACGCTTGTCAGCATTCTGCATGATCTGGCGATTCGACGATGCGGGTGGGCGATCCGCAGGCTTGGCGCGGGGTGGGACCTGGCATTCGCATCGTGGCGGCTGATCCGGGCGCACCGCCGGTTGCTGATCCTCCCGTGCATTTCACTGTCCGCGTGGGTGGCGGTGGCCGCCATCATCCTCGGGCCCCTCGGCGGGCTGTCCCGCCTGGGGCACGGCAACTGGAGCGTTGGCATCGCCATCGCGATGGTGGTGTTCAGCTTCCCCCTGTCCCTGGTGGGCACGTTCTTCGGCGTCGCGTTCGTGTCGCAGGCCGCCGCGCTGGTGGACGGTCACCCCGCCTCGGTGCGCCGGGGCCTGGCGGTTGCCTGGTCCCGGCGCGACGCCATCGCGTGGTGGGCGCTGGTGTCCTCCGTGGTCGGCACCGCCATCCAATGGATCTCGCGGCTGCCCGGGGGTGATGCGCTGGCCGGGCTGCTGGAACGGGTGCTCTCGGCCGCGTGGGCCCTGGCCACCGTCTTCGCGCTCCCGGTGCTGGCCCTTGAGGGCAGCACGCCGGTGGACACCGTGCGGCGATCGGTGGCCGTGCTGCGCGCGCGGTGGGGTGAGGACATCGGCGGCGCCCTCGCCACGGGCGTCATGGGGATGATCACCATCGGCGTGCCGGCCGCCATCGCGGCCGCCGGCTACGGGCTCACCCGCTTGCACCATGCCGTGGCGGGCAGCGTGCTGCTGGGGTGCGGCCTGGTGATGCTGGCCGTCGGTTGGGTGCTGCAGAGCGCCATCGACGACCTGTTCACCCTGGTGCTGTACCGGCACGCCACCGGCGCCGTCCTGCCCGCGGGGTTCAACGATGCCGACGTGCAGGCCGGGCTGCGCATCAGCACCAAGGACTGACCGGCCCGGGTGGCGCCTGAGGGCGCTTTCGGGTTCGCACGGTTCCGTATTCGGCTGATCCCGATGCCCATCGCGCCCAGGCAGATGAGGCTTCGGGAGGTTCCTTCCGAGGAGGCGTGATGATGCGGCGTGCGGCCCTGCTGGGGATCGTCGCGACGGTCCTGGCGGGATGCGGGGGATCCGGTGATACGCCGCCCGCGACGGTGGTGCCGTCCGAGCCGGTTTCCACCCTGCTTCAGCCCACGGAGAACGAGGGGGCGCTGATCGACTGGGTGGTCGGCGGCGCCCGCCTGACCTCCAGGACAGGGAATCAGATCGACCTGGCGGCGCCCGCGATGGCCGCGTACTTCGGCGACCTCGCGCCGCGCGCGACGGTGTCGCCCGGCGAGCGGTTCCTGGCCTACAGCACCGGCACCGACGCCGCCGCGTTGCGGGTGCACCTCCGTGACCTGCGCACCGGACGCGAACGGATGCTGGAACCGGGCACCACCGGTGCGGCGTGGCGCGCCGACGGGGCGCTGGCCTATTTCCGCAACGACGGGCGCACCGGGCGGCTGCGCGGTCACCTGTACGTGCGACGCGTCACCGGCACCCGGCTGGGGACGCCCGTGCGGTGGACACGGACGACCGGCACGTACTTCCCGTTCGGCTGGGCCGGAGCGCGCCTGGTGTACATCGGGATGGGGGAGGGGGAGTACGTGCAGTCGTTCGTGGCCGACGCGCCGGGAACGGCGCGCAAGCTGGGCGACGGTGCGCCCATCGCCATCTCACCCGACGGGGCGCGCGCGTTGGTGTTCGCGGGCGGCGACGGCTCGGGCCGCGACCTGCTGCTGGTGGACCTGGCCACCGGGCGATCCAATGGCCGGCTGCGGACGGCGCCGCTGACCGCCGGCGATTGGCAGCGGGAGCTGGTGGTGGCCGGCGGGGCCAACGCGGTGGAGGTCCTGCGGGTCCACGGGGACCGCATCACGCCGGTTCGGCGCATCCGCCTGGGGAGTTGGCACGCCTCCGAGCCGCGTTTCGTGGGCACCCGTCTGCGACGCGTCGTGGTGAGCTCCGCATACGGGGATGGCGCGCGGGCGCGGCTGACCGCCTGCGTCGTGGCGACGGGGCGCTGCCGATCCTCCTCCGCCACCACCGGACTGGACCAGCCGCACGCGGTGTTCGGTCAGAGCGTGGCGTCCCCGACGCTCCCCGTCCCGGCCGACGGCCGCCACTTCGGGTTCATCCGTTCCCTGGAGGACCGGGAGGGCACGTTGACCGCCGTGTTCGACCCGGCCCAATGGCTCACCGGCGCCGCGGCACAGCGGGCCGCCCGCGCGGATGCCGACGAGGTGGCAAACGACTACTACATCCACAATGAGGACCGCTCGACGATGCGCCTGCCGGTGGCCGCCGGCGCGACGGTGACCATCGTGACCCCCACCTCCATGGCCGGGCGGCCGTCCACGCTAGGGCACCTGGTGCGCACGTTCAGCGGTGGGCGCCCCGGTGGCACGCTCCGGCAGGGCCCGGGATCCGCCTACTGGCTCACCGTGCGGGGCGGCACCGTGACGTCCATCAAGGAGCAATACCGGCCATGACCGCTTCGGTATGTACTGTCCGTACCGGTACAAGTATGTCGCTCATGATGCTGGGGGCGATGTGCGCGATGTGTCTCTGCGCCGTCGCGGCCGGGGACGCGGTGACCCCGGCGCCGAGCCTGCACGTGGCTCCGAACCCGGCCATGGTGGGCGCGGCGGTAACGGCGCGCGGAGTGGTCGCAGCCGGGGCGGCGTGTCCCCGCGTGCGCCTCACCGTGGCCCGGCAGGCGGGTGGCGCGGCGGCCGTGGTGCGTGTGCGGGCCCCGCGCGCCGGCGCCTACGCCATCACCTTCCGGGCGCCCGCCGTGGCGCTGCCCACCGATCCCGCCGCGGTGGCCACCCGCCTGGTGGTGCGCGTGTGGTGCGTCGGCGCCCGTTCCCCGCGCGCCGTGACGCGCGCCCGGGGCCTGGTGCTGCGGATCACGCGGGAGTGACTCCACAGCTGGTCCGCTCCCGCGGTGGTGCTGCTGGGCGCGGGGGCGTGGGGCCTCACCCGGGCACCGGCGCATGGGCGGCGCGACGGTGCCGGGCGGGGCCCCGGGGCGGGCGATCCGTGAGGACGGCGCTGCCGGGCCGGGGGCGACGGCCCCTAGCGGGCCACCTTCAGGACGCCCTTCATGAAGGGGTGCACCTGGCAGTGGTAGTGGTAGGTGCCCACGGTCTTCGGCGCCACCAGCGTGAAGCTCCCGGTGGACGGGGCACCGGACCGGAACCCCGGCAGCTTCGCCGTGCGCGCCGCGACCGCGTTGTGCGGTGCGCCGTCGACGCTCTTGAAGTGCACCTTCGCGCCCGGCCGCACCGTGACGGTGCCGGGGGCGAAGCCGTGCGAGGCGTCCGTCTTCGCCGCGATGGGCCGCGCGGCGCTGCCCGGGGCGCTCGCCGCCAGGGCGGCGCCACCGGCGGTGATGGACACCGCGGCCACGAGGAGGGAACCGGTGAGCACGCGTGCACGGCGCATGTGGGACTCCTTCACGGGGAACTCGGTCGTCTGTCACACGGCCCCGCGCGCCGTTCGGTTCACCGCCGGGGGCTCACGCACCCAGCCGCGTCGCCAGATCCTCGATGTCGCCGGTCACCAGATCCACGCCGGCCGGCGGATCGGGGTCGCGGGCGGGCCCGGAGCCCCACTCCTCGGGGCGCCGCACGAACGCCGTGCGCAGTCCCCGCGCGGCGGCGGCCACCAGATCGTCGGGGTGGGCCGCCACCATCAGCACCTGCTCCGGCCGCAGCCCCAGGGCGGCCACCGCGGTGTCGTACACCACCGGCAGGGGCTTGTAGGCGCGGGCCACCTCGGCCCCCAGCACCGCGTCCCACACCAGGCCCGATGCGCGCGCCAGGTGCACCAGCAGCGCGATGTGGCCGTTGGAGTTGGGGGCGACGATGAACCGGCGGCGCAGCCGAGCCACCCCCGCCACCGTGTCCGGCCAGGGATCCAGGCGGTGCCACGCCCGGGTGAGCTCGGGCCGCCGGTGCCCGGGCAGGTCGATGCCGAACTCGGCCAGCACGTCGTCCAGGGCCTCCGCGTGCAGCACGTCCAGGTCCACCCAGGGCCGGCGGCCCTCGCGCACCGTGGCCAGCTGGGGCTGATACCTGCCGCGCCAGGCCTCGGCGAAGGCGTTCCAGTCGATGTCCGAGGGGGCGTGGGGGCCGGCGATGCGCGCCGCGTCGCGGGCCACGCTGGACCGCCAGTCGTACAGCGTGCCGAAGACGTCGAACAGCACGGCGTGCACGGCGGGCTCCCCGCTGAGGTGCCGCTCCCCTCCGGTGGTGTCATGGACCGGTCGCTCAGGCATCCCGCCGCCTGCCACGTGGCGTGGCCCCGGACGACGACCGGGCCACTCGCGGCGACGCGACGCGTGCCGCCACACCCCCGTGCACCTCGACGGCCTCCCGATCCGCCAGCTCGATCATCCGGATCGTGGTGCCGAAACGCGCGCGGGCGCTGCGGTGGAGGGCGGCGCGGCCGGGCCGGTGGCGGTGACAGAGGACGAGGACCTCGCACAGGTTCAGGCCGTGCAGATCGAGGTCGGCCGGGGGCGTGAAGGGAGAGGTCAGCGCAAGGGGCGCAAGGGTCGGCGCCGCAACGGCCGCCCCCGCACTGACGCCGATGTACGGGAGCGTGCCGATTCCCGCCGGCGGAACCGCGCGCAGCAGCCGCAGCAGGTGGAAGGGATCGCCGGGGCCCACGATCATCATGTCGGCCCGCTCCCGCTCCGGAACCACGTCCACCCCCAGCGCCATCATCTCGCGACGCAGATCGGCCACGATCGCCGCGCCGTCCGGCAGCGGATCCGCGGCACGAACATCCAGATGCGCGCGGCGTCCCGCGACCCCCGCACGGTCCAGGAACGCCGGCACGGCACCGAGGTGCCGGGACGCCAGGAGCAACGGCGGGGCGGCCATGGGATCGGCTGCGCTACGGAGCCAGCGTGGTTTCCGAGAGCTGGCCGCCCGCGCCGCGGCTGCCGGCCACCACCACCAGCCCGCGTGCCGTGGCGGCGACGGCCCAGTCGTAGGAGTCGTTGGGGGTGGGCGGCTGGGCCGCCGAGTGCCCGGCAGCACGGCGGTGGCGTCGGGGCCGGTGCGCGGAGCGCAGCGTGCCGCCATCAGCCAGGCCACCCACGCTGCCGTCCGGCGCCGCGGAGGTGAACACCCCGTTGGGATCTCCCGCGATGGGACCGGCGTCCAGCGCCGTGGCCGCGCCCAGCCGCCACAGCATCAGGTGCCAGGCGCCGCCGGCCTGCTGGGTGGCGTAGGCCAGGTACACCCCGCCACCGGGCCGGGCGGTGATGACCGGCTCCGACCCCTCCACCCGCGTGCCGCCCGCCGCCGGGTACACCGACAGCGGTGCCAGCGCCGGGGCGGCCTGCAGGGCGGCGGTGGTGGCGCTCACCGGGGCGGCGTACACGCCGCGCGCGTCGCAGCTGTCCTGCAGCCACACCGCCCACACCTGCCCGCCGTCGGCGGCCACCTCCGCGGGCGGGATGGCCGTGATGCAGCTGGCGCTGGTGGAGGGGTCCACGTACGCCGCCGCCGTCTTGCCCACGCCGGCCACCAGGCGGGCGTACCCGTTGGTGGTGAGCACCGTGACCCGGCCGCCCGGCACCACCGCCTGCTGGGCCACGCCCGCGTAGGCGAAGCCGCCGTTGGCCAGCCAGGCGTCCAGGGTCCACGGGGCGCCGGCCTGCGGGGCGGTCAGCGAATACGCCCCGTCCTGGGGTGTGGCGCCGGGCGGGAACGGCGGCACCTCGCCGGGCGACTGGAAGATGGCGGTGAGCCCCAGGTACAGGGTGCCGCCCGGGCCCACCGACAGCCGCGGGTCGCCCAGGCCGCGGCGGGCCAGCACCTCGTCCGGGCCGCGCTGCGTGCCGTCGGCGCCGATGGCCGCGTGCAGCACCCGGTCGGGGGTGCCGGGGAACAGCGCCGCCACGTGCACGGTGCCGTCCGGGGTGACGGCCTGGCTGGGCGCGCCGCGCTGGCCGGCCAGCGACGGCATCCCCGTCCACGCCACCGTGGGGCCCGCCTCGGCGGCCTGCTGCTCCAGCGCCGATTGCGCGAATCCGTCCTGGCCGGTTGCGCCCACGTCCAGGATGCAGTCCTCCAGCAGCACCGGGTCGGTGATGCCGAACGCGGCGCAGCGCGCCTGTGCGCGTGTGCGCTGGGCGGGCGTGAGGTCGGTCACGCCGTACGGCTTCTTCGGGAAGGCTTTGTTGGTGAACGTGGCCGTGGACTGGCCCCCGGCGTAGTCGAACAGCGACTGGGCCTGGGTGATGCGCCAGGATCCCCCGAAGTCCCCGTATCGCAGCCTGAAGCCGCCCCGCAGGTCGGTGAGCACCGTGGCCGGCAGCACCTTCCCGGCCCGCGTGGTGGCGTCGTCATCCGGGTTGCCGTTGAAGTTGCCGAGCAGCCCCACCAGCGTTCCGGCGCGAGCCGGTGCCGGGGCCACCAGCATGGCCACGCCCCACGAGCCCACGCTCCACACCCGCGTGTAGGTGCCGTCGGGCCAGTCCACCCGGATCTCGTCCGACCCGATGGGCGTGATGCGACCGGCGCCCACCGCCACGGCCCCGCCGGTGAGTCGAACGGCGCGGCCGTCCACGCGCACGGTCAGCGGGTCGCCGGCGTACACCGCCACCCGGTGCCCGGTCACCCGCATGGCCACCGCGGTGTTGACGGTGACGTAGTCGGTGGGGGTCCACGGCTCCTGCCGCGCCTGGATCTCCAGGTCGTCGGTGGTGGACTTGGCCAGCGTGAACTCGCCGACGGCCTGGAAGTCCCAGCGGGTGCCGTCGAAGCTGGTCATGTGGGGATCGCCGTTGGATCCGCCGCAGCCCCCGCCGCATGCCGACCCACCTCCGCTTGGGGGCTGGGACCGCGGGGGCCTCGGCTGGTTCTTCTTGCTGCAGAAGTCGTCCAGCGACCGGAACGACAGGGTGCCCGCCGCCTGCTCGTCGTCGCCCGACAGGCCGATGAACACCGCCGGCCCGACATGGGTGCTCTTGGGCGGCTCGCCCTCGGTGCCCTTCGGGCAGGTGCACCGCCCGTGCAAACAGAACCACCGGTCGGGGTCCAGGATGTCGATGCTGCCGTCGGCGAGGCGCACGTGCACGTTCTTGGTCTGCACCAGCAGCAAGGGTGTGTCGGCGAACGCGGGGTCGGTGCCGTCCACGAAGTACTGGGCCGTGGTCCACGCGGGGGCGCTCATGGCCGTGCTGCCGCCCACCACCGTGGGGGGCGCCTGCACCGAGGAGGGCGCCACCAGGGGCCGGTTCACCGCCCATTCGGCGCCCAGCTCGCGGAGGTTCCACACGGTGCTGCCCCAGGACTGGTCGAACGTGTCCAGCGACCCGGCCGCGATGCCCGCGTCGGTGACGTCGCCCGGCGTGGTGATCACCTGGGCGATGCGCTTCCACAGGTCGCCGCCCACCTCGTCGGCGTGCCCGAAGAAGCCCACCGCGTCGTAGGCCCGCGCGAACAGCTGCCTCTGGGGGTTCTGGACGTAGTCGGTGATGTTGCCGCCGCCGGTGGGGTAGGACACCGGGTCCACCGACAGCGCCGCCCAGTCGGCCGAGCCCTCGCCGATCCACGCCGGGGTGAACGTCCAGTCCGGCTTGCGCAGGTCGAACTGGAAGCAGTGGAACGTCTCGTGGGCCAGCACCAGCACCTGGAACGCCAGCGAGGACTTGGCACCGTTGGGAAGCATCCGCACCCGGCAGGTCACCTCGTCGCCGGTGCCGTACACGCCGCTGGAGTTGAGGGGGAACGCGTCCGCGAAGGCACCGGGCTTCTGGTCCTTGCCGGGGGAGTAGCCGGCCACGATGGTGATGGTGAGGGGGTGTCCCAGCCGGGACGCGTACACGCCCGCCCAGGTGTTGACGCTGGTCTGCAGGCTGGCGTTGGGAACGAAGTCGGGGTCGCCCACCGGGATGGCGGCGCTGCGCGCGGTGGAGGTGGCCGCGGCGGGCGCCGACATGCCGGCGCGGCGCAGGATCACCGCGCGCTGCGCGGCGGGCAGGACCGGCAGGTAGCGGGACACCGCCGCGAACGCCTGCGTGCCGTCCTGCACCGGGCCGATGTCGCCCGGCGGCAGCCGCACGCCGGGCACCCGCCCGTACGCGGCGGCGAACATCTGCAGCGCCAGCGACTTCGGGACGACCCCGGACGGGGGCACCCGCGCCAGCAGGCGCCGGTACACCGGCAGCCCCGCGGGGCGCAGCCGCGCAACCGCGCTGCGGGCGTAGATGAGGGCCGTGCGCCGCCACCCGGCGCGGCGGTCGGGCGCGCGCAGCACCACCAGGCCCAGCGCGCCCCCCTGCACCACGGCCACCTCGATGCGGCTGCCCCGCCGTCCGTCACGGGCGGTGGTCACCAGTGCCCCGTCGCCCAGGACGGCCCTGACCGGTTTGAGACCCCGCGCTCTGGCCCGGGCGGCCCACGCGGCCAGCCCGGCGCGCGCGGTGCGCGTCACCCCGGGGGCCACCCCCACCGACCCCAGCCACACGCGCGGTGCGCGCCGGCGGCGGTAGCCGCGCGCGTCCACGCCCTGCGCGGTCAGCGCCCGGCGCAGCGCCAGCGCCGCGGGGTCCAGCAGCGCCGTGCGCGCGGTGACGGCCATGCCCGCGTTGCGCGCCAGCCCCGGAGTGTCGGCGCGGGTGAGGGCCAGCGCCGGTCCCTTCGCGGCGGCGGGGGACGCCAGGATGAGCGCGAGGAGACCCGCGAGCAGCAGCGACGGCGTGAGGCTCGTGCGAGGCGGCACGAGCGTGACCCTGTCAGCGTGCCGGGCGCCGCGTCAAGATCGGTGCCACCGCGGGTGTAGCGTGCATCCGGTGGCCGGCACGGCTCCGGAGGGGCGGTGGTGCAAACACGACGTCCACGGCGAGGTGGTGCCCGTTGCGCGCTGGGTGCGACGGTGTTCGCCGCGCTCGCCGCCGCGTCACCGGCGGCCGCCCTCACCCCCGGCTCGCTCGAGGCCGACGCGGTGGCGGTGGCGCCGCGCAATTCCAGCCGTGTGGTGGTGCTGGCGCATGACGCCTCCCGGGCGGGCGGCGTCTGGACCGTCACCAGCGACGACGGGGGCGCGACCTGGTCCGCCCCGGTGGGACCCGGGCGTGGGGACCCGCCCAGCGGGGCGGCGGTGCTGGGGTCGGGTGATGCCATGCTGGCCGTCATCGGCGGCGTGACCTACCGCTCGGTGGACGGCGGTGCCATCTGGCGGCTGTCGCTGCGCACCCGGTTCGGCGTGGCATCGGTGGTCGCATCGGCCACGAACCCCACTTCGGCCTGGGCGGTGTCGAGCCTCGGCAACATCTACCGCTCGCCCGACGCGGGGCGCACGTGGCGGCGGGTGACACCGCGCGGGGCGGCCTCGTGCACCTCCGTGGCCACGCAACCCGGAACAAGCGTCGTGCTGGCGACGTGCACATGGAACATGTGGCGATCCGCCGACGCGGGGCGCACCTGGCGCCTGGTGCGGCACCTGCCGGCGCCGCGCCGCGGCTCCATCGCCTACGGCATGTTCGAGACGGTGGTATTCGATCCGGGCAATCCCCGCATCGCGATGGCCAACGGGTTCACTCAAGGGGTCGATCGCGCCCGCCTGTGGCGATCCACCGACGGCGGGCGCACGTGGCGCGCGGTGGCGGCACCCGGCGTGTCGCGCCGCGGCCTGCAGGTGGGGAGTGAACCCGTGCGCGGCGAGATCCGGGTGACCGCGGGTGCCGGACGGGTGATCGCGGGGCCGTACACCACCGGCGGTGGCCCCCTCAGCACGGGTGGTGCCGCGGTGATCCTCACCTCGCCCGACACCGGCCGCACCTGGCGCATCGAGGACATGGACCCCCTCGACGCGCCGGGCCTGGCCGCCGGATCGTCCACCGCGCTGTTCATGCCCACAACCGCCCGCGGCGGCGCGATCCTCACCGGCGGCCCCAGCGCGTCCGGCTGGCAGCCCGTCGTGTTCGATCCCCCCGCGGCCGCACCGGCGTGATGTCCTGCGGTCATCCGCGCGGGTGACGGCACCCCGGGAAACTCGCCCGCCAGGGTGATTGACCCGCGGGGTGCCGAGGACGCAGGCTGGCCGCACCCCCGACGGAAGCGAGTTCTCCCACGACCTGAACGAGGAGCAATGCCCACGCCCGCACGTCTGGCCACCGCCGGTTCGGTGGCCCTGCTCGCCGCCATCCCGGCGGCCCTCGCCCTCAGCGCGCCCGCGCCGACGGTGTCCACGCCCATCGCCACCGGTCTGGCGCAGCCGCTGCAGCTGGCGGTGCACCACGGTGACGTCCTCATCGCCCAGGGGTCGGGCACGCTGACCCGCATCGGCGCCGACGGCACCCGCACCAACATCCGCATCCCCAACCTCGACGGCCTCGACGCCCGCGGCGGCGGAGCCGTCGTCACCACCCGCGCGGGCAACCAGGAGACCGTCACCGGCTCCGTGTTGTGGCGGGTGAAGGCCGACGGCACGCGCCGCCGCGTGGCCGACCTGCTGGCGTACGAAAAGCGGACCAACCCGGACAAGGTCAACACGTACGGGTTCACGTCCATCCCGGCGGACTGCGCCGCCAAGGTGCCGAAGGCCGACGGGCCGGCCACCTACACCGGGCAGATCGACTCCAACCCGTTCGCGGTGCTGGTGCGGGGCAGCCGCACGTTCGTCGCCGACGCCGGCGCCAACGCCATCCTGGCGGTGTCGGGCACGGGGAGGGTGCGCACCGTGGCCGTGCTGCCGCCGCAGCCCACGGTGATCACCAAGGCTGGGGCGAAGGCCCTGAAGCTGCCCGCCTGTGCGGTGGGCCTCACATACAACTTCGAGCCCGTGCCCACCGACGTGGAGGCGGGGCCGGGGAACACCCTGTACGTCACCACCCTGCCCGGCGGTCCCGAGGGGCCCGAGCTGGGTGCCCGCGGCGCGGTGCACCGCGTCAACGCCGTCACGGGAGCGGTGCACACCGTGGGGCGCGGGTTCCTGGGCGCCACCGGCGTCGCGGTGGGTCCCCGGGGCAGGGTGTACGTGGCCGAGCTGTTCGCCAACCGGATCTCCACGCCCGGGGCGCACGGCCCGGTGACCGTGGCGAAGGTGTCGTCGCCGTCGGGGCTGGAGTACGCGTCCGGCCGCCTGTACGTCACCTACGACGTGTTCCGGAACGGCAGCCTGGCCACCGTCGGCCCCATCGCACGCTGACGCGCCGAGGCGGGCCGGGAAACCCCGGCCCGCCTCGGTCCGCCACAGCGGCGGTCGTATTACCCGGTGACCGCGGGCTTCACCGCACCCGGCAGCGGCCGGATGCGCGTCACCGCGTGGGCCCGCACGGCCAGGGCGGTGCTCGCCGAGGCCCGTGCCCAGTTGACCACCCGCGTGCCCACGCCGGTGAGCGTGCGCAGGCGCAGGTGCAGCGTCACCGACGCCTTGGGCGCCAGGTCACCGAGCTGCCACACCACCACGCCGCCCTGCAGCCGGGCCCGCGCGGGCGTGCCGGTGAGCATGGTCCCGCCGGGCACCGCGTCGCGCACCACCACGTCGGTGGCGGTGATGCCGCTGAGGTTCGTCACCTTCAGCGTGTAGGGGATCTCCAGCCGGCGCAGCACGCTCACCGGTGCGCGCTTGGTGAGGTTGAGCACCGCCTTGGGCTGCACCGCGGGCAGCACCTCCTGGACGGTCACGGGCGGCACCACCGACGGAGCGGGCGCCGCCGTGGCCGACAGGGTGGCGCTGGCGGTGACCGTGCCCGGCACCACGAACTCGATGTTCTGGGCGGGACGGCTGGCCGGGTGCACCACCTTCCACAGCAGGCCGGAGTCGGCCTCGGCGGTGACGGTGACGGTGCCGGCGGCGGTGGCCATGAGGCTGGCGTGACCCGTGCCGTCGGCGCCGAGCGTGACGCTGGGTTGCGACAGGGCGGCCGCACCGGCGCTCACCGCCAGGCGGATGGTGGCGCCGGGAGTCCCGGTCACCGTCAGGTCCGTGGGGGTGCCGGCCTGCGAGGTGGCGGGCGCGGTGATGCCCACGGCGGCGGCGGCGTGCTTGCCGGCCGCCAGGGACCGCAGCGCGGCCACCCGAGTGTTGAGGGCGGTGTCCGCGGTGACGTTCTGCACGTCCGCGGCCTGGCCGGTGAGCTGCCAGACGGCCACCTGGATTGCCGCGGCCTCGAAGCCCGGTTTCGCGGCTGCGCCGGTGAGAGCCTGCGCCTGGGTCATCAGCCATGCCGCCTCCTGGGCGGCCGGTGTGGTGAGGGCGGCGGTGGTGCCGGCGTTCTGCAGGTCCACCGAGTAGTCGGTGCCCTCGGCGATGCCGGCGCGGATCAGCACGCACCAGGCCACGGCGTCGAAGGCGTCGCCGGTGCCGGGGGTCACGCGGATCTGCATGGGGCCGGGATCGACGCGGTACACGTCACCGGACACGCCGGTGACCGCCACGCTGTGGCCCAGCGACGGCGGGATCTGCACCACCCGCACCACGCCGGGTGAGGCCAGCGCGGTCGCCGCGGCGGCCAGCAGGGCCAGCAGGCTCAGCAGCGCGGTGGTGATGAGGCGACGGGGGGTCCACACTCCCCCGGTCGGCCGACAGGTTTCGGAGTGCGGTGCCATGGTCGTCCCCTCTCTGAGATGGGGGCCGCTGAAGAAGCGATCTCAGGACGAATTCTGCTCCCGGTAGCGGACCGCGACATCGCGGTCGGACCCCTGATGGGTGCCATCCAGCCCCCATTCGCAGTCCGTTGCAGATGCCCCCATCACAGGGCGAGGTCGGCCCCCCCGAATGGGGAGGATTACTGAACTTTCAGGGAGGGCCGCCGGGGCCTTACTGGATGCTCAGCACGTAGGCCACGACGTTGGCGAAGTCCGTGCCCTGCACCAGGCCGGCGGGCATGCCGCCGCCGCCGTTCTTGATGCGGAACTCGATCTCGGCGCGGCTGAGGCCCTGCCCGGACAGCTGCGGCCCGGAGCCGGTCTGCGTGCCGGCCTGCAGGTGGCAGCCCTGGCAGGTCAGCACGAAGGTGCTCTTGCCGGCAACGGCGTCCCCGGCCCCGCCGGCGCCCTTCACCGTGACCTGACCGCGGATCTCACCCTTCGGGTTCTTCGCGGTGGTGAGGTTGACGTAGAGGGGAGTGGTGGACAGTTTGGTGCGCAGGGCGGCGGTGAGCGTGCGGTGCATCGCACGGCCGCTGGTGCACGTCACCGCGCGGCCACTGCCGCACAGCACCACCAGCACGCGCCCGGCCGTCTTCGCGGCCCCGCGTGACAACTGGGCCGCCACAACCGGCCCGCTGAGATGCCCGAAGCCCAGCGTCCAGGTCATCTTGGCGCCCTCGATCTTGGCCGTGAAGCTGCCCGTGGCCCCGGGCGCGCCCGTCACCCTGGCGGGCTCGTTGGCCGGGGTGAGTTTGCGGGCACTCAAGGTGACCGTGGAGGTCCCGCCGGATCCGGTGGCCACCATGCCGGTCACGCCAACCGCGCCCGCGGCCAGCAGCAGGAGCATGCCGGTGCGGATGGGGGCGCGGCGGCCGGAGGCGGCCGGGGTGCCGCTGGAGGTCTGCCCGTCGGTCATCGCAAGCTCCTTCGGTGGCGATCGCGTGGGCACGCCGACGTCCCCGCGGGGCCGCGCGCGCCACACGCATTCCACACCACGGGCCGCGGTCGCGCTGCACGGGATTCCCACAAGGGTGGCTGTGACGGATTCCGGATGCGTGGCGCCACGCCGGACAGAATCCTCATTTTCTGACGAGACCGCGACGGGACGAGGCGCACAATGGGTAAGACATGGCTGGCCATCCTCGGATGCGCGGCGGCATGTGCCCTGCCCGCCGGCGCCGGCGCCTACACCACCGCCGACCTGCCCGACCTCACGGCCCTGCTGCCCACCGTCATCAGCGCCAACCAGCAGGCCCCGGTGTACATGGACCCGTTCGAGATCCCCGGTCGTCTGCTGTACCGCTTCGACGGCGTGGTGTGGGACCGGGCGGAAGCCGGCGCGCTCGACGTCTACCGGGACCCGGTCACCACCCACGCCAACCAGATCATCTGGAGCGGGGGCATCCCCACCACCGCGACCAACCCCAGGAACCTGCCGCCGGGGTCGGACACCCACTGGACCGCCGTCGACCGCAGTGCCTCGGGCGCCAGCTTCTACGCGGAACCCAGCGCCGATGCGGGGGCCTGGCACCTCTCCGCCGCCGCCATCTACCAGTTCCTGGTGCCGGGCGGACCGCCCGTGCTGTCGGCCAAGGTGGGCTTCTGCATGTTCGACACCTGGGGGCAGGGCGCCACCTCGTACTTCCCGTCCGCCAACCCCGACCCGTACGGCCAGTCGTACTGGTGCTACCAGGACCCCGGCGGCGGCACCCTCGTGCGCATGGGCATCTCGCCGGGCTGGGGCGACTACTACTGGTCGCAGCTCAAGTACCAGTGGGTGGACGTCACCGGCATGGCCCCCGGTTCCTACACGCTGCGGGCCACGGTGAACCCCAGCAACTACATCCTGGAGTCGGACACCACCAACAACGTGCTGGATGACGTGCGGGTGATCCCGGGCCCCACGGCGGACAGCGCCAGCCAGCAGGTCACGCCGGGCACCGCGACCCCCATCGCCCTCTCGGGAACCATCGTGGGCCCGGACATCCCGGTGCGCACCAGTAACACCGGGGTGTGCGTGAAGCTCACGCAGGTCACTCCGCGGTCGGCGTGTTACGCCACCACCACGAACGACGCCCCGTTGACGTTCGCCGTGGATCAGAAGCACCAGCCGGCCCACGGGACCGTCACCATCCGGTCCACCGGTGCGCAGACCGCCAACGCCGTCTACACGCCCAACGCCGGGTACTCCGGACCGGACTCGTTCGTCTACACGGCAACCGACCCACGCGGGCTGGTGAGCCTGCCGGCCACCGTCAACGTGCAGGTGCCGTCCACCGGTGGCGGTGGCGGTGGCGGCGGCGGGGGTGGTGGCGGCACGGTCACGCCGCCGCCGGTGCGCGTAGGCCTGCGCACCCTGGGTCCCGTGCACGTGGGCCAGCTGGTGCACCTGCGGGTGACCCTCAACAAGCGGGCGCACCTCAAGGTGACGCTGCAGCTGCTGAGGGCCCACAGGTTCGCCAACCGCACCACCCGCGTGTTCACCGGCAAGACCACCACCCTCGGATTCCGCGCCACGGCGCGCGGCAAGTACGTGGTGCGCCTGAAGTGCCAGCTGGGCACCAGGGTCTGGTACACGGCCCCCCTCACGCTGAACCTGGTGGGGTAGGCCGCCCCGGCCGGCCGGGGCGGTGTCCCCGGCCGGCCCGGACGCGACGCGGTGACCCGGACCACCCTTTGGGGTGAGAATCGGCGGATGAGGCTCGACACCGTCGCCGCCTTCCGCATGGTCATCCGCACCGCGGCGAGGTTGTGCGCGGCGTTGCCCGCCCCGGTGGCGGCCGGGCTGGCCACGGTGGGCGGCACGGTGGAATGGGCGCTGCGGCCCGGTAAGCGCCGGGTCCTGGCGGCCAACCTGGGCCACACGGTGGGCCTGCCCGCGGATGCCCCGGACGTCCACCGGCTGGTGCGGCGCAACATGCAGGCGGGCGCCCGGCGCGCGGCGGGCATGCTGTGGGCCCTCGACCGGCCGTCCACGGCCGCCCGGCGCGTGCGCATCGAACCCGCCGGGCGCCTGCGGGACGTGCTGGCCGAGGGGCGCGGGGTGGTGCTCACCTCGGCCCACGTGGGCCCCTTCGAGTCCGTGGCGGCCGTGGCCCACGTGCTGCCCGACGGGGTTGCGATGGCCGTGGTGGCCGAGGACACGCGCACCGGGCGGGCCATGGCGCCGCTGCGGCGGCGCATGGGCGTGCGGGTGGTGGACACCGCCACGGGGTTCCGGCCGGCGGTTGACCTGCTGCGGGCGGGGAACATCGTGGTGGTGATCGCCGACCTACACCGCGACGGTATGCGGGGCCACCGCGTGCCGTTCCTGGACGGCACGCTGATCGTGCCCGGCGCCCGGCGGCGCTGGCGCGCCTGGCCGGCGCCCCGCTGATGACGTTCACCGCCCGCCCGGTGGGGTGGCGCCGCTGGCGGGTGGACCTGGACCCGCCCATCCCCCCGCCCCGGCCCGCCGACGGCCGGGCGTGGGAGCGCACGGCCACGGCCGCCGTGGCCGACGCCTTCGCCGCCGCCATCCGGGCGCAACCGGAGCAGTGGGACGCCGTGGACCCGCTGCCGTGGGGGCCGGCGCCGTGAAGTGGGTCCTCAGGGTGGGGGCCGCGCTGGTGATGGTCGCCGCGGTCGTCGTGGCGGTGGTGTGGTGGCGGGCGGGCCGTGACAGCACCCCGGTGGCCGCCGACTTGGCGCGGTGGCCCGCTTCCGCGCCTCGCCGGGCCGGGAGGGCGACGGCACCCCCCGCCGGCCCCGGGCGTCTACACCTACGCCACGCGCGGCCGCGAGTGCGCGGGGTGCCCGCTGCGCATCTGCCGCGACCTGCCGGGCACCGCGCGCATGATCATCACGCGGCCCGGCGGGCAGGTGCTGGCGCTGCTGGAGCTCTCCCAGGAGCACCAGGAGGCGTCGCGGTGGGCGATCCGGCCGGACGGCCGCTACCTGCTGTGGCAGCGCTCCAGCGTGTCGTTCGCGGGGTTCGGCGGCACCGACGCGAAGGACACCGTGCCGGCCACGCTGGCCATCCCGGCGCGTCCTGGGGTGGGGCGCCGGTGGACCCAGCGGTTCCGGTTCGGCAACCTGCGGGTGTCGTGCCGCAACGTGATCGTGCGCCGCGGGGACGTGCGCGTGGGCGACCGCGATCTCCGCGGCCGTGCTCATCCGCAGCACGTCGGTCACCACCGGCGACCACCCCGGTACGGAGGTGGACCTCACATGGCACATCCCCTCGCTGGGGCTGGACGCGCGCAGCGAGGTGCACCGCCGCGTGGGCGGCACGTTCCCGTACCGGATGGACGCCTGGGGGACGCTGGTGTCGGTGGAGCCGGCCACCTGATGCGGCTGCCCGGGCGCCGGTCGTGGGCGGTACGCGGGGCGCTGGGGGTGGCCCTGGGCGTGGCGCTGGTGCTGGCAGGTCACCGGCACGGCGTCGCCGGTGATCCAGCCCTGCGCGGCCGCGAGGTCCCCCACCGCGGGTCCCTGCAGATCCTCGATCGCCACCCGGCTGAGCGCGGCCGTCCAGACCAGCTGGTCGCCGGTGGACCGCCGGTGCGCCACGATCTGCGCGGCAACGCAGTCCACGGGTGGCATGGCGCGGGCGGGTCCCGCCCACGGGCCGTACTCCATGGCGTACCGGTACGGGAGGGTGCCGTCGTCGTGCTGATCCACGTGACCGTTGACGGTGTTCTCGTAGATGGTGACGGCGGTGCCCTGGGAGGTGTGCCACCGGCCGAGCAGCATGCGATAGCCCACCACGCCGGTCGCCGGCCCGTAGGTGTCGCAGTACTGCAGGAAGGCCTGGTCGCCCGCGAACGCGCCGAACGACGTGGACGACCGGAACGCGGCGGTGCCGTCGGGAGCGAGCGAGCTGGGCAGTGATCCCGCCGGCAACGTCCAGCTCGAGCTGAACGCGGCGGGTTCCTCGAACACGGGCCCGGCGGTGGCGGTGACCGCCGAGGCGGCCAGCGTTGCCGCGCAGGCGATCAGCGAGCGTGCGATCCGGCGGCGGGGGTTGCGAATGGTCATGGGGTGTCCTGAGCGAGGGATTGGCGGGACCGTGCGGGGGGTCACGGGCCCAGATGGATGGCGCGGGCGCCGACGACGTCGGCCGACGCGCGGGGGGCGTGGTGCACCACCACCGTGGTGGTGGCGGTGCCGGTGCTGCCCGGCGGGCTGGGGGCGGTTGAGGTGGCGGTGCCCCTGGTGTTCCGCGCCGCGGGCGTGCCGTACTCCGAGGCCGTGCTGGCCGTGCTGGCCTGGCGCGTGCTGCAGTTCTGGCTGCCCACCGTGGCGGGCCTGGGCTGCTACGGCCAGATGATGCTTGATGCTCGGCGGCGCACCCGCGCGATGGGGGAATCACCGGCGTAGGCGGCCGCGAGCAGTTGGCCGGCCGGGACGTGGCCATCGGCCCGGTCCTGACTTACGCTTCGTGCGTGCTCGAACACGACGACGCGCTGCGCTCGGCCTGCTTCCTCGCCCTCGACGTCCTGCGTGCCCGCTTCGGAGCCGAGGTGCCGTATCGGGGCGGGCTGGAGCTGGGCTTTGCGTTCGAGGGCGGACGGATCCCGTTTCTCAGCCCGGCCAAGGGGATCTTCCGCGCCCGGGCGCAGCGCGGGCCGGCGGCGCTCTCCGTAATGACCTCGGCCAGGTCGCCCTACGACGACGAGGAGACGGATGAGGGGTTCTGGTACGCCTTTCGCGATGGCGCGCCGGAGCTGGCCGACAACCGCGCCCTGCGGGCGGCGCACGAACTCGGGGTCCCGATCGTGTACTTCATCGGACTCCGACCGGGGTGGTTCGAGCCGGTCGCCCCGTGCTGGGTGGTGGACCGCGACCTCCGCCGAGTGCTCATCGCGCCGTCCCCGCCCGGCATCACACTGGCGGAACGCGCCCCGGAGGGTGATGAACGACGCTACGCCACCCGCGAGGTGCGCCGTCGCCTCCACCAGGGCCGCTTTCGAGGGCTGGTACTGCCCGCCTACAGCGACCGTTGCGCCGTGTGCAGCCTTCGGGAACGTCGCCTGCTCGACGCCGCGCACATCCTGGCCGACGGTCACCGCCGGGGTGAACCGGTGGTGCCCAACGGCCTGAGCCTCTGCAGCATCCACCACCGGGCGTATGACGAGGACCTCATCGGCATCGATCCCGACCACCGCGTACATGTCTCGCGTGCACTGCTGGAGGACCAGGACGGCCCCATGCTGGAGTTGCTCAAGACCTTCCATGGCACGCGCATCGCCGCCCCGACCAGCAAACGCCTGGCTCCCGATCCGATGCGTCTCGCGGAGAGGTTCGAGCGGTTCCAGGCGGGCTGATCCCGGGCGGACGCCCCGGCAGCACCCATGCACGGCTGCAGGGGTTCCCGGGAGGTGCTCAGCCCGGGCCGGTGCCGGACGCCTGAACCTGGGGGAGGCTCACAACCCGCGGGCCCGCGGTCGATAGGGATGTGACCCCGTTCCGCCCCCACCCGGAGGCCGGTGATTCCCCCGAGCCCGCTGGTGCCACGCGTACGCCCCACCGCACCGCCCTCCCGGTTCCGCAGCGCGCGAGCCCGCATCGCCCTGGGCGCCCTCGCTCTGCTCGGCGCGTCCGGCATGCCCGCCGTCGGTGTCGTCACCCAACTGCATCCGCCCGACGTGGCCGGTGGATCGGGCACCTGGAGCACCGCGGCATCCGCGACGCTGACGGCGTCGGCGCCGTGGGACGCGACCGCCACCGGCTGGGAGTACCGCACCTCCGCCGACCAGGGGGCCACCTGGACGGTGCCCACCGCGACACCCAACGGCGATGGGGGCCTCGTGGTGAGCGACGAGGGCTTCACCAGCGTGGAGTTCCGGTACCACGACCTGACGGGAGCGGTGTCCGGATGGTCCGATGCCGTTGCGGTGAAGCTGGACCGCACCGCGCCGGCCGTGGTCGCCACGCTGACCCTGGTGGACAACACGCCGTACGACCCCGCCACCACCCTCCCGGCGGGGGACAAGGTGGGTTTGCCGATGGGGCCCGGTGACAGCGCCGGGGCCGCCCTCAACTCCGGCCCGCTGCGGTTCACCCCCGAGACCGACTGCCGCCACTCCGTGGACGGCGGCCCCTGGCAGGCATGCGGACCGGCCCTGTACGGCATCATCGACGGCCCCCGGAACGTGTTCTCGGCGGCCGACCTGCTGGGACGGGGCGTCAACGTGGTGCAGCTGCGCGGCCGCGACGCGGTGGGAAACGTGTCCCCGTGGACCACCATCACCAACGGCCCGGTGTCGGTGGGCACCGGCATCGCGGTGCCACTGGTGGGGTCCAGTTGCACGAAGACGGGCGACTGGACCGACACCTGCTTCCGGGGGGTGGTGAACACCCCGGTCGTGTTCCAGGCGGCCGACATGGTGGACGACCCGCAGGACGTGGCGCACCTGGAGTACCGCACCCGCCACGACGCCGGCGCGTGGTCGGCGCCCGCGACGGGCGACAGCGTCACGGCATCCCAGGAGGGCGTCACGAACGTGCAGTTCCGCACGGTGGGCGTGGATGCCTCGGTGTCGCCGTGGAGCGCGGTGGACGGCTGGTCGACCGTGAACATCGACACCACCCCGCCGGCGGCGCCCGCCCACGTGTTCGCGTATGCCGGCGACGCCACGCACCCCTACACCGGCGCCTGGCTGACCGGCACGGGCCTCATCCGCGCCGGCGACGCCCTGGTGTGGCCGGACCTGCAGTCCGCGATCACCGATCCGGAGTGCCGGGTGTCCACCGATGCCACCCCCGGCTGGTCGGCGTGCACCGTGAGCTTCCTGCCCTGGTCCTGGCCGGGCGTCCCGGTGCTCACCGTCGACCTCACCCGCGAGGGCACCACCACCGTGGAGCTCCGTGTGACGGACCCGGCCGGCAACGTCTCCACGTGGTCCGACCCCTCGGCGGGCACCGTGCGCGTGGACACCCACCCCCCGGGCGTGCCGGTGGTGTCCGGCGGCGCGGCCGCTTGGAGCGACGCACCGAACCGCACGCTGACCGCACAGGCGGTGGACGCCGCCTCCGGCGTGGACCACTACGAGCACCGCGCGTCCACCGATGGCGGCGGCACGTGGACGGCCCCCCAGATGGGCGGCACCCTCCCGGTGGGCGGGGAGGGCACCACCACCGTGCAGTTCCGGGCGTTCGACGTGGCCGGCAACACCGGCGCCTGGTCCACGGTGGACAACGCCTCCACCGTCCGCCTGGACCGCACCGCCCCCAGCACCCCCGAGGTGACCGGGGGCTCCGATGGGTCGCAGGACGTGGCCGCGGTCACCCTCGACGCGGCTGGTGCCACCGACTCCGGCTCCGGGATGAGCGGCTACCAGGTGCGTGTGCAGCGGCCGGGTGCCGACTGGGGCCCGGCCCGTGACGGCGACCACGTGGAGGTGGCCGACGAGGGCGTCACGCACGTGCAGTTCCGGGCCGTCGACCGGGCCGGCAACACGGGCCCGTGGGCGCCCGCCGACCCCACACCCGCGGCGACGGTGAACATCCACCGGGCCACCCCGGCCACGCCGCCGGTGGCCAGCACGGACCCGCGCCTCACCGGGGCTGCGGCTGGGCGGCGCGCTCACCTGCGACCGCGGCACGTGGACCGGCGCCGGCGCGCTCAGCGTGGCCTGGCTGCGCAACGGGCAGCCCATCCCGGGCGCAACCGGCACCCGTCGCGTGATCACCGTGCAGGACGCGTGGACGCGGCTGAGCTGCCGGGTGCGGGCCACCAACGACGCGGGCGACGCCACGGCCACCAGCGCGTCCACGCTGGTGGCGCTGGCCCCCGTCAACGTCGCGCCGCCGCGCATCACCGGCTCGGGGCGGACGCTGCGCGCCGCCCCCGGGACCTGGGTGGACGGCCCCAACCCCTCCGCCCCGGCCTACCAGTGGCTGCGCGACGGGCAACCCATCGCCGGCGCCACCACGGCGACGCACCGGGTGACCGCGCGCGAGCGCGGCACCACGCTGAGCGTGCGCGTGACCGTCACCAACGCCCGCGGGCGGGCGTCGGCCACCAGCGGCGGCCGGTCCGGCTAGGGCAACTCCATGCGCGACAGCCGCCGGCCGCCCAGCCACGTGGCCGCCACGGCCACCGCCAGCGGAACCACCAGCGCGGTCACCACGCTCACGCCGGGCACGCGGAACGTCTCGGCCGTGGGGACCCCCTGGGCCACCAGGCGCCGCCCGTACGCCCCCAGCGACAGCTTGTCCGCGGAGCCGGCGAACGTGGCGATGGTGCCCTCCCACAGCACGATGTAGAGCATCCCCAAGATGATGGCGCGGCGCACCAGCAGGGCCAGCAGGGCCGCCAGGGCGCAGTAGGCCAGCGCCGCCACCGCCACCGCCACCACCAGCCACACCACGCCGCGCGCGCCCATGCCCCCGCGCAGGCCCAGGACGGCCGCACCGGCCACGGCCGGCACCAGCAGCGCCAGCGAGGCGCACCAGGACGCCAGCACCCAGTGCAGCACCAGCCGCACCCGGGCCACAGGGGACGCGGCCAGGTACAGGATGGTCCAGTCCTCGCGCTCGTCGCCCACCCCGGTGGCGCCCAGCACCAGCGCCACGAACGCCACCACGGTGGGGATGGTGAGCGACTCGGCCACCTCCGCGTAGCCGGCCAGCCACTGCGACCGGTCGGCCCGGATGACGGGCAGCAACGCCACCACGCCCGCCAGCAGCGACAGGCCGCCCATGGCCCACGTGCGGCGGGCGCGCACGAGCCCGCGCAGGGTGATGCCGAAGGGGGTCAGCGACCCACCCCGCGGGCGCGGGCCGTGAGGTAGGCGAACACGCTCTCCAGGTCGTCGCCCACCGGCTCCACCGCGCGCAGGGTGAGGCCGGTCCGGCGGGCGATGACCGGCAGGCGCACCGCCAGCGCCCCCGCGTCGGCGCTCTCGGTGAGCAGCACGTCGCCGTCGATACGCACCGACGACACCAGCCCCTCGGCCACCAGGTCGCGTGCCAGCAGGGCGGGGGAGTCCACCCGCACGCGCACGGTGCGCGGCCGCTCGGCCAGCAGGTCGCGGATGCCGCCCGTGGTGCCCTCGGCCACCAGCCGGCCGTTCACCAGCACCACCACGCGGGGGGCCATGCGCTCCACCTCGCCCAGCTGGTGGGACGACACCAGCACGGTGCGGCCCTCGTCGCCCAGCTGCGCGATGAGGTCGATCATGTCCCGCCGTTGCGCCGGGTCCAGGCCGTTGAGGGGCTCGTCCAGCAACAGCACCTGCGGGTCGTGCACCAGGGCCTGGGCCAGCTTGACGCGTTGCTTCATGCCCTTGGAGAAGCCCTCCAGGCGGCGGTGGGCCGCCGCGGTCATGTCCAGGCGCCCGAGCGCGTCGTCGGCGGCCGCGGCGGGGTCGGGCACGTCCCGCATGCGCGCGCAGGCCATCACCGCCTGGCGGGCCGTGAGGTGGGGCCACAGCCCGTCGCCGTCCGGCACCACGCCCAGCACGCGGAACACCTCCACATCGCCGGGGGCGCGGCCCAGTACCCGCACCCGGCCCTCGTCCGGGCGGGCGTAGCCGGCCAGCAGCTTCAGCAGCGTGGACTTTCCGGCCCCGTTGTGGCCCAGCAGCCCGGTCACCCCGGGCTCGACGCTGAACGTGACGTCGCCCAGGGCCACGGTGTCGCCGTACCACTTGGACACCCGGTCCACCTCGATGGGCGGGGTCACGTGCGCGCGTCCCGGTAGCGCAGCAGCAGCAGCAGCGTGGACAGCGCGATCACCGCGGCGAACGCGCCCACCAGCGGCGCCCGGGGGATCTCGTGCGCCCCGAAGAAGACGTGGCGGGTGAAGTTGGCGGGCAGCGTGAACAGGTTGAGCGCCACCCATCCGCGGCCCAGGCGGAGGCCGAACGCCAGCGAGCCGGCCAGGAACCCCGACAGCAGCATCAGCCCGATGAACCCGCCCACCGCGAACGCGCGGCGGCTGGTGAGCGACGCCACCGCCAGGCCCAGCAGCGCGTAGTACAGCGAGATCAGCACCCCGCCGCCGATGAGTCGCGGCAGCTGGTCCAGGTGGTCCCACAGGTACGACAGGGCGTCCTTGGCGAACACCGTGTTGCCGGCGAACAGCACCAGCACCGGGCCCAGGGTGATCACCAGCAGCGGCATCACCGCTCCCAGCACCTTGCCCGCCAGGTACTCGCGGGGCGAGGTGGCGGTGGCGAAGTACAGGCTCAGCACCCGGTCGCGGCGGTCCGGGCACACCATCTCCGGCGCCGTCACCGCGGTCCACACCAGGATGATCACCGTGATCACCCCGAAGTAGTTGGCGTACGGGAGGATGTCCACCGGCAGCCGGTCGACGTTGAAGTTGTCGGCCAGGAGCGCCCGCACGGCCAGCACGCCCATGCCGGGCAGGAACGCCAGCAGCACCAGGGCGATGGGGATGAACTTGGCGGTCCAGCCACGGCGGCGCCCCAGGGCGCGCAGGGCGCTCCACCGCGCCAGCCACCACACGGCCTGCGCGCGCCCGTTGCGCGACCCGTCGTAGGCGGCGTAGCCGATGTCGTGGATGCGGGCGCCGCCGGTCAGCTCATCACCTCGATCACCGCGTCCTCCAGCGCCCGGCCGGCCGGGCCCAGGTGCACGATCCCCACCCCCGCGTCCGCCGCGGCGTCGCGGATGCCGTCCAGCACGGCGTCGCCGGTGCGCTCCACGTGGAACACGGCGCCGTTGCGCCGCGCGGTGTGGCCCGCGGCGTCCAGCCGGGCGGCGAAGGCGTCGGCGTCGCCGGTGACCCGCACCTCCAGGGCATGCCCGTCGTCGGCCAGCCGGGCGATGCGCTCGTTGGCGGCCACGCGCCCCTCCCGCAGCACCACCACGGTGTCGCATGTGGCCTGGATGTCGTCCAGCACGTGCGAGGACATCAGCACCGCGATGCCCAGCTCGTGTGACAGGCGCCCCACCAGCGACAGCATCTCCGCGCGCCCGGAGGGGTCCAGGCCGTTGGTGGGCTCGTCCAGGATGACCAGCTCGGGGGAGTGCACGATGGCCTGCGCCAGCTTGGCCCGCTGCCGCATGCCCGCCGAGTACGTGCGGATGAGGCGGCTGCGCTCCTCCTCCAGGCCCACCACGAACAGGGCCTCAGACGCCCTGCGGATGGCCACCCGTCGTGGCAGGCCGCGCAGCTCGGCGAAGTGCACCACCACGTCCGAGGCGGCCATGTCCAGCGGCAGGCACTCGTGCTCGGGCATGTAGCCGATGCGCCGGCGCAGGTCGTGGGCCGACGCCCCCACCGTCTGGCCCAGCACGCGCAGCTTGCCCTCCTGCGGGGTCACCAGCCCCAGCACGGCGCGCATCAGCGTGGATTTGCCGGCCCCGTTGGCGCCCAGAAGACCGGTGGCGCGGCCGTCCATGCGCACGTCCACGCGCTCGAGCGCCTGGACGGCACCGAAGCGCACCGACACCCCCGTCGCCTCGATCACCGCGTCCGCCACGCCGGGGATCGTATCGACCGGCTTGGGCGTCCCCCCGCGAGCCGGGTGCCGGCCCGCCGGGGGACGCGCCGCGCCCCCCGGCGATCAGGGAGCGGTCACCGCCCAGGTGCCGTGGCTGTTCCAGCTGAAGGAGGAACCGTTACTGCCCGGGGCGCTGCTCAGGATGAACCCCCAGCGGGACGCGCCCGGGGTGCCCTGGGTGGCCGGATCCACCGTGGTGACGGCGGCGTTGGAGAACTGGCCCCCCTCGTACACGCACAGCTGCCCGGCGGCCGCCTGCGGCGCGGCCGCCGTCCCGGGGCACTCCGGGATCGCGGAGCCACCCTTGGCGATGAAATGCGGGGTCGGGGTGGCGGCCAGCGCGAACGGGAACGTCACGGCGGCCGATTCGCCGTTCTGCGCGGCGCCGGACACGCCCATGCCCGTCACGGCGTACACGCCGCGCATGGTCTGCCCGCTGGGCAGGGAGGTCTGGAACGGTCCCGCCGGCCCCTGCGCGCCCACGGGGCCCTGCGGCCCCTGGGGGCCCTTGCGCGCCAGCTTGGCCCGCAGCGAGGGCGCCAGGTCGCGCGCGCCGATGGAGCCGTCCTTGACCTGTCTGCCGGTGATCAGCGCGGAGGCCCCCGCCGTGGCCACCCATGCGATGCCGATGCCCAGCGCGAATGCGGCGGCCAGTGCCCCGCGTCCGCGGAGCCGTCCTGTGTGCGTCACGTCCCCTCCGTTCCCACGGCGCCGGGCGCCCTTGCAATGGGACGGAGGCTATCCGGGGACGGCCGGATGGCCGCGTGTCAGGCCCCCAGCAACTCCCAGGCCTCGGTGCCGGCGCGCAGGCGGGGCGACCATCCACCGGCCTCGCGCAGCCGGCGGCTGGACACCCGCTGGGAACGGGACATGGGGCCGTCCGGCATGGTCATGCGCTGCAGCGCGTCCCTTCCCACCGCCGACGCCAGGGCGCCGTCGATCTCGGCGTTGGTGGGCGGCTCGGTGTCGGTGACGTTGTAGGTGCCCGGCGGCACGCGCAGCGCAGCCGAGACGGCCGAGGCCGCATCGTCCAGCCACAGCGTGGGCCGGTAGGCGCCGGGCGGCCCCATGGCGATGGACGCGCCCTGCCGCGCCGCTTCCAGGGCGAACATGGCCGACCCGCTGTCGGCGCCGATGAACAGCCCGAAGCGCAGCACCACCGTGTCGCCGGGGAAGAGCTCGCGCGCATTTCGCTCGGCCACCAGGGCGCTGGCGGTGACGCCCTCCCCGCGCACGGGTGCCCGCTCGTCCAGCCACGCGTCCCCGCCGTCGGCGTACACGAACGCGATGGACTCCTGCACCAGCCGTTCCGCGCCGGCGTCACCCGCGGCCCGCGCGATGGCCGCCGAGCCCTCGGTGCGCAGGCGGTCGTTCTCCCGCCAGGCCTCCGGATCGGCCATCCGGTCCGCACCGGGGATGTGGGTGAGCAGGTTCACCACCACCTCGGCGCCGTCGAACGCGCGCCGCAGGGAGGCCTGGTCGAACACGTCGGCCTCCACGGGGACCGCGCCCAGGGCCACGAGGCGTTCGCGCCCCCGGTCCGACCGGGTCACGCCCGTCACCTGATGTCCCGATGCCACCAACTCCCGCACGGCCCGGCGCCCGATCACCCCGGTGCCCCCCGTGACAACGATCCGGCTCATGAGGATCCCCCTCCGATGCATTGCGGCGCAGCGGGGCCGGGCCCGCTGCAACTCTGCCCCGGGTGTGCCCCGGGCGACAACGTCCAAACCCGCCGGGCCGGGTTTCGGGTGTGGATGGGACGGGAAGTGCCCCGGTGGGCGCGCCCAGCGCACGTCGGCGTCGCCACCGGGGGATGTCCGGGCACCGGAGGGCACTCGGTGCCGGGTGGTCCAGCGGCGGGCGACCGGCGACGTGGCCGACGGGCGATCCGTGGGTTGGCCTTCTCTCCAGCCACCCCTCCCCGCGCACCGGCGGGACGGATCGCCGCCACGATCGCCGCACCGGCGGGCGGCGGGTGCGCCCCACCCAACCACCGTGATCGGAGGGGACCCATGCCTCGCCTGCCCGTCGGCGTCGAGAACGGCAGCCACATCGAGATCCACTACGAGGACCACGGCGCCGGGACGCCGGTGGTGCTCATCCACGGCTACCCGCTGAACGGCCGGTCGTGGGAGCACCAGGAGCGGGCCCTGCTGGATCAGGGCTTCCGGGCCATCAACTACGACCGCCGCGGCTTCGGGAAGTCCAGCCAGCCCACCGTGGGCTACGACTACGACACCTTCGCGGCCGACCTCTACACGCTGCTGGAGCACCTGGACCTGCACGACGTGGCCCTGGTGGGGTTCTCGATGGGCACCGGGGAGGTCACGCGCTACCTGGCCAACTACGGGTCGGCCCGGGTGTCCAGCGCCGTCCTCATCGGCGCGGTCCCGCCGTTCCTGCTGCAGACCGCCGACAACCCCGAGGGCGTGGACGGCGAGGTGTTCCAGAACATCAAGCACGCCATCCTGGACGACCGCTACGCCTACTTCTCCACGTTCTTCGACAACTTCTTCAACACCGACACCCTGGGTGGCACGCGCATCAGCCCGGAGGCCCGCGCGGCGGCGTTCAACGTGGCCGCCGGCGCGTCGCCGCACGCCACGCTGGCATGCGTGGACACCTGGCTCACCGACTTCCGGGACGACCTGTCCAAGATCGACGTGCCGACCCTGGTGATCCACGGCACCGACGACCGGATCCTGCCGTTCGACGCCACCGCCGCCCGGTTGAAGGACCTCATCCGCGAGGTGGAGGTGGTGCCCGTGGACGGCGGTCCCCACAACGTCTGCTGGACCCACCCCGAGGTGGTCAACCCCGCGTTGCTGCACTTCCTCCGGGCGCACGCGCACGCCCTGCACTGACGGCCCGCGCGGCGTTTCCTGGCCCACCCGCCGGGAACACCAAAGGAACGAGTAGAGACACGAGGAGGCCGACGCATGTCGACGATCGAAGAGACCATCGAGGTGGCGGCGCCCGTCCGGGCCGCATACGACCAGTGGACGCAGTTCGAGGACTTCCCCCGCTTCATGGAGGGGGTGCAGGAGGTGCGCCAGCTGGACGACACGCACCTGCATTGGCGCGCGACCGTCGCGGGCGACAGCAAGGAGTGGGACGCGGAGATCACCGAGCAGGTGCCCGAGCAGGTCATCGCGTGGCGCGCCGTGGGCGGCTACCGCAACGCCGGCGTGGTGCACTTCGAGTCGCTCGGCGGTGAGCGCACCAAGATCCACCTTCTCCTGGACCACGAGCCGCAGGGGGCCGCCGAGAAGATCGGTGACTGGCTGGGTTTGGTGGGGCGTCAGGCCAAGGACGACCTGAAGCGCTTCCGCGACCTCATCGAGGCGCGCGGCGACGCGCCCCAGGGGTGGCGCGGCGAGGTCGGCGATGAGGGCACGCACGGCACCGGCGCGGCGGCGGGTGACCGAATCACCGACCCCACGCCGCAGCAGACCCGCATCGACGACCCGGAGGCCGGCGCCATGGGCATGCAGAGCGACCCCATGCGCAAGGGGGACCTCGGCGCGGACACCGCCCGCGACCTCACCGAGGGGCCCACGCCGGAGACCCGGGAGGCCATCGAGGGTGACCGGCCGCGGCGCACCGGCCGCGGCGAGGGCATCTAGCGCACAACCGGTGGTGCGGGGCCCGGCGCCACTATCCGGGCCCGCACCACCGCATGTCCGGCGTGGGGGAGGGAATGCGATGGAGCATCTGGAGGAGATCGCCCGCGTGGAGCGGCGCATCGAGGAGTTGCGCGCCGAGGTGGCGAGCACCGGTGAACGCGAGGCGGCGGGTGAGCTGGGGGACCTGGACCAGCACCAGGCCGACCAGGCGTCCGAGATGGAGGACCGGGAACGCACGCTGGGGGTGATCGAGCAGCTGGAGCGGCACCTGCGGCGGCTGCGCACCGGGGAGGCCGACGACCCGCTGGACCCGGCGCCCGGGGCGTTCGGCGACGAGGACGACAGCACCCCCCTCGACGCCCCCGAGCCGCGGGAGGACCTGTCGGCCATCCCCATGGCCTGGGGCGAACCCGCCGACGATCCCGATCTGGTGGCCGACCCGCAGGAGGACTCCGGGGAGCCCGACATCGACATGCCGGGGGCGACATACCCGCACGAGGGCGGCGCCCCGGTGGTGGGCCGCCCGGAACCCGGTGACGACCGTCTGGAGCGGGAGTACCGGCCCGACTGAGGGCGGTGCCGGGGAGCCACCGGTGCGCGCCGGCTGGTTCCACCGGGGAGGAGCGCGCCGACGGCCCGCGACACGCGAGGCCGCTCGGAGCGCACATTTGCAACGCCGATTCCATCCGTGCGGGCCAACGCGGTTTCACCACAGGCCCGTATACGTAGAAAATCCGGTCATGACCACCGGTGCCACTCCGCATGGAGTCTCCACGCCCAACTTCCCCCCCGGCACCGACCGGGTCGCGGAGGTCATCGCGTCGCGCGACTGGGCGTCCACCCCCCTGGGACCTCGCGAGGACTGGCCGGCCGAGTTGCGGTCGCTGCTGCGGGTGCTGCTGACCTCGCGGTTCTCCATGTGGCTGGGCTGGGGACCCGACCTGGCGTTCTTCTACAACGACGCCTACCGCCGGGACACCCTGGGCACCAAGCACCCGTGGGCGCTCGGGCGCCCGGCGCGCGAGGTGTGGGCGGAGGCGTGGGACGACCTCGCACCCCGCATCGAGCAGGTGATGGCGGAGGGGCGGTCCACGTGGGACCAGGCGCTGGAGCTGCGACTGGAGCGTGGCGACTCGCCGGAGGAGACCTACCACACGTTCTCCTACAGCCCCATCACGGGCGACGACGGGGCGGTGCTGGGACTGTTCTGCGTGGTCACCGAGGAAACCCATCGCGTGATCGGGGCCCGCAGGATGGCCACGCTGCGACGGCTTGGAGGCGACCTGGCCATGCAGCTGGAGGAGGACGAGATGCTGCGCGCCCTGGGTGGCAGCCTCGCCTCCAACACCCGGGACCTGCCGTTCACGTGCGTCTACGTCTCCGAGGCCGACGGGGTGGCACGGCTGGCGGGCACCAGCGGCATCACCCCGGGAGCGCCGGGGGCGCCCGAGGTGATCGCGGGTGACGCCCCCGCCTGGCCGCTGCCGTCCGGTGGCGGGCCGCTGGTGGTGGACGACCTGCGGGACCGCTTCGGCGACCTCCCCACGGGGGAGTGGGACCGCCCGCCGTCCCGGGCGGTGGTGGTGCCCCTGGTGATGCGGGCGGGGGACCCGCCGCTGGGCTGGTTCGTGGCCGGCATGAACCCGCTGCGCCCCCTCGACCAGGAGGCGCTGGGGTGGGTGGAGCTGGTGGCGGGACGCATCGCCGGCAGCCTCGCCACCGTGCGCGCCTACGCCGGCGAACGTCGCCGCGCCGAGGCGCTGGCGGAGCTGGACCGGGCCAAGACCACCTTCTTCAGCGACATCAGCCACGAGCTGCGGACGCCGCTCACCCTGATGTCCGGCCCGCTGCAGCAGGCCACCCAGCGCCCCGAGCTGCCCGACGACCTGCGTGAGCAGCTGGGGTTCGCCTACCGCGGCAGCGGCCGCCTCCTGAAGCTGGTGAACACCCTGCTGGAGTTCGCGCGCATCGAGGCGGGACGGGTGGACGCGCGCTTCGAGCCGATCGAGCTGGCGGCCTTCACCGAGGACATCGCCAGCGCCTTCCGCTCGGGTGCCGAGACCATGGGCCTGCGGATGACGGTGGCGTGCGCACCGCTGGGTGAGCCGGTGTTCGTCGACCCGGAGATGTGGGAGAAGATCGTCTCCAACCTGCTCAGCAACGCGCTCAAGTTCACCCACGAGGGCGAGGTGCACGTCGCGCTCGCCCTCGAGGATGCCGACGCGGTGCTGCGGGTACGGGACACCGGCATCGGGATCGCGCCCGACGACCTCCCCGAGTTGTTCCGCAGGTTCCATCGCGTGCGTGGCGCCGAGGGCCGCACGCACGAGGGAAGCGGGATCGGCCTGGCGCTGGTGTCGGAGCTGGCCCAGCTGCACGGCGGCCGGGCGGGCGTGCGCAGCCGGCCCGGCGCGGGCAGCGAGTTCGAGGTGCGCATCCCGCGGGGACGGGCACACATCCCGGATGAGCACCTGGCCGCCGCCCCGGCGATGCGCGACGGCGTCACCACACAGCAGTTCGTGCAGGAGGTGCTCTCCTGGGCGGACGACCCGGATCCGGCACCCGAGTTCCCGGGAATGCCGGTGGCCGACGCCCGCGCCGCGGCCTCGGGACGCATCCTGGTGGCCGATGACAACGCCGACATGCGCGCGTACCTCACCCGGCTGCTCGGGAGCCACTACGAGGTGCGCGCGCTGGCCAACGGGCATGACGTGCTGCGCGCGGCCATGGACGACCCGCCCGACCTCATCGTCAGCGACGTGATGATGCCCCGGGTGGACGGCCTGGAGATGGTGCGCCGGCTGCGCGCCAACCCGCGCACCGCGCGGATCCCGGTGATGCTGCTGTCGGCCAGGGCCGGGGTGGAGGCGTCCGAGGAGGGGCTGGACAGCGGCGCCGACGACTACCTGCTCAAACCGTTCAGCGCGCGGGAGCTGCTGGCCCGGGTGGGCGCCCACATGGCCCTGGGCCGGGCCCGGCGGGAGGCGGAGGATCAGGAGCGGGCGGCCCGCGAGCGCATCGAGGACCTGCAGGCGCGCACGGCCCGCGACGAGCAGCGCCTGCGCCTGCTGGCCACGGCGTCCACCACCTGCCTGTGGGGTACCGACGCCGCCGGGGTGGTCACCGAGCCCAGCCCCTCATGGGAGGAGTTCACCGGTCAGGCCACCTCCGAGTACCTCGGCCCGGATCGCGGCTGGCTGGACGCCTTCGACGGCCCGGACCGTGAGCGGCTCACGCACTGGTTCACCGGCCCGGCCCGGCCACGGGACGCGGTGGCCCGTCTGCGGCATGCCGACGGCACCCACCGCCGTGTGCGCCTGCACGCGGTGCCCGTGACGGCGGAGGGGGCCGTGGGGGAGTGGATCGCCAGCGCCACCGACGTGGAGGACGAGCTGCTGCTGCGGGAGGAGCACGAGCGGCAGCACTTGGAGCTGCGCGTGGCCCAGGCGCAGATCGCGCAGGCCACCGCGGCGGGCAGGGTGGGGGTGTGGACCTGGGAGATGGCCGGCGATCACATCACCGCCGACCCGGTGTTCGCGCAGATCCTCGGCCTCGAGGCCGGCGGTGCCGGCCCGGTGGCGACCTCCGTCGTCGGCTGCTGGAGGCCGTGCACCGGAGGACCGCGACGCCGTGCACCGCGCGCTGCGGGAATCGGTGCGCACCGGCACCGACCACGAGGCGGAGTTCCGGGTGCACGGTGCCCATGGTGAGCTGAGCTGGGTGCTCAGCCGGGGGTCCTGCGAGCGCGACGCGGACGGCACCGTGCAGCGCGTCAGCGGCGTGGCCATCGACATCACCGGCGAGCGTGGGGCCCTGGAGCGGCTGGAGCTGCTGGCACGGGCCGGCGAGGTGCTGACCGGCAGCCGCGATCTGCAGCGCACCCTCGATGACGGTGGCCGACCTGGTGTCGCCGTTCCTGGCCGACTACGCGGTGTTCGACCTCATCGAGGACGGCACGGTGGTGAAGGTGGCGGGCCGCCACGCGTCGGTGGCGCGACGGGACTTCGCGTTGCAGGCGGCCGGATACACCCCGCCGCTCAACCACCCGCACCACCCCGCCGCGGCCGCCATGCGCACCGGCCAGGAGATCCTGGTGCACGACGTCACCGATGCGTGGATCGAGCGCATCGCGGTGAGCCCCGCGCACGCGGACTTCCTGCGGTCGCTGGAGATCTCCTCGTTCCTGTGCGTGCCGCTGCTGGTGAACGACGGGGTCATCGGCGCCCTGTCGCTGGTGTTCAGCGGGTCGGGCCGCCGGCACGGCAGCGCCGAGGTGCGCGTGGCGCGCGAGCTGGCGGGGCGGTCGGCGGTCGCCATCGAGAACGCGCACCTGTTCAGCCGCGTCGAGCTGGCACGCCGGCGTGCCGAGGCGCTCACCCGTGAGCAGGCCCGCCTGCTGGTGTCCGAACGCGAGGCGCTGTCGCGCGCCCGGCTGCTGGAGCGCAACGCCATCCACCTGGCCGCGGCCCTCACGGTGGAGGACGTGTGCCGCACCACCGCCGACGACCTGGAGGCCTTCGGGCTGGACGTGGTGGCGGTGGAGGTGCTGGACGACGCCGGCACGCCCGAGTGGGTTGCCAGCGTGGGCGTGGCCCTCACCGACATGGAGGACCACCGGGGCACGTTCCGGCCGCCCCCGGACGAGCGCGTGCCCGGCGGGATCCGCCGCGGGGCCCGGCTGGAGTTCCCGCGCCGCGGCGATGCCGACGCCCCGTTCCCCGCCCCCGCGGAGGCGTTTCCCCACCGCATCCTCACCAGCATCGCGATCCCCCTGATGGACAGCGGAGGACGCTCCGTGGGGGCCGTCTACGCCGGCAGCCGCCAGGGCGACTGGCTCACGGACGAACGCCGCGCCGTGCTGCACGGCACGGCGCAGCAGTGCGGGCTGGCGCTGGAACGGGCCCGCCTGCACCAGGCCGAGCGCAGGTCGCGGCTGCGCAGCGAGCTCATCGGTGCGGTGCTCACCGAGATGGAGGCGCGGGTGAGCCTCACCGAGCGCGCCGAGGCCATGCTGGACGCCCTGGTGCCCCGCATCGCCGACGCCGGGGCGGTGCTGCACGCCCGCCCGGGCCGCGGGGTGGTGGCGATGACCCGGCTGGAACCGGGCGAGATGGCGGCGGTGGACGATCCCGACGCGCACGGGTGGGTCACCGTGCCCCTGGGCGAGGCGGGGATCGACCTGCTGCTGGGGATGCGCCACAACCGGGACGCCGTGCTGCTGCGCGACCTCGACCTGCTGCACGATCTGTCGGCGCGGGCGGGGCTGGCCCTGCAGACCGCCCGGCTGCGGGACGAGGAGCACCAGGTTGCGGTGGAGCTGCAGCGGAGCCTGCTGCCGGCCCGCCTCGACACGGTGGAGCACGTCGTGGTGCAGGCCCGCTACCACGCCGCCGAGCGCCTGCTGGAGGTGGGTGGCGACTGGTACGACACGCTGCGGCTGCCCGACGGCAGGATCGGCCTGTGCGTGGGCGACGTGGTGGGCCACGACCTGCAGGCCGGCATCGTGATGGGGCAGCTGCGCACCGCGCTGCTGACGCACGCCGCCATGGGTGACGGCCCGGCGGGCACCCTCAGCCGGCTGGACGAGGTGGCCGCGCGCATCGAGGGCGCCCAGCTCACCACGGTGTGTTACGCCGAGCTCGACCCCGCGGACGGCACGCTGGTGTACGCGTGCGCCGGCCATCCCCCGCCGCTGGTGGTGGACGTGGGGGGCGCAGCCCGGTTCCTGTGGGACGGGCGGTCCACGCCCCTGGGCGGGCCGCGCGGCGGTGCGCGCACGGAGGGGCGCACGCGGATGGCCCCCGGGTCGCGCCTGGTGCTGTACTCGGACGGCCTTGTGGAGCGCAGGTTCCACGACATCGACGACCGCTTCGCCGCGCTGGCGCGGGTGGCGGCGGAGGCCGGCTGGCGCTCGCAGGGCCAGTTCTGCGACGTGACGATCGCGCGGATGACCGCCGGGGCCTCCCGCGACGACGACCTGGCCCTGCTGTGCGCGGAGTTCCGTCCCCGGGTGGGTGCGCCGTTCGCCCGGCGGTTCCCGGCCCGCATGGACATGCTGTCCACCATGCGCCGGGCGCTCGACGAGTGGGGGGCCTCACTCGGCATCGAACGGCGTGAGGGCATGGTGCTGGCCTGCAGCGAGGCGTGCAGCAACGCGGTGGAGCACGCCTACCGGGGCACGGACGCCGGGGAGGTGTCGCTGGAGGCGGTGTTCGACGGGCGCGCGGTGCAGATGACCGTGCGCGACGACGGCAGCTGGCGTCCCCCAGAGCCCAACCCCGAGCGGGGGCGGGGTCTCATCGTGGTGCGGGCCGTGGCCGACGAGGTGAGCGTGCAACCGGGGGAGGACGGGACCACGCTGGTGGCCCGCGTCCCCATCACCACCGCGCCGCCCGGGTAGGCGGCCTCGCCGGCGGACGGGTCGCCGCCGCCCTATGCGCCGCCGCGCATCCCCGGCCCGCCGTGCGACGGCGGGTCCGAGCTGGGGAACGACTCCTCGGAGGCCTCGTCCACCCCGTCGTCGGGCTCCGCCTCACGGTCCGGACGCGGTGTGGGCGCGGCCTCGCGGTCCCGCTCGTCGCGCGGGTCGCCGGTGTGGATCATCGCTGGTCCCCCTGGTCGGTGTGACCCGCACGTTCCCGGGCCGCCGCCGGTGAAACGCGCGGGTGTCTTGCGGGCGGTCCGGTCGGCAACGCGACGCGCCACCGGGTTGTGGTGGTCCCTCGCACCGTCACGGGGATTGCGGTGCCGTACACCGGGAACAGCCGGCCTGTCAGAGGTCACCGACAGGGGAGGGTGCGATGAGCGACGCCACCGAACGCATGGACACCGGCGATGAGGCCACCATCGGTCCGGAGGACTACCCGGCCACCACGCGCCTGCCCTCGCTGGACCGTCTGCGTGGCATGGAGGTGCGCGACGAGCGCGAGGAGAAGGTCGGCAAGGTGGTAGACGTGTACCTGGACGCGGAGGCCCGGTACGTGCGCTACCTGGTGATCGGCACGGGCATGCTGGGCCGCACCCGCGGCGCCATCCCGGTGGACGAGGTGCGCTACGTGGACACCGGGGAGGACGACGCGCACATCGTGGTGCCCTACAGCCGCGAGCACCTGGCGGCCGCACCGATGCTGGAGGACGACGAGCTCACCCCCGACCGGGAACGGGCCATCTACACCCACTACCAACGCGCGGGGTACTGGGAGGACGCGCGGCAGGCCGTGCGGGCCCGCCAGACCACGCCGGCGCCCACCCCGGAGATCGCCGAGGCCGGGGCGGTGGCCGACCTCAACAGCCGGGTCACGGCCGAGGGCGGCGGCGCGCGCGTGCGGCGCATGACCGGCTGAGCGAGGGCGCGGCGCGTGGCGGGGAGCACCGGGGGATGAGGGTGGACGTGGTCATCCCCACCACGCGCCCGCAGGGCGTGGCGCGGCTGCTGGCGGCGCTGGACGGTTTCGAGGGCCGCGTCATCGTGGTGGACGGCAATGGCATCGCCCCGGCCGCCGCCCGCAACATCGGGTGGCGGCGGTCGCTGGCGCAGTGGGTGTGCTTCCTGGATGACGAGGTCATCCCCGAGGCGGGATGGGAGCGCACCCTCCGCGCCGAGCTGGCGCGGGCCGGTGAGGACGTGGCGGGTGTGCAGGGGCGCATCGTGGTGCCCATGCCGCGGCGGCGGCGGCCCACCGACTGGGAGCGCGAGGTGGGGGCGCTGGAGGGCGCGGCGTGGGCCACCGCCGACATGGCGTACCGCCGCGGGGCCCTGGAGCGCGTGGGCGGCTTCGACGAGCGGCTCCGATCCGTCTCCCGTGAGGACGCCGACCTGGCGTTGCGCGTGATGGCGCAGGGCATGCGGCTGATCCGGGGCCGTCGGCGCGTGGTGCACCCGGTGGGTCCCGCGGGCCCGTGGGTGAGCGTCGCCAGGCAGCGCGGTACCGCCGACGACGTGCTGATGCGGGCCACGCACGGGCGCGACTGGCGCATCCGGGCCCGGGTCCCGGAGGGGGCCCTGCGCCGGCATATGGCCGCCACGGTGGCCGGCACCGTGGCCGTGACCCTGTTGGCAGGCGGGCGCCGCCGGCCGGCAGCGGTGGCCGGGGCGGCCTGGCTGGCCCTCACGGCGGTCTTCGGGGCGCGCCGCATCGCTCCGGGCCCGAGGAACCCGCGCGAGGTGGCCACCATGCTGGCCACCAGCGTGGCCATCCCTCCGGCCGCTGCCGCCTGGTGGCTGGTGGGGCACCTGCGGCAGCGGCGGCGGCACCGCGGGATCTGACCCGCGGCCGGGCCCGGGGTGCCATGGTTGCACCGCCGGTGGGCGGGTATGCAGCCTTCAGCCATTCGCGGAAAGGAGCGGCGTGCCCTCCGTGCAGGCCGAGCATCTGGTGGTGGCGCTCAAACGCATCGCCGCGGCGCTGCGGGACGCCGAGATCGAGTTCGCGCTGGGCGGTGGCCTGGCGGCGTGGGCGCGCGGCGGCCCGCCCACCGACAACGACATCGACCTGCTGATCCGTGAGGAGGACGCCCGCCGCGCCATCGAGGTGGCCTCGCGGGCGGGGTTGCGAGTGGAGGTGCCGCCGGAGGGCTGGCTGGTGAAGGCCTGGGACGGCGAGGTGCTGATCGACCTCATCCACCACCCCACGGGGCTCCCGGTGGATGATGCGCTCATGGCGCGGTGCGACGAGCTGGTGGTGCGGGCGGTGGCGATGCGGGTGGTGCGGGTGGACGACCTGCTCACCAGCAAGTTGCTGGCCCTCGGGGAGCACAATCTCGACCTCAGCCCCACCCTGAGAATTGCCCGCGCGCTGCGTGAGCAGATCGATTGGGACGTGCTGTGGCAGCGGACATCGTGCAGCCCCTACGCCCGCACCTTCTTCACGCTGGTGCGCGAGCTGCGGGTGCTGAGCACGGCGTCGGTGGTGCGCCCCGTGGAGGTGGCGTGATCCGCGTGGCCGCGGTGGGCGACGTGCACGCCGCCGACGACCGTGCGCACCCGCTGGCACCCGGGTTCGCCGACCTGGACGAGCGGGCCGACGTGCTGCTGCTGGCCGGCGACCTGACGAGACGGGGCACCCCCGAGGAGGCGTCTGCGCTGGGCCGCCAGCTGCGCGGCGTGACCATCCCCAAGGTTGCGGTGCTGGGCAACCACGACCACCACTCGGGGTGCCCCGACGCCGTGGTCCAGGCGCTGGCCGACCACGGGGTGACGGTGCTGCGCGACGCCACCCACGTGGTGGAGGTGGGCGGGCGGCTGCTCGGCGTGGCGGGTGTGAAGGGGTTCGCCGGCGGGTTCGGCCACCACGTGCTCACCTCGTTCGGGGAACCCGAGATCAAGGCCTTCGTGGCGGTGGCCGAGGAGGCCGCGCGCCACCTCTGGACGTGCCTCACCGAGCTGGCCTCCGTCGGATGCGCGGCCCGGGTGGCCCTGTTGCACTACGCGCCGGTGGTGGACACCGTGGCCGACGAGCGCCCGGAGATCCACGCGTTCCTCGGCTCGCAGAAGCTGGCCGAGGCCATCGACCGCGCCGGGGCCGACCTGGTGGTGCACGGCCACGCCCACCGCGGCCCGCACCTGGGCGCAACGCCCGGGGGCGTGCCCGTGCGGAACGTGGCCATGCCCCTCATCGGGGAGCCCTACCGGGTGTTCACCGTGGGCCCGGGCTGATCGCCAAGGAGCGCTCGCACCTCACGGGCGATGCGGAGGTCCTCCCGGGCCCGCACCACGAACGTCCGCACGCGCGCCCCCGGGGCGGTGATCTCGGTGTCACCCGGGGCGCCGGCGGCACCGTCGTCCGCCACGGCCACGCCCAGGAACGCCAGTCCCGCGGCGGCCCGCCCCCGCACCTCCGGCGCGTGCTCGCCCACGCCGCCGGTGAACACCAGGGCATCCAGGCCGTCCATGGCGGCGGCCATGGAGGCGATGCCCGCCCGCAGCCGGTGCAGGTACACGCCCATCGCCACGGCGGCGCGCGGGTCGCCGCCGGCCTCGGCCGCCAGCACCTCCCGCATGTCGGCGCTGCCGGCCAGTCCGAGCAGACCGGACTCGTGCTCCAGCCCGTCCTCGATCTCACGGGGGGAGAGGCCGCCCCGCTGCGCCAGCCACAGCACCAGGCCGGGGTCCACGCTGCCGGCGCGCGTGGCCATCACCAGCCCCTCCAGCGGGGTGAACCCCATGGTGGTGTCCACCGAGGTGCCGCCGCGGATGGCGGCCAGCGACGCCCCGGCACCCAGGTGGCAGCTCACCACCCGCGCGTCCCGGGCGGCCGGGCCCATCAGGGCGGCCAGCCGGTCGGCCACGTGCGCGTGCGACAGCCCGTGGAAGCCGTAGCGGCGCAGGCCCCAGCGGCGGCGCCACGCCTCGGGCAGGGCGTAGGTGGCGGCCGCCTCGGGCAGATGCGCGTGGAACGCGGTGTCGAAGCAGGCCACCGCCGGCACGCCGGGCAGGAGTGCGCCCACCCGGTCGATGACGCGCAGCGCCGCGGGCTGGTGCAGGGGCGCCAGGTCGGTGAGCTGCTCCAGGCGGCGGCGCACGTCCGCGTCGATGCGCGTGGCCGCCGTGAACTCGGCACCGCCGTGCACCACCCGGTGGCCCACCGCGTCGGGTGCGCCCGCCCCGGCGACGAACCCGCGCAACGCCTCCTCATCCACCTGCGCGGACGGCGCGGGCAGGGTCTGCGCCGGCCCGTCCCCGGGGCCCCCGGGGTCCACCACCGACACCTTCAGGGTGCTCGACCCCGCGTTGATCACCAGCACCCGCATGGTCAGCGCCCGTGCGGCCAGACCCAGTCGCGGATGTGGGCCGGGTCGTCGCCCACCTCGCGCGTGTGGTCACGGCAGCGCACGCGCTCATCCACCATGCGCTGCCGCAGGTGCGCGGCCTGCACGCCCAGGCCGGGCACGCGGTCGATCACATCCATCACCAGGTGGAACCGGTCCAGGTCGTTGCGCATCACCATGTCGAAGGGCGTGGTGGTGGTGCCCTCCTCCTTGTAGCCGCGGGCGTGCAGGTTGCCGTGGTTGGTGCGCCGGTACGTGAGCCGGTGGATCAGCCACGGGTAGCCGTGGTAGGCGAACACGATGGGCCTGGAACGCGTGAACAGCGCGTCGAACTCACGGTCGCCCAGGCCGTGGGGGTGCTCGCTGTCGGGCTGCAGCCGCATGAGGTCCACCACGTTCACCACGCGCACGGCCAGGCCGGGCAGCTCCCGGCGCAGGATGTCGGCGGCCGCCAGGGTCTCCAGCGTGGGGACGTCGCCGCAGCAGGCCAGCACCACATCGGGTTCGCGGCCCTCGTCGGTGGATGCCCACTCCCAGATCCCGATGCCGCGGGTGCAGTGCAGCACCGCCTCGTCCATGGGCAGGTACTGCAGCTCCGGCTGCTTGCCGGCGATCACCACGTTGACGCACTGGCGGCTGGTGAGGCAGCGGTCCACCACCCACAGCAGGCAGTTGGCGTCCGGCGGCAGGTACACGCGCACCAGCTCGGCCTTCTTGTTGACCACGTGGTCGATGAACCCGGGGTCCTGGTGGGAGAAGCCGTTGTGGTCCTGGCGCCACACGTGCGACGACAGCAGGTAGTTCAGCGACGCGATGGGCCGTCGCCACGGGATCTCGTTGGTCACCTTGAGCCACTTGGCGTGCTGGTTGAACATCGAGTCCACGATGTGCACGAAGGCCTCGTAGCAGTTGAACAGCCCGTGCCGGCCCGTCAGCAGGTAGCCCTCCAGCCAGCCCTGGCACTGGTGCTCGGACAGCACCTCCATCACGCGGCCGTCCGGTGAGAGCTGCTCGTCCCCCGGCAGGCGCTCCGCGTCCCAGGCGCGGTCGGTCACCTCGAACACCGCCGACAGCCGGTTGGACGCGGTCTCGTCGGGGCCGAACAGCCGGAACCGGTCGGGGTTGGCGCTGATGACGTCCCGCAGGTAGGTGCCCAGCACGCGGGTCGATTCGGCCGACGCCGCGCCCGGCCGGTCCACGGGGACGGCGTACCCATGGATGTCCGGCAGCCGCAGATCGCGCAGCAGCAGCCCCCCGTTGGCCCGCGGGTTGGCGCTCATGCGGCGCTCCCCGCGCGGGGGCAGGTCGGCCAGCTCGGGGACGAGCGTGCCGGCATCGTCGAACAGCTCCTGGGGGCGGTAGGAGGCCATCCAGGCCTGCAGCATGGCCAGGTGCCCGGAGTTGGTGCGCACCTGGGTGAGCGGCACCTGGTGGGCGCGCCACGTGCCCTCCACCGGCAGCCCGTCCACCTCACGGGGGCCCGTCCAGCCCTTGGGGGTGCGCAGCACGATCAGCGGCCAGCGCCGCGGGGCCTCGGGCGCGGCGCGGATGGCCCGGATGCGGGTCACCGCCTCGTCCATCACCTCCGCCATGCGCCGGTGCATGGCCTGGGGCTCGTGCCCGTCCACCCACAGCACGTGGTGGCCGTTGCCCTCCAGCAGGTGCGTCAGGTCCCCATCCCCGATGCGCGCCAGCAGGCTGGGGTTGGCGATCTTGTAGCCGTTGAGGTGCAGCACCGGCAGCACGGCGCCGTCGCGGGCGGGGTTGAGGAACCGGTTCCCCGACCAGCCCGCCGCCAGCGGGCCGGTCTCGGCCTCCCCGTCGCCCACCACGCAGCACACCAGCAGCTCGGGGTCGTCGAAGACGGCGCCGTAGGCGTGCGCCAGCGAATACCCCAGCTCACCGCCCTCGTGGATGGAGCCCGGCGTCTCGGGCGCCACGTGCGACGGGATGCCGCCCGGGAACGAGAACTGCCGGAACAGGGCACGCAGGCCGTCCTCGTCGCGGCCAACATGGGGATACACCTCCGAGTAGGTGCCCTCCAGGTACGCGTTGGCCACGGCCGCCGGCCCGCCATGGCCGGGGCCCACCACCAGCATGGCCTGCAGGTCCCAGCGGCGGATGGCGCGGTTCATGTGCGCGCAGATGAAGTTGAGCCCGGGAGTGGTGCCCCAGTGGCCCAGCAGACGCGGCTTGATGTGCTCCTGCAGCAGCGGCTCGCGCAGCAGCGGGTTGTCCAGCAGGTAGATCTGCCCCACCGACAGGTAGTTGGCGGCGCGCCAGTAGGCGTCGAGCAGCTGCAGGTCCGGTTCGTCGCTCACGGCGGATCCTCCCGGGTTGCGCGTCACGCGTTCGGACGGCCGGCGCCGCCTCCGCGTTCGCCCCCGATGCTAGTGGGGGAGGGTGGAGACGACATGACACGTCTCCGTAACCCTCCCCCAGGGTGTCCACCGCAGAGGCGGTGGACGTCGTTCACTCAGCGCCCCCGCAACAGGCTGAAGAAACCGATGACGGCGAGCACGATGACGACGATGATGATGACCAACGCCCAACCGACGGCGACGCACCTCCGATCCCGGGCGCCCCGGATGGGCGCCGACGACGTATCGGTACCCGCCGCGCCCTGAACACACACATTCGCCGTCGCCGGATGCGTTGAACCGGGCCCCCGCGGGTATGTCACCCGGTGTGATGCGTGCACGCGACGGCATCGATCTGCACCGGCGGGGCGCGAGGTGGGGCGCGTGACCTGCGAGCTCCACACCCGGCCCGTCCAGGGGGCCGAGCGGGGCGAGCACCTGTGCGGGCTGCACTCCGACCCGCACGGCCGCGCACGCCTGGTGCAGGCGTTCGCCGCGGCGGCGCTGGGGGCGGGCGACCGGCTGCTGTACCTCTGCGCGCACGCGGACGGTCGCACGCGGGTGGGGCGCACCCTGGAGGGCGCCGTGCCCGACGCCGCGGCGATGCTGCGCAACGGCCAGATCGTGGTGCTGCGTCCGCGCCCCGCGGACGCGCCCGACGCCGGCCGCCTGCCGCAGCGCATGGCGGCGATGCTGCGCACGCAGGCCGACCGGGCGCGCGCGGACGGATACCCGGGCCTGCGCGTCACCGCCGAGATGGACGGGGTGCTGGAGCGCTGCGGATCGGTGGACGAGCTGCTGCGGCTGGAGCACCTGTGCGCCGACCAGATGCGCCGCTGCGGGATCATCGGGCTGTGTCAGTACGGCCGGCCCGCCATCCGGGCGGCCACCCTGGCGCGCATCGCCGCCGCGCATTCGGGCGTGGCCCGGGACGACGGCCGGCGGCCCCTCGCGCTGCTGGTCACGGTGGCGCACGGCGGCGGACTGCGCGTGGAGGGGGAGGTGGACCGCTCCAACGCGCACCTTCTGGCCGCCGCGCTGCGGTCCCGCGCCGCCGTGGAGGACCCGCTGTGCGTGGACCTGTCGGCGCTGGGGTTCGTCGATCTCAGCGGCATCCGCGCCATCCGGGAGGTGGCCGACGAGGGGGACGTGCGCATCCTGGTGGCCGGCATGTCCGCCACCGGCCGCCGCATCGCGGACCTGGCCGGTGAGTGGAGCGCCAACGTCGAGGTGGTGCGGTGACCACGGCGGCCGTGCACAGCCACCGGCTGCTGGTGTACCGCGACGCGGCGGAGTTCGAGCGCGGCGTCACGCCGTTCGTGCTGGAGGCCATGGGGGAGGGCAGGCGCGTCCTCATGGCGGTGGCACCCGCCCACCAGCACGTGATGCGCGAGGCCCTGGGACCGCGGATACATGGCGTCGTCCTCACCGACGCCCACGCGTTCTCCCGCCGCCAGGGCCCCATGTTCGGTGAGCTGGCCCGGTTCGCGGCCGGTGGGGTGGGGGAGGCGCCCGCGGCCGTGGTGAGCGAGGTGCCCCTGCGTGACTTCCACACCTCGGCGGTGGAGGCGCACTTCCGTCTCGAGGCCGCGTGCACCTCGCTGTACGCCGGTCACGGGGTCACCGGTATCTGTGCCTACGCGGCGGACGACCTCGAGAACGGTCTGCTGGAGCGGGTGCGCTGCGTGCACCCGGAGCTGCTCGACGGCGCGGGCGTGCGCGTGAGCGACACCTTCGTGGAGCCGGGTCGCTTCCTGCGCGGCGCGGTGGCGCGGCCGCCCGGGCGTCCCGGCCGCGCGGTGGCCCTGCACGGCGCGGCCGACCTGGCCCGGCTGCGCAGCGCGGTGCGCGAGTGCGCGACGCGGCGCGCGGTGGACGCGGCGGAGCTGGAGGACTTCCTGGTGGCGGTGAGCGAGATCGCCACCAACGCGCTCCTGCACGCGGTTGCCCCCCGGCGGGCGAGCCTGTGGGCCGACGAGGAGGAGCTGGTGTGCTGCATCGGCGACTCCGGTCCGGGCCTCCCGGACCCCCTGGCGGCGCACCTGCCCCCGGTCCTCACGGGCGCCGCGGGCCACGGCCTGTGGCTGGCCACCACCCTCACGGACGTCATCGAGTTCGCAAGCGACGAGACCGGCACGGTCGTCATCATGCGGCTGCGTCTCGGGGCGTGACCCGGGCGGCATCGCGCCGGGGGCCCGCCGCGGCCGTGGGCGCCGCGGCGGGTGGTGTTGCCGTCGCACCGCCACCGGGGTGCGCCCCGCGGACCCGGTGCGGCGGCTACGGCAGCCTCTGAGCCGTGTCCCCGCTCACCGGCCGCCGGCCGGTGGACGGGGTGATGCCGAGGGCCGGAACCCTCGTGTGCGGAACAGCGGCCGCCATGCCGAGGGCCCCGGCAGCGGCGCCGCGGCGGGACGCCGTCGCGCCCGGGCCGGTGGTGCCGGCGGGGGTTCCGGGGGCTCGCTGAGGCGCTCACTCATTGTCGGCCTCCATGCCGCGCTCGGGGTCCCCGTCCTGGCCCCGCGCGAAGTCGGGCTTGGGTCGCTCGGATGCCGGGAGGTCCTCGTGCCCGGGCTCGCCGCGGGCGAAGTCCGGGATGGCTTCGTTGACGCCCTGTGACGCGGGATCGTCACGCTGACCCCGGGCGAAGTCGGGCTCCACGGCGGGCGGGGGCTTCTGGCGCTCACCCCGTGCGTAGTCGGGTCCCTCCGATTGGTCGCCGGCGGAGTGCCGCTCCTCCTCGGCGCCCGTGCTGCCGTCAGGGCGCGCGTCGTCGGGGGGCTGCTGCTGGTGCTCGGTCATCGTCCCCTCCTTGGTGTGCTGGGGCCCCCGCACCGTTCCCGCGGGCGACCGTGGCCAAACCGGCCCGTTGCGGTCCGGGCGCATCCCGGGGCGTTTCGGCCGGCCGGTCACCGGGAATCACCCCTGGTCCGTTTTCTCGGCTCATGGAGGTCCCCATGAACGACTCAACCGCCGCCGCCGTGAACTGGCTGGCCCAGGGCAGGACGGCGTCGATGGTGGCGCCCACCGTTCGCGCCGCCACCGCCCCGCAGGCGCACCACGCGGCGCGCAGGTTGCGCGGCGTGGCCGGCAACCTCACCAACCTGGACCCGGCCGCCGCCCAGCGGGCGCTGGTGGAGCTCAGCCGGGACCGCCGGTTCCGCCAGGCGGTGAACACCGCCGCGCACCGCATCGAGCTGGCCGCGTCCCAGGGACGCCGAAGCAGGCGCCGCCGCTGGTTCGCCATCCTGGCGCTGGTGGTGGGAGCCGCGGCCGTGGCGTCCCGCCTGATGCGCTCGCCCCAGGCCCAGCACTCGGCGCCCGCCGTGGAGCCGATGCCGGTGGACATCCCCGCGGCCTGACCGGGGCCACGTCGCGCGCCCTCTCATGGGCCGGGGATCCGGCTCCGGGGGCGCGGGCGAGGGGACGCTGGGGCCGATCGGGTCACCCGTGCCGGGCGCTCCCGGAGGGTGGACCGGGCTGGGCGTGGGCACCTCGATGGGCGGGGGTTCGGGGCTGGGCTGCGGCGGACGTTCGCTCATCGATCCTCCCGGACGACGTGTTTCGCCGGGAGTACCCGCTGTCCGTGGCCCGCTACCCGCCCCCCGGCGTCCCCGAACAGCCTCAGCCGGCCAGCCGTGCGGCGATGCCGTGGAACATGCGGCCGTAGTGCCGCGCCAGATCCCGCTCCTCGTCGGGCAGGCCGGTGACGCCCTCGCGGGCCAGGTGCGACGGCCCGTAGGGCCCGCCGCCGGTCTGGGTGGCCCCCACGCCCGGGTCGGTGTACCCCAGCGGCACGATCAGCATGCCGTGGTGGTACGCGAAGGTGGACATCGTGAGGATCGTGCTCTCGTGGCCGCCGTGCATCGTGGCCGCCCCCGTGAAGAACCCGGCGGGCTTGCCCACCAGGGCGCCGGAGGCCCACAGCGGACCCGTCTGGTCCAGGAAGTTGCTCAGCTGGGCGGTGCGGTTGCCGAACCGCGTGCCGCTGCCGAACAGGATGCCGTCGAACGCCGGCAGCTCGTCCACCTGGGCCTCCGGCACGTCGGCCTGCCGCGCCACGGTGTCCTGCAGGCCCTGAGCCTCGATGATCTCCTGGGGCAGCAGCTCCTTCACGCGCCGCAGCTCGGGGGTGCCCCCCGCCGCGCGGATGCCCTCGGCGATCTCCCCGGCCAGATCGAACGTGCTGCCGTACATCGTGTGGTAGACGATGCCGATTCGCGCCACGGGCGCCCCCTTCGCCGAATGCCGGTCCGGGCGTTGGTGCCCGGCGGCGCCGGCCCGAAACGCCGGGGACGTTGTGGGGGTGCCGCGGGACCCGCCCCGGGTTAGCCGAGCACGTCCAGGGAATCGGGTTGCACGTCGGTGACCACCGGGAAGCGGCCGGACATCTGGGTGAGTTCCAGCACGCGCCGCACCGGGTCGGAGGGGTCCAGCAGGGGCAGGGGACGGGGGGTGAGGTCGGCGCACTCCAGCAGGCTGCGCAGCCCGGTGGAGTCGATGAAGGCCACGTGCCGCATGTCGAGGATCAGCTGGACGTCGGGTCGTGCCTCGGATGCCGCACGCACCGCGGCCACCAGTCCGGGGGCGGACGCCAGGTCGAGCTCACCGTCGAGCCGCAACACGCTGGCGTGGGGGAGGTCCTGGCGCACGACGCGCAGAGGACCGGTCTGCACCGGCTCGCTCATCGGCTCGAAGTTATCAGTCATGCACGCGCACCCTGCTGACGCTGGTCGGCATCGACGCCATCCCCTCCGGTTGCGGGCCCGCCGCGGCGCCGGGCGAACGCGCGCCGGTTACCGTGGATGGTGTTGTGCGGGGGACCGTGCGGCCACCATATTCGACCCGTGAACGGTGCCTCAACATCATGGGGCGCCTTTCGGAAGGGGCCTGGTGGTGGGTGCGACGAGCACCGCTGTCGGTACCCGCACGAGCGGTTCGCAAACCGGCGGAGGCGGCCCGCACCCCGTGTTTCGCGTGTGTCGGCCGGGGGTATGTGGGGACCACGGGTGCGGCGCTCGGGGGTCGCCGCGCCCTCAGGATCCGGTCGCCGCCCCGCGCGCGGGGGTGCGGGGGCGGCACCGGTACATTCCGCGGCCGGCACCATGATTGGACGGGTGCCCCGCCGGGTATGAGGCGGGCATGCGCGACGACCTCCCCTCCGCGGTGCGCGGCCTCATCATGGACGTGGACGGCACGCTGGTGGACAACGTGTACCTGCACACGCGGGCATGGGACCTCGCGTTCCGCGACGTCGGCATGGATTCCCCCGGCTGGGTGCTCCACAGGCACGTGGGCATGGGCGGCGACCGGCTCGTGTCCGGCGTGGCGGGTGACGCGGCCGAGCGCGAGCACGGTGACCGGCTGCGGTGGCCGCACGACCGCCGGTTCGCCGGGATGCTCCACCAGGTCCGCCCCCTGCCGGGCGCGCACGGGTTCATCACCTCCATGGCGGCGGCCGGCGTGCGCGGGGTGCCGGCCGGTTCGGGCACACGCCCGGAGATGGACCACTTCGCGCGGTTGCCGGGCGTTGGGGACGTGTTGCACGCGGTCGTCACCTCGGAGGACGTCGACGCGTCCAAGCCGTCGCTTGACCTCGTCCGGACCGCGGCGCAGCGACTGGGCCACGAACCCGCCCGGGCACGGCTGCGGGCACGGCTGAGGGCCATGCGGTCGTCGCCGCGGGAGGCCGGCAGCTGACGGGCCGGTGGGGCACCGCGGGTCACACCTTCGCGTCGCGTGTGCGCCGGGGGATCACGCAAACACGGGAGGCACGATGGGTATGGAGGGCGGCATTCTGGGCGGGCCCAGCGCGCGGGCGCTGGCGCTGAGCGACCGCGATGAGCTCCAGGCGTTCCTGGACCGCGCCGGGTCGCACCGCCTGTTGCGGGCCGCCGAGGAGGTGGCGCTGGCGCGACGCATCGAGGAGGGCGACACCGCCGCGCTGGACCAGCTGGTGGAGTGCAACATCCGGCTGGTCATCGCCATGGCGATGCGGTACCGCGGCGCGGGCCTGCCACTGGGCGATGTCATCCAGGAGGGCCTGCTGGGCCTGGTGCGCGCCGCCGAGCGGTTCGATTACCGCCGTGGCAACAAGTTCTCCTCGTACGCGGTGTGGTGGATCCGGCAGTCCATCCTGCGCGCCATCGCCAACCAGTCGCGGCTGATCCGGCTGCCGGTGAACGTGTCCGACGAACTGCGCCGGCTCACCGCCGCCGAGACCGCGCTGCGCGGCGAGGACGGGCTCCCCCCGGACGCGCAGGTGGCGGCGCACGCGCGCCTGCCCCAGGAGCGGCTGGCGGCGCTGCGCGCGGTGCGGCCCCTGGAGCGCCCGCCCGCCAGCCTGGACGGGCTGGTGGGCGCCGATGGGGACGAGACGCTCGGGGCCCTCCTTGCCGACGACCGGGCGCCCGACCTGGACGAGGACCTGGACCGGGAGTGGCGCGTTGATGTGGTGCGGGCGGCTTTGGAGGCGCTGCCGCAGCGGGAGCGCATGGTGATGCACATGCGCTACGGCCTCAACGGCCGCCAGCCCGCCACCTTCGACGAGATCGGGCGGCGCATCGGGGTGTCGCGCCAGCGGGCGCGCCAGCTGGAGCAGTCGGCGCGGGTGCGGTTGTCGCAGGACCCGGCGCTGCGCAGCGCCGGCGAGGCCGCCTGAGGCGGCGCGGGGCCCGTCAGCCGGCCAGGGACGGGGTGGAGCGGTCGCGAGGCCCCTCACCCACGGTGATCCGCAGGAACTCACCGTCCGGCGCGGGCTCCACGCGCACGTCACCCGCCAGGCGCTCCAGCACCGGACCCACGGCGGGCACCTCGCAGTTGGCGCGCAGCCGGGCGGCCGAGCCGGCGGCCAACGGCCCCACCCGCAGCACCACCGCCCCCACCTCCGCTGCCACCTCCACACGCAGCCGGTGGTCCAGCGGGTCGCGTCCCACCTGCGCCGCCAGGATGTCGGCCACCAGCCCAAGATCGGCCAGCCGGTCCAGGTCCACGCCCGCCTGCGCGGCAACCGCGCTGACCACGCGGTGTAGCACCGGCACCAGCATGGGGCCGTCGTGCAGCTCCAGGATGGCCGGCTCGGTGATCACGTGGTGGTCTCGGCCGGCGGCGCGGTCATGGGTGTGATCGTACGACACGGGTTCGTCGCCTCGCTGATGGGAGTGCGTCGGGGATGGTGTGGCGTGGCCTCGCGGCGCCCGCACACCCACCTCTGTACCCGGCGCGGCCCGTTCTGACGCCTCCCCGTCGCGCGACGGGGAGGGCGAGGGCCCCGGTGACCTCACCCGCCCACCGTCCCCGGCGGGCGCGCGGCGGGCGTCTCGACCTCCCCGGCGTCGATCCCGAGCGCGCGCCCGCCGCCGTCCGCGTCACCACCGCCGAACTCCTCGCGGTGACGCACCCGCTCCAGCGCCGCCTCGAGCTGTGCCTTGGACATGCCGCTGCGGCCCGGCACCCCGGCCCGGCGGGCGCGCTCGTACAGCTCCTGCCGGGTTGCGTCCTCGCCGAACCTGGCCTCCCGCGGCACCACGCCTAACGCCCCCGCCCGCGACCTGACGCGACCCGCTGTGCCTGGCGCTCGATGCGGCCGTCCTCCCGGGCGGTGGTCACCAGCGCGGCCATCACGGCGGCCACGATGCCCACCGCGAACCCCCAGATCACCCCGAGCTGCCAGCGTACGGTGGTGCCCACCACGATCAGCGTCACCAGGTACGCCACCACGAAGGCGCCGAACAGCACCAGCAGCAGCCGCGGGGTGAACCCGCGCTGCGTGCTGGGATCGCCGGCGCCCGGTGTCACCTGAGGCTGCGTGGGGCCGCCCACCACGGGCTCCTCGCCCTCGGCGCTGAACGGGTGCGACGGTGCTCCCTGCGAGTCGTGTTCGGGGGGGCGCATCGGGTACCTCCGATGTGGGGTGCGTCCGGCCTGTGGATGCAGGGGTGCCCGGGGCAGGTTGGCGACAAACACCCGGACGGGCGGGCCGGGTGCACGAGACCCATGCGGTTTCCCGCGGCTCCGATCGGGAACGCCCCGCACGGGGGGCGACCGGTGGGGGTCCCGGCGCTACTCCACCGCGAAGGTCATGCGCACAACGGTGCCGGCGCCGTCCTCGTTGGCCGACACCGTCATCTCCTCGGTGAGGGCCGCGATCATCTGCAGGCCAAGACCCAGCCCGGGGCTGTCCCGCTCCACGCGGGGCACGATCCCGCCGCCCCGGTCGCGCACCACCACGACCATCCGCCCGGCGTCCTCGCCGGCGTCCAGCTCGATCACACCCCGGCCGCCGGCGTATGCGTGCATCACCACGTTGGCGCCGGCCTCGGTCACCGCCACCTTCACATCGTCGATGCGGGGCGGTGACATGCCCAGCACCTCGGCGATGCCGGTGATGGCCTGGCGGATGATGGCCAGGCTGTCGGCCTCCGCGGGGAAGGACATGGCCACCGACCCCTCGTATGCGGCGGTGCCGGGGGTCACGCCTGCCCCTCCTCCGCCACGCGGCGCAGGGTCTCGAGGGCACGGGAGATCAGGCGGGAGACGTGCATCTGGGAGATCCCGATGATCTGGGCGATCTCCGACTGAATCAAGCCCTCCTCGAAGCGGAGGTGCAGGATGACGCGCTCGCGCGGCGGCAGGCTGGCCAGCCCACGGCGCAGCACCTCGCGGCCCTCCGCGATCTCATAGCCCAGTTCCTCGGTGGGGATGTCGATGCTGCTGTCGTCGTCGATGTCCTCGGGCGGCTGGGACAGCGACCGCGGGGAGTACGCGCTGTGGGCCGCGATGGCGTCCAGCACCTGCTCCTCCGACAGCTGCGCCTCGGCCGCGATCTCGGGAACGGTGGGGCTGCGGCCCAGCCGGCCGCTGAGGGTCTCGACGGTGCGCGTGACGGTGGCGTAGTCGTCCTTGAGGCCACGCGGCACCCGCACCACCCAGGTCTTGTCCCGGAAGTGGCGCCGGATCTCACCCAGGATGGTGGGCGCCGCGAACGAACGGAACTCACCGCCCTTGGCGGGGTCGTACCGGTCGACGGCCTTGATGAGCCCGATGGTCCCCGCCTGCTCCAGGTCGTCGATGGGCTCGCCCCGGTTGACGTACCGCCACGCCAGCGCGCGCACCAGGGGGAGGTGCGCCATGATCAGGGCCTCGCGCTCGCGGTCGTTGGTGGGTCCGCGGTACGAGGGTGGGGGTGGACTATGGGTCATCGTCACCGTTCTGCGGTACCCGCGCGGCCACCACGTGAAACGTGCGGGCGGGCCGGTGCGGCCGCCGCCGGATCATCCCACGGGCCGGTCACGCGGCGCCTCCGTGCGGGCGTGGGGGGGTCCGCGGGGGGTACTGGCGTCGCGGGTTCGCGGTCGGCGGGCAGCGGGTACCCCCACGTCCGCCATATGCCGTCGCTGCATCACACCTCCGATCGGCAGGCCGGGTTCACGCGTCGCCGGCGGGGCCGGGGCTGGCAGTACCTCGACCACCGCGGCCGCACGCTCACCGACGAGGGTACGCTGCGCCGCATCCGCGGGCTGGTGATCCCGCCGGCCTGGCGGGAGGTGTGGATCTGCAGGTCGGCCACCGGGCACCTGCAGGCCACGGGCATCGACGCCGCCGGGCGCAAGCAGTACCTGTACCACCCGCGGTGGCGCCTGGCGCGCGACCAGGCCAAGCACGACCGGGTGCTGGAGTTCGCCGAGGCCCTGCCGGGCCTGCGCCGCGCGGTGACGCGCCACCTGCGCGCGCCGGAGCTGACCCGCGAGAAGGCCCTGGCGGCGGGGGTGCGCCTGCTGGATCGCACCTGGATCCGCGTGGGTGGCGAGCGGTACGTGGCCTCCGGCGGCAGCTACGGCCTGGCCACGCTGCGCTCACGCCACCTGCGCGTGCAGGACGACACGGTGGTGATCGACTTCGAGGCCAAGGGCGGCAAGCGCCAGCACGCCGAGGTGACCGACCCCGTCCTGGCGCGGGTGGTGGCCGAGATGGACGGGCTGCCGGGCCGTGAGGTGCTCAAGTACCGGGACATGGACGGGGGGCTCGTGGACGTGCGTTCGGGTGACATCAACGGCTACATCCAGGAGCACATGGGCGTCGCGTACACCGCCAAGGACTTCCGGACCTGGGCCGCAACGGTGGCCGCCGCGGTGGCCCTGGACGCGCTGGACGACCGCCCGCCGGGCCGGGCGCGGGAACGCGCGGTGGCCACCGCCTGCCGCATCGTCTCGGAGCAGCTCAACAACACCCCGGCGGTGGTGCGCCGCAGCTACATCGACCCGCGCGTCATCGACCTGTTCCTGGCGGGCGTCACGCTGTCCGGGCTCCCGGACGATGCCGTGGGTGCCCCCAGGCGGGGGCGGTCGGCGGCGGAACGACGCGTGCTGGCGCTGCTGCGCACCGCGGCCGACGACTGACCGGGGGTTTCGGGGACGCGGCGGCGGGGAATGCCCGGCCCGGGACCTCCTGGGGCGAGGCGTGGTCTGGATCCTGGTGCTCATCCTGGTGGTCGCGATCTTCGGGCTGGGTTCGGTGCTGAAGGTCGCGTTCTGGACGCTCTTGATCCCCGCCGTGGTGGTGGTGGGGCTGGGCGCGCTGGCGCACCGGGCGATGCGGTGACCGCGGGCGCGCCGATGTGGGGGCGTCGCGTTTGGGAGCGCCCGCGCGCGGGGAATCCCCCGTGGTTTTCCGATCGGAGGGGGTGCGGGATGAGCACGGACAACACGCTGACCGGCGTGCGCGTGGCGGTGCTGGTGGCCAACGAGGGCATCGAGCAGGTGGAGTTGACGGACCCGCTGGAGGCGGTGCGCACCGCCGGCGCCGAGGCGCACATCGTGGCGCCCGAGGCGGGCGAGGTGCAGGCGATGAACCACCTGTCCGCCGCCGATCGCTTCCCGGTGGACCGGACGCTGGACGAGGTCACCCCCGACCAGTACGACGCCCTGCTGCTGCCGGGCGGCGTCGCCAACCCGGACCGGCTGCGGACGGATCCCCGCGCGGTGGACTTCGTCCGCCGGTTCGTCCGGGATGGCAAGCCCGTGGGCGCCATCTGCCACGCGCCCTGGATGCTGGTGGAGGCGGGGGTGCTGGAGGGGCGCACCATCACCTCGTGGCCCAGCCTGGCCACCGACATCGAGAACGCGGGCGGCACGCGCGTGGACCGCGAGGTGTGCACCGACGGCAACCTGGTGTCCAGTCGCAGCCCGGAGGACCTGCCGGCCTTCAACGACGCGGTGGTGCGACTGTTCGCCTCCGCCGGGTCCGCCGCCTCCCCCGCGGAGCGGTGACCGGATCACCCCGTCCGGCTGAACCGACTCGCCCGTGGCGCCGCAGGCTGCCGCCCCGGGCCGCCCGGCGCCGCCCAGGGGGCCCACATCCCCTGGGCGCCGCGCCGCCCCCTCAGGATCGCGCCTGCTTGCGTGCGATGGCGCGGGCCAGCTCCCCCTTGTTCATGCGGCTGCGCCCCCGGATCTCCAGTTCGCGGGCACGGTGCAGGAGCTCGTCACGGGTGTGCCCCAACTGGTCCACGCCACCTGCGGTGGGGTGGTCGCCGCGGCGCGCGGCGGCACCGCTGAGCGCCGCCTGCGGATCGGATGGGCCGGGGTGATCCTTCGGCACCCACCGGTCGCCGACCCTCTCGTGGGTGTACTTCAGCGCCGCCCACGCGGTGCGGAAGGCCCGCTCGTCATCGCCGTACTGCGCGATGGCGCTGTCGCGAGCCTCGATCCAGGTGCGCTGCGCCCGCGTTCCGGAGCGGCGCAGCGTGTCGGGCATGGCCTGTTCACTGGGCATGAGTCACCTCCGATGTCAGGTGCAGCGTGCCCGCGGACGACGGGCACAAACATCCGGCGGCCCTGGCGCGGTGGTCGTGCCCACGGGCGCCGCCGCGCCATCCGGGGGTGGTCGCATGTCTGACATCGTCAGCCGGTCGGTGCGGGTGGTGGGGGACAGCGTCATCGTCACGCTGGCCGGGGAGGTGGACGCGTCCAACGCCGACGCCCTGGAACGGGAGGTGCTCGGCGACGCGCGCGGGGGCCGGCGCCTCATGCTGGAGCTGGGCGACCTCATCCATGTGGACAGCGCGGGGCTGCGGATGGTGCTGCGGGTGCGGGACGACCTGGTGGCCACGGGGCGCTCGCTGCTGGTGGTGGCACAACCGGGCACGCCGCTGCGCCAGCTGCTGCGCCTCACCGGCATCGACGCCGTCATCGAGGTGGCCGACCAGCTGCCGCCCGAGGCCGCTGCCTGAGCCGGTCAGCCGCCCGGCGGCACCACATCCCGGTCCGTGGGACGGAACTCCACCCGCACCCCGTCCGGCCGCTCCAGCAGGTGGGCGCCCTCCGAGGTCACCGTCACCGACAGCGCGCCGGTGGGGAAGGCGATGCCCCGCACCTCCAGGCGCGTGATGGACGGCGGCAGGATCGGCGCCAGCGAGATCACCCCCGCCGGGATGTCCGGCTCGATGCCCAGCATGCTGGTGAGCAGGCTCAGGGGGGCCGCCGCCGCCCACGCCTGCGGCCGGCATGCCGACGGATAGGGCACCGGGAACCCGGGCTGCCGGCGGGGGTGGCCGCCGAACAGCTCAGGCAGGCGGTTGCGGAACATCCGGCATGCGTCCAGCAGCTGCTGGGTGAGCGTGGCGGCCGCCGCGTCGTGGCCGTAGCGGCGCAGCCCCTCCACCGCGATGGCGGTGTCATGGGGCCACACTGAGCCCACGTGGTACGAGATGGGGTTGAACCCGTCCATGCCGCTGGACAGCGTGCGCAGCCCCCAGCCGCTGGCCAGGCCCTCGCCCACCAGGTGCGTGGCCACCTCGGCGGCCTGCTCGGGCGAGGCGATGCCGCACCACAGCGCGTGACCCATGTTGGAGCTCACCGAGTCCACCACCCGCTTGTGCCCGTCGAGCGCCATGGCGAAGAAGCCCGGGGTGCGGCCCCGGCGCGGCACCCAGTACCGGTCGCGCACCATCGCGGCCAGCCGGTCGGCCTCCGCGCGCAGGTCGTCGGCCTCGCCGTCCTGGCCCAGCAGGGTCAGCACCTCGGCCAGGTCCAGGCGGGCGCGCACCGCGTAGGCCTGGACCTCCAGGATGGCGATGGGCGCGTCGGCCAGGGATCCGTCCGGGAACTGCACCGCGTTGACCGAGTCCTTCCACGACTGGTTGGTCAGCGACCGGGGCCCGGATGCGCGGTACTCGATCAGCCCGTCGCCGTCGGGGTCGGCCGCGTCGCCCCGCAGCCAGCCCAGCGCGTCACGCGCGGCGGGGAGCAGTTCTCCCAGGACTTCGCGCGGCGCGCCCCACCGCGCCGCCTGGCCCATCAGCATCAGGAACAGGGGGGTGGCGTCGATGGACCCGAAGTACGGGCGGGTGCCGCGCGTGGTGCCGGTGCCCAGCCACGGCCGCGTGGTGAGGCGCACCTCGTGCAGGATCTTCCCCGGGGCCTCCTCGTTCCCCGGGTCGGTGGTGCGTCCCTGGCGGGCGGCCAGCACGTGCAGGGTCTCCAGCATCAGACCGGGGTCGAACGCCCGGGCCAGATGGCTGGCGATGAGGCTGTCGCGCCCGAACAGCGCGACGAACCACGGGATGCCCGCGGTGAGGATGCGGCGGTCCGGATCGAGTGGGTCCACCGCGCACATGGCCTGCAGGTCGGAGAGCGACCGCGCGCACGCATCGGCCAGCACGTCCGGGTCGGTGCGCACCGCCGGCGCGGACGGCGGCATGCGGGGCGTGGCGACCGGATCGGGTGCGGCGGAACCCAGTCCCGAGCCCGCGCGCACCTCGAAGGTCATCTGCCAGCGGCGTCCGCGCGCCAGGTGCGCCGTCCACTCCAGGGGGTCGTCCGGGCCCGTGCCCGGCGGCAGGCGCACCTCCGTGCTGAGCTCGCCGGCGGTGAATGTGAGGGTGTCCTGGTCCCGCCGCGCGGACACCACCGGCGGCGGAGTGCGTCGGGGCGCGCCCTCGGGCCGGCGCACGTCGAAGATGTCCACGAAGTCGGCGTCCACGTGCATGCCCACCCGCACCTGCAGCGGTTCGGGCGCCCACGAGGTGAGGGTCACCATCTCGATGAACCCGTCCCCGGTGATCCGCCGGTCGCGCTCCACCTCCACCGGCGCGTCCGGGCTGGATTCGGGATGCGGGGTGATGAGGTACCCGCGGAACCGCGCGCGGTCGGCCGACGGCAGCCCGGCCACCAGCCCCCGCACGGGACGCCCGTCGAAGGTCAGCACCAGCCGCGACAGGTGCCGGGTGTCCAGCACGATCAGGCCGTGATGGTCGGCCAGGATGTCGCCGATGTCGTTGGAGATGGCGAATGCCAGGTCCCGGATGGTGGTGACCGACCCGGGACCGACGAAGACGTGCAGGTCACCGCTGGAGGGGGTCATCCGGCCCGCGCCGCGGTTTCCGGCCGGCTCGGAACGGGACGCAGCCGCGCGGGGCGCCGCACGATCGCGCGCGGCGAGTCCCGCAGGAGCGCTTCGTAGCGGTCCACCAGGGCATCGGCGCCGAAGCGCGCCTTCACGTCGGCGCGGCATCGCACCGGGTCCAGCTCGCCCAGACGCGGCACGAACTGGCCCAGGAGCTCGGCGTTCTCGGCGATGAACCCGGTGACGCCGTGGGTGACCACCTCCGGCACGGCACCGCGGTTGGTGGCCAGCACCGGGGTGCCGCACGCCATGGCCTCGATCATCACCATCCCGAAGGGCTCGTCCCAGCGGATGGGGAACACCAGGGCGCGGGCGTTGCTCAGCACCCGGTACTTGTCCGGGGTGCCCAGCTCGCCCAGCCACACCACGCCGTCGCCGATGTGCGGGGCCACGTGCCGCTCGAAGTACGCGCGTTCCTCCGGCTCGCGGCATTTCGCGGCGATGTGCAGCGGCATCCCGGCGCGGCGCGCGATCTCGATGGCGTGGACGACGCCCTTGTCGGGCGACATGCGGCCCAGGAACGCCAGGTATCCGTCGTCGCCGTCGCGGAAGGGCACGTCGTCCAGGCGCATGCCGTTGTGGCACACGCCCGCCCACGGCAGCCCGGGTGCCCGCATCCGCTGCGCCCGCGATACGGCGATGAAGCGGATGTTGCGGATGCTGGCGGCGGTGGCGTGGTACAGGGCCCGCTGCTCGTCGTCCAGGTGCCCGTGCACCACGTGCAACACGGGGACGGTGGCGCCGCGCAGCAGTGCGCAGCTGCTGAGCCCCGCGTTGTCGATCACCACATCGCAGTCCGCCACGGCGTCGCCGGCGGCCAGGGCGTGCCGCCACTCGGCCACGCGGTCGGCCATCGAGGCGGGGAGCTCGTCGAGGGGGGTGATGCACTCGACCCCCGGAAGCGAGGACCCGGGTGCGGCCACCATCCGCACGTGATGGCCCCGGCGTACCAGGCCCTCGGCCAGGGTGGCGATGACCTGCTCGATGCCCCCGTAGGCCGGCGGCGGAACGGGGACCCAGGCCGGCGCGATGATGCCGATGCGCAGCCTCCGGGGCGCGCCCAGGGTGAGTGCCCGGTGGGTGTGGGCGGCGTCGGTCATCGGCTCCTCTCGCTCATGGTGGCGCGTGAGGGATACCCGGGCCGCGCGGCCAGAAAACGCACCGGCGGTCACCGCCGCCGCCGTCGGCCCGCACTTTGCGCCGCCCGCGTGTCAGCGCCCCCGGACGGGGCTCCACACGGGCGCCGGCTCGCGGGTCACGTGCATCCACACGGTGCTGGACCGCAGCGGTCGCGCCCGGCGCACGCAGCCCGCGCCGTCACCCAGCCGCAGCGAGTCGCCGTCGGACATCAGGCGCACGTCGCCGTCGGCCTCCACGGGCACCGGCCCGCCCTCCAGCAGGGTCACCACCGTGGCCTCACGGCCGGCCGGTTCCGGCCAGGGCCCCACCGACACACGCACGCGCTCCAGCCCGCTGCCGCGGAAGCCGCTGGGCAGCAGCACCCCAGGGGCCCGCAATGTGTCGCGTGAGAGCCGGCGCACCAGCAGCGCGCCGCCGGTCACCAGCAGCCCCATCATGATCGTGATGATCACCTCACGACCCCCGAACCCCGGTGCGGCCCCGGTCATGGCGCCGAGTCGCCGCAACTCCACGGCCAGCAGGCCGCCCACGATCCCGGGCGCGGCGGCCACCATCAGGGGCCGCCGAGCGCGGCAGCGCCGCCGCGATGCCGCGCTCCGGCCGGGCGGGTCCGGTGCTGGTGCAGTGCTTCCGCCACCTGGAAGTCCATGCCGTCCTCCCGCGCCCGTTGGTCCCGGCCGTTCCTCGCTGGGCCGATGCTTCCCGTTCCGTCGGCGGACGAAACGAGCCGGTGTCCTACGGCGTCACGGCATCGAGGGCGCCGTGGAACGCCTCGGCCGCGGCGGCGCCGAACACGGCGAACACGATGCGCCGCAGCGTGGTGGTCTCGGCGGCGGCGGCCACCGCCACCATCAGCCGCGCGCACTCCCGCACCGGGAACCCGCCCACGCCCGTGCCGAAGGCGGGCAGCGCCAGCGAGCGGGCGCCGAGGCCATCGGCCAGCCGGATGCACGATCGGGTGGTGCGCGTGATGGCATCCGCGTCGGTGGTGAGGTCCTGGCCCATGACGGCGCCGTGGATCACCCAGCGGGCCGGCAGCCGTCCCGCGCCGGTGGCGATGGCGTGACCGACGGCGATGGGGCCCAGCGCCATGGCCTCCCGCTCGATCCCCTCGCCGCCCGCCCGTTTGATGGCGCCCGCCACCCCGGATCCCATCCACAGGTGGTCGTTGGCGGCGTTGGCGATGGCGTCCACCGGCAGGGCGGCGATGTCGCCGTCGATCACCTCCAGCGCCGGTCGCATGCCCCAAGGATGCCGCCGTCCGCGTCGCGGGGTCCAGTGCCGCCGTGTGCGCGCTCTGCTGGAATGCACCCGTGGGCATCTGGGACGACGAGCTGGAGGGGGCGGAGGAGGCCGATCACGGCGACCCCATGGGGGGCCGCCGTGAGCTGTTCCGGCTGCCGGAGGGGGTGGCGTACCTGGACGGCAACTCCCTGGGCCCGCTCACCCATGCCGCGCACCGTGCGGTGGCGGCGTGCGTGGACCGCGAGTGGGGCACCCATCTGATCGCCTCCTGGGAACGCACGTGGCTGGCGCTGCCCGACCTGGCCGGGGCGCGCATCGCGCGGCTGGTGGGCGCGGCAGAGGGGTCGGTCACCTGCGCGGACTCCACCACCGTCAACCTCTACAAATGCCTGCGGGCGGCGGTGGACCTGCGGCCGGGCCGGGGGCGCCTGGTGGCCCAGGCGGGCAACTTCCCCACCGACGGATACATCTGCCGGCAGGTGGCCCACGAATGCGGCCTCACCCTGGACGTGGTGCCCGCCGAGGCGATGGCCGCGCACCTGGACGAGGACGTGGCCGTGGTGACCTGCTCGCACGTGGACTACCGCTCGGCGGCCATCGCCGACCTGCCCGGCATCACGGCGGCCGCCGACGACGTGGGGGCGCTGACCGTGTGGGACCTGGCGCACAGCGCGGGCGCCCTGCCCTGCGAGCTGGACGCCGCGGGCGTCGACTTCGCCGTGGGGTGCGGGTACAAGTACCTCAACGGCGGCCCGGGCGCGCCGTCGTTCGTGTACGTGGGACCCCACCTGGGCCAGGTGCGCCAGCCGCTGCCGGGGTGGTTCGGCCACGCCGAGCCCTTCGCGTTCGCCGACCACCACGTGCCGGCGCCCGGGGCCGCCGGGTTCCGCGTGGGGACCACCGCGGTGTTGTCGATGACCGCGCTGCACGCGGCGCTCACCGCGTTCGACGGGGTGGAGATGGGGGCGCTGCGGGCGCGGGGCATGGAGCTGACGGCGCTGATGGTGCGGCTGGCGGACGCGCACCTGCTGCCCCGCGGCTTCGGCCTGGCCTCGCCGCGCGACCCGGCGCTGCGCGGCGGGCACGTCACCCTCACCCATCCGCGGGCCGGTGCGATGGTGGCGGCGCTGGCCGAGGCCGGCGTGGTGGGCGACTTCCGCCCGCCCGACCAGCTGCGCTTCGGCATGGCCCCGCTGTACACCACGCGTGCCGAGGTGGTGCGCTGCGTCCGGGAGCTGGCCCACCTGGCGTGAGGTGGGGTGGACATCCACTGTCCCTGGCGCGCAAGATCGGAGGGCATTCTCAGGCGGGCGGCGGCGGAGGCGTGTGATGCGGGCATCGGGGGCGCGGAGCGGTCGCGGGTGGATGGTGCTTGCGGCCGCGGTGGGCATGGCGGCACCCGTCACCGCGGAGTCGGCGATCGTGTTCCAGCGCAGCACCGGTCCCCAGGACCGCATGTACATCGCCGGGAACGACGGTACCGGCGTGCACCGGCTGCCGGTCGCGGGCGGCAGCCCCACCATCTCGCCGGACGGCACGCGCCTGGCGTACCAGGCCGCCACCAGGGCCGCGCCGCTGCGCATCCTCACCCTCGCCACCGGCGCGGTGGTGACGCCCGCGGGCGGATGCCAGGCCCAGGTGACGTGGTCACCCGACTCCACGCGGCTGCTGTGCCAGACCCAGACGGTGGATCGGCGCGACTTCGTCACGGGGAACGGTCTGCTGCTGGTGGACGCCGCCGCCGGCACCGTCACCACCCTGGTGGCGGCGCGGGGCAACTCGGTGGACACGTTCGGGTGGTCGCCCGACGGCACGCGGGTGGCGTACTCCCGGGGGCGTTTCGGCGGTGCCCGCACCGACGTGTTCGTGGCCGACCCCGCCGGCACGGTCGCCCCCCGGCGGGTCATCACGGATGCCACGGGCCCGGTGTGGGGGCCGCGTCGCATCGCGGTCACCCGCTACACGCACCGCCGCGTGCGCGTGGGCGCGATTCCCGACGACGTCGTGCACTCGCAGATCTGGACCGTCAACCCCGGTGGCGGCGGGGCGCACCGGCTCACGCACGACCCGGTTCCGCCGTTCCTCATCGAGGGCCCATCCGCCGACCGGTGGACGCCCGACGGCACCCGCCTGGTGGCGAGCGTCACCGGGCACCGACTACGAGGCGGCTCATCACCGTGGACGCCGCCTCGGGGCGCACCAGGGGCCTGCAACCCGGCGGCGAGCTCATCGCCGCGCTGGTGGGGATGTCACCGGACGGGCGGTCGCTGCTGGTGAACGAGGGCATCGTCGAGCCGCACACCCGTCTGCGGGTGGTGGGCATCGGGGGCCGGCGGGGGAGGGGTGCTGCTGCAGGACGTGGGTGCCGCATCGGCCACCGCCGACTGGGCGCCCTGAGCGGCCCGCGGGCCCGGCGTCAGCCGGGCTTGCGCGCGATGGCGAACAGCTTGGCGAACTCGTAGCGCCAGCCGCGGGGCCCGGACGGCTCGCGCAGCTTGGCCTCGATCTTGCCCACGTACTCGGCCACGTCCGGCTCGGACTGGTCGCCGATCATGTGGCCCCGCCACCACGCATCCGCTCCATGTACGCCTCCACCGCCACGTGGCGCACCCGCGTCTCCATCCAGATGTCGATGGGCTCCATGCCGGCCTGCAGCATGTAGTCCTCCATCTCGGGCACGCTGCGCAGGTTGGCGTCGAACGCGCCCAGCCAGCGGTAGTTGATGGGTTCGATGTTGGAGATGACGTCGCGGTAGGCCTGCTCGCCGCCGCGCCCGGACATCAGGATGGCCATGACGCCCCCGGGCTTCAGCGCGCGGGCCATGGCCTTGGCGGCCTCCCACTTGCGCGGGAACCAGTGGTAGGCCATCGAGCAGATCACCAGGTCGAACGTGCCGTCGGCCACCGGCATGTGCTCCACGTCGGCCTGCGCCAGCGTGATGTGCACGCCGCCGATGCCGCCCAGCTTGGCCTGGAACTGCTGCAGCATGCCCTCGGCGGGGTCGACGCCGGTGATGCGTGCGGGCCGGAAGCGGTCGATGAGGGCCTGGGTGGCCCAGCCGGTGCCGCACCCCACGTCCAAGACGTCGTCGTAGCGGCCGGCGGGGATGCAGGAGATCAGCCGCTGCGCCCCCTCGATGTTGAAGCGGACGGCATCCTCGTAGTCGGAGGCGGTCTCGGTGAACCCGCTGGACACCGACTCGTGGCTGGTGTGGATGTGCGACGACACTGGCGCGCGACCCTCCGGCGTGATTGGACACGGCGCCGGGTCGCGGGGACGCCCGGCGGGCCCGCGCATTGTAGTTCGCGCCCGGCGGGCCGATGGGCCCGGCGCGATCCGGCGTTGCCATCCCTCCGCCGGATCACGCCGAGCGGTCGGCGGCCGCGCGCGGGGCCTCAGATGCGGCCCGCCACGACCTCCTGCAGCACCTCCGCCCGGAAGGTCTCGGGATCCACCCCGCCGCGGCCCATGGCCTCGCGCAGGTCGTCCCGCTGCAGGAACGCGCCCGCCGCCTCAGGGCTGGCGAACGTGTGCACCACCACCACCATCCCGGGATCGGCCGGGTCCGTCATCACGGCGTGATCCATCACCCCGCCGTCGCGCTGGATGTCACCCACCGTGTCGTACACCGCCTTCCAGGCATCGTAGTCGGCAACACGGTGGCGCACGATCAGCACGGTACGCATGGCGTCTCTCCTCCGCTGTGGGCTTGGAGCGCGAGCATCCGCCCCGCGCGTCCCCCGGCGCAAGCGCCCCGCCGCGAAGGTCAGTCCAGGGTGGAGGACGCCAGGTCGGCGGCCGTGGGAGGGTCCGCCCCCGCGCGTCCGCAGGTCCAGGCCGACGCTCGGATCGCGTCGTCCACGGCGTCAATCAGCACGCCCTCGGGGCAGCCGACGAGCCGCCCGGGGTCGTCCACGCCCCGGCCCAGCAGCGACGCCAGCATCGCGGAGGTGAACGAGTCGCCGGCACCCACGGTGTCGGCCACCGCCACGGTGATCCCCGGGCGGCGCACGGGCGCGGCACCCGAGCGGTGGAGAGAAGCGCCCTCGGGGCCATCGGTGACCACCACCACGGTGGGCGAACGTGCCAGCCAGTCGGCCGCCACCGCGTCGGCGGGGGTGTCCGGGTACAGCCAGGCCAGATCCTCGGCGCTGGTTTTCACCAGGTGCGCCTGCGCCACGCAGCGCTCGATGCGCGCTCGGGCCGAGGCGGGGTCGCCCAGCAGCCCCGGCCGCACGTTGGGGTCGTAGCTCACGAGGGCGCTTCCCGCCGCCTTGACGCGACGCGCCAGGTCCACCACGTGGGCGTCGCCCGGCGGCATCCAGGCGGCCACCGATCCGAAATGCAGCACCGCCGTGTCCGGCGGGAAGGCCGCCAGCTCGGAGCCGGTCCACTGCCAGTCCGCCGTGCCGGTGAGATAGAAGTCGTACGTGGCGTGCGCGCGGGCATCGAGGGTCACCACGGCCAGCGTGGTGGGCTCGGCCGCCCGGGCCGCGGGCCCAAGGTCCACGCCCTCCGCCTCGGCGTGCGAGCGCAGGAGGCGCCCGAACGCGTTGTCGCCCAGCCGCGCCATGAGGGAGGTGGGCACGCCCAGGCGCGCCAGGCCGACGGCGACGTTGTACGGGCTGCCGCCGGGGTGCGCGGTGAAGCCCGCTCCCGAGGGATCCGCGACCAGGTCGATCAGCGCCTCGCCGATGACGGTGACCCGGCCCGTCGACGCTGACAACGTTTTCTCAAGATCCATGGGGGCACGATACCGGCTGCGACGGGCCGTGCGGGGTGGGGGTGGCCGCATCGGCGTCCCCACCCCGGGCGGGCGTGTTCAGTAGCTGAACACCGTGGCGCCGTCCCCGATGAACTCCCACAGCGGCGTGGCGCCGGCAACGCGCGCGTTCGCCACCAGGCCATCGTGGGGGATGTGCCTGGCGTCCAGGCAGATCGGACAGGCGTACAGCGTGCCGCCACCCTCCTGGAACTGCGCGAACAGTCGCGACACCGGCGGGGCGCCGGCGCTCTCGATGGCGTCGGCGTAGCCGGGGACGGCCATGCGCACCGCCTCCTTGGTGAGGAACATCACCACGTCCTTGCCGGCCGCCAGTCCCGCGGTGGCCACCAGGAAGGCCACCGTCACCCGGTCCGCATCCTCATGCCCCGTCATCAGGTTGACCACCGCGCGGGTCCGTCCTGCGTCCTCCATCATGAGCCCCCTCTCGTAGATGGCACGATCGTTCGTGCGAAAGAACATACGAACGGTCGTGCTAAGTTGTCAAGGTGACCTCCGGGACCCCCAGACCTCGGCGCCGCGCGGATGGTGAACGCAGCCGCCAGGCCATCCTGGAGGCGGCCGCGCGGCTGGCCACCGTGGAGGGTCTCGACGGGCTCTCCATCGGGCGTCTGGCCGACGAGGTGGGCATGAGCAAGAGCGGCCTGTTCGCGCATTTCGGGTCGAAGCAGGAGCTGCAGCTGGAGACCATCGCCGCCGCCGATGCGGTGTTCGCGCGCGAGGTCGTGGCGCCGGCGACCGCCGCGGACCCGGGTGTGGCCCGGGTGCTGGCCCTTGCCGACGCGTTCCTGGCGCACATCGAGCGGGGGGTGTTCCCGGGGGGCTGCTTCTTCGCCGCCGCCGCCGCCGAGATGGGCGTGCGGCCGGGCCCGGTGCGCGACCGCATCCAGGGGTTCGTGGTGGGCTGGCTGGGGGCGCTGCAGACCGCGCTGGAGGAGGCGCGGGGGCTGGGGGAGATCGACCCCGAGGCCGATGCCGGGCAGCTGGCGTTCGAGATCAACGCGATGCTGCTGGGGGCCAACCTGGCGTTCCCCCTGTTCGGCGACCCGCGGGTGCTCGACCGGGCACGCGTGGGGGTGCGCACCCGCCTGGCCACCACCGCGGTGCGCGCCTGATCCACCGCGCGGGGCGGGGCCCCGGCACGGGTTCAGCCGCGAGCCGTTCCGGTCGATACCACATGCGTGACGAGCCGACGCGTGAGACGGCTGGCGACGGCCGCCGCGGTGGGGACGACCCTGCTCGCGCCCCTGGCACCCGCGCAGGCCGCCACCATGATGGGACGCGTGCTGCGCGTGCAGGACGGCCCCTCGGGCCTGATGCTGCAGGCACCCGACGGCACGCTCACCCGTCTGCGGGCATCGGGCGCGCCGGTCGCCGCCGCGCTGCGCGACGCGGTGGGCGACCCGGCCCTCATCACCACGCGCGCCGCCGGCGGGTCGGCGGCCACCGTGACCGCGGTGGTCAGCGGCCAGGCCCAGGCGCTCACGGTGGCGCCCGCCAGCCTCAACGTGGCCCTGCTGGTGCTGCGCGACCAGAACGGCGGTCAGGTGACCGACCCGGTCACCGCCCGCGACCAGATCTTCGGGGGCACCACCGGCGTCAGCGCCTTCTACCTGGCGCAGTCGTTCGGGCACACCAGCGTGTCCGCCGACGCCTACGGCCCGTATGACGCCACCATCACCGGGTGCGACCCGGCCAGCGTGGCCAACCAGGCCCTGGACGCGGCGCAGACGGCGGGGGTGGACCTCAGCCCCTACACCAACGTGATGATCCTCATGCCCGACACCCCGGCCTGCTCGTGGCTGGGGCTGGGTGTGGTGAGCGGGTCGGTCACCTGGCTCAACGGCACCACCATGCGGGTGGCCGCGGCGCACGAGCTGGGACACAACCTGGGCCTGGCGCACGCCAGCGCCCTCCAGAGCTGCCACGACGGCGCCGCCCAGCCGGTGGCGTATCCCGGTTCGCAGGCCGCGTGCACCGCGGTGGAGTACGGCGACCCCTGGGACACCATGGGACGCCCGGACTCCTACGCCACCGCCATGGCGGGGGAGTTCAGCGTGTGGTCCAAGGTGCGCTTGGGGTGGCTGCCCGCCGGCGCAATCACCACCGTCGGCACCGCCGCCGACGTGGTGCTGCACCCCCTGGAGGACGGCACGGGCAGCGCCTACGGGGTGCGGTTCCCGGTGGGCGCCGGCCAGATGGTCACCGTGGACGCCCGTCTTCCCACGGGCTTCGACACCCTGCTGGCCACCCTGCCGAGCGCGTCCACCGGCGTGCGGGTGCGGCTGGAGGGCGCCGACAGCGGCGGCATCGATCAGCAGAAGCTGCTGGACGCCCACCCGTCCACCTCGGTGCTCACCGACGCCAACCTCGATCCGGGCCAGACGCTGGCCGTGGGGACGGCCGGGGCGCAGCTCACCCTCACCGGGGTGGACGGTGCCGGCGCCCACCTGCACGTGGCCCCGCCCACCGACGTCACCCCGCCCGGTGTGCCGGCCGGCGTGGTGGCCAGCCCGGGCGCCTCGCCGCGGTGGCAGCTGGTGTGGGCGGCCTCCACCGACGATGTGGGGGTGCAGGGATACCGCGTGTACCGCGACGGCGTGCTGGTGGGCACCACCGCCACCACCGGGCTCACGGTGACCGAGGCCGACATGGGGGCGCACGCCTACACCGTGAGCGCGGTGGACTACGCCGGCAACGAGAGCGCCCGCAGCGCCCGGGCCACCGTGCAGCTGGTGGACCGCATCCCGCCGGCGCTGTCGGGCACCTCCAGCCTGCAGCGCGTCGGGGCGAAGGCCTGCTGGACCATGCCCGCGGCCACCGACGCCTCGGCCACCCTCACCTACGAGCTGCACCGCGGCGCGACCGTGGTGGCCACCCTCACCCAGGCCCCCGGCGGCGGGCCGGTGACCCTGTGCGACCCGGCGCCGCCCGCCGGGCCGGCCAGCTACCAGGTGCAGGTCACCGACGCCGCCCACAACGTCACCCTCAGCGCGGCCCTGGCGTGGAGCGGGCAGACCGGCGTGGGGCCCGCGCGCCCGGCGGCGCCGGTGGTGGTGAGCGTGCGGGTGCTGCGCGGCGGTGCCCGGCGCATCCGCTGGCGGGCGCCCGCCGGCACCACCCCCACGCGCTACATCGTGGAGGTGCGGCGCTGCCGCGCCACGCGCATCGTGCACACGCGCGCCACCAGCCTGGTGGTGCCCCGCGGCACCCGCTGGGTGGGCATCTCGGCCGAGCGGGCGGGGGGCAAACTCAGCCTCACCAGGGCGATCGCGCTGATCCGCGGGGCCCGCGCCACCTGCTGAGCCCCGCCCGCCGCGCGCGACGCGCGTGGCCGAGCCGTGGTAGACCTGACGGGCGTGCCCGCGCCCCCGTCCCCGCCGGGACCCACCCGCCTCCAAGCCCGACATGCCGGACCCTCCGAACACCCCGCTCGGCGGCCACGTGTTCCTCGATCCCCGCGACCGCCTGCGCATCCGCCGCGCCGAGGAGGCCGGCGACCCGTTCGAGTTCCACCTGGACGACCGGGAGCAGCTGTGTCTGAACACCCTGGACGGTGAGGCGCCCGTGGTGGTGGGGCGCTCGTCCACCGCCACCATCAGCCTGGGCTGGGACCTGCAGGTGAGCGGCCGTCACGCCGTGCTGGAGTGCCTGGCGGGCGAGTGGGTGGTGATCGACAACGACTCCACCAACGGCACGCTGGTGGACGGCCGGCGGGTGGTGGACCGGCGCCGCCTCATCGACGGGTCGGTCATCACCATGGGGCACGCCAACTGGTGTTCCGTGACCCCACACCGCGCACGGGCGCCACCGTGCCCGCCAACGCGGGCACCGCCGAGCGGTTCCTCAACGCCACCCAGCGGCGGGTGCTATCGGCGGCGCTGTGCGAGCCATCGCTGCTGGCGGGCGAGCTGCGCGTGCCGCCCAGCAACGCCGAGGTGGCGGCGCGCATCCACCGCGGCGTGGAGACGGTGCGCACCGGCATGGGTGCGCTGTACAAGGCATTCCAGATCGCGGGTGAGGACGGTGCCGCCAAGCGCATGCGGCTGGTGGAGACGGCGGTGCGCGTGGGTGCCGCCGACCTGTCCGCGCTGGAGGACTGAGCGACCCCGGAGCCGGGGTGGGGAGGGGGTGAGCGTTTCACCCCCACCGCGTCTGTTGCCGCCCCGCGCGCTGCGGGAGTGTGGCTCCGACACCACCACCGGTGTCCGCCAGCCGCGACCGAGGGGTCGCGCATCCACCAGCAGAGAAAGGACGCTCGCCATGAGCACCACCCTTGAGGACAACATCACGCACAACACGCCCATCCCGGCCCTGTTCTCGGGCAGCATGTCCGTGAAGATGACCGAGCCCACCGGCGACGTGAACCCCACCAACGCCGAGGTCGACTCCGCCCTGCCGTTCGACGTGCAGGTGTCGTGGACCCAGTCCGGCTTCATCGCCGGCATCCTGGGCACCATCAGCAGCCAGTGGGTCGTGGAGCTCGTCTACGACCGCATCGGCGGCCCCGAGGGCGACGCGCCCGCCGCGCCGAACCCGCGGCTCATCAGCGCCTCCGACGGCACGCTCACCAACAGCACCACGTTCACGGTTCCGGCCGGCTCGCTGCCGGCGGGCGTGTACAGCATGGTCGTGCTGCTCAGCCTGAAAGACTCCTACGGGCTGCGTCTGGCCGCCTTCGAGGAGATCCGGCCCTTCCGCGTCTACTAGTGGCCCGCGGCGGCATGGGAACGGGAAGGAGTCCGGTCATGAACGAATCGCCATTGACGGTGCCGGCCAGGATGGCCTGGGTCTCCTGTGCCGCCTGCTGGGGGCAGCGCCGCATCGCCCACCAGCACGATGGGTGCCTCACCTGGACGACGTGCTCCTGGTGCCTCGGCATCGGGGAGACCCTCGTCGCCCTGTGATGCAGCGTGGCGGCCGCCCGCCGGCGGCCGCCGCTCGCATCATTCGCCGCTAGAGCAGCCCGCGCCGCACCAGCTCGGCGCCCACCTGCTCGCACATCTGACGGTGCTCGGGCAGCCGGTCGCGCCCCGGGTCACCCTGCGGCAGGCTCAGCGTGGCCGACACGCGGCGACTCAGGAAGGAGTACGCCGACTGCAGACGGTCGGCCGGCCATTCCTCCACCGGACCCAC